>CAZVLL010000007.1:0-149205 GCA_964628025.1 uncultured Syntrophaceae bacterium
GGCTGACTGCCACTCTTTTTAAACTAACCTGTGCGGGATGTCCCTAACTTTTACAAATTATGTAAAATTATCTTACAATATCCCGCCGCCAATTTCATCAGCAATAGACAAATATTTAATATAATAAACTAGTTATTAATTTGGCATGCAATATGCGTAAATTTTCATAAACAAGTTACATCTCATGCTCCTCCTTGTAATCGAATTCTGACCTCATCCTGAAGTGTCTCCTGTCTCCTTATTTCAAATGATTTCAATTAGTTTCGGTTTATTATATTCTGAAAAATAATAATACCGACGTGAAATTCGAAGGAGACAAGACTATGAGAAAAGGACTGTTCATTATTGTCATTATTGCGACCCTTCTGGCTGCTGGCCTTCTCCTGCCGGGTTTTGGCGTCGCCGACACCTTTACCCCGACTCTGATAGCTGATGCCACCGTAATGTCAGGCGACAATGCCAACAGGAATTACGGCGCTGTCGCGAGTTTGCTTCCCACTAAAGCTATGACCGGGGCAACTTTAAACTACCAAAGGCAGGCCTATTTAAAATTTCAGCTGCCCGTCGGTCTGGTGGGCACAAACCCTGCCGATGTCGCGTCGGTCACGTTGTACCTCTATCGCGACGGTGGAACTCTACCACCCGTACCAGGTACGCTGGAAGCCTATCACAGCCCCGACATTTATGCTCCTTCATCGGACCTTTCTGGTTCTTGGGTAGAAGGTACCGGCTCAGGGCACGATAATGCCGATTTGATAGCTGATGGCAATCCCTTAACTGTGCCCGGCATAACCTGGAATAACAAACCTTCTCTCTCAGGTGCACTGAAAATGGGCACCTTGCCGGATCCTCCCGATCCCTCCCGCCCTAATTATCAATATTATGCTATTGATCTTCTTGCCGGTCCGGATGACAGTTGGCTTATCGGCGACCTGATCGACGGTTATTTGTCCGTGGCTCTCGTGATTCCTTCAGTTACTGAATCTACTTCCTTCTATTTTTGCAGCGATGAGTCTAACCCCGCAGCTTGCCCAGGTCCCTCCCTGGTAATAGAAACTCGACCTGCACCCACCTGGGTTCCCGAAC
Source organism: uncultured Syntrophaceae bacterium (assembly GCA_964628025.1). GTDB lineage: Bacteria > Desulfobacterota > Syntrophia > Syntrophales > UBA2192 > UBA2192. The sequence continues at coordinate 1,087 of CAZVLL010000007.1, forward strand.
CTGTGTCCATTCTGCTTCTCGGATTCGGAATTCTTGGTCTTGCCGGGATGAAGAGATTTAAGATTTCATGACAGCCCATGCAATCTCTCAAGGGGGGACAAAGTAATGAAAAAGATCAGCTTATTTGTTTTTCTGATTGTTACACTATTTGTACCGCAGGCGCAGGCAGATCCGATCAGTTACGCAGACGCCTGGCAGTATACAAACATAACTTCCATCAGTGCGCCTTCAATTCATCCCAACTCAAACGCCCTGAACATGTTCGGAAATACTTCCAACAACACTGAGATTTACAATACCATTTTCAACGATTCCTCTGCACAGGCCTATTGGCATACCGTTGAATGGAGGCTCGCGGCATCCATGACGCTTGGCAGCTTCAACCTAGTTGCTCAGCATGACGGCACGAATTACAACCCGAATGACCCGTATACTAACGGATACCGCGACCAAAATTATCGCGGGTTTGGTGCGTTCAAGCTCGAATATCTTGATGCCAACAATATATGGCAATTGCTGTATTCCGTCTCCAATATCGGCACGACCGCTGTTCTCGGTGACGGACAAACTCACCCCGTCTATGGCGGTGGAGTAACTTATCCATCCTTATGGACATATGAATTGTACGCAACGGTCACTCCTACGACAGCCGAGTATTGGCGCGCTTCGTTTCAGCAGTACGGTGTTGCGAATGGCCATGCTTCCGGTCCACGTATTCTAGAGCTGGACGGATTTGCATACGTAGAGCCGAATCACGGTGTCCCCGAGCCCGCCACCCTGCTGCTTTTTTGCCTTGGACTTGCCGGATTGGCAGGAGTGAGGAGATTCAAGCAGTAAGTTTTCTTCATAGTTCATTAACGCGAGGCAGAGTCAATTCGATCCTGTGCGTAACGCAAGAATCAGAGTCTGCGTAAAGATCGGCTGATTGGAATTCTTAATATGCCGTCTAAGGGGAGCAGGAGATGAAAAAGTTATCTATCTTAACGGTGGTGCTGGTAATGGTCTTGGGAATGGCAATCTCAGCCCGGGCGAGTTTATTGGATCTTGGAAACGGGATTGTTTTAGAGACAAAGAATGACGGCTCCAAACTCATGTGGCTAAAGGATGCCAAAACAGTAACACCCGGCGTCAGTGATGAATACGGGAGGATGACCTGGGATTCAGCCGTAGCATGGGCCGATCAACTTGTCTACGGCGGCTATGATGATTGGCGATTGCCCACAACACCAGGCACATTCACAGGAAAGACTGCTGAAGGCGAGCTGGGCTATCTTTATTACACAGAGTTGGGTAATTCTACTTCACTCATCAATACAGGCCCATTTATACACCTGGAGGGCAACGTCTGGTGGTCGAGTTTGGAGTATGATGAGAACAACGCGTGGGTTTTCGCCTTCCACAGCGGCTACCAAGGCACAAATCCTAAAACCGACATGGACTATGTTTGGGCTGTTCGTTCAGCGAATAACTACAATTCAGTCCCCGAGCCCGCTACCATGCTGCTTTTCGGCTGTGGTCTTGTTGGACTGGCGGGGGTGAGGAGATTGAAGGCGTAGCATTTGTCATAAGTTGAGTAGTGAAGAAGGCAGAGCCAGTTGGCTCTGCCTTTTCCATTTATCACGATCAATGAAATACTTTTCAGCAAGCCGCGGGGAATTTACCGGTCCGCCAACTTCACAAAAACTTCACAAAAAAGGGGTTGCATCCTTTGTGGAGCAACCCCAACGTCCTGAAATTATTGGAGGCGGCAACCGGATTCGAACCGGTGAATAACGGTTTTGCAGGACGTTATTCTAGCTTCCTACCTGACTGATTTTCCTTCCTGTTTTAACATCGTAAATTTCCCCTGGTGGGACTTTTGGTGGGAGTTGAGATCCATTTTCGATTTCCGATGAGATTTGATCCAGAATTCTTACGGCATTCAATTTGTGATCTGGTGCCGGATGCTGATATCGAAGTGCAACCTTTGCTGTCTTGTGCCCCATGATCTCCATGATCGTCTTTAGATCCACTCCGGCCATGCCCAGGCGAGACCCGAACGTGTGCCTCAGATCGTGGAAGCGAAACCGGACCGTTTTCAGCTTGCCCCGGATTGTTTCGTGCCGGGTGAGCCCCGCCTGTTTCGCGGCAAACCAGAAGGCATTAGTCAGCACCGTCAGTTGCTTGCCCTTGGAAGTGCAGAAGACATACTGACTCTCTTCCTTCATTCGCTTTTCCAGTATCCGTTTCAGTGTGTCATTGATAGGCACCTTACGGGGATCATGGTTCTTTGTATCCGTTATCTGAATAAACCTTTCATCCAGGTGCACATTTGATTTTTCCAGACTGAAGATCTCCGCAAGCCTCATCCCGGAATTAAGAGCAAACAGCACAAGGTCCTGCAGATACCTTTTCTTTCCCCGCTGTGGACTCTTAGCGCAGGCCATGATCAATTTGGCTTCCTCGGTCGCTGAGAGCGCCCACATTCGATCATTATCCTCTTTGAAGGTCTTTACCCCGGCAAGCGGATTTGAACGCAAATAACCCCACTCAGTGGCTTTCTTGAGCATATTTTTCAGCGTGGTGATGTCCCGGTTGATGGTTCCGGGACTCTTTCCGGCTTCTTTCCGGGCCTTCTTGTATTGCTCGGCCATAAGTGGATGAATTTCTTTCAGGAGCTTCGAACCGAAAAAAGGTTTCAGCATATTGATCGAGACATCGTTTCGGGTTGCCGATTTCGGTTTTTTGTTCATCTTGGCGGCTTCCAAGTAGATCGTTGAAAATGTCTCAAACAAGATTCGCTTCGCCTTGACTTCATGCCTCCCTTCCGCTACTTCAGTCCTGAATTGACGATCTTTCTCTTTCGCAATGGTTTTGCTGATAGCGCCCCAGGATTTCTTGTATCGCTTTCCTCCATGCCAAAAATCCGAATACCATTGGTCTCCGCGTTTGAACATAGTCCGACCCCCTTTTTCCGAATCCCTTTTATTGCTTCGGAAGACCTTCTCTATTCCTTTCACAATGAATGACTTTAAGTCTTGGCATTGTTCTGTTGCTCACGAATTTCGCGTCATTCTCATTTAGTGAATTTTCTATATCATCGAGACGTTTCATGAGCTCTTTGTGTTTTTCCTCTGCCTCATCACTTTTACCCGGTGATATCAGACGCTTCATGAGTTCTTTGTATTCTTCCTCTTGCTCATGCTTAGTTTTATATTTGTAAGGGGATATCGATTGATAAAGTTCCTTCACATTCAAGTGAAGAGCCTGCAAGATCAGCTCATCATTCGATTTCAGTAACAGCGCTATCCCTTTTAGGGTTTCTCTTTCTCTGTCTCGCAGCATAATCACCTCCATAAAAAAATGCCCGTGGAACGCTTAGGCTTATATCAAGCCCCCGGCCCTTGCGGGTTACGGATTCCACGGACAAGTTCTTGTTGGCTGTAGATACAGAAATAGCCACTTAACGGAGGGCCTCCCGGATATAATTTAAGCGTTAGATGAATAACATTCATTCATTCTCTTGTCAAGAAATACAGCCGGAAAGAAAAGGGGAGCGGGATCGCCTTGAGGGGAACGACCCCGCTTTGACTGCCCTCGACTAGGCAGCCCCCGTTCTTTTCTTTCCCTGCAGTGGCATGGCGGGCATTTTGGGTTGAAGAGTTGTAGGCATTTGCTTGCAGGGATCAGATACCGCATCCTCCATTATGACGGCCTCCGCTTTTTTGATCAGGATAAGAAATTTTGCCTCTTTATCAGGCAGGCAATAAACCTTGCCTTGCTCAATAACTTTCCCGTTGCACATAGTACTTCTAAGCGCTCGGATTCTCATTTTCATTCACCCGCGATTTTTATTAGTATCCGGGAGAGATAACGGAGGGAAATCTCTCCCGGATACAGCTGCATGCGCAACTAAGCGCTCTTTGCGTCCACTATAGCCGCGAAAGATTGCGCATGCCGAACGGCTATGTCAACATCCTGCAACGCCCTGACGAAGACATTGCCTTTCGTGAATCCGACTGACTCGTAAGGATTAACTAAGATCTCCAGGACACCCCAGTTGCCAATCAAGAGTGACGACCAGTCACCAAAGATCACAGCCGACAAAACAGCGCCAGATCCGCCCTTTGTGAGAGTGCTAGGCACCTGATTGCTGATTCCCGCTCGATACCCGTTCAAGACACCGAATCCGGGTTCATTCTTCGGATCGGGTTCCCAGATCGTCAAATCACCGGCAAAACGCGGAGTCTGTTTGCAGTAGCCGGCAATCTTGGAATTGGTCAGATAGCCAAGCGAACCATTGAGCGCATTGTCCTGGCTCACTTCGGTTTCCAGGTCCACCATTTTTTCAATGGACACATAGCCGCCGTCGGGAGCTCCGCAGGCTACGCTTCCAATTCCGACCACGCTCAGAATCCCTCTTGGTTCCCCAGCGCCCACATTGCCGTTGATCGCCGCCGCGTCGATTGCAAGCCCGATAGACCTGGCGAGATCGATACGGACAAGCTCTTCTATGGCCGGGCTGGACTGAAGCAACATCTTTCGAGTGAAGCATGTCAGAGCCCCAACCGTTTTCGGAGCCAGCGTAACCTGGCCGAATGTAGGATCGTTCTGCGTAACTGCCGTGTCTTCGGCAACCCAATAGGTTCCGCTTCCCGTGAGCAGCTTCGGAATATCTACGTCACCCACGAGCCCAGGGAGCACCGTAGCGCCGAGTCTTGCAACCATCATATTACTGGACAGAAGATCAACGAAGAGCTCCGGCCGATGATCGACCCCGATCATATAGCCACCCTCGCCAACTGTCGTTTTGTTGATCGCATTAATGACACGGGAATATGAACGGCTATAAAATAGGTCGCAGGGGATAAAGAATCCCTGCGTGTCCTTCTTCCTGTTTTGCGCAACGGCAAGCGAGGCCTCACGTTCAAGCCCCGCCTGTGACCAATCATTGTTGATAAGCGCCCGCAGAGCCCGGACAATCGAGTAATCCCGCAGCTCACGGCCACTCATGCCTAGATAATCACCTCCCGATTCGAATCTCAGAGGATTTGTATTAGAAATCTTTTTCAGCACATGCGCCCTATACTCATCAAGGCTGGCTCCGCTGTTGATGTACCTCATGGCCGCATCCATGTCGGCATGGCGGGTTGCTATAGAAACGATCTCTTTTACTCGATTGGCTTCCTTCTCGCCGCCCTCTCGCCGGGCCGAATCTATTTTTTCTAAAATTTCTCTGTCCATAACATTTTTCTCCTTATTATTAATTTGATGGAATGATCTTCCGATGCCTGCCCGTGGATCAGCCGGGACCGTCACAACACTGGCTTCAAGCGGTTTCCAGCCGAAGAAGCGAATGATGTCGCCGTCTTTTCCTGTGCCTTCTTTGACAGACTCCGAACCCAACTCATAGGAAATGGAGACATCCTGAAGGATTCCGTCCTCGATGTCCTTCCACTTCTCCACCGCAAGCGCGGAAGATCCGGGACGCAATGTCCCGCGTAGTCTTCTGTCTTCAATCCGGACGTTTTCCACACGGCCGATGATTGAATCCAGTTGATGATTGAACAGTAATGGCAACCCGCTCTTCGTCCGTTCCAGGTCGACGCTTCTCGGACCGTGATCAAGGATCTCGACCCCAAAGGGACGCACAACGGGGGTTTCGGTGCTCAGCGTAGCCGATACCGTGTTGTCTTTTTTTCGCTCAAGCTGAATAGAAACGATGCGATGAAATATTTTCTGTTCCATTATGTCTTTGTCCCCTTTGTTGTGGTGCCAGCCGGAGGAAAGGGTTCCGACACCCCGGAGAGCGGCTGGCGAAGGGTTCTCCCCTCTACCCATTACTTACCAAGTATCTACTAAGCGCAAATCTCGACAGCACGAGCCCTTCCACGATGCCCCAGGGCAACGTTCGCGAGCACAGCCAGGTCCACGACCACGGATGAGCTCGATCGCTAAGGCCGATGAGCTTCAATTAACCCCCCTCTTTTTCCTTTTTTTTATATCTATTTATTTTCATTACTTATTTAATAATACTTATAATAATCTTCCCTCTTGCGGGTTGTAGATAGTTTGATAGTTTTTCATATATTTTACTGACTAGTAATTTTCAGAAAACGTCTGACAATAAAAACCCCTGAAAAGTCTCTAACCATCTACAAGGGTCCTGAACCAGACCATCTACAAAGCTCATTGCATGATGAAATTTATTATCGTTCATTTTTGCATAACGTCCTGGCATGTGCCGGGCAGCGAAGCCCGGCGGGTATTTCCTGTCAATCACTGAGATCAACGAGACGAATTCCATGATAAAAAATATGAGAACGCTTTGTCTTCCTAAAATGCTGAGACATCCTCCTTCCGAACCATGTGCTCGTGGGATTGTCTCTAACCCCAACATTGCCCTGACGATACCAGGCAATAAATCGCGTGTAGAGCACAGAGGAGTTTTCTTTTGCCCCGGGCTCGCAGATGCAACACTCATGGATGAAATCATGGATGAGGTGATCACTGTTTCGACAGCCGGGATCCTCACCCTTTGCCACTTCCAAAATTAGATTGAGTCCTCGTGTCTGGAAGAGTAACCAGCAGCGAAGAAAAAACGGAAGTATGCCAGGGCTTTCTTTTAGCGCCAATCGGATCGCCGAAATCCATTGCGGATAAAGCCCCGTTTCTTTAGAAACCGATGCATCGGGCTCCCCGAGAGAAAGCAGCACCATAGCTGCAGGCTGTGAGTATGAATCGATCACACGAGTTGGCTTGACTGATAATTTTTTCATTTTTTTGTCCTCCATATTCACCATTCGCTATGCATATTTTCTCAAAGTCCCACTCCGAATGGATTTTTTCCGGACACGAAAACTGAGCCGCCGAGACCCCTGTACGATTTTCGACTTCCAAGGACCCCCGGTTGACGGGGTGTCCAAGAGATGCTTGATAAGGGAAAAGAGGAAGGGGTGCCGGGGAAGCTTTGAACACAATCGCACTTTCCCCTTTCCTGATTATCAAACGTCATTCTTGCGTCCTGCATTTGCTCACTGGCTCCTGAAAATCATCGCTGCGTTTTAGATTTTTTGGGCTCCGGTAAAGACACCTTCGACGGAGCCGTTATGAACGGCATATTGATGTTGAGAGCTTTGCCCAGCCCTTCAGAGTACAATTTTTGAACATCCGTCAGATCGTTGCTTGTAGGCTTATTCTCTTTATTCTTTGTTTCCTCTTCGCGCTGCTTCGCCAATTTCGTTCGTATTGCAACCCAATATTGAAGCCGGAGCATTTCGTGAAAAATAAGGCCCGCAACCCGAGCACACACCCTATCTCCACGCGCCTTGTCAAGCAAATCACGGCCGTTCGGGATTTGTTCTTCGAGCCACCTAACGTGCGTGTCAACCGCACCGCGAGCCGCCAAAACGACAATGACACGCGAGATCTTGTCGTACCAGAGGGGAACAAAGAGCCGCCGCATACAGTCGAGGAATTGAGGCAGTTGATCGAACCATAGGTCTTTCGCCCCGATAGCGAGTTTTTTCCCATCACCTGTGTGTCCCAAAATTAACCGACCGAGTCCTTTCTTTTCACGGCCGTCAACCGCCGCCGCATATGTCGGGGAAAAAGACATGTATGGACACTCCTCTTCTTCCGTTATTTCATGTGCACGGCAGACAGCCTCATTAATAACGAGTGATGGAATGCTGCGTTCCATCGCCCGGACGATAATCTCCTGAGTTTCTTCCGTGAAAAGAGGACGAAGTTCTTTGATCGTCCCCCAGACCGGTTCTACCCATTGAGGCGTGAAGTAGAATCGCCAACTTCCGTCATCGAAAACCTCAATGCTTAACTGCGAACATCCACTCTTCGAATTCATTGACTGTCGCGCTCCTGAATGTCGTTAAGAGTTTTTCCGGGTGAATCGAAGACCCAGCTCATGATCTCCGATTCGATGAACAATAGTCGCCCGCCCGCCTTCCGGTAGGGTATGCGTCCCCTGGCCGCGAGATTTCGAATCGCGGATTCGGAGCGATGAAGATAATCAGCAGTTTGTTTCAGATCCCAGATTTTCATTTTTCACACAAAAAAAGCCGCCAATGGATAGTTCCATTTGGCGGCCTTTTCTAAAGGTCCGTAAAATAATGGGCGATTATAGGCGCTTCAGCCTTTTAAAGAACGGTACTGATCGTATTATATTTATTTCTTCGGGGTTGGCATCCTCTTTTTTTTTGTCGATGAAGCAGCTGTTTCCATTTTAAGTGAATCAGCATATTCAATTATAAAAAACTTCTCCTCATCCGAAAGAGGTGCTCCATATCTTGCACGCAGTATCAAGGCACGCGCTGGATCTCGATCGAGCAAACCCTTGTATTCCTCTTTCAAAACATTAAAAAGGTTTTCACCTTTCAAAAATCCCCGGTCGGAAAATTGAAATTCTGTCAATATTGTTGGAATCCCCGCGTCTTCTAATGCTGCGAATTGAGCAAACCAGCTCAGGGCGATATTTTCCAGTATTCTTGACTCCGAAATGTCGCCGCCCATTCGCTCTCGAAAATCACGGATCTTCGACCGCAACACCGGATGAAGATTCGCAAAGAAGGTCGCTCCTGTTCTCAGCAGCTCCGTGAAAGTTAAACCCATGTCTTTTGCAGCCTGCTCTAATATCTCTTTCTGGTCTCTATCGAGGCGAAATGAAAAAGTCGTGCTTTCCACAATTCATCACCATCCTTTACGTTGTGAAATCTCTTATACAGAAGTATATGCAACTTGTCAAGTTTTTTTTCAATATATGCAAGCATAATTAAATATGTTGCCAAGCATATCCGGAATATGCAGATAAATAAGACAAAAAATGTCTTGATATAATTGCGTGAAAGGGTTTATGAAATTTTTCACATGTTGGCATCCAGTTAAACGTTAACCCTCAACGCTTTAGGGGCATGCCATGAAAAATATGAAACCCGCATCTCAATCGAGTGCGGGCTTTTTTATTTAGAAAATATTCGTTCATTGCCTATGAAAGGAATTGAATATGACCATTAGCGATACTCTGATGATTCTTGCCGTTCTGGTCGCTCCTTTTCTCGCCGTATATGCGCAAAAAAAGATTGAAACGTGGAAAAGTCAACGGGACACAAAGCTTTGGATCTTCAAAACGCTTATGGCTACACGAGGAGCAACTCTATCGCCAATGCATGTCCAGGCTCTAAATATGATCGATCTTGAATATTCCGACAGAAACAAAGGAGAAAAAGAAGTTAAACGAATCTGGAAGGAATATTTGGATCATTTGGCCTCATTACCGCAAGACCAGGACAAACAGAAGGCCGCACTTCCGGGGTGGTCAGAAAAAAATTCAGAATATCTATCTGAGCTATTACAAGCAATGGGTCATTGCTTTGGTTATGATTTTGACAAAGTTCAAATCAAGAAGGGAATATATTCGCCAGAAGGACATGCCAAGGACGAGTATGAGCAAAGGGCCTTGAGATTATTTGCTTTAGAATTATTGAGTGGTCGAAGACCACTTCTAACATCTGCCGTTCCTGCAAATGAAGAAGCAGCGGCTTTTGTTAAAAAAATTCAGGAAGGGATATCAGACTTCATTGACGGTAAAGCTGATTTTAAAGTCACGGTAAAGAAAGAGCATTCAGAACAAAAAATTATGAGTGAGGGAGCAAAGTAGAAGGTCGGATCTTAAGCGCAACTGCTGCAGACATAAGGGGGGAAATGTTATGTGGCAAAAATTGAAAGACATTGGGTGGGGCGTTCTAGGTATTGTCTTTCTGGTTCTTATGTTTCTTCTGATAGGACTGTTCATCCACGGTGGTGCTTGGCTTGGCGAGAAAATATATCCGTGGCTTGTTGGCATCTCTTCTATCGCACTTATCATACTCGTATTCATCCTTTTGCCTTTGGCTATATTCCGCAAAACCCGTGCATTCGCCGGAAACGGCATTATGATTTCCTCTTATGTATTTGGCTCTACTCTCTGGGTCTATGGTCTGCTTCTAACCTATTTCCTTTGGGGAGGTATCGCTGTTTTCATTGGCCTATTTATGTTTGGTGTTGGCGTTGTGCCAATTGCGATGTTGGCAACCGTCTTCAAAGGATTATGGCCTACCCTTGGAGAACTTGTTTTTCTCACGATCTTGACTTTTGGAACAAGGTTCGCGGCAGCGTTTGTTATTGCAAAAGCAGATCCGGAACCGATCTATGCAAGCAATCATTTGACGGAACCAGGGGATTGAATCCCAGGCCACTATCTCGCCATAATTAGTGGTGGGACTTTTGGTGGGACTTTGGTGGTAAAAAGTGGACTTTTTGATAAATAGTGGACTGCTAGACGAAAACGAGGGACAAACAAAAAGGGGGTGCAAGTACTTGATTTCCTTGCAACCCCTCGTTCTTTATTGGAGGCGGCAACCGGATTCGAACCGGTGAATAACGGTTTTGCAGACCGCTGCCTTAGCCACTTGGCTATGCCGCCGCTGTTGACTGGAGCGGGCGAACGGATTTGAACCGTCGACGTCTACCTTGGCAAGGTAGCACTCTACCGCTGAGTTACGCCCGCACCTTGTAAAAGAGAAAAAAGATAATAACAAAAGTTTGTCGCTTGTCAATAAAAAATTGCAGAACTTTTTCCTCTTGAAAAACGAGTTCCTTTACGCTATAGGATTGCCACACGGGCGGTTAACTCAGCGGGAGAGTGCTACCTTCACACGGTAGAAGTCACTGGTTCAATCCCAGTACCGCCTACCATGAATATCAAGGGGTCAGCCATTTATGGTTAACCCCTTTTCTGTATTTGTGACCAAATTGTGACCGGTTGCTTGAAAAATGGTATTTTCCAACCGGCAGGCAGCCTCGACATCGCCTCCCCGCCTTCAGGCGGCACAAGTCCTTTCACCTCCTTCGGTGTTCAATGAATATTTCATTTATTCTTCCTATACAGCAAATAATAATATATTTATTGTTACTAAATTTATTTCTTGCATTCTATGATTTCATATTGTATGAAATCTTGCATGGGTGAAAAAAAGACCTTTTCGGCACGGATGGATGACGAGCTGCTCCGGAAGCTCAAGCATCTTGCCGTGGATGCGGACGAAACACTGGGGAAACTGCTCGAAGAAGCGGTGGCCGATCTTCTGAAGAAGTACGACAAGCGCAAGAAATCGGATCCCTAAACCCTCTGCCGGGGTGATGCCATGACTCGTCACGTTCACGATCTGGCTATCGATGATGCGGAAACTCCGCCGGCCTTCGCCAGGGTCAGCACCCCGTTGCAGGACTTCGATGATTGCTTCATTTACACGCCTCCGATGGAGGAAGCCGGCTACAAGTCAACCGAATCCTTTCCGGAGAGCCCCTATTCCCATCCCCTTGCACCGGCCAGAGGGTTTCTCATAGGATTGTTCCTCTCGGTCATTCTGTGGGCGCTCATCGCCAAAGCCCTTCTGATTTTTCTCGGCTGATCCACTCACAACGATCCTATCACATTGCGCTTGACAGGGCCCGCGCAACGCATGACACTGAACCCATGGTCACCCGGCGCACATTTCTCCAAACCCTGACCCGGCTGGCGACGGCGCTTGGCAGCTCGGGGCTGATCCTCTCGGATCCCGCCCTGCGTCGGATCCTTGCGGAAAGCTCCGAAGGAGATGCCATTGCAGGGAATCAAAGCGATGAGCTCATCCGCGCAGCCCCGCGAGCCCGCTACTGGTCGGCAGCCTCCAGCGGCCATGTCCAGTGCCGCCTGTGCGCCCGCGGCTGTCTCCTTGCCGAAGGGCAGCGCGGTCTCTGCCGTTCGCGGGTGAATGCAGGCGGGGAAATGAAAAGCCTCGTGTATGGACGTCCCGTCTCCGTCCACGTCGACCCCATCGAGAAGAAGCCCTTCTACCATTTCCTGCCCGGATCCCAGGCCTACTCCATCGGTACGACGGGATGCCCGCTGCGATGCAAGTTCTGCCAGAACTGGCAGACTTCCCAGGCCTCGCCGGAGGACTACAGCGTCCCGTTTACCCTTCCCGGCGATGTCGTCCAGTCTATCCGCTCCCGAAAGGCGCCCGTCATCGCCTACACGTACAACGAGCCCCTGGTCTTCACGGAATACCTGCTCGATATCGCAAGCGCCGCCCGAATTCGGGGCATCCGGTCGGTCATGGTGAGCTGCGGGTTCATGGCACAGGATCCGCTGACGGACCTGTGCAAAGCCTTGGATGCCGTCAAGATCGATCTGAAAGGCTACAGTGAGCGCTTCTATCGAGATGCCTGCGGAGCAGAACTGAAGCCGGTGCTCCGGTCGATTCGGCAGATTGCAAAGAGCCGCGTGCATCTGGAGATTGTGAACCTCGTCGTTCCAACTCTCAACGACTCGGATACGATGATTACCGATCTGTCCGAATGGATCCTGGGGGAGCTGGGCCCCGACGTTCCCCTTCACTTTTCGCGGTTCCGTCCGGACTACCAGATGCCGCACCTGCCGTCCACGCCGACGGCAACGCTGGAACGGGCCCGGTCAATCGCCCTCGGGCACGGGCTTCGTTACGTCTACGTGGGCAACGTCCCGGGACACCCGGGGAACAACACCCTCTGCCCGTCCTGCAACAAAGAGGTGATCCGGCGCAAGCTCTTCTTCGTAGAAGAGGTTCACGTCAAAGGCGGGAACTGCGGATATTGTGGCAAGAAGATCGCGGGGGTCTTCGCATAGCACCGTAACGCGCGAGGGACGAGGAACAAGGACAAAGGATAAAGGATAAAGGGAAAGATGTCATGAATCGATTCAAGATCCAGATGATTCTGATGATCGCCATGCTTCTCCTGCCCACGGCCTGCCAGGCCGCCGAGAATACGGACGGGGCATTGCGGCAGCCCGCCGTGACCGGCAAGTTCTACCCTGACTCGGCGCCCATGCTGCGGCTTGCCGTCGAGAAGTTCATGCAGGATGCCCTGCCGCCCGTCGCCGAAAACCCCGTTGCCCTCATCGTCCCGCACGCCGGGTACATCTTTTCGGGACAGATCTGCGCCGACGGATTCAACCAGGTTCGCGGGCGCAAATACGACATCGTGGTCATCCTGGGGACAAACCACACGAACCCCACCTTCCGGAAGGTGGGACTTTACCCCGGTGCAGGATTCGTCACCCCTCTCGGGACGGCCGCCGTCGACAGGGGCATCGTCGACGCCCTCCTGGCCGACTGCACCGACTGCACGCTCAACGCATCGGTCCACGAGCGGGAGCATTCCATCGAGGTCGTCGTTCCCTTCGTGCAGGTTCTATTTCCCGACGCAAAAATTGTCCCGGCCATCGTGGGAACGCCGGATACAAGCCTTTGCGAGCGCTTCGGTCTTTCCCTGGCAAAGGTCCTCAAGAACCGCAACGCCCTCATCGTGGCAAGTTCCGATCTCTCCCATTACCCGTCGGCCGCGAATGCCTCCATGGTCGATCGCCAGACCCTCGAGGCGATCCTCCCCCTCGACCCGGCCGGCTTTTTCACCGTTGCCCATACGGCGACGGATCGCAACATCCGCGGCCTATCCACGAGGGCCTGCGGGGAGGCGCCCATCATGGCCTCGATGGTTGCGGCCCGGGCACTCGGCGCAAAGGTCGGCGTCCTTGTGAGCTACGCAAACTCCGGCGATGCCGTCATCGGCGAGCGCGACCAGGTGGTGGGCTACGGTGCCGTGGCCCTGGCGTCGGCCAAGACAGCAGCACCTGACAAAACGTTGCGACCTGCGCAATCCGGTGACAGAAGCCTCTCCCTGAAGCCGTCGGACAAAAAGGCACTCCTTGCGCTGGCAAGGGAGACCATCGACCGTTTCCTGAACACGGCGACAGCCCCGCTGACGAGGAATCCCTCTCCGGCCCTCGAGCAGGTCCGGGGCATGTTCGTGACGCTGAAGAAAAACGGCGATCTCCGGGGATGCATCGGCGAGATCGTCACGCAAAAGCCGCTCTACCAGCTCGTCGGGACGGTGGCATTGAAGTCCGCCCTGGAGGACCCGCGGTTCCCGCGGCTCAGGCGTGACGAATTGAAAGACATTGAGATCGAGATATCGGTTCTCACTGCCCCGGCGCCTGTTGCCGACGCGAGCGACATCGTCGCAGGGCGCGATGGCGTCATCCTGAATAAGGACGGCCGCTCCGCCGTTTTCCTTCCCCAGGTGGCGACCGAGCAGGGCTGGAATCGCGAGGAAATGCTCGATCAACTCGGCATGAAGGCCGGGCTCCCCGCCGGCAGCTGGAGGAAAGGCGCTTCCTTCCTCACGTTCCAGGCGGAGGTTTTCAGCGAAACCGACGTCGACACAGCCCGATGACCGCAATGCTGTTCATCATAGGCCTCATCTCGATCCCGGGACAGGTTGTTCTCCTTCGGGAGCTCAACGTCGCGTCCTTCGGGGTCGAGCTCGTCTACATCCTCGGTCTCGGGTTCTGGCTATTGTCCACAGCACTGGGGGTCCTGTCGGGTGGGTCGTCCCGCTCACCCCGGACGGGGATTCTCACCGCTCCGCTGCTTTCGTTTGCAGCCCTGCTTCCCCTGTCGGTCGCATTCTCCCGGGGAAGCCGCGTGCTGCTGGGGGGCGTGCCCGGCGCCTATCTTCCGCCCGGCGAGCAGGTGATTACCATCGCGCTGACGTTGCTCCCGACGGGGTTTCTCGCGGGCTATCTTTTCCGCCGCGCGGCGGGCTTCTTCGTTTCCGGCGGAAGGACCCTTGCAGCCGCCTACGCCATCGAGAGCGCCGGTGGCCTTGCCGGCGGTCTGTTGTCAACGCTCGGCCTCTATGCGGGACTGCAGAACCTCGGTCTTGCCCTGGTGTGCTCCCTCATTGCAGGGATGGCGCCCCTGCTGATTCCGTACGGCATCAAACGCCGTAGACGCCGACTCCCGACAGTCATCGTTTGCGGGATCGTCCTGCTTGCCTTCTACCAGGCCCCGACGCTCGACGGACTAATGACACGATGGAATCATCCCTTCCTCGTGGAAAGTCGGGATACGCCCTACGGTCGGGTCAGCGTCACGGAACTCGAAAGGCAGATTTCCGTGTATATCAATGACGCCCTTGCCTTCGAGACGGAAGGAACCGAGGCGGATCACTTCGCGCACCTGGCCGCTCTTCAACACCCGCACCCCGTGCGCATGCTTGTCCTGGGAGGCGGGATCGACGGCACGGCAGGAGAACTGCTGAAGTACGGGCCCGAGGCACTTGACTACGTTGAGGTGGACCCTGTCCTGTTCCGGACAGTCGTGGACAGGCTTCCCCCAGAAAAGCAGGCGCCGTTTCAGCATTCCGCCGTGATGCTCGTCACCGATGACCCCCGGCGATTCCTGCAGGCAGCAGCAGGCCGGTATGACCTCATCCTCATCGGCATGCCCGAGCCTTCTTCGGGGCAGGCCAATCGGTTCTACACCCGGGAATTCTTTCGCCTGTGCCGTGAGAGACTGAACCCGGGAGGCATCGTCGCCCTGCGGCTGCAGGCTGCCGAAAACCGGTGGACAGAGCCGATGACCCAGCGGGTACTGAGCATCCACGGCGCGCTCCACTCCGTCTTCGGGGATGTACTCATCATCCCCGGCGACACGATCGTGGTGACGGCAGCGGCAGCGGCTCTCCCGCGGGATCCCAAGATTCTCGCTGACCGGCTGGTTTCACGGGGGATACAAAGCCGGCTGGTCTCGGAGCCTTTCGTCCGCTATCTTTTGACCAACGATCGCTTCGGCGAAATCGAGGAGACGCTCCGGACACGAACGGCTCCGCCGAACACCGATGCAAGACCCGTCTGCTACACGCTCACGGTTCTGTTGTGGGTATCGAAATTATTCCCGAACCTGACGGGCCTGCGTTTCGAGGAAATCGAGACCTTCGTAAAAGACCGGCAGAGTTGGACGGCAGCGGCAGCCGCTCTGTTTCTGCTCATCGTGTTCATGGCGCGCGGGAATCCGTCTTGGAAGCGCATTCTTCTCGTCGGGATCGCCGGCTTCTCGGGCATGGTCCTCGAGACCGTCCTTATTCTGCAGTACCAGACACAACAGGGTGTCCTGTTCGGTGACTTGGGCATCCTCATCACGGCGTTCATGCTCGGGTCCGCGGCAGGGGCGATGGCCCTCGCAGGGTCAGCCCGGAATACACCCCGTTACTCTCGAATCGGAAGAGCATGGGGGATCTGCCTCGTTGCGGGCTTTATACTTCTCGGGATATGTGCCGTCCTTCAGACCCGATTCGGGTGGATTGCGGGACTTGCCGAAACGGCAGGTCTTCTGGCTTTCACGGGCTTCCTTGTGGCGGGGATATTTGCCTATGCAAGCCTCCGCGGGTCGCCGGAGCAGGAAAAGGTCATTTCCCCTCTCTATGCCGCCGACCTTTTCGGCGGATGCCTCGGATCCCTTGCCGCAAGCCTTGTGATGATTCCATTGTTCGGCATGGATGTGACGGCGGCGGGGATGGCCGTTCTGTCGTTTGTGGCTGCGTTACTTATTTAGGGACCCCGGTTCCGAGTCGAGGGGACAGGGATTTCGTTACAATTTTGAATCCGGCGATATATCAAAGAACATTTTTGTAATTTTTTCGAAAACGCCGGTCGCGGACGACATAAATACTAGAATGATTACAGATTGTTACATTTTTGTTTTCGATCGGTAAGGGTACGGATATTGCTGATTCCTTTCTTAGGGAAAAGCATCTCCTGAGACGTTCGTCCTGAAAGGAGGGATGGGGCACATGTTAATTCGATTGGCCGACTCAAGCTGGGGCCCGCAGTTCCTGGTCCCGACGATATCAATCAAGCATTACTCCGGGCGAGTCCTACTCAGGGAAACTCTCGATGATGACATGCTGAGAAAAGAGCTGGACTCGATCCGTGTTTCCGGTCAGCCCTTTTCGTACAGCAATGCCTGGTACATCCGGAAGAAGGGAGTCCTGACGTGGATCAAGATCGGCGAGTCAACCAACCGCGAGCATGATTTCGCCGTGCGCCTGGACACGTCGGAACTCGAAAACGGTGCCTACCAGGTGCTTGGCTTCATGAGCGCGCGGGTAAAAACGGAAGACAACCGGGAGGTGACCGTTTCCCGACAGAATATCGCCGACCTCGAAATCAGGAATTGACGACAGAAGACCATCCCGTGCCCGGCCGTCAAAGGCCCTCATTTGATTTATTCCTCTTCCGCTCGTATACTGCGAGCAATGGCATTTGTAAGCCTGCCTGCAACCGGGATGGTCCATGAGACGGCTCGCCCACATATCGGATCTCCATTTCGGCCGTGAGGACCCCGCCCTCATCGGGGAGTTGCTCGCTGACCTTCGCCGGATCAACCCCTCACTGGTCGCGGTGAGCGGAGATGTCACCCAGCGGGCCCGGCGTCGTCAGTTCCTCTCTGCTCGGGCCTTTCTCGAGCGGCTCCCCTGCCCCCGGATCGTCGTGCCGGGCAACCACGATATCCCCCTGTACAACCCGGTGCGCAGGTTCCTGCTTCCCCTGCATCGCTGGCGCCGCTACATCGCGTCCGACATGGATCCCGTGTACGTCGATGACGAGATGGCCGTGCTCGGCATCAACACGGCGCGCTCGCTTGCCCTCGTCAATGGGCGCATCTCGGATCAGCAACTCGCGCTTCTGCGTTTGCGCCTTTGCAGCATCCCTGATCACATCATCAAGGTTGTCGTGACGCACCACCCTTTCATCCCCCCGCCCATCCCCCCCTATTCGATCGTGGGCCGCGCGAGAAAGGCCCTGGTGGTTCTCGAGGAATGCGGCGTCGATCTGCTGCTGGCGGGACACTACCATGTCGGATACTCCGACGACATCCGGGCACACCACGAGGCCATCCGCTCCCACATCCTCGTCGTCCAGGCCCCGACGCTGTCCACGCGTCTGCGGCGGGAACCCGCGGCCTACAACGTCTACACCATAGACCCGCCGGATATGACCCTCACCGTCCGGGCCTGGGACGGCAAACGCTTTGTCATGGTCCGGGAGTCCCGCTACAGAGAGATCAAGAAGAGCTGGTCGGAGTTGAGCGGCGAGTCATAAAAAAGGACGGCGTCGTGAAGACACCGCCCTTTTCTCTATTTTGTCCGCCGATTCGTGACCTCTTGTGCCGGTCCTTACTTTCCCGCAATCTCGAATTTGGAGTGATCGACCGGTTTCTCCGCCAGCATGAAGGCCGCCACCGAGGCCACTGCCGCCAGGGCGGACCAGAAGATGAACACGTTGGCGAAGTTAAAGGAACCGTCCGGCAGCGTGACGACGAGGTATCCCGCGAGCACAGGGGAGATGAAGGCGCCGAACTGGCCCACACCGTTGGTGATACCCATGGCGCGACCGACGACTTCCTTGGGGTAGCGAACAGACGGGAAGGCCTGCATGACACCCCAGGGGAAGTTGATGAAGAACCCGCCCATGCCGAGCCAGAAGAGAAGCTGGCCCGCATCGCCCTTGGGGGACTGCCCGATAAAGTAGAGAACGGGGATGCAGCCCAGAAAACCGATGATGGTGACCATCTTCATCCTGCCCTTGAAGAACTTGTCGGCCACCTGACCGCCCGCCCACATGGCGAAGAAGGCCACGATGAAGGGCATCGAGGCATAGAAGCCCATGGTCTTTATGTTGAGGCCGTGCATCTTGACCAGGAAGGTGCTGATCCAGGTCGTCATGCCCCAGTAGATCATGAGGAGCGTGAAGAACGTAATGGTAAAGAGATAGTACTGGGGATCGGTGGTGAAGATCCTCGTGCTGTAGGTTTTCCCGTGCACGCTGGCGTCAGCGCCGATCGACGAGGTGATGAGTTCGTACTCCTCCTTCGTGACCTTTCCCTTTTCCAGCATCTCGCGGGGCGTGTCGCTCATGTACTTCCAGAGCAGGAATACACCGAGAATCCCGGGGACAGCCAGTACGAAAAAGACAGGCCGCCAGGCGCCGTCGAAGAGATCCGCCGACATCCAGGTCACCGCGATGGGCACGATCGCCGGCGCGACGGCCCACGTGGTTGCGAAGTAACCGTTTGCACGCCCCTTCTCCTGCATGGGGAACCAGTTGGCGATGGCGCGGACGGCGGGGACATAGTGGTTCCCCTCGCCGAGGGCCAGGGCAAGCCGAAGAATAATGAACTGCCAGAACGTGCGCACGAAACCGGTAACGAAGGTCACCGCCGTGAACACCCAGATGGCAATATTCATGGTCTTTTTGGGGCCAAACTTGTCAGCCAGAAACCCCGCAAAGAACTGTGCGATGGCATAACCGAAAAAGAAGATCGAGCCGAGCCATCCGATTTCGACGGCATTCAAGCCAAGATCCTTTTGAATGTAAGGCAGAAACGTGAGAACACTGATACGGTCGAAATAATTGATCAGATAGAGCAGCCAGACAACAAAGAGGATCACCCAGCGGTATCCCCAGGTTTTTTGCGCGACAGTTTGAGCTCCTTGAGCCATCTTCCACCTCCGTTTGGTATCTCAGATTGGACCGGTCCCCTCGCTTCCCTTTTCCTCGACGTGACACCCCGGAACCGGCAGTCGGAACTCCGCCGGGATGGCAACCGGTCAGTTCGTCATCGTGGAACCCCCTTCTTTCTATCCATTCGACTCGGCGATGTTGCTTCAACCTCCTTTCGTTCTATTCTTACTGAGCGCTCACTCAATATATCATGACACAAAAAAAATCCCGCTTCCCGGTACCATGCGCGATAGCCGGCCGTATCAGGGCGTTCCCTGCCCTGATACGGTTCTTCTCGGTCTCTCCACAGAGGCCAGTCCTATAATCAACTACACGGCATTTGTCAAGCAGTAAAGTGAGCGCTCACTCATTATCGGGCTATCTAGCGGATACTTGTATGCAAAATCGCCCGTGGCACCCGGATCCGAAACGATCATTTTCCGAAAGTCTCCGGCCCGACATTCCGAACACCGGGTCCCCTATTCTTCCAGAACGAACTCCCAGGCGCACCAGTACTCCTCCGGATGCGCATCGGGGGGGCACGCGACGCAGCGAGTGTTGATCCGTGGGTCGACGGCCTTCGCAAAATGTGAGTATTCTTCGATCCCGACGCTCTTGCAGGGGTAGTCCGGCAGCCCCTTCTTCTTGCGCATGGCCTGGACCCTGCACTCGCGCATGCGGAAGACGCATCGCGTCTCCGATACCTCCACGAAATCCTGCCTGTTGATGAGATGGTACATCCTGAATTTCAGGGCCTGCATCAGGACGGGGATTCCCCCGTTTTGGGGCAGTCCGAAACGTTTCAGGATTCGCCTGGCCTCGATTGCGGAATACGCTGCAATGGCCTCCCCGCTGCATTGCCTTCCCGCATCGGTCCCGTATCGCTGCTCCACGGCCTGAAACCAGAGCCCGTCGTGCGCGAGCCAGTTCAACGCGGCATCCTCGAGAATACCGATCAATTCCTCCCGGCTCAACTCCTGGAGTTCCTTCAAATTCTTTCGATCCGACATCTTGCCTCCTCCTTCCCGGGCCGGTCCCGCATCGTCTCTCCGGTTGCCGTGATCACCCGTTTACAAAAATATTTTTGTGACCGCGCAAATAGTTCTTGACAGTCTTTTTTCGATCGCGTAAAGCATCACTGAGTAAGCGCTCAGTCAATGTAGACATTGTATCATCAACCAACCGGACGTGAAAGATTTTTCTTCGAGTACCTTCAAGGGCATGGTATGAAAAAGCACAGTTCACACGATCCTTCGGAGGAAAGACGAATGAAGGTACACGGGAAAGAAGTCCAGGCGAATATCAAGAACACCCGGCTCATCGATCTGAGGCGGAAACAAATCATCGAAGGCGCCATGCAGGTGTTTGCCGCCAAGGGCTTCCACGGTGCAACGGTCCGGGAGATCGCCGAGGCGGCCGGTCTCACCATGGGCACCATGTACAATTACGTCCGCAGCAAGGAAGACATCCTGTACATCGTCTACGATTTCATGACCACCATCCTGACCGAAGGGTTGAAGCGAGCCATCGACGAGACGAAAGATCCCCGCGAGAAGGTCCGCGCCGCCCTGAAACACAACATGGAGCTGATCTACCAGTACCGTGACGTGATCATGTTCCTTTATCGCGAAGCCGGCAATTACGACAAGGAGAGCGTCCGCACCGTTCTCGCCCAGGAGACGCGGTACATCCAGGTCTTCGAGGAGCTGCTGCGCCAGCGTTTCGCCGGCCGAAGGGTCAACGAAACCCGCCTCAAGCTTGCTGCAGACGTCCTGTCGTATCTCAATGTCGTCCTCGTTCTCAGGGGCTGGAGCCTCAATCGGCGATACAAGTCCATGGATACGGTCGTGGACGGAATCCTCGAATTCATGGAGCACGCCATCGAGATCGTCGAAGAAGACGAACGGGGACGACTCGAGTGCGAGCATTTCAAAAAACCCTCCAAGTCCCAACGTGAAAGGAGACCGAAATGGGGAAACCGGGCAAAGAAATAATCATCGATTTCTACCGGCAGATGGTGCGCATCCGCCGGGCAGAAGAAAAGCTCATGGAGGTCTTTTCCGCAGGAGAGATCCTGGGCTTCCTCCACGTCAGCATCGGGCAGGAAGCGGCCCCCGTCGGGGTGTGTGCCCACCTGAGAGATGACGACTACATCGGCACCACCCACCGGGGCCACGGCTACGCCATCGCCAAGGGGATCGATCTCAAGCGGGCCATGGCCGAGCTGTTCGGCCGCAAGGAAGGCTACTGCATGGGCCGCTCCGGATCGATGCACCTGGCCGACCTGTCCAAGGGAATCATGGGCGCCAACGGCATCGTCGGCGGCGGCATCCCCATCGTGGCCGGCGCAGCATTCGCCGCCAAATACCGGGGAACGGACCAGGTGGCCGTAGCCACCTTCGGCGACGGCGCCACCAACCAGGGCACGTTTCACGAATCCCTCAACCTTGCCGCCGTCATGAACCTCCCCGTCATCTTCCTGTGCGAAAACAACGGCTGGGCCGAATTCTCCCCCCGGCCGGTTCACACGAAGGTCGAGAACATCGCCGACCGCGCCATCGCCTACGGCATCCCCGGCATCATCGTGAAAAACGACGTCGTCGAGATCTACGAGGTCTGCGGAGAAGCCATCGCGAAAGCCCGCAGCGGGGCGGGCCCCACGCTCATCGAGGTCAAGTGTGACCGCTGGCACGGCCATTACGTCGGCGATGCGCAGAAGTACCGCGGCAAGGAGAAGGTCGACAAGGCCATGGCCGAGGACTGCATCCGGGAATTCGAGGCGCGTCTCCTGAAGGAAAAAATCCTCAAGCAATCCGACATCGAGAAGATGGAGGCCGACATCCGGGCCGAGCTCGAGGAGGCCGTGAACTTCGCCCGCCAGTGCCCCTACCCCGGACCGGAGGAGATGGCGGCAGGACTGTACGTGTAAAAAATTTTCCGGGGTTCGTGAGTGTTTGATCACTCAATCATCGCAAAGGAGCTCAACATGAAGGACATTCGATATATCTTCGCCATCAAAGAAGCCATGGAGGAGGAGATGGAGAGAGACGAGAACGTCTTTCTCATCGGGGAGGATGTGGGGCTTGCGGGGGGGTCCTTCGGCGCCAGCCGGGACCTTTTCAAGAAATTCGGCCCGCGGCGCATCGTCGACACCCCCATCAGCGAGGCCGGCCTGACCTCGCTCGCGGCGGGAGCCGCCTCCTGCGGCCTGCGGCCCATCGTGGAGATCATGTTCATGGACTTCGTCACCTGCGCCATGGACAGCATCGTGAACCAGATCGCCAAGATGCGTTACATGTTCGGCAACCAGTTCACCATGCCCATCGTCGTGCGGATGCCCGAGGGCGCGGGGCTCAATGCGGGCCCCCAGCACTCCCAGTGCCTCGAGGCCTGGTTTGCCCACGTACCGGGGCTCAAGGTCGTCATGCCCTCCAACCCCTTCGACGTGAAAGGCCTTCTCAAATCCGCTATCCGCGACGACAACCCCGTCATCTTCATCGAAAACAAGACCCTCCATGCCATGAAGGGCCAGGTACCCGAGGGAACCGAGCACCTCATCCCCCTGGGAAAGGCCGACGTGAAGCGGCAGGGATCCGATGTGACCGTTGTTGCCGTGTCGCGCCTCGTCAACGAAGCGCTCCGCGCAGCGGCCGACCTGGAAAAGGACGGCGTCAGCGTGGAGGTCGTCGACCTCATGACGGTCCAGCCTTGGGACAAAGAGACGGTGTTCAACTCCGTCGGCAAGACCCACCGGCTTGTGATCGCCCACGAAGCCGTCAAGCCCTTCGGTATCGGCGCCGAAGTCGCGGCTACCGTCGCCGAGGAAATCCTGGACGAGCTTGATGCCTCCGTCATCCGGGTCGGCGCCCCCTTCGTCCCCATCCACTACAGCCTGGAAAAAGCCTACGTGCCCGGTGTCGAGGATGTCAAAAAGGCGATCCGCGCCACCCTGCAACGGGCCTAGGAAGGAGAAATCAACATGAAGGCAGCCGTCTGGTACAAGAAAGAAGACATTCGAATCGAGAACGTCCCCGACCCGAAAACCGGTCCGGGACAGGTGAAAGTCAGGATCAAAACCTGCGGGATCTGCGGCTCCGATCTGCACGAGTTCAAGAGCGGGCCCTTCATCATTCCCGCCAAGCCCCATCCCCTCACCGGCAGGGCCAACGGCCCCATCATTCTCGGCCATGAATTCTCCGCCGAGGTGGTCGAGGTGGGCGAAGGCGTGCAACGTGTGAAGCCTGGTGACCGCGTGACCGTCAATCCCCTCATCTACTGCGGCAAGTGTCACTACTGCCGGCTCGGGCAGTTCGTCATGTGCACCAAGCTGGGCACCGCTGGCTTTGCCTGGGACGGCGCCTTCGCCGAGCTGGGCGTCTTCCCCGAGTACAGCATTTTGAAACTCCCGGACGCCGTCAGCGACGACGCAGGCGCCTTTGTGGAGCCTCTGGCTGTCGCCGTCCACGCCGTGAAACGGGCCCGCCTCAAGATCGGCGCCTCGGTGGCCGTCATCGGCGCAGGCCCCATCGGCCTTCTCGTCCTGCAGGCCTGCCGCGCAGCAGGCGCAGGAAAGATTTTCGTCATCGAGCCCCTGAAGGGCCGGCGCGAGCTGGCAGAAAAAACCGGCGCCACCGCCGTTTTCGATCCCACCCAGACCGACGCAGGCAAGGCGATCAGCGAACTGACGGACAACCTCCGGGCGGATTGGGCCTTCGACTGCGTCGGCAACCAGGCCTCCTTCGACACGGCCGTGAAGGTCACGGGCCGCAGGGCCGTCATCTGCATCGTCGGACTCGCGCTCAAACCCATCGAGGTCCCCTTCATCCGCCTCTGGGGGCACGAAAAGGAACTGGTATTCTCGAGCGGCTACGAGGACGAATTCCCCGCAGCGATCCAGTATCTCGCCGACGGACGGGTGAACGTGGAGCCGCTCATCACGGCCCGCATCAAGGTCGACGACCTCGTCGACAAGGGGATCAAGGAGCTCATCGAGCACGGCAGCGATTATGTGAAAATCCTCGTCTATCCCAAGTAAGAAAAGGAGATGAAACGATGAATCTTCCCTATTTCGATCTGACAGGGAAAGTGGCCATCATCACGGGCGGCGCCACGGGCATCGGCAGGGGAATTGCCGAAGGCCTGGCCGACGCCGGTGCGACGATCGTTCTATGCGCCAGGCGCAAGGAAGTCATCGAGCAGGCCTGCAAGGAGATCAAGGACCGCACGGGTGTAAAGACGCTTACCGCACCCCTCGACATCACGAAGACAGACCAGATCAAGGCCGTCACGGAGAGCGTGATGAAAGAGTTCGGCCGGATCGACATCCTCGTGAACAACGCCGGGGTCGGCGGAAGCGAGAAGCCGATCATCAACCTCAAGAAGCCCGAACGGGAAATGACCGAGGCCGACTGGGACGCCACGGTAGCCACCGACCTGCGGGGCATCTTCGTCCTCACCCAGGCCGTCGCGAAAAAGATGGTCGAGAAGGGCCAGGGCGGAAAAGTCATCAACGTATCCTCCATCACCGCGGTGATCGGCATGGCGAACATGGCGGCCTACTGCTCCAGCAAGGCCGCGGTGGTGCAGCTCACAAGGGTCATGGCCCTGGAGTGGATCCGCTACAATATCCAGGTCAACGCCATCCTGCCCGGGTACTTCGAGACGCCCATGAACACCCACTTCTTCGCGACCGATGCGGGCAAGGAGATTATCAAGAGGAACATTCCAATGAACCGGCTGGGTCAGATGGACGACATGAAGGGCCTTGCCGTTTACCTCGCCTCGCCGGCCTCGAACTTCATGACAGGCTCGACGGTTGTGATCGACGGCGGGCAGATAAGCTGGTAGAAAAAAGGAGTGGCCATGAAAATCAACGATTACAAAACCATCATCCTGGAAAAGAACGAAGAGGGCATCGGCACCTTGACGCTGAACCGTCCCGAGGTTTTCAATGCCATCAGCGAGGAGTTGATCGCAGACGTGCTCGACGCCCTGCGCGTCGTCAACGCGGATGGAGACATCAAGGTTCTCATCATCACAGGAGCAGGCAAGGGCTTCCAGGCCGGCGCCGATATCCGCGAACTCAACCGGATGGGAATCGTCGAGATCCTCCGCTGGAACGAAGGCTTCCTGCGCGTCAATGCCACCGTGGAGAAACTCCGCCAGCCGGTCATCGCCGCCATCAACGGCCTGGCACTGGGCGGAGGGCTGGAACTGGCGCTGGCCTGCTCGATCCGGATTGCCGTGGAGGGCGCGAAGCTGGGCCTCCCCGAGGTGAAGCTCGGCATCATCCCCGGAACGGGCGGCACCCAGAGGCTCCCCCGCATCGTCGGGAAAGGACGCGCCTACGAGATTCTGCTCACGGGTAACCCCATTGACGCCGCCGAGGCATACCGGATCGGCCTCGTGAACAAGGTCGTCCCCAAGGGCGAAGCCCTGAAGGCTGCCGAGGAGATGGCCCGCCGGATCATCGTGAACGGGCCCTTCGCCGTCGAGATGTGCAAGGACGCCGTCGAGATCGGCATGGAGTGCCCTCTGGAGCAGGCCGTCCAGTACTCGCAGAAGAACTGCATCGCCTGCTTCGGCACGGAGGACATGAAGGAAGGCACGATGGCCTTCATCGAGAAGCGAAAGGCCAATTTCAAGGGAAAGTAATCCGCTAACAAAACAGGGAGGCAAGACATGCCTGTCGAGATCGTGATGCCCAAGCTCGGCCTGACCATGACCGAGGGCCTGATCGTGGAGTGGAGGAAGAAGGAGGGGGACCCCGTTAAGAAAGGGGACATCCTCTTCGTCCTCGAAACCGAAAAAGTGACCTACGAGGTGGAAGCGCCCGAGGACGGAACGATCGGGAAGATTCTCGTGAAGGAGCAGGAGACGGTGCCCGTCAGCGCCATCGTCGCGTACCTGCTCAAGCCCGGAGAAAGCGCCGTTGCGATCACGGCGGTTCCTGCCGCAGCGCCAAAAACAGAGACGCCCTCCCCTGCCCCCGGGGCGACACCGTCCGCAGCTGCCACTCCGGCAACGCCAGCGGGCGGCCGTGTAAAGGCCAGCCCGCTGGCCAGGAAAGTCGCCCGCGAATACGGCATCGATCTTGCGGCCGTTGGCGGCACGGGCCCCGGCGGTCGCGTGCTGCGCGAGGATGTGGAAAAAGCGAAGATTGCCGGCATTCAGAAACCCGCAGCTGCCGCCCCGGTCCCCGCCGTACCCGCTGCCGAAGAAAAACTCGTGCCCTTCACCGGCATGCGGCGCACCATCGCGAAAAAGATGCTCCAGAGCAAGGTCGAATCGGCCCAGACCTACATGAGCAACACCGTCGATGCCTCAAAACTTCAACAATACCGCGAAGAGCTCCTGCCGTTCGTGGAGAAGAAGTGCGGCGTACGGCTGACCATTACGGACCTGATGATGAAGATCACCGGTGCCGCACTTCGCGAGCACCCCGTCGTCAACACGCGCTGGACCGACAAGGGCGTCCTGTATCTCCCCGAGGTCCACATGGGAATGGCGATGGCCCTTGACGAAGGGCTCATCGTCCCCGTCATCAAGAGCGTCAATTCCAAAAGTCTCGGGCAGATCGCCTTGGACCGCACGGCTCTCATCAAAAAGGGCAAGACGAACAGCTTCCTGCCCGACGACATCAAGGGAAGCACCTTCACGCTGTCGGCGATGGGCATGTTCGGGATCGAGCAGTTCACGGCCATCATCAACCAGCCGGAAAATGCCATCCTGGGCGTGGCCGCCATCATCGACAAGCCTGTCGTGGTGAAGGGGCAGATCGTCATCCGGCCCATGATGAACGTGAACCTCTCCTACGATCACCGGACCATCGACGGGGCCGAAGCGGGCAAGTTTATGCAGACGCTGAAGGCTTTCATCGAGGAACCGGTCCTGATCCTGGGGTAATGTGCTCGGGGATTTCCCCCGAGCGGAAAGGCCGGCCCTTCGCCGGAGAGGACGAGAACAAACGATAGAGGAGGCCATTCATGGCAGACAAGACCCGAATCACGATCATCGGCGGCGGTGTGGGGGGGTATCCGGCCGCGATCCGTGCGGCCCGCATGGGCGCCGAGGTGACGCTCATCGAGAAAGACGTCCTCGGGGGCACATGCCTGAACTGGGGCTGCATCCCCACCAAGGCGCTTCTGCAGTCAGCAAATGTTGTACGGACCATAAAGAAATCGGACGTGTTCGGTATCCGGTGCAAGGGCTATGAAGTGGACTTCGGCGCCGTCATGGCCCGAAAGAACACCGTCGTGGCCCAGCTCACCCGCGGTGTGGGCGCCCTGCTGAAGGCCAAGAAGGTGAAGGTCATCCAGGGAACGGCATCTTTCGTCGACCCGAAAACCGTACAGATCAACGAGACGGGAGAGACGATCCCGGCAGACAAGATCCTCATCGCCTCAGGATCGAAGCCCGGGAGAATCCCCATCGAGGGAATTGACGGCCCCGATGTCATGGACTCCAACCAGGTCCTGGCCATGAATACCCTGCCGAAAAGCGTCGTCGTCATCGGCGGCGGCGTCATCGGAGTCGAGTTCGCCCAGTTCCTGATCGGCATGGGCAGCGAGGTCACCATCATCGAGATGCTCCCGAACCTCGTTCCCGGCGTGGACAAGGAGATCGCCACGGTGCTTCAGAAGCAGATCGCTGCCTCCGGCGTCAGGATTGTCACCGGTGCGTCCGTGAAGGGCATCACCCACAAGAAGACAGAAAGCACCGTCACCTATGCCCTAGGCGACAAAACCGAGACGGTCACCGCCGAGAAGATCTTCCTGACCGTCGGGCGCAAACCCGACTTCTCGCTTCTCAACATCGACAAGGTGGGTGTCCGGCACGAGAAAGGCGCCATCGTGGTCAATGAATTCATGGAAACGAACGTCCCCGGCATCTACGCCGCAGGCGATGTCGTCGGCGGGATCATGCTTGCCCACCTGGCTTCGGCCGAGGGCGAGTGCGCTGTCCGCAACGCCCTGGGACACAAGGAATCCATGAACTACAGGGCCGTCCCCGCCTGTATCTACACCACCCCCGAGGTGGCTTGCGTCGGCCTCACGGAGGAACAGGCAAAGGAGCGCGGAGAGATCCTGATCGGCCGATTCCCCTTCCGTGGCAACGGGAAGGCTCTGGTTCTCAACGAAACGGAGGGAATGGTCAAGGTCATTGCGGACAAGAAATTCGGCGAGGTGCTGGGCGTCCACATCATCGGCCCCCACGCCACGGACCTGATCGCCGAGGCGGTGCTGGGCATGACCCTGGAGATGACCGCCGAGGACCTGGCAGGCGCCATCCACCCGCACCCCACGGTGTCGGAGGCGATCATGGAAGCGGCCATGGCCATCTCCGGCGGGGCCATCCACATGCCCTGAGGCACAACGCGTCCCGTTCCGACGGGAAGACGCCGTACAGGAATATTGAGTGATCGCTTAATCATTGCCGGGCCGCCCCAACGCAATCGGGCCCCCGGCCCCGGCAGTAACGAAGGAAACCCTGAGAGGAGGTAACACGCATGGCTTGGGATTTCGGATACACAAAGGAAGAGAACGCCTATCGGCTGAACGTTGCCGCGTTCCTTGACAAGGAGCTGACCGAGGAGGTCGCACGGCAGAACTGGGAAGACCTGGGCCTCGGGGACGAGGGCCGCGCCTTCGGAAAGAAGCTCTGGGAAGCGGGACTTCTGGGATGGAGCTGGCCCGTCGAATACGGGGGAAAGGGTCTTTCCCCCATCTACGACTTCATCCTGATCGACGAGCTGGGCAAGCGCTGGAGCGCCCACGTGCCTAACGACGTGGCCTACACGATGGTGGGGCACACGATCCTGCGACGCGGCAGCGACGCGATGAAGAAAGAATTTATCCCCCGCATCGTCCGGGGAGAGATCGAATTCGGCCTGGGCTATTCCGAACCGGAAGCGGGCTCGGATCTGGCCAACATGAAGATGACGGCCATCGACCAGGGCGACTACTTCCTCGTCAACGGCCAGAAGACCTTCAACACGGAAAGCCACTACGCGGACTATCACTGGCTCGCCGTCAAGACGGACCTGAAGGCCTCCCCCTACAAGGGGATCAGTCTCTTCATCGTCGACCAGCACGGCCCCGGTATCACGATCCGACCCATGATCACCATGTCGGGAGAGCGGACCAACGAGGTTTTTTACGATGACGTCAAGGTCCCCAAGAACCGGCTCGTCGGTGATCTCAACAAGGGTTTCTACTACATGATGGAGGCCCTCATGTCGGAGCGAAACTACGTCTTCACCCCCTCACGCTATTATCCCTACCTTGACATGATCATCGATTACGCCCAAAAGACTACCTTCAACGGAAAACCCCTTGCAGAGGACCCCATGGTCCGGCAGAAGATCGCCCAGATATGCGTCGAGATCGAGACGACACAGCTGCTTTCCGACCACGCCCGCTGGATGGAGTGGAACCACCAGACCATGACCTGCGAGCCCGAGATCACGAAGGTCGTCATCTCCGAGATGGAGCAGCGGATGGTGGACAACGCCATGCAGATCCTCGACCAGTACTGCCAGCTCGAGGAAGGCTCCAAGTACGTGCCCCTCAATGGCCGGATCGAGTGGGAGTTCCTGCACTCTTTCATGACGACGATCGGCGCCGGCACCAGCGAGGTCGGGCGCACCGTCATCGCAACCCGCGGCCTGGGTCTTCCCCGGGGCTGATAGAACGATTCACCGAAATCAGGAGGTTTGTCTCATGGACTTTACCTATACCGACGACCAGAAGATGCTCAAGGAGGCGGCACGCAGGTTTCTCGCCGGCGCCTGCCCGAATGTGGAATGGTATCTCGAAATGGACAAAGATGAGAAGGGCTTCACGCCGGCGCTCTGGAACGGCATGGCCGAACTGGGGTGGATGGGAATCCTCTTCCCCGAAGAGTACGGCGGAATCGGAGGCAGCACGCTTGATATGGTGACACTCATGGAGGAGATGGGCTATGCGGCCCTGCCCGGTCCCTACTTCTCGACGGTGATCCTGGGCGGCTGCACAATCCTGGAGGCCGGCAGCGAGGTCCAGAAACAGGAGTTCCTGCCCAAGATCGCCGAGGGCAGGCTACGCATGACACTCGCGCTCACCGAACCGGTCACCACGCAATACACCCCTGCCCTCATCACCGTCAAAGCAAGTGCGGAAGGCGACGGGTACGTCATCGACGGGATCAAGCTCTTCGTCCCCGACGCCAACGTCTCCGACTGGATGATCGTGGCAGCCAGGACCGGAGGCAGCGATGGCGACAAGGATGGCATCTCGCTGTTCCTCGTGGACTCGAGGTCTGCCGGCATCAAGGTGACCCTGCTCAAGACCGTGGCCGGCGACAAACAATGCGAGGTCGTGTTCAGCAAGGTCAAGGTCCCCAGGGCCAATCTGCTGGGCGAACCGGGCAAGGGCTTTGCCGCCATCGAGAAGACCTTGCAGATCGCTGCCGTGGCCAAGTGCGCCGAGATGCTGGGCGGCTCGAACCGCGTCATGGAGCTGGCGGTCGCTTACGCCAAGGAGCGCGTGCAGTTCGGCAAGCCCATCGGCACGTTCCAGGCTGTGCAACACCTCTGCGCCAACATGAAGATGGCCACCGAGCAGAGCATCTACATCACCTACAAGGCGGCCTGGATGATCGACCAGAAGATGCCCGAAGCGCGCAAGTTCGCTGCCGTGGCGAAGACCTGGGTGAGCGAGGCGTACAAGAAAGTGGCCCTCATCGGCCACCAGATCTTTGGTGGGACCGGTTACATCGTCGAGCACGCCATGCCCATCTACTCGAGACGGGCCAAGGCCGGTGAATACGCCTTCGGCAACCCCAACTACCAGCGTGAAATCGTGGCCCAGGAGCTGGGCCTGTAAAACTTCCCCGGCACGGGGATCGAGGCGAACCGTGGATCTCAGGAAGCTTGACAAGTACAAGAACAGGAAAGATTTTGTCGAAGACGTCCGGAAAAGGGCCTACGACTATGACGCCGCGTGCCACGGATGCTCCCAGGCCGTCGTCCGGACATTCCTGGACGTGTTCGAAACGGAAAACGATCCCCTCTTCATGGCGGCCAGCCCCTTTGCCGCCGGCATGTCCATGACAGGCCACAACTGCGGCGCCCTGATCGGGGGACTCATGGTTCTGGGCGTCGTTTTCGGCCGTCGGAACATGCACGAAGGCCTGGAAGGGATCATCAACGGCATCCGGCCCGCCAGACGGCTGGTCAAGCATTTTCAGAACCGTTTCGGCACCCTCAACTGCCGCGAGATCACAAAGACGGATCTGGCCGACACGGTGCAGGCTAAAGCGTATTTCGCGGGAGGCGGTCTCGACCGGTGTGCCGGGATCACGGGCGATGTGGCCGCTTTCGTGGGAGAGATTCTTTTCGACGAGGGCGCAAAGCACAACGGAAAATAAGGTTGAACAACCTCAATGGAACCATCTTATCAAGAACGGAGGAGGTTATTTATGGAAAAACTGAAACCGGGCCCCCTGGCGGGCTTGACGGTACTGGATTTCACGTGGGTACTGGCGGGGCCCCATGCCGCGAAGACGCTGGCCGATCTGGGCGCCAACGTGATCAAGGTCGAGCAGTACAAGGCCGGCGCCAACGAACGGTGGCTCCCCAAGCGTGTCGAGAAAAACGGCGTCACGCAGAGCTCTTACACGATCAACGTCAACCGCGGAAAACGCAGCATCTGCGTCAACATGAAAAACCCCAAAGGGATGGAGATCATTCAGAAGCTCATCAAGAAAAGCGACATTCTGATCGAAAACTTCGCCCCCGATGTCATGGGCAAGCTGAAGCTGGACTACGATAAAGTCAAGGCCATCAAGCCCGACATCATTTACTGCTCGATCTCGTCCTTTGGCCACACGGGGCCCTACTGGGACCGTCCGGGCTATGACATGATCGCCCAGGGCGCCAGCGGATGGTCCGACCAGAGCAAGCCCCCGATCATCGCCCCCATGTCCATCGGTGATACCGTTGCCGCGATCCACGCCACAACGGCGATCAACGCCGCTCTCTACCACAGGAAGATGACAGGCCAGGGCCAGAACATTGACATCTCGATGATGGACTGCCTCTTCTCGCTCCACGAGAACACCCTGCCCTGGTACCTGATCAGCAGCGCCGCCGGCCAGACCGGCAAGGACCTGGATATTCCCAAGATCGGCGGTCAGCATCCCGGCTACGCCCCTTACGGACTCTATCCGGGGAAAGACGGCATCATGGCGATCGCCTGCCTCACGGAGCCCCGCTGGCAGCCCCTGGTGAAGCTGATGGGCAAAGAGTTCGAATTCCTGCTTACCGATCCCAGGGCGAAGGACGTCTCCACGCGCTGCTCCGTCGACAATGCGCCGTACATCCACGAGCAGCTCTCGAAATGGGTCATGTCCCTGCCGTCCGTGGAAGAGTGCGAAAAGATGCTCGACGAAGCAGGCGTTCCCTGCATCCGCTGCCGGAGCCTCAAGGAACTGGCCGACAAGGACCCGCAGATCAAGGCCCGCGAGATGATGGTCGAGATGTACCAGCCCTTCCTCGGCCCCATGCGGCACTACGGCAGCCCCCTGAAATTCTCGGAGACACCGGCCGGCCCCAGGGGCTACGCACCGTTTCTCGGTGAACACAACATGGAGGTCCTGACAAAGGAACTGGGTATGGCCGAAGCCGACATCAAGGCCCTGTACGGGGAGGACGTCCTGTACCACGCGCCCGAAGTGGAGAAACTGCCAGAGGAGCTGAAGAAAAACGGCAAGTAACAAAAACAGAACAAGCGAGGTGAACGCGATGCTGAAATACGAAAAGTGGGACAAGATCAAAAGAAAAATCCGCATGGACGATTTGAAGGATCTCGGCGTGCCGACCCCGGACATGGTAAAGCGCTGCATCGACGAGGGCAAAACCGAACTGGCCAAGGAACTGGCTGACTACATCATCATCGAAAGCAAGGGGCTTCACGATCTCTATGCCGACTGGACCTCGGACATGCTCGACAAGGTCGCCAAGAAATTCGGTGAAGAGGCCATGTATCAGCTGCTTCGCGATACCCAGAGCACCTGGATGATGCGCCGGACATGGAGCGGTCTTCGCAAGATGTCGCCGATGGAACGGATCTGGCTCAACGCCGAGGTGTTCCGCGCCCACCGGTGCGGCCCGCGGCAGATGGGCGAGCTCGACTTCACCGAAGATGACGACAAGATCGTGCTGGGCTGCGACCCCTGCGGCAGCGGCGGCAGGACCCGGAGAGGCGACCCCGTGGACGGGACCCCCTCCCGCTACGGCCCGCCGTACAACTGGGGCAAGACCTCCAAGGCCTACCCCTGGAGCTGGAGCCAGGCCGGCGTGCCCTACTACTGCCTGCACTGCGCCATGAACGAGATTCTCATGATCGAGTGGGGCGGCTGGCCGCTGTGGGTGACCGAATACAACCCCGACGAGACGAAGCCCTGTGCCTGGGTCTTCTACAAGAACCCCCAGGTGATGCCCGAGAAGTACTGGACGCGTCTGGGTTTCAAGAAGCCGGACAAATTCGAGTAGTGCATAGAGGGAAGGGAAATCAGAGAAGCTGGCATGACCACACGCATGACAAACCCGACAAAACCCGCATGGCTCCGAAAAAGGCTTCCCATGGGGTCTGCCGTGCAGGCGATGGAGGGCAACCTGGAGCAGAACAGACTCCCGACGATTTGCCAGGAGGCCTGCTGCCCCAACCAGGGCGAATGCTTCTCCAGGGGGGTAGCCACGTTTCTCATCATGGGTACCGTCTGCACTCGGAACTGCCGGTTCTGCGCCGTGGACTCGGGAACGCCGATTCCCCTCGACCGCGATGAGCCTCGCAGGCTCGCCCAGGAAGTGAAGAGGTTGGGTCTGCGGTTCGTCGTGGTGACCTCCGTGACGAGAGACGATCTGCCCGACGGGGGCGCCGGTCATTTTGCCCGGGTGATCGAGGCGATGCGAAGCGAATGCCCCGGCGTGGGCATTGAAATCCTCATCCCCGATTTTCAGGGGTCCCATCCTGCCCTGAAAATCGTCGTCGACGCCGCACCGGAGGTCCTGAACCACAACATCGAAACGGTTCCCCGGCTCTATTCGTCCGTCCGTCCCCAGGCCGGGTATCGCCTGTCGATTGAACTGCTCCGCTCTGCCAAGGCCCTGAACCCTTCGCTTACGACCAAGTCCGGGCTGATGGTGGGACTCGGGGAGAGACGCGAGGAAGTCCTCGAGGTCATGGCGAACCTTCGCTCGGCCTCGTGCGATGTGATCACCATCGGGCAGTACCTCAGCCCCTCGGCCGGTCACCACCCCGTCGTGGAATATGTTCATCCGGACGTCTTCGAAATATACCGGCAGGAAGCCCTCGACCTGGGTTTCCGGGATGCGGCCTCGTCCCCTTTTGTGAGAAGCTCCTACATGGCGGAGAAGTACTACAAGAATACGGGGTTGAAGGGGGAGGGTTGAGGGGGGAGGGACTAAGAAAAGAAAGAAAAAGAAGAAGAAAAAAAGAAAGAGGCCTCGCAAGAGCGAAGCCTCTTTTTCATTTGACTCTAGCCCCGATCCGCATTCATAGCCGACCGGGCATCTGCCTATTTATTGTTCAGCTTGTCCACAGCCGGTTCGTGATAGAGCACATCCTCCCCGTAAAGGGCTTTGATCTCCTCTTTCGACATCCCCAGGGTACTCGAGAGCACATCGTCATTATGCTCTCCCAGGAAGGGCGCATAGCCCCGGATTCCCGAGGGTGTCTCGGAGAATTTCAGCGGGCTCCCGTACATCTTCATGGGCCCGAGGAAAGGCTGGTCGACGGTGACGATCATCTCGCGGGCCTTGATCTGCGGGTCCACCGTAGCCAGCTCGACGATGTCGCGTACGCGCAGGCAGGGAACCTCGGCGGCCTCGAGCAGGCGCTCCGCCTCCTCCACCGAATCCAGCGACAGGGTCCACTCTTCCAGGGCTTCATGGATCAAGGGAGCATTGTCGACGGAACAGCGGGTGGAAACCGTCGCCGCGCGAGGGTCCGTCTTCAACCAGGCGTACTTCGGTCCCATGAGATCCACGAGGGGCATCCAGCGCGCCTCGGTAAGACAGGCGATGCAGATGAAGCCGTTCTTCCCCTTGTAGATACCGTACGGGGCGTAGCCGGGGTGTTTCTGGCCGATCTTGGCCGGCTTGATCGGGTTGCCGGCCGCCTCGCTGATCATGAACCAGGGTAGCGTGTTCTCGTGAAGCGAGAAGAGGCAGTCCATCATCGAGATGTCGACGTTCTGGCCCACGCCCGTTTTCGTGCGGTGATGCAGCGCGGCGAGGATCGCCGTACAGGCGTGCATGGAGGCCGTCGTGTCACCGATGGACATGGGCGCGATGATCGGGGGCTCACTCTGGCCTGTCCAGCCGCTGGCCCCCTGGGCGATCATGTCGTAGCCTGGTTTGTGGCTGTAGGGGCCCCAGTGGCCGAAGCAGGAGATGGAACAGTAGATGATGTCCTTTTTGATCTTCTTCACCGAGTCGTAGTCGAGCTTCAGGCGTTCCATCACTCCCGGCGCGAAATTCTCCAGCAGGACATCGCTCTTCTTGATCAACTCCTGGATCAGCTTCATCCCCTTGGGGTTTTTCATGTTGACGCAGATGCTGCGTTTTCCACGGTTGACGGTGATCGTGTAGGAACTCTGGGTGACGTCGTTTTTGGTGATCCGGAGGGGCAGCCACCGCTCGTTGGCGCCGGCCTTGTACTGCTCGACCTTGATGACGTTGGCGCCCATATCGGCCAGCGTCTTCGCGGCATGGGGTCCCGCCAGTACCCACGTGAAATCAAGTACTGTGATGTCCGAAAGCGGGCCCGGCTTGAGTTTTTCCATGTAAACCTCCTTCATGACATAGATATAACAAGGGGCCGGGGTAGGACGGCGAAGCCGTCCCACCCCGCATCAAAGGGTATCGTTGATTGGGTGCTACTTTTTCTGATCCTCAAAATCCCCGTGCTCGACCACGGATTTCTCCTTGAGGAAGGCCACGCAGATCGTTCCGATAAAGGCCAGGACCGACCAGAAGATAAACACATTGGTGAAACTGAATGATCCGTCGGCCGCCGTCACAACCAGGTACCCCGCGACCAGCGGAGAAATAAAGGAGCCGAACTGGCCGACACCGTTGGTAACGCCCATGGCGCGACCGACGATCTCCTTGGGATACCGCATGGACGGAAACGCCTGCATGACGCCCCATGCGAGATTGATGAAGAAACCACCCAGGCCGAGAGCCAGCAGCAGCATGCCGGTATCTCCCTTGGGAACACTGCCGATCATATAGAGAACCGGTATGCAGCCCATAAACGAGATCATCGTGACGACCTTGGGGCGCCCCTGGAACAGTTTGTCGGCGAGCCAGCCGCCCAGGTACATGGAGAAGAAGGCCACGATGAAGGGCATGGAGGCAAAGAAGCCCATCGTTTTGAGATTGAGGCCGTGTTGCCTCACCAGGAAGGTGCTGATCCAGGTGGTCATTCCCCAGTAGATCATGAGCATGATGAACCAGGAAATGGTGTAAAGATAAAATTGGATATCCGTCGTAAACATCTTGCTGCTGTAGGTCTTCCCGTGTGCAGCCGCATCGGTGCCGACAGAGGCGGTAATGAGGTCGTATTCCTCCTGGGTCATCTTCCCCTTTTCCAGCATCTCCTTGGGAGCGTCGGACACGTATTTATAGAGAATCCAGATCCCAAAAATACCGGGAACGGCCAGAACAAAGAACACCGGCCGCCAGGCCCCCCCGAACCAGTCCGCCGCCATCCATGTCACCATGATGGGGACGATGGCCGGCGCAACGGCCCAGGTCGTGGCCAGAAAGGCATTGGCACGACCTTTTTCCGCGATGGGGAACCAGTTTGCGATGGCCCGTACGGAGGGGACGTAATGATGTCCTTCCCCGACCGCCAGTCCCAGCCTCAGGATGATGAACTGAGTCAGGTTCTGGACAAAACCGGTGATACCGGTGATGATGGTAAAAACCCAGATGGCGATGTTCATCGTTTTCTTGGGGCCGAACTTGTCGGCAAAGTATCCTGCCGTGAACTGTGCCAGGGCGTAACCAAAAAAGAAAATGGAACCGAGCCAGCCCACTTCGACAGCCGTGAGACTCAAGTCTTTCTGGATTAACGGCAGGAACGTCAGGACGCTGATTCGGTCAAAATAGTTGATGAGATACAACAACCAGACGACAAAGAGGATTACGTGTCTGTATCCCCAGGCTTTTTTCGCTGTATCCGTCATGGATTCCCTCCTTCGCAATGTAATGGACGATCTACTGTTTCCGCTTGTTCCGTTCTTTTTTCCATCGTTCCGGTTCCATCAGCGATAAGAATTACGCTTCCTCCCTCATCCTCTTTTGGGACGGGTCGGAGAACTTCTATGAAGACAAGATAAACTGCCGGTCGATGGAATCCAGCCTTACAAAATGCGAATCACCCCTCCTTTCATGAGACGATTGAGCGCTCAGTCTATTTTTTTTCTACAACGATATTGCATACAAAAAATCAGTTTATAACCCCATACGTTTTACAGGAAAAGAAGTCAATAATTTTCATTGATCCCGCTTCACTTCACTGTGCACTGCGCCGAATCAGCAAGGACTGCCAAACCGGAGCCGGCCGACAGCTGCAACCCCGATCTACTCCGCGACTTTCGCCAGCTTCTTGGCCATCTTCATTTTTTCGGGAAGTTTTCCAAGCCGCTGGTACATGACCCGCTGGCTCTGGGGCGATCCCGCCCCGTGCATGGACTCGATCAGGGCCGTACCGCCCGTCATGTTCTCCAACAGGCGCAGGATCTTCATCCGGGCTTCCGTGGAAACGCCGGCCACACCCTTCATGTACTTCTCCACGTACTTCCCGATCTCGGGGTGTCTCAGGTCCTGGTCGAAGGGCAGAGTGGCCAGGATTCCGCCGCCCACGTCGTGGGCAAGCCGGGAGATCTCATAGATGTGACGGGTGATGTTGTGCTTTGTGCAGTTCGCCAGCAGCGGATCCGGGTAATAGGCGCCGCTTTTTGTCTTGGTGCCCAGTGCGGAGCAGGCCACCGACCCCGAGTAGACCGTCTCGGCCAGGTGCGTCATCTCGACGAGCTTGTCCTTGACATGGGAGGCACCCAGCGTGCCCTGGTACTGGGCTGCCAGCGCCGAGGCCCCCACGATGATGTCCGCAACGCCGCCCTTGCAGCCGCCGTAGTTCTGGCGGTGCATCGTGGCAAACCGTTCCACCAGCAGACCCGTGAAGTCCGCCTCACCGCACATGAATACACGCTCCCAGGGAACGAAGACATCTTCGAGGACCACCAGGGCCTCGCCGCCCACCATGCCGAACTCGCAGTTGCCGGCATCAATGCCGCACTCGATCTTGCGCTCCTCATTGGTCTGTCGGCCGAAGATCATGGTAATCCCGGGAGCATTCAGGGGAATGGCGGCCACGATGGCATAGGCCTCGTCCCCAGCTCCCATGGCTTGCGTGGGCATGATCATGATCTCGTGGCTGTTGACGGCTCCCGTCTGGTGGGCCTTGGCGCCGCGGATGACGACCCCGTCCTTTCGTTTCTCGACCACGCGGGTGAACAGATCCGGATCCGCCTGCTCGCTGGGGCGCTTCGAGCGGTCCCCCTTGGGGTCCGTCATGCCGCCGACGAGCATGAAGTTCTCTTCCTGGATCTTCTTGAGATATTCCTCGAGTCGCTTGAAGTAGGAGGTCCCGTGTTTCTCGTCGATCTCGTAGGTCGTCATGTAGAGGGCGTTGAGTGCGTCGAAGCCGACACAGCGCTGGTAGCAGCTTGCCGTCTCGTGAGAGATGAGGCGAAGCATCTGGACTTTCCGGATGAGGTCATCGACAGACTGGTGGATGTGGGTGAAACGGCTGATCTTCTTGCCCGTCAGATGGCTCTTGGCCGTCATCAGATCCTCGTACTCCGGCATGAGAGCCAGCTCGTACGTTTTGGCCGCCGAGTTGATGTGCGGGATGAAGCCCGGCATCGTCGTCGCATCGTCCACCTTCCGGCCGTTGTAGTAAATGTTTGCCTTGAGGTCTTTCAGGCTCTTGATGTAATCTTCCTTCGTCACGATCTTCATAGATTCACCTCGCAGAAAGGGTTTAATCGTTTTGGCGACATTCACTCTCAGGGCCCGCAGACCAGATGAGGAATGAATACTTTCTCCATCAGCTTCGCCACGATGCGCAGGCCCAGTGTCGCATCGTCCATGACGGAGACGGTAACCCCGGCATACAGCGGGTCCAACTGCTTCTCCGGACAGGCCACCCGGCAGCCATGGATCATGAGAACGGCATCGTAATGAGGATCATCCAGGCTGACCCATTGGATCTTGCCGGCCGCTTCCGATTTGATCCTCTCCCAGTGCGCCAATCGATCGTAGGTGCAATCGCACCCGCCGCAGAACTTGAGTCCGACCCGTTTCATGTTCGATCTTTGCATGCTCCGATGACCACCCTCCACCGGGGAGATTACGAACATCGCAGCGTGGATCATCTTACCTAAATTATCGTATGCCCCCCGTCGATATACAACTCGATTCCCGTCAAAAACGAAGGACAGGTCGCCAGATAAAGTGCCGTTGATTTCAACTCGTCGAGGCTTCCCACCCGGTTCAAGGGGATCATCTTCTTGACAAGGCCCTTTCCCGCCTCGGACTCGAAGAAATCGCGGTTGAACTCTGTAAGGATATACCCGGGACACAGTGCGTTCACCTGAATATTGTCACGCAAAAGCTCCAGGGCCATGACCCGCGTGAGCTGAATCACGGCGGCTTTGCTTGCGCAGTAACCCGCCATGTTCCGGGCGGCGATCTTCCCGAGGATGGACGATACGTTGATGATTCGTCCGCCTTTCTGCTTGACCATGACCTGGGCAACGGCCCTCGAAACAAGGAACGTCCCCCGGAAATCCACGTTCATGACGGCATCCATGTCCTCGTCGGTCATTTTCAGCACCGGCTTTTCGCTTCCGGGAATGCCGGCGCTGTTCACGAGGATGTCGATCCTTCCGAATTCGGCAACGACCTCCTGAACCACCGCATCCACTTTTTTGGAGTCATTGACATCCATGGCCTTGCCGATGGCTCTGACATGATATTTTTCCGCAATCTCCTTTGCCGCCTGCTGGCACCCCAGCAGGTTCCGGGCGACCACGGCCACATCGGCGCCGGCCTCCGCGTAGGTTTCCGCCATGGCCCGGCCGATCCCCTTGTAGCCTCCGGTGATCAAGGCCGTCTTTCCCTTCAGTGAGAAAAGCCTTTCCAGAAGTTCCGATGCCATATCCCCTCCCCTTCCGACTGATGAACGGAACGGCTGTTCCGCATGATTATATTTCCTTTTTCTTCGGCTCCTCCACGAGACTCGTCCCGAAGGTGGGCTCCAGGGCGAGATCGGCCGAATCGTCGAACTCGGGGTCAATTCCTGCAAGGTAGCGCGCGAGTTTTTTCTTGCGCTCATAGTTGTAATCGAGATTAAGGGCGATCGTCTCCATGATGGGGGAGCCGCCGCCGTGGACGCCGGCGATCTCATACCAGGCCGACATGGGCGAGGCCCCGATGTTCTCCACGAACTTCCATATTTTCAGGGAAACATCGGCCGGCAATTTTGGATTGCGGACGATGAACTTTTCCAGGTACTTCTTGGTGTCCGGCGCGTGAAAGTCGTCATCGAAGGGAAGTGTCACGGCGATGCCGCCGGCGATCTCAGTGAGGATGTTGTACTCGTGGTAGATCAGCTCGCCCGTCATCCTCCGGCCGACATTCGCATAGACCTTGTTGGGAAAGAACACTCCACTCGAGGTCTTTTCACCGTAGACGGCGGCAGCCACACCCGCGGCATAGGCAAGCTCCGCCGCACCGGCAAATTCGGAGAGCTTCTCCCGGACGTGGGCGATCTTCTGGATGTTGTTCGCCTCGGCAGCCAGTGCCGTCGTCCCGCAGAGGAGATCCGACACCCCGGGTTTGCAACCGCTGTAGCTGTGGCGGTGCGAATCGGCGAAGAGCAGCGCAAGCCGGCGGCCGAAATCCCACTCCCCGCACATGAATACCCGTTCTTTCGGCACGAAAACATTGTCGAAGACAACCACCGAATCCGAGACCCCGTATCGGCAGAAGGGCGATGCATCAGGGTCGTCTTTCTCCCTGTGCCAGACCGGGCGGGTGATCAGATGGACGCCTTCCCAGTCCGCCGGGATGACAAAGGCCACGGCAAAGGCCCGATCGTCCTCCATGAGGGCGCGGGTCGGAAGAACGAACATCTCGTCGGCATAGGCCACCTGGGTAATGGACATCTTGACTCCCGAAACGACGATCCCATCCTTGCGCTCCTCTACGACATGGACATAGGCATCCGGGTTTGGCTGCTCGCTGGGCCGTTTCAGTCGATCTCCCTTGCTGTCCGTCTGGGCGCAACAGCCGTCCCAATCGTTTCGCTGATACTCCTTCAGGTAGTTCAGGA
Organism: uncultured Syntrophaceae bacterium; assembly: GCA_964628025.1. Lineage (GTDB taxonomy): Bacteria > Desulfobacterota > Syntrophia > Syntrophales > UBA2192 > UBA2192. The sequence continues at coordinate 42,961 of CAZVLL010000007.1, forward strand.
GCCGTTCGTGGTAATCCGTTCCTTTCGCCTCATCCATTTCTTTCGTGCAGATAGCCAGCGCATTGATGGCATCGTGACCCATGCAACGGTGGATGCAGCCGCCGACCCGTCGGGCAGCCAGTCGAATCATCTTCTGTTTCTGCATGAGATCGTAAGGGTGCTGCGGGAGGTGAGCGAACCGGTTGATCTCCTCGCCAATGAGAGGGGACTGGACCGTCATCAATCCCTTCCATTTCGGATTAAGCGCCAGCTCATAGGTGACGTCCAGAACATTGATCCCAGGCGCCAGCCGATGGTCCTCACGGCCGACTTTTTCACCGCCGATATAGATATTGGGCTTCATCTGAAACAGTCGTTCCCGGTATTGTTCTTTCGTCCTCAGCATGGGATGAACTCCTTTCCGCAACGCATTTTGATGATTTCCCCAGTATTATGTCTATTCAGTATCCAATCTTTTTACTAAAAAGCATGCACCGTGCCATCCCTTTACAATATTATACATTGTTAATATCATTGAACAAATTTTTTCTATTGCTTTTCATGATGGGATATGTATTTATTTTTGTGTCCCATTATGACACATGCGTCCCATTTCCATACACTACCGAGACACATTCGGGACACTTTGATGCAACGAGGTGAAGCCATGCAGGAATCTCACAAGGAACGCTTCGGCCAGGTCCTGGGAGAATGGAAACGATTCATCAACAGCCAGCCTCTGCAAAATCCTCCGATCATCCCCGATGCCATCATCGAATCGTGGGAACGCTGCCGGGAGCACCATGTCAACCCATACACCACAAAGGTGAACCGGGTGCTCGACCAGAGAGAGCTGAAGGATCTCCTGGATCGCAATGCAAATGTCATCGAGATCAGCCGTCCGTTCATGCACAACCTCTATGGCTTCGTCCGGGGGTCTGGATTCGTCGTGGCGCTCTTTGACAATCAGGGATACATGCTCGAAGTCGTCGGCGACACTGATGTGCTGGAGCGTGTAAAAAAAGGGAACTTCATTCCCGGCGCCTGCTGGAGCGAGGAAGAGGCGGGAACAAACGGCTGCGGCACGGTTCTCAAGATGGGCCGTCCCGTGCAGGTCTTCGCCACGGAGCACTACTGCATCAATTCGCACAAGTGGACTTGCTCCGGCGCCCCGATCCACGACCCCGACGGCGACCTCATCGGCATCATCGACATGACGGGTCCCTATCTCAACGCAAATCCCCACACCCTGGGCATGGTCGCCGCGGCCGCCTACGCCATTGAAAACGATATGAGAATGCGCAAGGCCCTGTCCGAATGCCAGATTGCCGATGGCTTCCAGAAGACGGTTCTCGCGTCGATTCCCGAAGCTCTCATCACGATCGACAACCTCTACCGCATCTCGATGGTGAACGAGAACGCCGAGAAAATCATTGGTCTCGGGTCCGCCCGTCTTGCCGGAAGAAGCCTCCGGGATGTGATGGGAGAGCACAACACGGCTCTTTTCAACCTCATCCAGAACAATGCGACCCTCACGGATGTCGAAGCCCGCATCGTCATGCGCGACGGCAAGGCCGTCGATTACACGCTCACGTGCAACCCCATCCGGACCGAGGACCGGCGTGTCATCGGCCGCCTGATCATCCTCAACGAGATCAAACGGGCCCGGACACTCGTCACCCGGATGATCGGGGCGAAGGCCAAGTACACCTTTGAGGACATCTGCGGTATCAACGGAAAGTTCCTCGAGACGGTGAATCAGGCAAAATTGGTCTCGCAGAGCAATTCCAACGTACTGCTGCTGGGCGAGAGCGGGGCCGGAAAGGACGTCTTCGCTCAGGCCATCCACAATATGAGCGGCCGCGGGGGCGGCCCCTACGTGGCTATCAACTGCGCGGCCATCCCGCGTGATCTCATCTCCAGTGAGCTCTTCGGGTACTCCGAAGGCGCCTTCACGGGTTCCCGTCGCGGAGGCAACCAGGGCAAGTTCGAGCTGGCAGACGGTGGCACAATCTTCCTCGACGAGATTGCCGAAACACCGCTGGAGCTCCAGTCGGTTCTTCTTCGGGTCATCGAGGACAAGTCGATCACGAGGATCGGCGGCTCCCGGGTCACCTCGGTGGACGTGCGCATCATCGCGGCAACGAATAAAAACCTCAAGGAGGAGGTTCGCCGGGGTCGGTTCCGGGATGATCTTTACTACCGGTTCAATGTCTTCACGATCCAGATGGTCCCCTTGCGCGACAGGCCCGAGGATATCCCGCTGCTGATTGATTTCTTCGTCCGGAAAATCTGCGAGGCCATGGGGAAAAGGCTGGTCCGCGTGGACGGGCGGGTTCTGGAAAAGTTCATGGGCTATTCCTGGCCGGGGAATATTCGGGAACTCCAGAACGTCATCGAGAGGATGATCAACATTGTTCACACCGACGAGTTGACCGTCGACCTCATCCCTTCCGAGATCCTGTACGGATCACCGCGTCCTGAGATCCTGCCCGAGATGGAATCGCCCCGCGACATGGAGCGGCAGATCCTCGAGAAAATGGTGCACGCAAAGCTTCCCAAAAAAGAGATTGCCCGCAGGATGCAGATGGCCCGGAGCACGCTTTATCGGAAGCTCGAGAAATACAACCTGCTGGACTGAGAAAGGAGAACCACCGCCACGCTCTATCTGTTATCGGGTCCGGCCATATTTTGGACAGCAAAAGGATTTCTTTCGGGATCGTTCGCGCAGATCGGGCAATAATGGGCGGGATAGACGCACCCACATCCGGATCCGAACAATTCATACTGAGAGCATTGTTCACAAATAGTGGCGTGGCATCCAAGGCAAACATGTATCGCCTTATTTTTCGCACATTTCTCACAAACAACTTTGACTTCCATTGTTCGGCATCTCTACGGACGATTCAGCAAATCATTTCTCACTGCACTTAACGCAGAATATTTCCGGAGATCACCATGCGCATGGCTTCCGATGTCCCCTCGTAGATCTCTGTGATCTTGGCATCCCGCATGAGCCTCTCGACCTTGGCTCCCTTGCAGTAACCATATCCGCCTTGAATCTGGACCGCCTTGACGGTGTGCTTCATGGCCGCTTCCGATGCAAAAAGCTTGGCCATGGACGCTTCCTTGGCAAAAGGCTGCTTCTGATCCCTCAAACAGGCGGCATGGTAAGTCAGTAAACGCGCCGCAGAAAGATCCATTGCCATATCTGCTATCATCCAGGCGACAGCCTGGTGTCTCGAAATGGGGACGCCGAACTGGACCCGCTCCTTGGAATACTTGATGGACTCATCCAGGGCAGCCTGCATTATGCCGACCGACTGCGCGGCAATCCCGATACGCCCCTGTTCAAAGACGCCCATGGACATCGGCAGAGCCTGTCCCGCTTGCCCAAGCATGCTTTCCCGCGGAACACGACAATCCTTGAGGACGACCTCGGAGGTCTGGGAAGACCGCAGCCCCATCTTCTCGAAATGCTTTCCCGGCTTGAGTCCCGGGGTGCCTTTGGGAATCAGGAAGCCACTCATGCCCTTCCGGCCGGCTGTTTTGTCCGTCCAGCAAACGATGATATAGACATCCGCCAGGGGACCGTTCGTGATAAAGGTTTTTGTCCCGTTAATGACGTATTCATTTTCGTCGAGAACGGCATGCGAGGTTGCTGCCATGACATCGGTCCCCGCCTCCGGTTCTGTCAGGGCAAAGGCCGACATGTGCTTTCCCTCTGCCAGCGGGACAAGGTACTTCTTTTTCTGTTCTTCCGTGCCATATAACAGAGGGAGGAAGGCAACGATGACATGAGACGCCACCGTAAACCCTGTTGATGAACAGGAGCGGGAAAGCTCTTCCACGGCAAGGATGTGGGTCAGATAATCGGTGCCGGAACCCCCGTATTCAACAGGAATGGGCATGCCCATCCACCCTCCCTCGGCCAGTTTCTGAAAAAGTTCGGCCGGGTGACGGCTGTTTTCGTCGATCTCCGCCGCGATTGGTTCCACGTGCCTATCGGCGAATTCACGCATATTTTTTCGAATCAGCTGCTGTTCTTCGGTCAATTTAAAGTCCACAAAGCCCCCTTCTGATCATATTATGAATACTCTACTACCGTTTAATCGTTCCGTCCGCTACGTGGCCGCTTTCAATCTTTGCACTCTTTCGTCAGGGTATTTTCCCGATCTTTAATCTCTCCCAATCCGAGCAGGTCCTCATAATCGTGAAGAGTCATCATCTCTTTCAGGAATCCGCCCGTAGTACCTTTTTTCTTCAGCTCCGTCATTAATTTCATGGTTGTGCTGGCATAGAGGAACGTGGATGACAGCGGGAAAATGACCAGTTTATAGCCAATTTTTTCCAGGTCCTTTACGTTCATATAGGGTACCTTGCTGTTCTCCAGCATGTCATACATCAAGGGTGTATCAATGCTCCTGACAACTTTTTTGAGCTCATCGACCGATTCGAGCATTTCGACATAGACCAGGTCTGCGCCCGCTTCAGCGGCTGCCTTGCCCCGTCTTACCGCTTCTTCAAGCCCCAGGACGGCGCGGGAGTCGGTGCGTGCGATGATCAAAAAGTGTTTGTCCTTTCTTGCCCTGATGGCGGCCCTGATTTTTGCAATATGCTCCTCAGCCGATACGAGTTTCAGGCCGGACATGGCTCCACACTTTTTCGGGGTTATCTGATCCTCGATATGTATCGCCGAGACACCTGCAGCTTCATATTCCTCGACGGTCCTGATGACATTATTCACATTTCCATACCCCGTGTCGGAGTCACATATCACCGGCAAATTTACGGCCGAAACAATACTCCTGGCCCTGGTAACCATTTCCGTCATTGTCACCAGGCCAATATCCGGCTTCCCGATCAAGCTGGCCGACACTCCGTTTCCCGTCATATAAACGACATCAAATCCGGCTGCCTCTATGATCCTCGCGCCCAGCGCATCGTGGCAACCGGGCGCTACAACGATTCTTTTACCGCGAATCAGGCTTGCCAGTCTTTTTCTTCTTTCCATAGACCTGCAGCTCCATTCTTCAGTAGGACGTCTCCTATTTCATAACGATTCACAGCAAAACTCGCACACTGACTACCACGGAAGTTTCCACGGGAGATCACCCGCCAGTAGCGCCCGGGCGGTAACCAGTCTCTGGATGGAGGGCGTGCCCTCTTCAAGCACGTTCAGCCTTGCGTCTCTGAAAAGTCTTTCGATGGGCCAGCTCTGAAGATAGGATCTACCCCCAAAGACCTGCATCGCCTTATCGGTGACTCTGCAAACGGTTTCAAGTCCGTGGCTCTTTGCTATGGAAGCTTCCAGGGCGCAGGGTTTCCCCTCATCTATCTTTTTTGCAACATCTTCCAGCATCAGTCTGAGGCCATAGATATCCATTGCCATGTCTGCCAGGAGCATCCTGATGGATTCCCTTTGAGCGATGGGCTTCCCGAAGGTTACTCTTTTTTGTGCGTATTCGATGGATTCTACCAGCGCCCGTTCCGCCGTTCCCAGAGAACTTGCGGCCACGAATACCCTGCTTGCTTCCAATTCGCCCAGGAAAATTTCCAGCCCCTGCCCTTCTTCTCCAAGAATGTTTTTTGCCGGTACAACGCAGTTCTTGAACGTCAAGATGCCATGCCCCAATCCCTTGCAGCCGAGAAGGTGGGGCATGGGATCAATGGTGAATCCGAGAGTACCCGACTCCACAATAAGGGCGCTCATCGCTTTCTTGCCCAGATCTCTTGGGCCGGTATAACAGGCGATCATAAACAGGTCGGTAAAATCGGCGTTGGTGATAAGATGCTTTTCCCCGTTCAGCACATACTGGTCCCCTTGCTTTACCGCCGTCGTTCTGCAATCAAGCCCGGTTCCAGCATTGGCTTCGGTCAAACCGAAAGCAAGTGATGACTCACCCGTGGCCATTCTGGGCAGAAGTGCCTCCTTTTGCTCTTCCCGTCCGAAGAGCAAAACCGCCCGAGCCGTCGTGAGGTGCACATGTATCAACGCCCTGACGGCCCCGCTGACTTTCGACATCTCAGCAAGGAGGGGAAGGTATTGAACCGTGGTGAGTCCCATTCCGCCGTACTCTTCTGGAATAATGAGGCGAAACAGCCCCAATTCTTTAAATCTGGGGAAAAGAAATTTGTGAGGAACATGGTTTTCTTCTTCCATCTTGGGGACCAGCGGCTCAACCTCTCTCCAGAGAAAATCGGTTATCCGCTGCTTATAATCCATGTACTCTTCGTGCGTCTTGAAGCCCATGTTTTCATTCCTCCCCATAAGGCCATCGAATGCTCATGTTCCCAGAAACTGCTTTGCATAATTCCACAATCTGGCCTGGTTGTGCGCATGCCTTGGTGAGTTCCTTTCCTGACGTGCGTTCACTTCCTTTTCGATGATTTCCCTGATCTTCCGGTTTCGCTTCTGCCCTGAAAGGCTTTCCAACATGCGAATCCCGTATGGGTCGATCGTTTCATTCAGTAAGTCGATTTCCTCTTGAGAGGGCGGTGCCGTTTCTTCGATCCGCCCCGGGATCAATAATTCAAAGCCTGTATTTTCTTTGATGTCGTCAAGCGTCACACCGGGATGAAGGGAGACCAATCTCATTCTTCGCGTTTCTTCATCAAAGTCCATGACGCCCAAGTTCGAAAATGCTTTAATCGGTCCTTTGCCCAGCAATCCTAAGGCTTGTCTCTGTTTATCATCCTGGCCTTCGAGAAAACCCAAGCCGCTCCTGAAATCCAGCTTCTCGACAAATACCTGCCTGCTGTGGTCCGGAATATAAAAATAAATTCTATCCCATATGGATGTCGCATCGCAAATGCCCCCGCATCCTGGAAGCCGCACTTTCGGCCTCATATAATCTCCGATGACGATGTTGTTCGTATTGCCGTACTTGTCTATCTGCGCCGGCCGGAAGGCTTCCACATCGATGCACCCAAAGGGAACCAAGTCACTGACGACACCCGTAAAGGTCCATGGGCGAAGGCATTGATCGATGACGCTTTCCTCATAATACAGGAGAGAAAGGGGAAAGACGTCGATGGAGAGGAGATTACCCACGGTGTACGAGATGACGGAATGAGGGGCATGGGTCAGTTTGGCCAGCATATAAGCCGCTCCAACGAGGGGGGTTGAAATCCCCTGGCCCGCCAAATCACCGTCCTTGATTTCGCGGGCGATGCAGACACACATCATATCGATCCCGGAATATTGTACTGTGCTTTTCATCATGCAATCCTCCGGAAATGTTCACAATAATATGCGCTCAAGCGCCGCCATTCCGCCTATTTGTTTCAGATAGTCTTTTTCATTCTCGCACTTGAAGACATATCGCTCCAGGTAATTGTTAAAAACATCTTCTCCCTTACCCGCCTCCAGATAGTCGAAAAGATGCCACATATCAAAGGTGTAGTACGGATAGGCCGACGTTGGATGAGCCCCCCATGGCGCTTCCACCACCGCGTCCACCTCGAAGTTGCATATTTGAACAGGCTGTGGATTCCGCTTCAGCTGCTCAGTGGAAACGATAGTTTCCGCCGTTAATATCACCCGGTCCGAGACCATGGCCAGTTCCCTGTCGGCACATATGTTCCCGCTGAAGCAGGCATTCCCGAAGGGATCTGCTTCCGTCACGTGGATCACGGCTACATCCGGCTTTATTGCAGGTAGCGCGACAACCCGTTCGGATGTAAGGGGGCAGGCAGCGATCCGGATGTCCTTCCTTACTTTGAGCATGTCCGTCTCAAGCAGCTGTTTTACCGCCATAGAGGGAACGCGCTGTAAGGCCGCTTTCAGGCCCAGTCCGATGGTCAGCTCCGATTCCTCGATGAGGTGGACCGAGCCATTCTCTATCCATCGACGATGATTCGGCGCGAGGCCGAGATACTCCATCCCGACGTAACAGCTCCTGATTGTGGATACCGCACCGCTCCCAATCATCATGTCCACGTCGACACTTCCGGCAAAAGACAGGACCGTCATATTCTTGCGGCCGCTCCGGATCAGCGCGCGGATGAATGCCATCGGCTTCCTGTAAAGCGTGTATCCGCCAATGGCCAGCATGTCGCCGTCATTCACCAAATCGACGGCTTCTTCCATCCTTATCAATTTTCCTGTCATTTCATTCTCCTCAAAAAAGCCCCTTTCATCTTCCTTGAAATTGAGGGCGCCTTTTTTCCAGAAAAGCAGCTGTTCCCTCTTTTGCGTCTTCCGTTGAGAGCGCTGCGCCAAAGCAGGCAGCCTCGTGATGCAGGGCACGGTCTATGTCCATTTCTGACCCATCGTGGATGACCTGCTTCAAAATTCCCAGGACCACAGGACTGAGGTGCAATAACTTTTTGACGAATTCATCGACAGCCCTGTCGAGGATTTCCTCTGAGACAACGCGATTTACTAATCCAATTCTGTAGGCTTCCTGGGCATCAACCTGATCTCCCAGCATGTTCATTTCCATGGCCGCTGTTTTTCCGACAAGCCTTGTCAGCCGTTGGGTACCCCCGCCGCCTGGTATCAACCCAATCTTGATTTCCGGTTGTCCAAACTTCGACTTGTCCGAGGCGATCCGAAAATCGCAGGCCATGGCGACTTCAGCCCCGCCACCCAGACAGAAACCATTGATCCTGGCAATGATTGGTTTTCTCATTTTTTCCATCTGGCGGGTGTAATCATGGACTTTCAGTGAGTAGTTCATCGCTTCCACGGGACTCAGGTCTTTGACCTCGGTTATGTCGGCACCGGCGCAAAAAGCCTTTTCGCCTGTCCCGGTCAGGATGATCACGTTGACCTGTTCATCGGTCTCGGCGTCTTTCAGCGCTTCACTCATTTCATCCAGCAAAGCCGTGCTCAACGCATTTAAGGCTTTTGGACGGTTGAAGGCAATGGTCGCCACCTTACCTTCCTTGGCATATACGATATTGGCATATTCGCGTGTCATTTCTTTTATCCTCTTCCTTTCTGAAGGAAGCTCTTGGCGGCTTTCTTGCTGCCATCGGCCGACCATTCGCCTCTCCGGCTTGCGGTTACGGGATCGTATGACCGCCGTCTACAATGATCTCCGCTCCTGTTAAGAAGGCGGGACAGGTTGCCAGATAGAGTGCCGTGGATTTCAGTTCGTCCACGTTGCCCAATCTGTTCATCGGTATCATTTTTTTGATGAGATTCTTTCCCGTATCTGTCTCGAAGAACTCCGTATTGAAGGGCGTCAAAAAATAGCCGGGCATGAGGACGTTGACTTGGATATTGTATCGCATCAGCTCGAGAGCCATCGCCCGTGTAAGCATATTGACGGCGGCTTTGCTCGCAGAATAGCCTGCCAGGTTGCGCGCCGTGACCTTTGCCATAATGGATGAAATATTAATGATCTTCCCGCTATTTTGCCGGATCATGATCTGGGCCACCGCCCGTGAGGCCAGGAAGGTGCCCCGAAAATCAACATTCATCACATCGTCCATATCCTGATCGGTCATTTCATGAACCGGTTTCTGGTTTCCAGGAACCCCGGCACAATTGACGAGGATGTCAATTTTTCCGAACTCATTGGCGATTTCCTGAACAGCCTGATTGACGACTTTTGAATCATGAACATCCATGGCCTTACCGATGGCTATGACCCCATATTTAGCGGCAATCTCCTTTGCTGCAGCTTGGCAGCCTTGAAGATTTCTTGCCGTGATCACTACGTTGGCTCCCGCCTCGGCATAGGTTTCCGAGAAGGTCAATCCAATACCCCGATATCCACCCGTGATGAGTGCGGTCTTTCCCTCCAATGAAAACAATTGTTCAAATAACTCCTTGCCCATCGTTAGTCATCCTTTCTTTCCTGCGAATTTTTTAAGGCAGCGTGTGCTCAAGGACGTTAAAACGGATGTGGCGCTGGCCTTGAAGATTCGGGCGGTTCCGTAACAATGTCTCTTCCTAGGCAAGCGAGAAAGTCGGTCTGGCGAAACCACCTTTCAGCTCCTTGCCGCCGGAGTATTGATCTGGAGGTAACGTTCGTGTTCGCGCCAAATGCACCGGTTTTCCCATCAGTGATTCCATCGTCGCGCGATCCGGATCGATGCCCACGAGGTTACCCAGGATCCAAGGGCCTTCCTCGAGTTCGATCATGGCAACGAGAACCGGCGCCTCCGCTTCGCGTCCCAGCGCGGTGACGTAGGAGGCTGTGAACGTTACAATATTCCCATTGCCGCTCAAGGTTGCGATATCGAGATTTGTGTCTCCGCACTCATGGCAGACGAGTTTCGGCGGGCAGGTGTGCTTGCCGCAATCCTTGCAGCGGAGTGCCAACAATTTGTTCTTCTTGAGAGAGGCATTAAAATCCTTAAATACGAGTTTATATTCGAACGTGCTCATCAAATATCACTCCTCTTTATAGTCAATATTCAGTTCATATGACGCAGGCGTCACCGGTTTACCAGCCTCTTTCCAGAATCAGGTTACAGATAATCCCGTCACCACCCAGTGTATCCGTCAGTCCGATCCTTACATCGTTAACCTGTCTCTGGGGTTCCACGGTACACCTCATCTGCCTTACGATGTCACATACCTGAGATGCACCCGTGGCACCGATCGGATGTCCCTTGGACTTCAGCCCGCCGGACATGTTGATGGGGATTCTCCCCCGGATGTCCGCATCCCCGCTCTCCCACAGCTCGCCCCCATGCCCGAACTCCGCAAATCCGAGGCTTTCCGCAGCAATGATACTGGCGATGCTGAAGCAATCATGGAGCTCACAAAGATCGACATCGTCTGGCTTGATTCCTGCCATGTCATAGGCCTGTTTCACCGAGATTTCCCTGGCTCTGAGCCTGGGCAGGTATTCCTTCTGTGAACTGAATCGCCCTGATGAAGCTTGTCCGATCCCGGTTATGAAGACAGGCTTATCGGTCAGTTTTTTTGCTGCTTCTTCAGATGCCAGAACAATTGCCGCCGCTCCGTCGGAGAACGGGCAGCAGTCATAAAGCTGTAAGGGAGTTGTTACCATGGCACTGTTCAAGACATCCTCAACGGTGATTTCATTGCGAAGCTGCCCCAATTGATTATGCTGGCCATATTTGTGCGCCTGTACGGACACGAGGGCCATCTGGTGTTTGAGTTTTGCCAGGGGGATTTTGTATTTCGCAGAATAGTGATGGGCCAACATTCCGAATGCTCCGGGAAACGTGAGCCCCGATGGATACTCGTAATGCCCGTCGGTAAACATCGCGAAGGTCCTCGTACCCAGGGCAGTGCCCATTTTCGATGTCGTATCAACACCCCCGGCAACGACAATGTCATAGAACCCCGAGGCAACCCACATGAAGGCATCCCGAATGGCCATCGTTCCCGAAGCACAGGCACCCTCGAACCGGGTCGCAGGAATGTTTTTGCAGCCGATGTCATCGGCTGCAAAAGACTGCACCATACCCTGGCCTTCAGAAAAATCCCCGAGCACATTGCCTACATACAGGGCCTGGATATCCTTCGCTTTCAAATCCGACGAAACAATCGCCTCCATGGCAGCTTCAGAGAAGAGCTCGACGATCGTTTTTTCCGCTAGGAACGAAAATGGAGTGTGTCCGATTCCTACAATTGCTACTTTTCGCACTGTAACTTGTCTCCTTTCAATGACCATCCCTGATGGTGTTGCACTTTTTCGGTCGGGCAGACGGGAATCGCTGTTTCCACCTTCCCTGGTGCTCACTTCGCCGTCATCCGGATTGCACCGTCCAGTCGGATAACCTCCCCGTTGAGCATGGGATTTTCGATAATCTGCAGTGCCAAACGGGCGTATTCCGAGGGCTTTCCCAGACGTTTTGGAAAAGGTGTCATTTTCCCCAGGGCTTCCTGCGCTTCCTGCGGCAGGGATGCCAGCAGAGGGGTGGCAAACAAACCCGGGGCAATTGTCATCACCCTGATCCCGTACTCTGCACATTCCCTTGCCAGTGGCAGCGTCATGCCTACAATGCCGGCTTTGGATGCGCTGTATGCGGGTTGGCCGATTTGGCCGTCAAAGGCAGCAACCGATGACGTGTTGATGATGACCCCTTTTTCCCCATCCTCGTTCGGTGCATTCTTAACCATTTGCTCAATCACCAGCCTGTCCACATTAAATGTACCGACGAGATTAATCTGCAACATCCTGTTGAAGGCCGAGAGAGGCATCGGTCCTCTCTTGGAAAGGACTTTCCCCGGATCCCCTATGCCGGCACAGTTGATGGCCACGTTCAATCCGCCGAAGGCATCAAGCATTTGCTTTATGGCAAGTTGCACGCTTTCTTCGGACGTGACGTCCGCCTGGGCAAACAGGACGTTACCGCCCAGTTCTGCTGCAATCTTTTTTCCACGATCCGCAGCAAGGTCGAAGATACATACTTTCGCCCCTTCTGTTGCCAGGGCACGGACACAAGCCTCACCCAAGCCCGACGCACCGCCTGTGACTATCGCCATAGATTCACGTAGTTTCATGATATTTCCCTTTCTTCGATCCGTTGACGAAACCGCACCGTATGCTCAGAACTCCTGCCCTGAAGCGTGCAAGGACTCTTGCCGAAGTCCCTCCATTTACTTGGTCATGAGAAAATCGATGGCTTTCTTCTGAAATTCTTCCCTCTTCAAATAAATGCCGAAGGGATCGAGCTCTTCCCTGATCATCCTGATTTCCTCTTCCGTGGGTGGCTCGGTCTCTTGCACCTCCTTCGCAATTTTCAGATCCCAGGAGGTATTGTTTTTCACGTCTTCCACTGTTACTTTGGGATGGACAGCATAGAGATACATTTCCTTGGTTAGATCGTCAAATTTCAACTGGCCAAGGGTCGTGATGACCGCGACAGGTCCTGTCCCCTTAGGAAGCCCCGCTGCCTCTCTCCCGCCCGGCCCCGATAGGTACCCGGGGGAGGTGATGTAGTCCACTTTTTCGACGAGCTGATGTTTCCGGTGAACGAGTATAAGCACATGCCGTTTCGTGAAGCTTGCGATAGCATTGGCACCGCCAGAACCTGGAAACCGGACCTTCGGCTTCTTGTAATTGCCAATGACCGTTGAATTCACATTTCCGTATTTGTCCACCTGGGCTCCGCTGATGAAGCCAAGGTCAAATTCCCCGTAGGTCAAGCGATGCATGACGCCGAGAAGATCTGTTGTCATCATGGCACCGGCCGTCATCGCCAGATCACCGATTGATCTGGGCGTGCGCCAAAGAAGCGGGTTGGCATCGATTTGGCCCTGCTCGCTGCAAGGGACCAGATTGGGTGCATGGGTTTTTTTTGCGAGCATGCACGCAAGAAAAGGAAGACCGGTTCCGATGAAAACCACATCCTTATCCCTTACTTGTCTGGCTGCACAGATGAGCATCAGCTCTGTCAGTGTATAATCGGTGGCGTATTTTTTTCCGTTCATCAGAACACCTCCGGTTTCGGTCTTCCATAATTTACGGATGCACTGTAGAAGGGCATCGGTTTCAATCTCATTAATTTTGAGTAGCCGAATTTCTCTATGTAATGCGTAATATATTCTTCACGGTTTTTAACGCCATAAACCCATTCATCCATCCACTCTTTTGTTTTCTCATCATCATAGGTGGAGTGTTCAAAGTAAATCCGATAGGCGAGGTCATTGTCGTAATGCCCGTACATGGCCTCCGGATGGGCTCCCCAGGGTGCTTCAACCACAGCGCATACCTTGAATGATGGACAGATCGTTCTGTCCGGATCATGGGAAATGACGTCTGAATCAACAATTTCCTCGGCCGTCACGATCAGCTTTTTGCAGGCCAGGTGAACTTCCGATTTGAAATCCACGTGGGTACCCCAGGTCTGGGCATTGCCCTGCGTGTCTGCACGCTGAACATGGATGATGCCCACATCCGGCTGGAACGTCGGCAGGATGACGACCTGCTTCCCCGTGAAGGGACATTCGACGACCGAATATTTTTTGTCCCCGAGGCACCCCTTTTCGTTCAGTATTCCGGAAGCACGGTCAACGGGCACCGGGATGAAGGGCACATTTGCCTTCCCCCCCCAGAGCATCATCCCGACGTGGAAATTCGTGTAATCTTCAATCTCGACCTGAGCATTCTGTACTTTCCTGCGAAAAATCTGGGCCAATCCGACAAGTTCCGTCCCGACCCAGGCCGTGATAATGCACTTGACCTGATTCCCATAAAAAATTGGATCGGCATACCCCGACAGGGCCATGGCTACAACGGTGAGATCTTTTTTGTCCTGCCTGATCAGCTCATGGACGGCCGCAGCGGGGCCACCCGGATTCCCCCATGGCAAATAGAGCGTGTCGCCATTGTTCACATGCGTTGATATGGCTTCGGTCATGGACATAACCTTGCTTGGTTTTCCTGTTTGCTTCATACGAGCCTCCGTATATTTCCTGATACCACTCATTGATTATCTGAACGAACCGTGTCAGTTCCATGGACAATACTGCGCTGTGATTCGCTTCTTCGTCTAACGCGTCACCATGCCGCTTTCTTCTGCCTCCCGAGGGCAGGGTGTGCAAAACGGTCACGCACCCTGCCCTTCAGCGAAGCGGGCAGAAGCAAAATAAATCAATTTTCAAACGCGCCATGATCGATCTCCGTCTCCTTAAGAAAACCGACACAAACGGTTGCTACGAGGGCGGCTATGGACCAGAAAATGAACACGTTTCCGAAATCGAAGGAATTGTCAGGTAACGTCACGACAAGGTAACCGGCGATGAGAGGTGAAATGAAAGAGCCAAACTGGCCTATGCCGTTGGTAATGCCCATGACCCTTCCGATCACTTCTTTGGGATATCTCAATTGCGCATATGCCTGCATGGTGGGCCAGGGAAGGTTGACGAAGAAACCGGCCAGAATGAGTGCCAGAATCAACATATTGACATCCCCTTTGGGAACATGGCCCAGAAAATAAAGAACAGGAATGCATCCCCCGAAGCCAATCATCGAGATGATTTTTGGATGCCGCCCCAGGAACTTGTCCGCAACCCAGCCGCCTCCGTACATACCGACGAAAGCCGCAACGTAAGGAACGGACGCGAATACCCCCATGGTTTTTAGATTCAGGCCGTGCTGCTTGACCAGGAAGATGCTGAGCCAGGTCGTCAGTCCCCAATAGAGCATCAGCATGATGAACCATGCTAGGTTGTAAACATAGAATTGGATATCGCTTGAAAAAATTTTACTGCTGTACGTCTTTCCATGTTCCGTTGCATCGGCGCCCACAGAGGCGGTAATCAGTTTATACTCCTCCTCCTTCATCCGGCCCTTGTCGAGCATTTCTTTCGGCGTATTCGAGACATAATACCAGAGAATCAGGATGCCGATGATGCCGGGAATGGCGAGAATGAAGAAGATCGGTCTCCAAGCACCACCGAAGAACTCGGCTGCCACCCAGGTCACGGTCACAGGGATAATCGCCGGTGCAACCGCCCATGTGGTGACAAAGAAACCGTTGGCGCGGTTTTTTTCCGCCCGTGGAAACCAGTTGGCGATCAGTCTCGCCGACGGCACATAATGATGCCCTTCGCCCAGTGCCAACCCCAGACGAAGAATGATAAATTGGGTAAGATTGCGAACAAAGCCGGTCAAAAAAGTAACCAGTGTGAAAACCCAGATAGCGATGTTCATGGTCTTTTTGGGGCCCCATTTGTCGGCAAGAAATCCTGCCGAGAATTGCGCCAGGGCATAACCGAAGAAAAAGATCGAGCCCAGCCAACCGACTTCGACGGCGTTCAGGTTGAGATCTTTCTGAATGTAAGGGAGAAATATCAGGACGCTAATGCGGTCAAAATAGTTGATAAGATAAAGCAACCATATGACGAACAATATGACATGCCGGTATCCCCAAGCTACCTTGGCTACGTCGTTCCCAGCTGAAACTCCATTACTCATTTGGCTTTCCCTCCTTGCTCCTTTCCGAGTTATCTTCGCAGAGAATCTCCTCCCTTGATGTTCCACCTTTTCTGATGTCTCGCCTGTCTCCCTCCTTTCAATTCTTTGACCTTTCAAGCAGATTATTTTTTATAAATGCGCAAATGCTCCTTGAACTTTTCGAGGTTCTTTTTTTCGCCCGTGAATACTTCGGTTTTGTCATCTCCGGTTCTTTCAATTCCGGCGAGGTACTTTGCAATGTCCGTCTTTTCCTTCAGGTTATAGTTGGCAAGTATGGCGATGGTCTCCATAATGGGTGACCCACCGCCGTGGACACCCGCGATCTGCCATACGCTGCCAAAACCGGAGCAGGAGAGGTCACCGATGCTCCGGAAGCAGCGATGGATGTCCTCCGCCGAGACTCCCTTTTTGCGTGACATATACTTTTTCAGGAAGGGCGCCGTTTTCTCATTGAAAAATTCGTCCTCAAAAGGGAGTGTGGCAGGCAAGCCGCCCGCGACAGCCACGAGGATATTATGTTCGTGGTAGATGTTCTCACCGGCCAGCCTTCTTCCGACGTTGGAATAAACGGGATCAGGAATCATGACGCCGGAGGAGGATTTGACAGCATGAACGGAACTGGCAATGCCGGCAGCATAAACCAGCTCGGCAACGGCAATCAGGTCAGCCAGGTCGTGCCTGACATGTTGTGTTCTTTCGATCCCGCTGTACTCGGATACCAGCTCGGTAAAGCCCATGATCACATCCGTAACGCCAGGCTTGCATCCGCAGTATGCATGACGGTGATAATTGGCAAAGAGAAGGGCCATGCGGCCGGCCTCCTGGTACTCACCGCACAGGAAGACTCTTTCCCAGGGCACAAACACATCATCGAATATTGTGACGGCATCGGAACTGCCATATTCGGCCAACGGCGACTTGAAATGTTTTCTCTCCCGAGGAGCCGATGCCCTGTTCAGAAAATATAGACCGTCCGTGTCGGTGGGAATGGCAAACGCTACGGCATAGTCCTTTTCTTCCTCTTTCATGACCCGGGTGGGAAGGACAATCATCTCATCGGCATAGACGCCCATCGTGATGTGACACTTGGCCCCCCTGACAACGATACCGTCCTTCGTTTTCTTGACCACGTGTACATACATGTCGGGGTCATCCTGCTCGGCCGGTCGTTTGAGACGGTCGCCCTTCACATCGGTCTGCGCCAGCGCGGAGGTAATGTCATTTTTCTGAAAGTATTTCAGGTATTCCTGGAACCTCTGGTGGTAGTCCGTATGGTATTTTTCATCCAGCTCTTTAGAGATGACGCAGAGGGTGTTAAGGCCGTCGTTTCCCATGCAGCGCTGCATACAAAATCCGCAGTTGTGAATGCCGCACCGCGTGGACTTTTGCTTGGTCAAAAGATCTTCCACGGACATGTGAAGGTTGCACCAGCGGTTTATTTCGCTGCCGTCGAGATGAGATGTGGTCGTGCAAATTCCCTTATACTTGGGATCCTGGGCCATATCATAGGTCATGGCAATGACGTTTCGCCCCGGGACGATGAGCGGGTGATCTCTCCCTACCAGTTGCCCCCCCATGTGAATGTTCTTTTTCATCCTGAGCTGACGTTCAACCCAGGCTTCTGATGTGATGAGCATGGTGTACCTCCGATTAATATTCGTAATCCATGATATGATAGAGAATGACTAACCTCCTGCAGATGCGTGGCTAAACGCATTTTCTCTCAGCAAGGACCGTGCCCCTGCGCTTTCAATTCCATAACCAATTGAATCATAATGACAATTCGTAACATTTGCCTAAACGAAGAGAAAAAGGAGTGCATTTCATATGATTCATTTAGTGAATCAAATGATTCACTTATTGGATCATTTGATGTGATCGATTCTCATAATTTTCCTGCGGATGATGAGTCCGATTCACAATAGTGAAATAACGAGGGAATGTTGAGAGGCATACCGGACTGAAATAATCCATTCAACGGTGTGGCGATATCGGAGCTCTTATTTTAGAATCTCTCGATGAAGACCGTATTTGTTGATGCGATAGACGGCTGTCGGCCGAGATATTCCGAGGAGTTTTGCCGCCTTCGCTTTGTTCCCCTCGCAGATCTGAAGAGCCTGCACGAGTAGATTCTTGTTCAATTCATCCAGGTCTATACTCTGTCCCGCTGATGAGGCCCCTTTCTTTTCGCGCGAATGCAGCAAGGCCTCCCTGATCATATCGGATGTCGATTTTTCCGGATCCTGGTAGGTGTTCTGCCGAATAAAATATTGGAGGGCCTCCCTGAACAGTTCTGTATCCGGTGCAGTCATGTTTGGAAATGCTTTTCGTTTGTCCGTATATCCCGATTTTTCTTTCCTCGGGCCGGGCACAGAAATGAATCGATCCGCTGCATTTTTCTGGCTAAAGATATCCTGGCTGTGGGTTAGAAACGTGAGGTGGTGCGGATCGATGATCGTTCCTTCGTCCATCAGCACAATCCGCTCTATGGCATTTCGCAACTCACGAATATTGCCTACCCAGGGGCTATTTATTAATATTTTCTGTGCTTCTCCGGATATCTCAAGAAAATTCTTGCCGTGCCTTACATTAAACTTGTTCATGAAAAATAAAGCGATGGGGATGATGTCTTCTTTTCTCTCTCTCAGGGGCGGCAGAGATATTTTTGCAATATTCAGCCGATAATACAGGTCTTCGCGAAAATTCCCCTCCTTGATTTCCTGTTCCAGACTTTTATTCGTCGCCGCAATAATTCTGACATCGACTTTCTTTTTCTCCGTGCCCCCGACAGGATAAAATTCTCTTTCCTCCAGAAACCTGAGCAATTTAACCTGAACGGATGGAAGAAGTTCGCTGACTTCATCCAGCAACAGTGTCCCGCCGTCTGCCAGTTCGAATTTCCCCTTCTTCCCCTCCTGCAATCCGCCGGTAAACGTTCCTCTTTCATAGCCGAACAGTTCCGATTCCACCAGGTCCTTGCTGATCGCGCCGCAGTTGATGCTGATATAGGGTTTCCCGACGCGACTGCTGTGGTAATGAAGAGCCCTGGCAATGATCTCTTTCCCCGTTCCCGTCTCCCCTTCGATCAGAACAGTTGTATTGTGGCTCTTGGCAATCTTGAAGGTTAGATTTAAAGCATTTTTAATTCCTTCACTTTCACCAATGACGTCCGTCTCGACCTCCTGCCACGATAACAATTGCTCGATTCTTTTCTTGTTTCGTGCCTGAAGCTTGGCATTTTCTATAATGATGCTGGCCTGATTGGCGAAGATGGAGAATGATTTGATATCTCTCTGTGTCAGCTTCATCTTGATGTCGTTCTTGTCTGCTTCGATCAGACCGATGACATCTTTTTTTATCTTTAAGGGCACGGCCAGTGTGGACACTCTTTTGTGAATGTTGCTCACCTTGAGATCGATGTCCGTTATCCGTTTGTCATTCTGATGATCCTTTATAAATACTGTTTTCCCGGTTTTAACGACCATCGTCTCTATACAATCATGTGTTTCCATGTGGAAAGGCAGCCGCAAGGCTCTAACCCTTTCATGGGGCTGGAACCCGATCAGATACCTGCATTCCAACAGATTGCTGTGCTTGTCTTTCAGAAAAATGGCAACCCGGCTGAATCCAAAGACACTGGACGTCTCTTTAACGATTGCCGTAAGAATCCTGTCAAGAGAAACGGGTTTTGTCAGAAGATTGCTGATCTTGTGGATGGAGAATAAAAGTTTTTCGTTGTTCTTTGCCTCAAGAAGATATTCGTTTACTTTCCCCTGAGACAGTTGTTTGCTTCTCATCTCTGTTCCTCGATCTGATTAAGTGCATATCTCAAGAAATGCTTATATTCAAGAGGAAAGCAACAACAGCAATAACGGAAAAGGATGGCTGAGTTTTCTTTCAGGAGGAATTGAGTGCGTGGACCAACTCGGCTGTTGAGGGTAACCTTACGTCTTGACACTTCAGGCGGTCTTCCTTTACAAAAGAGATCGCCACGCTCCACCCACAGTTCGCTCGGAGCTGCGGCTCACCGCGAAGACACCCTGTCGTATCTGGATTCGGGATATGGTCGAGTGAACTCATTTGATCATCCGCAGGAATTTCGATTTGAGTCGCATTGAAACAGGGATGGAAGGAGCCTCGTATCATGTCACTCAATATCCTCGTCTGCATCAAACAGGTTCCCGACCCGGAGCATTTCGACCGCATCACCCTGGACCTCGCCACGGGATCCATCAACCGCGCCGGCATCCCGCCGGTCACCAATCCCGTCGACCGTCATGCCGTTGAAGAAGCCCTGCGAATCCGGGAGGCCTTCGGCGGAACCGTGACCATCATGACCATGGGCCCGCCACAAGCAAGAAAGTGCCTGGAAGATGCCTTAGCCATGGGCGCCGACCGGGGGGTGCTGCTCTGCGACATGGCCTTTGCCGGTGCCGACACCCTGGCCACGGCCGCCGTTCTGGCCGCAGGGATCCGCTCCGCCGGCGATTTCGACCTTGTCCTGTGCGGAAATGAATCGGTGGACGGGGCAACGGGGCAGGTCCCTGCCCAGCTTGCGGAAGCGCTGGGCTGGCCACGCGTCACCCACGCCCGGAAGATCGAGTTTGCCGATGAGGGCCACGTCGCCCTCGTTGAAAGGGCGATCGAGGGTGGGTTTCTTCGCGTGGAGGTGCGGCTTCCCGCCGTCATTGCCGTGGTGAAACGGATCAACCGGTACCGTCTGCCCACCATTTTCGGCATCCTCGAGGCCGGGAAGAAAGAGATCACCGAGGCGGGCTGTACCGCCTGCGAATGCGCCGGTATTGCCGCGGTAGAGATGGGCCTGGCGGGGTCGCCGACGCGTGTTGCGGGATTTTTCCAGTCGCACCGAAAAAGACAGGTGGAGATGATCGGCGGGGACCCGAAGGAGGCTGCACGGAGGCTTATCCAGAGGCTCCGGGAAATGGATGCCTTATAATGGCACAAGGCAGCGACCCAGGAACACCCAAAAGAAGGGAAAGGAACGTGTCGGAGACGGACAGCATGAAAGAGATTCTGATCTGGGCGGAGCAGCAAGATGGAAGGCCGACGGATGTAGCGCTCGAAATCCTGAAGAAGGCAGGAGACCTCGCAGCGCTCACGAAGGCGCGGATCTCGGCCGCTGTCCTCGGAAATAAGTGCCGCGAATGCGCCGCCGATCTCATTGCCCACGGAGCCGAGCGGGTCTTCCTCGTTGAGGATCCGCAGCTGGGTCTTTTCCAGGCCGATGTCTACACGAAGATCCTCTGCGGACTCATCGCCGAGATTTGCCCCTCTGTCGTCCTCATGGGGGGAACCTCTGTAGGCACCGATCTGGCCCCCGCCGTAGCGGCGAGACTGGGGACGGGGCTTACGGCCCATTGTACCGATCTGCACGTCGAAGCGTTCGAGGGGCGGGATCAGCTGGTGATGGTGGTCCCGGGCTGGCGGGGGAATATGATGGTAAAAATCGTCTGCCCCGAAAAGAGGCCCGTCATGGCCACCATACGACCCGGCGTGATGGAAAAGGGCAGACCGGACCCTTTGAGAACAGGAGAAATCATTGCAGTCAGCCCTGATATCGACGAAAAAGACTTTCGCGCAAGGACCCTTGAGAGGGTCCAGGAATCGGAAGAGGGTGCGCTGGAGCAGGCAAATATTATCGTATCGGGGGGGTTCGGTTTTTACGAGGCAGGGGGGGCTGCCCTTCTGGAGATCCTTGCGCGCGCCCTCGGCGGCGTGACGGCGGGCTCGAGACCCGCGTGCGATGCGGGGTGGATCGCCGAGACAAAAATGATCGGACAGAGCGGCAGAACCGTGAGCCCCGATCTTTTCATCAGCATCGGGGCCTCCGGCGCGCCCCACTACACAACGGGGTTCGCAAAATCGAAGGTCGTCGTGGCCATCGACAAAAATCCGAAGGCCCCGATTTTTGAAATCGCCGATTTCGGGTTCATAGGGGATCTCCGCGAGATCATTCCCGCCCTCGTCGAAGAGCTGGAATCGGAGAGATAGCGTATGCTGCAGCACAGGACAACGGAAAAAAGAATCTCGAATCACGGAAGGGGGAATCATCATGTTTGAGTTCACGAAAGAACAGGAGATGATCAGGGCCATGGTGCGCGAATTTTCTGATACAGAGCTGGCGCCGAAGGCACTCGAACTGGATCGCAAAGGGGAGTTCCCCTTCGAGCTTATCAAAAAAATCGGTGCGCTGGGAATCATCGGAGTGGCCTCTCCCCGGGAGTATGGCGGATCGCAAGCCGGGCACCTGCCGGCGGTGATCGCCGTCGAGGAGATCGCCCGCGTCTACCCCTCCCTTGCTTTCATCCTCGAGGTGACCCAGGCGCCCCTCTACATGCTCGAGCACTACGGGACGCCGGAACAGAAGCAGGCCTGGCTGCCGCCGCTTATCCGGGGCGATAAGATCGCCGCCGTGGCGGCCACGGAGCCTACGGGCGGATCCGACCTGGCCACGCTGAACACGACGGCCGTTGCCGATGGAGACCAGTACATCCTCAACGGCAGAAAGGTCTACATCACCAACGGCAGCGTGGGCGACATCGTCCTGGTCCTCGCTAAGACCGGCGAGCGCGCCAGCATCCTCACCGTGGAGAAGGGCATGCCGGGGTTCGTCGTGAGCCGCAGGCAGGATATGATGGGGTTCAAATCGGGCGATGTCTGCGAGCTTGGCTTCAGCAATTGCCGCATCCCGAAGAAGAATCTCATCGGCAAGGAGGGCGGCGGCCAGGCAGCGGCCATGGCAACCTTCACCGTGAGCCGCGCCGCTGTGGGGGCCGTGGGGCTGGGCATCGCGCGCGGGGCCTTCGAGATTGCCCTGAAGTATGCCAAGGAGCGGATGCTCTACGGAAAGCCCATTGCGGCTCTCCAGGCGATTCAGTTCCTGCTCGTGGACATGGACACGGAGGTTGACGCAGCCCGCTGGCTCATTTACCATCCCGCCGCCTGCCTGGACCGGGGTATGGCGCCCCGCGATATCGGCAAGCTTTCGGCCCGGGCAAAATACATCGGCGGCGAAGTTGCTGTCAACGTCACCCTGAAGGCCATGCAGGTGCTGGGAGGCTACGGCGTGAGCCCCGAGTACCACCTTACGAGACTGCTCGCTGACGCCGTGGAGATCTTCCCGGCCACAGGCACGCCGCAGGTCATGAAGATCATCCAGGCTCTGGAGATCATCAAGTGACGGTTGTCCGCGTCTCGCGGACATACATTCATTCTGATCTGCGTGAGCCGGTGAGCAGGCTGGAGAAGACACTCCGGAGATGAATCTAGTTGACAGAAGGCACGGCTTCCTTTTATAGGAATTCTCACTGCACCCCATGCCATTTCACCATCGAGGGAGAGAGCGATCATGACAAAAGGAAACCACTACAAGCCGGAAGAATCGATTGCCGTGAATTATCCTGAAGCGGTGGAGTGGCGGCGTTCCCTGCACCGATGCCCCCAGCCCTCGTGGCTGGAGTTTTACGCCACGGCCTTCGTGGCGGAAAAGCTGTCGGGTTGGGGCTATGATGTCAAACAGGGACGGGATGTGGTTGCCGAGGACAAGCTGCTGCTTCTGCCCGGACCCGAAAAACTAAAGGAAGAATATGACCGGGCCTTGAAGGCGGGGGCCAACGAGAAATTCCTCGCCCCGGCCCGGGGCGGTTTTACGGGTGTCGTCGCGATCCTGAAGGGTGATCTGCCGGGACCCACGGTGGGGTTCCGCTTCGACCTCGACTCGAACGAAGTCACGGAAGCGCAGGATACGAATCATCATCCCGCCCGGCAGGGCTTCGGGTCCCAAAACCCGGGTTATGCGCACATGTGCGGCCATGACATCCACACGGCCACAGGGCTTCTGCTCGCGAAATATTTCGCCGACAACCGCAAGACGCTCCAGGGCACCATCAAGCTCATTTTCCAGCCCAACGAGGAGAATCTTTCGGGGGCCGCCGCCATGATCGAAACAGGTGTTCTGGACGGCCTCAACTACATCATCGGCGGCCACATCGGGCTCGCGCTGAAAGAGACGGGACTGATCTCATTCAATATCCACAGCTTCCTGGCCCTTTCGCGTTTCGAAGTGACCTTCACCGGCCGTCCGACCCATGCCGCGGCAAGCCCGGAGCAGGGAAAAAACGCCATGCTGGGCGCATGCAATGCCATCACCAATCTCTATGCCATTGCCCGTCACAGCCAGGGCGCCACGCGGATCAACGTGGGGTATCTGCAGGCAGGGAGTGCCTGGAATGTCATCCCGGACAAGGCCTACTTCCGCATGGAGACCCGAGGTGTGACCAATGAACTCAACGAATACATGGTCGAGAAGGCCCGCGACGTGATCGATGGTGCGGCAAAAATGTACGGACTCTCCGTCGAGATGAAGCCGGCAGCAGTCGCCGTTGTCGCCGAAAGCTCGCCGGAGCTGATCGCTCTGGCAGAGCGGGTGGCCAAGACGCTTCCCTCTGTCAAGCAGGTCGTTCCGAGTGCCCCCTTCAACGCCTCGGAGGACATCACGCTCATGATGGAGAGGGTACAGCAGAAAGGGGGCAAGGCACTGGTTGCCCTGTTCGGAACGCCGACCCATGGCGGACACCACAACTCGACCTTCGATGCCGACGAGACAGTGATCCGCAATGCAGCGGAATTCTACGCTGCCCTGCAGAAGGAACTGGCCGGCTAAACAGTTCATCTACGACCATTCAGTCCGCGGAAGCGACAAATATGTCGCTTCCGCATTTTATTTCATATTCAATAAGTTAAAAGCTAATCCTCGTCCGGATTCGACATTGTGCGCAAATCGGTGCCTTATCCGCGCCCTTCGTCACATCCTCTTATCTTTCCTGAAACATCCATTTTACTTTTTCAATACAAGTGGTTGGTGATTATTCCCTCGGTGTCGGGCCTCCTGGCAGACCTGTTGCTATATCTACACCATGGAAAAAGGAGGTTTATGAGATGGCTACGGTGAAAATGAAGCTCTATAAATCGATGTTGAATCACCGGATCGAGGAAATCTTGAAAACAAACGGAAAGTCTTTGTTCCCGTCGGAAGATCTCAATGGGCTTCTCCCCGACATGTACGATCTGGCCTCGTTCGAAACGGAGCGTCTTTACGAGTATGCCCTGAAAGACAGGGAGAGGCGGACAATCGTGGAGCTCTTCGGTGCGCTCAGACGGATTGACGAAGGCATTTACGGAATCTGCGACGATTGTGGAAAGCCGATCTCGGAGAAGCGGCTTCGCGCGGCGCCCGAGGCAACGTTGTGCATCGAATGCAAGGCCACGGCGGAGAAGCGGGAACGGCAGGAAAAAATCAACAGGGCCCACGCTCAGCACGGGATTCGTCTCAGCGAGCTCCCGGGAGGGCATTAAAACAAGACCGTTTTCCCCCTTTCATCGCAGGGAAACCCCCGTAACGGGGGTTTCCCTGCAGAAAAAATGCATCTATCCGCATGCTTAAATGAGCCATTCCCTGTGTGGATAGCGACGGCGAGGTCCTGTCATGTCACGGGTAGCTCTGGCCCGTGGGGCGGATCGTGATGTCGTTGACGTTGACGTGCTGCGGCAGTGAGAGCAGCCACCGAATGCCTTCGGCAATGGCCTGGGGTTCGAGCAGTTTGCCGAACTGGGCAATTCCCTTGCCGAAGTTTTCTTCGTTGTAGCCAGCCACGTTCTGGAACTCACTGAGAACGATGCCGGGCATCACGAGAGATACGCGGACACCGTGGGAGCAGACTTCACGGCGGAGACCTTCGGCGATGGCGCCGATGGCGAATTTGCTTGACCCGTAGAAGTCGCTGAAGGGTGAGATGTTTCGTCCCACCACCGAGCCGACGGCCACAATGTCTCCGCTCTTTCTCTGGACCATGTACCGCCCGACCCGCCGCATCAGTTGGGCAGCGCCAAGAACGTTGAGCCGGTAAAGTTCCTGCCAACGGGATTCGTCGCTGTCGAGAATGCCTCCTGCAAGTCCTCGACCGGCATTGACGACGACGATGTCTATCTTGCATCCGCCTTCACTCCAGTTCAACGCACGATCCAGAAGCAAATCAATGTCCGCCTGGACACTTGCATCACCTGCCACAGCGAGGGCTTTGCCCCCTTTGGCGCCAATCTCAGAAGCCAGACCGTCCAGCCGGTCCCGGCGCCGGGCATGGATCACCACCGCAGCGCCTGCCTGCGCCAGGGTCAAAGCCGTGGCGCGCCCAATCCCGGAGCTCGCACCGGTTATGATAGCCGTTTTCCCCGTCAGAAGATTATCCATCGTAGCTTTCCTTTCTTGTCATTCACACTGATTCATCATTACTTGTTGGCCTTGCTTCGCTTCTTGGCCATGGTCACGCAATAAGATTTCGCTTCCATCCAATCCGGGGGCGAAGCACGCATTGTCGGAAACGCATTCCGCCGACAGATATGGTCTTGCTCTCTTCCTTCAGGGGATATACAGGGCCGACAGGATCGCATAGACCAGGGCCGGCACGAGATTCCCCACCCGCATCTGTTTAATCTCGAGGATATTGAACCCGATCCCTAGGATGAGAAGCCCGCCTGTGGCAGTAACGGCTTCGATAACCCCAGGGTTCTGCAAAAAGACAAGCTGTGATGCCAGCAGGGTGATCGCCCCCTGGACCACGAAAACCGACAAAGCGGAAAAGGCCACCCCTATCCCGAACGATGAGGCAAAGGCAATCGATGCCACCCCGTCAAGAAGGGACTTCACATACAGGATGCTCGCATCCCCCACCGTTCCGTCCCGGATGGAACCGACGATCACCATGGCCCCGGTGCAGTAGAGCACGGAAGCTGTGACAAAGCCCTGGACGAAGCTCGACGATTCGGACCGGAACCGCCTCTTCAGCCACTCCCCGATGACGGCGACTTTCCCCTCGATATCCAGCATCTCTCCCGTAACAGCCCCGAGCAGGAGCGATCCGATGACGAGCAGGGGCCGCGTGCCCGAAAGGGCCATCTGAAGCCCGACCAGGATCACCGAAAGGCCGAGAGCCTGCATGACGATGGTCTTTACCCGATCGGGAAGCCGTCTCCCGATGACCACGCCCAAAAGGCTCCCCGCCACCACGGCGGCCGTATTTACCAGCGTTCCTGTCACAACCTTTACCTCTACTTCTTTACCGACGTTGCAAAGTGTTTGTATACCATCGAAGTCATCGCGGGGCAACAATCGGAATCGCGATTCGGGCATCCGGATTCCGGAATCCTGGCTCCGGATACCAACCGCCACGCATTCCACGTTGACAGCCCCCGGCTCATCCTGATAACAATCGGCGCAGGAATACAGAGAAAAGGAGCGGGAGGGTGCACACATTTCTATTCCGGGAAGGCCTCTGGGAGGCAGAAGGCGAATATTATGATGAGGCCATGAACCGGTCACTCCTCAGAGGGGAAACGAGGATCACACACGGTCCGGACGCATGGCTCAACGAGGGCCGCATGACCATCGAGATGAACGGTAAAACGGTGGCGTTCGAGAATCGTTACCGGATCGTTCCTTTCGGCGAAGGGTCTGATTTCACAAGCTGGGAATCCTCCAACCCTTCTCTTGGCACGCTGAGAGGGCATTTCATCCTCATCGGCAATGCCATCCTGTCTTCCTGCAAGTCCGTTGATGCCCGTTACTCGGGTACGGAATTCCTGCTCCAGGAAGCGGCAGGTCGTTACCTCAACCGGGGTGCCCTTTTCTCTTCCAGCGGCAAAATTTCATCCTGGTCACTGACCCTGAACCGGACGGACGGAAAATGAAAAGCATGGATCGAGAAATGAAAATAGAATTCCTGAAGAAGATACGTCTTCAGGCGGTGATGCTGCAGGTGGGCTTCAAGAGCGAGAACATCGGCGAGATCATCCTGTGCGAGGGGGAACTCGAGTCGCTTGCCGACCGGCTTCTGACCGAACACGGCGACCTGGTCGCGCAAGAAGAGTGGGAACCCGCCAAAAGCAGCCTGGAGACCTTTATCACCCTGGTGGAAAGGGCCATTGAACGCTGTCAGAAATCGCCGAACACTGCCCCCGGCACGGTACGGATCAAGCCGCCGACCATCAGTTGAGAGGGTACCGGGTTTTTCTTACCGCCAGCCGTATACCTTTGTCGTAAACACCTCACCACTCGAAAACGATCTCACCAGCTGGTGCAGCGCCTTCACGTTTTCGTCAAAGGTCTCCGGATCGGAAAAGAGATAGAAGGTGACGCCGCAGGTTTCTCCTTTCAGCGGGTAAATATACCCCTGGGACGTATGGCGGATACCGGCCAACTCCCTGTATCCGGTTCTTTCCTGCCAGTGAAGCCCCGACGCGTCGCACTGATAGATCTGGTAGGAGCCTCGGATCTCTGCATCGTCCTTGGTGATCAGGAACCAGTCCACGTTCAGAATGGGTTCGACGAACTCCGTGAGCCGCTCCTGCAGCGTCAGGATGTTCTCATAGGATAGAACCAGCGTCCCGGCCCGGATTGCAATCATTCCCTTGGCCTGCGAATTGTAGAGTAGAAGCAGAACCCTGTCGGCGGCTTTGGGATCGAACTCGGCGGCAAATAACTCCGGTATGGATTTCGTCAGGTTCCATCCCTTTTCCGGAAGTCGGACGATAAACCCGTACTGGTAATTCTGGTATTCGCCCTGATCGATCGTGGGCGGCAGGGAGGCACACCCCAGGACTGCAATGCTGCATACAGCGACAATGATGGATCGCACGGTTCCTCCTGGAAGTATTGATGCCAGACACTTATGCAAATTCCATGACGCGCCGATAGTCCTGTAGATAGAATGTGTGGTTGTGTAGTTGCATCCGATGCGCGGGTTGCATTCTACCCGGTCCTGTGTTAAACGGTTTCTCAACGCCTTGAGTTGGGAAAATGCTTGCAAGTTAGGCCTGTTATGCCCGTTTACGAGTACACGGCACTGAACGCCAAGGGGAAAAAGCTCAAAGGGATCATCGATGCCCAGAGCACCGTCGCCGCAAGGCAGAAGCTGCGCGACAGCGACATCTACCTGATCGATCTTCTGGAAGCGTCGGGGAAAAAAAAGGAAAGCGGCCTGAAGCGACCCGAGAAAGGCCTCTTCCGCAAGGCAGGATCCCGGGAGGTCACCGTCATGACGCGGCAGCTGGCAACCCTTCTGGGGGCCGGGTTGCCCCTGGTCCAGTCGCTGACGACGATGATCTCGCAGACATCCCACCTGCAGTTGAAGACCATCCTTGCACAGATCAAGGAAGAGGTGAACGAAGGGAACAGCCTCTCGCACACCATGACCCGCTATCCCCAAGTTTTTTTGCCCTTCTACCTGAACATGGTCCGGGCGGGAGAAGCCTCGGGAACGCTCCATCTGGTTCTCGAGCGGCTTGCCGATTTCAGTGAAACGCAGCAGGCCTTGAAAGGCCGCATCCGTGCCGCGCTTGCTTACCCGCTCTTCATGTTCCTTGTTGGCAGCGTCGTCTTGTTCTTCCTCGTCGCCTTCGTCGTGCCCAACGTGACGAGGATCTTCGACGAAATGCGCCAGACCCTGCCGCTCATCACGGTCATCCTCATCGGCGTGAGCAGCTTCCTGGAGACCTTCTGGTGGGCTATTGTCGCGGGACTCGGGGCCGCCGTCATCGCCCTGCGGACCTTCCTGTCGAAAACGGAACAGGGCCGCACCCTGCGGGATCGGATCCTGCTCCGGCTTCCGGTCATCGGACCGATGAACCGCAAAATGGCCGTGGCCCGCTTCAGCCGGACACTGGGAACGCTCCTGGAGAGCGGGGTGCCGCTGCTCGCTTCTCTTGAGATCGTCCGGAACATCGTGGGCAACACCCTCATCAGCGATGCGATCCACAAAGCCGGCCTCGACGTGCGGGAGGGCCAGAGCCTTTCGGCGCCTCTTGCCCGCAGCGGCCTCTTCCCGGCCATCTCCGTCGAGATGATCTCCGTGGGCGAGCAGAGCGGGAACCTGGAACCCATGCTCTACCGGATTGCCGATGCCTACGAAAAAGAGGTGGAGTCGAGTATCACGATGCTGACCTCACTTCTGGAGCCGGTCATGATTCTTTTTATGGGCCTGATCGTCGGCTTCATCGTGGTGTCGATCCTCCTGCCCATATTCGAGATGAACCAGTTGGTGCGATAACCTCAACAAAACGGAATAGGTGATGTCATGCATACAGCCGCGTCGGTCTTTCGGAGAAACGGGATGAAGAAATGCAGCCGGGGGTTTACCCTCATCGAGCTGATGGTCGTTATCGTTATCCTGGGAATCCTCGCGGGACTGATCATTCCACGCATCATGGGTCGCCCTGACGAGGCGAGACAGGCAAAGGCCCGCATCATGATCGAAGGCATTGAAACAGCCCTCAAGCTCTATCGCCTCGACAACGGCTTCTACCCCACGACCGAGCAAGGGCTCAGGGCTCTCGTGGAAGCATCCACCATACCCCCGCTGCCGCGCAACTGGCGTGAAGGCGGCTACCTGGAGAAGGGCAAAGTTCCCAAAGACCCCTGGGGAAATGACTTTGTGTACCTCTGCCCGGGTACTCGCGGCGAACTCGACCTGATGTCCTACGGCGCCGACGGTCAGCCCGGCGGGGACGGGAAGAACAAGGATATTACCAACTGGGAACAAGACTGAATGAATCAAAAGGGGTATACCCTCATTGAAATATCCGTCGTCATCGTTCTCGTCGGCGTAATCTTTCTAATGGCCATCCCGAAGGTGCGCGATACCCTGAGCGGCGACGCCATGCGATCAGCCGCAAGAAACCTCTCCGGCACCGCGCGGGAACTCAAGGCGAGCGCCATCCGCGAGCAGGTCGATCATTTCCTGCACCTGGACCTGGACAGGCGCCTTGTCTGGAACACCCGCGACGACATGACGGCAGACGACAGGACCGTCCGGCGAAATCAGGCCCGCCGGCTCCCGGCCGGTGTGAGGATCGCCGACGTCTCCCTGGTCGGCGTGGGCAAGAAAAACGAAGGTGAGGTCATCATCCGCTTTTTCAGCCAGGGATACGTTCAGCCGGCCGCCATTCATCTCACCGACGACGAGCGCGCAATGACCCTGATCCTCCAACCCTTCCTGAACACTCTCGACGTGCGGGACACGTATGTAGATGTGTGGCAGCAGGCGCGCTGATGCGTCCGTGGCCGACAGATGGTGGAATGTAACCATGAACATGATGACTGGGAATACGTCCTTCGAGGTCACAGGTGACAGGTATCAGGTGACAGGAACAGGGTTCTGTGTCCCTCGACCCTCAACCCTCGGCCCTCAGCCCCCGTCCCCCACACCCTGCACCCTCCACCCTCCACCCCTCTTAAAACGTGCCGCTGCGCGGCAAGGCTTTACTCTGCTCGAGGTCATGATCGCCATGGCCATTCTGGCCACGGTACTCGTGACGGTTTTCCACTCCCAGGCCCAGAGTATCGCCATGGCCAACGAATCCCGGACGCTGACAACGCTGGCACTCCTGGGCCAGAGCCGGATGGCCGAAGTGGAAGGCCGCCAGGATCTCTCGATGGGCCAGACGAACGGGACCTTCGGAGACGATTTCCCCGACTACACCTGGACGATGGACATCACCCAGCCGCCCGGACCCGGTTCGAGCTACTTGAGAAAAATCGAGGTCACCGTCGTTCACGACTTCTACCCGAAGCGACCCTACCGGGTGATCCTGTACAGGCCAGTAACGCTGAGGCAGCAGTGATTGGCGGCAAACGAACGGTAAAATAGATATGAAGGAAACAGTAAGAACGGTGACAGGTAGCAGGTATCAGGTCACAGGAACAGGGTTCTTGACCCTCGACCCTCGTCCCTCGTCCGCATCCCCCACACCCTCCACCCTCCACCCTCCACCCTTCTTCAATCGTGCCGCTGCGCGGCACGGCTTCACCCTTGTCGAAATCCTGGTGGCCATTGCCATCCTCGCTGTCGTGCTCTCGATGATCTATGCTTCCTACATTTCGACGATGCGGGTAGTGAAAAATCTCGAATACGGTGATGAGATCTACTCCATGGCCCGCACGACTCTGGAGAGGATGGTTCTGGATCTTCAATCGGCCTGCAAGGAAAAGGACTCCTACGAATTCGTGACGCTGAAGGATTCCTCCGGCAAACTCCCCCTCAGGGGTGTTTCATTTCTCTCACGGGCCCACCTCGATTTCAGCGGCCCCGCCGACAGCATGGCCATAGCCCAGGTCAGCTACGAGATCGAAGGCGACCCCGAGTCGGGAGGGATCTCCATCATTCGCCGCGACGTCCTGAGGCAGGGCGAAGGCCCGACAGGCGGAGAGGGGTTCATCCTCTGCCGGCGGCTGCAGCTTCTGAACCTGCGCTTCTACGACTCGAACGGACGGGAGTATCCCCTGTGGGACAGCACGACGGGCTCCGAGGCCCAGAGGAACAAGGCTCCGTCGGCGATCCTCATTGAGCTGAACTTCATCAATCCCGATGACGCAGCCAATCCGTACCGGTTCATGACGAAATTGCTCCTGACAGGCGCCCTTAAAACGTGATAGGATGAAAAAAGCGATTCAAAACGAAAGAGGGGTTGCCCTCATCCTGGTGTTGCTCATGGTGAGCGTCATTGTGGCGCTTACCCTGCATCTCAACATCTCTTCGCGCGCACAGGTCCACGAGGCCGCAAACCTGGGTGACGGGGTTCGGGTTCTCTATGTCGCCAAGTCGGGCCTCTTCGCCGGGATGGGTATCCTCTACGAAGACCGGGGCGATGCGGACACCCTCAATGAAGCCTGGGCCCGGACGGAGGGCCTTACAGATCAATCCAGGGGCTACTTCGACGGAGGCACCCTGGAGCTTGTCATCGAGGATGAATCGGGAAAGATCAATATCAACAAGCTCGTCGATGACAAGAACTTCAACAACGCCGTGAAAGGGATCCTCACCCGCTTCCTGTCCGAGCCCCGGTTCAAGCTCCGGGACCGGGAAGTGGAGGATCTCCTGAGCGCCATCAAGGACTGGGTCGACACGGACTCGGACGTGACAGGAACTGGTGCAGAAAATGCATATTATCAAGGCCTTGAGAAGCCTTATTCCGCCCGGAACGGCCCCATGGAATCCATCGATGAGCTGCTGCTGGTCCGGGGAGTCACGCGGGAGCTCTATTACGGGACCCCCGAGAGGCCCGGCCTTGCCCGTTTCCTGACGGTGTACGGGGAGGGAAAGATCAACATCAACACGGCGCCGAAGGAAGTTCTCCAGGCCCTTGCGCCGGCTGTCACGGAGGACGCGGCCAATCGGATGGACGACTATCGGAGAAACCCGGGAAACACCCTGACCGATCCTGCGTGGTACCGGAAGGTTACGGGAATGGAGGGCACGACCATCGACGCGGCCGTTCTTACGACGAAAAGCGATGTTTTCCAGATCGTCTCGACAGGACGTCTGGGAACGATGAAGCGCATCATACGAGGCATCGTGAAGCGGGACAGCGAGAAAAAACTATCCGTCATCGCCTGGAGGATCGGTTGATGGCCAAGCACATCCTCGGGCTCGACATCGGCAAGAGCAGCGTGAAGGCTGTTCTCATCGAGGCAAGTCTCCGGAGAGGCGCGCGCATCGTAGCCTGGGAAAAGGTCGACATCGCCGAAGCGGGCGGGATCCGGGAAGCCCTGCGTCAGATTCAGGACGTTCCTATCCTCGCTGTGCCGACATGCCAGACCTCCCTTGCGGCCGGCGACTTCTCCTTCCGCAACCTGAAGCTCCCGTTCAAGGATCGGAAAAAAATCATCCAGACCCTGCCGTTCGAGCTCGAGTCCCAGATCCCCCACGCCGTGGACAGTGTTCTTTTTGACTTCACCGTGCTCACCGGGGCCGAAGGATCGGATCTCTTTGCCGCCGTCCTTCCCAAGGCTGATGCGGAGGAGCGTATCGTGCTTCTGGCCGAGCACGGCTTTGACGCCGAAGGTATCGACATCGACGCGGTTCCCGTGGCGGCAAAGCTGATGACAGCCGCGGCACAGGACTCCCTGACTCTTCTTCTCGACGTGGGGTCGTCGGACACGACGGGCGTCTTC
The DNA here is from genome assembly GCA_964628025.1 of uncultured Syntrophaceae bacterium. Classification (GTDB taxonomy): domain Bacteria; phylum Desulfobacterota; class Syntrophia; order Syntrophales; family UBA2192; genus UBA2192. The sequence continues at coordinate 76,819 of CAZVLL010000007.1, forward strand.
TTCAAGGGGGAAACGATCCTCCAGATCCGCTCCTTTCCCTTCGGCGGCAACGACATCTCATCCGCCATCTCGGGAGCCCTCGGGATTCCCTTTGCCGAAGCCGAGGCACGCAAGAGGCGCGGGGACACGGGCCCGGCCGAGGAGGAAATTACCGGGGCCTGCCGGAAGTTCTTTGCATCGCTGAAAAACACGATGAACGCTCTGCGCATGTCCGGCCTTGTCGACGATGATGTGGCGACGGTCCATCTGACCGGCGGTGGTTCCCTCTACAGGAAGTTCGCCGAAGACCTCTCCCGCGTTCTCGATGTCCCTGCCGAGCGTGTCAACGTCACGGCCCTTGCCGGCATCAAGCCCGTCGGGGGCGATGATACAGGCTGGGATTCCCTGATCATGAACGGGGCGCTCGCACTCGCCCTTAGGCCCCTGGGGAAGGGTCCGGGGTTTGAATTCCGTCAGGGCGAGTTCCGCCGCAAAGGCAAGGCCTTCACATTCACTCCGGGTTTCAGCGTCAAATGGGCGGCCGGCGCAGCGGCCTTGATCCTCCTGCTGGCGGGCGGAGATCTCCTCGTCTCCTATTATGCCGACAGGGCCCGAATTGATCAGCTCAAGGCGGAATCGACGGCCCTTCTGCAGCAGACCTTCCCCGAAGTGACGAGCGTCGTCGATCCGATCCAGCAGTTCCGCGCCAAAATGGCCGAGGCAAAACGTCTGGCAGCGGCTTCCCGGAGCGCGGCGGGGGGCGGCTCCATTCTCGCCATGATGAAGGATCTCTCCGAACGGATTCCCGAAGCTTCCGCCTTCGTGGTCCTATCGCTTGTGCAGGACGGCAACAAGGTCGATATTCGAGGAGAGGCATCGGGCTTTGACGCCGCCGAAACCATCCGGAAAGAGCTCGAAACGTCGGGACGCTTTGAGCATATTACCGTCAGCTCCTCCAACGTCAGGAAGAACAACCGCGTGGAGTTCGAGCTGAAAACCATTCTGGCGAAGAAACCATGAAGAAATTCTGGGAAAATCTGGGAGCAAGGGAAAGGCTCTACGTCCTGGCCGGAATTGGGATCACGGCCTTGGTTCTGCTCGTTCAGTTTGTCGCCCTGCCCTTCTGGGAGGAAAAGGAGCGTGTCGCGAAGGCTGTCGACAGGCAGGAGAAAATTCTGGCGGAGATGACCTCCCAGCTTGCCGAATACAGCGTTCTCAAACGGGACATGGATTCCCTTCAGAGCGCCATCGCATCGAGGCCGCAAAATTTCACCCTGTACTCCTTCGTGGAACGAAAGGCACGCGAGTCGGGCGTGCGTTCCAACGTGAAGTCCATCCATCCCTCCCGGGGGATGAGCGCCGGTACCTACGAGGAAACGATCGCCGACGTCAGCCTCGAGAAGATCACGACAAGACAGCTCGTTCACTTCCTCTACCATGCCGATTCCCCGCGCGAGGCCGTCAGGATCCGCAAGCTCACCGTTCGCAAGAGCATGGAGAGCCCCGAATACCTCACGGTCACGGTCCAGCTCGCCACCTACCAGGCGGCGGCAGCCCCGCGGCCAGGACCCGCACCGGCACGGCAGGGGGCATAAGGCGGATTGCACAGGATGAACGCCATCAGAACATACGGCGGGTATGCCGCCTTTTCCGTGACGGTTCTCGTCCTTCTCGCATGGCTCCGGATGCCTTCCGATGCCGTCCGTTCGCTCGTGCTTTCGGCCGTCTCGGCAAACCAGGCAAGGGTGCAGATGCGGCTGGACTCGGCGGAGTTGACCTTCCCCTTCGGAATCATGCTGTCAGGCCTTACGGTGCAGACGGTCGACGACAGCGCTCTGAGGGTGGAAGCCGAGACGGTCACGGCACATCCTGTATGGCTTTCGCTTTTAACGGGGCGCCTGGCCCTTCGCATCGAGGCAATGTCCATGGGCGGGCGGATCGACGGGAACATCGCGTTCAGAGACCGCTTCGCGGCCGGCGGGCCGCTGCAGGCCGACCTCACGTTCGGGAATATCGACGCCGCCGATTGCCCCTGGCTTGCGGTCATCCTGGGTCGCCAGGTCCGCGGGCGGGTCGACGGCAGGCTCCGCTTTGACGGGATACCGGGGCAGTGGACGGCCGGATCGGGACACCTCGATCTCGTCCTCGTTAACGGCATGATCTCCTTCCAGGCACCCCTCTTCGGATTGGAGGAAATGACCTTCACCCGGCTTGAGGGAAACATCGATCTCGGGAACGGTATCCTCAAGGTGAACCGTTTCCACGTGGCAGGCGAGACTCTCCAGGGCGCCTTCCGGGGAAATGTCCGCCTGGACGGTGACCTTTCAAGCAGCCGGATCGCACTCCGGGGCGATGTGAACGTTCCCGCCGCCGGGACGGAGCGATTCGCCGTCGAGGTCGTCGGCACCGTTGCGAGCCCCGTCGTGACGCCACTCTGAGACGCAGGAAAGCAGGATCCCTATGCGAGCGTTCCTAAAAAACAAGCAGAACACGATCGCGATCCTCCTCGTGATCACCGTTGTCGTGTTCCTTGTCGTCGACATCGCATCCCGGATCATCGCGATGAACACGTCGCCCCCCGAGTCGGATCGGCAAACTGCAACGGGCGCGCCGGACAGGGAGATGGCAAAAGCTCCCCTTGAAACGTACGGCATCATCATCACCCGCAATCTTTTCCGCACAACGGACCGACCCATCGCCATGGACCCTATGGATGCCAATTCTCTCGAAGCTACCGCCCTGCAGCTCGAATTGTACGGGACCGTCGCAGGCGAGGATGGCAGGGGGTACGCCATCATCGAGGAGAAGGACAAAAAAAGGCAACGCGTCTACAAGGTCGGTGACAACATCGGCGGAGCGACGATCGTCCGGATCATGCGAAACGCCGTTGTGCTTCGACTCGGGGACAGGGATGAAGTCCTGAAGAAAAAAGAAATGGCAGCGACCGCGCGCGCGCAGCGGGAGCTTCCCGGAATGGCCACTCAACAGACACCGGAAGCGCCCCCCCCGCCCAGACCGTTGTCCCGTATGCCCTCGGGGGGGCCTGCAGGATCGTCGGCCGACCTGGCAAACCTCCTGACCCAGGCCCGTGTGACACCCCATGTGACGGCCGGAACCACAGGCAAACCCGACGGCATTGTCATCAGCGAGATCCAGTCCGGGAGCCTTTTTGAGAATGCGGGACTTGTCAACGGCGACGTCATCCGGGAGGTGAACGGCAAGGCGGTCACGGGAGTGAGTGATCTGGTCGCCATGTACCGGGATCTCAAGCCGGGAGCAGAACTCTCCGTCAAAGTCACCCGGATGGGAAGACAGGTGGTTCTGAATCACAGGGTGGAATAGACAAGCAAAGGGTTCAGGATATAGAATACGCTTTCATGATTCCTTATGCGCTTTTCCCGGGACCCTTGACCCCGGTCCCTGTACCCTGAAATTGACGGTGGCAATTTGCCGGGCGATGTAATAAGAAACAGCGAGGACGAAAGCGGGTTATGTACACCTCCCATTTCAAACTGAGGGACAATCCCTTCCGTCTGACACCGGACCCGAAATATCTCTTCCTGAGCCGCCAGCATCGGGAGGCCCTCAACCACCTGATATACGGGATCAAGGAAAAGAAGGGATTCATCGTCATCACGGGCGGGATCGGTACTGGAAAGACAACCCTTTCCCGGGCGCTTCTTTCGCAAATGGACTCATCCGTGGTAACGGCGCTCATTTTCAATTCCTACCTGTCCGATATGGAGCTCCTCGAGGTGATCAACCAGGAGCTCAACATCCCGCTGATCGGGGTCGATCGGACGAAAAGGCGCTACATCGACTCTCTCAACGCGTTCCTGATGAACAATCATCGGGCGGGAAAGAACGCCGTTGTCCTGATCGACGAAGCCCAGAATCTCTCCCGGAATGTTCTCGAGCAGATCCGGATGCTCTCCAACCTGGAGACGGAAACGGAAAAGCTGCTCCAGATCGTTCTGATCGGACAGCCCGAGCTGCGGGATTTCCTTGCGCAGCCGTCGCTGAGACAGTTGACCGAACGGATATCCGTCCGGTACCACCTCGATGCCTTAGCCGAGGATGACGTGCCCGACTATATCGGGCATCGCCTTGCCGTGGCTGGGGGTACGGGATGCCTGACCTTTGCAGACAACGCCTTCGGGAAGGTCTATGACTTCAGCCGGGGAAACCCGCGGCGGATCAACATCCTTTGCGATCGGGCACTGCTGATCGCCTATGCCGGAAACCTGTCCGTCATCGATCGCTCACTGATCAAACTGGCCATCAAGGACCTGAAGTCGAGCGACGTGAAAAAGGAATCTTTTTTTTCATGAGCTACATCACCGATGCGCTGAAGCGCTCCCAGAAAGCCAACGATGACCGGTATTTTCCCTATCGGGGCCTCATCCTGTCCCGCCGCCGGCGCGGGGTCCGGGGCAGAAAACGCTTGATCTTCGGCGTCTCCCTCGTATCCCTGGCGTTTTTGGCATCGACGGCTTTCTCGCTCATCGTTTTTTTTGGCCAGGACCCGGCAGGAAAGGAGAATGACGTCACCGCCATTCCCCCGCCCGCAGTCTACCGGGCTAAGATCAATGCGGCTGCCCGTCAGCCGGCACCTCTCGCACCGGAACACCCGGCCCGCGACGCCGATATTCTCTTTCAGGCTGCGCTCAGGCGGCAGCAGGCGGGCGACCTTGGAGATGCCGAGGCTCTTTATCGGAAGGCCCTCGGGATTGACCCGAAGAACCTCAACGCCCTGAACAACCTGGGCGTGCTGTACACATCCCAGAAACGTGACAGAGAAGCCATCGATATCTTCAACACCCTGATCGACGCAAGAGGAAACTGGGCCGACCCCTACTACAATCTCGCCTGTCTGTACAGCCGGCAGGGGAATGCCCCGAAGAGCCTGTGGTATCTCAGGGTTGCCCTGTGGATGGACAGGGAACTCAAGGAATGGGCCCGAAACGATTCGGACCTGGAGCCTTTGCATACGAGACCGGAGTATAACAAAATAGTCAACTAGAGGGTTCACGCGCATGTACGCCCCTTCAGGAAGGCAGATCACCATCACGACGGCCCTGGCCGTGTTTGTGCTGTTCTTCGTTTCCTCGTCGACGGTCATGGCGGCACGGCTGGCCGGCAACGCCCAACCTGTCTCGACGACATCAACGGAGTCCCCTGATCTTGTGAAAGACGGTGCCTCCCTGCAGAAAGAAACCGTTTCGGAAGTGACGCCTGCCCCGGTGCCCCGCAAGCCCGCCGCTCCAAAGAACAGTGCGGCCAAGAAGAAGACAGTCACCAAAAGCGTGGCGGCGGCGCCTGCGCGGCAGGTTTCCCCGGAAGAGAGCGGCCCCCCCCCCGCGAGGGCGTCCATCCCGGCGACACCAGACACCGTCAGCGAAAAGCTGGGGAAATACGTCACCATCGACTTCGACAACGTCGACATCCTTGCCTTCATCAAGTTCATCAGCGAGCTGACGGGCAAAAACTTTGTCATCGACGAATCGGTCAAGGGAAAAGTCAGTGTCTTTTCGCCGAGGCAGATCTCCTCGGCCGAAGCCTACAGGGTTTTCGAATCGGTCCTCGAGATCCACGGCCTGACGACGGTTCCCTCCGGCGATGTCATCAAGGTCGTCCCCAGCCAGCAGGCGCGGGAAAAGAACATCGAGACACGGCTCAAGGCCGAGGCGCTGGGACCCACCGACCGCGTGGTGACCCAGATCGTCCCGCTGAAGAACGCAAGCCCCGATGAGATGAAAAAGGTCCTCGACCCGCTCGTGTCGAAGGCGAGCGTCATCCTGTCTTACCCGCCAACAGGAATGCTGGTTATCACTGACGTGCAGTCGAACATCAAGCGCCTGCTGACCATCGTCAACGCCCTGGATGTGCCGGGTGTGGGGGAACAGATCCACGTGATCCCTCTCAAGCATGCCGTGGCCTCCGACACGGCGGCGTCGCTCAATACCATCTTCCAGCTCGACCAGGCGGCTCGCCGTCCCCAGGCGACCTTCACCATGAGAATCATCTCCGATGATCGCACAAACAGCCTCATCGTGCTTGCCTCGGAGATCATCGCCAACCGGGTGCGCGAATTCGTGGTGCTCCTCGACCGCGACGTGCCGCAGGGGGAGTCGAAAATGCACGTCTACCGCCTGCAGTACGCCAATTCCGAGGACCTGGCCAAGATCCTGATGAACCTCCCCTCGAAGGACTCGAGGCCCACCGCCGCAACGACAGGCCAGGCTGCAGCCCCGGTGATCCCCGGACTTCGCGGAAAGCTCGCACTTCTCTCCAGCGAGGTGCAGATCGTCTCCGACAAGGCAACGAACACGCTTATCATCACGGCCAACAAGGAGGACTGGCGGATTCTCGAGGAAGTCATCCGGAAGGTGGACATCCCGAGAGCCATGGTCTACATCGAGGCTTTGATCATGGAAGTGGACGTGAACAAGAATTTCCAGCTCGGCGTCGAGTGGCGCGCCGTGAAGGACCTCGGCGCCATCAGCGGATTCGACACGGGGCGGGCCGCTGCGTTCGGCGGCTCCGGCGGTGGCGGGACCGGCGGCTCCTACCAGCTCTTCCCGGGAACGTCGACGCAGCCTGCATTCCCCGGCGGCTTTTCCTTGGGTATGCTCGGTGCGGGGATCACGATCGGCGGGGTCACCTTCCCGAACATCGGCGCCGTCATCAACACCGTGCAGCAGGACTCGAGCGTGCACATCCTCTCGAATCCCCAGCTCCTCACGAGCGACAACGAGGAGGCGACGATCAGCGTCGGAAAGAACATCCCCTATATCACGAGGGCCGAGCGATCGCAGACCAACGTGGACTACACGACCTACGAATACCGGGACGTGGGCGTCATCCTGACCATCACCCCCTCCATCAATACGGAGCGCTTCGTACGCCTGAAGGTCAACCAGGAGGTTTCCACCATCGTCCAGGAAGAGTCCACGCAGGGGCTTCCGACGACGCTCAAACGCACAGCGAAGACGACCATCATGATCAAGGACAATCAGACCATCGTCATCGGCGGACTGATGGGCGACAGCTCCACGTCGAGCAACTACCAGGTCCCGCTGTTGGGCGACATCCCTCTGGTCGGCTGGCTGTTCAAGTCGAAAGGCCAGCGGCGTGAAAAAACGAATCTCTACATCTTCATCACTCCCCACATCATCGAAACCGTTGCCGAGGCAAAGGCCATCCAGGAGATCAAGCGCGAACAGATCGAAAGCTTCGAGGGAGGGGTGATCAAAAGTTACGGTCCCCAGAAACCCGGCACAGCGGACGGGAAGGCCCAGTAACCGGGTACGGGTGATATACGATGGAAACGAAAGAAGACAAACGTGATCCCCGGCCCGAGGAAATCCCCGGCCTGATGAACCCCGATGGAAAACCCATCATCGATCTTCTCGATGAAGCGTTTGCCCCCGTGACGGAGGTCGCTCCCTTAAAGCAACGGACAATCGGGGAGCTCTACAGCCAGAAGAAAGCCACCGATGAAATCGGTCGGCTCCGCAGCCTGAACCTCCAGTTCGGCATTCCCCTCATGTCGGAGCTCCCCACGGAGCACATGAGCGTGGAGTTCACCCGGAAGATCCCCATCCAGTATCTCAAAAAGCAGAAGCTCGTGCCCGTGGAGACACCGGATGCGTTTTTCATCGCGGTGAACGATCCCTCCAATTTCCAGGCCATCGACGACCTGATGCGCCTGGTCGGCCGCCACGATGCGGAGGTGGTGCTGACCCCCGAAGCGACCATCCTCTCGACCATCGGCTTTGCCTACGACCTGGGCCGCGACTCGGCCCAGGAGTTCACCGAGATCATGAACGGCGACTCGGCCGACAGCATTATCTCCGAGATCGAGGAGACGGCCGATCTGCTGGACGAGACGAGCGATGCGCCCATCATCAAGCTTGTGAATCTGGTTCTCGCACAGGCGATCAAGGACCGCGCGAGCGACATCCACATCGAGCCCTACGCGAACTCACTGAAGATCCGTTACCGGATCGACGGCATGCTTTACAACCTGCTGAATCTCCCCCGGCGAATCCAGTCGCCGCTCGTCTCGCGCATCAAGATCATGGCGAAGCTCAACATCGCCGAGAAGCGTCTTCCTCAGGACGGCCGCATCGAGGTAAAGATCGGCGACAAGAACGTGGACATTCGCGTCTCCGTCATCCCCACGGCCTTCGGCGAACGGGTTGTTCTCAGGCTTCTGGACAAGTCCCAGTCGCTGCTCACGCTTGCCGACCTGGGGCTCGACGGCCCGAAGGTCACGCAGTTCAATCGCCTGATCAAGTCGCCGTACGGGATCGTTCTCGTTACGGGGCCAACGGGCAGCGGCAAGACGACAAGCCTCTACGCGGCCCTGTCCCGGATCAACAGCCCGGAGATCAACATCATCACCATCGAGGACCCCATCGAGTACCAGATCGAGGGGATCGGGCAGATCCAGGTCAATCCGAAAATTGACCTCACCTTCGCCAACGGCCTTCGCTCGATCGTGCGCCAGGACCCGGACGTCATCCTCGTGGGCGAGATCCGGGATCGGGAAACGGCGGAGATCGCCATCCAGTCGTCGCTGACGGGCCACCTCGTTTTTTCGACGCTGCACACCAACGATGCGGCCAGCGCCATCACGCGCCTCATCGACATGGGCACCGAGCCCTTCCTGGTGGCCTCGTCGGTCATCGCCATCGTCGCGCAACGCCTTGTCCGCGTGCTGTGTCCTCGCTGCAAAGAGGTCCACGAGCCCGATGCGGAATCGCTCCTCGACGCGGGGATCCCGCAGGGCGCCGTCAACGGCAGACCCATCTTCCGCCGCAAGGGGTGCAACGCCTGCATGAACACGGGCTATCGCGGCCGGACGGGCATCTTCGAGATCATGATCCTGGACGAGGGAATCAAGAAACTGATTTTGAAAACATCGGACTCCAACCAGATCAACGAAGAAGCCGTTCGCAGCGGCATGTCGACGATGGTGCAGGACGGGGCGCGTAAGGTCCTCGAGGGAATCACAACCATCGAGGAAGTGCTCCGGGTGACCCGGGTCCTCAACCGCAACGCCAACATTGTCATCGAAGACGAGGCGATCTGATACGACGTTTGTCGTATTTTTCGTTTCATCCTTGACAAGGATATCTTTTTATTTTATTCACGAAGCACAATTGCTGCAATTTCATGGCTTCGGTCATTTTCCATCTGGAATCGGCATTCCTCGTTTCCTGCGAACCCGATGCCTTCCATGTAGTAATTCACTTCCTTCCGGTAAAGAGCACACTCCCAAGGAACGGGATCACTGCTGATATTTCGTCCTGGGTTGCAGAAACAGCCGGCCTCTATCGTAGCGTATTGGTTTCCTCATACACCTTGGAGCAGGGTAGATGAACTGCTGGGGAAGCGTAAATCGATTCGTCTCTCGCCGCAGGGCATGTTCGTGTCCTGCATCCTCCTCCCACATCCGTGTCTAATTTCTTCATTGCAGGACTTATTCTTCCATAGGGAAAGAGGGGTGACCTATGCTGAATTACTTTACATCTTCGCGACTTGTTCTCATTTGTATCCTTCCCATCTTATTCATCATACCGGGCTGTGGCGGAGGAGGCGGAGGAGATAGCGGAGGGGGCGGAACCCCTGCACCTACAGTACCGACGGTCGTTAATTACTCGGTCGGGGCCTCCGCAAAAACATCTCTTTTGAGCGGGGCCTCCGCAAGCGGTATGACGTTCACAGTCACTGGAATTGATCTTGCCGGAACTTACAACAGAAGCAGTCCAGGGACAACAACACTTCTGGAAAACAGACACCTGTTTTTTAACGTCAGCAGTAGTCCCCTGGGAGCAACGTCGGTTTCCATCGTCACCCCGGCGGGATCGACCGCTCAGTGGGACAGTGGAGACAATCCAACATCGGGATCGTTTGAAGTCAATTCAACAGTAGTGGGACCCTTCACGGTAGTAGTCAACAACACGCGTCCCGGGGGAGCAGGCGTTAACATTTATTCTGGCAGCACTTTGATGTCAAGTCTGAACTGGGCTGATTTCAAGAATGCCGTAGAAACAAGCAGCAACAACTATGAGATCTTGCCCAGTCTGGCCTACAATGCACTACAGACGGTTTATCGGTGCATTTCCCAGGCCTATTCCATGGTTGAGGTCGTCATGCAGAACCAAGACACACTCACCCAGGGAATGATCAATGTGACACTCTTGACGAGCCTTCCTGGCTACCCTTCCAACATGACGGCCCAATGGGTAGATAATAACAGCAACCGCAACATCGACCCGGGAGATGGCTTTTTCAGTCGCTTCACGAACTGGTGGGTCGACGCACCCGGGAGCAACCAGGATTACATCTATAATGGCCGCCTGGTATGGCTGAATTACTGGGAGGGCACGAATTCGGGCGGCAACTTCGTCGGCGGGGACTTCAAGATCGGAGTTTCCGGCGATGCGTTCTACGAAGAAGAAGTCAATGTCGGTGCTCCCGATACCGGCACCAGGATGACGTACCAGGAAAGCGGATTTCTCTTCCTCCTGAGCTGGTAGTTAGAATCGGCACTCATCGCAAATGTCTTGTCATGAAAAAGGGCGGGCTCCGAAAAGGGTCCGCCCTTCAATATTGATTTCCATCCCCTTGCCAGTTTCACTGCCGCCGCTGAATGTCAAGCCGCTTTTGTCCACTGCCCTTCCCGCCGTCCATGGTGTGCGTTCCTGTCTTGTTCGTACCTGGGAGCGATCCTTTTCCGCGAAGGTGAATGGCCTCTGGCATGAGCCTTGCTCTGATACACGATGGCACAGCCCCGACACGGGCTGGACGAAAGAGATAGCGGAAATCGACCTGAACCGGGCTGATGAGCCAAGGAGGGGCAGCAGGTCCTTGCGGCGTGCGGTTATTTGCACGGCGTCTTCCGTCATGGATGCACATGCTGCCGCAGATTATCAGAAAGAATATTTGTCTCGCCTGGCTTGCCGGGGCCCTGCTTTTTGTTCTGCCTGGGCACCAGCCGGTCTTTGCCGCCGAAGAGGCCATCAGCGCTCGGTCAGCAGCGAAATTCGCTCTCGGGATCCTGGCCTCTGCTGCGTTGCATGAGACAACGCATGCCCTGACTGCTGCTGCAACAAACACCGACCTGACCTGGAAATTCGGCAATTACAACCAGCCTCTTTCCTTTACGGAAAACGCCGGCAGCAATGCAAAAGGAATTGCGATCTATTCATCAGGTCTGATCGCGCAGCTGATCTGCTCCGAAATCATCCTGGATGTGGAGTCCATCAACAAGAATGACGCCTTTGTACGGGGCATGATGACTTGGAACGTTCTGAACCCCATTTTGTACGCCCTGGACTACTGGGTGTTTCGGATCACCAACCAGCAAAACGGAAATTCTTACCAGGGGGACCTGGTGGGAATCGAACACTACTCGAATGAGAGCACGGCCCAGGCCTTCGCGATCGGAATCACGGCCGTCGCCACTGTCCAGGGCTACCGGTTCCTCAAGACCCAGGACTGGGCGCCGGATTGGTTGAAGGCCGCACCGGACAATATCAATGTCCTGCCTCTTCGAGGCGGGGGTGCTCTCCTGACCTACGAGTTCCGATTCTAGTATTGATCACCGGACGTATACCGTCGGGTCGGGGATGCCCGCATCGCGGAACCCTTTCCTGCGAAGAAGGCAGCTGTCGCATTCCCCGCAGGCCCTCCCCTTCCCATCCGGGTCGTAGCAACTGTGCGTGTGCCCGTAGTCTATACCAAGAGCAACACCCCTCCGGATGATCTCGGCCTTGGTCATGTCGATCAGCGGCGTCCGGATGGCGATGCGCAACTTCCCCTCGACGGCCGCCTTGATGGCGAGATTCGCCATGGCTTCAAAGGCGAGGATGTATTCGGGCCGGCAGTCGGGATAGCCCGAGTAGTCCACCGCGTTGACGCCGATGAAGATGTCTGCCGCGCCAAGAACTTCCGCCCAGGCCAGCGCGTGAGAAAGAAAAATCGTATTGCGCGCCGGAACGTAGGTGATGGGGATGCCCTCGCCCATGGCCTTTTCGCTCCGGCCATGGGGAACGGCAATGTCGGCCGTGAGGGCAGAACCTCCGATCGATCCCATGTCTATCCGGAGAACAAGGTGCCGAAGGCAGCCAAGCGCTTCTGCTGTCCGTTTCGATGCTTCGAGCTCCACGACATGGCGCTGCCCATAATCGAAGCTCAGGCTGTAGAGCTCGAACCCTTCGCTTTTCGCCATGGCCATGGCGGTGGTCGAGTCGATGCCGCCGCTTGACAGGATCACCGCTTTTTTCTTCATTGCTCTCTCCTCCGGGGTTGTCATGAAACGCTGTTCCCATGTATGATGGGAAGCTAGGTTTTGTCAATGCCCTCGGCGCCTGGTGTCCCTTTACGCGAACGCCAAACTGTGCTACAAACTCTCGCGAACTGTCGCCTCCAAGGAATCCACGCCCATCATGCACGGAAGCCGCACCCGAAAACCGTTCCCGGCCCGACACAACAGGCAGAAGAAACGGGAAGAGTCCTCCTGGCTCAAGCCCGAGGCCGACCCCATCCTGAACCCTGTTCTCGCCCGGATCGGAAAACCAGAGGAAGCCCCCTTCCGACCGGATCCCTTCCAGCTTGAGGCCCTCGCAGCCATCGGGAGCAGTGACTGTCTCGTCATGGCACCCACAGGCTCGGGAAAAACGTGGATCGCCGAGCAGGCAATCCGCGAGATGCTCCGGGAGGGAAAGCGCTGCTGGTATGCCTCGCCCCTGAAGGCCCTCTCGAACGCCAAGTGGGTCGAGTTCGGCGACATCTTCGACAGCATGAACGTGGGCATCCTCACGGGTGACACGAAGGAGAACACCGAGGCGCCCGTCATCGTGGGGACCACGGAGATCCTGCGCAACCATCTCTACGACGCCATGCACGAGGGACGCGACCTGCCCTTCGACCTCGTCATCCTCGATGAGGCCCATTACTTAGGCGACGAGGACCGCGGCGTCGTCTGGGAGGAGATCATGATCTACCTCCCCGCGCGGGTGAACCTCCTGCTGCTTTCCGCGACCATCGAAAACGGCCGCGAGATCGCCGCATGGCTGGAGACCCTGCGCAACAAGCCCTGCGTCGTCATCGAGGAGAGACGGCGGCCGGTGCCCCTTTATCCCCTATTCCTCCATCGCTCGGGAAGGCTCATGCCCTTTCTCGACAAGCGACGCCTCTACAGGCGGGTGGAGTCCTTCGTCCAGGAGCGGGGAAAGCGGCAGTACGGCGGCCGGGGAGCCACGCCCTATGGCGAGATCCTTCGCGTCCTGAAACAGTTCAACCTGCTGCCGGCCATCTTTTTTCTCCAGTCCCGGGCCGAATGCGACAACGCCCTGAAAAGCTTCCGGCACGGTACGCGTCCATCGAATTTCGAGTTCGAGGAATCCCTCCGGGAACTGCTCGACCGCACCCCGAGGCTTGCCCAGCACAAGCAGCTACCTCCTCTGCGCCAGTCCCGCGTCGCCTCTCACCACGGGGGACAGCTCCCGCCCTGGAAGTTTCTCGTGGAGAACATGATGAAGCAGGGTCATCTCGACGCTATCTTCGCCACCTCCACCGTGGCGGCAGGAGTCAACTTCCCGGCGCGGACCATCGTTCTGTTCAACTCGGACTATTTCAACGGGCACGAGTGCGTGCCCCTCGACGCTACTGGCTTTCACCAGATGACGGGGAGGGCCGGACGCCGCGGGCAGGACAACATCGGCTTTTTGCTCCTCGTTCCGGGGCGGTTCATGGATTTGCAGCACGTCCGAAGACTCGTTTTCACCCGCTCCGAAGACATCAAGAGCCGCATCAAGAGCGATTTCTCCATGGTTCTCAATCTGCTTTTGTCCCAGACCATAGACAACGTCCGCCATATCTTCGAAAACTCGCTGGCGGCCTTCCAGCAGGACGAGGAACGCAGGGAAGGGAAGAAAAGCGCCGCGTCTCGCCTCTGGCGGGCATTCCAGCGGCACCTGTCGTTTCTCAAGGCCGAGGGGTTTGTGGACGAAAACGACCGGCTCACGGCCGACGGCACCTGGGCTTCCCGGTTGAGACTGGACCACCCGGTGCTCATCGCCGAATGCCTGCGGCGAAGTGTACTGCCGGATGGGGACGCGGCGCTTTTGGCCGCGGTCATCGCTCCGTTTGTCTACGACCGGGGGCAGGAGTTCCCCGTGAAGAGGAAGGAACTACCCCGCAGGCTTGTCCAGGCCTACGACCGGGTCGTCGACACGGTGTTTCCCATGATGGAGAAGCTCGACGCGGAAGGGTTCGGCCTGCATCCCCTGCCCCTCTGGACGGCTGCCGTGATCTACGACTGGGCTCGAGGGCGCGAGTGGGACCGCATCATCGAACGCTACGGCCTCGCCGAAGGCGACATGGCCATGCTTGTTTTGCGGACCGCCGACAGCCTCCGCCAGATCGCGGCCCTGCGGGACACTCACCCCAAGGCGGCGGAACTGGCCTGGCAGGCTCGCGAGTCGCTTCTGAGGGAACCGGTGGTGTTCTGAAATTTTGGTACTTGACAATCCCGTAGCAGGAGGGATATAAAGACGCCTTCCGATGGACAATGGGCCGGATTTTTTCCGGCCCTCTTTTTACCGAGCACACAAGCGTCCCCATCGTCTAGTGGCCTAGGACACTGGCCTTTCACGCCGGCGACCGGGGTTCGACTCCCCGTGGGGACGCCAGAAATAAGCAGGGGTTGGCCGTTCAGGGTCAGCCCCTTTTTTCATCACGATATCGCCCAGAGCCTGTCGCCGGAGCTCATCCCTCCCTGTCCTTGACCTTCCCATCATTCCGGAATAGAATTATTACAGCGGCAAGATAATACCGCAATTTCGTCATTCCCGCGGAAGCGAGAATCCAGAACGTTTTGTGAAACGAAGCAGACCGGGCAACCCTAAGGCACATTGACGTTGAACTTTGCCGTGGTCATCTTCCCCAGATAATCGATCTTCACCAGGATGACCCATGGACCCTCCATGATGAAGTTCATCGCCACCCGGTATTTCCCCCCTTTGAACGGGGCGTCGACCCTGTAATTCATGGGGGCCATCCTCGGCATGGGCGGCATGTAGTAATTCACGAGGACCCTGGCGTCGGTCACCGTCCTGCCGTCACCCTCCCTGATTTCCACCTCCAAGTTGTTGGTCCCACGTATCAGAGGGTTTCTGTCTATCCGGATGCCCACAGTGAACTCGCCTGCTTTCTTGCTCTCCACGAGGCTCGCCGCGCCGGCAGCTCCCGCCATGAGACAGAGAATTGAGATTGCCGCGGCCATCGAGATGCAGATTTGCCATCGGGATTTGTCGCGAGTGGTTCGACAGGAGAACATGTTTATTTGTACACCATGATCAGGGTCCGGGTAAAGAGTGAACCAAAGCCCTACGGGCAGACCGGACAGAATGGTGATACCGCACCTGCTACCTAGGCGGTCGTGAGTATGCGTCAGGGACAAATTATCACGCCAGCCATGCAGCCGCCAATGCTTAGAACTGTCACTCCAATCCCTTACCTTCAAATCATACATTATTCCTGTTGTTTCTTTCCTTCGATTCGGAAATCATGAAAATGAAAGAAAATCAGCCAGGAGGGCTGTTCAGATAAAACGGGAAAAGATGAATTCATCCCAGAAGGTGAAAGGTTCAAACGCCAACAAAGATGATACCATCTTCAAACTGCGGCGAGTGATCCACTATGAGGGTACATACAGGAAAGAATAACAAACTGAAGCAAAACATAAAAATGGAGGATACATACCATGAGACTGACACGACGCCAATTTTTGAAAGGCTCAATGGCAGCGGGGGCCTATCTTGCCGCAGGCGGTGCAGGGGCGCTTTTCATGCCGAGGTCGGCCTATGCCTTCTACCAGAGCCCGACCACGATCCCGCTCTACGGCACAGCGCTGCGCGGTATCGGCACGATCGGTGTGGCGGCACAGGATCCATTCGCAGCCCCCGTGACTGGAGCAACGCATTACACAATCAACATTGACCAGTTCTCGGACCAGATTGTACCTGCTGCCTCAGGTCTGGGCCCGACAACCCTCCGCGGCTTCAACCCGACGATACTGCTTGCCGGCCAGCATAACAGGCATCTCGGCGGCATCATTGTCGGCCAGAAAGGGGTGCCGATCCAGATCACCTTCCGCAACAATCTTCCCGGCGGCATGCACATCATCCCCAACGATCAAACAATACTCGGGGCGAACCAGGGAAACAACCGCACGGCCGTGCATTTCCACGGAGGCCTCGTACCCTGGATCAGTGACGGCGGGCCCTTCGATTGGTGGGACCCGGCGGGCAATCATGGCCTGAGCTTCCTTAACAACCAAGTCCTGAATCCAACTGCAGCGCTGAACGAGGCAGAATATTACTACGGCCTGAACCAGAGCGCCCGGTTCGGCTGGTACCACGACCACGCCTTCGGCATCACCCGGATCAACGCCTATGCAGGGATTGCAACAGGCCTGATCATCCGGGACTCCTTCGAGCTGAATCTCGTTAACCAGGGTCTTCCGAACTACATCGAGGCCGGCGGCAACGAGATCCCGCTCGTCATCCAGGACAAGATCTTCGTGGGTACTAATATCGCGGCTGTCGATCCCACGTGGAGCGCTGTCTCTTCGGCAACGACACCAGGCAGCCTCTGGTACGCCCACATCTACGAACGAAACCGCTGGAAGGCCGCCGGAAATGTCAAGGGCGGCAACCTGCCCCCGACTGACCCGTCTTGCATCCCCGAGTTCTTCGGCGACACGATGCTGGTCAACGGCACGACCTTCCCGAAGGCCGCCGTCGAACCCCGGCGGTACCGGCTGCGCTTCCTCAACGCCTGCAACGCCCGGTTTCTGAACCTGCAGTTCTATGTTGCGGACGGCAGTCCAAACGGGATCACGTTGAACGCGCTCGGCAATCCGACCAACTTGCCCGCACTTTGCGATCCGAATAATCCCGGCGGTACCGCCAGCGTCCTGCAGATAGGCACCGAGGGAGGCTTTCTTCCCAAGCCGGCAACGATTCCTACGAATGTGCCCTTCAATCCGCTTCTTCCGCTCAAGAGCTCTCTCGTCGTGGCGCCGGCCGAACGGCCCGATATCCTCATCGATTTCAGCGCGCATGCGGGCAAGAGCATCATTCTGTACAACGACGCGCCGGCACCCTTCCCGCTTGGCGACCCGCGTAACGATTACTTCCCGCTCTGGAATGTCAAGGCGAACCCGGTCAATGCCCTGACTCCGGCCGGCTTCGGCCCGAACTCGCGGATTCTGATGAGGTTTGACGTCGGGACGACGGTCGCGGCGCCCGCTGACTTGCCGCTGACCATCACCCCGACCACCGACCTGTCCGGCGGCATCGATCCCCATCTTCCCGGCATTCCGTTCGGCGTGCCGGTGCCACCTCCAGGCGTAGCCGTCAGGCAATTGACCCTCAACGAAACGTTCGACGTCTACGGGCGCCTCATCCAGATGCTCGGGACACTTATCCCGCCCGGATCTCCGAGCGCCGGCTTCGGCCGTCCCTATGACACCGTGGCAACTGAAGTGGTGTTGGCTGGCAAGACCGAGGTGTGGGAGATCTTCAATACTACCGCCGATGTCCACCCGATGCACTTCCACCTGGTGAACGTTCAGGTCATCAACCGTCAGCCTTTCCAGGTGAGCAGCCTGGCTTCGACCAAGGGAGGCGCCAACTTCACAGGCCCCGCCACTCCAGCCGAACCGAACGAGATCGGGTGGAAAGAGACGATCATGATGTTCCCGGGGACGGTCACCCGTATCATCATGAAGTTCGACCTCCCCTCCGTGCCCTTCACTGTACCGCTGAGCACTAGGACAGGCGCTACGGGGCACGAATACGTCTGGCACTGCCATATCCTGGAGCACGAGGAGCACGACATGATGCGGCCGCTGGTGGTTCAGTAGCACTTGCGGCCCCAAGCGAAGCTTTTCAATTGATCATGTGAATCACTCGACAGGCCCCGCGCCGAAGGTGCGGGGCCTTTTCCTTGATAAATGTCCTTTTTTCCGATAAAAATATTCAGAAAGTATGATGGAAGAGCTGCCGGTGTGGAGGAACGGGTAACCATGAAGAAAGGGATTACTCTTGTCGTTGTCTTTCTTGTACTGGCTGCCGCGTTTTACGCAGGATACCGATTCAGCGCGCCGGAGGCCATGACAACCAATGCGCCGACGGGAACCCATCCTCATGCCGCCGTCAGGCCGTTGCAGCCGGCATCCTCCGGGGATAATCCAATCCCGGGAACGGTTCAGGTGAGCTCCGAGAAGCAGCAGCTCATGGGCGTGCGGCTCGGAGTGGTCGAAAACGTTTCCGAGACCCATTCTCTGCGGGTCCCGGGACGAGTGTCTGCCGACGAAACCCGGGTTTTCCGGATCAATGCCGCCGTCGACGGCTGGATCCGGGAGGCCTACAGCAACACGACAGGAAGCGTCGTGCAAAAGGACCAGGTCCTTGCTTCCTTCTACAGCCCCGAATTCCTCAGCGCCCAGCAGGCCTACCTCTATGCCCTCGGATCGCTGGATCGATTCCAGGCCAGCGGCAAGGAGACACCCCAGCAGATCAGGCTCACGGGAGCCAACATCCAGCAGTACAAGGATACGCTCAGGAATCTGGGGATGTCGGAGACCCAGATCGAGGAGATCGGGAAGACCCGCGCCTACACCGAGAACATCCAGATCCGCTCCCCCGCCACGGGCTTCATCCTCTTTCGCAACATCTCGACAGGGGAGAGGATCGAGAAGGGCAAAGAGCTCTACCGGATCGCGGACCTCAGGCGGGTCTGGATCCTGGCCGACATCTTCGAGAACGAGGCGAAGCACATCCGGTCCGGAAAGGTCGTAACCGTGACCCTGCCCCAGCAGCAAAAAACATTCACGGGAAAGATCAGCACCACCCTCCCCCAGTTCGACCCCGCCACGAGGACCTTGAAAGTCCGCCTCGAGGCGGACAACCCTGGCTATGCACTGAGGCCCGACATGTTCGTGGACGTGGAGCTGTCCGTCACCTTCCCGTCGGCTGTCGTCGTGCCCGCCGACGCGGTTCTCGATTCGGGACTCAAGAAGACGATCTTCGTGGACCGGGGGAACGGGTTCTTCGAGCCCCGTGAAGTGGAGACAGGCTGGCGGTTCGCAAACCGCGTCGAGATCGTGAAAGGGCTGGAACCGGGAGAGAGGATCGTCGTTTCTGGAAACTTCCTCATCGACTCGGAAAGCAAAACGGAGCTGGCCCTGTCCGGGATGTCCGGCACGCTGGCCAAAGACCCGGCCTGCGGGACAAGCGTATCGATGAGAAAGGCAGAGAAAGCCGGGATGAAAAGTGTCTACCGCGGGAAGACCTATTACTTTTCCTCCGATGCATGCAAGAGGCAATTCGAACAGGATCCGGACCGCTACCTGAAGCAGCCTGTGGAATGACATGATCAACCGCATCATCGACTTTTCGGTGAACAACAAGTTCATCGTTTTTGCCGTCGTGGCCGCCGCCTGTGTCGCAGGCTGGTGGTCCCTGAAGACCGTTCCCCTCGATGCCATCCCCGACCTCTCCGACACCCAGGTGATCGTCTATTCGCGCTGGGACAGAAGCCCCGACATCATCGAGGACCAGGTCACCTATCCGATCGTGACGGCCATGCTGGGCGCGCCACGGGTCAAGTCCGTGCGGGGGTTCTCCGACTTCGGCTATTCCTACGTCTACGTCATCTTCGAAGACGACACGGACATCTACTGGGCCCGCTCCCGCATCCAGGAATACCTCTCGTCGGTGCTGACGCGCCTCCCTGAAGGCGTGAAGACCGAACTGGGCCCCGACGCCACTGGTCTGGGCTGGGTTTACCAGTACGCCCTCGTCGACACGTCCGGCAAGCAAAGCCTCGCGGATCTTCGCTCGTGGCAGGACTGGTATCTCCGTTATTATCTGAAGGCCGTACCCGGGGTGTCCGAGGTCGCCCCCGTCGGCGGATTCACCAGGCAATACCAGGTGAACGTGGACCCCAACCGGCTGCAGGCCTACGGGATATCAATCAACCGGGTCGTCGACGCCGTGAGAGGGGGCAATAAAGAGGCGGCGGGCCGCCTGATCGAATTTGGCGGGACCGAATACATGATCCGCGGCCGCGGCTATGCCCGGACCATCCGGGATTTCGAGAACATCGTCCTGACGGCGAGCGAGACCGGCACGCCGATCCGCGTGAAGGACATCGGCCAAGTCGTCATGGGCCCGGACATCCGAAGAGGCATCACCGACCTGAACGGTGAAGGGGAGGTCGTTTCGGGGATTATCGTCATGCGTCACGGGCAGAACGCTCTCGACGTCATCGACCGCGTCAAGGCGAAAATCGCCGAGATCGAGCCGGGTCTTCCGGAAGGCGTGAGAATCGTCCCCATTTACGACCGCTCGGATCTGATCCTGCGCTCCATCGACAACCTGAAATCGACCATCGCGGAAGTGATCATCGTCGTGGTCCTGGTGATCTTCCTCTTTCTGTGGCACGCCCCAAGCGCCATCATCCCCGTCATCACCATCCCCATCGCGGTCCTTCTGTCCTTCATCCCCTTCCGCATGATGGGGATCACTGCCAACATCATGTCCCTGGCGGGGATTGCCATCGCCATCGGGGCACTGGTGGACGCCGCCATCGTCGTCGTCGAACAGACCCACAAGAGGCTGGAGGAGTGGGAAAAGGCCGGTCGCCCGGGCGATTCCAGGGATATTGTGATCGAGGCCGTCAAGCAGGTTGCCGGTCCCAGCTTTTTCGCCCTGCTGGTGATCGCAGTTTCCTTTCTTCCCGTGCTCACCCTGGAGGGCCAGGAAGGGCGCCTCTTCAAGCCGCTGGCCTACACGAAGAATCTCTCCATGATCATTGCCGCGTTTCTGGCCATCACACTGGACCCTGCGCTGCGGCTGTTCCTCACCCACCGCGAGGCCTTCTCGTTCAAGCCGGACTGGCTGGCAAGGACCGCCAACACGGTGTTCGTGGGCACCATCCGGCCGGAGGAGAAGCATCCCATCAGCCGCGTATTGATCCGGTTCTACGAGCCCGTGGTGGCCTGGTCGCTAAAAAATAAGCGCGTCGTCATCGCGGCGGCCCTTGTCCTGATGATCGCCACGGTTCCCGTTTACTCGAAACTGGGCTCGGAATACATGCCGCCCCTCGAGGAAGGCTCCATCCTTTATATGCCTACGACGGCACCGGGGATTTCCATCACCGAAGCGATGAACCTGCTCCAGGTGACGGACCGGATCATCAAGGAGTTCCCCGAGGTGGACCGCGTCCTGGGAAAGGCAGGTCGGGCCGAAACGGCGACGGATCCGGCGCCGCTCTCCATGCTGGAGACGGTAATCATCCTGAAACCCAAGTCGGAATGGAGGAGAAATGTCTCCCAGGAAGAGCTGATCCGCCAGATGAACGAGGCCCTGCAGTTCCCCGGCCTGGCCAACTCGTGGACCATGCCGATCAGGGGGCGCATCGAGATGCTGAGCACCGGTATGCGCACGCCGGTGGGACTGAAAATTTCCGGCGCCGACCTCGACACCATCGAGGAGATCGGCGCTTCCGTCGAAACGGTCCTGACCTCCGTAAGAGGCACCCGCAGCGTTTTCGCGGAAAAAACCGGCAGCGGTTATTTCCTCGATTTTGAGTGGAACCGGGAAGCCCTTTCCCGCTACGGCCTGAATATCGAGGAAGTGCAGGAGGTCGTCGCCAGGGCCATCGGCGGAGAAAACGTGACAACGTCGATCCAGGGGAGGGAACGCTACCCCGTCAACGTCCGTTACATGCGCGATTTCCGGTCAGACCTGGGCGCCCTGGGAAGGGTCCTGGTGCCGGCCTCGGACGGGAAGCGACAGATCTCTCTTTCCCAGTTGGCCACGATCCGCACCGTCGTCGGGCCTTCCATGATCCGCAACGAGGATGGCCTGTTGACGGGCTACGTCTACGTGGACATCAGCAATCGGGATCAGAACGGCTATATCGAGGAAGCGGCGCGTTTGCTCCGGGAAAAAGTCAAACCCCCGCCGGGTTACGCCATCACCTGGAGCGGCCAGTACGAGGCGACACAGCGGATGGAGAGCCGCCTGATGATGATCATCCCTGTGACGCTGCTGCTGATCATCTTCCTTCTGTATATCAACACGCGCTCAATGACGAAGACCGCCATCGTGCTTTTGTCCGTGCCCTTCTCCGCCATCGGCGCCTTCTGGTTTCTCTACCTGCTCGGATACAACATGAGCATCGGTGTGTGGGTGGGGCTCATCGCCCTTCTCGGAGTGGACGCCGAAACAGGAGTCTTCATGCTTCTCTACCTGGACCTCGCCTATGACCAGGCAAAAAGAGAAGGGCGCATGAAGAGTCTTGCCGACCTGCAGAAAGCGGTCAAGTACGGGGCAGCCAGGAGACTGCGTCCGAAGTTTATGACCGCTGCCACCATGTTTCTGGGCCTCGTGCCGATCATGTGGTCCGACGGGGCTGGCTCCGACGTCATGAAGCGAATCGCGGCACCCCTCATCGGCGGGATACTGACCTCTTTTTTGCTGGAACTTCTGGTTTATCCCGTCATCTACGAGACATGGAAATGGCACTTTGCATTGAAGAAGGATTTTACGTCACCGGTTGGGGGAAGTCTCGGCCATCCGGACTCAAATGATAAAAACTAAAAAGTAGGGAGGTATAGATTGATGGTGAAAAAAGTACTATTATTTGCTGCGCTGAGTCTTCTGGTAACGGCCCTGGCAGTGCCCGCGGCTTTTGCCCAGATCACCAAAACGAAGGAGGGAGTCGATAGAATCGTCCTCAAGGGCAAGGTCGATTACATGCAGATGTTGGGAGGCTATTATATCAAGGGTGAAAATCCTCCCGGCGAATTCATGATCCTCAATAAGAACGATAAAGTATTCGACAAGCTGATGAAAAGCAAGAAGACCATTAAAATAGAAGGAACCCTGAAGGGAGCCGACTGGGTTACCGTTGAGAAAATTAATGGGAAAAAATACAAGGCCGAAAGTCCCGGGAAGGAAACAACAGCAAAATAAATATTGGAGGAGGCCGCATGAAGAGGTTTATTTCTTCGTCAATTGTCATTGTAGTTGTTCTGCTTCTTGCCGGGATCACATCGGCCCAGGATGACACCAAGAAACATGCTTCCTGCAAGTACTGCGGGATGGACCGGGAAAAGTTCGCCCAAAGCCGGATGCTTATCGAGTACACCGATGGAACAGCCACAGGGACCTGCAGCATCCATTGCGCCGCCGTGGATCTCGCGCTGCAGATCGACAAGACCCCGAAAGCGGTCCTGGTGGGGGACTACAACACGAAGGCCCTTATCGACGCCGAGAAGGCAACCTGGGTCCTCGGGGGGAGCAAGATGGGCGTCATGACCCGGAACGCAAAATGGGCCTTTGCTCAGAAAGCGGATGCCGAGAAATTCATCAGTCAGAACGGCGGAAAGACAGCCTCCTATGACGACGCCATGAAGGCCGCCTACGAGGATATGTACGCCGACACGAAGCTGATCCGGGAAAGAAGAACGAAGCGGATGATGGAGCACAAGCACTAGAATGGAAGAGTCCACCATGAAGCGCATCGCTACCGGCATCTTCGCCGTTCTGCTGTTCCTGTCCCCGGCATGGGGTGCAGAGATAAAACCCGTCAGGCCCTCTGTCAAAGACAAGTGCCCTGTCTGCGGGATGTTCGTGGCCAAGTACCCGGACTTTGTCGCCCAGGTCATCTTCAAAGACGGATCCTACGCGGTCTTTGACGGGGCCAAGGACCTGTTCAAGTACACCCTCAACCTCAAAAAGTACGCCCCGGCAAAAGGGCAGGACGACATCGCCTCCATATACGTGACCGATTATTACAGCCTGGAGTCCATCGATGGTCTCACGGCTTACTATGTCACGGGGAGTGACATCTTCGGGCCCATGGGCAGGGAACTCATCCCCTTCGGAAAGGAAGCCGATGCCGGGGGATTCATGAAAGACCATAAGGGAAAGGCGATCCTTCGTTTCAAGGACGTCCATATGCAACTGATCCGGGAGCTTGACTAGCGCCGTGAGAAAATCGAGTCTGTTTCTGTTGTATCTGGCGGCGAGCATCACCCTTATCGCTCTGATGTTCACACACGCCTCCGTCCGGGAGAAAGCCGGGGCGGCGACTCTGCGCGCGACGGCCGAACTCGTCGGCAGGCTCGAACTGACGGACCTTTGCCTGTTCACCGAGGCCAGCTATACGAGGCACCCTTCCCAGGCGGACCTGCACACGCCTTTCCAGAGCGGCCCCGTGTCGCTGGAGCATTTTCCGTCGGGGGCACTGATCCTGCCTCCGGCCGTCGTCAGGAAGGTCAATGGAAAAGTGGATTGAGCGACAAAGGCATATCATCGATTTCACGCTTTCTTCCCTCCTGAGGCGCAAGGGAAAGAACGCAGCGCTGATGATCGTCTATACCCTCGTCGTGTTCATGCTGGCTTCGGTTTTGTTTCTTGTCCAGGCCGTCAAGAGGGAAGCGTCCGTCATCCTGAAGGATACGCCTGACATGGTCATCCAGAAAATGTCGGCCGGGCGCCACGAGCTCATTCCCGTTTCATACGGAGATCAGATCCGTTCTATTCGGGGAGTGGCTTCCGTCAGGGCCCGGCTCTGGGGATATTATTACGATCCGGTCGTCGGCGCCAATTACACCCTCATGGTATCGGAGGACTTCGGTCCCCCGGCAGAGAGCATCATCATCGGCCAGGGCGTATCGAGGATGCGCCTTGCCCTCGAAGGGGATACCCTGGAATTCAGGAGCCACGACGGGACCATCATCGACCTGAGTGTTCGAAGCACGATTTCCCGGGAGTCGGAACTGGTTTCATCGGACCTGATCCTCGTATCGGAGCAGGACTTTCGCAGGATATTCGGCACACCCGCAGGATACGCGACGGATCTGGCAGTCCGGGTGAAAAACGCGAGGGAGTTTTCCACGGTGGCCCTCAAGGCGGCCGGTATGCTGCCGGACACGCGACAGATCCTGAAAGACGAAATATTGCGGACCTACGACGCCGTCTTCGACTGGCGTGGCGGCATGATGCTCGTCATCCTGTGCGGATCTCTGCTGGCGTTCATCATCCTCGCCTGGGACAAGGCATCGGGACTGAGCTCCGAGGAGAGGCGCGAAATCGGCATCCTCAAGGCAATCGGCTGGGAAACGTCCGACGTGCTCCTGATGAAGTTCTGGGAAGGCATGGCCTTGTCCCTGTCGTCGATGCTTGCCGGTGTGATCCTGGCCTACGCCCACGTGTTCTTCACCTCTGCCGCCCTGTTCGAATCGGCCCTCAAGGGCTGGGCCGTTCTTTACCCGCGGTTCACGATCACCCCATTCATCGACCTGTCCCAGCTGGTCATCCTTTTTTTCCTGGCCGTCGTCCCCTACACCGTGGCGACGATCATCCCCTCGTGGAGGGCCGCAACCGTTGATCCCGATTCGGTGATGAGGTGACGGCCCGATGATCGAATTGATCAATGTCCGGAAGGTCTTCAATGCGGGACAGCCCAACGAGTTCGTTGCCATCGACGGGGTGAGCCTTGTCATCAACTCGGAGAGGACAACCGTATTCCGGGGACCCAGCGGATCCGGCAAGACGACGCTTTTGAGTTTGATCGGCTGCATGGCACGGCCCACGTCCGGCAGGATCCTGCTTCACGATCGTGAGATCACGAGCCTGCCCGAGCGGTTTCTCACGAACATCAGGCAGAAGACGTTCGGCTTCATCTTCCAGCAGTTCAACCTGATCAAGGGAATGACCGTCCTGGAGAACGTCATGCTGCCGGGCTATCCGACCGGGGAGAGGGACGCCGCGTTGAAGAGCAGGGCTATGGACCTTCTGGATACTTTCAAACTCTCCGACAAGGCCGCATCGAAGGTCGAGTGGCTCTCCGGCGGGGAGGCACAGCGGGTGGCCATCGCCCGGGCGCTTGTCAACAACCCCGCTATCGTCATCGCCGACGAACCCACGGCAAATCTGGACAGGAAGCTTTCCCGGGAGTTCATGGAGATCATGGGCCGACTGAAAGCCGAGCGGAAGACGATCCTCTTTGCGAGCCACGACCCCATCGTCTACGAATCGGAACTGGCAGACCGGGTGGTCGACCTCAGGGACGGCAGGGTGGAAGGGTCGGTTCCATGATATTTCACCCCGCCATCATCGGCCTTTTCCTCTCCTCGATCGTGATCGTCTTCATGGTGCTCTATTGTGCCGGTTACGGGATCGGGATTGTCAGACGCTGGGACATCCGGAGCGGGAGCGAGCTGCAGCTCACCCTCGAGAGACGAACCTATCTCATTTCGACCTTTCTTTCCTATGTGTTCGGGGTCCAGCTCCTCTCCCTGTTTCTTTTCGTCTTTACCGCCGACGAGCTCCACCCCTTCTTCGTGGGGGCCATGTGCGCCGCCGGGTCGTTGTACGCCAACGTCTACGGCTATCCGGTGCTCCTGCTCAAGATCCTGAATTTTTTCATGGCCGGTCTTTGGCTCGTCCTGAATCATGCGGACAACCAGGCAAGCGATTATCCCCTCATGCGGATAAAATACATTTTCCTTTTCATCCTGGTGCCGTGCATCGTCACGGAGGCCCTGTTGCAGGCCGCGTATTTCACCCAGCTTACTCCCAGCATCATCACATCCTGCTGCGGGAGCCTCTTCAGCGCCGAAGGGTCAGGCATGAGAGCGGAACTGGTCGCGCTTCCCGGTACCCTCATGAAAACGATTTTCTTCGGCTCCATGGCGGCAACGCTGGGCTCGGGGATTTACTTTCATCTCAAGGGAAAAGGCGCCTATCTCTTTGCCGGCCTCAGCGCACTGAACGGCGTCACATCCCTTCTGTCCATCCTGTCCTTCATCTCCCCCTACATCTACGAGCTGCCGACGCACCACTGCCCCTTCTGCATACTGCAAAAAGAATACGGCTATGTCGGCTATCCCCTGTACCTAGCCCTGTTTGGGGGCTCCATCCTAGGAGTGGGGGTCGGTGTCCTGATGCCCTTCAGAAACATTCGCAGCCTCTCCGAAATCATCCCCGCCACCCAGAAAAGAATGACCCTCGCCGCGGTGATCCTGTTCTTTCTTTTTGCGGTCATCGTTGTCTGGAAGTTGACGTCGTCCGACTTCATTCTGGAAGGGTAAGATGATCTGAAGAGGACAGGGGATTTTCTTGTCGATCAGTCGGAATCGAGAACGTAAAGCGGGATCACATAGGGACCCTCGGGAATCACGGCCACGCGGCGATCACCGGAGGCCTTCACGCTCTCCATCACGGCGGCAGCGGGTGAGTCGATCATCGTAACCCCGGTGAGTGCGCGCTGGTCCCTGGACAGGCCCTCGCTGTAGAGATAGACTTTCCCTTTTTTCATGGCCTTGACCTGCATCTCCGACTGCCACTCGTCGATCGCGGCGTAGCGCTTGGGCAGAATCTCCTGCAGGAATTTGTCCGGTCCCAGGCCGATCAGGCTGCGCTGCGCTTCCGCGTACTCCTTCGAACCGACCCCCTCGGAGCATTTCGAAACCGTGACGAGCGTGCCCCCCGGCTCGAGGATTTCCAGGGCTCCCACCATCCCCTTCACCGTCTGGTAGTACGTCTTGTCGAGAGGATAGCCCGCCGAGCTGGTGACAACGGTCTGGAACCGCTGCTTCATCGGAACTTCCGCATAGGGCCTGACAAAGGCAACGGCATCGAGGTGGCTTGCCTCGATCTCTCCGAAATTCACGAAGGACAGTCTTCTCTCCTCGTCGATGACGGTATTGAGGGCAAGGCATTTCCCGATCATTTTGATGATCTCCAGCTGGGCTTCGTGCAGCGGGTTTCCCTCTATGACGCAATTGACGGCCCGGCAGTGCTCCAGAACCCTGGCGGAATGGAATGTCCGGATCGTCTTTTCGTGGGCCACGCCGGGGGCAACGATTTTCCTTCCTCCTGAGTAGCCCGCCATGAAATGGGGCTCCACGAGGCCGACGGCAATGCGCAGATCGGCATTGACGAACCGGCGGTCGATTCCCACCTCGATGCCTTCCGACGTGTTGCTGAGGAAGACATGGTCGGCGTCGTTGCGCGCAAAGTGATTGGCTACCCTGACGGTGCTGAGGACCCAGTCATCACCCACGACTTCCCGGAGCTCCTCCCCCTCATTGGGGCGGTGAAGGCCCGTGGCAACCAGGACGGTGATTTTATCGGGGGCGATGCCCGCATCGATGAGCTCCCTGACCAGCGGGGGCAAGACGAGGCCGTTAGGCACGGGACGGGTGATGTCGCAGATGAGAATGCAGGCGCTCCGGCAGCCCGCTGCCTCCGCGCGCAGAGGCCTGCAGCCTACCGGGCTTGAGAGGGCGGCTTTCACGGCCTCCCGGGGGTCTGCCAGAACCGGCATGGCCTTTTTCCGGATGAGGGTCACTTCGAGATCATCGGGAAGATCGAGGGGAAAGCCTTCTTTGCCGTATTTCATGACAATGCGCATGCCCGGATCCCCGTAAAAAGATGGCTCTACATGCCGAGAAAAGCCTTCCTGACAAGATCGCAACTCAGAAGTTCATCTCCCTTGCCCTCCATGACGATGCGTCCCGTCTGGAGAACGTAGGCGCGGTGACAGATCTCGAGCGCCTCGTAGACGTTCTGCTCGACGAGCAGGACCGTCACACCCTTCTCATTGATGGCCTTGACGACCTTGAAGACTTCCCCGACGAGCTTCGGGCTCAGGCCCAGGGAGGGCTCGTCGAACATCAGAAGCGAAGGGTTGGACATGAGGCCCCGCGCGATGGCCAGCTGCTGCTGTTCGCCTCCGCTGAAGGTATCGGCCCGCTGTCCCTGTCGCTCCTTCAAGATGGGGAAAAGATTGAAGACCGTTTCCAGGTTCTTTTCGACCTCGGCCTTGGAGTCGATCGCGTAGGCACCCAGCAGGAGGTTGTCCAGGACGGACAGGCGCCCGAAGAGCCTGCGGCCCTCGGGGATCATGGAGATTCTCTTCTTGACGATATCAAAGGGTGGCATCTGGTGAATCGGGGCACCCTCGAAAACGATCTCCCCATTCTGGGGGTGCAGCAGCCCGGCAATTGCTTTAACGATCGTCGTTTTTCCTGCGCCGTTGGATCCGATGAGGCTGACGATCTCCCCCTTGTTGATCGCAAACGACGCGCCCTGGATGGCCAGGAGGCCTTTGTACCCTACGGAGATGTTATTGACAGACAGCACGATATTTGTCCCCCAGGTAGGCTTGGATGACTTCCGGATGGGACACCACTTCCTTCGGCGTCCCTTCCATGATTTTCTTGCCGGAGTTCAGCACGATGACCCGGTCCGAGATCTCCATCACGGCTTCCATCACGTGCTCGACGACCACGAGGGTCATTCCGCCCTGACGGATCTTTTTGATCAGTTCGATGATCTGCCGGAGTTCCACGACCGTGAGCCCTGCCATGGACTCGTCGAGCATCATCACCCTGGGCTGTGTGGCCAGGGCCATGGAAACCTCGAGGCGCTTCTTATCAGCGATGGTAAGCTCCGGCCCGAGGAAATTCTTCTTATCGTAAAGACCCGTGAAGGACAGGACTTCTTCCGCTTTTTCCATGGCCGGTTTGATCCGGTGATAGCGAAGCAGCGCCCCGGTCATCACGTTTTCCAGCACGGTCATGTCGCTGATGACCTGGACGATCTGGAAGGTGCGGGCGATCCCGAGATCGACGATTTTGTCCGCTCCCATGCGGGTGATGTCCTTGCCGTAGAGAGACACCTTGCCGCTGCTCGACTTGTAGAAGCCGGTCATGCAGTTGAACAGCGTTGTCTTGCCCGCTCCGTTGGGCCCGATGACGCTGACGATCTCCCCTTCCTCGACGGAGAAATCGATGTCCAGGCATGCGGCAAGCCCCCCGAACCACTTCGATAGCCCTTTTACATCCAAGCAGATTGCCTTGCTCATTTTATCTTTTTACCTATGTTGGATAGTAGTCCCCAGACCCCTGCAGGCTGGTACATGGAGATGAGCGTGATCAGAAACCCGTAGATCAGCATGTCCACGCCTGTTCCCTGGTGGCCGAGGGTGATGCGCGTGTACTCGGAAATCGGGATCAGGACGGCCGCGCCGATGACCGGCCCCATGACGAAGCCGGCCCCTCCCAGCATCGAGATGAGAACGACCTGGACCGACGTGGCCAGCAGCATGACGCTCTCCGGGTCGATGTAGAGGATGTACTGGGCATAGAAGGTACCCGCCATGGCGCTCAGGAACGCGCTGATCATGATGGCGATCAGGCGATACCGGACGACATTGACACCCAGAACTTCCGCCACCTCGTGGCTCTCCTTGATGGCCCGGAAGTAATAGCCCATCTTCGACGTCGCCACGAAATGGCAGACGGCGATCGCAAGGAGCAGGAAGGCCAGCATGATGTAGTAATAGGGAAGCTTCGAGGAGTGGAACATGAAATTGGCAAAGGACTCGTCCAGCATGGGCAGAGAGAGCCCTTCCGCCGCACCGACCAGCTTCCAGTTGTTGAAGACGACCCGGACGATCTCCGCAAAGGCAATGCTGGCGATGGCGAAGTAGTGGCCCCTGAGATTGGAGCAGGGGTACCCGATGGCAGCCGCCACCAGGGCCGCGGCGATTCCTCCGGCAACAAGGCCGATCCACGGGTTGACACCGAAACTCATCAAGAGAAAGGTGGAGGTATAGGCGCCAATCCCGAAGAAAGCCGCCTGGCCGAACGAGAACATCCCGGCGTAACCGCCCATGATGTTCCAGCCGACCCCCAGCATCCCGAACATGTACACGAGGATCATGACATGAATGGGAAAGGTATCGGTGAAACCAAGCGGAAAGGCCAGGGCCAGCAGCAGCGTGACGATTCCGGCAATCTTCTGTCCTGTTGTGAGATGCTTCATAGGTTACCAGCCCAATAGACCCATCGGTCTTATCCAGATGGTGATGAGATAGATCATGAAAACGATGGCGTACTTGTAGGACGGATCGAAAAAGTAGCCGCCCAGCGTCTGCGTAAGCCCCACGAGGATCCCCGCGATGAAGGCCCCTTCGATGCTGCCGAACCCGCCCAAGGCGACAACGCAGAAGGCGATCGTCCCGAAGAGTCCCCCCACCTGGGGATAGATGTAGTAATAGGTGGAAAGAAACGCGCCCGCCACACCTACAAGGGCCGCGCCGATCCCGAAGGACAGCGAATTGATCCGATCCGTGTTGATCCCCATGAGCAGCGCCGAATCCCGGTCCATCTCGGTGGCCAGGATGGCCTTCCCGGTCTTCGTCTTTTTCAGAAATAGGAACATAACCAGCGAGGTGACGACGCTGCCGACGGAAGCGATGACCTTCGGGATGCTCAGGGTGATATCGCCGATTTCCCAGGTGCCGTCCAGAATGGTCGGCGGCAGGAGCCGGAAATCGGGGGTCCAGAAATAGACGGCCAGGTTCGAGAGAAAGATGCTGACGCCGAAGGTCACGACGAGTTGGGCCAGCATGGGCCCCTTCATGACCTTGCTTACGATGAAGCGGTAGATCAACATCCCCAGGACAAACAGCAGGACGAAGCAGATGGGGATGGAGAAAAGAGGGTCGACACCGTAGAGGGTGAAGAGCCAGAAGGAGGTGAACATGCCGATCATGAGGAAGTCACCATGGGCAAAGTTGACGATGTTCATGACACCCCAGATGAGGGTGAGCCCGATGGCGATCAGCGAATACATACAGCCGATGAGCAAACCGTTTGCGATTTGCTGGAGTAACTGCTCTTCCATAACCCTCCGATCCTCTTATGACGGCAGGCAGGCGGGTCCGCTACCCGCCTGCCTGCCCAATCAAAGCGCGGTCCTTATTTCCTTCCCTTCCAGGCGGGGAAAGGCCACACGACATTCTGGGCGGCCGAATCGAAAGGCCACACGGTCACGTATTCCTGCTTCAGGATCTGCACAAGCGTCCCCTGGGCATAGATATTCTGGTGCGACTTGGGGTCGAACTTGATGCCCTTCCAGGGGTAAATGACCTGGCTCCCGGGGATGTCCGTCGCCAGCAGCGCCTGCACGACCGCTTCGGGGTCCGTCGACTTGGCCCGATTGAGGGCATCGGCCAGGACGAAGGGGGCCATGAAGCTGCGGGCCGCGTTCTCGCTCATGTCCATGCCGTACTTCTTCTTGAAGAGTGCGTTGACCTTGCCGACGAGGGGCTTCTTCTTGGCGAGGTCCAGGGCAAAGGTGGAGCGGACGATGATGAAGTTGCCGTCAGCTTTCACGGCGGGGAGGTAGCCCGGCTCGATGTAGCCGGCCATCGTCAGGAAGCCCTTGGGGGCAAAGCCCATTTCCTTGAAGGTCTTGGTGAAAAGAATGGCGTCGGTGATATAGGAGGCGTGCATTACGACGTCAGGCTTGCTCTTGATGATCGTGCCGACTTCGCTCGCCACATCGGTGGCGTTGGCGGCATAGGTCACGCTGGCGACAACCTTGTACCCGAATTCCTTGGCATACTTCTCCTCGGATTTGCCGACGTTGGACCCGAACTCGGTGTTCTCATACAGCAGGGCGACGGTGTTAATTTTCTTGCCCGTCTTCTTCTCCAGGTCCTTCAGGAAATTGAACTGGTCCTTGGCAAAAATGTCGTCGTGGGGGCTGACCCGGAAGAAGTACTTGAAGCTTCTTTCCGTCAGCGTGGGGGAGGAGGAGTCGGAGCAGACATAGGGGATTTTCATCCTTTCCGTGGCCTGGCTTGCCGTCTTGGTCACGGAGCTCTGGTAGGCGCCGATCATGGCGACGACCTTCTCCTGGCTGACCAGCCGCTCGGCTTCAGACATGCCGTTCTTTGGGTCACCCTTGGTGTCGGCGTACACGATCTCGAGTTTGGCCCCGCCCAGGTTCGGGATTCCCTCGGTCCTCGCCAGGGGCAGATCCAGATCATACTTGCCGTTGATGATGTCGACGGCCAGATCGACACCTCTCTTGCAGTCAAGCCCTGTCGAGGCGATGTTGCCCGTCAGGGGATAGACCGCACCGATCTTGATGACTTTCTGCTGAGCGTACAGGGGAAATGAAAAAACCACGACCAACAGCAACGCCAATACGATTCTGAACAGATGTTTTGATGCCATCTCAGCGGCCCTCCTTGTTTGGTTTTTCCTTCATCAGATGTTCGATCATCAGACGTTCGATCAAATTCGCGCTCTTTTACCACAGCGCAGAGTTCCAGGCAAGTCAATTCCCCGTGGGGGATCTGCACATGATATGCATTCGGATCGGCTTGCCGACCCGTTCGGATGCAGCCTGAAAAAGAGTGACATTTGCGGACGGTCGGCTATAATATCGGCCCTGTAGCGCGGGTAGAGACCCTGCACCAAACGAGGTGACTGCGTTGGAATTCATGGGCTTCCGAAGGCCGGACGGCTCCATCGGGATTCGAAATCATGTCCTCATTCTCCCTTCCGTCGTCTGCGCCAACCGCGTGGCACGAGGCATCTCCCTGCTCGTCGCGGGGACGACCTGGGTCGAGCACCAGCACGGATGCACGCAACTGGGGGCCGACGCGGATCTGACGCGGCGGGTCCTTGTCGCGCACGGAATCCATCCCAATGTTTTCGGCGTCGTCGTCGTGGGGCTGGGCTGCGAGACCATGAGGGCGCAGGACGTGGCCGCCGACATCCGGAGACAGGCGCCCCACAAGCCGGTTCACCTCGTGATCATCCAGGATGAGGGCGGATCCCTGAAGGCGATTGCGGCAGGTGCCACCGCAGCCGTCGGGATGGTGAAGGCAGCCTCCGGCGAGAAGCGGTCGGCCATCGACATCTCGGAGATCATCCTCGGGACGGAGTGCGGCGGATCCGATGCCTGCTCGGGCATCTCGGCCAACCCCGCGCTGGGTGTTACAAGCGACCTGCTCATCGAAGCAGGCGGCACGGTCATCCTCGCCGAAACGACGGAGCTGATCGGGGCCGAACACCTGGTGGCGGGCAGGGCCGTAAGTCCGGACGTCGCAGCCCGTTGTCTCGACGCGGTCAGAAGGTACGAAGATTGCGCGAAAGCCATGGGCGTGGATATGCGGGGCGGGCAGCCCACCCCGGGCAACATCGAGGGCGGACTCACCACCATCGAGGAGAAATCGCTCGGCTGCGTCTACAAGGCGGGGACGAAACCCCTGCAGGACATCGTTGATTATGCCATGCCGGTGACGAAAAAGGGGCTAATCCTCATGGATACCCCGGGACAGGACATCGAGCAGATCACGGGGATGGTGGCGGGCGGCTGCCAGATCGTAGTGTTCACGACGGGGCGCGGGACCTGTTGCGGATCCCCCATCGTGCCGACGATCAAAGTCGCGACGACGACGGCCCTGTTCGAGAGAATGGGAGACAACATGGACCTCAATGCGGGCACGATCATCACCGGTGCGGAGACGGTTTCGCAGGTCGGAAGAAGGATGTTCGACGAGATCCTTCACGTCGCCTCCGGCAGACTCTGCAGGGCCGAGATCCTGGGGTTCAACGATTTTGCGATTAAACGCATCGGCCCAAGCATGTAGCCACAAAGGAGACACCATGTCGGCATTCAAGGCGATTGTGATGAAGGCTTCCGACAACGTGGCGACGGTGGTGGAACCGGTCGAGCCCGGAACGGAGGTCCTCCTGGAGATCGAGGGCTGCAACGTCTCCGTCCGCGTCGCCGAGAGGATTCCCTTCGGCCACAAGTTTTCAACTCGGAATATCGGGAAAGGGGATCCCGTCCTGAAATACGGCGAACCGATAGGGGTGGCAACAGCAGATATCCGGGCAGGACATCACGTCCACATCCACAACGTCGAGAGCAACCGCGGTCGCGGCGATCGATGAATGCGCAAGACCCAATGTCGGTTCGACTCCGGCGTCGTTACCGACCGTACCGGGTGCTGCCGCTGAAACCGCGAACGGAGGATATTTTACCGGCCGTCTCCAGGAGCCGCGGCACATATCTGTCGATCATTTCTTCGAGACTCACCAGCTGACTGATGAAAGACATGCTCACAGAGGCTTCCACCTCGCCGCGGTCGTTGAAGACGGGGCAACCGATGGCGCGTAGCCCCGGAACCCATTCGTTGTTATTCATGGCGTACCCCCTGTCGCGGACATCCTCCAGGATCGCGTTGAGCTTTTCCCCCCGTCTGCCGATGAACGTGATCGCCTCCTTGTCCTTGAGCAGGTCCGACAGCAGCGCGGCATACCGGTCGTGAGACAAAAACGCGATGATGGACCGACCCGCCGCTGTCTGGTAGCAGTTCAACCGGCTTCCCACATGCAGATTGGTGTTGATGATGCGACGGACCATGATCCGCTCGATGAAGAGGACGTCCGTGCGGTCGAGGATGACAAGGTTGACGTTTTGATCTGTTTCTTTGGAGAGAGTTTGCAGGTAGGGTTGGGCCGTATGGCGCAGCCCCATGCCCGACAGAACGGAGAACCCCAGTGCCATGACCCGCGGGGCCAGGGAATAGACCTTTGTCCTGGGTTCAAGCGTTACGTAATTCATGGCCAAGAGCGTCTTCAGGAACCGGTGCACCGTGGTCTTCGGCAGCCCGGTCTTGTTGGCCATGTCCTGGAGTGTAAGGGGCGTATCCCCCGGGGTGAATGATTCCAGGATCTCAAGCCCGCGGATCAGAGAATTTACACGTTTGGGTTGGGCCATCACTTGTTCCGTAAGGTGGAATGATATGTCTCTGTGTGAAATAGCTTCTTGTGCAGGTTCTGTCAAGTGGAGGTTTTTCAGGAGAAGGGTTCCGGGTCAAGGGTTCAGGGTGAAGAGGGGTTAATTTTCACCGGCGGTATATGATATAAAGAGAGCATGTCGTTCAACGGAGGTATCCGATGTCCCTTCACGATCTTGCCGGCAAGCCGGCCCCGAAATCCCTTCTCGCAAATATCCCCCGGCTGGTGACGGCCTACTACGCAAACCATCCTGACGCCGGTCTCGATGCGCAGAAAGTTGCCTTCGGGACATCAGGCCACCGTGGCACGTCGTTCAACGGCAGCTTCAACGAGGACCATATTCTGGCCATCACCCAGGCCGTCTGCGACTACCGGGGCTCCCGGAGCATCGACGGACCTCTTTTCATGGGAATGGACACCCACGCCCTCTCGGAGCCCTGTTTCGCGACGACCCTTGAGGTCCTCGCCGCAAACGGCGCTCAAACCCGAATCCAGGCAGGGCATGGCTACACGCCCACACCGGTCATCTCCCACGCGATCCTGAGACACAACCGGGGCAGACAGTCGGGTCTTGCCGACGGCATCGTGATCACCCCATCCCACAACCCGCCCGAGGACGGAGGCTACAAATACAATCCGCCTGCCGGGGGACCGGCCGACATTCAGACGACAGGCTGGATCGAAAACCGCGCAAACGAATACATTCGCGCCTCACTGAAAGGCGTAAGAAGAATCGGCTTCGACAGAGCCCTCAAGGTCGCTACCACACAGGAGCATGACTATATCGGCCCTTACGTGGACGATCTCGCAACGATCCTGGACATGAGCCTCATCGGGGCCTCGGGGATCCGGATTGCTGTCGACCCCATGGGGGGATCTTCCCTGCCCTTCTGGGACCCCGTGACCGATCGCTACGGCATCGACCTGGACGTGGTCAACCGCGACGTGGACCCCACGTTCGGATTCATGACCGTGGACAAGGACGGAAAGATCCGGATGGACTGTTCCTCGCCCTATGCGATGGCGCGTCTCATCAGCCTCAAGGATCGCTATGACATCGCCTTCGGAAACGACCCCGACAGTGATCGTCACGGCATCGTGACACGCAGCTCGGGACTGATGAATCCCAACCACTATCTGGCCGTCGCTATCGGGTATCTCTTCCGGAACAGACCCGGCTGGCGACGGGACGCTGCGATTGGAAAGACCCTCGTTTCAAGCAGCCTCATCGACCGCGTGGCCGCGCACTTGGGCAGAAAGCTTCTGGAAGTGCCCGTGGGATTCAAGTGGTTCGTCGACGGGCTTCTCAACGGCTCCTGCGGCTTCGGCGGGGAAGAAAGCGCGGGGGCATCGTTCTTGCGGATGGACGGGACCGTCTGGACGACGGACAAGGACGGCCTGATCATGGGACTGCTGGCCGCCGAGATCACCGCCAAGACGGGCCGTGATCCCGGAGAACATTACGCCGACCTTGCCGCAATATTCGGAAGTCCCCTCTATGAACGCATGGATGTGCCCGCCTCGGTTGAGCAGAAGACCGTGCTTGAACGACTTTCTCCCGATCAGGTCGGCGCATCGGAGCTTGCCGGCGAGGCGATCACGGCACGTTTTACCGAGGCACCCGGAAACGGAATGCCCATCGGTGGTTTGAAGGTCGTCACCCGTGACGGATGGTTCGCAGCGAGACCCTCGGGAACGGAGAACATCTACAAGATTTACACGGAAAGCTTCAAGGACCGCGACCACCTCACCCGAATCCAGGAGGAAGCCCGGGCAATCATCTCCGAGGTCTTCCGGAAGGCTGGAGTCTAGGTGACAGGAAAGACGATCGGCAACTGATTCCTGTTACCTGTTACCTGTTACCTTTACCCTGTATCCCGAACAAAAAAAGATCCCCGGCTTGTTACAAACCAGGGATCTTTTTTGTTCGCAAGCCTCGGCCTTCGGCTCTTCGCCTCCGGCCTTCGGGCTCAATTTACGGCATCGTCACCATGAAGGTGGCGTTTCGGTTCTTGGACCAGCAGGCCTCGTTAGATTCCTTGCAGACCGGCTTTTCTTCGCCGTAGCTGACCGTCTTGATCCGGTCGGTACCGACACCCAGCTGCTGCAGGGCCTTCGCGGCTGCGTCCGCCCTCCTCTGACCCAGGGCCATGTTGTACTCGTTGGTACCGCGCTCGTCGCAGTTGCCCTCGATCCGGATGTTGAACGCCTTGTTCGCCTGGAGCCAGTCGGCATTGCGCTTTACAGCATCCTTGAACTCGGGTTTGACGTTGTACTTGTCGTAATCGAAGAAGACCGTCTCGAGCTTCTCTGGGACACCGGGGGGAAGCGCAGGGCCGACACCGGGAGCGCCGGGGCCGGTACCCGCAATGGAACCGGGGGCAGCCAGGAAGATCTTCTCCACAAAGTCGGCCATGCCGGCTGCCGTGGATACCTGCTCGCCCGTCACCATGAACCCGCACTGGCCTGCCTTCACAACCTGGTCAAGCAGCTCCTTGCCATCAGGGTCATTGCCGATCTGAACGGCGTAAATGCAGATGTTCTCTTTCATGGCAGCCTTCATCGCCTGAGCCGACGCCACCGCCTTCGGCATCTCCAGGCCGTCCGTGAATATGATCACCGCAGACTTGCCCGCCAGCGGCTTCAGATCCGCCGTGCCGGCATCCAGGGCCAGATCCAGGGGGCTCTCCACACCGTATGTATTGATATCGTATATCGACTTGCCCAGATCCTCCTTCACGTACGGAGCCATCCCGTACCACAGCTTTGTCTCGAAGGGCCTTGACAGCCACCGCATCCCCGCGAAATCGCGAAGTCCCGCCGTCAGCTTTAAGTTCGGAATCGTGTCGTTGAACAACCGCGCCAGGTGCTGTTCGTACTCGATCTTCGTCGTCTTCACCGGGCTCGTATACTCAAAATGGTACCAGCTATAAGGATCATCCATCGACGCGGACGTATCCAGGATGACCTCAAAATTGTTCGTCTTCTGTACCAGCGCACCCGATT
Organism: uncultured Syntrophaceae bacterium; assembly: GCA_964628025.1. Taxonomy (GTDB): domain Bacteria; phylum Desulfobacterota; class Syntrophia; order Syntrophales; family UBA2192; genus UBA2192. Next base: position 115,526 of record CAZVLL010000007.1, read on the forward strand.
TCAGCTTCGGGTTCAGATCCTGCGCAGGAACCGGTTTCATCACCGTTGCACAGCCGCCCAGCAGAGCCAGGCTGAGTACGACAACGAGCAGCTTGATCAAGTTTTTGATCATGGGTAACCCTCCTTGTGGATGAATTGGTTTCGATTGATTCGATGTCGTTTGAAGCGATCAGTGGAGCGGAGTTTCGCAACCCCCTGTGCAACGCACAGATTTCATGATGAGTTATCGTATTGCATCGTCTGCGACTATACAAAAATTTTGGGGAATATTCAATGAGTAATATGTCGCCTGAAAAAAAATGCCGCACCGCGGCAGGTGACCCTGTTTTTCTGGCAATTTGTCGCCGTTTCTGACAAAATAGCAACTCTTTTTCAATCGATCCTATCTGAAGGAGGATGAGTGGCATGAAGGTGATCGCATTTAACGGCAGCGCCCGCAAGGACGGCAACACGGCCATCCTGCTCAACACAGTTCTCGACGAACTGAAGCAGGAAGGGATGGAGACGGAGCTCTATCAACTCGCGGGAAAACCGATCCAGGGCTGCATTGCCTGCTACAAGTGCATGAAGAACAAAAACAAACGCTGCGCCGTGGAAAAGGATATCGTCAACGAGTGCATCGAGAAAATGATCGAAGCCGATGGGATTCTCCTCGGCTCCCCCACGTATTTTGCCGATGTGTCGGCGGCCACAAGGGCCTTCATCGAACGTACCGGGTACGTGGCCCGGGCCAATGATTACATGTTCAAGCGAAAAGTCGGGGCCGGTGTGATCGCCGTGCGGCGGGGAGGCGCCATCCATGCCTTCAACTCGATCAATCTTTTCCTTTTCTACAACCAGATCATCAATCCCGGCTCCAGCTACTGGGCCTTTGCCATCGGCCGCGATCCCGGCGAGGTCCTCAACGACGCCGAGGGCATCCAGACCATGAAAACCCTGGGTCAGAATCTGGCCTGGCTGCTGAAGAAAGTTCGCAGCTGACGTCCGTTACGGGTAGGTTGTATCGCTTCGTTTCGCGGTTGACAACGGCGAGGGCTTTTCATATAAGGCACCACAGGCAGGAGAGCCTTCACTTTTTTTTGCACGTTACGGGATGGGAGTCGGTCATGGCTGAAACGGAAGGCAAAGAGCAGTTCAAGGTCGTCCAGGAACTGATGCACGAGATGGTTGCGATGTGGCAGCGGGTCAAGGACCTGGAAGCGACCGATCGGGAAAACAGACAGGAAATCAATGCGCTGAGGACAAGCGAAGCCCGGTTCCGGTGCGTCGTCGAGAAGCTGCCATTGCGTTTTTTCTTCAAGGATCCGGGGTTGAATTACGTCCTGTGCAGCGACGCCTATGCCCTTGACTGGGAGATGAAGGCCGTCGAATTGAGCGGAAAGTCGGATCGGGATCTGTTCTCCATGGATGTCGTGGACAAACTCGCCGACGTCGAGTACGAAGTTATCCGCACAGGAAAGATGGAGGTTGCCGAGGAAGATCGCCTCGTCGCCGGACGGGAAATCACGGTCCTGGCGATTCGCAAGCCCATCATCGACCACGCGGGAAACACCCTCGGACTGCTTGGCGTGCTGTGGGATATCACGGAAGACAAGCAGCAAAAGGCAATCCAGCAGCGCCGGATTTACGAGCTCGAGGGCGCCCTGTCGGAACGGGTGGGGCAGGTGGAGTCCCTGAGAAATGAGCTGGAAACATTATCGATGGAAAAGAGGCAGAAAGAGGAAGAGTTCAGTCGTCTCCGTTCGGACCTCGAGGCCGAGATAACGACGCGGAAGGAAGAGTTCCGGAGCACATCGGCCGAATTCCGGCAGAAGGAAGAGGAGTTCATGCGCCTGCGCACGGAACTGGAGACCGAGCGGACAGCCCTGAAGAAAGAGATCCGAAGCGCAACAACCGAATCCAACGAGAAAGAGGAAGTCTTCAACCGCTTGCGTGAAGAGCTCGAGACCGACGTCCGGGCGAGACGGGAGGAAATTCACCGCCTGAGAAACGAGCTGCAGAAAGAGATGTTCGAGCGGGGACAGGCCCTCGAAGCCCTGAGACGATCGGTTGCCCATTCCCAGGAACTGTTGGATACCGTACAGAAGGTCGCCGGCGCGTAATCCGTGACGTGGTTTTTTCTTTCCCTGTGTTCTGCCCTGGGCCTGGCCACCGCCGATGCCCTGACAAAGCGCTATTTCAGCGATTTGCCCCCTTATCGAATGGGGGTCGTCCGAATCCTATCCATTGCCCCCTGGATGGTTCTGGCGCTTATCTTCCTGCCTGCGGCCGCGCCGGACAAGACCTTCTGGCTTGCCATCTCCGCAGCGCTTCCCCTGGAACTGGCCGCGTTCTTTCTGTACATGCGCGCTCTCAGGCTCTCACCTCTTTCCCTCTCCCTGCCCTTTCTCGCCTTCACACCCGTCTTCATGATCCTCACGGGTTTCTTCATCCTGGATGAAACGATCTCGACCGGCGGCGCCCTGGGAATCATCCTCATCGTCCTGGGGGCTTACATCCTCAACCTTTCGAAGACGAAGACGGGGCTGCTCGGACCTGTCAAGGCCGTCCTCCACGAACCTGGTTCCTGGATCATGCTTTTGATCTCATTCCTCTACTCGTTTACGGCACCTATCGGGAAACTCGCCGTCCTTCACTCCAACCCCTGGTTTTTCGCCGCCGTTTACAACCTGACACTCACGGCGATTATCGTTTCCCTCTGGCCGGTAGCCGCCGGCAGTACGGGGACGCGAGGCCTCTTCACCAGGCCCGGCCCGATGCTCCTGCTTGGCCTCGTTGCGGCCGCGGAGAACTTCTGCCACATGATGGCCATCGCACAAGTCGAGGCGGCCTACATGATCGCCGTCAAGCGGATCAGCCTGCTCCTGGGGGTTCTTTACGGGGCTTGGTGGTTCGGCGAGGAGAAAATCCCCGAACGGCTCGCGGGCGCCGCCGTCATGGTCGCCGGGGTCTTCCTGATCCGATGGGCGCAAGGGGGATGAACAAAAGGATCGAGGATCGGAGCTCGAGGGTTCCAGATTCGAGGTTTTCTTTTTCTCCCTCGGTCCTCGTACCTCGAACTTTTTTTAGGCCAGTTCCTTTCGGCTGGCGACCAGCCTCTGCATGGCCGTGAAGTTGCTGAGCAAGGCCAGGATGACGAGAGTGCCCTTCAGCGTGCAGTCGGCATAGCCGGGAAAGAAGACGCTGTTGAGAGGGGAGTTGAGGACCGTCCCGGCAATGAGCAGGATAATGCGCTCGGGCCGCTGCATGAGTCCCCGGACTTCCTTCTGGCCGAGACCCTCGGCGCGGGCCTTCACGTAGCTCACCAGAATGGAACCCATGAGGGCGAGCATCACCGTGATGAACATCCATCCGCTGTTGAAGTAGATCAGGAGGCCGAAGAAAACGAAGAACTCCGAGTAGCGGTCCAGGGTGGAATCGAAGAGGGCACCAAAGCGCGAGACCTTTCCCGAAAGGCGCGCCACGGTACCGTCGATGGGGTCCAAGACGGCAGAAAGCCACAGAAAGAATCCGCCCAGGAAGATGGAGCCGGTTGCAAAGAGCAGTCCGGAGACCAGGGAAAGAAGCATGCCGACCACGGTGATGTGGTTCGGCGAGATACCGGCTTTCACCAAAGGCAGGGAGATTTTTTCGGCCAGCGCGTAGCAGCGCTTCTGGAGATTGCTTCGCCAGCCGCCTTCCTCGTAGGGCATCGTTCCCTCTCTCGAACTTTCTGTGCTGCCGGTCCGGACAGGCCCGAGTATAGGGAATCAGCGGGACGCTGTCCAGAAAAAATGGGCATGTGTTAGTGACCCATGACAAGTGACGGGTGCCCGGTGAAAAAGTGATTCGGGACTCCGGACACCCGATTCCGGCCGCGAAGCGGCCTTCGCCTTGTGGTTCGTAGCTCTTTATTTTCTCGACCCTCTACCCCATACCCTACACTCTATATCTTGATGTGCAGGACCGGCAAAGGCAGGTGCTTTCTCTTCGTCTCGCTGAAGAAGGTCGTCTGCTCGCGCACCGTCGGCGTGCCCCGCCTGCCTTTCCCGAATTGGTCGATGGCGTGGGCGGCGCCCAGGTGCAGGCAATGCTTGCCGAACTTCTCGCGCATCTCGTCGACGGCTTCGTAGAGATCGCGCACCTTCTCGGCGCGTATGGGGCTTTCGAAAAGGGTGTACTGGACGTTTCGGTCGGGCATGAGGTCCACGAGGATGACGCCCGTGGAACGGTAGATGTCCTTCTTGCAGTAAAGTTCATCGAAGAGCTCCCGCAGGACGTCGCACAACTCTAGGGGGTGGGCCGAGGGACGAGCGAGCTTTATCTCTGACCCGCGGTACTCGAAGTCATTCCTCTTGAGAAATCCGATGAGCTTGCGCGGTGCAAGGTGGTAGCGCCTCGCCTTCATGCAGGCCGATTCGAGGTTCCGGAGCAGGTGGGCGAAGAGGTACTCGGGGTCGTTCGTGGGCGGCGCGAAGGTCTTCGTCTTGCTGATCGAGGCGTAGTCGCTTTTCTCCTCGGCCGTGACGGGGTAGACCGACTCGCCGCGCAGCTCCCGCCAGATCTCCTGGCCGGGCTTGGTGAACTTTTTCTTCACCACGGCCTCCGGGAGCCTCGCGAACTCCAGGGCTGTCTTGATCCCCATCTTCCAGAGGTAGTTCGTCGTGGCGGGACCGACTCCCCAGATCTTCTCGACGGGCAGATCCCTGAGGTACTCGGGGATTCTGCGGCCTGGGATCAGGGTGAAGCCCGCGGGCTTCTTGTACTTCGACGCCACCTTGGCGAGCACCTTGGAGAGCGAGAGGCCCACGGAGACGGTGATCCCCAGCTCGCCCTCGACCTCGCGCTTGATGTTGAAGGCGATCGTCTCGTAGGAGGAGTGCTGGGCCCAGCGCAGGCCCGTGAGATCGGCGAAGGCCTCATCGATGGAGTACTCCTCCACCTGGGGGGTGAAGCGCCGCATGATGTTGTACATCCGCCGCGAAAAAAGACTGTAGGTCTCGTAGTCCGAGGGCAGCACGATGAGTCCCGGGCAGATCCGCTTTGCCTCGTGCAGGGACACGCCGCGCTTGATCCCGAGTGCCTTGGCGGCATAGCTTGCGCAGGCCACGATCCCCCGCTCGCCTCCCGTGATGAGGGGCTTGCCCTTCAACTCGGGATGGATCGCCTCCTCGCAGGACGTGAAGAAGGCATCGCCGTCGATGTGGAGGATGGCCTGCGGCCAGGAGCGCAGATTCAGCATGATTTGGTCCATGGGAAATGTTCGGCCCTTTTTCACTTGACATTGCTTGCCGTTCAAGCTATAGAACAATCGTTCTATTGTCAAGATGATTCTGGATATCGTTGACATGATTGACGAAAGACGATAAGGTTAGCCCCGCACAAATGAGGAGTAGCGCGGCTGAAGGTCAAAAGGGGGACCTCTCTGGGAAAGACGGTCATCAAGCTCATCGCCACGGGATTCGGAAGCGGTTATTCGCCCTTCGCGCCCGGTACGGCGGGCACACTTCTCGGCATTCCCCTTTATCTGGCCCTTTCGTCCTTATCCTGGCCCTTATACCTGGCATCGGTGTCGGTCTTCACCCTTCTTGCCGTTTATGCAGCGGGTGAAGCGGAAAGAATCTTCGACAGGAAGGATTCTCCCCGGATCGTCATCGACGAGATCGCCGGCTTCCTCTGGGCGCTTTTCCTGGTGGGACCGACGACCGATCGGGTCGTGCTGGCCTTTTTTCTTTTCAGGATCTTCGACATCGTAAAGCCTCCTCCGGCGCGATGGTGCCAGGACAGGCTCCCTGGCGGCTGGGGTGTCGTGATGGACGATGTCGCAGCCGGGATCTGGGCAAACGTGTTACTGCTCCTTGCGCTGCGCTATTTCGATTTCTAAAGAACACCCAAAAGGGCAAGATGAAGATCGGTATCTTGACAATAGGAGACGAACTGACCAGCGGCCGCATCGCCGACACCAACACGAGCTTCCTCGCCCGTGAGTTTCACGTCCGGGGCTGGGACGTACCCGTCTCGATGGCCGTGGGCGACACCGCCGAAGCCATCGGGGAGGCACTGGACTTCATCCTGTCGCGGGCCGATGCCGTCGTCATCACCGGCGGCCTGGGGCCAACGGCCGACGACATCACGACGGAGTGCATCGCAAAGTACTGCGGGCTGCCGCTCTATACCGACGAGGCCGTCCTGCAGACCATCAAGGACCGCTTCACATCGCGCGGGTTCCGCTGGACCGATAACAACGCCAAGCAGGCCATGTTCCCGCAGGGGGCCACACCGCTTCGCAACCCCGTCGGGACAGCTTGGGGATATTCCCTGCCGCGCGGCAAAAAGGTCATCGTCGTCGTTCCCGGCGTTCCCATGGAAGTGAAGCGGATGACACCGGAGGTGCTGATCCCGCTTTTCGAGCAGAAGGCGGGCAAGACCTTCATCGTCACAAAGACGATCAAGCTCTTCGGCCTGGGCGAGGCACTCATCGACGATGCACTGGCCGATTTGCCCCTGGCGGGCACCACGGTGAGCCTGGGTTTCTACCCGCGCTTTCCTGAAAACCACCTGGTGCTGACGGCCAAAAGCGACGACCGCGCAAAGGCCGTGGCGGATATCGCCCTCATCGGAAAGAAAGTGGAAGAGCGGCTTCGACACTACATTTTCGGCTACGACGAAGACACCCTCGAGGGAATGGTCGGCGCTTTGCTGGCAGAGCGAACGCTCACGATCAGTGTTGCCGAATCGCTTACGGGCGGACTCGTGGCCGACCGGATCACCAACATCCCGGGAAGCTCCGCCTGGTTCGAACGCGGCTTCATTGTCTACAGCAATCGCTCGAAGACGGAACTGCTGGGTGTGCCCGAAGAGGTCATTAAGGAATACGGGGCCGCCAGCAGGGAGGTCGCCGTCCTCATGGCTGAGGGTGTGCGAAAGGCAGGCGGCACCGACATCGGCGTTTCGACCACCGGCATTGCCGGCCCCTCGGGCGGCAGCGATGCCAAGCCTGTGGGCACCGTTTTCATCGCCGTCTCCGACGGTACGCGAACCGTCTGCCGCGATTTCGTATTCAAATGGGAACGCAGGCGAATCAAGGAGATCACGACCCAGTGGGCCCTGGAGATCACGCGCAGGTTTCTGACGGGGGAAAACCATGTCCAATGACAACACGATCCGGACCTTTCTGGCCATCGAGATCCCGAAGGAGATCCTGGAGCAGTTCGAACGGCTCCAGTACCGCCTGGGCCGGTCGATGACGGGGGTCATCCGCTGGGCGAAGCCCGGGAGCACACACCTGACGCTGAAGTTCTTCGGAAACATCACCGAGCGCGACATCCGGAATATTGACGATGTCCTGAAGGCAAAGGCGCCGGCGCTGGGCCCATTCCCCATCGCCGTCGGGACGATGGGCGTCTTCCCGAACCTCAACAGGCCCCGCGTCCTCTGGGTGGGGTTGACGGCAGGGGCGAAGGAGCTTACGGACATGCAGGCCGACATCGAGGCGGCCCTCGAAGCCGAAGGGTTCCCGCGCGAGGAGAGGCCATACCGGCCGCACCTGACAGTGGGGCGCATGAAGACCGATCGGAGAATCGAAGGCCTCGAGAAGTCCATCGAGAGCAACAAGGATTTTTCGGCGGGCTCCTTCACGGCGAAAGAGATGATCCTCTTCCGGAGCGATTTAAGGCCCGAAGGACCGGTCTACACACCCCTTGCCCGTTTCAAGCTGGGCGGGTAAATCCTTTCCCTGCTGGCCCCCTCTCCCTTGACGGGAGAGGACAAGGGTGAGGGTGAACAAGCGCAAACGATCATAACCTCAAAGGAGGGATAACCAAATTATGGCTTCACACGAACAAGACCGTGAAAAGGCAGTCGAGCTTGCCATCGCCCAGATCGAGCGGCAGTTCGGCAAGGGTTCCATCATGCGCCTGGGCGGCGCAGAGATCATCGACGTGCCCGTGATCCCCACGGGATCGCTGAGCCTCGACATGGCCCTCGGCGTGGGCGGTATCCCCCGGGGGCGCGTCATCGAGATCTACGGCCCCGAGTCGGGCGGCAAGACGACGCTGGCCCTTCACATCGTCTCTGAAGCCCAGAAAATGGGCGGCCTCGCCGCCTTTGTCGATGCGGAGCATGCCCTCGATGTGGCATACGCGCGCAAGATCGGGGTCGATGTGGACAATCTCCTCATCGCTCAACCCGACACAGGCGAGCAGGCACTCGAAATCGCCGAGACGCTCGTGCGAAGCGGCGCCCTCGACGTGCTTGTCATCGACTCCGTGGCGGCGCTCGTCCCCAAGGCCGAGCTGGAAGGCGACATGGGCGATGCCCAGATGGGCCTCCAGGCGCGCCTCATGTCCCAGGCCCTGCGGAAGCTCACGGGCACCATCAGCAAGTCCAAAACCTGCGTCATCTTCATCAACCAGCTTCGCATGAAGATCGGCATGTTCATGGGCAACCCCGAGACCACCACCGGAGGCAACGCCCTGAAATTCTACGCCTCCATGCGCCTCGACATCCGCAAGATCACGGCGCTCAAGCAGGGCGAAAACGTCGTGGGCAACCGCGTGCGCGTCAAGGTCGTGAAGAACAAGGTCGCCCCCCCTTTCCGCGAGACCGAGTTCGACATCATTTTCGGCGAAGGCATCTCGAAGGAAGGCGACGTGCTGGATCTCGCCGTCAACAACGGCATTGTCGAGCGAAGCGGCACCTGGTATTCCTACAAGGGCGACCGTCTCGGCCAGGGCCGGGAGAACGTGCGCCTCGCCCTCAAGGACAACAAGGAGCTGCTGGCCCGGGTCGAGAGTGAGGTCCGCGAGAAGTTCGGAGTGAAGAAATCGGCTGCACCGGCTGAACAACCGCCGGAAAAAGAAAAAGAGAAGAAAAAGTAAATGGAGGACCACCTCCAATACAAAAGGGCCAGGGATCGGGCACTGCGGCTGCTGGCCGTGAGAGGCCATAGTCGGGCGGAACTGCGGAAGAAACTCGCCGAGAGGGGCTTCACGAAATCCGCCATCGACAGGGTACTTGAAAATCTCGACGAGCTGGGGTATCTCAACGACGAGGCCTTTGCCGTCAACCGGGCCCGGCACCTTGCCGTGAACCGCCTCTACGGGGACCGCAAGATCGAGACGCAGCTGCGGGACAAGGGCGTGTCCCGCGAGGCGGCCCAGGCGGCGATTCGCGAGGTCCGCGAAGAGTTCCCCGAGAAGGAAGGGATCACCCGGTCCGCAGCCAAAAAAATCCAGGGCCGGAGTCTCGACGGCCTCGGCAAAAAGGAAAGGCTGGCCCTTGCCCGGATGCTGCAAGGCAGAGGCTATCATCTGGGACTTATTCTCGATTATCTGGGAAAATACGAGGAGGGGATTGTACATGACATCGAGTGAGATCAGGGCGAAATTTCTCAAGTACTTCGAAGAAAGGGCCCATACCGTCGTCGCAAGCTCGTCTCTCATCCCGAAGGACGACCCGACGCTTCTCTTCACCAACTCGGGAATGGTCCAGTTCAAGGACTGCTTCCTGGGCCTGGAGGACCGGGGCTATTACCGGGCCACGAGTTCCCAGAAGTGTGTTCGCGCAGGCGGCAAGCACAACGACCTGGAAAACGTCGGCTATACGGCGCGCCATCACACCTTCTTCGAAATGCTGGGCAACTTCTCCTTCGGCGACTATTTCAAGAAGGAATCGATCGCCTGGGGCTGGGATTTCCTGATCAACGTCATGGGCCTTCCGAAAGAGAAAATGTACATCACGATCTACAAGGACGACGACGAGGCCTTCGAGATCTGGAACAAGCAGATGAACATCCCCGCCGACCGCATCGTCCGGATGGGCATGGACAGCAACTTCTGGATGGTAGGCGAGACGGGCCCCTGCGGACCCTGCTCGGAGATCCTCTACGACCAGGGCGCCGAGGTGGGCTGCGGGCAGCCCGGCTGCAACGTCGAGTGTTCCTGCGACAGGCACCTCGAGATCTGGAACCACGTTTTTACACAGTTCGACCGCAATCTCGACGGGAGCTTCACCCCTCTTCCCAAGCCCAACATCGACACGGGCATGGGCCTGGAGCGGCTGGCCGCCATCGTCCAGGGCAAGAAGAGCAACTACGACACGGATCTCTTCACCCCGATCATTCACATCATCGCAAAACTCGCCGGCAAAAATTACGGTGCCAACCCCGATAACGACGTATCCATGCGCGTCATCGCCGATCACGCCCGCGCCGTCTTTTTCCTCATCGCCGACGGCATCCTGCCCTCCAATGAGGGCCGCGGCTACGTGCTCAGGCGGATCCTGCGCCGCGCCTGCCGGCACGGCAAGCTGTTGGGCTTCGACAAGCCCTTCCTGAACGAAGTCGTCACCTCCGTCGTGGACGTCATGAAAGACGCCTACCCCGAGATCGTCGACCGGCTTTCCTTCGTCCAGAAGGTCATCTTCAACGAGGAGCAGCGCTTCCTCGAAACACTTGATACGGGCCTTCGCATCCTCACCGACGAAGTGTCAAAGCTGAAGGCGATCGGCGGCGCCGTCATTCCCGGCGAAGTGGTCTTCAAGCTCTACGATACCTACGGTTTCCCCTCTGACCTCACGGCCGACATCGTGAAGAAGGACCGGCTTACCCTCGACATGGAAGGCTTCGAGAAACTGATGGAGGCCCAGCGCGAGAAGGCCCGCGAGAGCTGGAAAGGAAGCGGCGACGCGGCCGTTGCCGACAGCTACAAGAAGCTTTCGCTCAAGGGCATCAAGAGCGAACTCGTGGGCTACGAGGAGGTCACCGAGACCACCTCCTTCGTAACGGCCATCCTCAAGAAGGACGACGAGGTGGACGTCATCACCGAGGGCACCAACGCCGAGATCTTCACCGACCAGACGCCCTTCTACGGCGAGACGGGCGGCCAGGTGGGAGATACGGGCGTCATCGAGGGCGAGGGCTTTCTCTTCGAGGTCTGGGATACCCAACGCCCCGACGAAAACCTCATCACCCACATCGGAAAACTCAAAAAGGGCACGCTGCGTGTGAACGACACGGTCCACCTCAAGGTGGAAAAGGACACCCGCCGGGCCACCGAGGCCAACCACTCGGCCACGCACCTGCTCAACGCCGCGCTCCACAGCGTGCTGGGCGATCATGTCAAGCAGGCGGGCTCGCTTGTCAACCCCGAGAGGCTTCGCTTCGACTTCACCCACTTCTCCCGCATCGAGGACCACGAACTGGACCGCATCGAAACCATCGCCAACGAGTTCATTCAGGCAAACCTCCCCGTCAAGACGAGCCTCCTCGACAAAGAGGCCGCCATGAAAACGGGCGCCCACGCCGTTTTCGACGAGAAGTACGCCGACAAGGTCCGCGTTGTCCAGATGGGAAAGGTGAGCGCCGAGCTTTGCGGCGGCACCCATGTGACCCGCACGGGCAACATCGGCGTGCTGAAGGTCCTCTCCGAATCGGCCGTGGCGGCAGGAGTCCGCCGCATCGAGGCCGTGACGGGCCCCGAGGCTGTGAAGTTCATTAAAAAGGAAGACCACGAGCTGAAGAAGGTGGCCAACATGCTGCGCACCAACCCCTTCGAAGTGGCCGAGCGCGTCGACAAGATGATGAAACACCAGCGCGACCTGGAGCGCGAGATCGAGGGCCTCAAGGGAAAGCTCGCCGCGAAGGAATCCGGCGACATCATCAAGAAGGCCAAGATGGTGGGCGACGTAAAGCTTCTGGCCGAGAAGGTCGAGGTCTCCGATGTGAAGGCCCTTCGCGACTTCGGCGACAAGCTGCGCGACAAGATGGACTCAGGCATCATCTGCCTGGGAAGCCAAGTGGGCGAGAAGGCGATGCTCTTGTGCATGGTCACGAAAGATCTCACGACCAAGTTCAACGCCGGCGAGATCGTCAAGGAGATTGCCCCCATCGTGGGAGGCAGCGGCGGAGGCAGGGCCGACATGGCTCAGGCCGGCGGCACCCAGCCCGAGAATCTCGACAAGGCCTTGGCGAAAGTGAAGGAACTTCTAAAGGGTGAAAAAAAAGTAGCCAAAAAGGAATAAAAGAGTTAAATTAACAGCAAATCACAAAGAAATGAACCCTCTCCCGTCAAGGAAGAGGGCAAACGTACCCAATTCCCCAACTCCATCTCTCCCTTTCATCTTTACCTTCGGGGGTCCCGCCAGGGGCCCCCGGGGGAGAGACGGGAATCCTGATTTCCCCCCTTACGATGAGAAAGAAAATCATAAGTCCATTGTGTGGGGTTAAATCATTATCCTTGACAGAAAGAATTGGGATCAGGCTGTGTATCTCAATATTTCCATTTAGCGACTTCGTATTAAATAAAGAAATCAAATGAATGTTTCAGAGTGGCTGGATAAGATAGAAACGGACGGCATCGATGTATCTCAAATCGCATTGCCTGAGGATCTTTTATATGACACCGTTCCCGACGAGGTTGTTTATTTTGAAGTGGTGAATCCTTGCAGTATTCTCTGCTCAAAAAATCACCCCTTTTCCACCGTCGAGCGCTTCGGACACTGGTATTACTGCCGAGGCCAGGACAAGAAAGCCGGTATTCACTCAACGGGCATGGAGTGGAGGTTCTTTACAAAGAACAAAGATCTTGCTGTGAAAACTGCCCAATCACACATCGAATAAATTCTTGGGCGTAACCAAAGGAGCAACCGCATGAAGAGATTGTTTTGCATCGTATTAATGCTGGCGGTGTGCGCGGGAACGGCGCTTGCGCAAGACGTCGGCAAGGGTAACCCGACCATCGTGATCAAGACCAACAGGGGTATAATCGAGGCCGTACTCTTCAAGGACAAGGCGCCCATTACGGCAGAAAACTTCCTGAAGTACGTCGATGCCGGACACTACAACGGGACGATCTTTCACCGGGTGATCTGGGGTTTTATGATCCAGGGTGGCGGCTTTGACCGATACCTCAACCAGAAACCCACTCGGCCGCCTATCAAGAACGAGGCCAAAAACGGTCTGAAGAACGAGCGCGCAACGCTGGCCATGGCCCGTACTTCGGCGGTGGATTCGGCCACCGCACAGTTCTTCATCAACCTCAAAAACAACACCATGCTCGACCACGGTACCCGCGATTATGGCTACGCCGTCTTTGGCAAGGTCACCAAAGGCATGGACGTGGTGGACGCCATCGCCAGTGTACAGACCGGGCCGAAGGGTCCGTTCGGCTCGGACGTCCCCCTTGACACGGTGGTCATCGAATCGATCCGGGTTCAGTAGATACAAACGAAGCTGAATGCGGATATTTATCGATGCAGATGCATTTCCGAATGTGATCAAGGACCTATTGATCGGGGTCTCGGTGCGTTTGAATGTGTCCCTGTGTTTTGTGGCAAATCAACCCGTGAAGGTCGAGGGGTCGGCAAACATTTCCGTCATTCAGGTTCCTGCCGGTCTGGATGTGGCCGATGACCGCATTGCCGAACTTGCGCAATCGGGGGACCTGGTGATTACCGCCGATATCCCCCTTGCCGACCGGGTCATTACCAAAGGGGCTTTTGCGCTCGATCCCAGAGGAAAACTTTATACGCAGGAAAATATCAAGAACCGCCTGGCCGTGCGCGGTCTGATGAAGGAGTTGCGGGACGGTGGCCTGATGACGGGCGGCCCGGGAACATTCAGCAAGCTAGACCGCCAGACGTTTGCGAACCGGCTGGACCGTTTCCTGACCCGGCAGTTGAAAATCGAAAACTCCAAGACGAAATAAAAAAAGCTCCCCCAGTGTTGGGGGAGCTTTTTCAGGCAGAATGAAGCTCAGGTCTTACAGCTTGCGAACATTCGATGCGGCCGGGCCCTTGGGGCCGGCGACGACTTCGAAGCTCACCCGATCACCCTCGGCCAATGATTTGAAACCATCAGCCTGGATGGCGGAATGATGAACGAAAACGTCCTTGCCACCGTCCTGCTCGATAAAGCCAAAACCCTTTGAATCATTGAACCACTTTACTTTTCCTTCTGACATCTTTACTACTCCTTTTTTCTGGGTTCCTCCAGGGAACCATTAAATTATGCCGAATGATTCGGCTGAGCAGTCTGTTTTTGCGCACAAAAAAACCGCACTTGCCAATACTGATGGTTTGTGCGGTCAACTTTTCTGTACTTTGCTGCTAACAAAAACGTACTGCACATCAAGTGAATGGGATAATAAACGATCCTTTATGGAATAGCAAGGTATTTTTTTAGGCAACTTATCCTTTACAAAAGCGGGCGTTGCCGGTAGTCAGAGGGCGGCAAGGCAAGGTCACTCACAGGCAAGGTGAAATGGGACTTATCTGGATCAATGAGGTTTCGGTCAGCTTCGGCGGGCCGCGGATCCTGGACGACGCCACGCTCCAGATCGAGGCGGGCGAACGGATCGGACTTTTGGGCCGGAACGGCTCGGGAAAGTCCACCCTCATGAAATTGCTGACGGGCGATATCGTCCCGGATACAGGCGAAATCATCCGAAGCGGCGAGGTCAAAATCGCCATGCTGCCCCAGGAGGTTCCCGACGACCTGCCGGGAACGATCTATGATGTTGTGGCATCCGGCGGCCGGGAGCATCTGGAACTGCTCCGGGAATACCACGATCTGACCCTGCGGATGTCCCGGAGCGGCGATGACGGCCTGCTGAAAAAGCTCGAACGGGTTCAGCACCGGCTGGAGGCCTCCGGCGCCTGGCTTTATCATCAGCGGGTGGAAACGGTGATCGCCAGGACCGCCCTGGACGAAAATGCCGAATTCCGGCTTCTGTCGGCGGGGATGAAACGCCGGGTCTTCCTGGCCAAGGCCCTGGCGAACGATCCGGATCTTCTGCTTCTGGACGAGCCCACAAACCATCTGGATATCGACGCCATCCTGTGGCTCGAGGATTTCCTCCTGAAATTTGAAAAGACCCTCATGCTCGTGACCCATGATCGGGCGTTTCTCCAGCGACTGGCGACACGCATCGTGGAAATCGATCGGGGTCGCCTGATGTCGTATCCCTGCGATTACAGCACATACCTCGAACGCCGGCAGGCCATGCTGGAGGCGCAAGAGAAGCAGTGGCAGGAATTTGACAAGAAACTGGCCCGGGAGGAGACCTGGATTCGGCAGGGGATCAAGGCCCGCCGCACCCGAAACGAGGGCCGTGTGCGGGCGCTGGTGAATATGCGCCGGGAGCGGGCACGCAGGCAGGAGCAAGCGGGAAATGTCCGGCTGACGATCCAGGAGGCGGAGCGCAGCGGCAGATTGGTCGTGGAGGCGCAAAAGATCAGCTTCGCCTTCGGCGAGAATCAGATCATGGAAGGGTTCTCCACCGTGATCATCCGCGGCGACAAGGTGGGCATCATGGGGCCCAACGGCTCCGGCAAGACCACGCTTCTCAAGATCCTTGTCGGCGAACTTGACCCGCAGCAGGGCGGGATCCGCATGGGGACCGGGGTCCGAATCGCCTACTTTGATCAGCTCCGCGCCCAGCTCGACGAGAGCAGGACCCTGAAGGACAATATCGCCGATGGCAACGACATGGTCGTCGTGGGCGGTGTCTCGCGGCACATCGTGGGTTATCTTCAGGATTTCCTCTTTCCGCCGGAACGGATCCTCTCCCTGGTAAGCTCTCTCTCAGGCGGTGAACGCAATCGTCTCCTTCTGGCAAAACTCTTCATCCTCCCCTCCAATGTCCTGGTGCTGGATGAGCCCACTAACGATCTCGATACCGAAACGCTCGAACTCCTCGAAGACCGGCTCCTGGAATACAGCGGCACAATCCTCATGGTCAGTCATGACCGCGCATTTCTCAACAACGTGGCCACCTCGACGATTGTCTTCGAAGGCAAGGGGCGGCTGCAGGAATACGTGGGAGGTTATGACGACTGGCTCCGGCAGCGGACGGCGCCGGATGAGCCGTTGACGGCGCCGAGGGAACAGAAACAGAAGAAGGACAAAGCCCCGAAAGAGAAACAGAAGCTGTCCTATAAAGAGATACGGGAGCTAGAGGCGCTGCCGCAGAGCATCGAAGCCCTGGAGGAGGAGAAGCAGCGCCTGTTAGAGACCCTGAATTCTCCTGCATTTTATGCCAGCAGAGACGCCGTTGAAATAACCACGGCCCATGACCGGCTGAAAGCTCTGGAAGTGGAACTGGACGGGGCCTACGGGCGCTGGGATGAACTGGAGGGCCTGGCGGCAAAATTCAGATAGGGGTCAAATCTTTACCCTTGACACATCGCCTGACGGCATAACGGGCAGGAAACACAACGCCCCGTCCGGGACGCGCGTCGGCGCATCCCGGACAGGAACCGGTATCGTAAAGTCTCAAGGCTCGCCGGGCTTGAAAGGAAGTTCCTTGCCGGCCGGCACGCTCTCCTCCGCCATGCTCAATACCATCGCCACCGTCACATAGGTGCCGCTGAGCACGGTCAGATCCACGATCTGCTGATCGCTGAGGTGTTTTCTGGTTCGATTGAACGTCGCGTCGGATACCTCGTGTTTCGTCGAGAGTTCCATGCAGTAATCATAGACGGCTTCCACGTCGGGCGTCATGCCCTGCGGCCGCCTGTTGGCCTTGATGTCATCGGCCACCTGTTTCGGCAGGCCTTCCTTGAGCGCCAGCGGATAATGCGCATACCATTCGACCTGGCTCCGCCACTGCCGTCCCACAATCAGGATGGCGAATTCGGTCAATTTCCGCGACAGCGAGGAATTCCAGCGCAGATAATCGAGCAGATCATACATGCGCTGCGCCAGGACCGGACTGCGCAACAACGGATTGTAAGGGCCCCCGAGACCGACGCTCGAAATCTTCATGATCTTTTCTCCGAGAGGCCGCTGCTGGTCATTGAGCTGATCCATCGTAAGCTGCGGGAAGCGCTTCGGCTTCTCGCCTGTCTGCGAATTCGCGAAATTCTCTACGCCAAAGCCAACGACGGCGGCGAGCACCACGGAACCGATCCAGAGTAGATTACGACTCATCGAGCTTCCTCCTTTGTTTGTTTGATTTGTTTTGATAAGATATGATTCTGGTCTTGGGAAACGATACAATGGAAGGCGTTGTTCGTCAAGCCAACTCACGGGGTCAGCGGAGTATTGACGACCTCAAACGCGCTTGCGCACTGAACGGAGAGTATCTCAAACAGGAGGAGGAAGACATGGTGATCATTACAAGTCAATACGTGAAACCGCTGGAGGTGATCGATTCCCTGCTGGTCGATCACCGAAAGTTCCTGGACGAACAATTCAAGCAGGCGAAGTTCATCTGCTCCGGACCCCAGAACCCGCGCGTCGGGGGAGCCATCCTCGCCAACGTCGGTATCGACGAGGCGCGGGAAATCATGAAAAAGGACCCGTTCACCATTCATGGCGCCGCCGAATATCAGTTCGTCGAATTCACGCCCGGCAAATTTGACGAGCGTTTTGCATGCTTCCTCAAATGAAAAAAGCAGATCCCAGAGGCTCCCGCAACAAGAAGGGGCCGGGGAAAACGCCTGAATCGGAACGCACCCTGCCCCGGATCGAGTTCACGGAACCCTTCGAGCGGGCCCTCCGGCTCATGGAGGACACGCATAGGCATGTCTTCGTCACGGGCCGCGCCGGCACCGGGAAGTCCACCCTGCTCAGCTACTTCAAGCTGACCACCTCCAAGCAGGTGGCCGTCTTGGCCCCGACCGGTGTGGCGGCCCTGAACGTCAGTGGACAGACGATCCACTCCTTCTTCAAGTTCAGGCCCGACGTCACACCTGAATCCGCGCGCAAACGGATCCGAGGTGAAAACGAGGATATCTACCGAAAGCTCGACGCCATCGTCATTGATGAAGTCTCCATGGTCCGGGCAGACCTGCTGGATTGCGTGGATGCCTTTCTGCGCCTCAACGGCCCCGCGGCCGGTTCGCCTTTCGGCGGCCTGCAGATGATCTTTATCGGCGATCTCTACCAGCTTCCCCCCGTGGTCACCTCAGCCGAAAAGATGCTCTTCAAGACCCTCTACCTCAGTCCCTACTTCTTCAGCGCCAGGATCTTCCAGGGCCTGGAGGTAGAATTCGTCGAACTGGAAAAGATCTACCGCCAGCAGGACGGCCGGTTCATCGATCTGCTGAATGCCATCCGCAACCGCACGGTCACAGAGGAAGATCTGGAGCTTCTCAACTCCCGCTTTGATCCCGGCTTCGATCCGCCTGCCGACGATTACTACATCCACCTCACCAGCACGAACGACCTGGCCGACCGCTACAACGAAGAGCAGTTGAAGAAACTCAAGGGCAGGACCTGGACATCGACGGGGATTATCGAGGGCGAATTCGGGAAGGAATATCTCCCGACGGCGGCGGCACTGAAGCTCAAGAAGGGCGCCCAGGTCATGCTGCTGAACAACGACGCGGGAGAACGGTGGGTGAACGGAACCATCGGGAGGATCTCAACCTTTTCGAAAGATCCCGACGGGGGTCCCATTGTCAAAGTCCGGCTGAACAGCGGGCGGCAGGTTGAGGTCACGCCTTACACCTGGGAGATCTTCCGGTTCTTCCTGAAGGACGGGAACCTGGACTCGGAAGCGGTGGGCATGTTCACCCAGTTCCCGCTGAGGCTCGCTTTCGCCGTGACCATCCACAAAAGCCAGGGAAAGACCTTCGAGCGAGTGATCATCGACGTGGGCAATGGCACGTTCGCCCCGGGGCAGATGTACGTGGCCCTTTCCCGGTGTACGAGTCTGGAGGGCGTCATCCTTCGCAAGGCGCTGCGAAAACAGCACATCCTTCTGGACTGGGCGGTGGTCCGCTTCCTGACCGGCAGCCAATACAACCAGGCCGCCAGGATTCTTTCCCGGGAAGAAAAGCTTCGGATCCTCGACACGGCCATCCGGCAGAAACAATCTCTGGAGATGGTTTATCTGAAAGGGTCTGACGTCAAGAGCAAACGGACCGTGAAACCCATCCGCCTTGGCGAAATGGAATACGCGGGGCATCCTTTCCCTGGATTGGAGGCCTGGTGCCTGATGCGGCATGGAAAACGGGTCTTCAACATCGACAAAATCCTCAGCCTTCAACCGGTCGATGAAACGGTCTAGGATTCGAGAGAGAGGGTTAAATGCTCATGAAAGAGATACGACTCGATATTGAACAATCCCTTCATGTCATTGCAAAGATTCTCATCCGATGTTTTCTGGGGGGAATGCTGCTGCTGTCTATCTGGTTTGTCTGCTTTGCTTTTGGAGGTGACTGGATATATCAGATCCACACGCGCTGGTTCCTGATCCCACGGGAGACATTCGATTCGTTGCATTATGGTGCGATGGCCGCGACGAAAATCATGTTGCTTCTTTTCTTTCTGCTCCCTTATATTGCCATAAGACTCCTCTTGAAACCCAATACAAGGTAACCATGGGCAAAAAGGTTGTTGCGCTGGTGGGCAGTTATCGAAAGGACGGTGTCATCGACTCCGCCATTGACATCATCCTCCAGGCCGCAGGCGAAAATGGGGCCGAAACGGAGAAGGTCTATCTGATCGACCGGCATATCGAATTCTGCACGAACTGCCGGACGTGCACCCAAGCCGAAGGCACGCAGCGGGGAATCTGTGTCCAGAGAGACGACATGGATATCCTTCTGCCGAAGATCGAAGAGGCCGATGGCCTGATCATCGGTTCCCCCATCAATTTCTACAACGTCACCGCCGTGACCCGTCGATTTATCGAGAGGCTGGTCTGCTACGCCTGCTGGCCCTGGGGAAAACCGGGACCTTCCGTGCGGGTAAAGAATAGGAAAAAGAAAGCGGTGCTCGTGACATCGAGCGCAATGCCCGCCCTGATTGGAAGGGTTTTCACCGGCGCGTTGCGAATTCTGAAAGTTACAGCGGAGACCCTCGGCGCAAAACCGATCGGCACCCTTTACATCGGCATGGCGGCCTTGCAAGAGAAACAGATGTTGCCGCCGGGCATCGTCAAAAAGGCAAGAAGGCTGGGCCATCAAGTAGCTGCAGCCTGAGAAGACGATGAGGCACACTCTGAACTAATGGTTGCCGTCCTCATCCCCGGTCTCCCGCTGCCGGGGGAGGCGGCCACCTGCCCGCCGGAGTCGGATCACAAAGTCGAGTGGGTCAGGAAGTGAGGAGGGAGAAGATAAGGGTATGCGGAAAGAAACAAGCCCATATACTTGCCATGTGTTCATCTGCACCAACGACCGCCGCGGCGAGCGCAAATCCTGCGCCGATGGCGGAGGCAATCCGGCCCTCAAGAACTATCTCAAGGACCAGGTCGAAAAGAAGGGCTGGAAGGATCGGGTCCGCGTCTCGAGCGGCGGTTGCATGGGTCTCTGCGGAAAAGGACCCAATGTGATGATTTACCCGCAGAAGGCCTGGTTTGCCGTGGCCACACGTGCGGACGGAGACCAAATCCTCGAGGAAATCGAGAGGCTGCTCTCTGTGGAAGCAGACTGCCGCTGACCCATACGACCATCGCTTGCAACAAAGGGGAAGGAATCATTTGAACCGTCGTCAGTTCTTGAACGTTCTCGGCATATCCACCCTGGCTCTCGGCTGTCGGGATGCCTTCGCTTTTTTCGACTCGCCCCGGCTCACCCCTGACCAGAAGGCTCTTCTCAAGGGGATCCGGATCATCGATGCCCACGCGCATCCCGACAGGCTGCATCTCACAAAACATAAACCTGATCCATCGTCAACCGTCACGGCCATGACGGAAATCGGCATGGCGGCCAGCGTCTTTTCCGCCGTCGGAGACCGGGTCTACCTTTCCAACGGACGCCTGGCAGGCACGGAATACCAGAACACAATGAACCAGCTCGACTTCTGGAAAGACGGTATCGTGAAGTCCGGCAAGGTTAAACTCATACGGAAAGCGTCGGATATCTCCCTGTCGCCGGCACCGGGGGATGTACCCGGGGCAATCCTGGCCATCGAGGGAGGAAGCCCGCTGGAAGGCAATCCGGACAGGGTCAATGAGTTCTACGAGTACGGTGTGCGGATGATCACGCTCATCCACTTCAACAACAACCAGCTGGGCGACTGCATGAAAAACTGGACGGGACTGGACCCCGGTCCGCGCAACGGGGGCCTCACGGCGGCGGGCCGCAAGGTGCTGGAGAGGATGCAGAAACTGGGCATGGCCGTCGATGTCGCCCATGCCGATTCGGTCACACTGAAACAGATCGGCGAGATCAGCCGCAAACCGCTGCTGGATTCCCACAGCCACCTCTGTTCGCAAGACGACGAGAAGCGATGCGGGCGCTTCCGCACTTGGAAGGACATGGAAGTGGTGGCAAATACAGGGGGCGTTGTCTGTACGTGGACGTGGGGAATGACCCTGGGCAAAACAAAGAGGGAAACCTTCCGGGACTGGGCTGCGGAAATCCTTGAGATGAAAAAAAGAATCGGCATGGACCACGTGGGGCTGGGAACCGACGGCGGAGGCGGCATCCCGCGTTTCGTCGAAGGCTACCGGGATGTCCGCGACCTCTGCCACCTCGTCAAGGCCATGCAGGATATGGGCTTCACGCGGGAGGAGATCGCCGCCTACATGGGCGGCAACGTGCACCGCGTCCTGAAGGCCTGTATCGGCTAGGCATACGGTAACGCACAAGCTCTCACAGGAGTAAAGAGATGGGCACGACGAGAAAAATCCGCAGGGTCTCCAAAAGCAAGCCCACGATCGAGGGGGCCGGAGTACACCTCAGGCGCGCTTTCGGAAACAGCGAGGTCCCTCAGATGGATCCATTCCTGCTTCTGGATGATTTTCGCTCCGACAAACCCTCCCACTACCTGAAGGGGTTTCCCTGGCATCCCCACCGAGGGATTGAGACAATCACCTATGTACTTCGCGGGGACGTAGAACACGGCGACAGCATGGGAAACAAGGGCGTCATCGGTTCCGGAGACATCCAGTGGATGACGGCGGGAAGCGGGATCATCCACCAGGAGATGCCTAAAGGGAATGAGAAAGGTCAGATGTGGGGTTTCCAGCTCTGGGCAAACCTGCCCGCCTCACACAAGATGATGGACCCCCGCTACCGGGACGTAACAGCGCGCACAATTCCGGAGATCAAACTCGAAAACGGCGCTCTCGTTCGGATCGTCAGCGGCACATTGAATGGCATCCGGGGACCGGTGCAGGACATCGTCATTGACCCAGAGTACCTCGATGTCACCGTACCGACCGGCGCGGAATTCGTCCATCTCGTCAAGAAAGGCTACACGGCCTTTGCCTATGTGATCGACGGAAAAGGCATCTTCTGCAAGGAGAAAGACCCTTTCACTTACGAGGTCGAGGGAATCAACTATTTCGATATTCAGAGGGACCCCTTCCTGGGCAATGAATCCCTCGTCCTGTTCGACGACGGCGACCGGGTCGTGGTTTCAACGGAAAGCGATCCCGTGCGGTTCCTGCTGATATCCGGCAAGCCGCTCCGGGAGCCCGTTGCCTGGTATGGACCTATCGTTATGAACACCCAGGAGGAGTTGCGCGTCGCATTTGACGAGTACCGTGACGGCTCCTTTATCAAGCATAGGCGGCCATGATTTGAATGATGAACGGAGGAGGAACGACGTGACGGGGAATAGCGGCGTACGGCGAGGACGTCTGATTGCCGGATTTTGAATCAAAAAGGCGCGGCCCCGCCGTTTTCCAGCAGGGCCAGCCGTGTTGAGCCCCGGCAGCATACCACCGGGAACATTTCTGTAATGCCCCTACCCGAAATTTCCACAAAAGTCCATCAGATGGAGTCTGATTCCTTCATAGGACATTGTCTGATGGCCGAAAATACCTCTTGCACAACCCCGCCGAAATAGTCCTTAATCGGTCCGGGCGGGATCCGCCCTCATCCTTGTTTCATATCCTTTTCGTGCGGCATCGACTCTCAGCTATGGACATCCGACGATTCGGCAATATTCTGTTCATCCCCGGCTCAGGCGGGGCACGCTATCCCCACTGCAATTCCCTCTTCATCGATGACGAGGTGAAGGTCCTCATCGATCCGGGGTCCGACGAGGCCTTCCTGAAAGATGTCGTGTCAAGGCAGCGCATCGACGTTCTGCTCGATACGCACTACCACGAGGATCACACGGCCTTCAACCATCTCTTTCCCGATGCGGCCCTGTGGGTTCACGAGGCGGAAGCCCCCTGCCACCGATCCTACCAGACCTTCCTGGAGTATTACGGGCTCCTGGAAAGCCCGTACCGGAAGGAATGGGACGAGTTTCTGCTCGGTAAATTCCATTACCGGGAACGCGCCCCCGGGAGGGAGTTGAAAGACGGCGACATCCTCGAGTTCGGCCGGACGTGGGCCCAGGTCATCCACACGCCCGGCCACACGATCGGCCACATCTGCCTCTATTTTCCGGACGAGGGGGTCCTGTTTCTCGCCGATTACGATTTGACCCCCTTCGGCCCGTGGTACGGAGATTACTGCTCCGATATCGGGCAGACGATCGATTCCATGAACCGCCTGCTCAGGGTTCCGGCAGATACCTACATTACGGGACACCAGTTGGGAATCATCGAAAAGAATTTCGAGGGACTTGCCGAGGCCTATATCGACGTGATATCCATGCGCGAAGCAAAGCTGCTGGATGCTCTTGAATCGCCACGGACCCTCGATGAAGTCGTCGCGCAGTGGATCATCTACGGCAAAGAGAGAAAGCCCCGGTACTTCTTCGAGCTTGGAGAAAGGGAGATGATGCGCAAACACCTGGAGCGCCTTATCGCATCCGGGCAGGTCATGAAAACGGGTGCTCGATACAGGCGAGCATGACCCGGCACGCATCCCGCACGCTCCCAATCCCTGACGAAAAAAGTCGAGCGGCGACGGGTCAGATAGACGGAGGAGAGTGTATGAGGCGAATCGTAACCTGCGGTCTTTTGATATACGGAATCATCGCCCTTTGTGCGGGTTCCACATGGGCTGCCGAGGAGGCCATCATGAATGACACCCTCAAGACGATCTTTTCCCGGAAGAGCGTTCGCACCTTCCAAAACGATCCCGTGTCGAAGGAAAAGCTCGAAATGCTTGTCAGGGCCGGCATGGCAGCGCCGACCGCCGTGGACAAGAGGCCCTGGGAATTTATCGTCATCACGGACAGGACGGTCCTGAACCGGCTTGCCGACGCCCTTCCCTATGCCCGGATGGCCAGGCAGGCCGCAGCCGGCATCGTGGTGGCGGGGGATACGAGAAAACAATGGGGCGGATCGGATTCGTCCTACTGGATCATGGACTGCAGCGCAGCGACAGAGAACATTCTCCTTGCGGCGGAATCGATGGGCCTGGGAGCCGTCTGGACGGCCGTCTATCCCGAGGACAGCCGCACCCATACCGTGAGGAAAATCCTGGGGATTCCCGGTCACATCATCCCGCTGAATTTCATCCCTGTCGGCATTCCCCAGGGAAAGGAAAAGCCGAAGGACAAGTACAATCCAGCCCAGGTTCACTGGAACAAATGGTAACGGGGAATAAGGATTTGGAGACGATACGATGCTGACCTTGAGCCCTGAAGCACGGGCGTATGCCCTTGACAACGGCGGGACGATCTTCCTGGACTATATTGTCGTGGGGGACTGCTGCATCCCCTATCAGCCTGAGCCTTCCGTCCGGATGGGAATACCGCACAACCCGGACCAATACGTGCGTGAAGACATCGACGGCGTCACCGTCCTGGTCCCGCACACCCTTCCCAAAGTTCCCCTGAACGTAAGGTTGACCACCTTCATGGGGTTCAGGCGTCTGGTCGTTGAGGGCTGGAAGCACTGCTGACCGGCATCATCGAAAAAGCCGGAAGCGCCGGTTCATGAGGC
Organism: uncultured Syntrophaceae bacterium; assembly: GCA_964628025.1. Lineage (GTDB taxonomy): Bacteria > Desulfobacterota > Syntrophia > Syntrophales > UBA2192 > UBA2192. The sequence goes on from CAZVLL010000007.1 coordinate 140,251, forward strand.
CGAACGATTTTGTCCTTGACACCCCCCCACCCCTCTCCTATACTCCCGCAGTTTTTTCATCGTCACGCGGAGTCTTCCCATTCCGGAAGTGCGTCCGGCTTTGTCCTCGCCTTCCCGTCGGAGTGCTCCCTTCGAGAATCGGCTGATGCAGAAAATCATGGTGATCTCCGACACCCATGACGATCGCGACGCGATCCGGGGTGTCATGAGATATCTGAAGAACTTCAAGGTGGACCGGGTCATCCACCTGGGCGACTATTATGACGACGCCGACATCCTGGAAAACGCCGGCTACCCCCTCACGCGGGTTCCGGGAACCTGGGATACCGTTTATTACCCGGACCCCAACGTCTGCAACCGGAAATTCCTCGAGGTCGCCGGCTGGCGGATCTTCCTGACGCACACACCGGAATCCCACTACAACGATCGCGCCGACGACATCAAACCCGAGACGATTCTTCAGGGCGGCGGCGCCGACATTTTTCTTTTCGGCCACACCCACATCGCCGAGATCCGTCGCCGGAACGGCACCGTCTGCATTAACCCCGGGCACATGAGCAGTGACGAGAGCCGGGGATGCCCGCTGACCTTCGCTCTCCTCGAGATCGAAGCCGAGGAGATGACCGTAAGTATTTTCCAGCTGCCCGATGCCCACCCGCGGATCCGCAAGAACTACAGGAAACGCGATCTCCGCTGATCATGCCTCACCGCTGCTCTCTCAATAGGCCTCCTTTTTATTGAGAACATCGTCCTCGGTTACCCTCGCGCGAAACACGCGGTACACCCATATTTTGTAGGCGATCACGATGGGCACGAATATGAACGCCACGACCGTCATGATCCGGAGGGTATACGGGCTTGACGAGGAGTTAAAGATCGTCAAGCTCCAGACCGGGTCGAGGCTCGATGGGATCAGATTGGGAAAGAGGCCCGCCACACCGGTGAAGGTGATAAAAAGGACCGTGGAGCACGAGAAGGCAAACGCCTTGTACCAGGCCTTTTTCACCATGAAGATCTTCACGGCCACGAGGGACGCCACGGCGACCAGAGGGATGGCGAGTAGCACCGGCATGGAGAAGTAATTGTCCAGGAGCTTCGTGTCGATCTTCGAGTAGACGAGGAATGCCACGGCCGCGAGCAGAAGGAGCGGCCACAGCTTTCCTGCCAGTGCCTCGGCACGGCGGCAGAGATCCCCCGTCGTCTTAACAGAGACATAGAGCGCTCCGTGCATGGCGAAAAGGAGCAGGAACAGCACGCCCGTGAGCAGACCGTAGGGATTGAGCAGGGAGAGGAATGTCCCGTGGTAGCCGGCGGCATCCATGGGAAGACCTTTGAAAATGTTCCCGAAGGCCACGCCGAAAAGAAGCGCGAGCAGGAAGCCCGTCACGACGATGGCCTTGTCCCACGACGCCTTCCAGTCCGCGTTGTCGACCTTGCCCCGAAACTCGAAGCACACGCCCCGGATGATGAGCGAAAAAAGCAGCAGCAAGAGCGCCGTGTACAGATAGCTGAACATAAGGGCGTAGGTCCTCGGGAATGCCGCGAAGGTGGCCCCTCCTGCCGTGACAAGCCAGACCTCATTTCCATCCCATACGGGACCGACGGTGTTGATGAGTATCCGCTTTTCCGTGTCGTTCTTTGCGAGGATCCCGGAGATCATCCCCATCCCGATGACGAACCCGTCGAGCATGAAATAGACGGCCCAGAGCACACCCCACAGTATGAACCAGATCACCTGGAGTTCCATGTCATCCCCTCCTTCCTTCCGTCTTGACGAACCCGTGGATGTCGTCATCCGGTCCTTTTTTCGCAAACTTCGTCAGGAGATAGACGTCCAGGACGCCCAGGCTCCCGTAAAAAAGCGTGAAGCCCAGCAGGGAAGCCACGACCTGGCCCGTACTGATCGAGCGGGAAACCCCGTCGGCCGTCTTGAGCACACCGTAGACGATCCAGGGCTGGCGGCCGACTTCCGAGACGATCCAGCCCAGCTGGCCGGACAGGTACGGCACGGGAATCGACAAGAGCATGATCGTCAGGAAGCGTTTGTAGTCCTCGAGGTTCGGTTTCTTGGAAAGGTACACGCCGATCCCCGCCATCAGCATCATATAGAACCCGAGGCCCACCATCATACGGAAACTCCAGAAGACGGGCGCCACCGGCGGCCGGAGCTCCTTCGGGAAATCCTTCAGGCCCTTCACCTCGTGATCCGGGTTGTGGTAGGCGAGGAGACTCACCAGTTTGGGCAGGCCGATAGCTTCGACGCTGTTCCGCTCCGCATCGCTGTCGGGAACGAGCAGGAGATAGAAATCGACGCCTTTCTGCGTATCCCACACCGCCTCCATGGCGGCCAGCTTCGCAGGCTGGTGCTTCGCCACGTCGATGGCGCTGAAGTCGCCCGTGGCCACAACGGCGATGATGGATGCAAGCCCGAAGATGGCTGCCGCACGGAAGGAGCGTTTGAAGAAGTCCAGGTTGCTTTTGCGCAGCAGGTGCCAGGCCGAGATACCCATGACGAAGAAGGCGGCAACGACATAGCCCGATGTGACGGTGTGCAAGAACTTGTACCACCCGTTTGCGTTGGTGAGCAGGGCGCCGAAGTCGATCATCTCCGCACGGATCTGGCCCATGGCGTCGGGAACGAGATGGTACCCCACGGGGTGCTGCATCCATCCGTTGGCCAGCAGGATCCACAATGCCGAAAGATTCGTCGCGATGGCCACAAGCCAGATCGACAGGGCGTGGACCTTTTTCGACACCTTGTCCCATCCGAAGATCCAGACACCAATGAACACGGACTCCAGGAAGAAGGCCACCGTTGCCTCGATGGCAAGGGGAGCACCGAAAAGGTCCCCGACATACCGGGAGTACTCCGCCCAGTTCATGCCGAACTGGAACTCCATCGTGATCCCCGTCACGACGCCGAGGGCGAAGTTGATGAGAAACAGCTTTCCCCAGAACTTGGTCATCCGCAACCAAGTCTCATCCCCCGTCCGGACCCACCGGGTCTCGAAGTACGCCGTCAGGATGGAGATCCCGAGCGTGAGGGGAACGAAGATGAAATGAAACATGCAGGTGATGGCGAACTGCCACCGGCTCAGGGTTACAACATCCATGGCCTCCTCCTTCTCCCGAAATATTTTTTCGCATAGGGGCCTGTGTATGAGGGCTTCTGTCTTTATCCCAGCCATCCATGATTCGTGTCAATAAAAAAGGGAGACATCAACCGATGTCTCCCTTCGTTTTGTCCCGCTCATTTCCCGACTCAAGGGAAGGAGCGTCAGACCGCCAGATATCGACTGCACTGAAATCCCTTGCCCAGCTCGCACCATACGCAGACACCGGGCATCTTCTGAGCATCGGCGGTAAGCTGCGAATCGCACTGTCCGCAGAGGCGCTCCTCGCCTTTTTTCATGGGCCCGCCGCAGGGCGTGACGGACATCGGGCAGAAGAGGATGCAGGCATTGCAGTTGGTGCAGTACTGCATGAGCGTTCCCGGGGGATGATCGATGTGGCGGTCCTTGCCGCGCCCGATGAACCCCAGGGCGTTGGCCTTCGCCCTCTCCTTGCAGAAGCGCACGCAGCGCCCGCACAGGACACAGTTATCGTTGCGGAAGGGGTAACGCACGTCTTTGACCCCGCAACGGACGGCAATATCCTGGATTGCCTTGGAGTTCGGTGCCTGGGCCACGAGGAGCTCGGCGATGTTCTTTCGCATTTTCAGTATTTTTTCCGTATTGCTCCGGATGACCATGCCTTCCTCGACCAGCAGTGTACAGGAGGCTGTGACCTTGGAGCGGTTCCCCTTGACGTGCTCGACAATACAGAGGCGGCAGGCACCCATGTCATGAATACCCGGGATATGGCACAGGTGGGGGATGCAGATCCCGTAATGGATCGCTGTATCGAGGACGCTGGTCCCTTTCTCCGCCCTCACGGGGGCCCCGTCAATCGTAACGCTTACGTATTGCAGCATAGTTCACCTCTTTAGTTAACCGTGATGGCGTCAAATTTACATTCGCTGATACAAATGCCGCACTTCTGGCAGAGGCCGCCATCGATGACATGGGGTTTTTTCTTCGTCCCCGTGATGGCGTCGTGGGGACAGCCTTTCAAACATACGCCGCAGCCCGTACACGCTGACGCGTCGATGGCGTAGGTGATGAGAGACTTGCAGACGCCGGCAGGGCACTGCTTGCCGTGAACGTGCGCCCCGTATTCATCGGCAAAGTACTTCAGCGTCGAAAGCACCGGGTTTGGAGCAGATTTGCCGAGTCCGCAAAGGGACGTTTCCGCAACGGTTTCGGCCAGCTCCTGGAGAAGAGCGAGTTGCTCGGGTCGGCCATGGCCCTCGGAGATATCCGTCACGATCTCGAGCATCCGGTCGATGCCCACGCGGCACGGGACGCATTTTCCGCAGGATTCGTCCTGGAGGAACTTCAGAAAGTAGCGCGCCACGTCGACCATGCACGTCTGATCATCCATAACGACCAGGCCGCCCGAGCCCATCATTGACCCGGCTTCCCACAGAGCATCGAAGTCTACGGGGAGATCGAACATGCTCTCGGGAAGACACCCGCCCGACGGGCCGCCCGTCTGGACGGCTTTGATCCGGTTGCCGTTTTTCGGCCCGCCGCCGATATCAAACACAATGGACCGCAGTGTCGTGCCCATCGCAACCTCGACCAGACCCGTGTTCTTCACCTGGCCCGTAAGCGCCAGGATCTTCGTTCCCTTGCTGGTAGCGGTTCCTCTGGCAGCGAACCACTTTGCCCCGTTGAGGATAATGGAAGGCACATTGGCCCAGGTCTCCACGTTGTTGAGAACGGTCGGTCTGTTCCAGAGTCCTTCCCTCACGGTATGAACATCCTTCGCGCGCGGTTCGCCGACCTTTCCCTCAATGGACGTCATGAGCGCCGTCGATTCGCCGCAGACAAAGGCGCCGCCGCCGCGGGCAATCTCGATGTCAAAGGAGAAGTTCGATCCGAGGAGGTTCTCCCCGAGCAGACCGTATTCCCGGGCCTGTTGAACGGCGATCCGGGCATGCTTGACGGCCAGCGGATATTCACGACGCACGTAGATGTACCCCTTGCGGGCACCGACGGCCCGGGCTCCGATCATCATCCCTTCGAGAACCTGATGGGGGTTGGCCTCGAGAAGGCAGCGGTCCATGTAGGCTCCGGGATCGCCCTCGTCGGCGTTGCAGATCACGTATTTTTCGTCGCCCGGCGCCTCGTGGGCCTCTTCCCATTTGCGTCCCGTCGGGAAACCGGCCCCGCCGCGGCCGCGCAGGCCCGAGGCCTTGATCTCAGCGATGACGGCCGCAGGTTTGAATTCCTTGAGTGTCTTGGCGAGAGCCCGATAGCCGCCGACGGCAATGTAGTCGTCGATGGAACAGGCATCGACAAGCTTGTTGAAGGCCAGAAGCTGCCGCCCCTGAGCGCTGTAAAATGGGATTTGCGCCTCCTTCGTCACTTTCCTGCCGGTCACAGGATCGGTATAAAGGAATTTTTCGATCACCTCGCCCTTCTTCACCGTCCGGGACACGATGTCTCGGGCGTCGTTGGGCGTCATATGACAATAGAACAGATTGCCCGGTTCAAAGACCATGATGGGTCCCTGTTCACAGAAGCCGTGGCAGCCCGTCACACGTACGACCACATCCTGCATGAGGCCCTGCCTTGCCAGTTCCGCCCGGACGGCGTCGATCACCGAACCCGCCCGCGACGCCTGGCACCCCGTCCCGCCGCAGATGACGATCGTCATCCTGACCCGCTCACGCTTTGCGACAAAGTGCTGCTGCAGGGTCTCGAGATCTCTGGCTTGACTGATCCTAGGCATGTTTTGTCTCCTTCTTCCCGGCGGTTTTGTCGATCTTCTTGCGAAGCTTGCCGGGCGTCATATGATTGCAGTAGGATTCGTTATGAACGACGATGGGTCCCAGGGCGCAGGCCCCGAGACAGTTGACGCACTCGACGGTAATCTGGCCGTCGGCCGTCGTGTCACCGGGCTCGATGCCGAGCTGCCCCTTCACCTGGTTGACCAGGAGATGGGAGCCGCGTACGTGACAGGCTGTACCCGTGCAGATGGTGATCACATTCTTGCCGCGGGGTTTGAGCGAGAAGGCCTTGTAGAAATTCGCCACACGGTACACGTCGATGAGCGGCACTCCCAGTTCCTTCGAAACGGTTTTCAGATCACCTTCGGGCAAATAACCCTCCTGATCCTGCAGATCCAGCAGCACCTCGATGAGCATATGAGGCTGGCTCCGCCTTCCTTCGAGGATGGAATCCAGTGTGTTCGTGGACATGGGAACCTCCTTGATCGTTTTTTCCTTCTTGCCTTGTCGCTTCATAACTGTTAGCGTGCAATCGGTAAATGCGGGTAAAATACACATCTATTACCCATTTTATATAGGCAATTAACTACCCAATAATTACACACTTTATGCCTATCATCACTGGCTCGGAAGGATGCAAGATGGCAGAAACCCGTTCGGGGCGGCCCCAGGGCAAGAGACCGGACAACTTCAACCCCCGCGATTACCTTGCCAATCTCTGGAAGATCCCCTTCATCGAGGACAAGGAGCCGGAAAAAATTGATATCGCGCTCCGGGAACGTATCAAGGAACTGAACTGCCTGTACGGAATTGCGCGACTCGCCGAACGCCACCATGACTCGATGGACGATTTTCTGAAAGCTCTCGTGGAGCTATTGCCCCTTTCCTGGCAGTACCCTGAAATCACGAGCGCCCGGATTGCCTTCGAAGGCAGGACCTACCGGAGCCGGGACTTCCAGCTGACAAAGTGGCGCCAGAGCGCCCCAATCCTCATGCACAGCCGGCCCGTCGGCGACGTCACGATTTTTTACCTGGACGAACGCCCCGCGGCCGACGAAGGCCCTTTTCTCAAGGAAGAACGAGTCCTCATTGATGAGGTGGCCACGCGGGTCGGCTCCATCGCCGTGCGTATCGCTTCGGAAAAGGAACTCCAGGAGATCAACAAGCTGCTCTCCCTGGAGCGGTTGGCCCTGCAGGAAGCCAATTCGGCGCTTCGAATGGTCCTGGCAAAAATTGAGGATGAGAAGAAACAGATCTATCGCGACATCCAGGCAAATGTCGAAAAGGTCATCATGCCGATCCTCCATGCCCTGTCCATCGAAGTCCCGAAGGCCCAGCGCAAGTACGTCGAGATCCTGCGCAACAGCCTCGAGGAAATGACGTCGCCCTTCATCAGCAAGGTCGTCAACCACTACCACTCGCTGTCCCCCACAGAGATCAGTATCTGCAACATGATCCGCAACGGGATGCGCACAAAGGACATCGCCCATCTCCGGGGTGTCTCCGCGGCAACGGTCAATCGCCACCGCGAGAACATCCGAAAAAAGCTGAGGATTGCCAACGACCAGGTAAACCTGGCAACGTACCTGCAGTCACTGACGTGAGTGAGGAAGTGTGTTCTGTACTCTGGTTCCTGAACCCTGTATGCGGCTGAATACCCCGCGATGAGTGAACGGACAAATGATGATGATTCGTGCCCTGGAGCTCTATTGTGGGATCGGCGGGTTCGCGGCCGCAGCGACGGGGACCAACCTTTGCATCGTGGGTGCCGTGGACCAGAGCCCGTCGGCGCTGGAGGTGTACCGGCTGAATTTTCCCGGCCACAACGCGATCGAGGCAAACCTGGAGAACATCACCGTCGGGGAGTTGGCGGCCTTCGAGGCGGACTTCTGGTGGCTTTCCCCTCCGTGCCAGCCGTACACGGTGCGCGGCAGGGGACGGGACGTCGAAGACCCCCGGGCACTGAGCTTTCTGCGGCTTCTCGATGTCCTCTCCCGGATGCCCGAGGAGAAGCTTCCGTCACAGATGGCACTCGAAAACGTCGAGGGGTTTGCTCGATCGGAGATGCACAGGCGGCTGGTCGATCTTCTCTCGAATCGAGGATTTCAGCTCTTGGAGCGCATCCTCTGCCCGATGGAACTGGGTGTGCCGATGCGCCGCCCTCGCTATTATTTCATGGCCTCCCGCAGGCAGATCACCACCCCATTCCTCATCGACAGGCCGCCGAGGCCCCTCGGCGATTACCTGGATAGGGGAAACGAACAAAACGTTTGCGAAGGGTTGCGTGTCGACGAGAGCGTACTGGCGAAATTCCGGAAAGGGCTCCGGATCCTCGATGCGGATGAGCCGGGTTCCTACACGACCTGCTTCACATCGGGCTACGGCAGGTCACTGATGCACTCGGGGTCCTACCTGCGATGCGGAAACGGCGTCCGCCGTTTTTCACCCGGTGAGATCTTGAGGCTTCTTCACTTTCCCGACGGCTTCCATTTTCCCGACGACATGCCTGTACGAAAACAGTGGCACCTCGCGGGAAACAGTCTCTCCGTTGCCGCCGTTCGAAACGTTCTGGAGACGTTCCCCGATGTGATTCCGGGCGTTTCACCCCTTGACTTTTGAAAGGTTTCCCTTCTAAAAAGGCACGAATCAATTTCGTCCGAAGGAGAACACAATGCGAAATATCGCAGTCTGGTTTGAGATTCCCGTAAAAGACATGGAGCGTGCCAGGCTCTTCTACAGCAACATCCTCGGCTACGAGATGCCCGTGCAGGATCTGGCAGGAGTGCAAATGGCCTTTTTCCCCATGGCGGGGCACGGAAACAGCGGTGCCCTGATTCATGGCGAAGGGTACGAGCCCTGCGAGCGGGGAACCGTGGTATACCTGAATGCCGGAGAGGACCTCGCAGAGTCTCTCGAACGCGTTGGTCCGGCGGGGGGCAAAGTCGTTGTCTCCAAGACCAGGATCACCGACGAGTACGGTCACTTCGCTCTCTTCCAGGATACAGAAGGCAACCTGGTGGGGCTTCACTCGATGACATGACAGCGGTCCGAGGTCTTTTTCACATTTCGTTCACCGCGGGTTGAACGTTTCTTTCAAAAAGGGGCTTCCGGGGACGTCG
>CAZVLL010000008.1:0-139342 GCA_964628025.1 uncultured Syntrophaceae bacterium
AATCGGATCGCGTGAGGCAGGCCCAGGCCCTCGGTGCAGGCGCCTATGTCCGCAAGCCCTATGCATCGGAACGCATAGGAAACGCCGTCCGGAAAGAACTGGATAGGTCGGCATAGAAGATAACGGAGATTTCAACTGGAAATCTTTCCCTCCCCTACTTTGTTGAGGTGCGGACTCGTAGGTGTACTCACCAAAGATGAGATGCAGATCGAAAGATTTCGGTCAGGTCGCATCTTCTTTCCTGTAAGCGAGCATCAGATAGTTTTGGTCGGCGTACAACATTTCGACTGGCATTCCTCATCGATTCTCTTCACGTCGGCTTACATCTTCTAAGCTTGCATGACATGATGATCAAAATAGAAGGCAAGCATTGTTGCAGTTTGGTTAAATCTTAATAGATTAATTATTGCGGGCAGTTAGAAATTTGCGTATTGAGTCATTATTATCTATAATCCCCTGTCTACATCACAGAGGTTCCCCGTCTTGGAGAAATATTTCGCCCTCGAGCAATCATTCTGGAAACAGAATGAATACCGCTTGGGTCCATCGTCCCAGTTCAGACAGATCTATGAGCAGCTGATACCGAAGGTGAGGAACGATTCTTTCGTAATCAATGAACGTCAATACTGGCAGAAATTATCCACGGCAGAGCGGGTAATCGATCACGTCGTGGCTGCCTTGAGAGCTTACTGGATTGATGCACCCGCAGACAAGATATGGTCTCCGGTGGATCCACACCTTGCCATCTCCCAGAAACCGGACCGCTGGACAGAAGCAAGTCCGATAGATGCAGTCTCTCTTCACGAAGCTGCCGCTCAATATCTGGAAGAACCCTGGATGCAATTGAACATCATTGACTGGTACATCATCAACGGCTTTATCTACGATGCGCTGTTGCGAACGGCGGCATCGATTATTACTGATAAAACATCGGCTTCTTCGGACAGGGAGAGCATTCTGCCAGGGACGAACATATTCAATTCTGTTTCCGACAGGCCAGACCGGGCGCTGATAACGTCAATAATGAGCTTTATCCTGATTCCGGCAGTGATCTTCTCTCTGTATTATTTCGGCCATGAGACGCTGGCAAAATGGGCGTTACTCCCGTACACCATCTATATGGCAATCTATCTGCTTTCACTACCCGAGAAATTATCAAGACTCAGGAAAAGAGAGCAGGATTCCTGTGATCTCTTTCAAAAGCAAAACAAATTCTCACAACTCTATCAGTTTGTCAGCGCTTCAACATTCAACCCTTCAAGAATCAAAGAGCAGATGGCAGAAAATGAAAGATGTGGAATCCGGCTTGATCCGATGATCCATGTTGTTTTGGACAAAGCAATTCAGCGTGATGCTGCTGTTTTCAAAATCTAGGTGAATGATGGATAGCTCATTAATTTTTGTCATCTTTATTGTACTCATCGCCCTGGCGTTCGATTTTATCAACGGCTTTCACGATGCCGCCAACTCCATTGCTACCGTCGTATCGACTCGCGTTCTGAAACCACACCATGCGGTCATGATGGCGGCCTTCTTCAACTGCATTGCCGGCTTCTTTATCAGCGTGCAGGTTGCCAAGACCATTGGCACCGGAATCATCAACCCGGCGATTATTGATAATACGCTGATCGTGGCCACTTTGGGTGGAGCCATTATCTGGAATCTGATCACCTGGTGGATGGGGCTTCCCAGCAGTTCTTCCCACGCCCTGATTGGCGGTTTGATCGGTGCGGGCATCATGAAAGGGGGAACGGACATCCTGGTCTGGAAGGGAATCATTAAGACATCCTTATTCATTGTGATCTCCCCCACCGTCGGCTTGCTCCTTGGGCTTCTGATCATGATCATTGTCATGAATATCACCAGCCGACGCAGCAGCCATGTCGGCAGAGCCAATCAGTTATTCAGGCGACTGCAGTTATTCTCCGCTGCGATTTACAGCACGAGCCACGGCATGAATGATGCGCAGAAGACGATGGGAATCATTGCCATAGTTCTCTTCACTAACGGTTATATGGGAGAGACATTTCATATCCCGTTCTGGGTCGAAGTAGTCTGTTATCTTGTTATCGGGATGGGAACGATGTCTGGTGGATGGCGTATCGTCAAGACGATGGGAACAAAGATAACAAAGCTGGAACCGGTGGGTGGATTCTGCGCGGAAACGGCTGCGGCGGTTGCCATTATCGGGGCATCGGTAGCCGGCATCCCTGTAAGCACAACCCATACCATCACCGGGGCGATCATGGGCGTTGGGGCTACCCGGCGGCTCTCGGCTGTGCGCTGGGGAGTTGCAGGGAACATCATATGGGCGTGGATTCTGACCATCCCGGCCTCTGCGATAATGTCCATGGTGATTTATCTCTCATTGAGAGCAATATTTGATTGATTCCGCTTTGCTTCAGCAAGGTTCCTACGATGGAAAAGAAAAAAGTGCTTTTCGTCTGCGTGCATAACAGTGCCCGCAGCCAGATGGCGGAGGCATGGATGAATCAAATTTGCGGGGATCAGTTTGAGGCGAAGAGTGCCGGGCTGGAACCTGGGTCTTTGAACCCTCTGGCTGTAACCACAATGAGGGAAGTGGGTATTGATATATCAGGGAAAACGACTCGCAGTGTTTTCGATGTTTACAAGTCAGGAGATCTTTTTTCCTACGTGATTACGGTGTGCGATGAATCGGCTGCCGAAGGCTGTCCCATTTTCCCTGGCCCTGCAAAACGTCTCCATTGGAGCTTTACTGATCCAAGTTCTCTACAGGGAACGGAAAAGGAAAAGCTCATCAAAATACGCGAAATCCGGAATGCCATTCGAAAGGCCGTAGAGGAATTCTGTGCAAGGACGATATGAGCAGATCGTATTTTTATGCAGATTCACTCCTTTTTTCAATGTAATCGAAGCTGAGTAAAAATGCCTGCAACAGACTGGATCAGATATTTTAAAGGAGACATTAAACAATGCAAAAGATAGTTAACGCGGTCGCAACTATATTGGGCTGCGCAATTGTCCTCACAGGGACGTCGCTCCTTGCGGCGGAAGCAGTCGTCGTGAACGGTTCCACAACCGTGCTGCCGATTGGGCAGGCAACTGCTGAAGCGTTTATGAAGAAGAATCCGGGTGTGAATATTTCCATATCAGGAGGCGGCTCCGGAAACGGAATCAAGGCCCTCATTGACAAGACTGCGCAGATTGCCATGTCATCGCGCGAAATGAAAAAAGAAGAAATCGAACTTGCGAGATCAAGAGGAGTTACGCCGGTTGAACATAAAATCGCTATTGACGCCCTGACCCCTATCGTTCACCCCTCAAACCCGGTTATAAATCTGAGCATCGAACAGCTCTCGCTTATCTACCAGGGCAAAATCAAGAACTGGAAGGAATTAGGCGGAGAGAATCTCCAGATGGTCGTTATCTCTCGCGATACAAGTTCCGGGACCTATGAGAGCTGGCAGGAGAAGGTGCTTCACAATCAGAAAGTCACGCCCCGTGCCCAACTGCAAGCCTCAAGCGGTGCCGTCGTCCAGGCGGTTTCAAAAAATCGTTACGCCATCGGCTATGTCGGGATCGGATATTTAAATAAGAGTGTGAAGGCTCTCTCTGTAAATGGAGTTACCGCAAACGAGGTGAATGCTCTGAAAGGAACCTACCCCATCGCACGGCCGCTTTATTACTACACGGATGGCCAGCCGAAAGGTGCTGTAGCAACATACCTGAAGTTCACTACCGGAGCGGAAGGGCAGAAGATTGTCAAAAAAGAAGGATTTGTCCCAATGAAATGATACGAAATATGGCATTCGCTATTCTCTAAAGTCGATCAGGAAATTAATACTGTATAATCAATCACGTACTACTCATTTCCTCCTTTTTATTTCCCCTTCATAGGTGTCCTCACAAAACCCCCTCTTCATTACCGATTGAAAGCCTCAGGTACTGCTTCCTGAAAATCAGGTCAGGGAATAGAGTCGGGATCGGCATTGTGAGAATTACGGATAGGAAGGCGGTATTTTGAGGGCTGAAAAAGGGCTCTTCAAGTGGCGTCTCGAGGAATCAATCGGACCGGCGACGCGCATGTCTTCCTGTACTCGTTGAAATCAGATTCGGGGTTTAGCAGATGATTCCAATCGACAATCGTTGATTCAGAAAAAAAGCAGAAACGCAGCGGATGCAGAATAGCAATTTGGGAGTGATCTGCCCGTGAATGCCTTCACGCCACGCAGCCGCTTACGCGTTGGTATAACCTTCACCGTCAGTCCCGAGACCATTGTGGAACCCGCTGCGGACCTGACCCAAGGGCTGCTCCTCGCCGTTGTCTGCAGGATCACCACCATCGGGGCTGGCCGGAAACAAGGCGATTCGACTTAACAGGCCGGGTTTCGTGCCTTTTTCCACGTTATCCAGGCTTTTCCAGCCAATATAACACCGACGGCACACACAAGCTCAGCACAGATTTCCATATATTTCGGCGAGAAAGACAACCCGGCGATGAAAGGGTCTGTGGCTATCATTTCACCGCCTACCCCGCCGAGTATCGCGGCGCCGATATAGAGGACAAGAGGATATTTGTCCATGATCTTGGAAAAAAGACTACTGGTGAAGAGCACCAGGGGGATACTCAGCCCAAGCCCGAAGAGAAGGAGAAATGCGTTTCCCTTGCTTGCGCCCGCCACGGCAAGGACGTTGTCAAGGGACATGCTGATGTCGGCAATGATGATGATCCAGATTGCTTGCCAGAGGGTCTTCACTTCTCTGCAATGGTCTTCGCCGGGAGCCCCTTCCGCAAACAGCTTGACTCCGATCCAAAGGACAAGGAGACCACCGATGAGCTTGACGAACGAAAGCTCCATGAGTTGAAACGCAAAAAAAGTCATCACGACCCGCAGAAGGACCGCCGCCCCCGCTCCGAAAATGATGCCTTTACTGCGCTGGGCTTTCGGCAGGGATTTGACCGCCATTGCGATGACGATAGCGTTATCCCCTGCCAGAACTAGATCAATCAGGATGATGCTGACCAATCCTGCGAAAAAATCCCAGTCCGGAACGATGTGGACAAAAATACCGAAATCCATCTTGTCCTCCCTGCAAGAAACCCAAAGACCTTCGATTCGCATCGACGAAGAAGAGAAGGCTCGACGAATCAATCCACAGGAAGCCACTCCGTCGAGCTGAATAATTTCATCAGATGCCGTGCATGCTTTTGGAAGCTTCTTCATATCACTGCGGCCGAGGATATAAACAGCCAGCGCGACCAGTATCAGTCCGGCGATGATGATCGGAGCCGTCAGAACATCGGTCCGCAGGTATTCGTATAGACCGTAAAGCCCGAAGCATCAGTGATCAAATGAACCATTATCGGTGCCAGACGAATCCTTCGACCAGAAAAGGAATACCGATAAGAAGTATCAATATGGTCATGAAAATCATCACCCTGAGAAGAAAGCCGCTCCTCATCATCATTATCCTCTTCCGTGCCCAGCAATCTATCCAAAACGATTGCTTCATGGTGATAGCAAAACCTCTCTCTATTTACCTAGAAACCGGCTCAAAATCTGACCGATGAGCGAGTCAGCCGAGGGGGGAGGCGTTGTGAGCGATACGAATCCCATCGGTGCCTGGGTTTCCGATGCCGCAATCACCTTGCCGTCCTTGGTAATCTCCACTTTCAAGGTGCCTTCGGTTGACGTCTTCCTGAAAAGACAGAGGGCCGTCAGCCCCTTCCCCGTATATTCAACCGGTACGGTGACTTCCACATTCTGTGGCTTGGGCACATCCCCTGTTGCCACAAAGGCATAGTGACCGCTGACCTTGAGGCCTGGTGTTCCGGTGACGTTGATTTTGAGATCCGACTCCATCCCTTTAAAGGTGTCCCCGCAACCCCAAAGGATGAGCATCACCATCGGTATGATACACAACCATCTTTTCATGGCATCTCCTGTCATTGCTGTGTTGTTGCTCTATTTGATTCTCGCAGAATTGTTGACAATCTCTTCTCGTTTGAGTTCCGTGAGCAAGCACCCGGCCAGGCATTTTTCGACGCAATCTCCCGTACAGGGTTCGATGTGAATTGTTACGGTTGTGTGGGGCAGACGAGCTTTTATGGCACAAGACAATCTCTGCGCCAGTTTGTGCGAACTCTCCACGGTCATCTTCCGATCAACCTGGACGTGGAACTCGACAAAACGGAAGTGCCCCGCCTTTCTGGTACGCAGATAATGATATCCATGAAGAGCGCTTCGCTCGACTTCGATAAGGTTCCGTATACAAACTTGTTCTTCCTCTGGCAGGTTTGCATCCAATAAATCCCGTGATGACTGCACCGTCAGGTCATAGGCCGCTTTGATGATTAACAGTGCCACTGCAATGGCACACGCGGGGTCCAGCCAGTCGAGGTCATAATCTGGGAAAATCCATTGCCCGATCCAGATCAAGGCGAGTCCAACCATGACACCCAATGAGGTATAAACATCTGTCCTCAGATGCCATGCATCGGCCTGAAGGGCGACAGAGTCTGTTTCCCCGCCCACTTTGAACAGCTTTTGGGAAACGATGACGTTCGTGACGGCCGAGATCAGCATGACCCCGACGCCCCAAAAGGCCGTCTCGATGGGCTCCGGATGAATAAACTTCTGGATGGCTTCATAAATGATCCACCCGGCGGCTAGAAAGATCAGCAGCGCCTCAACCGTGCCCGAGATATTTTCGATCTTTCCGTGACCAAAGGGGTGATCGTCATCGGCAGGCTTGCTGGATGTACTGACGGAAAACCAGGCGATGATCGCCGCCACCAGATCCATTCCGGAGTGAATGGCTTCAGAGATGACGGATACCGAGTTGATCATGATGCCCACAACAAGCTTCATCAGGACGAGAGCCGTGTTGGAAATCACAGACAGAAGCGCAACTCGGATTTTTTGTTTCTGCACATCCATGCGGTTGTTTCCTATTCCCCGTTAGTCGAACAAATCGTGGAGAAATCCCTTCTTGTGATGTTGATCACCTCCATGACCTTCTTTATGGTCTTTCTCACGGTGCTTGTCGTGGGGGGTCTCCTGCCGATATGACGGCACAGCTGGGCGTTGCTCGGACGCCGAGCGTTCAAGAATCTTGTCAAGCCCACCTCTGTCGAGCCAGACGCCTCTGCACTTCGGGCAATAATCAATTTCGACACCCTGTCGCTTGGACATCACCAACGATTCATACAGACTGGACAATTCATGATTTACCTCCATGATGTTTGTATTCTCTGTAAAATGCAGCCTAGACTCTGTTCCAGAGAGAAATGCTCCCGCAGACAGCTGTCAGTTGTTTCAGTTGCCAGCAATTGAATACGATCTAAAAAGGATGGTATTAGAACTGGATGGGAGGGGCTTTGTTGGTGAAGGCAAAGAAACTGTTTGATGATGCATGGAAAACGACAGCCTCGGGGACCTTGCCCAAATAAACGAGGCATTCCAATGCAACAAGGGGGTGATTAACCGTTACTGAAAAGCTGGAATCAGTTCTGATCTTCTGAGGCGTACCCGAGGCCGAACCTTTAACTTTGCATATCGAACAGGAGACTGACTGGAAGGGAAGGTCGTCGTGGTGAATGGCCAACGCAAGCGACGCAAAAAAGAATAATGCGGCAGCGATGATGTTTAGATTTCGTCCGATACAGGTTCTCATTTGTGGATAGTCCCTTACAGAGCGTAGTCGCTTACCATTCATTTTCATCCGCTGTCAAGAAATTCATTAAAACAGTTAACGGACATTACTAATGGTTATCGTTAACTCATCCCTGCCCGACGCTCGTGCGCTTATGACTCCGGCAATTAAACATATTTGGAATTGTCATGCCGGATACCCGATCAAGTCGAGTACAGGCTTGATCCGGCATCCACTCCTTTCTGGATTCCCGCTTCCGCGGGAATGACAAAATTGCGGTATTATCTTGCCGGTGTAATAACTTCAACGTTACTCGGTGCCCGTATGCTTCTATACGAAAAGGCCAAGAACATCCTACTCGCGCCGTTTGCGATTTCGCGCATCATTCACATCTTTTCCGTCCTCTTCATTACCCCATTGAAAGTCTCAAGGACACCACTCCATGGCACTGAGATTGCGCAGTAGAAACGATATTTGAGGGCTGAAGATTACGGAATGAAAGGTGGCATTTTTGAGGGCGTAAATAGGTCATGTCCATCCGTGCAGATACTATGTGGATGCATCCATATTCTTCATTGACTCACCTTATAGTTCAATATACATACAGCTATCCATAGAAAATAGGGGGTGCGGAGATGACCATCCGTCTATTTGTATTGCTCTTGGTTCTGACATTTTCATTCGCATTTCAGGTAGAAGTGAAAGCTCAAACACAATTTCAGCCGCAAACAGTGAAAGCACCTGCCTTTTCAATCTCCACAGTGAATGACCTTCGCACAGTGATGAGAGGCATCCGTCCTGTTCGGTCGACAGCGGGTGCAAAGCCTACTTTGGCCCCGGCACCATTTGCACCTGTCGTTGGGAAAATGCCCACAACTGCAACAATCACGGGAACCGTCGCCAATCCCTATGCATCGGCTCAAGGGGTCGTTCTCAGTATTCTCAATCCTGCTTACGGTGAAAATTCCCAATTGTATGTATCCGGTGTTAGTTGGGGACCAATGCTGAAAAAGTCCTTGCAAGCCAATGATCCGAATGCTTCCGTTGCTTGTTTCTTACATTTTGATCTCCCCGAAGCAAGGTTAGCGGAGGTACATTTTGATGGGCTTCCCTCCGGACTTCACACGTATGCGTTGTCTATCGGTACGGATGCACCCAAAGAGAATTTTGTAGTCTATCGTGGTTCAGATGGTCAGACGTTGCTCACGGGCCCTCAACTGGGGTTCGACCCGAAAACAAACGAAGTCCGCGGAGCGGTGATAACTGATCAGAAATATATAATTTTTGTGATAAACGTAACAAAGCCCGCAAAGCCACCTTATGTGTATCATTTTCATCATGTACAACTTGCATGCCTTGACTGCCAATAATTTCGTTCGAATCTGTAATAAGGGCAGGGTCAGAAATGGCTCTGCCTTCTTATTTATTTCAACCGCAAATCTGCAACCCGTCTTGTTTCGATCCCGTGTGGATTGGTGCAGTGCGCAGCTCTGGCCCTCAGAATATCCATCCTGTGATGTCTGAAGTCTGTTCGCTTTATCCATCCCGGTTCGTTGTAGATCCTGTTTGCCGGAGAGTTCGGGTAATGCGGGATGGACAAATTTCGGGGAAAATGGCATCGTGTCGAGGCAGGCAAGGCAGGAAAACCGGACCAAGAAGAAAAGAGGGATACCAACATGGAGCATAACGAGGGACTCGACAAGGGACAGATCACTCTTTACGCATTGAGCACCTGCGTGTGGTGCAAGCGGGTGAAGTCGCTGCTTCAGGATATGGGCGTGGCATACGATTACGTGTACGTGGACAACCTGGACGGGGACGCGAAGGACAAAACCATGGAGGAAATCAAGCACTGGAACCCAAGGTGCTCCTTCCCTTCGATTGTCATCAACAATTCCCAATGTATCGTCGGGTTCGATGAAGCCAAGATCAGGGAGGCAATCGGTTGATGGGCAGTGAGACGGCGTTTGATAAACAGATTGTTGCCCTTTGCGAACAGCTCCGAAGAGAAGCGGAAAATGCCGGATATCACCTCAATCCCGATACGACCTTCGCGGAAGATCTGATCCGGGGTCTGCTCGATAATGAAAAACGATACGGATATCGGGCCTGCCCCTGCAGGCTGGCCTCAGGCATTAAGGATGAGGATCTTGATATCATCTGCCCCTGCGATTACAGAGATCCGGACCTGGACGATTACGGCTCCTGCTACTGCGCCCTGTATGTATCCGGTGAGGTTCTCAAAGGGAATACGGCGGCGGCGTCCATCCCTGAAAGGCGGCCTTCACCGGAAGAGAGGAACGCCGGGAAACTGAAGGCCCGCGCCGAACGATTTTCCGAGCTGCCCTATCCCATCTGGCGATGCAAGGTCTGCGGGTATCTCTGCGCAAGGGAGAACCCCCCGGATCCCTGCCCCATCTGCAAGGCAAAAAAAGATCGATTCGAAAGGTTCATCTAGCGAAGCATTGTCATCCCGGCATCGTGCTCAGGCCAGCCTGTCGTTCGAGCTTCCGGTTGATGATATTGGACAGGACCTGTCCGTGCGATCGCTGCGAAAAAATATAAAATAACTATTGACAATAATGCTATCACTAGTATACTATCCAAAAATTATTTTAGAACCAATAGACATCTGAAATATCTGGTTCTGTGGCTCCCCCGTCTGATGGATGTCATCAAACGCGGGGAGTTTTCTTTTCCGCAAAAAAAAAGACAACGCATTTCAAACGCAGGGAAAAAGACATGAAAAACGACATCAGCAGGGTCAGGAACATCGGGATCAGCGCCCACATCGACTCCGGAAAGACGACATTGACGGAACGGATCCTCTACTACACCAAACGCATCCACACGATCCACGACGTCAAGGGCAAAGACGGCGTCGGCGCCACGATGGATTCCATGGACCTGGAACGGGAACGGGGGATCACGATCGCCTCCGCGGCGACCTTCTGTGAGTGGCTCGGCTATGAAATCAACATCATCGACACGCCCGGGCACGTCGATTTCACCATCGAAGTCGAGCGGTCCCTGAGGGTCCTCGACGGCGCGGTCCTGGTGCTTTGCTCCGTCGGCGGCGTCCAGTCCCAGTCGATCACCGTCGACCAGCAGATGAAACGATACAAGGTTCCCTGCATTGCCTTCATCAACAAGTGCGATCGCAACGGGGCCGACCCGGCCCGTGTCATTGCCCAGCTGAGATCGAAGCTGGGTCACAATGCCGTTGCCATGCAGATTCCCATGGGCCTGGAAATGGACTTTTCCGGTGTTATCGACCTGGTCGGCATGAAGGCACTGTACTTCGACGGCGATAACGGCGAGACGGTCCGCACCGAGCCCATTCCCGATGCGTACCGCGACCAGGCAGTCGCCATGCGGCTGGAGCTGATCGAGGCGGCGTCCATGTTCTCCGACGAGCTCATGGAGGCGGCCCTCGAGGAGCGCGAGATTTCCGAAGATCTCCTTATCTCGGCATTGCGTGAAGCGACGATCCGGCGCAAACTGACGCCCGTTATCATCGGTTCGGCTTATAAAAACAAGGGGGTTCAGCCGCTTCTCGATGCCGTGACCCGCCTGCTTCCCTGCCCTTCGGACGTGGAAAACACGGCTCTGGACATGGATCACAACGAAGAGGCCGTCATCCTGGAGAGCGATTCGAGCAAACCGGTGGTTGCACTGGCCTTCAAACTGGAGGACGGCCACTACGGGCAGTTGACCTACATCCGCGTGTACCAGGGTTCCATTGCCAAGGGCTCGACCATCGTCAATGTGCGAACGGGCAAGAAAGTCAAGGTAGGCAGGGTGGTTCGCATGCATGCCGATCAGATGGAGGATATCGAGTCTGTGTCGGCCGGGTATATCGGCGCCCTTTTCGGAATCGAATGCGCATCCGGCGACACGTTCGTCGCCCCGGGTGTCAACCTGACCATGACGTCCATGTATGTCCCGAAGCCGGTCATTTCGCTCGCCATCGTGCCGAAGGACAACAAGTCGCAGATCAACATGTCCAAGGCCCTCAACCGATTCACGAAGGAGGACCCGACCTTCCGGTGCCACGTCGATCCCGAAACCAACGAGACGATCATCGAAGGCATGGGCGAGTTGCACCTTGAAGTCTATGTAGAACGCATGAAGCGGGAATATGCGGCGGAGGTAACAACGGGAAACCCGCGGGTGGCCTATCGGGAAACCATTACGCAGCGGGCCGAGTTTAACTACACGCACAGGAAGCAGACGGGCGGATCCGGGCAATACGGGCGGGTGGCCGGCTGGATCGAGCCTCTCGCCGACGAAGATTTCGTTTTCGAAAACAAGGTGTTCGGCGGCTCCATCCCGACCCAGTACATCTCGGCCTGTGAAAAAGGCTTCCGGCAGTGCCTGGCCAAAGGGCCCAAGATGGAATTTCCCGTCACCGGCGTCAAGATCGTCATCGACGACGGGGCCTCCCACCAGGTCGACTCATCGGACATCGCCTTTCAGGCAGCGGCCCGGGGCGCTTTCCGGGAAGGATATGCCAAGGCAAAGCCCGTCATCCACGAGCCCGTCATGAAGGTGGTCGTGGAAACACCCACGGAATTTCAGGGCCCGGTCATCGGGTTGCTGAATCAGAGGCGGGGCATGATTGTCGGCGCACAGGACGAGGGACCCATGTCGGTCATCGAGGCCCATGTTCCCCTGGCGGAGATGTTCGGGTTTTCAACGGCCCTGCGATCCTCTACGCAGGGAAAGGCTCAGTTTACGATGGAATTTGCGATGTACAAACTGGTGCCACAGTCGATCATGGAGAAAATCGCAGAAGAATTTGCAGCGCGGAAGAAAAACGCTGCCTAGATGACCCTATCCCGCGGCCATGCAGACACAACGAAATGAAAACATCATCCATCTCAGAGACAGGAATATACGCATGTTCAAAAAAGATCTGATCCTTCACAATCCGTTGCGGTCCCTGGCACGGGAAAATGAAGAAATTCTTGCAGACGGTCGGTTCGGTGCGGTGCTGGCGCCTGCCGGCGTAGGGAAAACGGCATTTCTCGTGCAGCTGGCCCTGAATGCCATGCTGCGGGACAAAAAGGTCCTGCACATCAGCCTCGATGAACCGGTTATGAAGGTCAGCCTCTGGTACGAAAAATTGTTTCAGGACCTCGCACACCGGTACGGATTGACAAAGACGGACCGGGCCCTGGAAGACATCCTGCCTTACCGGTTCATCATGACCTTCAAGGTAGAAGGGTTCACCGTTCCCAAGCTGGAGGAGCGGCTGACGGACCTGATGACCCAGGACATTTTCCGGCCGGAAATGGTAATCATCGACGGGTTCCGCTTCGGCGAAGCGTCTCTGGAATCCCTTCGGGAACTGAAGAAGCTCGCGGAAAGGATCGCCGTCCACGTCTGGTTCGCCGTGCACACCCATCGGCACGAGAAACCGGCATCGGGGGGCATCCCTCCGGCGCTTGCCGGGGCGGACAATCTTTTCGATGTGATCCTGCAGCTCGATCCGAAAGGATCGGACATCCACATTCTGCCCTTGAGGGGCATCGAAGCCCATGGTACGGACGGCCTTCTGCGTCTGGATCCTGCGACGATGCTGATCCGGGACGAAAACTGACAGCGACGCAGGATGCCTGAAGCCAGCCCTGGGCTTCCCCGGCCAACCCCATCATCACAGGGAACGTGAAAAGGAATGACCATGAAGAAAGAAGATGCAATTCTGTTCAGCGGCGGCATCAAGGGAGCCGAGGCTGAATTCGGGGCCAATGCGGAGCGCTGCGGGATCGAAGAAGTGAACTTCACCTTTGAAGGACACCAGATTGTCCGCAAGCGGGGCCTGCGCGTCCTGAATCACGAGGAGATGAAAAACGGAGACGTCAGCTTGGAATACGTTTCGCAGCTGATGAATCGCCGCTACACCACGAGCCCGACCATTCGAAAGGTCCTGCAGAGCATCTGGTATCAGATCAACAAGGGACAGGAGATATACGTCATCGGGGAAATCCTTGCCGACAAGACCGTGAAGGGCGGAACGGGATGGGGAGCCGAGTTCGCCAAACTCTGCAACAAGCCCCTGTACGTATTCGACCAGAAGCGCAATGCCTGGTTCAAGTGGAACCAATCGGAATGGGTCGAGTGCAAAGGTGCCGACGAGCCCGTCATCACCCACGCTCACTTTACGGGAACGGGAACACGCTTCCTGGAAGACAACGGGAAGCAGGCCATCGCCGCACTGTTCCAGAGAAGCTTCGCGTAACTGGAAAGGCCGCCCCCACCGGGGACGGCCTTTTTCATTCCGACCATCTGCTCCACCCATTTCCTACTGCACGGGCCCGACTCCGCGCGCCGGGGTCCCCGCACCGGGGATATCCGGCTCGGACTTTTGCAGGATCGCACCTCTCTCCTCAATCTTCTTCTGCCTGTACTGGGCGTAAGCGTTCCGGATGGACGTGTAGGGATCGATGGCCGCCTCCTTGATCGCCTCGTAGTCTCCGATCGACAGGGAGGTGTCGTTGATCATCTGGTACCCCCGGACAGCCGTCCAGACATACCAGGGATCGAGGTAGCTGAGCGGGTATGCGAAAAAGTCCCCGACCATCCCCACGGTGTCCCTTGGACTCGAGGGCCCGAAGATCGGCCAGACGACATAGAACCCCGGACCCGCCCCGTAGACACCGAGGGTCTGGCCAAAGTCTTCGTTCTGCCTCAGGAGATTGATTTCCTCGCCCGATGCCGGGTCGAAGAAACCCGCAAGCCCGATCGTGCTGTTGATCATGAAACGGAAAAGCTCCGTGGCCGCGCCGATGAAGTTGGCCTGCAGCAGGCAGTTGACAAAGCGGACGGGCGCCCTGAGGTTGGAGAAGAAATTGCCGACACTCACCCGCGCGGGCTCGGGCATAACGGCGCTGTACCCCTGCGCCACCGGCTTGAGGAACCAGAAGTACAGCCGGTCGTTGAAGGTGAACATGGCCCGGTTGAAAGGTTCCAGGGGATCGGCAATGGTCACCTGCTCGGCCGGGGGAACCTCCATCCCGTATTCGGCATCACCCTCGTCGCCTGCGTCTTTTTCTGCCGGCGCGGAACCCGTTGCCGGTGATGTCCCCGCGTCTGTTGCCGGCTCCGTCACGCCGGGTTGCTGCTGTGAGGCATAGAAGGCCACCGCAACCGTCCCGGGCGATGCTGGCTCTCCCGAGAGCATCGGGGAGGATCCGGACTGGGGACTGTGAGCGCAGCCCATGCAGACAGCGACGCAGAGCGCGAGGGCAAGCGAGAAGAATTTCATCGATCCTCCGGTTGTCGGAACGGATGGATTCCTGTCAGGATTTCTGGTCCTTCACTTTTTTCCGCAGAATCTCAATCAGCTCATCCGGGTTGTTCTTGGCAAGAATGTCATTGAACTGCGAACGATAGTTCATCACCAGGCTCACATTCTCCACGACGACGTCATACACCTTCCACGTGCCATCTTTTTCCTGGACGACCCTATAGTTGATGGGGATTTCCTTTGACTTGGTGACGACCCTCGTCTGGACCTCGACCCGGGTTTTCGAAATCGGAACCTCCCGGTCGTACAGGATCTTCTCGTCGTTGTAGGACAGGACCTTGTCGCCGTAGGCCTTTTCCAGCACCTGCTGAAAAAGCGGGACAAACTCCTGGCGCTGGGCCTCGGTCAGCTTGTTCCAGTTATTTCCCAGGGACCATCTGGCAAGCTCGACCTGGTTGAACATCTCTTTATAGAGCAGCCTCAGCGTCTCTTTCTTGGCCTGTTCTTTGAGGGCCTTGTTGCGCAATGTGTCCAGCACCTTGCCGACCTCTGTCCGCACCGTTTCGAGGGGGGTTGCGGCATGCACCGGCGCCGAGATGAGAACGAGCACAAGCATGCCGATCCCGATCAACATTCCTCTCATCGTGTTTCTTTTCCTCATTTCTTTGCTGGTTCCTCCTTTTTCACGTCTCCGAAGGCATACTTCCCGATCACATCCGCAACATCGATGGCAGGCTGCGTCTGAATAATCGTGTCGCCGGACTTGAGGGGATCGCCCGCACCGCCGGGATCGATGCTGATGTATTTGTCGCCGATCAGCCCCTCGATCTTGATCGATGCAATGGCGTCATCATAGACCTTGATGTCCTTCCCGATGATCATCTCCACCTTTGCCTGCGCATTTTCCTGGTCCATGGAAAGCCGGTCCACCCGTCCGACCTTGATGCCGAATATTTGTACAGGGCTGCCGGTCCGCAGGCCCGATACGGACGTGAAGCGGGCGGAAAGACGGTAATTGTCGCCTTCGAGGAAGGAAACGCGGCCGAGTTGCACGGCCAGATACCCCACGCAGAGAAGCCCGATAAAAACGAAGATCCCGACGGAGGTTTCCATGGCATACTTCTTCATAATCTACTCCTGTTCGTTGCAACGGAACCGGGCAATCTCGCTCTGATAGTTCCTTGCGGTCTCGATGACGGTCTCGATTTCCCCGAGGGGGTCGCCCTCGGCAAGCCCGGACAAAAGGCCGAACTCGACACACTCCTTCGAGGCCACTCGCAGGCGCGCCTCGCTCCATACACTGCGGATCCCTTCCTCCCGGAAATCCTCCGTGAATTCCTCGAGGATCTTTTCCGCCTCACCGCGGTCCGAATAGGGAAGCAGGGTGACGAACTGGTTTATGTTGTAGCGGGTGGAAAAGCCCCCGACGGCGCCGAAGTGTTTGTCGATGTAGGCGCCCATGGACCGTATGACCTCCTGCTCCGCTTCGTGTCCCAGGGTCTCTCCGACTCTCTGCAGCCCCAGCATGGTGAAGACGAGGACCACGTACCTCTCCCGAAGCTGGGGACGTCTCATTTCCGTGTGATAGCGGACCTTGAAATGACGCCTGGAGTGCAGGCCCGTTAATACCTCCTGCAACCCTTCCAGGCTGTGGATGACCTCGTCCTTGAAGGGATGCTCAAAGTTCTCAAGCTCATCCGGAGAGCCCTCGAATACGATCGACCGGTTGAAGAGGGCGAGGATCCGGTTCGAGATAAAATAAACATCCGGGATCTCGTGGCTCACCAGGATAGCCGTGAACCCGAAGGCCCGCTGGTACTGGGAGATCATTCCCAGGATCGCATTCTTGCGGACGGGGTCCTGGCCGGAGGTGGGCTCATCAAAGAGCACAATCTGGGGGTCCGTCACCAGGGCACGCGCGAGAGCCACGCGTTTCTGCATGCCGCCGGAGATCTCCGAAGGGTACTTGAATACCGAATCGGTCAGCTCCGTCTGCTCGATCCGGGCCATCACCCGGCGGTTAATTTCCGCCGCGTCAAGGTTTGTCGTCTCGCGAAGCGGCAGGGCGATGTTGTCGTAGACCGTCATGAAGTCGAAAAGCGCATTCCCCTGGAACATGTAGCTCATCGGCATGTCGCGTTTCTTGACCTCGGCCAGGGGTCGGCCCCGAAACAGGATGTCGCCCTCGTCGGGCTTGAGCAGCCCGATGATGAGCCTGAGGAGCACCGTCTTGCCCGAGCCGCTCAGCCCGATGATGGTCGTGACCTCCCCTTCGAAGATCTGCAGGTTGACGCGCTCGAGAACCGACTTCTCCCCGAAGCGTTTCGAGACGTCCTTGAATTCAATCAGCGGGGTTTTCATGTCACTCCTCAACGGTTGTCATCCAGGGCCGCCTCTCCCTCGGCAAAGCCGGATGTGGTCCTGCGAAAGCGTTCTACAGCAGGATGGCTGTCACCACATAGTCGGCCACCAGGATGAGCACGCAGGAGAGCACCACCGCCGAGGTGGTGGATCGTCCGATGGCCCTGGCTCCACGGCTGTCGGTCCGCATGTGCGCAAAGTATCCCTGGTAACAGCAGACGGTGGTGACGATCACCGCGAAGACCATCGCCTTGATGAACCCATCGGTGATGTCCTTCATCTCGACACTGGACTGGACGCGGTACATGTACGTCCCGGCGTTTACGCCGAGAAGCATAACCCCCGAAATGTAGCCGCCGAGAATGCCAATGACGTCGAAAATGGCGGTGAGCAGGGGAAAGCTGACGATGGAAGCGGCGATCCGCGGACTGATCAGGTACCGCAACGGGTCAATGCGCATTGTGCTCAGCGCGTCGACCTGCTCGGAGATGCGCTGGCTTCCGATCTCGGCCGTGATGGCGGATCCTGCCCGGGCTGTGATCATGATCGCCGTGAGAACCGGTCCCAGTTCCCGGACGAGGGACAGGGCCACCAGGGTGCCGAGGGCCCCTTCGGAACCGAATTTGACCAGGGCGTGGTAGGACTGCAGACTTAGGACCATCCCCGTGAACAGACCGACAAGCATGATGATGAGCACCGATCCCGCCCCGATGGAATAGAGCTGTTCGATGAACTTGGAGGCCTGCTTGGCCTTGAATATCTTCTGAAACCCCAGCCAGAGAAAGATCGTCGAGGCGCCGAGATTGTTGATCCAGTTGACGGCCTTCCTTCCCGTAACGGCGAACGGCGCCGCAAGCCGCATGCCCGGAGGCCGGCCGACTTCCCGTTCGGGATTGGAATCTTGCGTCATGATGCGATCTCCCTCTTCTGATGGACCCCCGAATGGGGTCAAATCTTTATTCTTGACTAATCCGACCGCCTGCTTTTGAAAACAAAGTCCTGAGCCCCACATCCGCCTGCATCCTGAGAAGAAATCGCTTTCGAGTGATGCTCACCGTGCTGTAGTCAATCCCCATCAGAGCACCAATTCCGGTCTGCTTCATTCCTCCGTATCGATACAGCATCTCCATCAGCAGACCGCGCCCGGCTCCCCGATACCCTTTCTTCAACAGGTCGTCTCGTCCTGTGTTGAACTCCGCACAGACAATCTCAATAATCCGCTCCGGTTTTATTTCGTGCCGGGTCTTATCCACCGCCGGCAACTCCCGGGTATCTGCTACAGGGGTCAGGTACCGTTCTCTGACGGCATCGACAAAATCCCTGTCACCGACGATGCCATGCCCCTTCCCCAGTTCCAGAGGATTTTCGAGCTCAGCCCCAATCCCCCGCTC
Organism: uncultured Syntrophaceae bacterium; assembly: GCA_964628025.1. Lineage (GTDB taxonomy): Bacteria > Desulfobacterota > Syntrophia > Syntrophales > UBA2192 > UBA2192. Next base: position 18,643 of record CAZVLL010000008.1, read on the forward strand.
GACATATCGGGCATAGTCGCGACTGCCCTTTGCCGTATCCCCGCCAAAATAGTCCAGAATCTCCTCGACTCGGAGAAAGGGCCTCCGCAGACGGGTGGACAGATAGCCGGGGTAGCTGCTCCAGGAATAAGAACGCAAAGCCTTCCCTCCGTCCTCAACATCCATCGAACCCTCCTGCTTGATCTTCACCGGGTTGAGATGAATGTAACGGGATACTTCCTTGAGGTAGTTGTCCTCATCGATCAGGAGAGAATGATATCGACCCTGGTAAAGGTGGCCGGAACGGCTGTGTCGCCGATTGAACCAGGCCGTGTAGGAAATGTTGAAGTGCCGCATGAACTCCTGGAGGTTCCCCCGCGGCGTCTTCACCAGCAGGTGAAAGTGGTTGCTCATCAGGACATAGGCAATAATCTCCGTTTCGTAGATTTCCGAAGAGCGTCCGAGGAAATCGAGAAAGGCGGACCGATCGTCATCCACGAAAAATGTCCGCTGACGGGCATTGCCGCGGCAGGTGACATGGTAGTAAGCATTCTCGAATTGGATCCGGAGGGACCTTGCCATGGTGCAACCGTCTCTGATCCAGTCCGATTTGTCAAGTTTAAAGATTTGACCCCAAAGCCCGCCATGACGTGTCGGGATCGAAGACGGTCATGGCCGCTGCGAGCTTCGACGTCTCCGGCCCGAGGTCCTTCTCGTAGACGACACCCGCGTGGTTCACGATGAAGGTCTTCACGCCGGACGATCGGTACAGGGCCGGGTAGGCCACGACGGCAAATCCACCGATCATGTTTCCATTCACAATGTAACTGTAGGCGCCCCCGCCGGCATTTTCACCCTGTGCCGTGAGGATCTTGAAATAGTATCCATGAAACGGGGCCAGCTGTTCCGCATTCCCGTAGCCTTCTTTCACAGCGCGTGCGACGAGCGGCCCCATCGGGCTTACAGGCTCACCGGGGGCCGTTTCCCAGTACAGGCCGTCCTTCTTCCCTTTTTCACTCTCGAACTTCTGGGCATACTCCAGGAGCTGATCATTGTCTCTGTCCAAAGTAGCATACTCTTTCTCGGCATCGACAACCGCCAGGCAGGTCTGGATTGCACCCATTTCATTCTTGCCGATCCGGCGGTTGAGGATCTCTTGTCGGCCCTCCTCTGTCTGAAAATGCCACCGCTTGCCGGTCTTCACGATCGGAACCGGCATGGGCCAGTCATCCTTGCCGACATAGAGAATTCTCTTGTTATCGCCGGCCTTCTCCAGGCGGTGCGCGTCACCATAGGCCTTCACGAACATTTCCCGGCCCAGGGTGTCGTCCACATCGTCGCCCGAAAAAATGAGATCTTTCGAATCCGGCCCGAAGAGGGCCTCAAGTGCCTTGACGTCATTTGCCCTGGTGGCATCTATCAGGGCTTTTACTGCCGCTTCGGGTGATTTGAAAGTCTTCTGCTTCACCGTGGCCGCAAGGGCTGTTCCCTCGCAGCCGGCTGCGGCAAGCAGGACCGCAAGCATGACGGTAATGATGATCCGGTATGCTGAGCCTTCTCTAGCGTGACTCCTGTCTGAAAACATGTCGGTCCTCCATCAATGAGCGCATTGTCAATTATGATCGAACGACGACGGTTCCTGGTCGTTTCTCTACTTGCGAGCAGGGCCGCCTCCTTCGTGTTTCACGCCTCCCTGTGCAGGCGCAGGCCTGTCTGCCGGGGCGGCGGGCTTTGACACGCCGGGTGAAGGCTTTGACGATCCGTCCCCTTTCCCCTTGGGAGATGACAGACTGTCGCGCCCCCGGGCGCTTTCCTTGCGGGCCTTGCCGCCCTGGTCGACCCCATAGATCGTGTTTGAAGGCGCAGGTCGAGCAACAGCCGGACCGGGTCGGGTGTCCGGTGCCGGTTTCACAACGACCGGAGCGGACTTCGTTTCAGGCGCAGGTCGAGCCACAGCGGAACCAGGCCGGGTGTCCGGCGCCGGTTTCGCAATGACCGGGGCGGGCTTCGTTTCAGGCGCAGGTCGCACCACAGCGGGACCGGGCCGGGTGTCCGGTGCCGGCCGCGAGACGGCGGGTTCCGGTCTGGCTTGCGGTGAGGGCCGCTCGACCCTGACGGAGCCGGGTCGGGTGTCCGAGGCCGGCTGCTTCGTGCCGGGCGCAGGTCGAACTACAGCAGAACCGGGCCGGGCAGGTCCGGCCTGGTCGTATCCCCTGTAATCGCGGCGGTTATCCACCGCCTGCCGGTTTGCCGGGGCGAATTTTTCGCGAGTAACCGGATCTCGATATGCCACACCTTTGCGATGTTCCGGGCTGTGCTGCCAGGTTGTTGTTCTGATGTCCCGCGTATTGACGACCGTTACGCGGTTGATGTTGACGGTCCGGTTGACGTTGACATAGACATTCCGGTGTCCCCAGTCCCAGTACCCCCACCAGTGATTCCAGGCGGAGGCAACCGCAATCCCGATGCCGAAGGTGATGATGCCGGCCGCGATAACGGCGCCGGGCGAATACGGGTAAACCACCACGGGAGGGTATGCAGGATACCACCATCTTCCGTACACCACCGTCGGGCTGTATACCGGCACATAAACCACCTGCGGGTTGGCGGGCTGGACGATGATGATGGAGCCCTCCCGCGATACGGTCTGCTGCAGGGAGGATCGCAGGTGTCCCGATGCGTACGCCCTGGCCCGGAGCTGCTGGATCGTTTCCATCACGGCCGCCTCCTGGGCCAGAAAGGCGTCGCCTACTCTCTGGGTCCAGTCGAGCCTTTCGCTCATCATGGAAAGGACATCCGGAAAAGGCACCAGGGCCTTCACGCTGGGATCCCAGTTCTGCCGGTCGAGGACATCGTAGAGCGCCTCCGGCGGCAGATTCCTGTTCTGTCTGAGCCATCGATCGGCCTGCACGACCTCAAGCGGATATGTCGCCGCCATGAGGACCTGCGCCAGAAGCGAATCCGGGTACAGGGCGATGGGCGCCAGAATCTGGTCAAGCTCCTCCTGCCTGAAAACCGGTATCGAACTCTGTGCAAAAACCGGAGCCGGCAAGGCCATCAAAATCACCAGGAATCCGATTAATGCACGCCGCCACAAACCGTGAAGTTTCATGTTTATCCCTCAGGTTGATCCATCGTTCATTCTTATTGCAATATTACAACATTCTTCCAATTCTTGTCACCCTCTAATGTCGAGGAACCCAACGCCCTTCATTTATTCAAGGCCTTTAAAGCATGAAACGTCCGTCTCCCCCGCTGGTTGACATCACCCTGTCCTGCCGGCTGTCTGCACTTTGTCCTTGACTTCCTTTTTGTTTTTCTGAAGATAATAAAGGAAATCATGCAATAAGCCGTATGGAAGTATCAGGAGGGCCATACGTTTCTTTCCCCGATACGATTGATGCGTCCGATGAAACCGGAATCTGCAGAACAGAATTTCTTCCGTTCCGTTACGGCATTTTCGTTATCTTCCTCCAGCGCTCATCTCCCTTTTCCGTCCACGCAGGGCACTCCCCGTACCGTCTTGCACAAACGTCTGAATACGATTCATCAGGAACAGCAACACCTCTGTTTTTCGACTCCGGACCGGGGTATTTCGACCCGCGGCGCCGAGGGAGAGGGAAATGACCGGGGGAGGCCATGATGGACTATTTCCAGGTACTGCTGGGCTGTCTGGCTGCCACGGCGTTCATCGGCTTCGTTTACTCTGCGTGGAAACGCAAGGAAAACGAGCAGAGGATGTACAGCATCATCCAGGGATCGGCCATTCCAACTTTCGTGATCCGAAAAGACCATACGATCCTCTACTGGAACCGCGCCCTGGAGATCCTGAGCGGCATCAACGCGGAAGATGTTTTGGGCACAAAACAGCACTGGAGGGCTTTCTACAAGAATGAACGACCCTGCATGGCGGATCTGATCGTGGACGACACCCTGGAGACGCTTCCGGACTGGTATTCCGGGAAATACAGAAAATCGAAGCTGCACGAGAAGGCCTACGAGGCCACGGATTTCTTCCCCGAGTTTGGCGACGGAGGCAGATGGCTCCGCTTCACGGCCGCCGCGATCAAGGATTCCCGCAACAATCTGTTCGGGGCCATCGAAACCCTCGAAGATGTCACCGAGCAGAAGATCGCCGAGGAAGAACTGATCAAGATGAAGAAGCTGGAATCGATCGACACATTTGCCGGTGGCGTGGCAGAGGATTTCGATCGATTGATGTCCGCCGTGTTGCGCAACATATTTCTCGCAAAATTATCTGCCGATGATGAAGATACAGTCCTGGGGGAGGGTCTGACCATCGCCGAAAGGGCCGGCCTGCAGGCGAAAGAACTGTCGCATCAGCTGATCACGCTGGCCCGGGGAGGCTTTGCGTTGCGGAAAGTCGAATCCGTTGACCAATTGGTCAGGGAAGCCCTAGAAAACGCCCCGAAAAGTACCGACATCCGATACGCCCTGTCCATCCATGATGGTCTTCCCAGCGTCGAAGTGGACAAAAAGCAGCTCCTGCAGGTTCTGGAAAACATCATCCGAAATGCCCGGGAAGCCATGCCGGAAGGCGGGACCATTGAGTTCAGCGCAGAGCCTGTTACTGTCGGATTGCAGAGTGTCCTGCCCGTAAAACCGGGGAACTATATAAGAATATCGATCAAGGATACCGGCGTGGGGATCAACCGGGAATATCTGTCACGGGTGTTTGACCCCTATTTCACAACGAAGACGAAGAACGGGCAGAAGGGGCTCGGACTGGGTCTTGCCGTATGTTATTCCGTGATCAAGAACCACAACGGCTTCATCACGGTTGAATCCGAAGCCGGTGAAGGAACGGTATTCCGCCTCCTGCTCCCGTCTAGCCCGACGCAGGAATGATGATACAAATTTGTCATGCGGTGAAGCAATTTATGAAGCTGGTGCGGAAAGAAGTCATCAACGTGGGGGGGCGTTGAATTTCACGACGGTTAAGCCCTCAATCTTTTCAAAATCTCGCAGATTGGACGTCACGACGGCATAGTCGTGACATATCGCCGTGGCAGCAATCATCAGATCATGGGCTCCGACAGGTAATCCTTTTTTCAGCTGCGTCGCCCACAGCCGCGCGTAGATTCTCGCTGCAGCCGTGTCGAAGGGAAAGACGGGGAACATCTCGATCACCTTCTCTGCAAAGGCCTGCCTCCTTATCCGGGTCTTGTCGGAATCTGCCCGCTCCACGCCGTGCAGAAGTTCGGCAACGGTGATGACGCTGATACCGAATGGTTCCTCTCCCCGCTCCCGGACGATTCCATCCAGGCTCCTTCCATCGCGTTCAAGGGTAATGATCCCGCTTGTATCGAATATCACTCCCATGGAGGCACCTCGCTCTGGATCGGCTGGGTGCCGATGATTTCTTCCAGATCCCTGGCAAACACTACCCTGTCATCTCCCAACCGTGGAAGTCGGGTAAGTAGTGCCGCCAACTCGGAAAGCTTTCTGCCTTTTTGCGGTGTTTCGACGGGCCCGATTACAGCGGCCGGCTTACCGCCCCGGACGACTGTAAACGTTTCGCCTCGATACTTTACAGCATTCAAAAGATCCGAAAATTTTCGTGCTGCATCCGTCGCATTGATTGTCTTGTCCATCTCCTCACCTTTTACCGAACTGAAGAACATGATAATCTGATTATCAGATTATACATATTTAGTACCCTGCGTCAAGATAAACGCATCACCGACCCACTTCACAGACGGACCTTTTCTCCTGAAGCTGTTAGAGCTGGTCTGGCATCTCAGTCATGCGGTGAAGTAATTCATGAAGTTGATTCGGAAAGAGTTCAAAAACATTGATAAATTGCAGTCGACATAAATAAAAGGCAGGGCCGTTTCCGACCCTGCCTAAATTCAAACCCTTTCAGCGCCTTGGGGTGAATACCTCCATCACTTTGCTGCCGGGGCGGACAGGCTCACCAATTCGACCCGGCGATTCTTGGCCCGACCCTCCTCGGTGTCGTTGGACGCAACGGGCGCAAACAGGCCGCACCCGTAGGCCTTCAGGCGGGCAGAGGCGATGCCGTGGTCGCGGACGAGCGCCTGGAGAACGGCCTCGGCCCGCTCCTGGGAGAGCTTGATGTTGCTTTCCACGCTGCCTACGCTGTCCGTATGGCCCACCACGCCGAGCTTGAGGCCGGGGTCAGCCTTCAGAAGCTTGGCGATCTCCCCGATGGCCTGCGCCGATTCGGGCTTGATGGTGGATTTGCCGGTATCGAACTGGATGCCGTAGATCGCCGTATGGCCCGTGCTCTTGATGTCGTTGCCGAAGACCGCCGCGTCCGCCACGATGTGCTGCTCCATCGCTTTTTTCTCGACGACCCGCAACCAGATCGCGCCGTTGCCCTTTTCAGCCTGAGCCCACACCTCCTGGCCGTCCTTAACGATTTTCCCGTTCACCCAACGCTCCGGCGAAATCTGTACGATCGTTCCGCCCACTTTGCGGATGGCATTATCGTAATTCCGGACGACGGCGATCCCCGATGGTTCTTCTTTTCGGTTGACAATGTGATAGGCGATGTAGGTGAACTTCCCTTCGACGGGTGTCTTCGGCCCCTTGACTGAAAAGAATTCGTAGACCCCGAACTCCTGGACTTTGCAGTCCACAATGTAATATCCCGGCATTCGCGTGGGAAAGAGCGCGTGATCCTGACAGCCGGCCCTGTCCGGCTTCTGGGCGGGGAGATCCGTTGCCATAAAAAGAAACATCGCGCTCATCAGGACGATCCATGCCTTTTTCATGTTCTTTCACCTGTGGGTAAGAATTTGCTTCTCAGCAGGCGCCAAGCATAACAAAAGAAAAGCAAACGATCAATACAACCGTACAAGGCGTTCACAATGTCCGCCTTGCCGAGCCGGGCCTGGACGATTTCGCGGCGATCTTTACTTCGGCATCACCTGCAGGATGAAGAACCGCTTGTTCTCCGCCGTCAAGGGATACGGCACCTCTCCTTTGGGGCCGAACCACTTCTCATACAGTTCGAAGTACTTCCCGGATTCAATGGCCTCCATCAGGCCGTTGTTGACGAGGTTTCGGAAGTCGGATTCGTTCTTCCGCATCGCCATACCGTACGGTTCGTATGTGTAGAAATCACCCGCGATCACCCAATCGCCCGGGTTCGGCGCCTTTCCAATCAACCCGGCCAGATAGGTGCCGTCACTGGTGTAGGCGTCCACCTGACCCTGGGTCAGCGCCTGGAACGCGGCGGGCTGGTCCGGGAACTCCACGAGCTGAGCATTCGGGTACTTCTCCCGGATGATACGCGCGCTGGTCGATCCTTTCAGGGCGGCAATGCGCTTGCCCGCGATATCCTGGACGCCCTTGATCGGGCTGCCCTTCTTCACCAGGAACTGGGCGCCGGTCACGAAGTAGGTCAGGCTGAAGTCCACGCTCTCGCGCCGGGAGCGCGTGTCCGTCATCGTCTCGGCTACCAGATCCACCGCGTTCGACGTGATGAGAGAGATGCGCGTGGGCGGAGTGGACTCCTTCTTCTCTACCTTGATCGCCTTGCCAAGCTTCTTCGAGATCTCCGGCGCGATCGCCTGCTCCACGAGGTCAATCGAGAAGCCGACCCACTCGTTTTTGTTGTTCACGAAGGCAAAGCCCGGCAAGCCGGTCCGCGTACCGATTGTCAGTACACCGGTCCGATTGATCTTTTCCAGCGTCGTCTCGGCGAACGCCGACACGGATACGCACAGTACAACTGCCAGAGACAGCAGGACAGCAAGCTTCCGTTTCATGGTGACCTCCTTATTTCAGGTTCTTCTCCGCATTTGATCGACTGCGTCTGCTCGTCCGGTCATAAATCGTAAAGATCAAGACGGAACAATGAATCTACGCTTATGTTTCTATTATATGATTTACTCAAAAAAAGTAAAGGATGTTGCCTCATTGTTATACCTGCCAAGCAGAGTCATCAATGACCGATTGCATTCTTCTTATAATCTTCTACCCAGCCCCCAAATCATCACCGATCCATTTTACCCACGGAGCTTTTCTCTTGACGCTGTTGTACAATCTCTCATCACCCGTGATTAGCGGAAGGGACTCCTGTTCGGCCACGGCCAGGTAACTGGCATCATAGGCGGAACGATCAAAAACCCTGCAAAAATGGACGACCCGATCCTGCAGACCCGATACATCCATGAGCACGATCCCGAGATTGAGAAAGCCGGAGATGGAAGACCGAATCTTTTCATCAGCAATGCGGCTCCTTCTCTGGGCAATGACCAGGCCGTTGATTACCTCGTAAACGATCAACGAGGGCGCAACAAGATCAACCTCTCCCCGGACGAACCGATCCAGCAAGTCCACAGCGGCCTCGCCATATTTTTCGTCCTGAAGGAACCACTTGAGAGCCACACTTGCATCGATAACGGCCTTCTTCAAGACTTCTCCTCCAGCTGCTTTCTCGACTCCCTGTAGACATCGTCCGCTTTGACTCCGGAATTCAGGAAAGCCTGCCGGCCCTCCATGACCATCATGTACCCCTCAAGCTTTCGGGAATGTCGGTGTTCGTCATAGGGTACGATGACAGCAACGGGCTTGCCCCGCTTGGTCACGATGGTTTCCTCATTCTTCTCCGCGGCATTCTGAATGAGACGGCTGAACCCCTTTTTCCCCTCGGCAATACTCACCGTTGTGCCTTTCATCTGTCTATCCTTATGGTCATTTAATATGGTCATATTAACAGATCCGATCGCATTCGTCAATAGATTCTTTAACGAGTTCACCATATGCTTATTCTTTCGTCACAGTTGCAGCTTTAGCCACAGATTCAATTGCGATTGCCGCCACGGCAGCCCCGTAGTCCAGGTCGATAAATGTGGAAGAAATTTATGAAGGCCGAATATGATGGATAATGCTGGAAATACAGTGACACGACGACTATATTACTGCAAAGAGCGATAAATAAATCGCGTATTGTGCAATACAAAAATGGACCTATTTCAAGCGGTGTCATTCCTGCGCAGGCAGGAATCCATGAAAATACTGGATTCCGGGTCAAGCCCGGAATGACAGATGCTCTTTTACGGAAGATCTTTATGCACCTGTTTTGTGACCCTCTTAGTGAAAAGTAAATCCGACAGAAGGAGACCCGGTGATGGCTTCTCCGCCCGCTCAAAAAGATGTTCTGATGCCCGTCTTGTTCATCGGACACGGTCACCCGATCAACGCGATTCAGCATAACGACTTCACAAAAGCCCTGGTTAACGCGGGGACCCGCCTCCCACGACCTCGGGCCATCCTCGTGGTGTCCGCCCACTGGCTCGTCCGGAACCAGGTACTGGTATCCGGGACCGAGGCTCCCGGCATGATCTATGACTTTGGCCCCTTCCACCCCGACATCTTCAAGGTGGTCTATGCCGCACCCGGTGCCCCGGAGCTGGCCCGCCGCACGGCGAAACTCATCCGTTCCCGGCGAGTCGGGTTCAGCACCACGCGGGGATTCGACCACGGCGCGTGGACGATCCTCAAGCACCTCTTCCCGAAGGCGGACATCCCTGTCTTCCAGCTGAGCATCGACTTTGCCCAGCCTCCCCGGTTCCACTATGACCTTGGTCGTGAACTGCTCCCCTTGCGGCGGGAAGGGGTTATGATCATCGGGAGCGGCAACATTGTTCATAACCTCATGCAAGTGACCTGGGACGACGCCGGTGCACCTGCCGACGGTTGGGCACAGTCGTTTGACTCAATCGTGGCAGGGTTGCTCAAGAAACGAAACCACGACGAGTTGATCGAATATGACAGGCTGGATTTCGCCGATGAGGCGGTCCCGACAAACGACCATTACCTTCCCATGCTCTATGCCCTGGGCCTTCAACAGGAAGGCGAAACGATCGAGTGGCTCTATGAGGGCTTTCAATACGCCAACATCAGCATGCGATGCTTCTGCATCAGCTGAGATGTCGTCACCTGCCTGACGCCCATCACTCGATACCATCAAGTACGCTCGCGGCACTCCAGATTCCGCCGGATCGTCTTAAATGGAGCCTTAAGCGATTTTAATCGTGGCCTTTGCCATGCCCATGATTGCCGTTGTTCTGTCCCTTGTCCTGCTTCTCGCCGTGTTTGTCACCGTGTTCCTTGCCATATTGCTCGGCACGCGCATGGTGTTGAGGCACATAGACATCGTTGTACCACCGATCACGCACGAAATAGACAGGTTGGCCGCAAGCATTATATTTGCTGCAGTGTTTGCTCCAGTTTTTCTCATGACCGGGAGGAACGTGCAGGTAGATTGGCTGATAAACAACGCCGGCAGGCGCATGCCGAATCACGACGGGTTGTGCGTAAATGAGTTCCGGTTGAGGATAGTTCCCGATTTCAATGTGGCCATAAAAGCCAGGCTGGCCGACGCTGACAGACACACCGACATCGGCTGCCTGTGCAGAGACGGCAAGAAGGGTCATCATAATGGTAAATAGGAAATGTTTCATGCTTCGCTCCTTTTCTTTGATGTTTACTCCTTTGAACAAAAAACCCCATCCCTCTTCAGTGAGAGACGGGGTTCCAATCATGAGCGCCGATGAAAAATGCGGATCTTGTTACTGACGGGCAGCCCTGCTACCAACAAATCGAGATTACATGATCATCAGGCGCCCGAACCGCGATGAAGTCAAGGGATATTATCCCTCCAGTCATACAGCCCTGGCGCCTACTCCTCTTCCTCGTTTTTCTTTTTCAGCAGCTTTACATTGACCGCATGCACTTCTGATGTGAACTGCAGCAATTGATTCCTGATGCTGTGATCACGCTTCTCGTCTTGCACCGTCAAGCGTAATTTTCACCACATATAGCACTTTCAACGTTTGCTGAAATTATATCCATCAGTGAAAATTAGATATGTGGATTTGTCTTTCCTATGGTGCCCTAAACAAAAGAAACCTTCAAACACCGGATACCTGTTTCCATGCCCTCTTCAAATCGCCTGCCCCCTAATCTTCACAGAAGGCACCACGGCCATGACGTTATTCCGTCTTGACGTCATAACGTCTAGATGCTACATGTGGTGTGGAGGTGATACGATGAGTGAACGTGCAAAGCGTTCCACGATTTACATGGCCCCCGAACTTCACCGCGCATTGCGCCTCAAAGCGCTCGATACGGGGCGTTCCATGACCGATCTCGTCAATGAAGCCGTTCGCATGGCATTTCGCGAAGACCAGGAGGATCTTTCGGCATTTGACGAGCGCGTCAAAGAACCGGAGATGACTTACGAAGCGCTTTTGAAGGATCTGAAGGCGCATGGGAAAATATAATCTTGCCTTCAAAAAATCCGTGGCCAAAGATCTTCGGGCCCTTCCCACAAAAGACGTCCATCGCATCCTGAAATGCTTTGAGCAGCTGGCTGCGAACCCCCGCCCCCCGGGATGCGAGAAACTGTCCGGGCAGGAACGGTATCGGCTGCGCCAGGGCATCTATCGCATCGTCTATGAGATTCAGGATGACGTCCTGAAGGTCGTGGTGGTGAAGATTGGGCACAGGAGGGATGCTTACGAGAACAATCGGTGAGCGACCCCAATATCAACAATTTTGGCTTTGCTCATCGTTTTTCTTCTGCATTCAGAAATATGGTCCGTTCAGTCATAGCAACGCTTGCGTCATAACCGGACAATCCCACGTGCACAACTCTGTTTTGTCTCACCATCATGTGCCTTAATATTATCGTTGTGCTTTTCAGCTGCCTATTTTTTCATGATCACTTCATATGGCCATATTGAAGATTGGCACTGTTTCTAGCCCTTGAATACATTTTCATTATGCCAGAGCACATATTTCTTTTCGGGCCAACATGTCGAATCAGAAGGCAGCAGTATTTTCCTTCCATTTAGCGCATAGTAGTCCTTACCATTTTCATACTCGTCTCTAATTCGGCGGCTCACTGTAAAACGATAATCTTCTGCTATTGTCACATAGCCAGTATCGAATAATTTATGAATATCAGAGCGGAACAAAATGCCGTTGCACACATCATGCGGTCCGTTTTCGACATAAGGCTTTATATGAGCTGCATCTAGGGCTGGCAATGTCCGTTCAGTTGTCACAGCACAGCGCCTGCCGTAAGCGTCAGTAACCATGATTCTGAAACTACCCTGCCCTAATCGAGGTGTAACGAGAAAGGGGGCGCCGTATCGCTTTCTTTCCTCATTTATCACAGGAATGTTTACTGCTTGTAAGCGAAGTTTTACAGCATCCCAAATGCTTTTTCCTTCTCCAGTGGCCGTATCGTATCCCTTGCCTCTGACGATATTTGGGCTCCAGTCTCCAGGTGCCGGTATCCAGTCATCTTTTCGAAAAAAGAAGGGTTGCTCTAGTAAAATACACCCGATTTCATAATCCGCAGTCTGGTTCGGTGCGCTCCTGCGATACTTTTCGATTCGTCTCCGCATCTCTTTTAGTGTTTGTGCTCCATTCTTCTCTCCGAACGCTTCCCAAGCCAGACTGACAGGCGAAGTCGTACTATAAGCAAAAAAACCGCCACCCACTATATAATGTCTAGGACTATGAAGTTTAAAAAGAAAGGGTTCGCCAGATTGTAGTGCGCGGAAATGTGTCGAGGCGCTCGGCTGCCAGAAATTTACTTCTTCCAGATCGCGAATGGAAGAAAGGAAGCTATACCAGTTGAAGTCAGTGATACCAATGAAAGCCTTCATGTGACCTCCACCAGTGATGACATATGCTTCATTACGCATATGCCCTAAATTTCTGATACCTTCTGTCCAAGTATTCTCTATTCGGCCAATGCGCCTCGGCACGCGGCAAAATAATTCGGATCTTGTGCAATTCCTGCAACCCATGCTGAAGCATCGGCCCGTCTTCTTCTTTGAGCACATCTGTCCTGACGTGAATGATAAAATCAGGATCGACACCAATAATAAAACTGTCGAAGGCCGCATGATGTAATTTGCAGAGGGCTAGACCGTTGTCGATTGTTGGCCTACTATCGATTTCGTTGTCCGGAATGATGTGGGCAGCATCCAACAACTCTCCATATTTCAATTTGCAGAATGCGCATTGTGAACGATAGGCCGCAAGGACCTTCTCCCTGAATCCTCGCTGGTGAAGTCTAACGCGGACTTCCGATGTAATATATGCCCGTTTCAAAATCGTTTCCTCGGGTACGGCATAGCCATACCCCGTGCTTAAGGTGGATACGTCGTCAACGGCCACCTTGAATGTGAGTTTAGTGGGGTCATCTGATATAATGTAGACGGGCCATACAGATAAGTATTTGCCAGGAACAACTCCATGAAAATAAATAAGTGGAATATTATGCCGAAATGCTTCTCTTAATCCCACATTATCTCGATGACTCGGATCAGTGCCTCTGTATCGATACAGAAGGTAACCGTCTCTGCCAAAGGAGTCATCGTATGGCCCTTCGGGCGCCGTTGTAATTGTTAATGGATAATTCATAACTTTAGGCTTGAAGATGCCCTGCGGGGAGATCAAAGAGACTGGATTGTTTTCGAAGATGAATCCCTTCTCAAGCAGTTTCCGGGGCAGAACGTCACCGTGAATGCCGATCTGTTCGTTTAGCCAATTAAAGGCAGCTAATCTAATTTTATGATCGAGTACCATCCGATGTCTTCCCATAGCTTGGTTTCGGCTATTACATGTGTTTCTTACCGTATTGCCGTATAGTGTACCTGCGTGGTAGAGGCCCACAGGAAATCATCTCCCTGTAGGGCGTCAAACTGTTTGCTTGTATTGTGACAGGAATTGCATGGCAGGTTGCCGACGTGCCGGATACCACTGCCAAGAAGCCCATCGAGCTTTTGAGGCTCGCCGCAGGGGTGGTAAGAGCGTGAGAATGGTATCCGGTTCATGTTCCCGTGTATTTGGTTTTGTGCGAAAAAAGCCCGAATCGAAGGTCATCGATCCGGGCTTTTCGGCGCAGGGTTGATCATCTCTGAACACCACCTTGTGTTTGTGCGTCTCTCATAACAGACCAGCAGCCCTTTGGCAAGACTATTCGATGCAACCTCTTTATTTTTCTACCTTATCAGCCCGGAGTGGAAAATCAGCATCGGATCGACAGGGGTGTGTCGCAGGAAGACAGGGACGGGGGAAAAGCCGCAAGGCAAAGGGCATGGGAAGCGGGGGACGGGTAGCGTATTGCGCGTAAAAAGCAGCGAGCCGGATGACGGATTCGTGGCAACCATCAGGCAACTGGGCAATGAATTACGGGTTGGTTGGTGGGACTAAGCCTTGTCTCGTTCTTCAGGCCGCATAAATGATCTTCCTGGTTGAAAGAATGGATTGACGCCGGAAGGGATTACGGAGAGCTTCTTTCTCGACCAGATCGACCGGGCACCCGAAAACGCTGCCCAACTCCTCGGCCATGTGAATGAGATCAAACAGGCTCCATCGAGCATCTTCGAAAAAGCTCACGAGAACGTCGACATCGCTTTCAGGCCGGAAATCGTTCCGTATTGCAGAGCCAAAGAGAGAAAGCTCTTTAACTTTCCACTGTCTGCAAAAAAAATTGATTTTTCCCTCTGGAATGTCCATGTCTCGACCTGCGCTGATCTCTTGAAATTCCATTACGTTACATGGCGAGTAATGTCAATGAGTTCTTTCGCTACCTACATGAAGAAGCGGTAATCTTCACCGCGCCAAGGTGCAAACAATAGCGGGTTGCGTATTGCGTGTATGAGAAAAACAAAAAGCGATTTCAGCATAGTATGCCGACATGTGTTCGACTTACCATGCTCATATCGACATTACCGTGAAAGAAGGAGCCATGCAGGCTGCCCGCTGCACGAAAAAAATCTCCGGGGCGCACTGAGGCACCCCGGAGATCGGCATATCCTTCTGTAACGTTTGCAGAGAGAACTATGGCCTGACGGAAGAATGATGATGAATGATCTTCCATTCTCCGTTTGACTCTTTCCTCCAGACAAACGAAAATCTGGCATCGACAACAACCCTGCCGCTGCCCTGATCCAGTTCAAAATCATACAGTCCGGAGTGGAGGTATGCATTGTCTCCCAATGCCTGGACCTCTTCCGCAGTTACTGCACCGTTTGGATTTTTTTCCAGAAAATGCTTGAAATAGCCCTCCGCCTGAGCCTTTCCCTTTTTAAAGTCCGGTGAAACCGTCGGAAGAAACGTCGCGTCTTCCGAATACAATTCGGCCACTTTCTTTGAATCTCTTGTGAGCAACGCTGTTGCCCACAAAGAAAAATTATCCCGAGCTGTCTCACGTATTCCCATTTTCGTTTCTCCCTTCACGCAATAAAGTTCGCTGCAAGGCTGGAATCAACTGGTTGACGTGATAACAAGAAGGGCGCATGAAATCAAATACTTTTTGACAATGCTGATCGAATGACTGCCGGCATCGATGGGCCGACGTGGCGGGCTAGCGCAGTTGGCTCACATGCCTGTGTGGAGGCTCTCCAAACTGCCGCTTGTATTCCCTGTTGAACTGCGTCGGGCTTTCATACCCAACCGCCAGCGCTGCAATGGCGGCGTCCTCATTCTCCACCAGCATCAAGCGCTGGGCTTCATATAAGCGCAACCGCTTCTGATACTGCAAAGGGCTGAGAGTCGTGACATCCCTGAAGTGCCGGTGGAAGGTGGAAGTCGCCATATTCACCTTCCTGGCCAATTCATCAACCTGCAGGGGCTCTTTGTAATTATCCCGCAACCACGTGATGCTCTTCACAATCTGGTTGCTTTGCGTGCCGAGCGTGTTGATCATCCGCAAGCGCTCGCCCTGAGGTCCAATGAGCAGACGATAATGGATCTCACGGATAATCATCGGCGCGAGCACCGGTATCTGTTCCGGCTTCTCAAGAAGCTCAGCCAGGCGCAGGAACGCATCCAGCACGTCAGGATCAATCTCCGCGACGGCCATTCCCTTGTAGGAACCACTTTCAAATCTGGAGGCAGGCGGAATCTCCGCCGCCAGCTGGGTGATCAGGTATTTATCCAGGTCAAGCGCCACAGCCAAAAACGGCTGCTCCGGTGATGCGACAATGACGTGGTTTGCGCTGGGTATGTCCACCCCGATTACCAGGCAATGGTTCTCCCCGTACCGGTACTCCTCGGAGCCGATTACGGAGCGTTTGGATCCCTGTAGAACAACCGCGACAAGCGGTTTGTAAATACAATTTTCGAGCTCCTTTGCATCATGTCGCCGGGCGATCGTCAAACCTTCAATGGCGGTCGGGTAGCGTCCGGGCTCAGGCATCCAGCGCAGCAATTTCTCTTTCAGCAGGCTGTTTGTTTTCGCCAGATCTGTATGGTCGCGTTCTGCCATATAAAGTAACTCACTGTATTTATTAATATTCATGCTGGACACGATTCTCCGCACCAGTTCTCTTATATCAAAAGTCATCCTACTTTGATAGTCCTCTGATAGAATTAGACAATAATTGGGCAGGATCGTATCTTCCGTTCGGAGTCGGGCAGCGCTATAGTTTGAGCCATGGAGAATCCAAAATCAAGGAGCACCAGAAATGACCAACGGAAAACAGAGGTATCGTCATGAGCAATGAAACAAAAGACGCAAACAAGGTTGGCCTGTCGAGGAGGACCCTGCTGAAAGTTACGGCTGCCGGGCTGCTTGCAGGAGCCGCAATCCCCTTCCTTCCTCATCTGGGGTCAGCTCAATCTACCGCAACGGGTACCGGGAGGACAAAAATGTTGATCATCTATTACTCTTTTAGTGGAAACACAAAATACATTGCGGAAAAGATACGGGAGAAAACCGGGGGCGATGTGTTTGAAATCGAGACCGTGAAAACCTATCCTGCCGAGTATTCCGCACTGACGGAAGAGGCCAAAAGGGAGCTGCAGACAGACGACTTGCCGGCATTGAAGAAAAGCCCGCCCGTTATGTCATCGTATGATCTGATATTGGTCGGCGGCCCGGTATGGTGGTACACGGTACCAACCCCGGTGATGAGTTTCCTGAGACAGGCGGACTTCGCGGGCAAGAAAGTATCCGCCTTTTGTACACACGAGGGAGGGATCGGGAAATTTTTCCCCCATTTCAAGGAGCAGGCCAAGAATGCCGTTGTCCTTGAAGGTCTCGACCTGTACAAGCCGCGGCAAGCGAGAAAAGGCGAGGTGGATAAGGCTCTCGATAGCTGGCTCGGCAAGCTGCGAAAAAAATAATGTCTTCACCATATTTCTTAAAGATGAATCACCCAATGGCGAGCTCCGGACTTCAGGCCAGGCCTGATTCAGTGCAGAACCGAAATCAACAGGAGGATATATCCATGTATAAAGCCAAAGCTTACTCCGCTGCCAGTGCGACATCGCCGCTGGCCTCCAGCATAATCCCAAGACGGGATACGACCGAACACGACGTGCAGATCGAGATTCTCTTTTGCGGCATCTGTCATTCCGACCTCCACACGGTGCGCAACGAGTGGAGCAGTATCATGCCCACGAGCTATCCCTGCGTTCCGGGCCACGAGATCGTCGGTCGAGTCACCAGGGTCGGTTCCGCCGTCACGAAGTTCAAGCCGGGCGACCTGGCGGGCGTCGGCTGTCTGGTTGATTCAGACCATACCTGCCCCAATTGCCAGGATGGCCTGGAACAATTGTGCCCAAACCAGACCCTCACCTTCAACTCCCCGGACAAACACCTGGGTGGCGTCACCTACGGCGGATACTCTGAAAGTATCGTCGTCGATGAACACTTTGTCCTGCATATTCCCGCCAACCTCGATCTTGCCGGAGTTGCGCCGCTGCTTTGCGCCGGGATCACGACCTACTCGCCCATGCGCCGCTGGGGTGACATCAAGGGGAAGAAGGTCGGCGTGGTCGGCCTCGGCGGGCTGGGGCACATGGGCGTCAAGTTCGCCCGTGCCTTTGGAGCCCGCGTCGTTGTCTTCACCACCTCACCCGGCAAGAAGGAGGATGCGCTCCGTTTGGGCGCCGATGAGGTCATCGTCTCCCGCAACGCCGATGAGATGAAGAAGCACATCGGCAGCTTCGACTTCATCCTCGACACCATCTCCGCCGATCACGACATCAACGCCTACATCAACCTGCTTGGCCGTGACGGCAACATCACCCTTGTCGGCGCGCCGGAGACGCCTCTCGCCGTTTCTGCCTTTGCGCTACTGTTCGGGCGCCGCAGCCTCTCCGGCTCAATCATCGGCGGCATCGCCGAGACCCAGGAGATGCTCGACTTCTGCGGCAAGCACAACATCACCGCCGATGTCGAAGTCATCCCCATCCAGAAGGTCAACGAAGCCTACGAAAGACTGGTCAAGTCCGATGTGAAGTATCGCTTCTCCATCGATATGGCTTCCCTGAAATCTTGCGGATCATCGACACCGGAACTGTAGCCCCCTTGTTTCTCATCGCCCGGCAAACTATCTCAAAAAGCAATCGTAAGGAGAGACAAATGAAATACACGGCAATGCTTTTATCGCTTACTCTATTTGTTTCAGCAGGCGCCTTTTCGGGCCAGGCACTTGCCGACGAAGCAAAGAATAAGTCGCAGATGATAACCCGGGCCGGCTCTCAGCCTTCCGTCAAAGGGCCTGCCGAATATTTTACCGGTAACGTCCGTGTTGACCCTCTGTTCCCTGCAAAGGATTCGACGCCCTTTTCCGGCGCCTATGTCACCTTCGAGCCTGGGGCCAGATCCGCTTGGCACATTCATCCGACAGGGCAGCACCTGCTCGTTACCGCAGGCGTTGGCCGAACCGGGGAATGGGAAGGCAAGGTTGAGGAAATCAAAGCGGGCGATGTGATCTGGTGCCCACCAAAGGTGAAGCATTGGCACGGAGCCTCACCCACCACCGCAATGACGCATATCGCCATCACGGGAACGCTCAACGGCAAAAACGTTGAATGGATGGAAAAGGTCACTGACGAGCAGTACAACGGCAAATAGGGAGATCATCATGAACAAAATAATCACTGGTATTTTGGCAGGCCTCTTTATCTCGTTGGTTGGCATCGTAACCCTTTCGGAGGCGCAGACCATGAAAAACGAAGGTCGGGTTTTCGGCAAGGTTTTACGCAGCAGGGCATCCTGACCGTATAAGGAGAAAACAATGCAAAAGCGTAAATTGGGCAAAAGCGGCCTGGAAGTTTCGGCTCTCGGACTCGGCTGCATGGGAATGAGCTTTTCTTACTGCCCGTTCATCAACGAAGAGCTTGTGGGCGAAGCCCTCGCTCCCTTCCGTGACCAGGTGGTGATCGCCACCAAATTCGGGTTCGACCTCAGTCCTGATTTCGATCCACGCGGGATGAAGGGTGCGCCGGGCCTGAACAGTCGGCCGGAGCATATCAAGCAGACCGCTGAGGGATCGCTCAAGCGGCTCAAGGTTGTCGCATATTTTCCCTTTGACAGACAAGATTCCATCACCTTATACTCCGACCGACAAAAATGAAGTTCTCATCAACTACCGTTGCAAAGAGGTACTCATGAAAAAGCTCCATGCAATCCTGATCGGGATGTCGCTCATCCTGGCAGCGGTTCCGGCCTTCGCGCAGCCGGTGATTCCGAAGCTGTCCGTCACACAGTTGGATTGGCAGGGGTCATGCCCGGCTCAGATTTTCAGCGCTCAGGGCGTGATCGAGGTTGACAGGCCGGCTGTCATCACCTACTTTTGGCAGACGTCCCTACACCCCAGCAGCATGACGAGCCAGGTGCCCCTTACCAGCCAATCGCCGGTCACCCACGCGTTCACCGGGCCGGGCAAAATTACCGTCACCAGCCCCAACCTGTTGGTGCCGATGGGTTTTTCTGGAGGCGCAAGGCTCTTAGCCGTCGGGTATGCTTCGAATTTCGTTTCACGCAGCAATCAATGCAACCTGGTGAAAAGCGTCAAACTGTTGAGCGACGACGCAAAATCGCGATGCACGGACGGACGTGTGATTTTACACGGGATGGTAGAACTCGCGACCGCGACAGGCATCTATTATGCGCCGGTGGTGAACAACAAAGTGGGCACGAAGAAGTACACAAGCTTCTCGACAGCCGGTTTCCATCCGTTCGACATCGTCGTGCAGACCGACATGAAGCAGGCGCAGGTCCTGGGATTTACCCTGACCGATCCGGTATCCATGGCTTCCAAGACGATTTCGTACAAAGCCTGCACCTCAACGACACAGGCTCCGGTAAAGACCGGGAATAAGTAGCGCGGGAGTGCTGGCGCTTTGGGGAAAACAGCAAACTGCTCCAGCCAGGCGTCGTCAAGGCGCTGGACAACTGGCAACAAAAAACCCGCTATTTCTAGCGGGTTTTGCACTTCCTAGCACTTTCTCGGATTTCGTTCTGGTGGAGGCGGCGGGAGTCGAACCCGCGTCCGGAAATCTTCAGCTGCAGCTTCTACACGCTTAGTCCCCGATTTAAATTTCGCCTCGGAGGACTCCCGGGGACGGGATGCCTCGTCGGCTATCCTGTGAGTTGTTTCGCCTCACCCGCCACAGGAGATCAGGGTCGGCTATCCTAACTGATTTTACGCCCTGTTCGAACCGTCAGGAGAGCCCGGCAGGACGAGGCTACCTAAGCAGCCTTTGCGTAAACGTAATTGTTGGCGTTTACTTGTTTTCTACCTGTTTAAGGAGCCCGGTAGAAACCTCCGCGTGCCACTGTCAACCTCAATTATCCCCGTCGAAACCGTGGCGCCCCCACTTGTGAATCTGACAGGAACAATTCCGAAAGTAATATATATGCTTATGGGCTTTAAGTCAACGTGGATGAATCGCGTTAGCATTGGTCTGGTTGGATATCGGGGATCTCCATTTCGAGGATGGCAGAACTCAGGGTCTTCCCGTGCAGATCGAGACGCAGCGTGCGGGTCACGCCGCCGCCGAGGGCTTCGTGCAGGACAAAGTTGAGCGCCTCAATGTTCGGCAACTCGTACCGGATAACTTCCCCTTTCACGACATCGCCGAAAAGGTCTTTCACACGCCCGGCTGTTACGTGGTGCACCAGGTGCGGGTAGTCCTCCTGCCTGAAGGCAATGACGGAAACATTGGCCGTGTCGCCCTTGTCGCCGGCCCGGGAATGGGCGATGCTTCTGAGCTTCATGTCAGGTCTCCTCGATGTGAATGGCCGTATCTACTATGGACCTGGGAACCAGCGCGGAGAGCATGGCGACGACTTCCCGGGCACTTTTTGTCACGCCCCCTCCCCCGGCAGGCCCATTGGTGTAAAGCGTTTCCACCTCGTTGCCGATGCGGACGGCCTCTGCATGAGTTTTGGTTTTCGCGGCAACCCTCAAGCGGACCTCGTAGGGCTCTCGGGTGTTCCGGGCAAAACCCGGTCCATGAAGCGAATCGATACCGATGAGGTCCGCGCGAATCTCGCTGAATTGCGCACCAGTTGTCCTCAGGCGCTCCAGGACGATCTCCCGGGCCAGCTGCGCCCGCACCACCGCCCCGGCACCACCGTAGCTGATCTGCCCTTCCCCGATATGGCCGTCCAGGCAGCCAATACAGGCCTTGAGCAAGTCGGTCCGCCGGAGGCCCCGCCCGCCCCGGACTGCCACGGCATCGCTTCCTCTCTGTTTGAGACTCACAGCCGTGAAATCGGCCACGACGTCCGGCGTGATGTACTGGGAAGGGTCGTGGATCTCGTAGAGGAGCTGTTCCTTGCAGCCGGCCACGGTTACCCGGCCGCCGGAACCGGAGACCTTGGTGATGACAGCCGAGCCGTCATCGGATACTTCGGCAATGGGAAAGCCCAGTCTTGCCAGGTCGGGGATGTCTTTCACATCGGGATCGGCAAAGTACCCGCCCGTTACCTGCCCCGCGCATTCCAGAAGGTGTCCGACCACGGTGCCCTGCCCCAGGACATCCCATTGGTCACCCCGCCAGCCGAACTCGAACATCAGCGGCGCGAGAAAGAGGGATGGATCGGCAACGCGTCCCGTGATGATGACATCGGCGCCGTTTTTCAGGGCCTCGACGAGGGGCTCCGCTCCCAGGTAGGCATTGGCCGAGACGATCCGGTCCCCGAGTTGCGAGACTCGTTCGCCCGTCTCGAGAAGAACGGGATTTTCTTTCCGGATTCGATCGAGGATATCATCGCCCGTGATGGCAGCCAGCTTGAGTCCCCGCAACCCCAGCCGTCGCGTCGTTTCGCGAACAGCCCTCAGTGCCCCCAGGGGGTTTGCCGCCCCCATATTGGTGATGATCCGGATCCCTCGCTCCCGGCAGGCAGGCAGAACCGTCTCCATTCTTTTTTCGAGCAGCTCGTCGTATCCCCCATCGGGATTGCGCCTCCTGGCCTGCTGGGCCAGGGCGATGGTCCGCTCCGCCAGGCATTCGAAAACGAGATACCCGATGTCGCCACGCTCCGCGAGTTCCAGTGCCGGTTCGATCCGGTCTCCGGCGTAACCCGCCCCGCAGCCAATTCGGACCTTTTTCATCTTCGCCCCCGGATGGCGCGCTCCATTTCCCGCTTGTCGGTCCTTTTCTTCAGGTCCTGCCGCCGATCGTGGGTCTTCTTGCCACGGCCCACGCCGAGCAGGATTTTCACCTTGCCGTTTTTGAAGTAGGCCTTGAGCGGGATCACCGTCTGCCCCCGCTCCTGGGTCCTGCCGTAGAGTTTCCGGATTTCGTTTTTGTGCAGGAGCAGCTTGCGAACCCGGAGGGGTTCGTGGTTCATGATATTCCCGAACGTGTAGGGGCTGATGTTCATTTCGTAGAGGAACACCTCGCCGTTTTTCACCCGGGCGAAGCTGTCCGTCAGGTTCCCCTTCCCTTCCCGGAGGGCCTTGACTTCGGTTCCCACCAGGGCGATCCCCGCTTCGTAGGTTTCCTCGATCTCGAAGTTCAACCGTGCCGTCTTGTTCTGGCAGATCGGTTTTTCGCCGGATTCCTTTTTAGCCATTCTGATTCCCTCGGGGCATGTAGTCCGTCTTCACGCGCTTCATGGCACGGAAGACGTTGTCCCGGATGAGCCGGTTGTCTTTTTCCAGCGTGTTGAGCAGCTCCTTGATGTAGCGCCTCCGGGAATTCCCGCTTGTGGGGCACCGGTTCCCGACGACGGGGAACTGCCGCTCCCGGGCGAATTTCTTGATCAGGCCTTCCTGAATGTAGGCCAGGGGCCGGATGATGTGGAGCGCCCCCCCGAAGAGCTGCTGCTTCGGCATCATGGTGCTGATCTCACGGCTGTAGAACATGTTCAAAAGCAGGGTTTCGATCATGTCGTCGCGGTGATGGGCCAGGGCGATCTTGTTGCAGCCCCGCTCGGCGGCAATCTCGAAGATGCGCCTTCGCCTCAGTCTCGAACACAGAAAGCAGGGATTTTTTCTGTTGACCTCGCTGTGGGCAACAGGCCCGATGTCGGTCCGGTCAATGACATATTCGCAGCCCGTCGCCTTCAGGGAAGCCTCAATGCCGGCGACGTCCTCTTCGCTTCCTTCGAAACCGAGGTCGATGTGCACGGCCGTCACGGAATAGTCGGCGGGAATGAAATACTTCGGCGTCCGGAACAACTCGAGGAGCGCCATGCTGTCCGCTCCTCCCGACACCCCGACCAGGATGCGATCACCCGAATCGATCATTCCATATTCGCCCGAGGCAACCTCGAACCACTTGTTGAGGTGGTTGTGAAGCCGGGTGCGTTTTTCGCCGTTTTTTTCTGTTCCGTTCACCGAATCCTTCTTTCACCGGAGCCCGCTGTTTCCGAAAATTTATACCACATCGGCAGGTCGAATCAAACACCAATCGGACGGGAAACGTAAGCACTTCAGCTTGCAAAATACGGCCGGATGCGCTAATAGACCGGCAGAAAATACTTCCTATTCTGTCTTTCTCGCAAAGCTTGTCCTCGCGTAAGCGGGGAGCGGGAATCCCTAAGATACTGGATGCCGGATCAAGTCCGGCATGACAATTTTGTACCCCGGCCCTCTCCCTCGGTGGGAAGAGGGAGCCTATAAGGAGCAGATAATTGCAGGAGGAGATATGAGCGAAATTATCAGGGTGCACGCGCGAGAAATTCTCGACTCGAGGGGAAACCCCACCGTCGAGGCGGAAGTCATGCTGATGTCGGGAACCATCGGGAGGGCCTCGGTGCCTTCCGGTGCATCAACGGGCGAGCGCGAGGCCCTGGAGCTTCGTGACGGCAACAAGGACCGCTACCTGGGCAAGGGCGTCCAGAAAGCGGTCCAGAACGTCATCCTGAAAATCGGGCCCGAGATCGTCGGGATGGATGTCTTCGAGCAGCGCCGGATCGACTACACGATGATCGAGCTCGACGGGACGGATACCAAGCGGGCCCTCGGGGCAAACGCCATCCTCGCCGTCTCGCTGGCCTGCGCCAGGGCCGCCGCGGAGCGGATCGGCATGCCGTTGTACCGCTATATCGGTGGTGTCGGGGCAAAAGACATCCCCGTGCCCATGGTCAACATCGTCAACGGCGGCGTGCACGCCGACAACAATGTGGACATCCAGGAATTCATGATCATGCCTGTCGGCGCCCGGAGCTTCCGCGAGGGGATCCGCATGTGCGCCGAGATCTTTCACCAGCTCCGCTCGGTCCTCAAGGCAAAGAACTACAACACCGCCGTGGGGGACGAAGGCGGGTTTGCGCCGAACCTGAAATCCAACGAGGAAGCCCTCGTCCTCATCGTCGAGGCAATCCGGAAAGCGGGTTACGAGCCCGGCGGGAATATCTGTATCGCCCTGGATTCGGCAGCCAGTTCCTTCTACGCGAAGGGCAAGTACGTCCTGGCGGCCGAGAAGAAGCCCCAGAAGGACGCCGATGAGATGGTGAAGTTCTACAGCGGCCTCATCAAGAAGTACCCGATCATCTCCATTGAGGACGGGCTGGCCGAAGGCGACTGGGACGGCTGGAAGCTGATGACGCAGGAACTGGGGAAAAAGGTTCAGATCGTCGGCGACGACATCTTCGTGACGAACAAGAAGATCCTCGAGAAAGGCATTTCCCTGGGGATCGCCAACTCGGTCCTCATCAAGCTCAACCAGATCGGGACGCTGACGGAAACCCTCGAAACAATCGAAATGGCCAAGACGGCGGGCTATACGACCGTCGTCTCCCACCGCTCGGGCGAGACGGAGGACACCACCATGGCCGACGTCGCCGTGGCGATGAACTGCGGCCAGATCAAGAGCGGCTCCACCTCCCGCAGCGAGCGGCTGGCCAAGTACAACCGGCTCCTGCGAATCGAAGAAGAGCTGGGCACGGTCTCCGTCTACCGGGGCCGCAAGGCGCTGTACAGTATAAAATAGGTGAAAGGTTAAAGGATCGGGGAGCGAAGACAAAGGATAAAGGGTTAAGGAAAGAAAGAGCCCGATTCAGTTTCGCTGAATCGGGCTCTCTGTTTATTCTTCCCCTCCACCCGCGGCCCTCAACCCTCTCCCCGCGACCCTCGACCCCTCTTACAAGAATCTGAATAACCTCTGCCGAAAGGCCTCGATCCGTCCCTTGTTCTCCGTGAGCGAATAGTAGGTCTTCGTTTCTTTCTTTTCCTTCCGATCCACGGCGAGCAGGATCTGCTCGTCCAGCAACGCCTTCATCGCATTCTGGTAGTTGGAGGCGCTCTGGGCTTCGTTGCGCAGGATCTCTCCCTTCCGGAACATCCGGGTGCCCAGCTTCTGCACCAGCTTGAGGAATTCCTTGTCCGTACGCATGTCCTTTTTCAGATAGGACGACCCCCGGGTGACAACCCAGTACGATTCGAGGTAGTTCTGGATGAGTCCGGCATAGGGCCGGAGGTTCATCCTGCCCTTCCCTTTCACCTCGATCCAGGCATCATCGCCTCTCTCAAAGCCGGCAATCATGCCCCGGTCCAGCAGGTAGGCCAGCGCTTCGTGAACTTCCTCGGCATCGCCCTTGTTGTAGTCGAAGATGAATTCATGCCGGAAGAGGCGTTTGAAAAACTTATAATCCTCCATGAGCCGGACCAGGGGGATCGAATCTTCGCTGCTCGAAAGGATGGACGCCGCCACAAAGGAAAGCGGGACAAAGAAGTGCAGAATGTTGTTCTTGTAATACTCCAGGTGAAGCCGTTTTTCTTCGTCGAGTGAAAAGACGACTTCGGCGAACTCGTCCTCTTCGCCCTCCTCGGCACCCATCTCGGTTATGACCCCCATGGATCGGAACTGCTCCAGGGCATCCTGGATGGCCCGTTCGGGATTGGCAAAGGTGGAGGCGATGGACACGCCGCGGACGGCCAGATAATGGAAGAGCTCATGAATGATCTCCAGCAGATCATTCCGGGAAAGTCCCCGCTTGTAATGGCACAAAAGCGCCGCCGCCACGAGCGCAAAGGGCGTCACAACGGACACGCGTCCGATCTCGCCTACGACATCGTAGCTGATCTTCCGGTAGAGGCTCCGGCGCTCGACCATGTCCATGGCCTCGGGCGGCTTCTCCTGCGCCTGCAGGTAAGGACCCATCATGATCGGCTCTCCCACGTTGACGTAGACGCGCCCGTAACGCCTGCTGAGAAGCTTCCGGCTCTTGATGACGGAGGTCGCCCGTTCCCGCTGTTTTGCGGCCCCTCCCAGCTCCTGCAGGTAGTCTTTCTCCTCCATGACCCGATCATATCCGATGAAAACGGGGACGATAGCGAGGTCCTGGTGCAGGTCCATGCAGGCCTGGATGATCATGGAGAGCAATCCGTATTTAGGCATCACCATCTTTCCCGTGCGGCTTCGGCCCCCTTCAATGAAAAACTCGAGCGGGTACCCGCAACGGAGCAGCGTCCGGATGTAGGCTTCCATGACCTGGCGGTACAGCTGGTTCGTCCCGAAGGTTCTCCGGATGAAGAAAGCCCCGGCTTTCCGGAAAATGTGGCCCAGCGGCCAGAACATGAGGTTCGTCCCCGCGGCGATGAAGGGAATGGGAATGTTGTGCTTGTAGAAGATGTAGGACAGCAGCAGATAGTCGATGTGGCTCCGGTGGCACGGGATGATGACACAGGGCATGCGGCGTGAAAGGTCGCGGACCCGGACAAGCCCCTCGCGATCGACGACAACGCCGTCGTAGACGTTGTTCCAGAGCCAGGTGAGGGCCTTTTCCCAGAGTTCGATATAAAAATCGACGTAGTCCCCGGCGATCTCACCGATATATTTCCTTGCCTCCTTCTGAACGGAGGCCATGTCTTTTCTCGTCGTTGCGGCACAGTCCCCCATGAAACGGACCAGCGCTTCATCGCGGAGCGTCATGGCCATGATCTCTGCGCGGGCCTTGATGCGAGGTCCCTGGGCAGTACTTTTTTCATGGTCGATCCGTCCGATGAGTTCGTCTCTCAACCGCGATGCAATCTCCGGGAAGGGCCGCCCTTCCGTCTCTTTCAGCAGCAAGGAGAGGTCCGTCGGCTCCCCCGCGATGACGGAGGTCCGGTTCTGGTAGCGGATAAAGGCTATGAGCCGGCGGAGACGGCCGGGGTTCTCCTGGTCGCCGAAGAAGATGTCCATCAGCGGGCGTTCTTTCTTCTCCCGCCGGGGACCGTAGGTGACGGCGATGGGAACGAGGTAGACGGGAACGTCAAGGGCCTTTTGGGCACTCAGAAGCTGGACGAGGGACGCCACTGCATCATCGGGGTCCGACCCGCTCAAGGCGATCACGGAGCTTCTGCGAAGTCGCGTGAGGCGGTCGAGGTCCCCGAGGGTCCCAGGGTCGGCAGGACGGCTCAACAGTGACCGGACGATTTTCGCAGCCGGCCTCCAGAGGAGTGCATCGATTCCATGGCAATAAAGGGGCTGCGGGATGTTTTTCCTCTGACCGAGGTCCTGGAGAATGAGGCAATTCAGACGGCTGCGGTACTTCAGGGCGTAGACGACGACACCCTTTTCGGAAAGGCCCTGCAGGGTTTTCTCGTGCTCGGGGCCCAGTTCCACTTTGCCGAGATAGTGCGAGAAATACTTGTAAAAAAGGGGTGTGATCGTTTTCACGGCCTTGCCGCCGTGAGGGTCATCAATGCCGCCAGGCATGCTGTGGGTGCCCACACTCATGACGCCTCCGGTGTCAATCGGCCGCTTCGAAATCTTCGGTGAACTTGCGCCGCATATAGTCCCGGACGAAAAATTCGATCTCCGAGGCTGCGTTGAAGGCCATGACCCGGTCGACCAGCTTCCGACACTCCTTCAGGGTGACGGCGCGGATGAGTTTTTTGACGCGCGGGATCACGAGCGCGTTCATGCTCAACTCGTCGATCCCGAGGCCGAGCAGGACCATGGTGTAGACGGGCTCTCCCGCCATTTCACCGCACATGGCCACCTCGATGCCGGCTTTGTGCCCCGCTTCCACGACCTGTCGGATGAGCCTGAGAACGGCCGGATGCAGCGGCTCATACAGGTAGCTGACGCGCTCATTCACCCGGTCGATGGCCAGCGTGTACTGGATGAGGTCGTTGGTGCCGATACTGAAGAAGTCCACCTCACGGGCGAGCTCATCGGCGATGATCACGGCCGAGGGGACCTCCATCATGATCCCGATCTTGACGTCTTTCCCGTAGGGAATGCCGTCGCGCTTGAGCTCTTTCTTCACCTCGGTGACGATCCGTTTCGTCTCCAGCAGCTCCTCCATTCCGGAGATCATGGGGAAAAGAATCTTCGTTCTGCCATAAGCGCTGGCCCGGAGAATGGCCCGGAGCTGAACCTTGAAAAGATCCACCTCCCGCAGGCAGAACCGGATGGCCCTCAGCCCCATGACGGGGTTCATCTCGGCAGCCAGCCTCGGGTCGGACATGAACTTGTCGCCACCCAGGTCAAAAGTACGGATTGTGGACCAGCGCATGCCTTTGGATTCGACGACCTTCCGGTAGGTGCAGAAATGCTCTTCTTCCGTGGGAAGATGGTCGCGGTTGATGTAGATGAACTCCGTCCGGTAGAGCCCGATTCCGTCGGCACCGTGCTGCACGGCCGACGAGATTTCTTCGGGGAACTCGATGTTGGCCCCGATGAGGACGCGGTGCTTGTCCGTCGTGGTCGCCGTTTTCCGGGCGTGCTTGAGGAGACTGTCCTCGATGGTCGCGTAGTGCCGCTTCTTCTCCTCGTAGCGGCGGATGATCTCCGGATCGGGGTTGACGATGACGACCCCGGCCGTCCCGTCGACGATGACGATATCGCCCGTCTTCGCCTCCGTCGTGATCTTCTCGATCCCGACAACGGCCGGGATCTCATAGGCGCGGGCCACAATGGTGGTGTGGGACGTTTTGCCGCCCATGTCGGTGGCGAATCCCTGGATCCTCGCCACCTTCATCTGCATCGTATCGGCAGGCGAGAGGTCGCGGGCGATGATGATGGCATTGTCGCCGATTCCCGAAATGGACTCGTGATGGACACCGGCCAGGTTCCGCAATATCCTCTGCCCAGCGTATTCCACATCGCTAATCCGTTCGCGCAGGTACTCGTCGTCGACCTTGCTGAAGACGTCGCGGTACTTGTCCAGGGTCATCCGCAGTGCCCACTCGGCATTGACGCCCTTTTCCTCGATGTTCTGCAGCGTCTGCCTGATGAGCATCTTGTCCTTGAGGATCATGATGTGAACATCGAGGATGTAGAGGGTTTCCAGCCCCTCCTGCTGGTCCTTGAACTTGCGCTTGATCTCCAGAAGCTGGTTCTCGGAGTCCTTGATGGCCTTTCGGAACCGGCGAATTTCCTCCGCGATGAGGCTTCTGTCTTCGAGCTGGTATCGGGAGATGGGGGCATCGACACGCCGGATCAGGTGAGCCACACCGATGGCCACTCCCGGTGAGACGCCCATCCCCTGCAGGACGATCGTTCGTTTCTGTTCGCCGGCTCTCATGCAGCCTCTCCAAACTTGTCATCCACCAGTTTCGCGATGCTGTCCACGACTTCCTTCGCATCGACGCCGTCTGCCCGCACGACAATCCGGCTGTCCTTGGGACAACCGAGGGTAAGGATGTCCAGAAGGCTTCTGGCGTCTACCTGAACACCGTCGCGCTCGAGGAACACGTTCGACTGGAAAGGCGCAATCGTCCGGACGATCAGCGCGGCCGATCGGGCATGGATTCCGAGTTCATTTTTGATGGTAAGGATTTTTTCCACCGTCATTGCATCATCATCACGAAAACAGATACGATTGCCGACCCGTAAAGAATCGTCAGGGGGGACACCCCTTTTCTCACGGCCAGGAAACTGGCCAGCACCACCGGAAGGCCACAGGCCTGCCCGATCCAGGGCAGCTGAAAGAGAAGTTGAACCTGTTCCGCCGTGGAGGCCAGGTACGCCGCAACGCCCAGCAGGACCGTCGAACACCACCGGGTCCACCGGGTCTTTTCCGGCAGATCCAGGCGCCCGATGAATTCGATGCCGTTTTTCCCCCGCTGCCAGCCCTCGATGAACCCCCGAATGCGGACCCAGAGGTGCGCCGGGCTGTACAAGATCAGGAAAACAAGCGGGGCAATGAACAAACCCTTGATGGCGAAGCAGACGGCTGCAATGCCTGAAAAAGGCCTCAGCGAGCCCCAGAAGAAGGAATCCCCAATCGCCGCGTAGGGACCCATGAGCGCATTCTTCAGATCGACCGTCTCCGAGGATCGGTTCTCGGCTTCGAGCCGGATGACCGACCCGATGACGGGCGCAGCCAGATAGGGGTGTGTATTGAACCGCTGCAGATGCCTGGCAAGAAAGGCCGACACCTCAGGCCGCCGGGACTCCCCCTGCTCCGCGGCGTGGGGAGCAACGGCATAGGCAAACCCAAGACCCTGCATCCGCGAGACGTTCCATGAAGCCTGTATCAAGAGCGATCGAACGAATATTTTTACGAGCGTTTTTCGCTTCAACACTTGACCGATGCCGAATCGTCATTAGATTCAATTCTATAAAGAAACCGCACTGCCCGGCGGCAGCATAAATTTTCTAGCATAAACCGGGCCTTTAGTCAATGCATCGTCGCGAAATACCATTGGAAACGATTACACGCGCGCTGTGACGGGGATGCCGATTCTTTTCCCTTGACAGGCCCTTTTTTTTCTGTTAATTTCCGCGCCCGAAAGGGTAGTTGATCAGATTTGATCCGAGCCATCCCCAGCGGGATGGCCGCTTTTTTGAGTGGGCCAGGAAAATCCCGGATTTCATGATCCGGTTTTTTTGTACTCATTCGTGATGTTCAAATAGAAGAAAAATTGAGTGGAGGTGTGAACAGTGGTCTGCCAGACAGTGAAAGTAGGTATCGAGTGTGCGTTCATGACAAAGAGCGGCTGCGGGTATGTGGGTGCCAGCTGCCAGACAATCGTGGAACAGTGTGAGGGCTGCGGCAAGGTTCTGGAGCACTCGGCCGGGAAGTATTGCATGGTCTATCCGAATCCGGCGGGCAAGTGGTCCATCGGCGGATGTCCCCAGGCGACGCACAAGAAACGCAAGGAAGAAGCCGTGCAGAAGGTCAATCCCATCAAGGCATCCAAGCGATCCGTGAAGAAGTAACCCCGGTGCGACGGCGTTTCCGTCGTCATCCGGTTGCATAGGACAAAAAAAGCCGGCCCGAAAGACACGTTCTTTTCGGGCCGGCTTTTCTATTCGCTCTGGACTGTGTCCCGCTCAGGATCCCTCTCCCCTCAACAAATCCCGTATGGCCTCCAGCTCCTGCCGGATCGACCTGAGCTTCTCCCGGCATTCCTCTTCGGCCCCAGGCATGGACGGGCTTTCCCGCCGCAGCTCCTGAAGCTTTTTCTTTGCGCCGGCGATGGTGAACTTGTCCCGGTAGAGAAGTCTCTGGATGAGGACAAGTTCCTCGAGATCCTTTCGCCGGTAGAGGCGCTGCTCCGATTTTGTACGGATGGGCTTGATGCTGCTGAATTCCGATTCCCAGTACCGGACGACGTACGGTTCCACGCCCAGGATCTTGCTGACCTCGCCGATCCGGAAATAGGTTTTTTCGGGAATCTCGATATCCATGGAACAACCTCTCACCGGAAGATGCGCCCAGGGAGTGCTCTCCCATCCTCGGTTGAGAGGAAACCTGTGATGGCTTACTTGCCGTTCAGGGCTTTCTTGAGGACCTGGCTGGACTTGAACGTGAGCACCCGCCGGGCCGATATCTCGATTTCCGTTCCCGTCTGGGGATTTCGTCCCCTGCGGGAATTCTTGTCCTTGACGACGAAATTGCCGAACCCTGAAATTTTGACCTTGTCTCCCTTGGCAAGCTCATCTTTCATGATGTCAAAGACCGACTCCACGATTCGGGCCGAATCCTTCTTCGAGAAACCCAGTCTGTCGCAGACATTCTGAATGATGTCTATCTTCGTCATCGCCATCCTCCTGTTTTTCCTCGCCTCGTGTCCTGTTACTCTTCCCCCCTGATTCTGGCACCGATCGATTCCACGATCCTCTTCACGATCCGGCCGTGAACCTGACCGGTTTCGTCGTCGGTGAGTGTCCTGGAAGGAGATCGGTATGTAAACCGAAGGCCGATACTCTTTGTGCCGTCAGGAATACCTTTTCCACTATATACATCAAAAACATCAACCCGTTCAAGCAATTCTTCCTCCGATCCCCGCACCAGAGAAAGGATCCGCCCCGCTTCCACGTCCATTCCCACCAGGAAGGCCACATCGCGGACCATGGAGGGAAACCGGGAGTATTCTCTGTATCGGATAGCCCCGTCCTTCAGGCCGGCGAGAGGCTCCGTTTCGATTTCAAGGACGAAGGCCCGGTTCCGGAGGTCCATCCGCCCGAGAACATCGGGATGGAGCTCGCCGAGGCAACCGATCTCTTTTTCGCCTGCAAAGACCCGTGCCGCGCGACCCGGATGAAGCCAGGGAATAGACGAATCCGCCACAACGCGCAAATTCGTCAGTCCCAAACCAGCGGCAATCGTTTGGAGCGCTCCCGAAAGGTCGAAGAAATCGGCGTTGAGACCCTGGAAATGCCAGTTTTCGCCGTGGCGAGACCCTGTCAGCAGAAGCGCAAGCTTGTCCGTTTCACGGGGCAGTTCCCCCTCGCCCCGGGCGATGAATATTTTCCCCATCTCAAAAAATTTAAGATCCGGGGAACCCGCATTGACGTTGCGTCTCATCGTGTCCAGAAGCCCGTAGAGCAGCGTCGTGCGCATGACGGCCTGCTCCTCCGTGAGCGGGTTGGCAATCCGGACGAAGCGCCGGCGCTCATCCTCTGCCGGCAGGGCGAACACCTCTGCCGACTGCGGTGTGATGAAGCTGAAATTGAGGACCTCCGTGAATCCCTGCCCGTTCAGAGCCGTCCGGAGAGCCGACTCGAACTCGCGCTTCCGGTCGTGGATGTCGTCGGGAACGGGAATAACGGGAACCGTCACGGGGATCTTGTCATACCCGTGTATCCTGGCGATTTCTTCAATGAGATCGATTTCGCGCCACAGGTCGACGCGGAACGTCGGCGGGGTGACGGACAGAACCCCTTTGCCTTCCTTCTTCACGGTCATTTCGAGACTCTGGAAGATCGCCTCGGCCCGGGGGGCTTTTACTTCCGTACCGAGTATCTCCGTGACCCGTTTCATCCGGAGGGTGATCGGGCCCGATACGGGAACCTTGGCAGGATAGGCGTCGATATGCCCTTTGCAGACGGTCCCACCCGAAAGCTCCGCGATGAGCTGCGCGGCCCGGTCGAGGGCCCTCACGACTCCCTCGGGGTCAATCCCCCGCTCGAACCGGAAGGCGGCATCGGTTCCCATGCCGAGAAATCTCGATCCGCGGCGGATCGTGGAGGGATTGAAGTAGGCGCTTTCCAGCAGCACGGTATCCGTGTCTTCCTTCACTTCGGAGTTCTCGCCGCCCATGATCCCGGCGATGGCCACCGGCTTGCGGCCGTCGCAGATCATGAGGGTCTCGGCATTGAGGTTCCGGGTCTTTCCATCGAGGGAGACAAAAGGTTCCCCTGCCCGGGAGCGCCGGACGACAATCCGTCCCTCTTCGAGGAAGCGGAAGTCAAAGGCATGGAGCGGCTGCCCCAGTTCCATCATGACGAAGTTGGTCACGTCGACAACGTTGTTGATGGCTCTGAGCCCCACCGCTTCGAGACGAAGGCGCATCCACTTCGGCGAGGGCTGGATGCGGACACCCCTGATCATACGGGCGGTATAACGGGGACACAGGTCGGGATCCAGGATCTCAACAGAGGTGAGACGGGTGATGTCCTCGGAAGACTCCCCGAAGCGGATCTCCGGGTAACGGAGCTTCCTGCCGCACAGGGCAGCCACTTCCCGCGCAACCCCGATGACACTCAGGCAATCGGCACGATTCGGGGTGATTCCGATGTCCAAAACCGTATCCCGAAGCTCAAGGACGTCGATGAGATTTCTGCCCGGCGGCGTGTCGGGCGGCAGGATCAGCAGGCCCGAGACATCGGGCCCGATTCCCAGTTCTTCCTCGGAACAGAGCATTCCTTCGGACTGCTCTCCCCGAATCTTCGAACTCTTGATGCTGTAGCCGCCCGGGATGGTGGCTCCGACCGTGGCAAGCGCCACAACATCGCCTGTCTTCATGTTCCGGGCCCCGCAGACGATGGGGAGCACCTGCTCGCCTGTCGTCACCTCAAGCAGGTGCAGCTTGTCTGCTTCGGGGTGGGGTTTCATGGAGAGGATCCGGGCCGTCACGACCCCCGTGAACGCGGGAGTGTACGCTTCGACGGCATCCACTTCGAGGCCCGCCATCGTGAGGCAGTGCGCAAGATCCTCCGGAGCGCTGTCGATGTCGACGTAATCTCTAAGCCACCGTAAACTGACTTTCATGGATGGAAACCCTGGAAAATGGTTTGGGGCCGGTCTTTTAGAACTGCTCCAGAAACCGCCGGTCGTTCTCCGTAAAGAGCCGGATGTCGGAAATGCCGTACCTCAGCATGGCGATTCGCTCCACACCGAGCCCGAAGGCAAACCCGGTGTATTCCTCGCTGTCGTAGCCGACGGCTTTGAAAACCTCGGGATCCACCATGCCGGAGCCCAGGATCTCGAGCCAGCCGCTCTGGCCGCAGACCCGGCATCCCTTGCCGCCGCACATGACGCATTGGATATCAACCTCGGCGCTGGGCTCGGTGAAGGGAAAGAAGCTCGGACGGAATCTCACTCCGATCTGCTCGCCGAAGACATGTTTCAGGAAGTATGTGAGGGTGCCTTTCAGATCCCCGAAGGTCACTCCTCTGTCCACATAAAGACCCTCGATCTGGTGGAACATGGGGGCGTGGGATATGTCGGCATCGGGACGGTAGACCTTACCCGGGGCAATGACCCGGATGGGCGGTTTCTTCTTTTCCATGACACGGACCTGGACCGGCGAAGTATGGGTCCTGAGCAGCAGATTGTCCGTGATGTAGAAGGTTGCCTGCATGTCCCGGGACGGGTGGTCCTTGGCCATGTTCAGGGCTTCGAAGTTGTAGTAGTCCAGCTCGACCTCGGGCCCCTCGGCAATGGAAAATCCGAGCGATGCGAAGATCTCGCAGATTTCGCGGTTCACCAGCGTGATCGGGTGAAGCTTCCCGCAGGCAACGCTCCGGCCGGGCAGGGTCACGTCGACCCGTTCTTCCAGAAGCTTGCGGTCCTTCTTCGAGTCCGCAAGGTCGGCAAGCACTGCGTCAATGCGAAGCGAGAGGGCTTCCTTAACCTGATTGGCCAGCTGTCCCATGGCAGGGCGCTGCTCCGGATCGACACTGCCCAGTCCGCGCAGAATCGACGTCAGCTGTCCCTTGCGGCCAAGGTACTTCGTCCGGATGGACTGGATCGCCTCATCCGTAGCGACTCCTTGAAGCTCATCTTCGGCATCCCGTTGAAGCTTCTCGAGCTGCTCTCTCATCCCTTCTGCTCACCTGCCGCGACGCCTGCGATGGCAGCGAAGGCGCGGGGATCGTGGACGGCGATGTCCGCCAGGACTTTGCGATCCATGGTCACGCCTGCCTTCTTCAGCCCGTTGATGAACCGGCTGTAGGAAATACTGTGGATCCGTGCCGCGGCGTTGATCCGCGCAATCCAGAGACTGCGGAACTCACGCTTGCGGGCCTTCCGATCCCGGAAAGCAAACGCCAGGGCGCGGTTGACGGACTCCGTCGCATTGCGATAGGCCCTGCGCCGTGCCCCGAAGAAGCCCTTGGCCAGCTTCAAGATTTTCCTTCTCTTCTTTCTTCCTGTAACACTTCGTTTTACCCGTGCCATGATACTGTCTCCTGAACAAATTCTTTGCGAATGTGTAGAGCTTCTTACAGCCTTTAGCCCGTCGTTAAAGAAAATAGAGGGGAAGAGGCCCCTCTATCCGATGTCATCACCGTGCTGCTTCCCCCGACGCCGGCAGGTACAGCCTAGGCGTAAGGGATCAGCCTCTTGATGCCCTTTGTATCCCGTGCATCCAGGATCGTCGACTTTCTCAGGTTCCGCTTCCGCTTCGTCGTCTTCTTGGTCAGGATGTGACTGTGAAACGCTTTCTTGCGCTTCACCTTCCCCGTCCCGGTCAGGGAAAAGCGTTTCGATGCTCCCTTGTGTGTTTTCTGCTTCGGCATTGACTACTCCTCGACGCGTGTTATTTCTTGGGGGACACCACCATGACCATGCTTCTCCCCTCGATTCGGGGATGCTGCTCCACGGTGACGAGGCCCTCCAGTTCAGCCCGAACGGACTCCATGATCTTCAGGCCGATGCTTGTGTAGGCAATTTCACGGCCCCGGAAAATCATGGAAATCTTCACCTTGTCGCCTTCTTCCAGGAACTCTTTTACCTTTCGGATCTTGATGCCCCGGTCATGCTCATCAATCTTGGGACGCATGCGGATTTCCTTGACCTGGACGGTGGCCGCACTCTTTCTCGCCACCTGCATCTTCTTGCTCTGCTGGTAGCGGAACTTCCCGTAATCCATGATCCGGCACACGGGGGGATTGGAGTTCGGAGCGACCTCCACCAGATCCATGCCCACCTTCACCGCTTCCGCCAGGGCCTCAGCAATAGGCAATATCCCGAGCTGATTGCCTTCGAAGTCGATGACCCGAACGCTCGGCACTCTGATCCCCTGGTTGATCCGAAGATTTTTTTCTATTGGACACCTCCTGCTCGATGGTGATCTTCATCCCGCCGGGGGATGGTTCGTTTCGCTATTCGTAGCGGGCACACTTCTGATGGACGAGTTCGATGAAGGCGTCGACCGTCATGGCGCCGAGGTTCTTGCCGTCGCGCTGCCGCGGCGAAATCGTTCCGGACGCGACTTCTTTGTCCCCGATGACGAGCATATAGGGGATTTTCTGCAGCTGCGCCTCGCGGATCTTGTGCCCCAGCTTCTCGTTCTTGAAATCCCTTTCCACGCGGACACCGATATCGAGGAGCTTTCTGTAGACCTCCTCACCGTAGGGAATCTGGTTGTCCGTGACGGTGACGAGTACCGCCTGCACAGGTGAGAGCCATACCGGGAATGCCCCGGCGTAGTGTTCGATCAACACGCCGATGAAGCGCTCGATGGACCCCAGGATGACCCGGTGGAGCATGACGGGGCGGTGCCGCTCGCCGTCGGTGCCGATGTAGTGCAAATCGAAACGCTCCGGCAGCGCGAAGTCACACTGAATGGTGGCGCACTGCCACTTGCGCTTGAGGGCATCCTTGAGCTTGAAGTCGATTTTCGGACCGTAGAAGGCGCCGTCGCCCTCGTTGATGTCGTAGGTCATCCGGTTGTCCTGGAGGGACTGCTCGAGAGCCGCCGTCGCCATCTTCCAGTCTTCGTCGCTCCCGATGGACTTCGCGGGCCGGGTGCTCAGCTCGACCTCGTATTCGAAGCCGAAGATGCCCATGGCGAACTTGACAAAGTCCGCGATGGCCCGGATTTCCTCGTTCAGCTGCTCCGGCGTGCAGAGGATGTGGGCGTCGTCCTGAGTGAACTGCCGCACGCGCGTGAGACCGTGAAGCACGCCCGTCTTCTCGTGGCGGTGCACGGTCCCCAGTTCGAAGTACCGCAACGGGAGATCCCGGTAGCTCCGAATCTTCGCCTTGTAGATCATCATGTGCGAAAGACAGTTCATGGGCTTGATCCCGTAGGCCTGATCCTCCACCTCGGTGAAATACATGGACTCCTTGTAGTGGTCCATATGTCCCGAGCGGATCCACATGTGATCTCTCAGGATCTGGGGCCCCAGAACGATGTCGTAGCCCCGCTTTAAATGCTCCTTGCGTTCCCAGTCCTCGATGATGGTCCGGAGCATGGCGCCCTTGGGGTGCCAGATGATGAGCCCGGGCCCCACCTCCTCGTTGACCTGGAAAAGGTCCAGCTCCTTGCCGAGCTTGCGGTGGTCGCGTTTCTTGGCTTCCTCGATGAAGGTGAAGTACTCCTCCATCTGCGCGGGCGTGGCAAACCCCGTTCCGTAGATGCGTTGCAGCATTTTGTTGTGCTCGTCACCGCGCCAGTAGGCCCCGGCCACATTGAGGAGCTTGAACGCCTTGATCTTTCCCGTTGCCGGGATGTGCGGGCCCCGGCAAAGATCCGTGAAGTCGCCCTGTGTGTAGAGGCTCACCGTCCTGACATCGGCGGGCAGATCGTTGATCAACTCGACCTTGTAGGGCTCGCCTTTTTTCGTGAAGAGTTCCACCGCCTCTTCTCGGCTGACCTCGCGCCGCGTGAAGGCTAGATTCCGGGAGGCGATTTCGGCCATGCGTTCTTCGATCTTCTTCAGATCCTCGGGCGTAAAGGTCGACTCGTAGTCAAAATCATAATAGAACCCGTCCTCGATGGAAGGACCGATGGTTACTTTGACATTCGGGAAGAGCTCCTGCACGGCCTCGGCCATGATATGGGAGATGCTGTGCCGCAACACGCTCACGCCCTCGCCACTATGGATGTCCACGATGTCAAGGGTCCCGCTTTCCGTGATCGGGCTCGACAGGTCGATCAGCCGGTCATTGAATCGGGCGGCAACGGCGTCCTTGAGGGCGTCTTTCTTCCACGAGGCAAGGATTTGCCCTGCGACCAGCCCTGCGTCAAAGGACTGTCGGGTGTCATCCGGGTATCGGATGTCGATTTTGCTCATGTGGATGCGCTCCCGGTCATTCGGGTTTGAATGAAATAAAGGGCATCAACGGTTTGACGTCTTTCGATGCCCTTCGCCGCAATAAAATTTTAAATGGTAGGCACGCAGGGATTTGAACCCTGGACATCCACCGCGTCAAGATGGCGCTCTCCCCCTGAGCTACGTGCCTATGTTTTATGCGTCATGAAAAACGGGTATTGAGTAGCAATAAAATGCAATAATGTCAAGACAAAATCACGATTTTTCCGCTTTCCCGTCCCACGGACCGATGAGCTTCATCCCCTTCCAGAGATAATCCGCCCCTGATACCACGGTGAAGGCCGCCGTCGACCAGCAGACGAACACAAAGACCCCGCTCAGGTATGTTTCCATCCCGTTGACTTTCATGAGGAGTGCGAAACCGAGGGTGATCAGCTGGAGCGTCGTGTTAATCTTGCTGACAAACGAAGGCCGGATCTGCAAATGGATGGACATGAGGGTCAGTACCAGGACCCCCCCCAGGATAATACAGTCGCGGCTGATGACGAGAACGGCCAGCCATCCCGGGATGATGCCGATGACGGCGAGTGTCACAAACAGGCTGACAATGAGGATTTTGTCCGCCAGGGGGTCCAGAAAAGCCCCGACAACGGTTGTCTGGTTGAGGCGCCGGGCAAGCATCCCGTCAAGTCCGTCGGTCACCCCGGCGATGATGAAACAGGTCAGGGCCTTGGTGTACTGTCCCTGGATGAGGAGAATGACGATGACCGGGACAAGGACGATCCTGAAAACAGTAAGGAAATTTGGAATGTTCACAAAAGCACCGTTACGTGAATGGCAAGCCGGTTTCTTTTCGTCGGCTGCGACGCCTCCCGTCGCTGCATCGTGATCTGGCTGGGTGCCGGGTCCGGGAAAAGTAATGAATAACTCTTTAACCCTGAACCCTACACCCTTTACCCTAATACCCCGTCTTTATTTAATTCCCGGCCCGTCGGGCATGTTGGCGATTGCCTTTTTCACGACCTCATGGACTACGTTTTCGAAGATTTTCGTCGATCCCAACTCAAGACTGCTCTTTGTGACCCCGTAATCGCGGTCGGCGGCCCTTGATTCAAATTTCCATATTGTTTCGCCATGTTGCACGCTTTTGAGCTCAAAGAGCGCCGCAACGCTGACAGGCGCATAGACATACCGGTATGTGGTGTTTGACTCGAGAAGCGTGATGCACATCACGGCGTCGACACCGAGCATGCTGCCGATGACCTGTGGCGGCACGGTACTGCCCGATGCACCGCTGTCCTTCTTCCGGATCTCGGCCAACGCGGCGTCGATCATTTCAACGGGAGTTTTCGAGTATCCCTTGAAATAGAGTTCCTCGACGAGTTTTTCACGGAGCATCCGCGCCGCATCCCGATTGCCCGCCTTGATCTCCACGGGCAGGACGGCAATGGTTTTCACGCCCAGCCCCCGTTCCGCCGGCTGCGGCTCCTCTTCGGGTACCGAAACAAAGGGAAGATCCCTGAGGACGGGAGTTTTTGCCATATAGGAGCATCCCTGCATCAGAACCAAGCCAAGGATCAGGATACCGATGATCCAGGCCCGCCTTGCATCAATCACGTGAAACCCCCTGGTTGTTGATGGCGATCTCGATGGATGCCGCCTCGACGCGAAGCACGCGGAGCGGCACCCCCTTGAAACGCTTCTTCGAAAGCTCGCGGGCAACAGCCTGTGCATCCCCACCGGACTCGAGAATCATTTCCGTGCGGTTCTGCGAAAGGAAACGGGTTGCGACGCTGCGGACGGGCGGCATGCCTGCCAGCATTTCCCGGAACGTCAGCAGGTCGTGGTGGCCGGCAAACGTTCCCTGGACGATGAGGATGACGACGGAACCGGGGCTTTGCCTTCCTTCCTTCTGCCCGCCCAGAACTCCGAGGCTTCGCAGATCGGCCTTCAGGACCCCCGAATCGACAGTTGCGGCCACCCGCACCACGTAGGAGCCATCCTGCTCCGCCTCCCGGAGGATACGATAATTGAGAATATAGCGCTCCGTCACCGTGTAAATTTTGTCGTGGATGGCCGCTTTCCCGGACGCAGGAACCGGCTGCGGTACGGCGGAAGAAAGAGTCTTCTCGAGGGCCCCGCGAAGGGCGTTGGCAATGGCCTGATCGCGGGCCTGGGCGAGGTTGCTGTTCTGGACAACAGCCGTACCGTCGACCTCGACGCTCTCCGTCTCGATGCCCGCCGCCGCAAGGGGATAAAGGAGGAAAAAGAACAGGGCATAACAGAGGGAAATCCCCCGAGCGATGGGACAAAAAGGCTTACTGCTCTTCATGAATGGACTTCTTCAGGTTCTCGATCTCTTCCCGGATGACCCGCTCGGCAATGCCGGGAAACTGCTCCCGTGCAATCCGTTCCGCGACCTCGGTGACCTTTCTTGTGATCTCGTCCTGCAGTCGACCACCGACGATGGCGTCAATCCTGGGCTCCTCGACGACCTCCGTAAGTTCGTAAACCCTTCTTTTATCTCCAAGAAACATCGGTTCCGCCGGCCTTCCGATCTTCTCGTCCAATCTGTCCTCCCTTTCCCGCCCCGCTTCATTCTGTACGCGATGAAGTATCACACCTTCCAGGAGTCTTCAACCCTTTTTGCCCGCCTCTCCGTCAGTCCTGCTTCATCTTCCTGAGCGTCAGGACTGCATCGTAAACCCGCTTTTTCGGCAGACCCAGCTCCTCGGCGATCCTGCCGGCGAGATCCCGCGTCGAGAACTCCCCCTGCCGCTCTGCTTCCCGGATGAGCGCTTCAATCTCACTGTCCCCTGCCACAGGCTGTTCCCGCGCACCTTCCACCAGAAGCGTGATTTCCCCCTTGACGACGATTCCCTCGAGCTGCCCGATGACTTCGCCCGCCGATGCCCGGATGACTTCCTCAAAGACCTTCGTCAGCTCACGGGCCACGGCGACGTTGCGATCCCCCAGCGTATCCCGGATATCCTTCAACGAGTCTACGAGCCGCCGGGGCGATTCGTAGAAAACGAGGGTCATGGGTAGATCCCTGAGCTTCCGAAGGAAAGACTGTCTCCGGCCGGCCTTTTCGGGAAGAAAGCCGAAGAAGGCAAAGCGATCCGACGGCATTCCCGAAACGGAAAGGGCCGTGACGAGCGCCGAAGGACCGGGCACCGGAACAACGGAAATCCCTTGCTCGACGGCCCTGCGGACGAAATGGTACCCGGGATCGGAGATGAGGGGCGTCCCCGCGTCGGAAACACAGGCCAGGGAATGTCCGTCCAGAAGTTTTTCCACCAGGACTTCTCCCTTTTTCCGCTCGATTTCGTCATAGAGGCTCGTGAGCGCCGTCCGGATCCCGTAGTGCGCCAGCAGGATCCGCGTGCGCCGTGTGTCCTCGCAGGCGATCAGATCGACCTCTTTCAGGACCCTGATAGCACGAAGGGTGATGTCCTCCAGGTTCCCGATGGGGGTCGAGACGAGGTAGAGCGTCCCTTTTCCGGTTTGATTTTTTTTCACGGCATCCAGAAATCAGATTTCATAACTGCCCGGTCATACAAGGGCTAAAAAAACCCTATCGCGTCAAAGGCATTCTTGTAAAGCGTCACCCGTTCACCTGCCCCGTCCAGACCGACGGCCACCACGTCGAAGCGCGCCGGCATATCCAGCTGCCCCTGCCCCTTGAGGTAGTACAACGCAATGGACGTCATACGCCTCTGTTTCTGCGGTCCGATGGCCGCCTGGGGCGATCCGTACCGATCCGACGAGCGCGTCTTCACCTCGACGAACACGACGGTCTTCCCGTCGCGGGCGATGATGTCCACTTCGCCCAGGGAACAGCGAAAGTTTCTCTCGAGGATTCGGTACCCCTTCCCCAGGAGAAACGCGGCCGCTCGGTCCTCACCGCGATCCCCTTTATCTTTCCTCTCCCTGGTCAACGGTCTCCTTGACTCCCTTGAAGCTCCGGCGATGGATCTTGCTCGGTCCGTGGCAACGGATTGCATCGAGGTGCGCCTTCGTGCCGTAGCCCTTGTTGCTGATGAAATTGTACTGGGGAAACTGGTGATGGTAGATCTCCATGATCCGGTCCCGGGACACCTTGGCGATGATCGAGGCACACGCCACGGAGATACTCAGGGAGTCACCGCGGATGATGGTTTCCTGGGTGATGGAGAGATTGAGGCGCTGGGCCCGTGCCCCGTCGATGAGAAGATAATCCGCAGGCGGTGAGATCTGCTGGACGGCTTCCTTCATGGCGTGCCGCGTGGCCTGGAAGATGTTGATCCGGTCGATGACGGAGGGCTCCACGACACCCAGCCCCCAGCCCAGGGCCCCATTCAGGATGAGATCATAAAGCCGATAACGCTTCTTTTCCGTAAGCTGCTTCGAATCCCGGACCCCGTCGAGACGAAAATCGGGAGGGAGTACAACGGCCGCAGCCACCACAGGCCCGGCCAGAGGCCCCCGTCCCGCTTCATCGACGCCGGCAATAACGCGATACCCCCGCCTGTACGCGCTCCGTTCAAAGCTATCCATCCATCGTAGCCCGACACCCTTGATTCGACCCGGAAACCAATGGACCCCGTAAGGGT
This sequence comes from uncultured Syntrophaceae bacterium, assembly GCA_964628025.1. Lineage (GTDB taxonomy): Bacteria > Desulfobacterota > Syntrophia > Syntrophales > UBA2192 > UBA2192. Next base: position 62,097 of record CAZVLL010000008.1, read on the forward strand.
GTTCTCAGACTGATGCGTACCGGGGAGTACGCCGGCCTGCTAACGCTTGTTGGCTTCTTTAATCTTCGTCTCCTTGCCCTTGCGACCCCTCAGGTAGAAGAGCTTCGCACGGCGCACCTTGCCGCGCATGACGATCTGGACCCGGTCGATGACCGGTGAATGCAGGGGGAACGTCCTCTCGACGCCGACACCGTAGGAAATCTTCCGGACGGTGAACTGGGCCCGACTGTTGCCGCGGGTCTTCTTGATGACGACCCCTTCAAAGGCCTGGATTCTTTCTTTGGAACCCTCGACGATCTTCACATAGACCTTGACCGTGTCTCCGGACTTGAAGTCAGGGATGTCTCCCCTCATCTGTTCCTTTTCGATAAAATCAATCTTATCCATGACAGCAAAACCTCCTGATTAAATCCTATAACATCCCCTTGATTCGATACTCTGTCTTTTATTCTCTCCGCCCGACCAGTCGATCCAATGTAATCGCCACAGCTGATCTCACCGAAAGATGATTGTACGTCTCGTGGCCACGGATGGCTTCCAGCCGGTAACGGCTTTTCTCGATGATTTCGTCCGCAAGCCCCCAACCCGTGCCGAAAACGAGAAGGAAGGCACCGGATTCCTTTTCCAGAAACTCCCGCATCCGTCCATGGCTGACACAGGTGCCGTCCATCCGGGCTCCGGTCACAACCGTGTAGACGGGTTGCAATGTCTCCCGGGCAATCGACCCGATCACGTCTTCGAGAGTCCCGGCAACCTCTACGGCTTCAAGCGCTTCCCGGCGTGACGGGTTCAGGACTCCGCCCGCCCCCCGGGTCCAGTGCCCGATGATCTTCATCACCAGGTCGGCCTGCTCTGCAATCGGGGTGACGATGAAAAAACGCCTGACTCCATAGGTTCTCGCCGAGCGGGCGATGTCATGGATGTCGGCATTTGTCACAGCACTTGCGATGACCCGCCGCTGTCGGTCGAAAACCGGGTAATGCAAAAGAGCGATATAAACAAGGCCCATGGTCGATGGCGCTTCAAAAAAAGCTCTGCCGACAAACGATCCGTTCACGCAGAGTGCAGAGCGACGCGTCAGCGTCAGGATTCTTTTTTCAGTTCCGCAAGCAGCTTGCGATCTCGTTCCGTGAGGATCGCCGTCTCCAGCAGGTCGGGCCTGCGCATAAGAGTTCGCTTCAGCGACTCGCGCCGCCTCCAGTCCTCGATCTCCCGGTGATGACCCGAAAGGAGCACCTCGGGGACCTTCCATCCCCTGAAATCCTCAGGCCTCGTGTACTGGGGACTCTCCAGAAGCCCCGTGGCAAAGGATTCATGGAGGGCCGATTCGTCGTTTCCCAGAATACCGGGAACAAGCCTTGCCACGGCATCGACGACGACCATGGCCGCAGCCTCACCGCCTGTGAGAACATAATCCCCGATGGAGATTTCCCGATCCACCAGATTCTTTCTCACCCGCTCGTCAACACCCTCATAGTGTCCGCAGATGAGAATGACCCTGCTCGACCGGGCCAGCTCCTCGGCCATCGCCTGGCTGAACGTCTCGCCCTGAGGTGTCAGCAGGATCCTCAGGCATTCTCCGGGTATGGCCCCGATGGCTTCAAGGGTCCTGGCGATGGGCTCGACCTTCATGACCATCCCCGCCCCGCCGCCATAAGGGTAATCATCCGTCATGCGGTGCCTGTCCGTGGCACCGTCACGGATATTGTGCGTCTCAATTCTCAGGAATCCACGATCACGGGCTTTTCGTAAAAGACTGTACCCGAAAAAGGACTCGAACATCTCCGGGAAGATGGACAGGATGTCAAACCACATCATCGCCCGCCTCCAGTCCCTTCAACAATCGGACGACGACAGTACGCGCTTCAAGGTCCACCGACCGGATCACATCGGCAATCGCCGGAAGGAGGATCTCCCGACCCCCGGCCCTGCAGATGTACACATCATTGCCACCCGTCGGGAAGATGCCTTCGACCCGCCCCAGCGGCTCTCCGTCTTCGGTTACGACGTCAAGACCGATGATGTCCTCCCAGTAATACTCACCCTCCGGGAGGGTCCCCAGGCTTTCGTAGGGCACATAAACCATCAGGCCCCTCAAGGCGTCCGCGGCATTGCGATCCCCGACCCCTTCGATCCGGATGGAAAAATGGGTCCGTCCCTCAGGCCGCACATCTTCGAGGGGGTATCGCTTTGCCGATTCCCTGCCCGTACCGATCCAGGCCTCCGTCAGCGACGGCAGCAGCCGGTCCGATTCCAGATAAGAAAGAGCTTTCACGCGGCCTGCAAGACCGTGAGATTTGATGATCTGTCCGATTTCGATCAATCTCATCGGCGAGGCTACTCGATGATCTCGAGAACGGTCCTTTTGTGAACCTTGGCCGATGCCGCACTCAGGATCGTCCGCATCGCTTTCGCGGTCTTTCCCTGCTTTCCGATGACTTTCCCCAGATCTTCCTTCGCAACTCTCAATTCCATGACAGAAGTCTGTTCTCCCTGAACCTCAGAAACCTCGACCTTGTCCGGGTTGTCCACCAACGCCTGAGCCATGTACTTGATCAAGTCTTTCATCGTGACGACCTCCGGGGAATTCCTATGATGTTAAAGACCGATTCATCCCATGTCGAATTGAGAGTCTGACGCAACCAGCGGTTCAGGCAACCTTGGTCTTGTCCTTTGCGATCACGATTCCCTTTTTCCGGAGCAGCTGGGAGACGGTCAGTGTCGGCTCGGCTCCCTTGGTGAGCCATTCCTTGATCCGGTCCTCTTTCAGTGTAATTTCAGCCGGATTCTTCTTCGGGTCATAGTTGCCGACGATCTCGATAAATTTTCCGTCCCTCGGCGATACCGAATCGGCTACAATGATCCGATAATACGGTTTCTTCCGGGCTCCCATCCGCGTCAATCTTATCTTCACAGCCATTCCGTTACTCCATTACCTCCTGATAGGTTAAGCGAAAAAAAGTAGACTAAGATAGCATACATCGACTGTTTTTTGAATATTTATTTGCCGGGGTTCGATCAGGGCCTGAAAAGGCCCCTTCGAAGGGAATCCCTCCCTCCCCTGGACATCATCTTCTTCATCATCTTGCGCATCTCGACATAGTTTTTGAGCAGCCGGTTGACATCCTGAACCGACGTGCCGCTTCCCCGGGCAATGCGCTTGCGTCGGGAGCCGTCGATGATCAGGTGGTTCATCCGCTCCCTCCTCGTCATGGAATCGATCATGGCCATCGTCCTGACGAGTTCCTTCTCGTCGGGATCCACGTCCTTGAGGGCCTTGATCTTGCCCAGCCCGGGGATCATGCCGAGCATGTCCTTGAGGGATCCCATCTTGCGCATTTTTCCGAGTTGATCCCGGAAATCCTCCAGGGTGAATGCATCTTTTCGGATCTTCTTCTCAAGTTCCTGCGCCTCCTTCACGTCGATCGTCGCCTGGGCCTTCTCAACGAGGGTGAGGATGTCCCCCATGCCGAGAATACGGGACGCCATCCGCTCGGGATGGAAGACCTCCAGGGCGTCGACCTTCTCGCCCACACCGATGAACTTGATGGGCTTGCCGGTCACCGCCCGCAGGGAAAGAGCGGCTCCACCCCGGGCATCGCCGTCCATCTTCGTCAGGATAACCCCGTCGATGGAGAGGGCCTCGTCGAATTTTTGCGCGACCTGGACGGCGTCCTGGCCCGTCATGGCATCGGCCACAAGAAGAATTTCTGAGGGGTTTGTCGCGGCCCGGACCCGCGTGAGCTCCTCCATCATAGCGGCATCGATGTGAAGGCGCCCCGCCGTATCCATGATCAGGATATCGTATCCCTGGCTTTCGGCCTCCGCCATGGCCCGCAGTGCGATGTCAACGGGATCCTTCGTATCAGTCGGTTGCAGCACACCGGCCCCGAGGGACTCTCCGAGGACCCTCAGCTGCTCGATGGCGGCCGGGCGGTAGACGTCCAGGGATACAAGTGCCGTCCGGCGGCCCTGGTCCATGGTAAGTCGGGCAAGCTTGGCCGCCGTCGTCGTTTTGCCGCATCCTTGGAGTCCGACCAGCATGACAGGATTCGGAAAGCGGTTGGCGAGCTTGAGCCACTGGCTTCCTGCACCGCCCATGAGTTCCACGAGGCGATCATGAACGATCTTCACGACCTGCTGTCCGGGCGTGAGGCTCTCGAGGATATCCTGCCCGACGGCCCTCACACGGACATCCTCGATGAAGTCCTTGACGACGCGGAAATTCACATCGGCCTCAAGAAGGGCCATCCGGATGGCCTTGAGGGATTCCTCGATGTTGGCCTCGTCGAGCCGACCGCGGCTCTTGAGCTTTTTGAAAATCGCGTCCAGTTTTTCGGTTAAATTCTCAAACATACTGGTCTATCCAGTCTTTCTGGTCTTTTGTCAGAGCTGAACCGTGAAACGGTTTTGCAAGGATTAGTGAAAGCGTCTTTGCGCGAACGGTTCTTCTCGAAGCGAAGCGCCCGCGGCGCAAATTGTCTGAGCCCGAAGGGCGAGTTTTTGCGGCCGCAGCGCAGCGAGCGTTAGAACCGTCGCAAAGCGCTTTTGAGCCGGCAAAATTGTTTCACGGTGCCTCAACTTCCTGCAGGCAGGATGAGACACTGCAACCCCTTGACCTTCCCCTGCAGACCGTCCACCACCTTCTGTGCATCTTCCTTTGTTTCGAAGCCTTTGAGCTTGACCCGGTACCAGCGGCCCCGGTCACTGAGGTCGGCCGAGTCGATGTACGGGGCATACCCGATGCCGCTCAGTCGATCACGAAGTTCCTCCGCCTTTTTCCTGTCCTGCAGGGAGGCGGTCTGAATCACGAACTTTCCGGCCGACGGCCGGGCGGCCCCAACCGCATCGACAGGCGCCTCTTCCCGTCGGTTCTCATCCCTGCCGGCTTTCTGTGCTGAATCCGCCGGAGCTACACCTTTTCCCTTCGACAGGGTGTCAAAGAAGGTCAGCTTGAATTCACCCTTCTCGGCGGTCTTGGCCTTCTTCCCGTTCTCGTCGGTCCCCTTTTCGGTCTCTGCGCCTTCGCCCGGTGTCGATCGTCCGATTTTCTGCTGGATGATGCCGGGGATTCCCTGGGAGACCTGTTCGGGATTGCCCTCCATGTTGACACCCACCACAACGCCTGTCACGAAGGACAAGAACAGAAGAAACGAAATGCCGATCACGAAGAGCACCAGCCCGAGCTTGCCGAGGCGAAATTCGAACTCTTTCATCCGCTGCGGCCGCATGACTCCTCCGGTTGCTACATCTTTTCCGGAGCGCTGACGCCCAGAAGACCCAGAGCGTTGCGCAGGACCTGCCCGACCGATTTCACCAGGAAGAGCCTCGCCCGACTCAACTCCAGGTCTTCGGTCATGACCCGATTCTTGTTGTAATAACTGTGGAATATTCCCGCCAGTTCATTCAGGTAGAAGGTGATCCGGTGCGGCTCCAAGGCCTTTGCCGCCCCCTCTACAATTTCGGGGAAACGGATAACGGACTTGATGAGCTGGATCTCCTCGGGAAGCATCAGCAGGCCGAGGTCCGCATCGCCGCCGGCCGGGAGCTCCATCGCCCGATCTTGCGCCATCCGGATGATGCTGGCAATACGGGCATGGGCGTACTGAACGTAGAACACGGGGTTTTCATTGGATTGCCTCTTGGCCAGCTCCAGGTCGAAATCGAGCTGGCTGTCGGAGCGCCGCATGAGGAAGTTGTATCGTGCGGCATCCCTGCCCACTTCATCGATGACCTGGCGAAGCGTCACGTACTCTCCGGCCCGGGTGGACATGGCCACGGGCTTGCCGTCGCGCAGGAGGCTCACAAGCTGCACGAGGATGATCCGGAGTGCCTCCTTGTCCCCGCCCAAGGCTTCGATGCTGGCCTTCAGTCTGGGAATATAGCCGTGATGGTCGGCACCCCAGACGTCGATGACAACATCGAATCCCCTGTCGAACTTGTTCTGGTGATAGGCAATATCGGCGGCAAAGTACGTAGGTACTCCGGTGTCCCGGATGACGACCCGATCCTTCTCGTCGCCGTAGGCTGTCGACCGGAACCAGAGCGTGTCGCCTTCCCGATACACGTCTCCCTTTTCCCGCAGCGTCTCCAAAAGCTTCAGGACGCCGTCGTCCCTGTAGAGTTCTCCCTCGCTGAAATAAACATCGAAAAAGACGCCGAAAGCCGCCAGGTCGTCCTTGATCCCCTCCAGGATGGATCCTGCGGCATAGGTCGTGAAAACAGGCAAGACGTCGTCTTCGTCCTTGCCCCGATAGAGGTCCCCTTCTCTGGAGAGAATTTCCTTCGCCAGATCGGAGATGTAATCGCCCTGGTAGTGATCCTGCGGGAATTCGACCGTCTCGCCCAGAAGCGTCCGGTACCTCAGATGCACCGAACGCCCGAGGGTCCGCATCTGGTTCCCCATGTCGTTGATGTAATATTCCTTGGCCACGCTGTGGCCGCTTGCCTTCAGAATATTGGCAATCACGTCGCCTGTAACCGCGCCCCGCGCATGCCCGATGTGCAAAGGACCGGTGGGATTGGCACTCACGAATTCCACCTGGACCTTTTTTCCTGTCCCGATATCGAGGGCGCCGTACCGATCTTTCAGGCGATCGATCTCCCGCAGCAGGGAACGCCAGTTGTCCTCGCGGACGAAAAAGTTGATGAAGCCGGGCCCGGCGATTTCCACCTTGTTCAGCAGGCTGCCGTCATCTTTCAATTTTCCGACGATGGCCTGCGCGATGAGCCGGGGGTTTTTCTTCGCCTGCGATGCGATGACCATGGCCACGTTTGTCGCGTAGTCGCCGTGGGCCTTGTCGCGCGTTGCCTCCAATTCGATGAAGGGAAGGTTCCCGAGCTCGAACAGGCCTTCGGAAACGCAAAGCCTGGTCGAGTCCTCAAGAAGCCGGATGAGTTTTTCTTTCATGGGTCAGCCGTATCCTGATCGCGATCATAATAAAAAAAAGGCCCGGCGGCCATTTCTTTTATTCCCGTCTCCTCCCTGGAGGAGTCCTGTTATCCTGCTGGAAATCGCGGGAAACACTATACGCTTGAGGGCGGAAAGTCAAGTGATTTTGAGCCGTCTCCGGTCCTTTCTATCGATAGCTGCCAGCCTCTACGGGACCGTAACACAATCCCACATCAATCGCTACGCGAGTCCCGTAATCTTCGTTCTGCCCCGTGACTGTAGTGTCATAGCGCAAAAGAACCCACTGGCTCGAAGCCAGATCGTAGCCCGCCGGGCTCAACTGCAGCGGACCTGCTGTCGGTGCCGCGGGCTGCCGAATGGTGTATCGGCTCCTCGGTTCGAGTCCGCCTGCCAGATCGGTCAAGGGACGATTCGTGCGGGTGACGGTCCCGAAATCGCCGGGATCAAAATTCAGGATCATCCAGTGGGTGGCCGCCTCGGCGGCGCTCATCGCCTTCTTGTCGCCGAGGATCTTCATGCTGATCCGAAGATCCTGAGTCGAGAGATTGATGGCGATGAGCCCCAGGGCCAGGAGGATCAGGTTCGCCAGCACCGCCACAATAAGGGAAAAACCCCCTTCTCTTTTCAGCCTCATGTCGCTTTTCCCTCCTCAATATTAATATTGGATGCCGTGATTTCTGGGCATAACACTCGTTGAATAGGCCATTTTCCGGGGCTGTCCCGTGCCGGGATCCGCATCGGCCGATTCGACGAGCAGCGCGATCTCGACCCGGCGGACCCGGTGGATATCGGCCGGCAGGTTGACGATCTCGCCACCGGACCCGTCGTAGTAACGGAACAGGGGCACCGTTCCGTTGATGACCCGGACGGTCCTGACGGCCGGGTTTGACAGGATGGGTCCCAGGAAGGGCTGACCGCCGGACGCTGTCCGGATGCCTGCGTTACAGCGGATGGTCTCCCGGGTAATCCGTCGCGACGACGGGTTGTAGGCATAGCGGATGATCTCATTGCCCGAATTGCCGCATTGCCCGTCCGGATCGAGGTCCATCTCGATGGTGATGGACGAGGGTGTTGCCTCCTGGATTCCCCGCCATCCCTGGTTGACCGCCGGGCTGCAGCTTGTCGGATCGAGCCACAGACCCTGTGCCAGAAGGGGATTGAAGGATGCCATCCGGATCTCGGCGGCCATCATTTCCAGGGCAATCCTGGCATCCTGCCCCGTCGTGACCTTCCGCTCAATCCCTGCTGCGGAACGCTGTCCAGACCAGACGGCCGTCCAGAGCGCGCCGATCAGCACAAGACCGATGGCGACGGCCAGGAGCAGTTCGACGACCGTGAACCCGCTTGATTGACTCTTTCTCATTTTCCAGGTCCTTTCCTTCCTGATTGTTCGTGCCCGGATTTCGATCCCCTAGCGTATGCGAGTGTCCCTCCAGTGGAGAAGATGGGTCATGCCGGCCGGCCATTGCACTCTTCCGGGACCGCTCCAGGGCGCACCGCTCGTGGCCGATCCTCCGCTTGTCACTCCAAACATGCCGCCCTTTCCCGCTTCCGGGCCCGCAGATATCCAGGGACCCGAGGCGATTCCCCTGCCCACAGGAACACTCCGGGCATTCCCTGCAAAGGTTCCCGCCCCGTCGACAAAAGACAGGCTGTATAGCTTTGCGTCGCCCGTCTGCTCGCAGGGATCCGCGCCCCCGCTCTCCGGTGTGTACGTGGTAAAGTGGACCACCCCGGCAAAGACGGTCGGCTCGGACAGGACTTTTTCACCGGCCCCGCCGAGCTCGATAACCCAGCCGTCTTTCGTTGTAAATTCGGTGAACCGCATCGCAGGGTCGCTGATCGGCTGAAGGTTGATCTTCGCCAGGGATGTGAGTTTTTCCGGATCTCTCACGGCAACGAACAGATCCCGGTAATTTTTCCCTGCAGCGGGCTCCAGACGATCGCCGGTGCCCCAGTAGATCCAGAAACTTCCGTTGACGTGCCGCGCCACGGCGGGAGCGTGATAGACGGGTCCCGTCATGTCGTCCCTCCGGTAGAGAAGGGATCCTTTCCAGTCCGCTGTTGTACAGCCCTCCCCGTCGGAGGCCCTGCAGAAACTGAAACGCCACATATTCCCTCCCAGATCGCCGATATAGGCCCTGTCGACAAAGCCGTCCATGTCCGAGTCGATCACGGCCGCCATCGACGGAAGGGCATAGTTCATGGCGCCCCCGTTCGGGGAATTCCGATTGAAACTCCACAGAACATTTCCCGTCGCCATATCGACGGCAAAAAACGCTTTGCCCCGGGCGTCGCATTCCGCATTTCCGGCGCAGGCGGATGAATGATGCCCGCCGCCGACAAAGCCGACCCATTTCTCGTTGCCGCCGATCCGGACCCGGCGGACCACCATGCGGCTCCAGGGATCGCCGAGGTACGGTGCCTGGGACGCCGGCACTCTGAGCCGCCATCGGTACACCGGATTGAGGGTGTCCGTGATGTCCAGCGCGTGATAGCCGCAGAAATAGGGATAATCCCCATTGGAGAGGTAGACACGGCTGAAACCGGAATCACAGGTAGACGAAGAACTCCAAAGATTGTTTGCGCCGCCTCTTCCCAGCCCGACGACCAAGATCGTCTGCCAGTCAACGGGGGCCTTGAATTTTCCGTCGCCCGCACCCGTCCAGACATCAGCCACGGTGACGGGGCCATCGACAAAATACTGGTGCAGGAGGCCTGCCGGATGCTCTTTGTGGCTGATGTCTTTGAGCCTGTCGAGAAGGTTCGGCGGAATAAAGCTCCAGACCTCGCGGAGATCCGACGTCCGGAAAGCATGAAGCTGTCCGTCGTTGGCGCCGGCCACGACGATGCGCTTCTGGTTTGTGGACATCCGCTGGTTGTTGAGCCGGTAGGTCTCAAAGGCCCTCGCTTTGTCGCGCGGATCTGCGAAGTGTGCGGAAGGGGAAACCACCGTGACGGGGTTCGAGTGGAAGATATCGCCCAGTTTCCAGACATTGCCGCCGGAGTCCTGATCGGGATTGTACGCCCCCTCCCCGCGAATATACCCGACGATCTCGTCTCGCCGGGTTGGTTCGCTCACCCCGAGGTCCGACGCAGACAGGGTCGATGTCGCAAAGGAAATCAGGGATCCGCCTCGCGCGGTCAGCAGGTTTCTCTCACCGGCCTGGATGCCCTGGAGAGCCGCCCCGGCATCGCCAAGGACGTCGCCGATGGACTGGTCGGGCAGGATCGCGTATTTCTTCAGTGAGCCTTTCCAGAAGGGATCCGAATGCCCCGGCTGGAACGACGCCGCATAGAGATGATTCTCATCGGAGGTCCTCGTCAGGGCCACAGACGGCGCGCTGAACGAATAGACGGCATCGCGGATGTGGGTGACGGCTTGCCGCAGGGCCGCCTCAAGTTCCTTCGCATTGGTGGAAACAAAGGCGTATCCGGTCAGTTCGAGGTTTCCCGGATCGTTCGTCACGGCAAAACACTGCTCGCTGCTGCCCGAGCATCCGTTCGGGACGGGGGATTCGGTCGCGGACGAGGAACAGGGATCCTCCACGATGGATCCGATATTCAGTGCCGACGGGTTGCCCTTTTTCTCGGCGAAGGGATTAGCCGTACCGCCGTAATAGGCCATCCAGTTGAGCGTCCAGTTGAGAAAATCGGGCATCCGGTCGCCCAGGCCAATCACGAAAACCCGGTAGCCTGCATCGCGAAGGGTCTTTACCTTCGCCACGGAGGCGCGCCTTCTCTTGTACTGGTCGGCCTGACTTCCCGAACCGTTACCGCTGCAGAACAGCGTGTCCTGCCCGTCCGTCACGAGGATGACAAATTTCTGGCGGCATTTCCTGTAGGGATCCTCCGTCTTGCTTCCTTCCAGATAGACATTCACGGCATCCATGCAACTCGCCAGACCCGTGCTGCCGCTGATACGCTCGTTCTCCCGGATGCTGTCGGTCCAGTAGAGTACCGTGTCTTCACCGGTGTAGAGATTTGATTCGATACCCGGACAGCTGCCGTTCCCACACCAGGTGGAAGCATAGGGTTCGCCGAGATTCCGGTGCCTCTTGTTGCCGGAGCTGAACTTCCAGAATCCAAGCCGGATATTGAGGCCGGCCTCGTCCCTGATGTCGATCGTCCCATCCTTGTTGTCGTCGAGGATCTTGTAGATCGCCCGTTTTGCAATGAGATAGCGGGCGCAGTCGGTGGCAAAGCCCGCCTGGGGGGTCTCATAAAAGACTTCCCCCGAACAGGCGTCGTTGCCGTAGCGCCTGACGGGCTCCTGGAACATGTCCAACTCGCCTTTCGGGTTCCAGCGCATGCTTCCCGACAGGTCGAGAACGACCATGGCATCAGGCGAGACGGCGGAAAAGAGAACCTGTTCGCTGTTTTCTGCGACAACAGGGGCTCCGCACAGGGTCAGAACGATCAGGATTGTCAAGAGGAAGACACAGACAGACCTCCGCATGGCGAATACCTCCGCTGCGAAAATATGGAATTTCGCACGCAGTTGGCCCAGCGGAATGATGATTGGACGCGCACCCCGGCGTATGGATGGTCAGTTCGTTCTCGCCGTCCGCGCAATCCGGATGGGTTGGTTAGGAAGGAGGAGTACCGTAGCGGGATTCACTCCGAATCACAATCCCGCCACGGTATCTATATTACTTCATTATGAAGGAAGGATCAAGAAATATTTTGAGGGGGGATAACCCCCTCATTTCTCTATTGCGATACCCGGCGATCCCGCCAGTGGACGATGTTGGTCCGATTGGCAATCGACGGTGGATCCAGAGGACCCCGCATCGTGTTGCCCCCTGTCCCGGCGCCGCCGCTCACCGTGACGTAGAGATCCGGCGTACTGCTATAGGGGTTCATGGAGAGGACCGGAGCCGTGGGGATTCCCATTCCCAGTGTCAGGCTTCTGGCATTGCCCGTCAGGGTTCCGGCGCCTTCGATAAACGAAACGGCATAGAGTTTCGCCGTCCCTGCCTGGCTGCAGGGATCTCCGCCGCTTCCGGCAGGTGTGTAGGTTGTGAAATAAACGATTCCCGCGAAGACGGAAGAATCGGCGAGACACTTCTCGCCGCTGCCGGTCAGACCGATGTACCAGCCGTGCTTGTTATAGTTGTCGACGTACGTGGTCGAAGTGATGTTTTCCAGGTCGCTGAGAGAGTACGTGCCCGTCCTCGTTGAATCCTTCACAGCAAAGAAGCGATCGGTGTTGCTCCCCACAACGATGGGCTCTGCCTTGTCGCCGGTCCCCCAGTACACCCAGACGTTACCTTCGGCATCCTTGGCGACGGAAGGGATATCGTAGACTGCACCGTTCCCCGTCCCCCGGCTGAAGAGAAGCGAGCCGCTCCAGTTTCCCGTCGAACAGGAACTGCTGTCCTCGGCGCTGCAGAACTTGAATCGCCAGATGTTCCCGCCCAGATCGCCGATATAGGCCGTATCGACAAACCCGTCGTTGTCCGTATCGGCAATAGCCGCCGATCCCGGCAGGGCGAAGTTCATGCTGCCGTTGTCCGCATAGGTGTAGCTCCACAGGACGTTTCCGTTGGCCATATCGACCACGAAAAAGCCCTTTCCGCGGGTATCACAGCCGGTACCCGTACAGTTGGACAGGTTGTTGCCGCCCCCGATGAACCCGACCCACTTCTCGTTTCCGCCTATCAGAACGCGGCTCACCATCATCTTGCTCCAGGGATCCCCCAGGTAAGGGGCCTGAGCCGATGACGGATTGATTCGCCACTTGTACTCGGGGCTGTAGGTATTGGTAATGTTCAGGGCGTAGTACCCGCAGTAGTTATAGTAGGTTGACGAATAGACGTTTGAGAAGTTCCCGTCACAGGACGTCGAGCTGCTCCAGAGACTGCTCGCGCCTCCACGGCCCTCGCCGAAGATGAGGAACGTCTTCCAGTCGGAAACGGCCTTCGTTTTTCCATCCCCGCTGCCCACCCAGGCATCGACAACCGAGATGGGCCCATCGATATAATACTGATGGTTAAGCCCCGTAGGATGGGCCTTGTGGGCGATGTCCTTGAGCTTGCCGAGAACGTTGGACGGAATGAAACTCCAGACCTCGGCCCCCGAGTCCGTCCGGAAGGCATGGAGTTGACCGTCATTGGCGCCGGACACGACGATACGTTTTCCGTTGGCCGTCGACCGGGTGTTGACGGTCCGGAAACCGGCGAAAGCCCCTACGCTGTCACGGGCGTCCCTGTAATAGGCTGATGGCGTCCCGACGGTCACGGGGTTTGACCGGAAGGTATCGCCCAGCTTCCAGCTGTCCTTGTTGTAGGTCGTCTCGCCCCGGATGAATCCTACGACTTCATTGCGACGGGTATCGTCGGCGACGTTGAGGTTCGTACTCGTGATATTGCTGGTCGTAAAGGTCGTCAGAGAACCGGATTTGTAGGTATAGATGCTTCTTGTGGCGGGATCCCTTGCCTGGAGAACCTCTCCCGCATCCCAGAGGGCCGCTCCGATGGTCCCATTCGTGTTGATCTGGTATTTCGTCATGTGGCCGAGCCAGAAGGGATCGCCGTTGATAGGCTGAAAGGATGCCTCGTAGATGAAATTCTCATCGATGAGCCGAGAGGAGGCCACCGAAGCCTGGGAGAAGGAGTAGGTCGCCTCGCGGATGACGCTGATGGCCTGCCGGAAGGCTGCCTCGAGTTCCGTGGTATCGCTGGTAATGAAAGCGTAACCGGTAAGGGCCAGTGCTCCGGGGTCATTGGAGGAAGTGCCGCCGCAGGAGGTCACCGTTGAGGGGTCGAAGGCCGCCTCGTCGCCGGCATTGGCGATAAGCGGATTGTCCGTACCGCCGTAGTAGGCCATCCAGTTGAGGGTGTTTTTCAGATGGTCGGGCATGCTGCTCCCCATGCCGATGACGAACACCTTATACCCCGCATCGGCCAGCGCCTTGGCCGCCATTACAGCGCCACGCCGCCGCTTGTACATGTCCGACTGGGTCTCGCTGCCGTCTCCGCTGCAGCTTCTCGTGTCGGCCCCGTCGGAGACAAGGATGACAAATTTCTGGCGGCAGTTCTTGTAGGTATCGGCCGCCTTATGGGTATCGAGATAGGTCTTCACGTCTTGCAGGGCCACGACCAGCGGCGTTGCGCCCTGCACGTTGCTCGACGTCATCCAGTAGCGGACGTTGCTGCTCCCGGATGCCGACTGGTTTACGGTACAGGACGTGGTGCTTCCGCAATAGATGGAGGCATAACTTTTCCCGATGTCACGCAGCTTGGAGTAGCTGGTGTCCTGGAACTTGCCCAGGCCGAAGCGGATGTTAAGACTGGTCTCGTCATTGACGTCGATTTTCCCGTCGTTGTTGTCATCGAGGATTTTGAAAAGCGTCTTGCGGGCAATCTCATACCTCGAACAGAGCGTGGTATGGCTGCCGCTGCTTGAAGAATAAAAGGGCCCGGAGCAGGTCGAGTTGCTGTACAGGTCAGTCGTGCCCGGGGGGTTCCAGTCCATGCTCCCCGAAAGATCCATGACGATCATGGCATCGGGGGCAATGGACGTAAACAATCCCTCTTCGCTGGTGCTTTGGGCCCACAGCGGTCCGGCACAGAGAAGGACAAGAAGTCCTGCGGTAAGAACAAACATTGCTCTCTTTTTCATAATCCCATTCTCTCCTTCAGCCTTCCGGGCAATTCATGCAAGACTTCCCGGCAACGTTTCTTCTTGTCCATCGTCTCTACCTCGACATCGTTCCCATTTCCACGGGTCCGAATCCGAGCCCCACATCGATCGTCACGCTCGTACCGTGCGCCGTGTTGTCTCCTGTGACCCTCGCATCGTATCGGGTCAGTCCCCAGGACTGGCCTCCGGTCAAGTTAAACCCGGGAAGTGTGACCTGAGCGGGGCCCGTCGTGGCCTCCTGGATGTTGTTGATGGTGTAGCGCGTGGCGGGATCTGTGCCTCCGTCAATCCCCCGGTTCGTGTTGATCAATACCGCAGGCGTGGCGGCATTGAAATTGACCGTCAGCCAGTGGATTCCTGCTTCGGCGGCATTGACGGCTTTCTTGTCGCCCACGACCTTCATGCTGATGCGCAGATCCTGGGTGGACAGGTTGATGGCGATGATTCCAACGGCCAGAAGAATGAGATTGGCCAGCAGTGCGGCAACAAGGGCAAATCCGTTCTGTTTCGTCTTCGTAAATTGCATAGCTTTGATACGTCCGTCAGCGGTATTTGTTCCACATGGGAAATCCATTCGATCGAAATGGAATGCATGTTTCATGTCAACGCGATGGAAATCAAAAAAATACTCGTTTCGTTTGCGTTTTTTGGATATCCCATTTCTGTGTCAACGAATCAAAAACGCCCGGACCTGCAGGTCCTCATGGTTTTCAATCGGCTTTTCCCCGAAGAACTTTAGGAAATGTTCGGGACAGCCGATGTAAGGGCAGAAGATATGCGAGATGGCGTGACCCAATCGGAAAGCTGGCCCGAAGGGGCATGTATTTTGCTTATCTGCTTCAGGGAACACACTTCTATTCAGGCGGCGGACTCGACATGAAAACATTCCTCATCGTCACTGTGTTTCTTTTTGTCATCCTTTCCCTCGGCTACCTGCTGATGGCGAAAAAGAAACGGGATGCAAAGGCCAGAAAACCGCGGCATCGTGAAAAGCAGGAAACGCCTCCGGACTCAGGCAAGGCCGTCACGCCCGTTTCGCATGAAAAAACGCACGACCGGATGGAGGTGCTTCGGGAATCCATTTCCGACGGCCTGAAATCCATATTTTCCGGAGGGCAATTCGACTATCCAAAGGGACCGGTGCCTCTCAAGAAGGCAGACATCCCCCAGGATGTCTACGAGCGCGTGAAAAACCGTTTCGGCGACATGAAGGAATTCTCGTCGGTCTACGAAATCTCGCAGCTTCTCGACGATCCCCAGGTGGATTTGTCGAAGATCGCCAAGAAAATATCGACGGACCCGATCCTGTCCAACCGGATTCTTCGCACGGCCAATTCCGCCTACTTCGGCTCCGGCAGATCGATCGATTCCATCAACCACGCCCTGGCGCTGCTGGGTTTCGTTAACATCAAATCCATCCTCTTTCACAATACGTTCAGCAAGAAGTTTTCGAAAGAGTCATCGGCAAATCCCCTCACCCAGGCATTGTGGGGCCACTCGATCATGACCGCCCTTTGTGCCGTTTACCTTTCCGAAGCCTTTGAGGGCCTTCACAAAGGAAAGCTTTATACGCTCGGCCTGATGCACGATATCGGGAAATTCATCCTGCCGAAGCTTGCCGACGAAGCCGCGATGGATCCGAAATCGATCCTGCCCTACGGCGAGAAGACCAGCATCCTTCAGGAAGATGCCCTGCTCGGGATCAACCACGCCATCATGAGCCGCATTGCCCTGGAGGACAGCGGTATTTCGGAGCCGCTGCTACAGGTAATTGAATTTCATCATTTCCCGCTGTTCACGCACAAATCCTCCTATTTGTCCAAAGAGGAAGACCAGAAGTACGTGACGGCCCTGTACCTGGCCAACCAGATTGCCAAATTGTTCGTCGAGGAAGAGGAGAGAGGCCTTTTCGCCGTTCAGCCGCTGCACCATTCCTGCCAGAGTTTCGTGAACCGGTCCAAGCTGGATTTGACTTTCAGTGATGAGCGGGTTCTCGCCGATATCCTGCGGAGCCGCTCCCTCATCGAGCAATAGAAGCAGGCCTCTCAGGCCGTGCAGTGCCGATTCGGGATCGCGCGTTGACTGCAGAGCCCCGCCTTACGCGGCGGGGTATTTCCCTAGAAATGAATTCCGTGGTTGCGGGGAATGACACTGGTCGAATAGGCCATCTGTCTGCGCTGGCCTGTGCTTGGGTCCACATCCGCCGACCGCACGAGAAGCACAATCTCGATGCGACGGATCCGCGGGATCTCGTTCGGCAGGTTTGCATAGGCAATCTGCGTGCCCTTGCCGTCGAAGTAACGGAAAACGGGGACCGCTCCGTTTACGACCTCAACGGTCCGGACCTCGGGCTGACCGGCGATGGGTCCCAGGAAGGAAAGGAGTGCCAGAGCGCTCCGGCCGCCTGTTGCCGTCGCGCAGGAAATGACCTCCCGGTTAAGACGCATGTTCGGGGCATCGTACTGGTAGCGGATGATCTCGCCTGGCGTGTCCCCGCAGGTGCCGTTCGGGTTCGGAATAGGAGGATTGCCGGCGGTGGGGTCAGGAGTTGCCATGTCCATCTCGATGATGAGTTCCGTGTCCGAGGCGACCTGGATGCCCTTGTAGTTCTGGTTTCCCGAGATGCCGCAGTTGGCCGGATCCCGCCACATGTTTTTTGCATCGAGCGCATTGAAGGAAGCCATGCGGATCTCCGACGCCACAATCTCCAGGGCAGCCCTGGCGTCCTGGGTGGTCAACACCTTACGCTCGATCCCCACAGAAGAGCGCTGCCCGGACCAGACGGCCGTCCACACGGCAGCCAGCAGAACAAGACCCACGGCAATGGCCATGACGAGTTCGACAAGCGTAAATCCCCGTGAATCGTTCAACCGAGTGCTCATTGTCTGAAATACTCCTGTCTGGATGCGATTGTGGTTTCGGAGACGCCGCGCGTGTTCCCCGGCCAGGTCACCTGGACTCTCACCGACCAGGCATTGATCGTTCCGGCCAGCGGGGCGATTGTCGTTGCGACGGTGTACGTGATATCGCCGGACTGTTGCGTGGACTGGCTGCTGGCATAGACGTTACGGTTCGCCAGAACGCCCGTTGTTACGGGGTTGCTCGGGTTCATGATCCACAACTCGTTCCGCTCCAATTCGCTCTGGAGAATGCCGGCAGCCCGGCCCATGAAGTCCGAGCGCCCCGCCGCCTGCCAGGCCGTCGGTTGCATGGAGAGCAGTGCCAGAATGCCGACGGTCGTCAGAAACAGCGTGATGACGACCTCGATGATGGTGATCCCGCGGTTATTGCATGCTATACGTAACATGGGACCTTCCTATAAACAGTGTCGTAATGGTAGCCGTAGAGCCGCGATTGTTGGTGATCACTACAGTTCCGGAGGGGTTGATCGCCCCGCTGGAGGAAAACCGGATCGGAGACTGTGACACATTGGTGATCCGGACGTTGCTGCCGAAATCCGACAGATTCCTCAACGCGGCATAATTCGGCACGTTGGCAAAAGCTCCGCCGCCGGTACTATCCCATCGCAGGGTACATTGATTCGTGCCGATACTGTAGGCAATCTCATGGGCCCTGCCGCTGGACAGTGCGGCCTCTTTCATATAGGCAATGTCGGATGATAGGGTCCTGGCAGCGGATTTCAGGTTGGAGTTGTCCCACCAGCCTTGCACAGCCGGTACGGCCATGCCAAGCACGATCCCCAGAAGAGTGAGCGTGAGAATCAACTCCACCAAGGTAAAGCCGGCCGCCGGGCGGCGCCGCTGCCGATCCTCGAACCCGATCTGCCGCGCAAAGCACGCAAAGCACCAATGTCGCATGACGAGAAATCCCTTTGATCTTTCCGACTTTTTGTTCCTGCCCTCTTCGAACCGGTCCTTCCATCCGTTCACGGGATCCGGGTCTGCCTTTCTATTCAGCAAAAAACGTGCCCTTCCACCTTCTGGCCGCATTCTCCCTGCGAATGCAGGTCGGCAATGTTATGTGCCAATCTTTCGGATGATTTGTGTTTCTCCGGTCCTAACCGGAGCCGCGGTCTCGATTGTGAGAGATCCCCTCGCAGCATCCGAATGGAATGCTACTGGAATCTGATTCGGATCGTTGGAGGGAAAACTTGAGCTGAATTGTCAGGGAAGGCTTCGATAAAGGAAAAGATGCGTTAATTCCCTGCCCACAAACAGGTGCAGGACGGCAGCCATCGACAGGAAGGGCCCGAACGGCACGGCATATTTCATATCCTTTCCCTTGAGGAGGATCAGCACGACACCGACGATTGCCCCAAGAATGGAACTGACAAAAACCACAAAGAAAAGAGACTGCCAGCCCAGGAAGGCCCCGATCATGGCCAGGAGTTTGATGTCCCCTCCCCCCATACCTTCCCGTTTCGCGAGAAGCTCGTATCCCACCGCGACGAGGTAGAGAAACCCGCCGCCGATGAGGATCCCGAGGAGAGAATCCAGAAACCCGATCCCCATCACAAAGTAAGCCAACAATAGAAACAGCGGGATCCCCGGCAGCGAGATCACGTCGGGAATGATCTGGTGGTCGAAATCGATGAAAGTGATGACGACAAGGGCGGCGGCGAAAAGAAACGCAGCAAGATATTGCAGGCTCAGACCGTACTTCCAGAACATCGCAAGAGAAATGGACGCCGTCAGCAATTCCACGAGGGGATACCGCGGCGAGATGGACTCGCCGCAATCCCTGCACCGGCCCCGAAGGACAAGCCAGCTCAGCAGGGGAATATTATCAAAAGGGCGGATGGATTTCCCGCACTTCGGGCAGTGCGAGGAGGGAAAGACGATGGACTTCCCCTCGGGAATCCTCCAGATACAGACATTGAGGAAACTCCCTATTGCAGCCCCGAAGATGAAAACGGCGATCGCCCAGAACAAGCTCATCATGCTACCTTTTACCGTCCCCGGTAGAAACTAATGCTCACCTTGTTGCCGTCCAAATCACGTCTCTGCAAAAGGGCCACACCCTCATCCGTCCTTTTTTCCCCAGTCATAAGGAATTTCGCCGTCGTGTGGGTGGACCCGGTACTCGTCGGGATCATCGTACCGGTAAACCTCCGTGGGAATATTGATCACCAGGGCCTCCTCAAGGGAAATACACTTGAACCCGTGAAAGACCAGGGGTGGGATGTGGAGAAGGATTGGGTTGTATTCGCCCGCAAAGACTTCATTCACCTGGCCGAATGTCGGGGAATCTTTCCGGCTGTCATAGAGAACGATCTTCATCATCCCCTTTACGACGGTCATGTTGTCGGACTGGCGCTTGTGGTAGTGCCAGCCCTTGACGACACCGGGGTAGGCCGTCGTCATGTAGGCCTGTCCGAATTTTTCGTAAAACTCGTCGTCGGCCCTCAGCATCTCCATCAGCCGCCCCCGCTCATCGGGAATGACTTTCAATTTCTTAACCTTCACACCCTCGATCATCACGTGTTCCCCTTTTCCCTGCTTCTTCCAATCCTCTCTTGTCTTATGTCTTATGGCTTCAGGATTGTGGCTCTGTCTTTATCTTTCCCTCCGCCCGCGGCCCTCGACCCTTCTTTTTCTTTCTCTACACCCTCACCCCACATGCTACACCCTTCTTCGCGTCAATTCCGCTTGTTCGCCCCTGTCTTGGCCACCATCGTGTTGGCATAGAGAAGCGACTCAAAGGTCCCGGCGTCGGTCCACCAGCCATCCAGAATATCCGAGGTGATCGTCCCCTCGCGGATGTAGTGGTTGTTCACGTCGGTGATCTCCAGCTCCCCCCGGTTCGAGGGCTTCAGCGTCTTGATCACATCAAAGACCGTTCCGTCATACATATAGATCCCGATCACGGCGTAGTTGGAGGCCGGCTGCTTCGGCTTCTCATCGATGCGGACGATCCGATCCCCCTCGAAGGCCGGCACACCGAACCGCTGAGGATCCGTCACTTCCTTCAAAAGAATCTTCGCCCCGCGCTCCTGCTTCTTGAACGCATCGACGGCCCCGCGGAAGTTCTTTTCGATGATGTTGTCGCCCAGCACCACGGCGATCTTGTCCCCGTCGGCAAAGTGCGCCGCCAGATCGAGGGCCGCCGCGATGCCGCCCTCTCCTTCCTGATAGGTATAGTTGAGGTGCTTCAACCCGAATTCCTTCCCGTTGCCCAAAAGCTTGAGGAAGTCCCCTGCATTGTTCCCGCCGGTGACAATGAGGATCTCATCAATGCCGGCATTGACCAACGACCGGATCGGGTAATAGATCATGGGCTCCTGATACACCGGCAGGAGATGCTTGTTCGTCACCTTCGTCAGGGGAAACATCCGCGTCCCCAGTCCTCCCGCTAAAACAATCCCTTTCATCAAACCCTCCATCTGTCTCGAAGATGTAAATGTGGCTCCTATATCACACGCCGGCGACCCGACGGTAGTGGAAAACATCGGCGGTCCCGGTTCACATTCAATCTGTACAGGACACGCGGCATTTTGTATAGTGCGACTTGTCTCGCCCGGGTTACGTGCAAAGGCCGTTCCAGAAGCATCGTCCTCGAACGAACGATAGACAAGGGTTGCGAATGAATGACGAACACTACATGAAAATGGCGTTGGCGCTGGCAAAAAAAGGGGTGCCCCTGGCCAGCCCAAACCCTCTTGTGGGGGCGGTCATCGTCCGAAAGGGGCGTATCATCGGAAAAGGATGGCACCGTTGTTGCGGCGAGAATCACGCCGAAATCAACGCCATCGAAAACGCCACCGAGTCCGTTCGCGGCTCCACCCTGTATCTCAACCTAGAGCCCTGCTCTCATCACGGCAGGACCCCTCCCTGCGCCGACCGAATCGTGAGCGAAAAGCCCGCCCGGGTCGTCATCGGAACCGCCGATCCCAATCCCCTGGTTTCAGGGCGGGGCATCGCCAAATTGAGGAAAAGCGGGATCGAGACATGCGTCGGGATCCTCGAGCAGCAGTGCCGTGATCTCAACGAGATCTTCTTCAAGTACATCCGGACCTGCACCCCCTTTGTCACGCTGAAGTTCGCCCAGTCTATCGACGGGAAAATCGCGACCGCGACGGGACACTCCCGATGGATCAGCTCGGAGCAATCCAGGGTCTATGCACATCGACTGAGGCGTTCTCACGATGCCATCCTCGTGGGTGCGGGCACCGTCGAGAAGGATGACCCGGAATTGACCTGCCGGCTCGTGAGGGGGCAGGATCCCCTGCGGATCGTCCTGGACTCGAAACTGAGAATGCCCCTGAACGCCAGGATTCTGCAAGACCAAGACCGCGCAAAAACCGTTGTTTTCACGACTCCGGTTTACGACAGGAAAAAAATGGCCGGATTGATGGATCGGGGAATCGAAAGCCACGTTATCGGAGGGGGACGCGGCGTTGACCTTTCTGCCGTGCTCGAACAACTGGGAAAACGACAGGTATCGTCGCTTCTCGTGGAGGGAGGAGCCGAAGTGCTGACCTCCTTCATCCGCGAGCGACTCGCCGATCGCATCATCATCATCTCGGCCCCGAAGATATTCGGAAAGGGCACCGATGCCATCGGGGATCTCATGGTGAAAACCGTCGATCAGGCCATCCCGCTTGCCGTTCGAAAGATATCCCGCAGCGGCGGAGACATCCTCGTGGATGCCCGGTTCATCCGTGACTGAATCGTGAACCTGCAAAGTCCAGGAGACACACCATGATTGTCTTGCTCCATACGCTGCATGCTACACGCTACACGCATGGCTCACCCGCCGTTGACAGGCCGGGACGATCGCGATCGGCCGGCAGCAGGTCGGAATTCATGTCGGGGGCTGACGACTAATGCCCTGGTATGCCGTCCACACGAGAAGCCGCCATGAAGGCAGGGTCTTCGACAATCTTACCCTGAAGTCGATTCATGCCTATCTGCCGAAAATCGAGGTATGGAGCCAACGGAAGGATCGGCGCAAGAAGATCCACCTACCCATGTTTCCGGGTTATCTTTTCGTGGAGCTCGCCGCGATCGATAACCAGACTCGCCTTGATGTCCTGAAGACGGCCGGCGTGGTCAACATCCTGGGGACCCCGAAAGGGAACATCCCCATCCCGGTGCCCGACGAGAAAATCGATGCCATCCGGCGGCTCATCGACTCAAAGGTGGACATCCAGCACTACCGCTTCCCGAAGGTCGGAGAGCGCGCCCGGATCCTCGACGGACCGTTTGCGGAAATTGAAGGCGTTGTCGTGAAAGCAGACCCGAAAAAGGATCTTTTCGTGATCACCATCGAAATTCTTCAACGGGCCGTAGCCATCGAGATCCGGGGATTTCAGGTGGAGCGGATATAGGCCCTCCCCGCCTCGTCCTCGAATCGTTGAGCCTGACCCTTGTACTTCGGTGAGTGGTGGAAAAGAACAAACCGCTTCACCTCCGCAAGCCTTGCCAGCCGGCCGGCCTGGAAGGCAGTCAGGTGATATGTTTCGGCGGCCCGCACCCGGTCCTCCTCCAGAAAACAGGCCTCGATGAAGAGAATGTCGGCGTTGCGGGCGAACCCGATGATCCGTTCGGCATTCTCGCGGCTGTGGATCACGTCGGAGATGTAAACCATTTTTTTCCCGGACGTGACCTTCGTCAGTTTCTCTTTCAGCTCACCGAGCGCAAAGAATCTTTCCATGGCCTGTCTGTTCCCGTCTTTCCACCAGACCCGGAAAGGCTGGTCATCGGGATCGTCCCGGTGGATGCAGTCCTTGAGGGCATCGATCCAGGAACCGCCGGGGATGTCCATCTCCCGGAGAACATCCTTTCTGATGTTGATCCGGCGTTTTTCCTCCAGGTGAAAGGCAAGGCAGGGAACCTTGTGATCCAGAACGATGCCTTTCACCTCGAAGGCATCCGTCTCCAGGATTGTCCCACAAAAGGGTTCTGCCTGTCGTCCTGCGCAGGACCGGAAGGCTTCCCTGCACTGGAAAATCGCCGTCTCTCTCCGGTCGGGATGGATTTCCGTCACGATCAGTCTGAAATCGTTCGAGGAGGTCTCCACCAGATTCCAGGTATACGCCCTGAGCTTCCCTTCTACATTTCCGATAAATCCCGGCGGACCGTAAAGGGCGAGATGTTTTTCACGGCCCAGGCAGATTCGCAGCAGATGATCGAACCCGATGAAGTGATCCATGTGGGTGTGGGTGATGAAGATATGATTGATCTTGAGGATCATGCGGGGCGGCAGGGGACGGATGTCACCCAGATCGAAGAGAAGGGCTTCCCTGCGGTACCTCATATCGAGGTACAGGGCAGGGTCCCCGAAGGGGTCGTTGACGAGCCGCACGTTGAACATGAGGGACCGTTTCCGGCATTGGGTCCGGGGGCCGGAATCCTTTCTCCATCAGCGTTTCCGGTTTCCAAGGTTCTTTTCGATTCTTTTACTACGGCACCCACCGTACCGTCAAGATCACGCTGAAAAAACCCTTGACTTTCACCATAAGAAACGCTTTGATGCGCAACCGAGCGTCTTTTTTGTAACCATCAAGAAGGAGAAACACCGGTGAAAGCCCGCATCGTCATTGACAGGGAACTCTGCAAGGAGTGTCATCTTTGCATCCATGCCTGCAAAAAATCCCTCATTGTCCCATCGTCCGAATTCAACTCCAGGGGATATCACCCCGTGTCGGTGAAGGAAGGCGAAGAATGCACGGGCTGCATGCTGTGCGCCATCACCTGCCCCGATGTGGCTATCGAGGTCTACCGTGAGCGATAAGGTTCTGATCCAGGGGAACTGGGCCATCGGCGAGGCAGCCATTCGCGCCGGATGCCGGTTCTATGCCGGATACCCGATCACGCCCCAGAACGAGCTGACGGAGTATATGGCCGAACATATACGCAGCATTGACGGAGGAACTTTCATCCAGGCGGAAAGCGAAATCGGGGCCATCAACATGGTGCTGGGCGCCAGTTGCGCCGGGGCACGGGCCATGACCTCCTCCTCCAGCCCGGGTATCTCACTCAAGCAGGAAGGGATCTCGGCCCTGGCCGCCGACGAGCTTCCCGCCGTGATCGTCAACATGATGAGGGGCGGTCCCGGCCTGGGAAACATCCTCCCGTCCCAGGGCGATTACTTCCAGGCGACCCGCGGTGGCGGGCACGGTGATTACCGGACGATCGTCCTGGCCCCCGCATCGGTTCAGGAGCTGGCGGACCTCACCATGGATGCCTTCGATCTGGCAGATAGATACCGCAACCCGGTCATGATCCTCGGCGACGGGATGACGGGCCAGATGATGGAGCCTGTCGTTTTCGGCAAACCCAGGCCGCGGCGGTACAACGAAAAATACATACTCAAAGGGGCCGGTGACTCCAAAAGCAGGTTCGTGCGCGGCCTCATTCTTGATGCCCTTCGCATGGAAGAGCACAACTGGAAGCTGGCCCGGAAATACAAGGTCATCGAACAGAGCGAAGTCCGCTTCGAAACCTACAAGACGGGCAATGCCCGCCTCGTCGTCGTCGCCTACGGAATCGCGGCCCGGATTGCCAAAGGCGCCATCAACCGCCTCCGGGAATCAGGCATGAAGGTGGGACTCATCCGACCCATCACGCTCTGGCCTTTCCCGGCCCAGATCATCCGCGACACGGCAGAGAGGATTGACCGGTTCCTCGTGTTCGAAATGAACACCGGCCAGATGGTCGAGGACGTGAAACTCGCCCTGGAGGGGGCCGGCCGGGTCCAATTCTACGGAAGACCCGGAGGTGTGGTGCCCACACCGGCGGAGCTGTCCAAGGTCATCGCCCAGGAATATCGAAGGTAAGCCGGCATGAAGAAAGTTTTTTCCCGACCGAAATCCCTGAAGAACACCGTTTTCCACTACTGCGCGGGGTGCGGCCACAGCATCACCCACCGGCTCATCTGCGAGGTCATCGATGAACTCGGCATCCGGGGAATCACGATCGGTGTGCCTCCGGCCGGATGCGCGGTGCTGGCGTACAACTACTTCGACGTGGACATGCTCGAGGCCCCCCACGGACGCGGCTGCGCCGTGGCGACGGGGATCAAGCGGACGCTGCCGGACCGGGTTGTCTTTTCCTATCAGGGAGACGGAGACCTGGCCGCCATCGGCACCGCCGAGACGTTCCACGCCGCCAATCGCGGAGAGAATATCACCGTCATTTTCATCAACAACGCCGTCTACGGCATGACGGGCGGCCAGATGGCTCCCACGACCTTACTCGGCCAGAGCTCTACCACATCGCCTCCGGGTAGGAATGCC
Source organism: uncultured Syntrophaceae bacterium (assembly GCA_964628025.1). Classification (GTDB taxonomy): domain Bacteria; phylum Desulfobacterota; class Syntrophia; order Syntrophales; family UBA2192; genus UBA2192. The sequence goes on from CAZVLL010000008.1 coordinate 87,857, forward strand.
CTGCTCGACGGTCACCCCATCCGTATGAGCGAAATTCTGTCCCAACTCGACGGGACCCGGTACATTGAGCGGTGCGCGGTCAACACGCCGCAAAACATCCTCCGTGCAAAACGCGCCATCCGGAAGGGATTCCAGTATCAGATGGACGGTGTCGGATTCACGATGATTGAGGTCCTGTCGCAGTGCCCCACGAACTGGAAGATGAACACGCTGGAGTCCTGCCGCTGGATCGACGATGTGATGACCAAGGTTTTCCCCATCGGAGTCATCAAGGATCTCGGGAAAGGTCAGTCTGATGCAGATTAAAACCATTTTCGCGGGATTCGGCGGACAGGGCGTTCTGATGATGGGGTACAGCTTCGCCCAGGCAGCCATGTTCGAGGGGTTTCATGTGACCTACCTTCCGTCCTATGGGGCCGAAGTCCGGGGCGGAACCGCCAACTGTACGGTAGCCGTTTCCAACGAGGAGATCGCCGCACCCGTGGCGTCCCAGCCCGACTACGTCGTCGTCATGAACAACCCATCGCTCTTGACCTTCCAGACCCGGATCGCCCCGGGCGGTGCCTTTTTCCTGAATTCGTCCATCATCACCGGGAGGCCGAACCGGACCGACGTGGACATCTGGGAGATACCCGCGGCGGAAATCGCCACCGGGCTGGGGAATCCCCGCGTGCAGAACGTGGTCATGATGGGCGCCTACGTGAACATGACCCGGATGGTTTCCGCCGAGGCGTATATGAAAAGTCTCAAGTCGATCCTGGGCGCGCGGAAGAAGGCGGCCATGGAGATCAATCGAAAGGCCTTCGAGGCCGGGTATCATTACTTCAAATAGGCGAAGGAAAGGTCTTCCTCCATGACCATAAAGCAGATATCCATCCAGCTGGACAACGTTCCCGGATCGCTGGCGAGGCTCGTGGACATCCTGGAAAAGGAGGACATCAGCACAAAGGCCATCTCGGCCGCCAGCACAACCGAGAGCAGCACGGTGAGGCTCGTCGTCAACGATCCCGACCGGGCCGAGAAGGTCCTGGATACCTTCGGGTTCAACTTCGAGGTGGAACCGGTGCTGGCGGTGGAAGTCCCCTGTCATCCCGCCGGCATGAATGCCATCGTAAAGCCCCTCATGGCCGCGGACATCAACATCCACTACATCTACACCACTATCGAACGTATCGGAAAAGAAACCATCCTCATTCTCGGCGTCGACAATCATGAGGAAGCCGCCGAGATCCTCAAGGAACACTGGATCAACTTCGTCGGGGAACAAATATACAACCTCTGAGAAGGATTGAGGATGGATTTGACCTCGGTCGTCTTACCTCGGACCTCGAATCTGATTCTTATGTCACTATTCACTGTCTCCTCCGAAAAAGAAAAAGCCCTGATGGAGCGGATGGCAAGCCTCGGGGTCGCGGAAAGCGACTTGCGGGAAACCTTTGTCCGTTCCTCGGGACCGGGCGGTCAGAACGTCAACAAGACATCGACCTGCGTGCAACTTGTGCACATCCCGACGGGGCTCACCGTCAAATGCCAGCGGGAACGCTCTCAGGCGGTGAACCGGTTCCTGGCAAGGCGTCTGCTCCTCGACCGGATCGAGAAGCTGCAAAAGGGCATCGTCGAGGCACAACGGGACCGTGCAGAAAAAATCCGCAGGCAGAAGCGCAAGAGGTCAAGGCGGGCCAGGGAAAAGATGCTCGAGGCGAAGCATCGGCAGTCGGACAAGAAAGCTCGGCGGATGAAGATCCCGCGGAACGAGGATTGACTGCTGTCAGCCAATAGCATCGGAAAATGATTTTGCCGGCTTAAAACCGCTTTGCGACGGTTCTAGCGCTCACTTCGCCATGCAAAATCTTTTTCCTCTGATTCTCATCGCATCCGGTCTTCGGCAACAGGCTGCAGAAAAGGCAAAAAAAGGGGGAAAGAAGCTTCTTTTTATTTTGCCTCTTCCCCCTTTTCCGATAATACCGGGAATAATGAATCAGCCAATCAGTTTCACGATCGGGTTCGCGTAGAGAATAACCAGAGAAACAACCAGTGCGTAAATCGCGACGGATTCGGTCATGGCCATACCCACCATCATGGTCAGCATGATCTTGCCCTGCGCCTCGGGGTTCCTGCCTACGGCATTCGACGCACCGCCGGTTGCCTGCCCGATGCCCAAGCCCGCTCCGATGGCTCCGAAACCCATCGCGATGCCGGCCGCGATCACAGAGCAACCCAGAACGATCGCCTTGGTGTAATCAACGGCGCCGTCTTTCTCTGCGGCAAGAGCCAGGGACGCAAAACCGAAAACGAAAAGAACGGACATCAACGCTGCAAACATCTTCTTGGACTTCATGGTACCCTCCTCTCTGTTTATGGATTAAACTCAAAACATCTCTCTGTGGACGATGTCGGCCGCGGTCCCTCGCCCTCCGTTTTTTCACCTCCTTTCGGCCGAACGCCGTACGCGGATTTCCTCGCCCGCCGCGGCACAATTGGACCAGTTAACCGCATCTTTTATTAAAGAGATAAAAAAAAATTGTCAAGCACAATTTGATTGTGTTATCAGCACGTCCATGAGATTTTGTCTCGGGCGAATGTCCTGATTTTCCGTTTTTTACTCTCGTTCTCATTGGATGGATCTTTGCCGTCATGACATACCCGAAAATAAACAGACCGGAAGCCATCCTGGTAGAGCTTCAGGGTGACCTCCCCGTCGAGAGAAGACCCTTCGGCACCGTTGCCTTCCGCGTGGGGATGACCGAGGATGCGGTCCTCGACGCACTCCGGCAACGGATCAAGCAGGGCGTTATCCGGCGGTTCGGCGCAATCCTCCGACATCAGAAGGCAGGCGTGACCCTCAACGCCATGGTCATCTGGGCCGTGCCGCCCGAACGGACAGAAGAGGTCGGAACCGTTTTTGCGTCCTTCCGGGAAATCACGCACTGCTATGAGCGATGTCCGTCTTTTCAGGGACGGTACAACCTGTTTACCATGCTCCACACCGGCGACGCCGGGCTGGAAAGCATTATCGCCGAAATTTCCGACCGAGCGGCAGTCTATGACTACCGGGTTCTTCTCAGCGAAGAGGAATTCAAGAAAAGCAGCATGGAATACTTTTAAGGCTCGAGGTCCGAGGAACGAGGACCAGAGTACAGAATAAAATCCTCGATCCTCGATCCTGCCGATGCAAGGAGCCCCCATGAATCGAAGCCGGTCTCTCAAGTTGTTTGAAGAAGCAAAGAAACGGATTCCCGGCGGCGTCAACAGCCCCGTGAGGGCTTTCGGCTCCGTGGGTTCGCAGCCCTTTTTCGTTGCAAAGGCTTCCGGGTCCTCTATCTGGGATGTCGACGGAAACCGTTATATCGACTACGTGGCCTCCTGGGGACCCATGATCCTCGGTCACGCCCACCCCGCGGTGGTCCGCGCGATCACCCAATCGGCAAGAAAGGGAACCAGCTACGGAGCCCCGACAGCCGCTGAAGTCGACATGGCCGAACGGATCACCGGCGCCTTCCGCTCCATGGATCAGGTCCGGCTGGTCAGCTCCGGCACAGAAGCGACCATGAGCGCCATCCGGCTCGCACGGGGATTTACGAAACGCGAGAAAATTCTCAAGTTCGAGGGTTGCTATCACGGCCACGCCGACTCACTTCTCGTGAAAGCCGGCTCCGGTATCGCCACCCTCGGCATCCCCGGAAGTCCCGGCGTCCCGAAGGAACTCGCCGAACTGACCATCACGGTCCCTTTCAACGACACCGACGCCGCGGCGCTCGCCCTGAAGAAGCACGGGAAAGACATGGCCTGTGTCATCGTGGAACCCGTCGCCGGCAATATGGGGCTTGTCTTCCCCGTACCGGGTTTCCTAGAGGAGTTGAGGAGACTCACCGAGAAAAAAGGAATCGTCCTTATCTTTGATGAAGTCATCACCGGATTCCGGCTGCGCTTTGGAGGCTTCCAGGATATCGCCGGGGTCCGGCCCGACATGACCTGCCTGGGGAAGATCATCGGCGGGGGACTTCCCGTCGGGGCCTTCGGGGGCAGATGGGACATCATGGAAACGCTGGCACCGATCGGTCCCGTGTACCAGGCAGGAACCCTGTCGGGAAACCCTCTGGCCATGGCCGCAGGACTGGCTACACTCTCGATTCTCAGAGACCAATGCGATTACCGGGCCCTCGAACGTCGGACCTCCCGCCTTTGCGGGGAAATGAAAAAGCTCTTTCGGAAAAAAGGCATCCCCGTCTCCCTGGCGCACCGAGGCTCCCTGTTCACCGTTTTCTTCACCGACGGCCACGTGACGGACCTTGCATCGGCCTCCCGATGCGACACCGGGCTTTACGCCCGGTTCTTCAATGCCATGCTCCGTCACGGTGTCAGCCTTCCGCCGTCACAGTTCGAAACGGCCTTTGTCTCGTTCGCTCATACGGACGACGATATGGAGAGGACACTCGAGGCCTGCGGGAGATCGCTGGCCGAGATGTAATGTCCATCCCGGCCGCCGGGAAGACAATCGACCGGTCCTGAAGGCATCGCTTGTCATCTGGACCCTGGTGGAAACGGGCCGGCCTTCTCACAAGAAAAGACCGGGCAGAAAAAACGAAAAAAGGGCAAGAAACCATGAAACGAGCGTTCATCACGGGGATCACGGGCCAGGACGGATCGTACCTGACGGAACTCCTCCTGGAAAAAGGATACGAAGTCCACGGCCTGATCCGGCGCGCGAGCACCTTCAACACCGACCGCATCGACCATCTCTACCGGGACATCCACGATCCCGATTCCCGTCTGCATCTTCACTTCGGCGATTTGTCCACCTCGGGCCAGCTGACGGACCTTCTTCATGCCATCAGGCCCGAAGAGATCTACCATCTCGGCGCGCAGAGCCATGTCCGGGTAAGTTTTGATGTGCCCGAGTACACCGGCGACATCACGGGAATGGGCACATTGCGTCTTTTGGAAGCTGTCCGCAGGACCGGCATCAAGACAAAATTCTACCAGGCCTCATCGAGCGAGATGTTCGGCGCCGCGCCGCCCCCCCAGAGCGAGCATACGCCCTTCCAGCCTCAGAGCCCTTATGCGGCCGCCAAGGTTTTTGCCTACTACCTGGCGAAAAATTACCGCGACGCCTACAAAATCTTCGCCAGCAACGGGATCCTTTTCAACCACGAATCCCCGAGGCGCGGAGAAACCTTTGTAACCCGCAAGATCACCCGGGCGGCAACGCGTATCAAGCTGGGTCTCCAGGAAAAACTGTATCTGGGCAATCTGGCGGCCAAGCGGGATTGGGGATATGCCGGTGACTTTGTGGAGGCTATGTGGCTCATGCTTCAACAGGATGACCCGGACGATTTTGTCATCGCCACGGGTGAAACGCACTCGGTGCAGGAATTCCTCGAACGGGTCTTCCGGAAGCTCGACCTCGACAGGGAAAAGCATGTGGAAATCGACCCCCGATACTTCAGGCCGACGGAGGTGGATGTTCTTCTGGGCGATGCCGCCAAGGCCCGTAAAAAACTGGACTGGCGGCCCAATGTCTCCTTTGATCAACTCATCGACATGATGGTGGCCGGCGACCTCGAAATCGCAAATAAGGAAAAGACGCTCAAGGATGCAGGCTATGAAAGCACAGGCAACCGGATGTCATAAAGCCGACGGCCATCCTTCGGCGGGGGAGCGCAAGGAATGAATCAGAGCAGTTTCTGGAAGAGTCGGCACGTAACGGTAACGGGGAGCTTGGGGTTTCTGGGCCGCAGCGTCGTCAGGAAGCTCGAGGAACGGGGCTGCCGGGACATCTTTACGTTTCCATCGTCCGATTACGATCTCGTCAACATCCGCGACGTACGACGGATGTATGACGATGCCAGGCCTGATCTCGTAATCCACCTCGCTGCCCGTGTGGGCGGCATCGGCTACAACCGGGAAAATCCGGCGACACTTTATTATGACAATCTCATGATGGGCGCCCAGCTCATTCACGAAGCCCACATCCGGGGGATCGGAAAATTTGTCGCCGTAGGGACAATCTGCGCCTATCCGAAGTTCACGCCCGTCCCCTTCCGGGAGGAGGACCTCTGGGACGGATACCCCGAGGAAACAAACGCACCCTACGGCCTTGCAAAAAAAATGATGCAGGTCCAGTCCGCGGCCTATCGGCAGCAGTACGGGTTCAATTCTGTCTTTGTCCTCCCGGTCAATCTCTACGGACCTGGAGACAACTTTGATCCGGGCTCTTCACACGTCATTCCTGCACTGGTCAAGAAGTGCATCGATGCACGACGAGCCAAAGAAGATCAGATCACCGTCTGGGGCACCGGAACCCCAACCCGGGAGTTTCTTTACGTCGAAGATGCCGCCGAGGGCATTGTGCTTGCGGCGGAGCGATACGACAAGAGCGATCCCGTCAACATCGGAGCCGGTTTCGAGATCTCCATCCGGGACCTCGCGTGCCTGATCGCGGAACTGACGGAATTCAAGGGGGAAATCGTCTGGGATGCGTCTCAGCCCGACGGACAGCCGCGCCGGATGCTGGACACCGGGAAGGCGTTCCGGGAGTTCGGTTTCCGGGCACAGACAGGGTTTCGCGAAGGGCTGAAAAAAACCATCGCTTGGTATACCGGGACCCTTCCCGAAGCTTCTCTCTAACCAGCCGATATCACATACACTTTCTATAGTTTCCGGCTGCCCATTTATCGATTGACGCAGGCTTTCTTTTGTGTTATAGCGCCCAAGGTTTCCATGAGAGAGGAAGACAAGGAATCAAAGAAGAATCTCCTTCAGGCTGCCTATGCGAGCACCTTCGGCATCGCACTGGTCCTGGGGATTTTCGGTGGGATTCTGATCGGATCCTGGCTGGATCGAAAGCTCGACACCGGAAACAAATTCTCCATCCTCTTTCTTCTCGTCGGCACGTTTGCCGGATTTCGAAGCCTCTACGTGTGGATCAAGAACACCTTCGAGGACAGCTACGAAGAACCGATCATCAGGCGGCTGAAAGATGAACCCCACAGGAAAAGACCTCCTGCAAAGAAAAATTGAGTTCCGCAACGTGGTCATCCTGGGTCTCATGCTCCTCGTGAGCCTTTTGACCATGCCCCACGGATTTACGCTGGGAATCCTTCTGGGTGGAATCATCAGCATCATCAATCTGTTCTGGCTTGGTCGCGATCTTCGGGTCATCTTCTCGAACCTGTCCGGCTCGGCGAAATCGGCGATGATGATGCGGTACTACATCCGCATGGCCGCCACGGCGGTGGTCCTCTATTTTATCATCACCGAGTTGCCCGTGGACATCATCGGTCTTCTCGTGGGCCTTTCGCTCGTCGTCATCAACATCGTCTTCACGGCGATTCTCGAGTTTCAAAAAAAAATTCTTGCGGAGGAGGCTAGCTGACAGAACATGCATCCCCTTCTTTTCCTTCACAACAAGTACATGCCGGACTTCATGACCTACACGTTCCTCGTCATGGCCATTCTGACCCTGCTTGGCTTTCTGACCACGAGGCGCATGGACATCTACCCGAACAAACTCCAGAATGTCATGGAGGTCTTTGTCAGCACGTTCCACAATCTGCTGATTGACACGATGGGGCCCCTTGGACTGCGGTTTTTCCCTCTCATCGCGACCATCGGGTTCTTCATTCTCTTCTCGAATCTCATCGGCCTCATCCCCGGGTTTGATTCGCCCACGGTGAGCCTGAACACGACGATCGCCATGGCCCTCGTCGTATTCTTCCTGACGCACATCGTCGGGGTTCAGGTTCAGGGCTTGAAGTACTTCAAGCAGTTCCTCGGGCCGGTCTGGTGGCTCATCCCACTCATGATGCCCATCGAGATCATCAGCCACCTCTCGCGGCCGCTGTCGCTCTCGGTACGGCTTTTCGGAAACATCTCGGGCGGGCACATCGTCGTGGCGGTTATCTTCGTTCTCGTACCGCTGCTCATTCCCCTGCCCATCCTGATTCTGAAGATCCTCATCTCCGTCATCCAGACCCTGGTGTTCATGCTGCTGTCCATGATGTACATCGCCGGCGCGATGGAGGAGCATCACTAGAAGAAGGATAAAGGTTCACGGAATAAGAGTAAAAGAAAACACACTTCCAAAAAAAGAACGGGTCGAGGCAGCTGCCTCGACCCGTTCTTTTTTCCCGACCTGTATCCTTTGTCCTTTACCCTATAGCTTCATCACATAGTCATGAAGGGCCTTTGCCGCTTTGCGGCCCGCGCCCATGGCCAGGATGACCGTAGCGGAGCCTGTGACAATGTCGCCGCCGGCCCAGACCCCTTTGCGCGTTGTCTCGCCCGTCTCATCCTTGGTCACGATGTAGCCCCAGCGGTTTGTCTCCAGGCCGGGGGTCGTCATGGGAATTACGGGGTTGGCCATTGTCCCGACGGAAACCACGACGGTATCGATGTCGATGGCGAACTCGGATCCCTTCACCACCACGGGCCTGCGCCGTCCCGAGTCGTCGGGTTCGCCCAGTTCCATCCGCTGGCAGACCATCTGCCTGACCCAGCCTTTCTCGTCCCCGATGTACTCGATAGGGTTGGTGAGGAAGGTAAACTGAACCCCTTCCTCCTCGGCGTGGTGGACCTCTTCGGCACGTGCCGGCATCTCGGTTTTTGTCCGGCGGTAGATGATGTATGCGTTCTCCGCGCCAAGGCGAAGGGCCGTGCGGACCGAGTCCATGGCCACGTTCCCGCCACCGATGACGGCCACGTTGCGCCCCTTGGCGATGGGCGTGTCGTACTCGGGAAAGCGGTAGGCCTTCATAAGATTCGAGCGGGTGAGGTACTCGTTGGCCGAGTAGATACCGGAGAAGTTCTCCCCGGGGATATTCATGAAAACAGGGGCCCCTGCCCCGACACCCAGAAAGACGGCGTGGAAGCCCTCGGCAAAGAGATCGTCGATCGTCTTGACTCTGCCGATAGCGGCATTGGTCACGATCTTCACGCCCAGCTTCTGCAGATAGTCCACTTCGGCATCGACAATGTCCTTCGGGAGACGGAATTCCGGAATACCGTAGATCAATACGCCCCCCGACTTGTGCAGGGCCTCGAAGATGGTCACCTCGTGACCCATCTTGACGAGATCCCCTGCAATCGTGAGCCCCGCGGGCCCCGCCCCCACAACGGCAATCCGCTTTCCCGTGGCTGCAGGCAGGGTCGGGATCTCGATCGTTCCGGCGTTTCGCTCGTAATCGGCGACAAAACGCTCCAGGCGTCCGATGGCGACGGGGTCAAATTTTTTGCCGAGGATGCAGAGTTTCTCACACTGGTCCTCTTGGGGGCAGACCCGGCCGCAGACGGCGGGCAGACAGTTTGTCTGCTTGATGTTCCTTGCGGCCCCGAGGAAGTCTCCGTCGGCGACAAGCTGAATGAAGGCAGGGATGTCGATGTCCACAGGGCATCCCGATACGCACCCGGGCTTCTTGCACATGATGCAGCGCCTGGCTTCCAGCATGGCCGTCTCCGGTGAATACCCCAGAGGAACCTCGTTGAAATTGGCGACCCGCGCTTTGGGGTCCTGCTCCGGCATGCCCTGCCGGGGAATCCGTTCTTTTTTCTCTTTCTTTTCCGTCTTTTCCTGGTCAGTCATTTTTCCCGCACCTGCACAGTTCTTTTGCTTGCTGTTCCTGCACCGTATACATCTGGAGCCGGCTCATCAGGAGCCCGAAATCCACCTCGTGGCCGTCGAACTCGGGACCGTCGACACAGGTGAACTTGGTCTTCCCTCCCACGCTGACCCGGCAGGCCCCGCACATCCCCGTGCCGTCCACCATGATCGGGTTGAGACTCACGAGTGTCTTGATGTTGTGCGGACGGGTCACGTTGGCCACCACGCGCATCATGGGCACGGGCCCGATGGCGAAGACGCGGTCGATCTTCGTGCTGGCAGCGATCAGGTCTTTCAGGACATCGCTCACGAATCCGTGGCGGCCGCAGCTGCCGTCGTCGGTCGTCACGTGGAGCTCGTCGCTTACGGATCGCGACTCTTCTTCAAGGATGAGCATTTTTTTCGTACGCGCCCCGATGATCGAAATGACTCGCGTCCCCTTTTCCTTGAGACTCTTTGCAATGGGGTACAGAACCCCGATGCCTACCCCTCCGCCGATGCAGATCGCCGTTTCGATGCCGTCGATCTCCGTGGGGTGCCCCAGGGGCCCGAGGACATGTTGGATCACATCCCCCGGCTCCAACCGGGCAAGTTGGTCCGTCGTCTTTCCGACGACCTGGTAGATGATCGTCAGTGTGCCCTTCACCGGGTCCGAGTCGACGATGGTCAGCGGGATTCGCTCCCCCTTGTCGTCGATCATGAGAATGACAAATTGGCCGGCTCTTCGCTTTTTTGCGATATCGGGCGCCTCGAAAACCGTTTTGACGATATTCTCCGATAACGTGACTTTGTCAGTGACTCGATGCAATGCCCCTGTCCTCCTTCAGTTTTCCGCATATTCGCCGCATGGAAGAAGTTGCCTGATGATCAGACCATTTCGATTCTCTCCACCATATCAAATTTCGCGGCAATCGGAAAGAGCCTTTTCCACGGGTAACTTCATGCCGGAACTTCGACCGGATCCAATAAGGGGAAGCCTCTCAGCTCCCCCTTATTGGATCCTATTCATGGTTGCGCGCCCTTAGGGGATGCGCCCCCCGGTCACCGGTCTACTAGTATTCTTTTGTGAGCTTATCCAGCTCCGCCAGGCTAAACACCGGTCCGTCCTTGCAGACATACTTGCTGCCCACATTGCAGCGCCCGCATTTGCCGATGCCGCACTTCATCCGCATCTCCAGAGACGTAATGATGTTTTCCTTCGAGAATCCCAGGTCGAAGAAGACGGGCAGCGTAAACCGGATCATGATCGGGGGACCGCAAATAACCGTTACAGCGTTTTCCGCGCTCGGTGCCACTTCCTTGCATACCGTGGGAACGAACCCTTCCCGGCCCTTCCAGGTGGCATCGCCCTTGTCGACGGTTACGTGCAGGTCAATGTCGCCGCGCTTTGCCCAGGCCTCGAGCTCGTCCTTGTACAGCAGAAGCCCGGGGGACCTGGCCCCGTATACGACGGTGATCTTCCCGAAGCGCTTTCGATTCTCTTCGAAGATCATGTAGTTGATCAGGGAGCGAAGCGTCGTGAAGGCGAACCCGCCGCCCACGATGACGATGTTTTTCCCTTCGAGGTATTCGATGGGCCAGGAATTGCCCAGCGGACCCCGCACGCCCATGAGGGTTCCTTCCTCCATCTCGTGGAGGGCCGACGTGACCACTCCCGCCTTCTGGACGGAAAACTCAATGTAGCCCTTCTGGGTGGGAGATGAGGCGATGCCGATGGGCGACTCGCCCTTTCCGAAGATGGAAAGTTCGGCGAACTGTCCGGGGATGTATCGGAAGCGCTCCTCGTCCTCCTTGTTCACGAAGGCCAGGCGAAAGGTCTTGATGTCCTTCGTGTCCACCTCGGTGATAATTTTGATGACCTCCACGGGCATGGGCACGTAGGGGTTTTCGGCAACGATCTGCACTAACGACTTCTCCATCTCAGGGTCTCCTCTGATCCTAGAGTTTCGAAATATCCTCGACGATTTTCCGGATGTCGATGTTCACGGGGCAGGACATGACGCAGCGTCCGCATCCCACGCAGGCGATGGCATCGAAGTTGTCCACATAGTATTTGAACTTGTGCATCAGTCGCTGGCGCCACCGCTGCTTCTGACTCGTCCGGGGGTTGTGTCCCGAGGTCTCTTTCGTGAAGAGCGGGAACATGCACGAATCCCAGTTGCGGATCCGGACACCGTCATCCCCCTTGGGTTCGTCGCTGATGTCGAAGCAGTGGCAGGTGGGGCACATGTAGGTGCAGGTCCCGCAGGCAAGACACTTGCCGTGGATCGTGTCCCAGAAGGGATGCTCGAAGCTGACGTCGAGGATGGGCTTGACGGCCCGGCCCGGAATCTTTTTCCGGATCTCACCGGCTGCCTTCTCGGAGATCTCTTTCTTCTTCTCCTCGGCGGCGGCGTCGGCTGCCGACGCCTCTCCAAAGTAAGAGGCCAGTTTTTCTCCCTTCGGCGTCAGGAACTCGACGAGATAGTTGTTTCCGAGGTCCGTCAGCAGAATGTCGGCCCCCTGCTCCGACGTGGGGCTCCCGTCCACAGAGGTACAGAAGCAGGCCGCATAGGGAGGATGCACGCACGCGAGCGAAATGACCGTCCCTTTCCTGCGCCTCTCGATGTAGTAGGGATCCTTCCATGTTTCCTGGTCGAACAACATGTCGAGAAGAGAGAAACTGCGGGCATCGCAGGGCCGAACCCCGAAGAGCACCACTTCCTTCGCATCTTCGGGCATGGCGGAAAAGACCATCCCCTTGGGGCTCCTCGTGTACTTCAGCAGGAGCTCCGAGTGGGGGAAAAAGACCTTCTTCGGCGCGTTCTTCGTGTTGGCAAAGGCAACGAGCGGCTCCATCCCCGGCCCGAGAATCTTGAACAGGACGTTGTCCTCGTCCTGGACCGGCGCATAGACGGTTTTTTCGGCGGCCATCTTCTTCACGATGCCGGAAAGTTTGTCCTTCTTGAGCAGTTTCTTTTCCATGGCATTCCTTGTCTGAGAAATTCTGCATTCCCCCATCGTCGGGGAACGGGTTCAATCCTTACATCAGCTTCAGAGACTGCATGAGCGGCATCGGGTCTGTAATGTGCAGCTTGAACCACTTGTCCGGGCCGGGAAGGCCCATGGCCAGCGCCAGCAGCTCCGTGAAGTAGAAAACGGGTATTTTCAGGCCTGCATCTGCCCGCATATCGAGGTTGGCCATGCAGAGCGGGCAGGCCGTCACGACACAGTTCGCACCGGCCTCTTTGGCCATCGAGGAGAGCTTGTTCACCATCTTCGCCACGATGTCCGTACGGCTGATCGAAAGGCTGCCGCCGCAGCAATCCGTCTTGAAGGACCATTTCTTCACGTCGGCGCCGCAGGCCGCAAGGAGTTTGTCGAGAAGAACGGGGTTCTCGTAATCGTCGAACTCACAAACCTCGGGCGGCCGCAGCAGCAGACACCCATAGTAGGAAACGGGCTTGAGCCCCTCGAGTTTCTTCACGACCTTCTTCTGGAGGGCATCGACACCGATATCGTTGGCGATAATGTCGATGGGATTCCGGATGGAGATCCCGTCGGTGAACTTGGCGCCGATGATCGACTCCATCTCCGCCCTGAGGGCCTGATCCTTCTCCAGGTGGTGCTGGGCCGACTTGAAGCGGTTGAAGCAGGCCGCGCAGGGGATCATGACGTCCATTCCCCTCTTCTGCGCGATCATGAGATTTCTCGCCGGCAGCGCGACGGAGAGTTTGTAGTTCGTGCTGTGCGCCGATGTCGCCCCGCAGCAGGACCAGTCATTGATCTCGTGGGTCTCGATGCCCAGGGCATGGCTAACCGCCTCGATGGACTGGCTGTATTCTTTTGCCGTTCCGTGTGCGGAACAACCGGGATATAAAGAAACCTTCACGGAATTCCTCCTGAACTGACTGTCTTACCTGGTTTTTTCAAAAATCTTCCGGACGGAAGCCACGTCTTTCGTCTTGGGAGCGAAGACCGAGAGCTTTCCCTTCATGAACATGTCAAGGCCCAGGCCCATATCGGAGAACAGATCGCCCGACTTGAGCTTGTACTGAACCATCATCATGGGCTCATTGAGGCGGCCGCCGGACTTGATGCTGGACAGGAAGGCCTCGTGGAAGGCAAGCACGCTCTTCTCTTTGGCACCCTTGCCGGATTCGAGAGCCATCTGCCGGAGCACGTCCATCATCCTCGCGATGTCCACCTCGTTGGGGCAGCGGGTGATGCAGGTCTCGCAGGAGGCGCAGAGCCAGATGGTGGAGCTTCCCAGCACCTGGTCTTTTTTGTCCGTCTGGATCATCTTGATGACTTTGTTCGGGTTGTACTCCATCACGAACGCCATGGGACAGCCCGCCGTACACTTGCGGCAGTGGTAGCAGCGCTGGATGGGTACCCCGTCGATCCTCTTGTTGACTTCGTCCAGAAACGTTTTCATGTTCTCTCCTAAAACCTTTCGCCTTTAACCTTTTCCCTTGATCCTGCGATCAATGACCGCCGCCGGGGCTGTAGATAAACTCTTCCTTGTCGTCCATCCTCTGATCCTGAAGCGGTGCGGGGAAGTCGACCTTCTCGCCGGCCCGCTGGTTGAAGAGGACGAAGCAGTCCTTGTCGAGCTTTTTCAGGAATTTCCGCAGGTCCACACCCATGGGGCACACGCTGACGCAGGACCCGCAGTCGACGCAGCGGCCCACCATGTGGTACATCCGCATGAACTGGAAGACCTGCGTATCCGATGGATCCTCGCTGACGCCCACCCACTGGGGCATGCTCTGCTCGGCAAAGCAGACCCGGCAGTAGCACGACGGGCAGGTCTGCCGGCAGGCGGCGCATCGGATGCACTTGGCCATCTCCTTGGTGAAATAGGCCCAGCGCTCCTCGGAGGAAAGTTTCTCGAAGGCCTCGATATCCAGGTATTCCGAGGCGGCGTCCATGGGCGGTGCGGGATCGCCCATCATGGCGTCGGAAATCACCGGGTTGTTGATCCGGCAGGTGAGGCAGTTTTCGGCCAGGACATCTTTCAGCGTTACGGTCTTCTCGCCGCTCGCCGTCTTGACCTTGAGGTTCGCACCGTCCGCAGACCCTTCAAGGATCTCCTCGCCGCCCAGCTTTGCCGCGAGTTTTTTCCGATCCACATATCCCGTACAGGGCACGCCGAGAATTGCCGTGTCCAGACGCTCGTACTGCCGCTCCTGGAGGTGTATGACCAGTGAGCGCGAGGTACAGCCCTTGGTCACTACGCCGACGACCTTGCGCTTGCGGTCCTCGGGTTTGAGGCGCTTCTGGGAATCCCGGTGGGCACTGATCAGATCGTGCACGTACTTGGCGAGGTTGTGCTGGCAGAAGGCGTTCCAGACAAGCTTGTCCGCTTCCTCGGGGGTCGTGATGAACACCGGGGTCGCCGTGAGCGGCAGGGTCCCCGCCTCGTACCCCACAATGACGTCTACCTTTTTTTCGGCCAGGAGCTTCTTCGCTTCTTCCCGCAGCTTCTTCTCTACTTTTTCCACGTTCCCGATTCCTTCTGTTCCGGTTATTTCGCAGCCGCAACGTCGGCGTCGCGCAGTTTTTTGATAAGCTTCGTGGCGGGGCCCAGGGCCCTCACCCGTTCCGTCACGCCCTTGATGACCTGGGCAAAGCGTTCCCCCTCGGAGGCGGAAACCCAGGTGAAGGTCGTCCGTCCGTCCTCCAGCCCGAGGTAGTTGAGAAAACTCTTGAGGGTCGCGAATTTCCGGCGGGCCGAGAGGTTCCCCGTGAGATAGTGGCACTCCCCGGGATGGCATCCGGAAACGAGCACGCCATCGGCGCCGGCCTGCAACGCCTTGACGATATAGAAGGGGTTGATCCGGCCGGTGCAGGGCACACGAATGATTCTCACATTCGGGGGGTACTGGATCCGGCTGATCCCTGCCAAGTCCGCCCCGGCATAGGTGCACCAGTTGCATACGATAGCAACGACTTTCGGTTCCCATCCTTCGGATTTTTTGCCTGCCGGTTTTTCGTGGTGTGACATTGAGCTCTCCAATTTTCAGGTTGCTGGACCTGTGTGTTTTTCGTCTGTCTCCCCGCGCCAGGCCGATGAAAAATGCAGCGGGATGCGCCCCCGGTCACCAGCCTGCTAGATGGCAGAGGAAATCTGCGCTAACACCTCTTCGTTGTTAAACCCGTTGAGATCGATGGCGTTCATGCGGCACGAGGCCGTACAGACACCGCAGCCCTTGCAGAGCACCGTGTTGACTACGGCAGCAGCCTCGGCAAGGTCCACCGCGACGGCACCGTAGGGACAGTTGGCCTCGCAGAGTCCGCAGGCCATGCAGCGCTCTTTGTTCACGTAGGCCGTCTTGCCCTCGGCCTCGATGTAGTCTTTGGTAATGATCGTACAGGCCCTCGAAACGGCGGCGTTGGCCTGGGCGATGGTCTCCTCGCTCATCTTGGGGGCATGGGACATGCCGCACATGAAGACGCCGTCGGTGGCGAAGTCGACGGGACGCAGTTTCACGTGAGCCTCAAGGAAGAATCCGTCCTGGTTCGTGGGAACCTTCAACATCTGGCCGATGGCGGCATTTTCCGGGTTCGGAACGGCACCCACGGAGAGCGCCAGGAGGTCCGCCCGCAGATCGACCGGTTCGTTCATCACGGGATCGAAGACACTCACGGTCACCCTTCCACCGTCCACCTTTACCTCGGGCTTGCGGTCCTCGTCGAAGCGGATAAACTTCACGTTGAGCTCGCGGGCCTTCTTGTAGAAATCCTCCTTCAGACCGTAGGTCCGGATGTCGCGGTAGAGGATCGTGACGTCCTTCTCGGGATCAAGCTCCTTGAGCTTCAGCGCATTCTTGATGGCCTCGCTGCAGCAGTAGCGGCTGCAGTAGGGACGCTCATACGAACGCGAACCCACACACTGGATCATGACCACGTTGCGTGCGGCACCGACCTTGTACTCCTTGTCGTGGATCATCTTTTCGAGATCCCGCTGCGCCACAATGGCCTCGCTTGTGCCGTATCCGTATTCCTTCGTCTCAAGCTCGTAGCCGCCCGTGGCCACGAGAACCACACCGTGTCCGAACTGCTGTTCCTGGCCGCCGGCGACAACGGTTGTCTTGTAGTTGCCGATAAAGCCGTCGATCTTCTTGATCTCGGCGCCGGTGATGACGTGAATCTTCGGGGTTGCCTTCACTTTCTCCAGGAGTCCCGCCAGGTGCTTCTGGGTGTCAAGGCCTTCGAGGGTATAGTAGAGCTTGCGGTAGTTGCCGCCGAGCTCCTCCTCTTTCTCCACGACGTAAGACTCGAATCCCTGATCCGCCAGCGACAGGGCGGCCGTGATGCCGGCCAGCCCCCCGCCGATGATGAGCGCGTTGTGGTTCACGCCGAGCTGGCCCGGCTTGAGGGGCTTGAGGAACTGTGCCTTGGCAACGGCCATGCGCATGAGGTCCTTGGCCTTCTCGGTGGCCTCGACGGGCTCATTCATGTGAACCCAGGAGTTCTGGTCACGGATGTTGGCCATCTCGAAGAGGTAGCGGTTGAGACCGGCCTTTTCGCAGTTCTCCTGGAAGAGGCCTTCGTGGGTGCGGGGTGAGCAGGAGCCCACGACAACACGCGTGAGGTTCTGTTCCTTGATCACCTCGCCCATCTTTACGGCCGTGTCCTGGGAGCAGGTGAAGAGGTTGTCCGTGGCGAACACAACATTGGGGAGCGTCTTGACATACTCGACGACCTCGGGGACGTTTACCACGCCGCCGATGTTGATGCCGCAATGACATACGAACACACCGATCCGCGGTCCCGTCCCGCGGAGATCCGTCTCGGCAGGCAAAGTGCTCTCGGTGACCAGCGTGTCGCGGGCCGGAGCCAGAAGCCCCGTGGCGCAGGCGGCTGCACCGCTTGCCTCCATGACCGTCTCGGGGATGTCCTTGGGCCCGGCAAAGGCGCCGCAGACGAAGACGCCGCCCCGACTCGTCTCGACAGGATTCTCCAGGTGCGTTTTGGCAAAGCCGTGATCCTCGAGCTCGATGCCGAGAGCCTTGGCAAGTTTGGCTGCATCCTTCGGGGGGGTGAGCCCGACGGAGAGAACCACCATGTCGAACTCCTCCTCGATGAGCCTGCCGTCCTCGGAAACGTAGGTCATGAGCAGGTTCTTCGATCCCTGGAGTTCCTTGACGGTCGAGGGCATGGAGCGCAGGTACCGGATGCCGTACTCGGATTTGGCCCGATTCACGAAGCGGTCGAAGTCCTTCCCGTGGGCGCGGATGTCCATGAAGAAGATGGTAGGCTCGAGAGTCTTCAGATGCTCCTTGCCGATGATCGCTTCCTTTGTCGCGTACATGCAGCACACGGAGGAGCACCAGGAGTTGCCGCAGGAGGTGTCGCGCGATCCGATGCACTGGATGAAGGCGATCTTGCGGGGCTCCTTGTGGTCGGAGAGCCTCTGGACATGGCCGAAGTAGGGACCCGAGGCCGAGAGGATACGCTCGAACTGGATGCTCGTCACGACGTTCTCGTAGACGCCGAAGCCATACTCGCCGCGGAGCCGCGCGTCGAAGATCTCAAAGCCGGGGGCGGCGATGACGGCGCCGACCTCGATGGTCTCTTCGGCGTACGTGTCGTCATGCTTGATGGCGCCGGCGATACAGGCCGCCACGCACTGGTAGCACTCGCAGCAGATGCCGCAGGCGAGGCATCGATTTGCCTCGGCAACGGCCTGGGCCTCGCTGAACCCGAGCCCCACTTCCATCCAGTTGGCCCGGCGCACGGCGGGGTCGGCGTGGGGGTACTTCACGCGGGCGACTTTTTTCACGTCCTTGAGGTCTGCCTGGTCGGCAAGGTCCTTCTTCCAGTCTCTCGCGCGGCCGGCCTTGACGTCTTCGCCCTTCAGGTAGCGGCCGATGGACTTGGCTGCTTCCTTTCCGGCGTTGATGGCCTTGATGACCGTCGCAGGACCCGTCACCGCGTCACCACCGGCGAAGACGCCGGGGGCGGATGTCTGGAAGGTCACCTCGTCGACGTCGAAGTTGACCCACTTGTTGATGGAGATGCCGCTATCCTTGGAAATGAAGCCGAGGTCGCAGGCCTGCCCGATGGCCGGGACGATGGCGTTGCACTCGACGATGAATTCAGAACCCTTGATGGGCACGGGGCGGCGGCGGCCGCTGGCATCGGGTTCGCCCAGTTCCATGCGGAGGCACTCGATGCCGGTTACCTTGCCGTCCTTACCGACGACGCGGACCGGCGCCACGAGGAACTCGAAGCGGATCCCTTCTTCCTCGGCTTCCTCGATCTCCTCTACGGAGGCGGGCATTTCGGCCCGGGAGCGGCGGTAGAGGATGAAGACGTCCCTGGAACCCGTACGGATGGCCGTCCGGACGGCGTCCATGGCCACGTTTCCGCCGCCGATGACGGCGACCTTCTCACCGAGAAAGATCTTTTCGCCAAGGTTTACGCGCTTGAGGTAGTCAATCCCGTGAATCACGCCCTGCATGTCCTCGCCGGGAATATCGAGCTTGCTCGAGATGTGGGCACCCACGCCGAGGAACAGGGCGTCGAAGTCCTTACGGAGCTGCTCGAGGGTGATGGTTTTGCCCACTTCCTGGTTGCAAAGGATTTTCACGCCCATGTCGGTCATGGTCTTGATCTCGGCGTTGATGACGTCGCGCGGCAGGCGGTACTCGGGGATGCCGAGGGTCATCCAGCCGCCGGGAATGGGGGCTTTCTCGTAGACAGTGACATCGTAGCCTTCGATCGCCAAGTAGTAGGCGCAGGAAAGGCCCGCGGGGCCGGCGCCGACGACGGCGATCTTCTTGCCCTTCTTTTCCTTGATCTCGGGGACGTACTTGGTGGCGTCGTTGAGATCGAGGTCGGCCACAAAGCGCTTCAGGTGCATAATGTCGACGGGCTGCTCGACCTTGCCCCGCATGCAGGCCTCTTCGCAGGGATGGTTGCAGACACGACCGCAGACCGACGGGAAAGGGTTTTCCTGTTTGATGAGCTTGAGGGCTTCCTTGTGCTTGCCGACAGCGATGAGGGCCACATAACCCTGGACGCTGATATGGGTCGGGCAGGCCGCCTTGCAGGGCGACGTACCGAGCTTATCGATGGCGAACCCACTGGGGATGGCCTGGGGAAAATGCCGGAACGTCGCTTTCCGGTCGTTGAGGTTCTCGTTGAAATCGGAAGGGACCGTGATGGGGCAAACACTGGCACAGTCGCCGCAGCCGGTGCATTTTTCCAGATCGACATACCGGGGCGCTTTCGTAAGCTTCACGGTGAAGCGGCCAGCCTCGCCTTCGACGGATTCCACCGTCCGGCGGGTCAGGATCTCCACGTTGGGGTGCCTTCCCACTTCGACGAGCTTGGGCGAGAGGATACAGGCCGAACAGTCGTTGGTGGGGAACGTCTTATCGAGCTGGGCCATGACCCCGCCGATGCTGATCCCGTTTTCGACCATGTAGACCTTCATCCCGGAATTCGCAAGGTCCAGCGCGGCCTGGATACCGGCGATCCCGGACCCCACCACCATGACGGCACCGACTTTTCCATTGTTTTTATTGTCTGACACGTTACCACCTCGGTCTTTGAGTCAAAATTGAAACGTTTTATTTCACAGAGCGACACTGGGTAAGCCGCAAGCTCCGTAACAAAAAACCTCCACCCTGTCAAGGTGAATTCCATGAAAAAAGGCAAAAAGGGTTACCTGCTGTCACCCCGATTCCATGCACCTCTGTAACGCATCCATCGGCATGAAAAATCGCTCCCTGTATCTATCTGAATTCTTCACGAAATTGCCTCTCATCCCCTCCGGCCGCGTGATCGAGAAGAACCGCCCCGGTTACGACTGCGCCGACAGGATGAACTCGAAAGGGCATCGTTCCTTCACGTACGCAATATATTCATTGCCGGGGGATTCGCAAAGAAGGGGGCATCCACCGATATAGTGGAATATCAATACGGATCCGCTGCTCCTTGCCCTCCAGGGTGCATCGTGCTAATCAACTCCAGACAATGACCGTCGAAGCGCCGCTCAGATGCCTTTCGATGAATAAATCAACGGAATCTCGCCTGAAGAAGGCATCGTTCGGTCAGCCCTCACGGTGATGAATCATGAAGGAACGACAGAACACGATGATCCGGCGACTTGCCCGATGGTGGGACCTGCAGCGCATGCCGATGCTGGACTGGATCCAGGTCGAGATCACGTCGAGATGCAATGCCCACTGCACGTACTGCCCGAGAACCGCCTACGGGGCAAATTGGGTCAGCAGGGATATCTCTCCGGATCTGTTCGAAAGGCTTCTCCCCGTTTTCGCAAGCTCGAAGCTGATTCATCTCCAGGGGTGGGGGGAACCGTTCCTGCACGAGCATTTCCATTCCATGGTCGCCCGCGCCAAAAAGGCCGGATGCCGTGTCAGCACAACGACCAACGGGATGCTCCTGGACCGGGAGAACATCACCCGTCTTGTTGCCGGCGGCATTGATCACCTGACCTTCTCGCTTGCGGGGATCGGTGCAAGAAACGACGCCGTGCGCAGAGGAACAGGGTTCGAGACGGTCTTCCGGGCCATCGCCGAGGTTGCGGCCGTAAAGAAAGAGCGGCACTCAGAAACCCCGGCCGTCAACGTGGCCTATCTGCTCTTGCGCTCGCAGCTTTCGTCCCTGGAGGAGATAGTCCCGGCACTGGAGGGTCGGGGGATAGAGAACATCATCGTCAGCACGCTCGACTTCGTCCCGTCAAGAGACCTCGAGAGCGAACGGATCACACCGAAAAATGAAGAGGAATACCAGGAGTTGAAAGTAAAGCTGGATGGGCTGGTGGCGGGAGGACGGCGCACGGGGCTTTCCGTTCATTACCGGCTGGCCGACCCCGGGAAGAAAAAGCGCACCTGCACGGAAAACGTCGGACGGGCCCTCGTCGTCTCTGCGGACGGGGCGGTTTCGCCCTGCGTGTTCACGAACATCCCGGCTTCAGGGGTTACCCGCATTGAGGAGGGTTGCGAAGAGACCTATGAGAGACTCGCCTTCGGCAATGTCCGCGATGCTCCGCTTCCGGCGATCTGGCGAGGCGAACCCTACGATTCCTTCCGAAGATCCTTCCGCGGCACACCAGACCCACGCTGCCGGCGGTGCCCCAAACTCATCGAGGCCTAGCCGGGTCCCACTTCTTCCCTGACGGAAATGAAGATCTTGTACAGAACGGTGATGATCAAAAATCCCATGGCCCAGATGCCGATCACGATGGCCACTTCCGGCACCGTGGGCATGTACCGGACAACCTTTCCCAGGGGCGTGGGAACGAAACCCGTAACGAGCAGGCCCAGCCCTTTTTCGATCCAGAGGGAGACAAACACGGCCACACAGGCCACGGCCAGGAAAGACTCGTTTTTCCGGGTCCGGGGATTGAGCAGCAGCAGAAGGCCCGCAACAGCGCAGACGACCGATACGGACATCCAGTTTGCGATCGTGTCATATCCGTCGAGGCCTGCGAACAGGAACCGGAAATGCTGCATGTCCTCGGGCACCTGACCGTAGAAGACCGTCCAGAGCTCCACCAGCACGAAGAAGATGCTCGTCACCAGGGCGTAGGCTGCGATTTTGGCCATGGTCTGAATGGCTTCCCTGCCGGCGTCAAACCCCGCGAATCGCTTCATCACGAGACAGAACAGGATCAGCAGGGCCGGGCCGGATGCAAATGCGGCGGCCAGAAAGCGGGGCGCCATGATCGCCGTGAGCCAGAAGCTCCTGCCAGGCATGCCGGCATAGATGAACGCCGTCAGGGTATGGATGCTGATCGCCCAGGGGATGGAAAGATAGATCAGGGGCTTCACCCAGGCCGGCGGCGGCATGCCCTTTCTGACATGGGTGAGAACCGTCCAACCGGTGATGACGTTCAGGATGAAATAGATGTTCAAAACGAACATGTCCCAGAAGAGAACCGATGTCGGCGAGACATAGAGCATCACGTACAGGACCCGCGAGGGCTGGCCGAGGTTGACGAAGATGAAGGTGCCGCACATGGCCACGGCCGCAATGGCGAGGAATTCCCCCAGGATGGTGATCTTCCCGAAGGCCTTGTAGTCGTGAAGATAGTAGGGCAAAACGAGCACCACCGCCGAGGCGGCAATCCCGACGAGGAACGTGAACTGGGCAATGTAGAGCCCCCAGGAGACGTCGCGGCTCATGCCGGTGAGGCCGAGGCCGTATTCCAGCTGGCGCAGGTAAAAGAACACCCCCACCCCGAAAAGGGCGAGCAGAAAACCCACCCAGATCCCGTATCGTCGGCTCCCTGTCAGCGCTTTCTCCAGCACGGCGACCTCACAGAATATAATAGACCTGCGGTTTTGTTCCCAGCTCAGCCCTGCGGCGAATCGAGAATTTCCTATCGAGAAGCTGCCGGACCTCCGATTTCGGATCTTCCACATCTCCGAAAACGAGGGCCTTCTCCTCACAGGCCATCACGCAGGCCGGGAGAATGCCCCGGGCCAGCCGCTCTTCACAGAAATTGCACTTCTCGATCACTCCCTTGCTGCGCGTCGGGAAATCGGGGTTGAGCTTGCCGATGAAGGGCCGGGGGTTGCGGAAGTTGATGCTCCGTGCCCCGTAGGGGCAGGCGGCCAGACAGATCTTGCACCCGATGCAGCGGTGGGAGTCCATCATCACGATGCCGTCGGCCCTCCGGAACGTGGCCCCCGTGGGACAGACCCGCACGCAGGGAGGGTTGTCGCAGTGATTGCAGAGAATCGGGACGGGACGCCTCCGGATCGCCTCCGGGATGCGGGCATGGCTCTCGGCGTGAAAGACATGTTCAAACCGCTCCGGCCAGATCCATTTGACTTCTTCCTTGAGGTTGCCGATGTCCGGCACATTGTGCGCACGATGACAGGCGGTGAAACAATCCGTGCAGTCTGTGCGGCATATTGCCGCATCGACGGCCATCGCCCAGCGCCTGGCCTTCAGTCCCGTTGCTGCGGGCGAGTCGGCCTTCGAGGCCATGAGGCGGGCTACAGATGGGCACACCACCCCCATGGCCGAAAGGCCGGCGATGATCAGAAACTGCCTTCTCGTGGGTGTCATCGGCGGATCTCCTCGGGGACGATGTGACAGTTCCAACAGCTTGGTTTGACGCCCACGTAATCGTGACAACGGTCGCAGAACCGATCCTTGTTGCTGTGGCACTTCAGGCAGTTGCCGGTCAGGCCCATTTCAAATACCTTCCCGTCTTTCGTCGTGTACGTGCGGTTGCCTTCCCGGACCGCGCTGTCCCGCCACGCGGACAGAAGCTTCATGTGGTTTTCGCGCATGAAGGCGGCATCCTCCACGCAGCGCTTCTCCGCGAGCTGCCCGATGGCGGGCGTGTCCAGATCGAGCTGCGGCGGGGCGACGGCTTTTCCTTTGCCGTACCAGAACGGGAAGGTGACCGCGATCAGGAAGATCACGATCCCGGCGATGATTGTCCCCCGATCATAGAGTTTCATCGTCTGTTCTATCCTTCAAGGGCTCGCCGCGCAGGTCCGTTGTTCTCTCTTTTTCGCCCTTCATGACGAGGGCATTGGACAGAAGCTCGTGGACACCCATCACCGTCACTCCGGGGACCCAGTAGTCCATGAGCGCCGACAGGGTCGAGCGGTCGATGGCGCAGATGCAGGCCAGCCGGTTCACATCGTGCCTCTCCTTCACGTGCCTGACGGCCATGGCCCGGGGCATCCCCCCGCGCATCCGCATCTCGATGTTCTCATCGTTGCCCAGCCCCGCCCCGCCTCCGCAGCAGAACGTCTTTTCGCGGATCGTGTCCTCGGGCATTTCATAGAAGCGGCGGGCGGCATGCCGGATGACGTACCGCGGCTCCTCGAAAAGGCCCATGGCGCGGGCCGGATTGCAGGAATCGTGGAAAGTGAGCCGCAGGTGGTCGTTGCGGCGGGGGTCCAGCCTGAGCTTCCCGTTGCGGATGAGGTCGGAGGTGAACTCGGTGATGTGCACCATCTTCGTGGAGCGGGCGTTTTCGAAACGCGTCCCTGTGATCGGCGAGACGGGCTCCTGGAGGAAATCCACCGGGCCGTTCATGGTGTCCATGTACTCGTGGAGGACCCGCCACATGTGGCCGCACTCGCCGCCGAGGATCCACTTGACCCCGAGGCGCTTTGCCTCGGCGTATATCTTCGCGTTGAGGCGCTTGATCATCTCGTGCGACGTGAAGAGACCGAAGTTTCCCCCTTCCGAGGCGTAGGTGCTGAAGGTGTAATCCAGGCCGATCTCGTGGAAGAGCATCATGTAGCCCATGCAGGTATAGGTCCCCGGGTCGGCGAAAAAGTCGCCCGAGGGCGCAACGAACAGGATCTCGGCACCCTTCTTGTTGAGGGGAACCTCCACCCGCACCCCGGTTCGTTCCTCGATGTCGTCGGCCAGGAATTCGAGCATGTCCTTGACACCGTTCGGCTGGATGCCGAGATGGTTTCCCGTCCGGAAGCAGTTCGCCACCGGTTCGATGACCCAGTTGATGTTGCAGCCCACGAGGTTGAGGAGTTCCCGGCCAATCATGGTGATCTCCGCCTGGTCGATTCCGTAGGGACAGAAGACGGAGCAACGGCGGCACTCGGTGCACTGGTAGAAGTAGTAGAACCACTCCTTGAGGACGTCCACGGTCAGATCCCGCGCCCCGGCCAGTCTCCCGAATCGTCTTCCCGACTCGGTGAAGTAACGGCGGTAGACCGACCGCAAAAGCTCCGCCCGCAGCACGGGCATGTTTTTGGGGTCACCGCCGCCGATATAGAAGTGGCATTTGTCCGCGCAGGCGCCGCAGCGCACGCAGATGTCCATGAAAAGTTTGAACGATCGGTACTTGTCGAGGCGCTCCCGCATCCCGTCGAGGATGATCTGCTTCCAGTTCTCCGGCAGCTTCCAGTCCTCGTCGTAGGGCTGCCAGGCCCTCGGGTTCGGAAGATCGAGGTAGGTCAGGTTCTTTGCGGCGCCGCTGTAGCTCCACGTACCCGGCCGGAAATCCACGGGGGTGTCCATCCAGGCCGTCCGGGGCGGCTCGTAGGCGATCCGGATCAACTCCTCGGGTTTGGCGATCTTGATGGAGGACATGGTTACTCCTTCTCCAGCGGCAGCCCGGCTGCTTTCATCTTGTCCCGGAACTCGTCCTCGTATTCCTCGTAGGTGTGGACCTTCACCGGCGCATTCCAGGGATTGATGTGCCTGCACATCCGGCTGTCATTGGCCAGGTTGCGGGTGGGGCTGAGAAACACCCCTCCCATGTGCATCAGCTTGCTGAAGGGAAACCAGGCCAGAAGGACACAGACGAGAAACAGATGGGCTTGGAACAGGGCGCTCAGATTTCGGGGCACGACAGGGGAAAAGGTGACCCACCCCAGGGCCAGAATCTTCACCTGCTCCAGGTCGGCGGGAAAGAATGTCCGCATGAGGATGCCCGTTGCAGCCACGGCCAGAATCAAAAGAAGAGCAAAGTAATCGGTAAAAAGCGAGATGTAGCGCAGCTGCGGGACAACCACCCGGCGCACAAAAAGAAAGGTGAGCCCCGCAAGGATCGCGGCATCGCTCAGAAAGAGGGTTGGCGTGCCGAGCTCGAAAAAACCGTCCAGTGCCGAGATGCCGCTGATCACAGGCCCGACGGGCTCGACAAAGAACCGCATGTGCCGGACAACGATGATGAGCAGGGACCAGTGAAACGTCAGCCCGAAAAACCACAACCACTTGGCACTGCCGTAGACAGTCCGGCCCTCATAGATGTCCGCCTGCGTGTTCCGGAAAAGCGAACGGAACAGCAGGATCTCCAGCGCCATCCGCCCGATGACCCCTGCCGTGTTCGAGGGGCTCTCCAGCGGCTCCGACTGAATCCAGGGAAGTGATTTTTCCTGCCCGCAGGTGGTGGGAATGCGAAAAGGAACGGACGATCGTGCCCAGGTCACGATGCGCCAGACAAAGCCTGCCAGGAAAACGATGAAGGACCCGCAGGGAATGGCCACGAAGAAAAGAGGCGCCAGGCCCGGGCTTGCTGCGCCACCCAGGGCAACCAGGATGAGTGTCACGATGGTAAGCACGGACAAGACCAGGTTCATGCTCAAGGTTGCCTCTTTCCCGCAGAAATGACGTTACGCGCTTTTCGGAAAGACAATCGCCTTGCCGATCAGATCGTGAAGCCCCACAATCTCCGTATCCAGCCGATGGGCCTGGATGAGCTCCCGGAGCTGCTTCTTGCAGTTTGCGCAGGGGGCAACGACGTACTTTGCCCCTGTCAGCCGGATCTGGTCCGCTTTCTTGATCCCGCCCGCCGACATCCGCCAGTCGTGCAGGTCCTCGACGACCACGAGCCCCCCGCCCCCACCGCAACAGTAGTTCATCTGGCGGTTCGGCGTCATCTCGACGAACTGTGTGACTGCCGCCCTCAGAAGCTCCCGGGGCTGCTCATAAAGGCCGGAACCGCGACCCAGGTTGCAGGGGTCATGGTAGGTGTAGGTGTCGGGATTTTTCGAGGGGTCCAGTTTCAGGTTTCCTTCCTTCAGAAAACGGTGGCTGATTTCGATGATGTTCTTGAATTGGACCCCCTGATATTCCGCACGCCCGTAGATCTTCTTGAAGAGAAGTCCCGCCTTCGTCGCGTGACCGCATTCGCCGATCACGATGGTTTTGCACTTTAAACGGTCCGCGGCCTCCAGGAGCCGGTTGAGAACCTTCTCCAGCACTTCATCGCTGTAGAACAGCCCGTAATTGATGGCGTCGAAGTTCTGTGTACTGACGGTCCAGCTTGCCCCGGCGGCGTGAAACGTTTTCGCGATGCCCAGGAGGGTGTCCGCCTCCATGATGTAGTCGCTCACCGGGGCAGCGAAGAAATATTCGGCGCCTTCCACGTCGCGGGGAATGGGAATGTCGATGCCCGTCTCATCCTTCAACTCCTCTTCGAGGAAATCTAGGGTGTCGATGAAGGCCGGCTTCGGGATGGCCGACGTGTTGCCTACCTCGCCGAGCTGCGCCCGGGTGCTGACGGTCATGTTCGTGGGGATGAAACCGAGGCTTGCGAGAAGGACCCGGCCGATGCGCGTGATCAGGGCATTGTCGACGGCCAGCGGGCAGTTGACGCCGCAGCGTCGGCACATGGTGCACCGGTAGAAGGCGTCCACCATGTCGTCGATGTCCTCCTCCGTCAGCGCCTTGGCCCCCACCAGTTTTCCAAAGAGCTTCCCGGAGCGGGTGAAGTGTTTTTTGTAGACCTTGCGGAGCAGATCGGACCGCCACGCGGGCAGATCGCGCTGGTCCCCCGAGGTCTGGTAGACCTGGCACTGCTCCGCGCAGTTGTTGCACTTGGCGCAGGTCCCGAGATACATCTCCAGGGGCAGGTTGTAAATCTTCGCGCCCAGGATCTCACGGAGGGTCTCAAGGAAACGTATCACCCGTTCCTCGCGCGGAAGGAGCTTTTCACTGCGGAAGGAGAACTTGGGGTCCGTTTCCAGGTTTTGCTGATTTCTCTCCGTCATATCCGTTCCGCGTTCAGTCCTTCTGCCAGTTGATGTGGTGGTAGGTGAAGTACTTGGAAATGTAGTGGACCATCTTGCTCCAGGGCAGATAGATCAGGAAAAGACCACCCAGAAAGACGGCCAGGAGCTGATCCCACTCCAGGGGTGTCGCGGCGGGCTCAAATGTCAGAAGGCCCAGCAGATAGGAGCGGGAGGAGGACGATGCATGGGGCGTCGAGGCACGCAAGCCGACCGTCGCGACGACGGCCAGGAAGACGAGATTGAAGTACTCCTCGAAGGAGGACAGCACCCGGAGGTTTCCGTCCTGGATGCGCAGCCAGAGGATGTAGATCACGGAAATGGCGAGGAGCCAGAGGCAATACCTGACCGGGAATCCCTTCGTCCAGCCGATCAGGTTCAGGATCAGAAAGAACACAGCCCCCAGCATCGCCATGTGCATGCAGAACGTCCCGACCCACAGGGGGCGGTTGAATCGGTAAAGGGTTTCGAAGGTGAAGATCTCCCTCAGCATGTATCGCAGCTGACCCGCAAGTCCTTCCGGCACGGGGTGGAGGGTCCATTTGACATGAGCCGGCATGCTGAGCCAGTGCGCAAAACGCCACCCCGTCCCCAGCAGGAAAAGTCCAACTGCTATATAGGGAAAGACTCGGGCAATGAATTCCGATCCGGTCATTCGTCTGCCTCCATCACGACTGGCCCGACCGAGCGAACGCTTCCCGTCCGGTGTTGCGTCCGATCGCGGGTGAATCTGCAGTCAAACCGGTTTGCTCCCCTGCGTTTATCAGACGCACCCCGTAGGCTTCGACAGCCCCGCCAGCTTGCAGGCCCCCTTCGCCGGTCCCGTCGGGAAAAGCTCATAGAGCTTCTTGAGATCGATCCCGTTGTCTTTGCACAGCTTGCGGATCATGGGTGCAATCCCGAACTGCTGGAAGTAATTCCGAAGGTAATTGATGATCTTCCAGTGCTCATCCGTCAATGGCCCTTCGATATCTTCCGACTTCGCATAAGCCTTGGCGAACTCTTCGTTCCACTTGTCCAGTTCCTGGAGAAACCCGTCCTCATCCACATCATAGGTTTTCCCTGCCAGTTCTATCTGGGGCATTCTTGAGACCTCCTTCGATGATCTATTCCGACACCGATGTCTTGTGTTTTCTCCGCAATGCCCGGCCCGGAACGGAACGTGACGTGCGCTCCTTTCGCCTTCCGGCCCGGTATTGTCTTGCCCTTTCCACCAAACCCTCTGCCCATCGTGGTGTTCCCAGCGCATGAAGATGGGTGAAAGTGGCCAGCACATTCTTCCGGCACAGACCGTCTCGCTTGCCGTCGATCCCGTTGCCGCGTTCAACCCGGAAGGCCAGCTGCTCCTGATCCTCTTCCCATGAGAGGATCCGGGAGTAATGAAACTCGTGGCCCTTGATTCCTGTACCGACGGGGAAAAACGGATTTTCCCGCTCAACCTCCAGGACGGTATAGCCGTGTCCCTGGGGGCGTTTTTCCATCCCAAAGGTAACGGGCAAAAAGCCGACCATGGGATAATGCCTATCACCGACAGTCAGGGATTCACCCAAATACATGAACCCCCCGCATTCGGCATAAATCGGCAGACCCTGTTCGGCCTCATCCCGGAGGGATCGGCGAAAACCCTCATTTTCAGCGAGAAGCGCGGCCTGCGTCTCCGGAAAGCCTCCCCCGATATACAGGGCATCCACGGGGGGCAGCTTCTTTTCGCTGACAGCACTGATTTCTATGACCCGGGCGCCGCTGTCGGCAAGGGCCTCGAGATTTTCCGGGTAATAGAACTGAAAAGCCCTGTCCCGAATCACCCCAACGGTCACTTGCTCCTGATCGGTCTTGTCCGCAAGCTGGAGGCCGGGAAACGCATGATCCTTCCAGAAGGCGGCGCTTTCGGCAACGTGTATCAGACCTTCCAGATCCAGGTAATCCCCGGCGATGTCTGCCGCCTTGCCCAGGGCCAGCCGGACCCGGTCATGTTCCTGCGGCGGAATTAACCCGAGGTGCCTTTCCGAAAAGGGAATATCCGCAATCCTCGGAACCGTGCCGAGAACGGGCATCCCACAGTAATCCTCTACGGACTTTCTCACAACGGCCGCATGGCGGTTGCCTGCAACCCGGTTGAGGATCACCCCCCGGATATCCACCGACCGATCAAAGTGACGGCAGCCGAGAACCATGGCGGCTACCGTCCGGGTGACCTTGTCGCAGTCGACGACGAGGATGACCGGCGCCTCAATGAGCTTGGCCAGCTCGGCCGTGCTGTGCTCCCCCTCCGGATTCGATCCGTCGAAAAGTCCCCGGTTCCCTTCAATCAGCGAAACGGCGCCCTCAGGGGCATGACGTGAAAAGGAGCGGACGACCTGCTCCCGTCCCATCATGAAGGTGTCCAGATTGTAACACGGGTGCGATGCCGCCATGGCAAGCCAGGCGGCATCGATATAATCGGGACCCTTCTTGAAGGGCACCACGGCGACACCCCTTCTTGTCAAGGCTGCAGCCAGAGCCACCGAGAGCGTGGTTTTGCCTGCGCTGCCTCGCAGGGCGGCAAATACCAGCCGGGGACAGGGTCGACTCATGCTCTATCACCGTCGCAAGCCACCGCCGCTATTCCTTCGGAAACCATTCCGGCAACACAAGATAGGTCGTGCTTCCGCTCGACCAGTACTTCAGGGCGTCCTCCTCAAGGAGTTCCTTGACGACATTCTGGATGGCGTGCCGGTCTTCATCGGGAAACCACTTGGTGACGTCCCGGATGTAGAACATCTTCTTGTCGGCCTTCGATTTCTGGCAGAAGGCTTCAAGGACCCTCGCTTTCAGATCCTCGCCCATGGTTACCTCCACTTGAACTGCGTCGATGATCGGAACGTTTCCGTCGCTAGGTCGAAATCGTCGATGTGCTTGTCGGTAAAGGGAATCCCCGTCAGGTTGAAGAAACGCTCCCAGCCGACGCGCTCGATCCACTCGCCCACCCGCTCGTGCTTGCGGGCGTTGCTTGCGTAGACCTCGATGATGTTCTTCACGGCGGCAACCGTTTCCGGCCATTTGGGCGGATTGTTCGGCAGGAAGGGAATTGCCAGCTTGGAAAACATGGGCCTGCTGCGGGCGTTCGATACCTTCCCGCCAACCCAGATGGAGATCCCATCGTTTTCGGGATCGGCAATGGGCATGGCCGGGCAGACCGTGTAGCAGTTTCCGCAGTACATACACTTCTCGTTGTTGACGGTGACCGTCTTGTTCTTCATGTCTCCGCGGATGGCCCCGGTGGGGCAGGAAGCCACCGTTGTGGGGATTTCACAGAGATTCGGGACACGGGTATTGTCGGTCTTGGGAACCGTCCGGTGGATGCCCAGGATGGCGATGTCGGAGCAGTGGACGGCGCCGCACATGTTCAGACAGCAGGCCAGGGCGATCCGCACATGGTTGGGCAGCTTCATCGTCACGAAGTACTCATAAATCTCGTCCATCAGGGCCTTGACAGGACCGGAGGCGTCCGTGGCCGGCGTGTGGCAGTGCACCCATCCCTGGGTGTGGACGATATTCGAAATGGCGTGACCCGTCCCGCCGACAGGGTATTTTTTCTGGGCCAGTTCGGCCAGCAGAGGAGCTACGCTGTCCTTGTCCTCGAGGAGAAACTCGATATTGTTGCGGCTCGTGAAGCGCAGGTAGCCACTGCAGTATTTTTCGGCAATATCGCAGATCTCACGGATGTGGTCCGTCGACAGCAGACGCGGCGATCCCGCGCGGACCGTGTAGAGGGCCTCTCCCGTTTCGCCGACATGCACCATCACACCGGGTTTGAGGATTTCGTGATAGCGCCACTTCCCGTAGTTCCGTTGAATCACGGGCGGGAGCATGGTCTTATAGTCAGGGGGTCCGATATCGGTAGGCATATCACTTCACCTCCTTTTGCTGAAGATCTTCAGGCCAGAAGAAGACGTAGGGGTTGGTCCTGGGGGCCTTGACCATCTGGGGCACCGCGGGGAGCCCGACGGCTCGCAGGAAAACGCGCATACCCACGCGCTTGATCAGCTCGCCGACCCGTTCGCGTGACTTGCCGTTTTCACTCCACCAGTCGGTGATCTTGAGGATCAGGTCCTTCAGTTCCTGGTACGGGGGTTTCAGTTCCATAAAGGGCACGATGACCCAGGACAGAAGCGCTCCCTCCACGATGGGGGCCTTGCCGCCGATGAGAATCGTTGCGCCCCGCTGGTCTCCCGGCCTCAGGGCCTTCGGCATCAGGTTGATGCAGTGCATGCACCGGGTGCAGTCCTCATCGTAGATCTTCAGCTCCTTGCCATTGTACACCATGCAGCGCGTCGGGCAGAGGTTACAGACCTCGCTCTGGATGTCGAGGCCCGCCGCGGCGTAGGCTGCCACTTCCTTCTGGTCAATGGGGATATCCCCCTTCCAGGTGCCGATGACGGCCAGATCAGACCGGGCAATCGAGGCGACACAGTCATTGGGGCAGGCCGACATCTTGATCTTGAATTTGTAGGGAAACATCGGGCGGTGAATCTCGTCCTGGAAGCTCATGGTGATGTCGTAGCAGGCATCGAGGCTGTCGATGCAGGCCCACTCGCAGCGCCCCGGTCCCACGCAGGCGCTGGGAGTACGCAGTGCTGAGCCGGAACCGCCAAGATCAAAACCCTTTGCCGAGAGATCATCGAAACACGCCTGGATGTGATCCGTTGTTGTCCCCAGCAGGATCACGTCCCCGGTGGAGCCATGCATATTCGTCAGTCCGCTGCCGTGCTTGTCCCAGACGTCACAGAGATTTCTCAGGGCTTCGGTCTTGTAGAACCACCCCGTCGGGTGATTGACCCGCATCGTATGGAAGGCCTGTACATTGGGAAACTCGTTGGGAATATCGGAGTAACGGCCGATGACCCCGGAGCCATAGCCCTTCACGCCCACGATGCCGCCGTGTTTCCAGTGGCCGATTTTGTCTTTATAGGAACGCTCCAGCTGCCGCAGGAGATCCTTGGCCATAGGCTTTTTTTCGGCAGCCTGCTTCATGTCGTCGACAAAGCTGGGCCACTTTCCTCCTGCCAGCTGGTCCAGAAGGGGTGTATCTGATTTTGACATGGACATTACCTCCTTTTGCTTGGATCAACCGATCTTCATCCAGTATTCTTTGAACACGAAAGCGGACAGAATGATTCCCAGGGGAACATTGACGATGACACCGATCGTGAAGGCCCAGAAGGGCTTCAGCCCGAAGTGGGCCAGCTCGGCGAAACGGGTCGACAGGCCGATGCATAAAAAGCAGAACACGAAGGCCCAGGAACGGAGCTTCTTGATCGGCGAGATCACTTCGGGGTTGAGCACGCGGTCAAACCAGCTCGAATTGGCGACGAGCTGGCTGAATACGATGGCCTGCTCCGGTGTGGCAGCGGTCGTCAGCACTTTCAGGTCCGCGTCGGAGAGTTCCCCCTTGACCGTGGCCTGCCCTTTTTCCATATCAATCTTGACCCGATCGGCATACTGCGCCGGTACCTGGTAGTTCGTGAAGTCTGCCTTATATTCCTTGCCCTTGAACTTCCCGGCCAGGTTGGCCTTGCCCCGGTAATCTGCCGGAATCATGGTGGAGACCCAGCTCATGATGAGGGAAGCCGCCAGGAACCCGAGAACGAACTTGGGGAATCGTTCCCAGATGATGCCGGCGCCCACGGTGGCCTTCTTTTCACCCGTGCCGGTTTCCCAGTACATGACCGACACAACCGCGAGGATGAGGGCCCAGATCCCGATCCAGATGTCCCGACCGATGACCTTCATCAGGGTGAACGTGTGGATTGGTGCCTCGCCGAAACGGGTCGCCAGTTCAGCCGCTACGGCAAATCCGGCGGCATCGGCAAACTCCGAGGTGCCGACGATGGCGCCGGCCACCCCGGGACTGATCATCTCCGGAACAACCTGCTTCAGGACAAAAGACAGGACAAAGATCATGATGATGGCCCACACGGTCACGACGGCGATGGAGATCGAGATGTGCTCATTCTTAGCCTTTACGGCGCCCCCGACCGCGATGGAGGCCGACACGCCGCAGACGGCGCCGCCTGCGCCCAGGACAGCCCCGAATTGGGGCTCAAGCTTGAAGATCTTCGTTGCCGCCAGGTAGATCGTGAACCAGGTGACCACCGACACGATGGTTGCCTGGAGCATCGCGATGGGCCCTGCCGTGATAATCATGGTCAGGGGAAGGGTCGCCCCGAGAAGGACGATACCGGTCTTGATGTAGTATTCCGTTCGCAGGGAGACCTTCATCCAGGCGGGAATCTTCACCGTGTTGGAAATCAGGAGGCCGATGATGAGGGCCAGCAGGGGCGCCTCCATATTGAGATCTTCCATCAGCTTCCATCCGGCAAGATAGAAAATGGCCAGGGAGCCGACAAAGAGGATGATGAAGCCGGGGATGAACTCCTTCAGCTTGTGACCCATGATGGCCATGGATACGCTGAACACCGAGCCGAAGAGGAGAAAGATCGTCAGGTAGTTCCCCGCGTTTTTAGTCAGGTCCGCCCATACCTTGCCGAATTCGGTCAGTTTGCCCGGGATGACGACCCAGCCCTTGATGGACCCGCCCGCCCAGAAGACAAAGATTGCAAGGAACACGATCCCGAGACCCAGCCAAACGGACCACCAGTCTTCCGTTTTCCACATTTTCTCGAATTCTTTGCCGCTCATGGCGCCCTCCTTTCCATGAAACAACGTTATGTTTGCTGTTCCTGCACCCCGATTGAAGGGTCGGGATGGACTTGATTCACAATTTACAATAAATAGGAAAAAATCTTCTGTCAAGCGCTCATTTGCATGATCATCTGATGATATGACCACATGAATTTTGAAGACCGTTATGGTCTTTCCCGGCCGGCTTGCAGATGGTCGGATCTCATTTTATCTGGAAATCCTCCTCCAAAACGATGTAGGGTTTTTCCGGTGTCCGTTTCAAGGTTTTCTCTGAAGGAAAAAAGATGGTCTACGGTAAATCCGGGTCCCAGCGCCGGAGGATAGATGCCTCGAAGAGAGCCTGTGCCCTGCTCTGGGATGAATCGCTCGCCTGGGGATTGATGGCCCGGCAGGCACTGAAGGACGCGGGGTTGCCTTTCAATCTGCTTCGATCGGAGGAACTCCGCGGGGGAGCGCTTTCCCGCTACCGGATGCTTTTCGTCCCCGGCGGCTGGGCATCAAACAAATTGAGCGCCCTGGGCGACCGGGGGCAGGAGGAGATCCGGCGTTTCGTTGAAGAGGGCGGCAGCTATCTGGGCATCTGCGGCGGTGCGGGAATGGCCACGGAAGACGGCATCGGCCTTCTGCCCATCCGGAGAAAGCCGACGGCGGAACGGGTTGCCAGCTTCAGCGGGCCGGTTCGACTCACGCTTGCCGCTCACAGGATCTGGCAGGGGATTGAAATGCCCCTGTTTCACGCCTGGTGGCCCTCGCAGTTCCAGACCGGCGATCAACAGACCCGTGTGCTGGCCACCTATGAAGAGGCCCTGCCCGATGCCTACAGCTCCGATATCGCCGTGGACGACGGAAAGGTCATCGGCTGGCCGGGCCTGGAGAAGCGATACGGCATCCTCCTGGACCCGGCACGATTGTACGGTGAACCTGCCGTGATGGAGGGGAGTTTCCGCCGCGGCAGAGTCATCCTGTCGCTCATCCATTTCGATACGCCCGGAGACTCGAGGGGCGCCGCCGTTCTGCGAAACCTCTGGGATGATCTTGCACCGGGCTGGTCTTCAGTTTCTCCGGAGAAGAAGGCCAATTCACGAAGCCACCCCCTTCCGGAGCGGATGGACGCCGTTGGGGAAATCCAGGCCGCCGTAGCGGATCTGATCGCAACAGGATCGAGAAATTTCCTTTGGTACTGGCGCAATCCCCTGCTTCTGCAGTGGCGTCGGGGTGTCCGGGGGCTGGAATACGGCACGCTGGCCGTGATGATCGGGGAAATCGGGAAACGACTCAACGATCCCCGGCCCGACGGCAGGCCGGCACTTCCCGAATCGATGGAATGGTCGCGAACGAAAGAGGCGGTATCGGAAATCCGGGATCAGATCATTCCCTTCGTCGAAAAGGCGATGGATCTTCTGGCGAGAGAACGACTCTTCATGCAGACGGCGCCCCTGTCTCCGCTGAAATGCGCAGATGCGAATATCAGCCGGCTCAGGCAGGATCTCTTCGGCTCCACCATGAGTCACGGGGGGCGTTTCAAACGGATGATCGACGTCGTCGACCGTCTCCTGTTTGATCTGATCCGAGAGGCCTGACCCCCGCCATTCGCATTATTCAGCACCCGGGACCGATTCTTTCCCCGCCCGGAGAACCCTGTCGATGGCCTTCCAGAGGTCCCCTTTACCCCCGCCGCTTTGAGCCGAGAAAAGAACAGGCATCTCGCGCTCCCCGAGGCCGAGGTGCACCATGATCTGCCTGCGCCGCCTCATGGCCTCCCCGCGGGAGATCTTGTCCGACTTTGTCAGGACGATGAGATGATTGCGCCCATAGTCACGGAGCCATTCAATCAGGTCGCGATCCTGCTGCGTGGGGTCATGGCGGATATCGAGGATCGAAATCACCAGGCGGAGGTTCACGCGCTCGCGCAGATAGGTCTCGATCATGGGCCCCCACTTTTCCTGTTCGGCCCGGGAGACCTTGGCAAAACCATAGCCCGGCAGATCGACGAAAGACAGCTTTTCGTTGACGGTGAAGAAATTGATAAGCCTGGTTTTCCCGGGGGTCGCGCTGGTCTGGGCGAGTTTCTTCCGGCCAAGCAAGGTGTTGATGAGTGAAGATTTCCCCACGTTGGACCGCCCCGCAAAGGCAATCTCGGTCAAGCCTGTCTTCGGGTACTGATCAGGCTTTACGGCACTCTTGATGAATTCGGCGGAGATGATTTTCATGGCCTGTTTTACTCGAACGTGATCCTGTATTTTTCGAGCTTTCGCTCTAGGGTGGGCCGGGAGATGCCGAGCACCTCGCAGACCGCACCCTTGTTCCGGCCGACCTTCGAGATCACGAGGCGGATGTGCTTCTCTTCCACCTCGTCGATGGTGAGCAGCCTCCCCGTAGCGTCCATGCCGGGTTTCGAATCGGCCTCGCCCCCGGCAGCCTCCAACGCAGCCCCTCCCAGAAGGTCGGGAAAGTCCACCTTCCCCAGGATCTGACCGTGGGCGATGACGGTGGCTCGCACCAGAAGGTTCTCCAGCTCCCGGACGTTGCCGGGCCAGTTATACTGACGGAAGACTTCCATCATTTCCTTAGAAACACCGGCAATGTTCTTGTGAAGGTCCTTGTTGATCTTCCTGACCAGGAAGTCGACGAGGACGGGAATGTCCTCGCGCCGCTCCCTCAGCGGGGGAATCGTGATGGTCACGATATTGAGGCGGTAGTAGAGATCGTCCCGGAACTTGCCTTCTTTCACCATGGCCTTGAGGTCCCGGTTCGTGGCGGCGATAATCCGGGCACGGACCTTGACCCGCTCTTTTCCCCCAACCCGTTCAAATTCCATCTCCTGGAGCACGCGCAGGAGCTTCGCCTGCAGATTGATGGACATCTCGCTGATCTCGTCGAGAAAGACGGTGCCGAATCCCGCCAGCTCAAACTTTCCCAGCTTCCTGCCAATGGCGCCCGTGAAGGACCCCTTCTCGTGGCCGAAGAGCTCCGATTCGAGCAGGGTCTCGACGATGGCGGAGCAGTTGACGGCGATGTAGGGTTCGTTCTTGTTCGTGTTGTTGTGGATGACCTTGGCGATGAGTTCCTTTCCGGTGCCGCTTTCTCCCTGGATGAGAACGGTAGCCCGGCTTTGGGAAACGACACCGATCGTCTTGAAGATGTCCCGCATGGCCCTCGCGGAGCCGATGATGTCGCCCACCTTGTATTCGCGCGAGGGCTCCGTGAGCAGGCCGCCGATCTTCTTCTCCGTCTCGAGGGTCTTGAGGGCCTTCTGCAACGAGACTTCGAGTTCGTCGATGTTGATCGGTTTGTGGATATAGTCGTAGGCTCCGGCCTTCATGGCCCGGATCGTTGTGTCCATGTCGTGGAAGGCCGTGATCATGATGACCTTCACGTCCTCGTCGTCTTCCCGGAGTTCCTCAAGAACCGTGAACCCGTCAATGTCGGGAAGGCGGATGTCCAGGATCACGAGGTCGGGCTGAATCTGAACGAACTTGTTCAGCCCGTCGGTGCCTGTCATGGCCGTCTGGCACTCGTAGCCCTCTTCCGAGAGGTAGAGCTCGAGCGTCTCGCAGATGGAGCGGTCATCATCAATGACGAGTATCTTTGCCATGCCGAGCTGTTCCCTTGCGTCTATCCTCGCTTCGTTCTCATTTCGCCGGCAAGGTGACGATCACCCGCGTCCCCTCGCCCTTGCGTGACAGGACCTCTATGGTGCCCCGGTGCTGATCGATAATCTTCTTGACCTGGGACAATCCAAGACCGGTACCATAATTTTTCGTCGTGAAAAAAGGGTTGAAGATGTGCGAGAGGACTTCGTCATCGATCCCGGTTCCGTTGTCGGCAATTTCGACAACAACCTGCTTCGTTTCCTCTGCAGGCCGGGTCCGGATGGTCAGCGTCCCTCTTTCCTCCATGGCATCAATGGCATTCAGGTAAAGGTTCAGGAATGCCTGTTTGAGCATGGATGAATCAAAGAGAAATAGAGAGATACCGTCGTCGAAACAGGTCTCCACCCGGATCCGTTTCGCGTCGATTTCCCGCTCCGCCATGGCCAGCGAATATTCCAGGCACATGTTGAGGTCTGCCAGATGCATCTCCGGCTCTATGGGCTTGGCGAAGACAAGAATGTCGCTGACCAGCTTCTCCAGATGTTCCACTTCCTTCTGGGCAATCTTGAAGCGCTTCAGGTCGTTTCCGGCGGGGTTCATTCTTTTTTCGAGAATCTGGAGGCTCATCTTGATCGACGACAGCGGGTTTCGCACCTCATGGGCAATGCCGGCCGAGAGCTGCCCCACGGCGGCAAGTTTCTGGCTTTCGAAGTATTTTGTTTCCAGTTCTTTGAACTCAGTGATATCCCGCTGCAGGACCATGATGCGGTCGGTCCCCTTGATGGGCCGGGCCGACATGAGGAGGTTGCGTCTTGTGCCGTCTTTGTCGACAACCTCGATCTCGAAGGGTTTGTAGACGCCCCTCCGGATCTCGTCCCAGCGCTCCTGAAGAAACTCCCGGCGCTCCGGTGCGACGAACTCCGAAAAATGCCTTCCCTTCAGTTTTCCGGCCGTGAGGCCCCTTTCGGGGTCAATGTCCCGGCTGATGTAACTCAAGATCCCGTCAGCGCCCAGAACGATAATGCGATCGGGGGAGCTGTCGAGAATGGACTGGTGGAAATTGAAGAGTTCCTCCATGTTCTTTCGGAGGTAGATATTCTCTTCCAGCTCGTTTCGCATGGTCTCGGCATACTCTTTCAGGCTGAGTTCCATTTCCCGCTCTCGGGTCACATCCTGGAGAGTTTCGATGGCCGCAATGATTTCGCCCTTCTCGTCGCGAATGGGCGCCGCCAGAAAATACAGGTGACGGCGCTTGCCCCCCAGGTTCCCGTAAAAGTCTGTCGCCTCGTAGGCCCCTTCGATCGCCGTCGATTTCTGGACTTTCTTCTTGCCGTAGAATCTGGCCAGACTTTCGGTGTCGCCGTCGACGATCAGGTCGGCGATGACGGGACGTTTCTCGGGATAGAACGGCATCCACTGATTGTCCGTCCCGATCATCTTCGGCCCGTTGCATCCACTCAACTCCGTGAAGGCCCGGTTCCACAGGATGATTCGGTGGCTCCTGTCAATCACGAAGGTCGGAATCGGCGAGCCCTCGATGATTCCCTCGATGGTCTTCCGAAGCCGGATATTTTCCTCGAGTTCCCGCTTCAGCGTCTCGGCATGCTCCATCAGGGAGCGTTCCAGCTCCCGCTCTCGTGTCACATCCTGGAGCGTCTCGATGGCCGCGATGACCTCTCCCTTCTCGTCGTAGATCGGGGTTGCCAGAAAATACAGGTGACGGCGCTTGCCTCCGAGGTTTTCGTAAAAGTCCGTCGCCTCGTAGGCCCCCTCGATCACCCTGGATTTATGGACTTTCTTTTTGCCGTAAAACTTTTTCAGGCCCTCGGTATCACCGTCCACGATCAAATCGGCAATGACGGGACGTTTCTCGGGATAGAACGGCATCCACTGGTTGTCCGTTCCGATCATCTCCTTGCCGTCGTAGCCGCTCAATTCCGTGAAAGCCCGGTTCCAGAGGATGACCCGGTGGCTCTTGTCAATGACGAAGGTCGGAATCGGCGAGCCTTCGATAATTCCCTCGATGGTTTTTCGAAGCCGGATGTTTGCGTCAAGTTCCTGACGGAGCGATTCGGCATTTTCCCGGAGATACCGAGCCAGTTCCCGCTCGCGGGTCACATCCTGGAGCGTCTCGATGGCCGCGATGACCTCTCCCCTCTCGTCGTAGATCGGGGCAGCCAGAAAGTAGAGATAGCGCGGTTTTCCACCGAGGTCTTCGAAGAAATCCGCTGCCTCATAGGCCCCCTCGATGACGGAGGATTTCTGCACGCTTTTCATCGCATAGTACTTCTTCAGCCCCTCGAGGTCGTTATCCACGATGAGGTCGGCAATGAGGGGACGCTTTTCCGGGTAGAGCGGCCTGAAGTGATTGTCTGTGCCGATCATGTTGCGGGCATGATAGCCCGTCAGTTCTGCACAGGCCTTGTTCCAGACGATGATCTTGTGGTTGCAGTCGATGACAAAGGTGGGAATGGGAGACCCTTCGAGGATGCTCTCGATGGAGAGGCCCGTCCGGTTCTTCGCCGGTCGGACAGTCTTTTTCCTGTCGGTCCGGGACACCGTCACGATTCTTCTTCCTCTTGTCCTGTCTTTTTTCTCCTTCGCTCCTCGTACCAGCACGCCACGTACACGGTGATGGCCAGTCCAAGGGAAATGATCAGTTTGATGAGGCCGCTCTCGATGCCGATGACTTTCTCGCAGACAAGCCACGCGACAACATACGTAACGGCCGTCAAGATCTCCTGCATGGCAGCTCTCCCTCCCGTCGAAGACCCACCCGGCAAACCCCGCACCGGAAGCATACTGCCGGATCGGCAATCGCTTGATACTATCTTCCCAGCCGCAATATTTCAATAGAAATATATGTATGGATCGGGGCACCACGATTCCACGTTTCTTTCAATTTTGAGCGGCAATTGAAAGAAACGTTAAACCGGAGGCCGATTTTCTCGCCGCCATTTGTTTCGAGCCGTTTATGTAATGGCTTTGATATCAACCGTTTGCGGGAAATTGAACGCCACTCGAGTCTGTGGCATATCGGTTGCAAAGTGGTCTGGCCGATTTGAGAATTTTCCCTTTAATTCGAGAGCCGGTTGTGCTACTCAGGGAACAAAATTTGTAGCATCAATATAAGATGAAAGGAGAAAGAGGTTATGTTCAAGAAGATGTTGTTTACCGTTTGTTCAGCGCTGTTCACCCTTCTGATTTCCGCCCCGGCGGTTCTTGCGGCGGAAGCGCTTCCTTCCGGGGATGCCTATAACAAGGTGTTCTTCGCTGTCGGCGCCATGCTGGCCGCCGGTATCGGCGTCGGTCTCGGCGCCATCGGTGCGGGTGCCGGCATCGGCAATGCTGCCAACGGTGCCTGTATGGCCGTCGGTCGCAACCCCGGCGTGCAGGGCAAAATCATGACGACCATGCTCGTCGGCATGGCCATGGCAGAATCCTGCGTTATCTATGCTCTGGTTATCGGTCTCGTCATTCTCTATGCGAACCCCTACGCGGCCCTGATCCTCAAGTAAGATCCGCTCTGAAAAAAACTACAGAATAGGGGGAAAAGATAATGTCTGAGACCAAGAAAGATAAGCAGTTCTTCTCCATCGGAAGGATTTTCTTCCTGCTTATCGTCATTCCCCTGTCGCTCATGGCCTTCCTGATCGCCAACGGCATTTTCAAAGTGGGAGATACCGCAAGAGAGCGCGCAACCACCGTTCTGGACCAGAAATCCCAGGAAGAGATCAAGATTCGGGCGATCAACACGGCGGAGGAAGTGGCCAATTTCCTCCGGGAGAGAGAGAACGACGTCCTCGTCGCTTCCATCCTCCCGGGCACGGAAGCCGCTTACAAGGCCTTTGTTGATCAGAAGAAACGAAATCTCTGGGTGAAGGACAAAGACGGAAAGATTCAGAAAGTTGCAGCTCCTCTCTATTCGGAGATGTCTCTCGTCGATCGATCCGGCAACGAGGTCGTCCGGGTCGTAAGCGGAGCGGTGGCAGGGAAGAACCAGCTGAGAAACGTGGCAGCCCCCGGCAACACGACCTACAAGTCCGAGGATTACTTCTCGAAGGCCCTCGGAATCGGCAAGGGTGAAGTCTACGTCTCTCACGTGACCGGCTGGTTCGTGAGCAAACAGGAATTCGAAAAGGGGAAGAGATTTTCCGGCGTCGTTCGTTTCGCCACCCCGATCTTTGACAAGGGTGGGATTTCGGGCGTCCTGGTGCTGAGCCTCGATTACAGGCACCTGGCGTCCTTCACGGATCACATCATCCCGACGCAGGCGGATTACGTCTTTGAAGCCGACGCCTCGACGGGGAATTATGCCTACATGGTGGACGACAAAGGGTTGATCATTTCTCATCCCAATGACTACCACATTACCGGCTTGAATCCCGACGGGACAGCGGTGCAGCCGCTTACCAAGGAGACAGCCGAGGCCCAGGCCAAGGATGGCAAGGAAGTCCTGAACCTGAACCTTCTCGGGTTCATGGATCCGGGCATGCCCGAAGTGGCCAAGGAAGCTGCTGCGGGCAAGGCGGGCCTCAAGAATTACAAGTTTGCCGGCCGCGACAAATTCGTGGCCTATGCCCCCATCAAGTACTTCTCCAAGACATACCCCGAGCCCGCCGGTTTCGGCTGGATCGGAATGGGCGTCGACGTCGCGAAATTCCAGGAGATGGCGACGGCAACGGCAGAGAAGATCAACAAGGAAGTAAAGGGATGGACGTCGACCATCGTCATCATCATTGTCGCCTCCGTGATCCTGCTGTTCGGGATCTCGGCCCTGCTGGCCCGGGGAATCGGCCGTTCGCTCGAAGCGGACGTGCCCGCCGGATCGGAGAGCACGAAGGACGAACTTTACGACGACGAAGAAGACAAATAATCTTCCCTGAACACTGAAGCGCAAGAAGGGCCCGGGTCTCTGATCCGGGCCTCTTCTTTTTCCCTCCGTTACCCGACCGGAATTTCTCTCCCCCCGGGATTCCTTTCCGGCCTTCGGTCCGGAAAAATTCATTGACAAATTATCTGGTTATCTTATAAGTAGGAGAATTTTGAAGCAGGAATTATTCCCGACCGGGGAGACGGTCGGGGTCGTTCCATCTTCCTTCATCCCCGCCCTGCGGGCGGGTGCCTGACCGAATCAAATTGAAAGGTGGGGGGCTCCATGAGTCTGAAAGAGAAGATCAACAGCGAGATGGTCGTGGCGGCGAAAGCGAGGGATTCCATC
Organism: uncultured Syntrophaceae bacterium; assembly: GCA_964628025.1. Lineage (GTDB taxonomy): Bacteria > Desulfobacterota > Syntrophia > Syntrophales > UBA2192 > UBA2192. The sequence goes on from CAZVLL010000008.1 coordinate 131,423, forward strand.
AAACTGGGTGCAATCCGGATGATCAAGACAGCGCTTCACAACAAGGAAATCGATGCCAAGCGCGAGTTGAACGAGTCGGAAATATTACAGACGCTCTCGGCAATCGTCAAGCAGCGCAAGGACTCCATCGAGCAGTTCAAGGCCGGAAACCGCCAGGACCTGGTCGAAAAGGAGGAATACGAGCTCAAGGTCGTCCAGTCCTTCCTCCCCCAGCAGATGTCCGCAGAGGACGTCGAAGCGGAGGTGGTGAAGGCCATCGCCGAGTCCGGCGCAACAAGCGTCAAGGACATGGGGAAGGTCATGAAGGTCCTCATGCCCCGGGTGTCGGGGAAAGCCGACGGCAAGCTCGTGAGCGACACCGTCAAGGCAAAGCTTTCCGGCTGACGTCCCGGAAGAGAACCGACGAAAAACCAGGACGGGACACCAGGGTGGAAGCGGTCCGAACGGGAAAAGCGTTTAGAAAAAAAGACGGCCGAGCCTTTACACCTTGCCAATCTCCATTATATTAAGCGTGAGGTCTAGAAAAAGGGTATCGGATCTTGAAGGGTCATATTCCCGAAGACAGGATCGAGGAAATCCGAAACCGGATTAATATCGTCGATCTGGTTTCCGAGCACATCACGCTGAAAAAGGCGGGGCGGAACTACATCGGGTCCTGTCCCTTTCACAAGGAAAAAACCCCTTCGTTCACGGTCAATGCCGAAAAACAGATCTACCATTGTTTCGGGTGCGGAGAAGGAGGAAATTCCTTTTCCTTCCTCATGAAGGTCCAAAATATGACCTTCCCGGAGGCGGTGCGTCACCTGGCGGGAAAACTCGGCATTGCCCTTCCTTCGCAGGAGTTCACCCCGGAGGAAAAGACACGTCAGGGTTTGAGGGAAGATCTTTTCCGGGTCAACCAGCTCGCCGCCGTTTACTATTCGAGGACGCTGCGGACGGCAGCGGGATCGGCGGGCCGGGCGTATCTCGACAAGAGAGGGATCCAGCCGGAAATCATCGAATCCTTTCGCATCGGCTATGCCCCGGAGGGGTGGAGAAATCTACGGGATCATTTTCAGAGGGAAAAGGTTTCCCTGAAGCAGGCGGAACACGCGGGATTGCTGGTGTCGCGAAAAGACGGCGACTTCTATGACCGGTTTCGCGGACGGCTGATGTTCCCCATCGAAGACCTTCACGGCAATGTCATGGCCTTCGGCGGACGAATCATCGGGGAGGGTGAACCAAAGTATCTCAATTCCCCCGAGTCGGGCGTTTATGTCAAGGGAAGGAACCTCTACGGGCTTGCCCGCGCGAAAACCGCGATCCGCCGGGACGAGCCCCTGATCATCGTCGAAGGGTATTTTGATCTCCTGGCCCTGTGGAATGCGGGAATTCCGAACGTCGCAGCCACCCTGGGCACTGCGCTCACCCGGGAGCACGTGGATCTGATCAAGCGGGTTACCGATGCCGTGGCCATTACGTTCGATGCCGATGCCGGAGGGAAAGCCGCTCTGGAGCGAAGCATGTCCCTGTTCCTGGAAAAGGGCCTACGGGCCAAGGCTGTGGTGCTTCCCGACGGGAACGATCCCGATGAGTTCATTTCGAAGTATGGCAAAGAGGCCTTTCTGGAAGAGATCGGCCGCGCACGGGCCCTGGTAGACTACTACATCGATGAGATCATCGGGCACGGCAGGAACATCGACGAACGGAGAATGGCTCTGAAGGGCTCCATCCCGTTCATCGCGGGCATTGTCGATCCCGCCGAGCGCGATCAGTTCGTGAAACGTGTCTCGGAACGCCTCGGCGTCGACGAGAAACTGGTGAGACGGGACGTGTTCCGCCATCAGCCCGCAGGGCAGGAAGAAAAGGCATCTCCATCTCGCGAAGCAGCAACGGGGCTCGATCGAGTGGAACTTGCCCTCATCCAGATCATGATTGAGAACCCATCCCGGATTCACGATGTCGTCCGGGATGGCGTTCTTGCCTTTTTCATGAGCGACACATTGAAGAGCCTGGCGGAAACGGTTATGGAAGGCCGCCGCGAGGGACGTCCCCTGCGCCTGGCCGAGATTGTCGACCGGATCGAGAACAGGGCCGTCCGGGAAAAAATCCTCGAACTGACCGTGTCGTCGGCCTCCCCGGAGGGTGCCGTCGGCGATCGTCTTTTCAACGACACCGTCCGGAGGGTCAAGGAACGATGGTACAAAGAAAAGCAGCGTGACCTCAGAGTGCGGCTGCTGCGAGCGCAGGAGGCGGGGGACGAGAACCTGTTCAACCGGCTTCTAGACGAAAAGGAACGATTACGCCATGAGCAAAAAGAATTTCAGAGATAACCGACGACGGGGAGAAACCTTCTCCAAGGATATCCAGTCTGATGAGGTGAAGAAGCTCATCTCGCTGGGAGAGGAAAAGGGGTTTCTGACCTACGATGACGTCAACGAGATGCTTCCTTCGGACATCGTTTCGTCGGACCAGATCGACGAGATCATCATGCTTTTCGGAGAGAAGAACATCGACATCATCGACACGGACAAGGGTGAGAAAATCATCCTGAAGAAAACCGTCGAAGAAGCCGTCGAAACCAAGGAGGAGGAAGAGGAAGAATTACTTACCGTTCTGCCCAGTGGCGCGCGGACAGGCGACCCGGTGAAGATGTACCTGCGGGAGATGGGCCTTGTATCTCTTTTGAATCGCGACGAAGAAGTGGAGATCGCCAAAAAGATCGAGGAAGGCGAGCGGGAGATCACCGATGCCGTTTTCAGTGTGCTCACCTCGGTGAAGGATGTCGTCGGAATCGGCAAGGAGTTGAAAACAGGTGATCTTCGCGTGAAGAGCATCGTGGACAACCTGGAGGATGAGGACGGCTTCGTCGAGGAGGACATCCACAACGAACGGGTCCTCAAGCTCATCGAACGGATCGCCGAAATCGACCGGCGCAACGAATCCGTTCGCAGGAAGCTCCGGGAAAAAGGCGTTGACGAGGACGACCGGAAGGATCTGGAAGCCAAACTCACGAAAAACAACAAAAACATTGCCAAGACCTGCCGGGAAATAAACCTGAGCAAGAAGCGCATCCAGCGAATGGTCCTGAAGCTCAAGGACTTTACCGGGGAAGCGGACACCGCCGATGCGGAGATCCGCTTCATCCGCTTCAAGACGAAGCTGCCCATGAAGTCTCTCGAGGGCGTGTTCGCGCAGATACGGCGAAGCAAAACGGACGAGCGCCGCGTCACAAAGGAGTTGCGCATATCGGCCGCAAGACTCCGGGAGTACGAGGAGCGCATCAAGGAGGCCCGGAAGGTCCTGAAGCATGTCCAGAACGAAACGGGCCTTCCCGTAGCCGATCTGAGAAAAATTGTCGAGACGATCGAGGCAGGCGAGCGAAAGGCCAGCACGGCCAAACGCAAGCTCGTCGAGGCCAACCTCCGGCTCGTCGTGAGTATCGCCAAGAAGTATACCAATCGGGGATTGCAGTTTCTGGATCTCATCCAGGAAGGGAACATCGGCCTGATGAAGGCCGTGGACAAATTCGAGTACCAGCGGGGCTACAAATTCTCCACCTACGCCACGTGGTGGATCCGCCAGGCCATTACCCGTGCCATCGCCGATCAGGCGCGGACCATCCGGATTCCCGTTCACATGATCGAGACGATCAACAAACTGATCCGTACCTCCCGGTACCTCGTCCAGGAATTGGGACGGGAGCCCACCCCCGAGGAAATCGCCGACAAGATGGAGTTCCCCCTGGAGAAGGTGCGGAAAGTTCTCAAGATCGCCAAGGAGCCGATTTCCCTTGAGACTCCTATCGGTGAAGAAGAAGACAGCCATCTGGGCGATTTCATCGAGGACAAGAAGATCATGTCTCCCTCCGAAGCGGCGATCAGCATGGACCTCGCGGAGCAGACACGCAAGATCCTTTCGACCCTCACCCCCCGGGAAGAAAAGGTTCTGCGCATGCGTTTCGGCATCGGCGAGCGAGTGGATATCCTGCTTGAAGAAACGGTCACCGAAAACATCGACGTCAACGTGGAGAAGGCACGACAGATCGAGGAGAACGTCCTCAAGAATTTACGGAACCCCTCCCGGAGGAGAGAATTGAAGTCGGCCGTAAAATAAAGCCTTGACAAACCGTTCTGATGAAGTTAATTATTTGAATTCAATAAGATTTTCTCCGGAGAGGGCCCATAGCTCAATTGGCAGAGCCACCGGCTCATAACCGGTCGGTCCCTGGTTCGAACCCAGGTGGGCCCACCATTTTCCCGGAGCCAGGCGGACCGGCTACCGGGAGGAAGTTGAATTGAACCATGAACGAGGGTGTTACAAACCAGCGGTCACACGCAGGACGGGCATCGAAGCCCGCCCCAGGGAATCACATTGAAATGCACCATATCGGTGCATTTTTTTTATGTCGGGATGCAGCAACAAAGACCATTGAAAAACCGGGGGACCGAGATTGAAAAAACAGATAACCTTACTCGTTGACCTTCAGAAGATCGATCAGGACATCAGGACCCTGAACACCAAGAAGCAGACCCTTCCCGAAAAGGCAAAGGAAATCGACCAGAACTTCCAGGACCGGAAGGACAAGGTGGAGGAGGACCGAAAGGGTCTCGACGGGTTGAACAAGCTCCACAAGGAAAAAGAGTCGGATCTGAAGCTGGGCCAGGATAAACTCCGCAAAGCCAAGGAACGGCTGCTCGAAGTCAAGACCAACAAAGAATATCAGGCCATGCTCACGGAAATCGATGCGGTCGAAAAGGCCAACGGCAGGATCGAAGAAGAAATCCTGATCCTTTATGATCGGATCGACGAGAAGAAGGGGTTTCTCAAAAAACACGAGGAAGACTTCGATCAGTACCAGGGCGGCTACGAAGCGGAACGGAAGCGGATCGAGGAGGAAATGGCCTCCCTCGACGGGGCACTCGATGAGCAGAAGATTAAATTCGACGCCCTCGTTCAGGGACTGGAATCCGCTCTGCGACGTCGGTATGAAATGATCAAGGGTCGAATGAACGGAATCGCCGTCGTGGCCGTCCGGAAAGGCATTTGCAGCGGATGCCACATGAACATCCCGCCCCAGCTCGACAACGATCTTCAGCGTTCCGAAGAGATCATCTGCTGTCCGAACTGCAACCGGATTATCTACTGGAGCGAAAGCGCCAATGGCGAATAAGGGTCTTTCTCTTTTCACCGACGGGGCCTGCCGGGGAAATCCCGGTATCGGCGGGGCCGGGGCCGTCCTCCTGGGTGAGAACGGGGAGGTGATCGGAACGGCAAAAAAATTTCTCGGCCACTGCACCAACAATATCGCCGAATACGAGGCCCTCATTCTGGGGCTCGAGGAAGCCCTCCGCCAAGGGGCCACGTCGCTTTCAATTTCCCTCGACTCGGAACTCCTCGTTCGCCAGATCCGGGGAATCTACCGGGTGAAGCATCCCTCCCTGAAACCCCTCATGGAAACGGTCCGGACCCTCCTCGGCCGGTTCGGCACCTGGCAGGTCGAACACGTCCCACGAAGCAAAAATGCTTACGCCGACCGGCTTGCCAACGAGGCCATCGACGAAGCGCAATTGAAGTGATGCCGTGCAAAAGCACAGGGGACAACACTTCTTCTCCACCCGGCAGAAACCTGTTGCAAAGATTCAACAAACATTAAAGAATAAACCGTGCCGGAGCAGGCGGGGTGATCGCTGGCCCTTCACCGGGCTGGAGGAAAGTCCGAGCTCCACAGGGCAGGATGGTCGCTAACGGCGACCGGGGGCGACCCCAGGGAAAGTGCCACAGAAAACATACCGCCCCGAGTTTGTCGAGGGGTAAGGGTGAAAAGGCGAGGTAAGAGCTCACCAGTTCCCCGGGTGACCGGGGAAGCTAGGCAAACCCCATCCGGAGCAAGACCATGTAGGGGAGCGTTCGAGGGCAGCCCGTCCGAGCTCCCGGGTAGGTCGCTTGAGGCAGCAGGCAACTGCTGTCCCAGAGTAATGATCATCGCCTCCCGGAGGGTAACCGAAGGGGGGAACAAAACTCGGCTTATAGCCTGCTCCGACACACACATAAGCGGCTGTTGAAAAAGGTCCATCTGCTGCGTTCCCTCGTACCTCGTCGCTCAACGTACGCATGAAGTACGCTTCGCTCCTCGGGACTTCGGAGGCCTTGCATCCGGACCTTTTTGAACAGCCTATAGGGTAATCCTTCAATTCAGTGAAGCAACGACGGGTATGTCGAGAATCCCTCATCAACTCCAGCACAGAAATCTGATTTTTGCCCTTCTCTTGCTTGCCCTCTCTGCCATTGTTTTCCCTATTGAAGTCATGGCCGATGACACGGCGCGACGGATGCGCGATGCAGAAAATCATTTCAACCGGGGGGAATACCTCGAGGCCCTGAGCGACTATCAGGATCTCCTCGAGCAGCCTGGGGGCGGCGAGCATCGACCCAGGGCCCTCATGATGTCGGCAACCATCTACGGCACCTTCCTCAAAGACCACGAGGCAGCGCTCAAGCTCTACAATCAGGTAAGGCAGAGATATCCCGGCTCCGTCTACGAAGCCGATGCCATCTTTCAGACAGCCATGATGCATTATGACAGGGCCCGATACAAGGAGGCATCGAGCCTGTTCGGCCTCTACCTTGAAAAATTTCCGGCCGGCAGCAGGAAGGATGTGGCATCCTTCCTGCGCGATGCAAGTGAGAACCCGCCCGCGGAGATCGGGCGCAAGGCCCGCGAGCCGGTCGCCCGGTCACAGCGCAGTGAACGCATCCGGGTCCTGATCCTGGAAAATGCCGCGGACGCCGGCGTGTCCGGAACATCATCCCTCGAGATCAGGACTTCCCCCGAAAGCAGTGTACTCATGACGGTCGCTCCCCCACGAGAGGCCAGAGTCCGGTTCGAGGGCGGTATCCTGTCGGTTAACGGCACCTCTTTTCCCTTCTCCGAACTGGTACTGACGGCGGAAAAAGGGGGTCAACTCCGGGTCAACGGCTGCTGGTATCGTGGTGTACTGAGATTGTCCGCGACGGATAAGGACCGCCTCAAGGCCGTCAATCTGGTCGACATGGAAGAGTACCTCTACGGTGTAGTTCCGCGGGAAATGCCTCCTAACTGGCCTGAGGAGGCCCTCAAGGCCCAGGCCATCGTCTCCCGGACGTTTGCCCGCTACCAGATGGACGCAAACGCCGCCCGCGAGCACGACATCAGCGCCACGACCGCCTCCCAGGTGTACGGGGGGATCACAGCCGAGACGGAACGGACCCGCCGGGCCGTTGATGCAACGCGGGGCCGAATCCTCACGTTCAACGGGAGACCCGCCCTGACCTACTTCCACGCCAACAGCGGCGGGATGACGGAGGACGCACGCAATGTCTGGCGTGTCGCCATCCCCTACCTGCAGTCCGTTTCCGACGACTACAGCACGCGGGCACCCGGCGCAGCCTGGACATCCTTCCTGAGCTTCGATCAGATCCGCGACGCGATGAGTCGAAACGGGCTCAAGGTCGGTCAGATCAGCAACATCGAGACGGCCGCCCTCAGCCCGTCGGGACGCGCCGTCAGGTTGAAAATCACGCACAGCACAGGGACGACCGTCGTCGGCGGCAACGAGTTCCGCACAATGACCGATCCCGCCCTGATCAGAAGCACACTTTTCAAGGTCGAGAGAAACGTCCAGGGAATCCGTTTTGAAGGCCGGGGTTCCGGCCACGGCGTGGGGCTGAGCCAGTGGGGGGCCCGTATCATGGCAGAAGGAGGATCCCCCTTTCGGGAAATCCTCCTTCATTACTACCGGGAACTTGAACTGAATTAAGAAGTTTCGATGGTTAGTGTCTTTCTTCCCTTTACCCTTTACCCTTTACCCTTTACCCTGTCTCACTTCCCCATGCTTTTCTCGTATGCGATGATGTCGAGCGTCGTCTTGATGACGGTGTCCGATATCAGCGAAATGGCGT
>CAZVLL010000009.1:0-122206 GCA_964628025.1 uncultured Syntrophaceae bacterium
AGCCGGCGATAATGCTGATCGTCCCCGTGGGGGCGACGGTGTTCACCGTGGCGTTTCGTAAGGGGATGTTTTTCCGGGCGAAGATGGATTTGTCGTAATTCGGGAAGGTGCCTCGCTCGTTTGCCAGCGCCGCCGAGGCCTTCAGCGACTCGCGACGGATGAAGGCCATGAGCCGTCGGGCAAATCGTTCCGCCTCGGGAGAATTGTAGGGGATTCCCAGGCGGATGAGCATATCGGCAAACCCCATCACGCCCAGTCCGATCTTGCGGTTTCCCCGTGTGACCTCCTGGATCTCGGGCATCGGGAAGTGGTTCACCTCGATGACATTATCGAGGAAGCGGACCCCCCAGCGTATCGTCCCGGCCAGCCGATTCCAGTCGGGCTTACTGTCTTTCACCATCCTGGCCAGGTTGACGGAGCCCAGGTTGCAGCTCTCGTAGGGAAGAAGCGGGAGCTCCCCGCAAGGGTTTGTCGCCTCGATGCTACCGATGGCCGGCGTCGGGTTCTGCCGGTTGACCGTGTCGACGAAGATGAGTCCCGGGTCACCCGTTCGCCAGGCCCCGTAGACGATCAGGTCGAAGATCGTCCTCGCCCTCACCGAGCAGGCCTTCTTTCCCGTCCGGGGGTTGACGAGGTCGAAGTTGCGGTTGCGGCGAACGGCATCCATGAAACGGTCCGTGACGGCGACGGAAAGGTTGAAATTGGCGAAGCGTCCCTTATCGATCTTGGCCTCGATGAATTCCATGATGTCCGGGTGGTCGCAGCGCAGGATCCCCATGTTTGCCCCGCGGCGTCGCCCGCCCTGGACGATGACGCCCGTGGCCCCGTCAAAAATACTCATGAAGGAGACGGGCCCCGAGGCTTCGCCTTTGGTCGTCTTGACGAGGTCTCCCTTGGGCCGCAGGTGCGAAAAGTTGAAGCCCGTCCCGCCGCCGGACTGGTGGATCTTTGCCATGTTGTGCAGGGCCCCGAAGATCCCGTCGATGGAGTCGCCCACAGGAAGCACAAAGCAGGCCGAGAGTTGACCAAGGGCCGTCCCCGCGTTCATGAGGGTGGGCGAGTTGGGGAGAAACTCGAGCTCACGCATCATGTCGTAGAAGGTTTCCTCGGCCTCGGTGACCGAAACGGCTGACTTGAAGTTTTTCTCCCCCCTGGCCACGTGGCGGGCAACCCGGCGGAAAAGTTCGCCGGGCGTTTCGACGATGTTGCGCTCGTCGTCCTTGAGAAGGTAGCGCTTCTTGAGAACCTCCATGGCATTGATCGGGAACTTGAGGTCGTCGATGAGGCCCAGGGCCGCCTTGGCCTGGCGCATCTCCGCACGGCGCTCGCGATAGATGATGTAGGCTCTCGCGATGGGACCGAACCCCGCCTTCATCAGGCCCTGCTCAACGAGATCCTGAATCGCCTCGACGCCGGGAGTCGTCTTCCGGGAAAGGCGGCCTGCGTCGGCAAGGACGGAATCGGTAACGCTCTCCGATACGGTGATCGACCTCATGCGATCCTGGAGGACCTCGAAGGCGGCCCGCTCGATGGCGTAGCGGATCTTTTCCTTTTCGAAAGGAACAACGGAGCCGTCCCGCTTGCGTACTTTACGGGGAAGAACAAGTTTCGGCATGGCATCTTTCACCGGCTATACTCCTCTGCCTGCGACGTAGTCGGCAACATCGGCCACGCGGCAGGAGTAGCCCCACTCGTTGTCGTACCAGGCCACGACCTTGGCCATGGTGCCGCGGAAAACCTGCGTGAATTCCAGATCCACGATGGAGGAATGCGCATCGCCCTTGAAGTCCGTCGAAACGAGGGGTTGCTCCTCGCAGGCCATGATGCCCCGGAGAGATTTTTTTGCCGCCTGTTTCAGGGCCTCATGGAGCTCCTCCGTCGAGGCAGGTTTTTTCAGCTCGGCGGTAAAATCGGCCACGGAGACCGTCGGCGTGGGTACACGAAGGGCATACCCGTCGAAGCGCCCCTCCAGCTCGGGGATGATCAGGGCCAGGGCCCGTGCCGCCCCCGTCGTCGTGGGGATGATATTGCAGGCCGCCGCACGGGCACGCCGCAGGTCCTTGTGCGGGAGGTCGAGGATTCGCTGATCATTCGTATAAGAATGAACCGTGGTCATCATGCCCTTCTCGATTCCGAAGATCGAATGGACGACACTCACGGGGGGCGCGAGGCAATTCGTTGTGCAGGAAGCGTTGGAGATGATGCTGTGCTTCTTCGGGTTGTACGCATGGTGGTTCACACCCATGACGATGGTGATGTCCTCGCCCCTGGCCGGGGCCGTGATGACGACCTTCTTTGCGCCTGCCTGGAGATGGGACCGGGCTTTTTCGGCGTCGGTGAAAAGGCCGGTGCTCTCGATGACGATCTCGACCCCCTCTTCATCCCAGGGAATCTGTGCGGGGTCCCGGAAGGCGAAGCTCTTGATTGCCCGGCCGTTGATGATGAACTGATCCACGCCCTCGGTCACAGTCCCCGCGAAGCGGCCGTAGTTCGTATCGAACTTGAAAAGATGAGCATTGGTCTCCACATCGAAGAGGTCGTTCACAGCCACGACCTGCAACGTCTCCGGGTATCGCTCGATCATGGCCTTGAGCACCTGCCGCCCGATTCTCCCGAACCCATTTATTCCGACTCTCGTCATGGCTTTATCCTTTCCGGATGATCCTTCTTTCGATCGCTACACCCTTTCTTCTTTCAGTTGTCATCAATCCTGTCCTTGTGCTCCACGAGAAGATCGAAGTTCGTTTTCAGCGCGTTGTAGAGTCGGGCGTTGTCCAGTGCGATGGCGCTCAGGCTGGCCACAGCCTTGAGGAACCGGATTTCCTGCTTGTCAAATTTCCGCACTTCCGCCGTATAGGCTCTGAGCACTCCAATCGCCTTTTCTCCAACCAGAAGGGGGACGACCAGGACGGAACGGATCTTTTCCTTCTTTGCCTGGGCCGAATACTGGAAACCCCTGTCCGACTGGGCATCCCTGATCCAGAGGGTCTTTCCTCCCAGCGCCTTGCGGTCGATGCCGCTTTCCTTGACCAGCACAGGCCCCTTGACGAGATAACCCTTCGAGAGCCCGCAGGCCGCTCCCATGAGGAGCCGCACTCCCCGGGCGTCGAGCAGGCGAATGGAACAGGCCTTCGCCCCCATTGTCTCGGTTACGCAACAGGTGATCTTCTTGAGGACTTCCGAGGGCTCCAGAGAAGCGTTGATGACCCTGGCTACCTCGTAGAGGGCGGTAAAATAATCCTTTTCCCTGATCGACATAGCACCCCCTTTATCCGGTCTATCGTGCAGCGGAGATCCCGCCACGGCTTCAAAGTTCAATGCAGCGCTCGTCCTTTGCGTGTCTCGCAACTCAGGGCGCTTTCGCCTCTTTCACGCTGCCGATTCCCCGGTGGATGTCGACCATGAGTTCGCCGGAGAATTTCTTCATGGCCCTGCTCATGGACTCCGCAAGCAACGGGGCCGCCGTTTCTCTCATGGGTTCGTCGACGGTGAAGGTTTTCTGGAAGACGACTCGATTTGTGATCTCCCGCTGGGTCATGTCCAATAGCGTCACATCGACACAGAGATGCGCCACGGGGCCGCCGCTCCCATCCAGTTCCAGAAACTCGACGACGGTACCGGCGAGAGTGAAGCGCCCCTCCCCCGAGTCTTCGTAGGACAGGATGGCCTTGAAAGTGCCGGAGTTGCGCAGATCCCTCAGCAGGAAATCCGTTACCATTTCTCCCGGCGTCACACGCCAGCGTACCCGGCTGTAGGGGCTGAGCTCGAAGGGGGATGGGCGGAAAAACATGGCCGTGCTGGCGTAGGCCTGGGCCGTTGAGAACATCTCCACCCGGAGCACCGCATCCGTTTTCGGGAGACCTGCCGGTACGGGGGAGGTATAGTCAGGAAGGTATTGCCTCACGATATAGGTTGATTTTGCGCTCCCGCAGCCCCATAGGGATAAGAGCGTCAGCAGAGCAACCAGAACACTTGAGAGAATTCGTCTCATTCCCGCCTCCCTGTGTGAGTCGTCCGTTCGGTTTTGTCCGCCTGTACGATCCATCCCGCCCCCCTCACTCTCGCCTGCCGGCCGGGGGACTGCTGCTGAACAGGAGATCCGAGGGGTTGGATTCCAGGCGGTCCACCAGCCTTTCCAGAGTCTCCGAGGCGCGCTTCAGGTTCTCGCTCATGCTCTGGATGTCCCGGGCTGTCGTGCGCGATGCCCGGGAAAGGTTATCCACCACTCGGTTCGTCTTTTCCGCCGTCTCGGCCAGCCGGAGGGCCTTGAGCTCATTGCGCGTCGTGGTAATGAGAGCGCGGGCTTCGACGAGGGCCGATCGGGTCTCGTCCAGGATACCCTCAACCCTCCCTTCCCCGGTGATTTTCTCGACCCGGGCCACCGTCTGGTCGAGGTTGGCCGAGATGGATTCCAGGTTTGCAAGCACTTTCTTTACCTGGGGTCCTGCCAGAAGGTCCTCGGCAGCCTTGGCCGTGTTGGTGATGCTTTTCGATATCGCCTCAAGGTCGACCTGCTTGATCTTCTCGAGGATGTCGTCGATGCCTGAAAAAATCTGTCGGATCTGGGAGGGTTTTGACGGGATGATGGGGTGTTCGGCGGCAAAATCGAGTCGGGGGGAAAGGTCGGGATCCCCCGGCTCTCGCCGATCCAGTTCGATGAAGACAATGCCCGTGATTCCCGCCACCCGCAGAGTGGACACGGTATTTTTTTCCAACTCCTCCTGGAGAAGGATCTTCATGACGATTTCAATGAGCCGGTTGTCGGGTGCCACCCGGATCTGCTCCACGCGCCCCACGTCGACACCTCGATATTTTACGGTGGAGTCCCGCTGAAGACCCTGAACGGACTCGTCGAAATAGGTGACGAAGCGGTTTCCCTTCTCGAAGTACTTCGACGCTCCGACCCAGATGATGGCGGCCACCCCGAGGATGGCGCCCGCAACGACGAAGACCCCGAGGGCTCGGTTGGATACGTGTCTGGCCATCTGCCGTTCTCTCCTTGCTACGTGGCGTGACGATTGAAAAAGTTTGTAACCCGGGGATCCGAGGATTTCTTCCGGAGCTCGTCGGGCGTTCCCCTGGCAATGATCCCCTTTGCGTCCTTGTGGAGCATGATGACCCGCTGGCCGAGATTGAAGATGGAGGCCAGTTCCTGGGTGACGAAAACCATGGTGGTGCCGATGCCTTCATTGAGGCTCCGGATGAGAATGTCGAGCTCGGCCGCGGTCACAGGATCAAGGCCTGCCCAGGGCTCATCGAAAAAGAGAAACATGGGATCGAGTGCCATGGCCCTGGCCAGTCCGGCTCGTTTGCGCATCCCGCCGGAAAGCTCCGCCGGCATGTGATTGTCGTATCCCGAAAGATGGACGAGGCCGAGCTTCATCCGCACGATCTCCCGGATGAGACCCATCGGCAGGTCCGTGTACTCCGCCAGCGGCATCATCACGTTCTGGGCCAGCGACATGGAGCCGAAGAGGGCGTCGGCCTGAAAAAGCACGCCGATCTCCCGCCTGACTTTCCGGAGCATCTGCTCATCGGCACGGGAAATGTCGACACCGTTGATGATGACCCGACCCGAGCAGGGCTTGAGCAGGCCGATCATGTGCTTCAGGAGCGTGGATTTCCCGCTGCCGCTCCCGCCAAGAATCATGAAACGCTCCCCCCGGAAGACCTCGAAGCTCACATCCTCGAGGATCGTTACCTCACCGTATCGGGCAGTGAGCCCTTCCACGATGATAACCGGTTTCGCATTTGCAGCCACCTGTGCGCCCCCTAATCCCGGATGTAGTACAGCATGATGGCGAAGGCCGAATCGGTCAGGATGATCAGGAAAATGGCCGAAACGACGGCGGAGGTCGTCGATTTCCCCACGCCCTCGGCGCCCCCTTTAACCAGAAACCCACGCTGGCAGCCAATCCCTGCGATCAGCAGGGCAAAGACAACGGCCTTGATCAGGCTGGAGACGAAATCGAAAATCCGGATACTCGATTTCGTCTGATCGATGTACGTGAAGACGGTCAGATCGAGTCCCGTGACCCCTACGATCAGGCCGCCGATGATGGCAAAGAGGTCGGAGTAGATGGTAAGAACAGGGACGACAAGCATCGTTGCGAGCACTTTCGGGACGGCAAGAAACCGGATCGGATCAAACCCCATGGTTACGAGGGCATTGACTTCGTCATTGACAATCATGGTGCCGATCTCGGCGGCGAAGGCGGACCCGGATCGACCCGCCACGATAATGGCCGTCATGATGGGACCCAGCTCCCGGATCATGGCGATGGTGACGAGATTGGCCACGTAGATGTTCGCCCCGAACTGTTTGAGCTGAAGCGATGACATGAAGGCCATGATGAGGCCGAGCAGCAGGCTGATGAGGGCCACAATGGGAAGCCCGTCGGCCCCGGCCCGCTTCATGTAGAACTTGACTTCATCCCAGCGGATGCTTTGGGGATGCGCAAGAGAATAAAACAGCGCCGTGATGAGTTCTCCCACGAAGGACGTGATTTCCTGAAAGTCACGAATCTGACTTCGCGCCATGTTTCCCATCTGCTCGATGACCGAGGACCGGACCTCTTCCGGTCGAAGCGGCGGTTGCCGGAGGGCCTCCCGGTCGATGAGGCGCAACAGGCCGTGATTCTTTTCGGAGATGTTGAGGAGGCTGAAGGATATTTTGAGCGATTTCGAGAGATTCTCCAGTTCGATCAGCGCAAGCGCACCGGCGCTGTCGAGGTATTCGACATCGGCAAGATCGACAGAGATTTTGCGGGGCTTCATCCGCTCCGGAATGGCCTGCAGGTCGGCTAGGAGAGAGCTCAAATCCTCGAGAGACAGACGGCCCCCGAGGAGGACGATCGATTCTCCCCCCGTTTTTTCCTCGACACGAAGCCGGTATCCTGTTGGTTCCATATCTTCCATCGATTCCGGGTACGACAGGTTTCAGCGGTTGAGTTCCATCTTCAGAAATTCCTCCTCGGTGAGGTGGAAGCGGTTCCGGAGGTCGGACGCGTCAAATGCCAGTACGAGCAGCCCAAGGGCATCCCCGTCGCGGACAAGGGGAATGCCCACGATGTAGAGCGTGGTGCGGTCCTGAAGAAAGAGCCTTGTCTTGACGACCTTTTTCCCCTTCAGGGCCTTCATAACGACTTCATAGCGTGAATAATTAAGGCGCCGGGTCGGATCACCGAGTGTGGCGGAGGCAAGGGTGATGCCGAGATGATCCAGAACCGTGATTCCGCAGGCAAACGGCCGGCCCTCCTTACTGGCCAGGGCGCATTGCTTTTCGAGGATGCTCGCGGCTTCGCGAGGGGACCCGTTGGCGATGGTGTCCGTGAGGGCAGGGGCTAGGACATTTCGGGCATCAGTCACTTCCTTTTTGAAGGAACGGATGGCTTCGGACTGGCCGGACTCGGGCAGGGCACAGCCCGAAACGCAGGCCACAAGCAGAGCCAGTGCTGCCGTCCCCGTGATGGCCCTCAAGCTTCGCCTTGCTTGTCTCATGCACTCGCCGCTTTTCCGTCTTCGGGTTCCATGCACGAAGGTCCTCTCCGTTTTCACGCTATTCCTATAGCAGAAAAAAGCAGGGTAAAGAAGTGTTTCCGTTGCGGGAACGTTACCGAACCTGGATTTGGAGAGTGCCTCTCTCGCCGGTGCGCCCGTCTACGACCATTGCCAGGATGTACTGGCCCTGTTTCACGAGCGCCAGGGCTTCCGAAAGGTCCTGGGGACCGGTCACGGCCAATTCGTTTACTTCGAGGATGACATCCCCGGGTTCCAGGCCGGCCTTGGCGCCAGGGCCCCCGGTTTCGACGCGGGCAATCATGATTCCCGGGCCGGATTTGATTTTCAGGCGGCTTGCCTCCTTTGCCGTGAGGGCGCGCACCGCGATTCCGAGGCGCTCCCGGATCGGGACGGAGGAAGCCTGGATACGGGTCTGCATGGATTCAATCCGTACGCGGATCTCGCTCTTGTTTCCTTCGCGGATGACCGTTACGGTTGCCTCTTTACCGACTGCGGTGGATGCGGCCTCGTTGCGAAGCTGCGAGGCATCGCGAATTTCCTTGCCGTTGTAGGCGACAACGACGTCTCCCTGACGGAGGCCCGCCTTGGCCGCCGGGCTTCCTTTGATGATCTCCGAAACAAGAGCGCCCCGAGTCCCTTCGATGCCCATGGTCTTCGATAACTCATAATTGAGGTCCTGGACGGACACGCCCAGCCACCCTCTCTCCACGGTTCCCTTCGCGATCAGTTCGCGGGAGATATAAACGGCCATATTGCTGGGGATCGCAAAGCCGATGCCCTCAAACCCTCCTGACGAGGAGGCGATGGCAGCATTGACGCCCACAACTTCTCCCCGCAGGTTCAACAGCGGCCCCCCGCTGTTACCGGGGTTTATGGCGGCGTCGGTCTGCAGAAAATCCTGGTAGCCCGATGGGTCGGTAATGCCCCTGCGGTGCTTGGCGCTGATGATGCCCGTCGTCACCGTTTCGTCAAGACCGCGGGGGTGACCGATGGCGACCACCCACTCCCCCACTTCGACGGCATCGGAGTTTCCGAATTTCACGAGGGGAAAAGGCTTCTTGGCGTCGATTTTCACCACGGCCAGGTCCGTTTTGGGGTCCGTTCCCACCAGACGGGCCGTGTACTGAGAACCGTCGGCGAGAAGCACCTGGACCTTGGAGGCCCCGCCCACGACATGATTGTTCGTCAGAATAAACCCCTGGGCGTCGATGATCATTCCCGTGCCGAGACCTCGCATCTCGCGGTTGAACTTCCGGGGCGCACGCTGCGGGTCCTGGAAGAAGCGAAAGAACGGATCCCCTTCGAAGGGCATGGTTGGCCTCTTGGCCTCCTGACTCCGGGTCACTTCGATGTGAACCACCGCGGGAATATTTTCTTTGGCGACCCGGATGATGGCGGTGCTGAGATCCGTAGACCCGCCCTTCTGGGCGGCAGCATGCCCCGGCAGAGCCAACAGGAGCACGACGACTCCCAGAATGATCGGGAACCGCCAGGCGTGCTTAGCAGTGAAAAAAATATTCTTCATGGCATTCTCCTTCATGACCTTGCGGAAACCGTTCCAGTCTCTCGCGCCCAGAGATAAAATTTATCTGAAATGCAGGCACATGGCAAGGATGGAAACGGAAGGGAGTTGAGAAAGAAACGAGCGAGAAAAAGGGGAAAATCAAGTATTATCGCGCCAAAACGCGAAAATCCCCCACTTTTTCATTTAAATATATGATATTATTCAACAATAATCAATATTGACCACTTTTCCCTTGCAATCACGGCCAATGATTTGTAAAATCCAGCTAAACGATATGTAACAGGTGCATGAAGTAACATTCGTCTTCAACCAGCCTGACCGTCCGGTCTCCTCATCCCTCTGATACTTCCCGGCGAAAACACCAGCAAAAAGGTCCTGCGACAGGACTGGCCGGAAGGGGAACTGGACAGGAGCAAGAAGGAGGAAAGACATGAAAGCATTGAAAGGCCTGACTCTCCTCGGGATGATCCTCGGGATTTTCCTGTTGACGAGCCTGAATTTTACGGATGAGACCTTCGGCGGACTTGGCTTTGAAGTCAGCGGGCCGGAAGAACGTGCCGTCGATGTGATCGCAGGCCATCTCGTGGAAAAGAATGCCCTCATCCCCGACGAAGAACTTCGAGCGGTGGCGAGAACCATGTATGACGCCTCCCGGCGTTACTCCGTTGACTATCGCCTCGTACTGGCCGTCATGGAAGCCGAAAGCAACTTCCGTCAGGATGTCGTATCCGATGCCGGGGCCATCGGAATCATGCAGGTCAAGCCCGTCGTCGCCCGAACGTTCGCCCGGGAGGTGGGGATTCCCTACGAGCGCGATGTGCTCCATGATCCCCACACGAATGTCCGCTTTGGCGTCTATTACCTGTCCTGGCTCAGCCGTTACTATGACAACGATTATGCGGTCCTCTACGCCTATAATGTCGGCTACACCCGTGCCCGTCAGAGCATGCAGAGAGGCAGCGAGCCGAAGACATGGTATACGCGGAAAGTCATGGAGGAGTACGCGCGGAACCGCTCCAGGCTTCCCGGCGTTTGATCGGACTGGCCTGCCGAAAAAACCACTCTCGAGAAAAACCCCCCATCTGTTCCTCTTCGTCCGAGGGCCGGCGGGGGTTTCCTTTTACGCCTTGCTGCTCGCGGCTGGTGGCGTTTCATTTCCAGGGCCAGATGGAATCGGCCCAATTCGAGACATGGAAGTTCGTCCACCGCTCGTTGATGCTCTCGCCCAGCGGCGACAGGATATTGATATAGTCATCCGTCCAGGGAGTCGCCTCCTGCCTGAGGCCATCGTCGGGGCCGAAGGGAATCCAACCGCGTTCAACCAGATTGGTCAATCTGGCGGGGTTCCTCGCAAGGGCAACGCACCACGTCGCGCTCTGGTGGGCCTTCAGTGCGGTCTTGGGGGTGGGCACATTGACAGCGCCCGCAAGCCCCATCTGCTCCGCAATGGCCTTGAGAATGGGCCGCAGTTCGTAATAGCGGTTCGACACGTGAAACAGGATGACCCCGTTCTTGTCCAGGCGATCGAGGTAGATTCCGATGGCCTCCCGCGTCAGCAGGTGGGTCGGGATGCCGTCACCCGTGAAGGCGTCCATATGGATGATGTCATAAGGAGCCTCGTTGCGACCGATTTCCTGCAGGGCCAGTCTTCCGTCACCCACAACCACCCGGACGTCCCCCCGGCATTCATTGAGATAACTGAACCAGTACCGGGCAATTCCCTCGTTGTCCGGGTCGATCTCGTAGTAGGTCATGGACTCGCCCGCGTTGACATAGGCCGCCGCGGCCCCGGCCCCGAGCCCCAGGACAGCCATCCTGCGAGGGAAAGGCGTCGTTTCGTAGACATCGGCGATGCCTCCGCCGATGAAATAGTACATGATGGGAATCCGGCGCTCTTCGGGATCAAGGAGCTGAGCACCGTGAATGGTGCGCCCGTGGAGGAGTTGCCGCATGTTCGAGGGATGCGCTTCAACATCCCAGATGGTATAAGTGCCGTAGAAGTTCCGATGGCGGAAGCGGACGGGCTCTTTCATGGCCTCCCATCCTTCCTTCACGATGAGAAAGGCAAGAAAGGCCACGACAACGGCGCGACCGACGACGACGGCATAGGAAAGACCGGTTTGCAGGCGCGTGAAGGGCTTCGCGCGGCACCACCAGAGCGCGGGGGCGAAGAGCAGAACGATGAGTGGGTACTCGAAAAGGGCCGGGAAAACGAAAGGTGCGCCCAGACTGATGAGAGCGCCTCCGATCCATCCGCCCAGGGAAGACGCAAGATAGAAGTTAGTCAGGTGCGACGCTGGCGGGCGAAGCTCGTAGAGCGTCCCGTGGGATATCAGGCAGACGAGGAAAAAGACCACGAGATGTCCCAGGATGGCAAGCCAGTGCACCGGCCCGAGCAGGTACATGAGCAGGCCTGCAAGCAGGATCTCGGGCCACAGATTCCGTATCGGGCGGGGCACGCCGCCTTTCGTCCGGAAGGTGATGATGAAGCTGCCCAGGTACAGGGCAAGCGGAACAATCCACGTGAGCGGAAACGAGCCGACCTCCAGGGCGATATAGTTCGTCACGGCAAGCAGGAACGCCGAAGGAAGGCAGCTCAGGAGCAGCCACTTGCCGTAAAGGGCCTTTCCGATCGACACCGGTTCGCGGTCCTGACGGACCTCATTTGCCGGACCCAGGCTGGGGCGCAGAAGATACCAGGAGGCGACAACGAGAGCGGCGTAAACAACATACATCAGGCTCCAGGCAACACTCTGAATTTTCACACCCAGGAGGGGCTCGGCGATGAACGTATAACCGAGAAGTGCAATCAGCGACCCGGCGTTGGAAGCTGCATAAAGAGGGTAGGGCTCCTGGTGCCGTCCGGCCCGGGAATGGGTCAACCATGCCTGAGCCACGACAGCCGTTGTCGACAGTACAGCGAAAGGCAGGGCGACGTACAACGAAAGGACATAAAGCAGGTGCGGCAACGGTGCGTGCGGGTCCGGTTGAGCATGCATCTGGAGCGGCAGGTTCACGAGGGGAAGGGCGAGGATGGCCAGGTGCCAGACGCCGAGCTTTCTTGCGAAGAGGTGGGCGTAAAGATACCCGATGAACAGGACAGCCTGGAAGAACATGAGGCAGGTGAGCCACACGTGGGCGGCCCCGCCGAAATAGGGCGTCAGAAGCCGTCCGGCCAGGGGCTCCAGCCCGAAGAGCAGGATGGCTCCCACAAAGACCATCCCCGTAAGGACAATCGTAGCCAGCCGATGGGTTTCTCTATTTGTTTTCCTCGCCGGTTCCATGGAAGCACACCTCCAAAAGCAGTATCCAATACCGTTAATCCGGTTATCCGTCCAGCAGTTTTTTGTGGAAAACTTCATCGAAGGACAAACGGGGGCGATGGAAAAAATGATGGATACGGTAACACTGCGGCTAAGGGTGGCGATGAGTGAAAGGAAGTGCCAGAAGCTTTAACAGTCCTAGCGCAAGGGGATTGCGGAAATTGGCCAGGCCGAGAGTCATCTCGTCATGTCCCCTCTCGGGCTGGGGGCGATAGGTCCCGAAGAGCCGATCCCAGACAGAAAGATTAAAGCCGAAATTGCTGTTGCGTTCCCGGATGATGACCGAATGGTGGACGCGATGCATATCCGGCGTTACGATCAGGATCCGGAGGACCCTGTCAAGCCAAAGGGGAAGCCGAAGGTTGCTATGGCTGAACATGGCCGTACAGTTCAGGATGATTTCGAAGAGGATCACCGACAGGGCCGGTGGACCAAAGAGGTAAACAAGCCCCAGCTTGATCCCCATGGAGAGAACGATCTCGACGGGGTGAAAGCGGACGGCCGTGGTGACGTCAAAGTCGAGATCCGTGTGATGGACTCCGTGGAGGCGCCACAGCGTGGGCATGTGGTGGAAAAGGACATGCTGGACATAAATAAAGAAGTCGAAGAGGACCACCCCGGCGAAGACGGCGGCTCCGTAAGGTACCTGGAAAGAGTTTAAAAGCCCCCACCCCTCCTGTCGGCAAAGCAAGGCGAAGCCTGCCGGAAGGACCGGAAAGAGGAGCCGAACCATCAGCGTATCCAGCATAACGATTCCGAGGTTGGCAAACCAGCGCGCTGGTTTAGGGGTGTTCAGAGCGCGCCTCGGCGTCCATCTTTCCAGAAAGGCGAGGACGAGCAGCGTGCCCAGGAAGAATCCCAGACGGATTACGGTTTCATTTTCCGGCATCGATTCTTTTTTCTACACCCTATCCCCGGTACCCTGGCCCCTTGACCCGTTCTCTCAGCATCACTTTTTCTCGAACAACCGAAGATACTCCCCGTAGCCTTCCTTTTCCAGAGCCTCCTTCGGGATGAAGCGCATGGCCGCCGAGTTCATGCAGAAGCGTTGACCCGTCGGCGCCGGGCCATCGGGGAATACGTGTCCGAGGTGGGAATCTGCGCTTCGACTTCTCACTTCGGTGCGGACCATGAAGAGTCCCCGGTCCTCTCTTTCGACGACATTGCCCGGCACCAGCGGCCTTGTGAAGCTGGGCCAGCCCGTCCCGGATTCGTACTTGTCCAGCGAACTGAACAGGGGTTCGCCCGAGACGACATCCACGTATATCCCTTCGCGCTTGTTGTCGTTGTACTCGTTCTTGAAGGGCGGTTCCGTACCGCCTTTCTGGGTGACCTGGTACTGGAGGGGAGAGAGTTTCTGCTTCAGCGTCGCGTCATCCGGCTTCGGGTGCGCCTTCTCTCTCGGCGCGGCGGAGGCGGGCTTGTCCTCGCCCCATGTTTTCTTCAGGAAGGCGTCGCGGCCGGAGCCGGATCGGTAAAATTGATATCGGAGGGGATTCTTCCTGTAGTAGTCCTGATGGTATTCCTCGGCCTCGTAGAATTTCGTCAGAGGCAGGATCTGCGTAGCGACCGGCTTGGCGAACTTCCCCGACCGGGTGAGGGCGTCGCGGGATTTCTCGGCCAGGGTCTTCTGCTCCTCGTCGTGATAGAAAACGGCACTGCGATACTGGGAACCCCTGTCTGCGAACTGACCGCTGTCATCTGTGGGATCGATATGCCGCCAGAAGACATCGAGGATCTGATCATAGGATACCCTGGAAGGGTCATAATAGACCTGAATGGCCTCCACGTGTCCTGTGCGGCCGGAAGATACTTCCTCGTAGGTCGGGTTTTCCTTGAAACCGCCCGTGTATCCTGAGATAACCTTCAGGACACCGGAGATTTTTTCAAAATCCGATTCCGTGCACCAGAAGCAGCCACCGGCAAAGGTGGCAACCTTACCATTCCGACTCTCTGCTGACATGGGATTCTTCCCCTCGAGCGCTTTGGTTTCCGTGCCCTGGCACCCGAATAACAGGATGGAAATGAACAGGGCGAGGAAAAAGGGTTTCACAGCCTTTTCTCCTTGTGCATTTTCCTTAATATGGGATGGTGGGAACAGTTTGTAAAGGGTTGGACTCTGCGAAACGGGATGACAGAGAAATCCAGGCGTTCCCGATCATCGGGGTCGAACACAGCGCCCAAAGGGATATTTCCCTCCGGACTCGATAAGGAGTTCATCTCCCTTGAACCAGAAGGTTCTCCTCCCGTCGCTGTATTTCGATCCCGAGGCAGCAGGGATCCGGGGCAGGGTGAAGTCCCCGTCGCCCACGTCGATGACAACCCTCTCACCAGCCAGCTGGTCTCTTGTCTGAATGGTCTTTCCGTTGTCGCAAAAGTAGGTACTATAGCACCCGCCTGTCATGAGCAGGCAGGCAAGAAGCAGGGCACATAAAAATGCTAACCATGGGCCGCGCCTGATTCGCTTCAATAACCGCATGCATTATCCTCCCGATATTTACTGCCGTTTCCCTTTTTTCTCTTTCCGCAGGTCCGATGCCATTTTCCGGATCTCCGTAATATCCGATACCATTTTGCTCCAGCCATACCATAGTGCGTAATCGGGATTGGCATGGAAGGACCCCTGAAACGTCCTCATCCGGTGTTCAAGGAACATGAGGTAGAGCTTCTGTTCGATGGACGTCGGCGCATCATGGAACGCTAACAGATCGGGGAAGGGAAATGCGTAATGAGCCGACTTGGGGATGATCCTGTCCTTGTAAAGCCCCGCCACAGTCTCGATGGCCTCGGCGAGCAGCCGGTCCGCCTCGCGGACCATCCCGTCGCTTTTTTCAAGTTCCGCCCTGGCGAAGTTCGGCGAATGGCACTGGCGGCAGTTGGCAAACATCCGGTCACGTTCCTTCTGCCAGTCGTCCTGGTTTATCCGGAAAACATCGAGATTCTTGAGCACGTCCAGACGCGCCGTTGGTTTTCCCGAGGGGTCCAGGGCACCCAGGCCCTTGATGATCGTTGTCCGATCGGCCGCCCATTTCTTGTCTTCGGGGAGCGGAAGCCGGACGGCTACGAAGCCCCATGCCGTGCGCACGCCGTGGTTGCCGCCCGTCATGTGGCAGCTCTGGCAGGTGGGGGCCACGGCGCTTTCCGGAAGGACGCCGTTCTGTTTCAGGAGATACCGCACCCCGTGCTTGGAGGAGGAATACATTTCCCACTGGGGATGATCGATTCCCATGTGACAGGTCTGACAAGCCTGGGGCTGCTGGGCCTCTTTCTTGGAGAAGATGTGCCGGGTATGGCAGGAGTCGCAGGAGGATACGCCGAACTGGCCGCCCTGCAGCTTTCTCAGATTCTTGATTTCCTCATCGCTCTTGATGCCGATTTTGTGGCAGCCGCCGCAGCCCTTCATGCCGTCCATCATGGCCATGGGCTGCATGTGAAAGGTGGGCATTGCCTTCATGGAGGCCCAGGCCTTGGCGTGCTTTCCGTCCTTGAACTGCTTTACCTGGGTGCCGTGGCAGAAGGCGCAGCGCTCGGGTCTCGGGACCTCGGCCTTGTCCACCGTCTCGGGGGAGTAATGTTTATCTCCGTGGCAGACGGTGCAGTCGACGCCCTTCTGGCTGTGCCTGCTCAGTTTCCAGTCCACCACGACACCGGGGGTGATGGCCGTGTGGCATTCAAGACAGTGTCTAGCCGATGTGATTTCCTTCTTCTCCGCGGGGTAATTCGCCTTGACCCACTCGTTCCAGCCGCCCGTCAGTGCGTAGACCTTGGTATAACCGCGTCTGTAAAGCTCAACTGCCCCCCGGGCAGCCGTGTACTCCTGCGGTCAGGCTCAGTAAAGGACGTAGGTCTTGTCCTTCGGGTAATTCTTAGCGAACTCGTCGAAGTTCTCCGGCTGGACGAAAACAGCCCCGGGGATCTTGCTGTCGCTCTGTTCCCATTGTTTGATATAGCGGATGTCGACGATGACGACATCGGGTTTCCCGAGCATCTCCTTGACGGCTTCCTTGGTCAGGCGGGGCACCTGCTCTACCGAGGCGGGCGGTGCCGTGTATCCGCTCAGGGCCGTCAGTAGAAAAAGTGTTGCCAGGAAGAAAATGAAGACAGGCTTGTGTTTCATGTCTGCATCCTTTCCGGAGAGGGTGTGCGACGGAACTGAAAACCCAGAACATTCTGGTGCAATCTACACGTTTTTCGGATCTGTCGCCACTGGTTTTCTCGGAAGGGGAACCGCAAATATCGACCGGACCCCGCGATGAAACGACGTCTTGAAAATGGCGAGGAAAGGGTTTACGGTTATAAAAGATAACGGCATGTTTTAGACAAGCAAGGGGCGCATGATGCGAAATAAAATCGTACACATCGTGATTCTTTCCGTGCTGATGCTGACTGCGATTGCGGGATGCTCGCCTTCGCGCACTTATACCGAAGGCATCCTGGCTACAGATTACCGTTTCATGTCGCCCGAGGAGCTTGAAAAATATGGCGCCAGGATTGATCAAGAAATAAACCGTATGAACAGAGAGGAAAGAATTCCGGCCGGAGTGACCCGCGAGATGTATCTCGAAGACTTGAGAGCGAGGCGTGAAACCGTAAAGACCCGGCTTATGATGATAGAGCATTTCAAGCAGAAGGATGCATTCGATGACCGGTACCCGTCTCCGTAATGAGGCCCGGCGAGGGGTTCGTCCCGTGTCGCAGTCCCGATAGGGCTGTATCTCCGGCATTGATTCTGTTTGACTTTGCCCCGGGCCCTGCTCTATAAGGGCACCTGGTAAATGACTATGTCTGCTAACATCGCCCTGACCAATCTGGATCGCCATTATGCGTACACGCTCGTCCTGAACGGAATGGAAGGCGGAACCCTGCTTCCCCTGAAACGTCTGAGCATTGACGTGGCGCCCGGAAAGTATGAGTTGTCTTTTCAAGCGAAATCCGATGATGAACTGCCCGTTGAGTGCAAGCCCATCCAGGTTACGATCCAGGACAGAAGAATCCTGTCCCTGCAGGTGAACACGGTCAACTTGTCCGTCCGGATTCTGGATGCCGATGGAACTCAGCTCAACGGAAAATTAGGCTTCCTGTGTGGAAGGTGCGGTGATGGCGTCTATGTCGAAAATCCCATCGAGTAGGCGTCGCGCCAAGGTATAAGCCGAATCGCCTATGAAGCCGACAGGATCAGATCACGGACAGACCTTTCTGTCGCGGGTGAAGAGAACGCTTCTCGGGGAACCCCGCGACATCAACGAACCTTCCGTCTTCCACAAAATATCCCTTATTCCCATCCTGGCATGGATAGGACTGGGCGCCGATGGCCTTTCTTCTTCCTCTTACGGACCCGAGGAAGCCTTCAAGGCCCTGGGCCCGCACACCTATCTTGCCGTGTTCATCGGTCTGGCAACAGCCCTGACGGTTGTCATTATTTCCTACGCCTATTCACGGATCATCGAGCATTTTCCCCACGGCGGCGGCGGCTACGTTGTGGCCACGCACACCATCGGCAACAGCGCCGGCGTGATCGCGGGATCGGCCCTGCTTGTGGACTATGTTCTCACGATCACCGTCTCGTTGGCCTCCTGTGGAGATGCCATTTTCAGCTACCTGCCGCCGGCCTGGATCCAGTACAAGCTTGTCTTTGTGGCACTCCTTATCGTCCTCATGCTTTTTCTCAACCTGCGCGGAGTCAAGGAGTCCGTCACCATTCTGGCGCCGATCTTCGTGGTCTTCGTCGTGACCCATATCCTCCTGATCGGCTGGGGCATCCTCACCCATACCGGGCAGGTGGGACCGATGATCAACGAATTTCGCGGAAGCATCAGCAAGGATATGGTCACCATCGGCCTGGTGGGAATCATGGCTATTTTCCTGCGGGCGTTTTCCCTGGGCGGCGGTACCTACACGGGGATCGAGGCCGTTGCGAACGCCATGCACATCATGCGGGAGCCCAAGGTCCAGACAGGCAAGCGGACCATGGTCTACCTGGCGGCATCCCTGGCCGTCACGGCCGGGGGGCTGCTCCTGTGCTATGCCCTTGCGGACATCAAACCGACTGACGGACGAACCCTCAACGCCATCCTGGCCGATTCGACCTTCGGAGCATGGCCACTCGGAGGGATCATCGCCGTCGTGACTATCTTTTCAGAGGGGGCCCTGCTCATGGTGGGCGCCCAGGCCGGGTTTGCAGGCGGTCCCGCCGTCATGGCGAACATGGCCATCGATTCCTGGCTTCCCCGACGGTTTGCCGCCCTTTCGGAGCGACTGACCATGCAAAACGGCGTGATCCTCATGGCGGGAGCGTCCCTTGCCGTCCTTTTTTATGCCCATGGATCCGTCTCGACCCTCGTCGTCATGTACTCCATCAATGTATTTCTGACCTTTTCTCTCTCCCAGTTCGGCATGATGCGTCTGTGCCTGCGGACCCGGAACGAGGATCCGAACTGGAAAAGGCACATTGTCATTCACGTGGTCGGGTTTGTTCTCTGCGTAATCATCCTGATGGTCACTGTCTTCGAGAAATTCGAGGAAGGCGGCTGGGTCACGCTGGTGATGACATCAACCCTGATAGGTCTGTGCTACCTGATCCGCCGTCATTACGAGAATGTTCGCGCCAGCGTTCGTGAGATCGAGGATCTCCTTTCGGAAATGCCTTCCGGCACGAAGTTCAACAGCGATCCTCCCGACCCGAAAGAAAAGACGGCCATCATGCTCGTAAGCGGCTTCAATGGTTCCGGGATTCATACGTGGCTTTCTGTTTTCCGGGAGTTTCCGAAGTTGTACAGGAATTTCGTTTTTGTGTCGGTGGGGGAGATCGACTCCGGGTCCTTCAAGGGGAGAGACGAGGTGGACGC
Source organism: uncultured Syntrophaceae bacterium (assembly GCA_964628025.1). Lineage (GTDB taxonomy): Bacteria > Desulfobacterota > Syntrophia > Syntrophales > UBA2192 > UBA2192. The sequence continues at coordinate 19,215 of CAZVLL010000009.1, forward strand.
CCTGAAGGCTTCCGTCAACGATCAGTTACAGCGCTATGTTCGGCTTTGTCGATCCTACGGCTACCCCGCTGAATTCAGGACCGATGTCGGCACCGAGGTGGTGGAAACGGCGACGGATCTCATCGAGTCCATCGTCAAGGAATTTCCCCGGTCGACTGTCTTCGCCGGCCAGCTGGTCTTCCAGCATGAGACTCCTTTCCAGCGAATCCTCCACAACGAGACGGCCTTTGCCATCCAGAGGCGTCTGCAGTTTTCGGGGATTACGGCCGTGATCCTGCCTGTACGCGTCCTTACCTGATTCTCATCAACGGCCTGCCTTTTTGAGAAAGGCCTCTAGGCCCGTCCTGTATTCCTCAGCGGAGAGGAACAGGGCGTCGTTGTGCCCCCCGCGGAGCTTGATGAACGCCTTCGGTTCCGCCGCCGCTTCGTAAAGAGCCACTCCCTGGCTGTAGGGTACGAGGATGTCGTCAGGACTGTGGATGACCAGCACGGGGCATCGAACGTGCTTGACGTGCTCCATGGTATTGTACTCGAAGCGCGCCAGCCATCGAACCGGAAGGTAGGGATAGTGCGTACCCGCGATGTCGACGAAGCTCGTGAAGGTGGAATCCAAGACAAGTGCCGCAGGGGATTTCTCTCGGGCAAGCTTCGCGGCGATGGGACCGCCGAGGGACTGCCCGTAAAGAAGGATCTGACCGGCGGGGATCTTCCGGGTTTCCGTCAGGTATCGCCAGGCCCCTGCGATATCGCTGTAGGTTCCTTCCTCCGTGGGTTTTCCCTTGCTCTTTCCGTAGCCCCTGTAATCGTAGATGAAGGTGGAGAGACCCACCCGGTGCAGGTTCTCGATGAAGGGAATGTTGTACGAGATATTGCCACCGTTTCCGTGACTGAAGAGGACAACCCCCCGGTCGGCCTCCGCCGGCACGTACCAGGCCGCAAGCTGTTCGCCGTCGGCGGCTTCAAAGGAAATCTCCTCGTAGGCCATTCCCTTGTCTCCCGGTGTTGCGATGATCAGCCCGTCGGGGAAGTAGACGAGACTCGACTGCAGGAAGAACATAAAGGCGAGTACCCCCGTGATGGAAACGGCAATGATTCGGAGAATTGATGCATCCATGGGTTCCTATCCGGAATGCGACTGCCCCTGATGCCGGAAGCAGGGAACGCGCAAGACAGAACAAAAAGGGGAGCCCCATCGGCCCCCCTTTTCTTCATGGTCAGATGTGGTCTTTCAAAATGGCCCCCGTGCTCCCGGAGGTAACGAGGCTTGCGTACCGGGAGAGGTAGCCCGACTGGATCTTCGGCTTCAGGGGTTTCCATGCTTTTTGACGCTTCTTCATTTCCTCGGCGCTCACCAGGAGGGTGATTTTGCGTTTTGGGATGTCGATGGCGATGCGGTCGCCTTCCTTCACGAGCGCAATGGGTCCCCCCACGGCCGCCTCGGGCGAGATGTGTCCGATCGCCGCGCCGCGGGATCCGCCGCTGAAGCGCCCGTCGGTCAAAAGCGCCACCGATTCGGCCAGCCCCATGCCTGCCAGCGCCGATGTGGGGGCAAGCATCTCGCGCATCCCCGGGCCGCCCTTGGGGCCTTCATAACGGATCACGATGACATCGCCGGATTTGATCTTTCCCCCGAGGATGGCCTCGTTGGCGTCATCCTCGCTGTCGAAAACGCGGGCACGGCCTTCGTTGACCAGCATGGCCGGAGCCACGGCGGAGCGTTTCACGACACCGCCATTAGGGGCGAGATTGCCTCTTATGATGGCCAGGCCTCCGTCGGGGCTGTAGGGATCCTTGATGGAGCGGATCACCGAGTAATCGTAGACGTGAGCTTTTTTGAGATTTTTCGCCACCGTACCCGAAACAGTCAGCGCTTTGCCGTTGATGACGCCGAGCCGGCTGATTTCCTTCATAACGGCCTGGACACCGCCTGCCGCCTCGAGGTCCTCAATGTGGTGAGCTCCGGCTGGGCTGAGCTTGCAGAGATTGGGAGTTTTCGCGCCGATCTCGTTGAAAAATTCGAGGTCGAGCCGGATACCCGCCTCGTGGGCGATGGCCGGAAGATGAAGCACCGTGTTCGTGGAGCCGCCCAAGGCCATGTCCACGGCAATGGCATTCTTAAAGGCCTCCAGAGTCGCGATGTCGCGGGGCAAGATTTTCTTTTTCACGAGTTCCATGACCTGCATGCCGGCCTCTTTGGCCAGGCGGAGCCTGGCCGAGTCGACAGCCAGGACCGTCCCGTTTCCGGGAAGCCCCAAGCCAAGCGCCTCGGTCATGCAGTTCATCGTGTTGGCCGTGTACATGCCGGAGCAGGATCCACATCCCGGGCAGGCACAGTTTTCAAGTTCCTTGAGCTGCCCCGCGGTCATCTTTCCCGATTTGACGGCGCCTACGCCCTCGAAGACGGTGATGAGGTCCACGGGCTTGCCGCGAAGTTTTCCCGCGAGCATCGGCCCGCCGCTGATGAAAATGGAGGGGATGTTCAGCCTCAGGGCCGCCATGAGCATGCCCGGTACGACCTTGTCGCAGTTGGGGATGAAGACGAGCCCGTCGAAGGGGTGCGCCATGGCCATGACCTCGACGGAGTCGGCAACGAGTTCGCGGCTGGCGAGCGAGTATTTCATTCCCACGTGCCCCATGGCGATCCCGTCGCAAACACCGATGGCGGGAAACTCCACGGGCGTGCCCCCGGCCATGCGCACACCTGCTTTCACCTGCTCCGTGATGGTCCGCAGGTGGATGTGCCCCGGGATGATCTCGTTGTAGGAGTTCACGACACCGATCAGGGGCCGGCCGATTTCCTCGTCGGTGTAACCCATGGCCTTGAAGAGAGAACGGTGGGGTGCTCTCTCGACACCTTTTTTCATCAGGTCACTGCGCATCTTTCCCTCCTTGTGAGCGTGCTGATTACGTACCTTTAGACGAAAGAGGGGAAAATCGCAAATTGAGATTTTCCCCTCTGTTTCGACAATCGACAGGAGCAGCAACCCGTTTACTTTTTCCGCCGCTCCGGCCTCAACGACCGGACCACGGCTCCGGCCTGCCACATCTCGGAGTTTCGCATCGTGGCAAGCTCCTTCTCGAGCTTTTCCCGGTAGTCGGGCGCACTGTTGACGGTAAGGACAATCTCCGTTTCCTTGCCGGTCTTCACGCGTTCGTAGAGCTCATCGAAAACAGGCGCCACGGCATCGCGGAAGCGATTCTTCCAGTCAAGAGCCCCGCGCTGGGCCGTGGTGCTGCAGTTGGCGTACATCCAGTCCATCCCGTTCTGGGCGACCAAGGGCATCAGGCTTTGTGTCAACTCCTCAACGGTTTCGTTGAATGCCTCGCTGGGGCTGTGGCCGTGCTTGCGCAACTCGTTGTACTGGGCTTCGAGAATGCCGGCCAGGCACCCCATCAGAACGCCGCGCTCCCCCGTCAGGTCGCTCCAGACTTCATGTTCGAAGGTCGTCGGGAAGAGGTATCCGGACCCGATCGCCACTCCCACAGCCAGGGTTCTCTCCAACGCCCGCCCCGTCGCATCCTGGAAGACGGCGTAGCTCGAGTTGATACCGCTTCCCGCCAGGTAGTTATCCCGCACGGTGCGTCCGGCGCCTTTGGGGGCCACCAGGATGACATCGATGTCGGTTGGCGGAATCACGCCCGTCTGTTCCTTGTAAACGATGGAGAACCCGTGTGAGAAGTAAAGGGCCTTTCCCTTGGTCAAGGCTGGTTTCAGCTCAGGCCACATAGACTTCTGCTGGGCATCGGACATAAGGTACTGGAGGATGGTGCCCTTCTTGGCCGCCTCCATGAGCGGGAAGAGGTTCTTGCCGGGAACCCAGCCTTCGTCGATCGCTTTTTGCGTGTTGAACGCCTCGCCGACGATGACATTGATCCCGTTGTCGCGGAGGTTCAGGGCCTGGCCGCGTCCCTGCACACCGTATCCGACGATGGCCACAACCTCGTTCTTGAGAACTTCGCGCGCCTTCTCCAGGGTAAACTCTTCAGAGGTGATGACGTCTTCAACCACCCCGCCGATATTGAGCTTTGACATGGGTTCCTCCTTCATGAAAATTCGTGTTCAGTGTGATCCGTTGAAGGGTATGTGTCAAGAAAAGAATGCTAATACCCCCCGAAGGATAAACAGAGCAATGCGCTTCTGTTATCCGCTTCCTGCCGGATCCTGTATTAGTTTTTCCGCTCCAGCGCAGCGATACCCGTGCGGGCGATATCGTCGATCCCGAGGGGCTTGAGGGTTCCCAGGACCTTGTCGACTTCGGCCTTGCTTCCCCTGAATTCCAGGACGCAGTGGTCGGAATTGAACGTCAGGATTTTGCAGTTTAAGCCGTTGATCGTCCGGATCAGCTCGCTTTTGCTTTCCGGCGAGAGATTCATCCGGATCAGCACCAGCTCCCGTTTGACCGTCTCTACGTCGGTGAGGTTTTCCACTTTAACGACATCGATGAGACGCTCGAGTTGTTTCTCGATCTTCTGGACCGTCTCTTTCGTCCCTATTGTGGTCAGGATGATCTTGGATACATCGGGGTTGATCGTGACGTCCACGCAAAGCGTCTCGATGTTGTATCCCTTGCCGCCGAGGGTTCCTGCGACTCGCGCCAGGACGTCGGGCTTGTTGTTGACGAGAAGGGAGATGATGTGTTCTCTTTTTTCCATGATTCCGAGCCTTCCTTTAGTATGAATTCCGGGCCGCCTTTCGGCGGTCCCGTCTCGCATTTGCGTTTCCTGGAGCCTCGTTCCTCGAACCTTGGTCCCGTCAGTTCGTCATTTCCCGTGTCCCCAGCGTCATCTCGCTGATCGATGCCCCCGGCCGTACCATCGGGTAGACACACTCCTCGCGGGCTACCTGGAAGTCCATGAGGCAAGGCCTGTTGCTGAAAAGTCCCTTTTCGAGGACGGGCCGGATCTCCTCGGGCGTTTTGGCTCGAAACGCTTCCCAGCCGTAGGCTTCGGCCACCTTGATGAAATCGGGCTGGAAGGTCATGTCCGTATTCGAATATCGCTTGTCGTAGAAAAGCTCCTGCCACTGTCGGACCATGCCGAGATAGCCGTTGTTCAGGAGCACGATCTTGACCGGGATGTTGTACTGCATGGCCGTGGCCATTTCCTGGATATTCATCTGGATGCTGCCGTCCCCGGCGATATCCACGACGATCCGGTCCGGGAAGGCGAGCTTCACGCCGATGGCCGCCGGGAATCCGTACCCCATGGTCCCGAGGCCGCCCGAGGAGATGAAGGTGTTCGGGTCATCGTACTTGTAGAACTGCGCCGCCCACATCTGGTTCTGGCCCACTTCGGTGGTAATGATGGCCTTGCCCTTGGTGATCTCGTAAAGCGTCTCGATGACACACTGAGGCTTGATGATCTTGCCGTCCTGACAATAGCTGAGGGGGGCCTTTTTCTTCCAGGACTCGATCTCGTCGAGCCAGTCTTTTCGGTCCGCCTCGGCGGGGCTGTAATTGTGATCTTTGAGGATGCGGTTTATGTTTTCCAGGGCGCTCCTGGCGTCGCTCACGATCGGGAGATCGACGAGGATGTTCTTGTTGATCGACGAAGGGTCGACGTCGATATGGATGACCTGGGCATTGGCCGCGAAGGCGTCTATTTTGCCCGTCACGCGATCATCGAAGCGGGCCCCGATGCAGATGAGAAGATCGCAGTGACTGATGGCCATGTTGGCGAAGTAGGTGCCGTGCATCCCCGGCATGCCGAGAAAGAGCGGGTCGGACCCCGGGAATGCCCCCAGGCCCATGAGGGTCGATGTGACGGGGATTTTCGCCCGGCGAGCGAATGCCCGCAGTTCTTCCGATGCCTTGCCCAGCACGATTCCGCCGCCGGTGAGCAGCAAGGGCTTTTTCGAGGCCCTCAGCATTTCCAGCAGCTGGACATATTTTTTTGAAGACGGTTTCGGCGGTGCCGACAGGATCGAGGTGTTGATCTTAATCTTTGCGGGGTCGTAATCTACCTCGGCGGCGATGACGTTTTTCGGAAGGTCGACGAGCACCGGCCCCGGGCGGCCCGTCCGCGCGATATGAAAGGCCTCGTGGATGGTGCTGGCCAGTTCTTCCGGGTTGCGCACGAGATAGTTGTGCTTGGTGCAGGGCCTTGTGATACCGGTAATGTCACACTCCTGGAAGGCATCGTTGCCGATGAGGTGCGTGGGAACCTGCCCCGTAAAGACGACAATGGGGATGGAGTCCATGTTGGCCGTGGCGATTCCCGTCACGGTATTGGTGGCGCCGGGGCCGGAGGTTGCCAGGGCGACGCCGACCTTGCCTGTCGCGCGGGCATAGCCGTCTGCGGCATGCACGGCTGCCTGTTCGTGGCGGACAAGGATGTGTTTGACGGCGGTGTTGCGGTGCAGCTCGTCGTAAATGTCGATGACGGAGCCACCGGGATATCCGAACATGATGTCCACGCCCTCCGCCTTCAGGCACTCCAGCAGGATCTGTGTTCCTTTCATTTTCACGGGACAACCTCCTCCGATCAGGAATAATGGTGATAACGCTGAAAAAAAGCCGCGAACGTCACTCCGTTTGCGGCTTCTCGACAAGAAAAAGCCGCGGTCTTTCGGGGGCCGCGGCTCGTGTTGTTCTATGTTTCCGTCAACACATGCGAGCAGCGGTCCCCGCCACTACGACGACGACAACAACAACCACGATGCTCGCAATAATCTGACGGATCATGAATCTTCTCCGGTTGTAAAAACGAAGCCCCTTATGCAATAAAACCGAACCATTGTCAAGAAATATTTCTTCTTTATCCTGAACCCTGCTCCCTTGATCCGGGCCGCTAGGGCCGAACCCCCTCACCGGCTTCCTCGCTCGAAGGGGGTGAATATTCTGTCGGCGCCGTGCCATCGAGGAAGCTTTCAAAAACGGAGTTCTTTGTTCCAGGGCCTGCAAGAAGGCCTGTCTTCGGGTCGATGCGGGCGAAGACAATGCCCTCGGGGGCGGTGAAGGCTTCCACGGGCCGGCCCGCCAGGGCCTGCTCCATGAAGTAGAGCCAGATGGGGGCCGCGGCCCGGCCGCCCACGCCGGAACGTCCCATGGTTCTTTCTGCGTCGAAGCCCACCCATACACCGGCCACCAGCGACGGCGTGTAGCCGATGAACCAGGCGTCGAAGTATTCATCCGTCGTTCCCGTTTTACCGGCCACGGGCCTTCCGATGGCTTTCACGCGTTCTCCCGTTCCTTCCTGCACGACATTCTGCAGCACCGATGTGGTGAGGAAAGCGATGCGGGGATCAATGGCCTGTTCGATCTGGGGCGCCTGTTCCTCCAGGACATGGCCCTGCCGGTCTACGATTTTCCGGATGAAGTAGGGCTCCGCGCGCTTGCCGCCGTTGGCGAGTACGCCGTAGCCCCGTATCATCTCCTGCAGGGTGACCGTCGAGGTTCCCAGAGCCAGTGTGAGGTCGCGGGTAAGAGGCGAATTGATTCCCATGTTGTGGGCATAATCGATGACGTAGGCAAGACCGGCTTCCTGGAGAACTTTTACAGTGACCACATTGCGCGAAAAGGTGAGGGCCGTGCGCATCGTCGTGGGACCGAAAAACTTGTGCTCGAAATTCTGCGGTTTCCACTCTCCCCGGGTGGCTTCGTTGAAGATGATGGGCGAGTCGACGATGACCGTTGCCGGTGTCATTCCCTTGTCGAAAGCGGCCGTGTAGACAAAGGGCTTGAACGAAGAACCCGGCCGCCGCCGCGCCTGGGTGGCCCGGTTGAATTCGCTTTTTTTGTAATCCCGGCCCCCCACCATGGCCTTGATCTCGCCGGTTCGCACGTCCATGCACAAAAGGGCCCCCTGGAGATCGCCTGTCTGAAATTTCTCCCTTGTCTCCATCTCCTTGAGGCCCCGCTCTACGGCCTCGTTGGCGGCTTTCTGCATTTCAAGACTGAGGGTCGTGTAAACCTCGAGTCCTTCCCGGTAGAGGGCGTCGGCCCCGTACTTCTCGAGGATGTACCGCCGGACGTTTTCCGTGAAGTAAGGAGCGATCTTCTCCCGGGGTTTCGAGGAGACGAGGCGAATGGGTTCCTTCAGCGCCTTGTCCCGATCGGCCTGGGAAATATAACCGTCTTCCATCATCCGGGTGAGCACGTAGGCCTGCCGCTGGCGTGCCCGCTCCATGTTCACAAAGGGTGAGAATCGGCTGGGTGCTTTGGGCAGGCCTGCCAGCACGGCTGCCTCCGAGAGCGTCAGGCTTCTCGTCGACTTTCCGAAGTAGCTCTGGGCCGCCGCCTCAATCCCGTAAGCCCCGTGGCCGAGGTAGATGTGGTTGAGGTAGAGCTCAAGGACCTCGTGCTTCTTGAGGTAGCGGTCGATCTTGTAGGCCAGGATTGCCTCGCGGATTTTTCGCGTGAAGGTTCGCTCCGGCGAGAGGTAGAGCGAACGGGCCACCTGCTGAGTAATGGTGCTGCCGCCCTGAACGATTTCACCGGCGATCATGTTCTTGACGAAGGCCCGTGCAATGCCCACGAGATCGAGGCCCTCGTGATGGAAGAATCGGGCGTCTTCACCGGCAATGAAAGCCTTGATGACCACATCGGGGACCTCGGCAATCGCCACGACCCGCCGATCTTCGGCAAAAAAGGAGTCCACCAGCTCGTTCTTGTCGGAATAGACCCGGGTCGTCGTGCTCGGCCGGTAGTCCTTGAGGGCGTCCACGCTCGGCGACTCATAGACCAGATAGGCCGTGATCCCCGCGACGCCGACAAACAGCAGAACCCCGAGGACGATCATGGCGGAGAAGACTCTGCGAAAAATGCGGCTCCGGCGCGCCCGTTTGACAAGGACTTTTTTCAGGGACGATGGGCTATTCGGTTTCATTCCGGCTTTTCACTGTCGGCTTCTTCTTTCCTTCGGGAAGCGAACTTGGAGACGATGATCCCGACCTCGTAGAGGATGACCATGGGGATCGCCATCATGCACTGCGTGAAGGCGTCCGGCGTGGGCGTGATAATGGCCGCAACGATGAAGCAGACCACGATCGCATAGCGGCGCATCTTTGCCAGCTTGCGCGGCGTCACCAGGCCGATCTTCGTCATGAAGAAGAGGAAGACGGGGATCTCGAAGATGACCCCGAACGCGAGAAGCAGCTTCAGCGTGAGCGTGAGATACTCCCGCATGGAGAGCATGGGCTTGAGGAAATCCGTGGAAAACTCCAGAAAGAATTGGTACGCCGGCGGAAGCACGAGGAAATAGCCGAAACAAACCCCGCCCACGAAGAGCAGTGTTGAGGTGATCACGAAGGGAGCCACGAACTTTTTTTCTTTCGGGAAAAGCCCCGGCGAGATGAACTTCCAGATATGGTAGAACACGATGGGACTGGAAACAAAGAGGCCCGCGTAGAAAGACACTTTGATGTAGGTGAAGAAAGCCTCCGGCAGTCCGGTGTAGATCATGTGGCTGCCCTGCGGAAGAACACTGATCAGCGGTTGTGCGACAATCCGGAAAAGCTCCTCTTTGAAGGTAAAGCATCCGAGAAAGGCAACTCCCACGGCAATCAGGGCGCGGACAAGCCTTTTCCGCAGTTCCTCCAGGTGGGAGGTGAGAGGCATCTTGTCTTCGTTGGGATCGGTCATTCTGGTCTTGTACGTTTACTTCCGTTTTGTCCGCTTCGTCTCTCTGGCATCCGGCCGGAGATGGCTCCAACACAAATCGACTCCGGAGCCCTGACGGGATCCAGAGTCATGACGTTGCCATCGCAAACCCCGCCTCTCAGGCCGGGTTTGCCGGCTTGTCTTTCTTTTCCTCAGTTGCTGCGTATGGGTCTGTAGCGGGCTTGCTCTCTTTTTTGTCCTCGAGAAGGGAATCGTTCACCTGATTTACTTCTTTCTTGATGCCCTCGTCGAAGGTGCCTTTCACATCGTCCATGGCGCCCTTGAACTGGGCAACCCCTTTTCCGAGCGCCTTGGCCAGATCGGGGAGTTTCTTGGGCCCGATAAAGATGAGCGCCACGACCAGTATAATGATGAGTTCCTGCATGCCGATGCCAAACACAAGCACCACCCTCTAACAGCGTAATTTGATCTAAATATATGGTGTCACCCCCATTGTCAAGGCTTTTGGCCGTCCCCGGGAGGGAATCCTTTTGATTTTTAAGGCATTGTATGATAAGCACTTTTTCTGATCAACCCCCGAAGGGAGCACCCTATGGCCTCGGCGACTGGAATCGTAAAGGATTACCGGTATCTCCGTCATGAAACCGGCCACTATCATCCCGAATCTCCCCAGCGACTGGAATCGATCTACAAAATGCTCGAAAAACCTGAAATGGCTGGGAAGTTCGTTGAGGTAAAACCGCGGTTCGCCCTCGACGAAGAGATCGAGATGATCCACAAGCCCTCTTACGTCAAGATGATCGCTGCTTCGGCGGGCAAAAGCCAAACCTACCTCGACCCCGACACGGAGGCCTCGGCCGAGTCCTACGAGGTCGCGAAACTTGCGGTGGGAGGTTTTCTGAACGTCGTCGACGGCATCGTGAAGGGTGAACTCCGCAACGCCTTTGCTTTCGTGCGGCCGCCGGGCCACCATGCCGAGGCAAACCAGGCAGCGGGCTTCTGCATCTTCAACAATGTTGCCATCGGAGCCATGCACGCCATCCGGAACCACGGGATGAAGCGGGTTCTCATCGTCGACTGGGACCTCCATCATGGAAACGGCACGCAGCACTCTTTTTATGAGGATTCCCGCGTCGTCTACTTTTCGACTCACCAGTTTCCCTATTATCCCGGGACGGGCGACATCCGGGAAATCGGGCGGGGTGAAGGCCTGGGCTACACGGTGAACGTTCCCCTCCGGGCCGGCCCCGGCGACGCCGAATATCTCCGGATATTCCGTCGGGTGCTCCAGCCCCTTGCGTTCGAGTACATGCCCGAGATCATCCTGCTCTCGGCAGGGTTCGATATCTATTCTCGGGACCCCCTGGGGGGAATGAAAGTGACGCCGTCGGGCTTCGGGATGCTTGCCCGGGTACTCATGGACATCGCCGACGAGTGCTGTGGCGGAAAGTTCGCCGCTGTCCTCGAGGGGGGCTATCATCTGGGCGGGCTCACGGAGGGCAGCAAGGCGGTTCTCGACGAGATGTGCGGCGCTACCCGCGTGACGGAAGCGGATCTCAGGCGCCATGAGAGCGAGTCCGACGCATCCGTCAACCGGATCATTGACTCGGTCATCGGCCAGATCAAGCCTTACTGGAAGTGCTTCCAGTAAGAGGCTGTTGAAAAATACCCATCTGCGGCGTTTCCTCATCCCTCGTCGCTGCGACGTACGCGCTAAAGTACGTCGCACTCCTCGGGATTTTAGATGCCTTGCATCTGGGCATTTTTGAACAGCCTTGAAGTCGCTTCGTGGTGGGCACAAGACAGGAAGGACCGGAAGTAACCATTTGGAGGATCGAAGATTGAAGATTACGAAGAATCAGGTTGAATACGTGGCCCATCTGGCGCGGCTTGAGTTCAGCGAGGAAGAGAAAGAGAAGTTCACCACCCAGTTGAATGACATTCTTCTCTACATGGAAAAGCTCAACGAAGTGGATACGACGGGCGTCGAGCCCGAGACCCATGCGATCGCCATCCAGAACGCCTTCCGGGAGGACATCATCCGGGAGTCGCTCCCCCACGAACTTTCGCTGGCAAACGCTCCCGACGAGAGCGGAAACAGCTATCGGGTGCCCAAAGTAATAGAATAGCGTGTAGCGGGTAGCGTGTCGGGATTCGAAGAATCAATTGGAGAATAGAATGGGACTGAACGAACTGACCATACATGAGTTACAGGAAAAGCTGAAAAAGAAGGAAGTCACGTCGACGGAGATCGTCACGGACGTCTTCCAGCGGATCGACGCCGTCGAGGACCGTGTCCATTCCTTCACGACGTTGATGAGGGAATACGCCTTCGAGGAGGCGAAGAAAGCCGACGAGGAGATCCGCAAGGGAAACCTCAAGCCGCTTACCGGCATCCCCATCGCGCTCAAGGATATCCAGTGCACGAAGGGATACCGCACGACCTGCGGATCCCGTATCCTCCACAACTTCGTGCCGCCCTATGACGGTACTGTGGTGAAAAAGCTCAGGGACGAGGGCGCTGTCTTCGTCGGCAAAACGAACATGGATGAGTTCGCCATGGGATCCTCGACGGAGACATCGTGGTTCGGTGTCACCCGCAACCCCTGGGATCTGGAGCGCATTCCCGGAGGCTCCAGCGGCGGCTCCGCCGCAGCCCTGGCCGCCGACGAGTGCATTGCCGCGACGGGCTCCGATACGGGCGGCTCCATCCGCCAGCCGGCGGCGCTGTGCGGGGTGGTCGGCCTCAAGCCCACCTACGGGCGCGTCTCGCGCTACGGCCTCATTGCCTTTGCCTCGTCGCTCGACCAGATCGGTCCCTTCACAAAGGACGTGGAAGACTCGGCCATCATGATGAATGCCATTGCCGGCTACGATCCGATGGAGTCCACGTCGGTGGCCATGGACGTCCCCGACTACCGCACCTTCATCGGCAAGGACATCAAAGGGTGGACGGTGGGGATCCCGAAGGAATATTTCATTGAGGGCATCGATCCGGAGGTCGACGCCGCCGTGAAAAAAACCATCCAGGTCGTCGAGGGTCTCGGCGCGACGTGCGTTGAAATCTCGCTTCCCCATACGCAGTACTGCCTGGCCGTTTACTACATCATCGCGCCGGCCGAAGCGAGCTCCAACCTTGCCCGTTACGACGGAGTGAAGTACGGCTACCGCGCAGCCGACGGGCGCGACCTCATGGGGATGTACAAGAAGACCCGTTCTCAGGGCTTCGGCGCCGAGGTGAAGCGCCGTATCATGATCGGGACCTATGCCCTCTCCTCGGGGTACTACGATGCCTACTACAAAAAGGCTTCCCAGGTGCGTACCCTGATCAAGCGCGATTTCCAGGAGGCCTTCAAGACTTGTGACGTGATTCTCACGCCTACGACCCCCACGCCCGCCTTCCGGATCGGCGAGAAGATGGACGACCCGCTTCAGATGTACCTTTCGGACATCTTCACCATCTCGACGAACCTGGCGGGTATCCCCGGCATCTCGGTGCCCTGCGGGTACACGCAGGCGGGCCTGCCTATTGGAGTACAGTTCCAGGCGGGCCACTTCCAGGAAGGCAAGCTCCTCCAGATTGCCCATGCCTGCGAGAAACATTCCGGAATCGACAGAAGGAGGCCGACACTCTAATGGCTTACGAAACCGTCATCGGGCTGGAAGTTCACGCCCAGCTTTTGACCGACTCCAAGATATTCTGCGGCTGCTCCACGAAATTCGGGGCCGAGCCTAACCAGAACACCTGCCAGATCTGCCTGGGCATGCCCGGCGTCCTTCCCGTCCTGAACCGGAAAGTCGTCGAGTTCACCATCAAGATGGGGCTTGCCACCAACTGCAGCATCAACGCCTACGAGAACTTTGCCCGGAAGAACTATTTCTATCCCGATCTTCCCAAGGGCTACCAGATTTCCCAGTACGCGCACCCGCTGGCCGAGCACGGCCACATCGACATCCTGCTCGATGGAGACAAGAAACGGATCGGCATCACCCGCATCCACATGGAGGAAGACGCCGGCAAGCTCATCCACGACGAGCGCAACCCCTGGAGCTATGTGGACTTCAACCGCACAGGCGTGCCTCTTATCGAGATCGTGAGCGAGCCCGATATGCGAAGCTCCGAAGAGGCCGGCGAGTACCTTCGCAGGCTTCGGGACATCCTCGTCTACCTCGAGATTTGCGATGGCAACATGGAAGAGGGAAGCTTTCGCTGCGACGCCAACGTTTCCATCCGCCCGAAGGGCGAGACGGCCTTCGGGACCCGCGCGGAGCTCAAGAACATGAACTCCTTCCGCAATGTCCAGCGGGCCCTCGAGTACGAGGTCAAACGCCAGCAGTATATCCTCGAGAGCGGAGGCCAGGTTGTCCAGGAGACCCGCCTCTGGGACGATGCACAGGGGCAGACCCACTCCATGCGCAGCAAGGAGGAGGCCCACGACTACCGCTACTTCCCCGACCCCGATCTCGTTCCCATCCTGATTTCGAACGAGTGGATCGAGGACGTCCGCAGAACGATCCCCGAGCTGCAGCTGGAAAAACAGGACCGTTTCGTCGCGCAGTACGGGATTCCCGTCTACGATGCGAGTGTCCTGACCACGACCCGTGCCCTGGCGGACTTCTACGAAGAGGCCGTGAAGCTCTGTGGCAAGCCCAAGATCGCCGGCAACTGGGTGATGGGCGATCTGTTGCGCTACCTCAACGAGCAGAAGCGCGACATCCAGTCAAGTCCCGTTTCACCCGCCCACATTGCGGAGATGATCAATCTCATCGAGGACGGAACCATTAGCGGGAAGATTGCCAAGGAAGTTTTCGAGGAGATGTACAAATCGGCGAAAAGGCCTGCCGATATCGTCAAGGAGAAGGGGCTGACCCAGATTACCGACGAGGGAGCCGTCGTGAAGGCTGTCGAGGAGGCCATGGCGAAAAACCCGGCGCAGCTTGCCGAGTACCGCGCAGGTAAGGAGAAGCTCTTTGCCTTCTTCGTGGGCCAGGTGATGAAGATCACCAGGGGGAAGGCCAACCCGCAACTCGTCAACGACCTGCTCAAGAAGATGCTTTCCGGATCATGATTCGAACCATTCTCTGGGTGGACGACGCCGTCGTCCTCATCGATCAGAAGGCCCTTCCGGGGAAGGTCCGCTACCTGACCCTGACGGACTGGCGCGACGTCGTCGCGGCCATCAAGGATCTCACGATCCGTGGCGCCCCCGCCATCGGGGTTGCCGCGGCCATGGGCATCGCGCTGGGAACGCTCCGCCTTCCCGACTCGTCCGCAAGAGAGTTCTGCAACGCTTTCGAGGGTCTCTGTAAGGCCTTTGCGCAGGCGCGCCCTACGGCGCGAAACCTTTTCTGGGCCATCGAGCGGATGCAGCGTCGCTTCACCGAAACCCTTCCGACCGGGGTCGCTGCGGTGAAAAAAGCCCTTGTCGAGGAAGCCGTCGCCATCGGCGAGGAAGACATCGAAATCAACCGCCGGATCGGCCTCAACGGAAAGGCATTCATCCGGGACGGCGACAATATCCTCACCCACTGCAACGCCGGGGCACTGGCCACGGCGGGATACGGGACGGCCCTGGGCGTCGTCCGAGCGGCCCGGGAGGACGGGAAGAAACTCCATGTCTATGCCGATGAGACGCGGCCCGTGCTCCAGGGGGCGAGGCTCACCTGCTGGGAGCTCCTGGAAGACCGAATCCCCACCACCTTGATTACCGACAACATGGCGGGCTTTGTCATGGCCCAGGGGAAGGTTAACCTGGTCATCGTCGGGGCCGACCGGATTGCCGGCAACGGGGATACGGCCAACAAGATCGGGACCTACTCGCTGGCCATCCTGGCAAGGGAGCACGGAATCCCCTTCTACGTGGCGGCCCCTCTTTCCACCATCGATCGCTCGATTGCGGACGGCAGCGGCATCCCCATCGAAGAGCGCCACCCAGACGAAGTGAAACACCTTCACGGTGTGAGGACAGCCCCCGAGAAGGTTGCCGTCTACAACCCCGCCTTTGACGTGACCCCGCATCGCTACATCACGGCCATCATCACCGAAGCCGGCATCGCGAAGCGGCCCTTCGGAACATCCCTGGCCCGCCTGTTCAAGCAAGCCCGTTCAACAAGCCCCGGACTGTTCTCTTGACAACCGGGCCGCTGATTCAACGTGGCAGGAGGATTTCTTTACCCGGTGTCTGACAAACTTTTTCTCTTCGACTTCGACGGCGTTCTCGTCGACTCTCTCGGCCTGTACGAAAAGTCGGTCAACGTCTGCCTGGAACGGATCGGCCAGCGGCCCGTTCAAACCCGCGAGGAGTTTCTCGATCTCTTCGAGGAGAATTTCTACAGTGCCATCGCGAAGCGCGGCGTTGACGTGGACAGATTCATGGCGGTATTGAAGACCGTGACCCCCACACTGGACTACAGTGTCACCAGGCCCTTCACGGATCTCGTCCCCGTGCTGGCGGAATTGAAGAAGCATCACGTGCTGGTCATCATCTCTTCCAACTCCTCCTCCGCGATTCGGATCATGCTGGAGAGGCACGGCTTTGCGCCCTACTTCGACGACATTCTGGGTGCCGATTTTTCCTTCAGCAAGGTCGAGAAGATCCGTTACGCCAAGGAGCATTTCGGGACAAACGGGGAGCACTGTCTCTATGTCTGCGACACGGCGGGGGACATTCGGGAGGCGAAGGAGGCGGGAGTGAAGACCGTGGCCGTCACCTGGGGCTGGCATCCAAGGGAGAGGCTGGAAAGAGCCATGCCTGACGTGATCGTCGATAAGCCCGAAGAGCTTCTCTTCGTCTGACGGTTAACTTTTCCAGGCTTCTTTGAGATCCCTGAGATGAAAGAGGAACAGTTTGATGTAGTCCGTCTCCATCTCGACCATCTCCTCGTCTTTCTTTCTCAGCCAATCCGACAGCCAGGCAAAACGCAGGGCAAGGACGAATTCGGGCAGGATGGCAATGCCTGCAGCATCGAAACAATTCGCTGACCGCAGCTCATTGAGAAATGCCATGACAAGCGGCCCCGCGAGGCTTCCGGGGTCTTCCATCCCGATGCACCCCAGCAGAAGCGCGGCATCGTAGATCTCCGGCTTGGTTCCCGAGAATTCCCAGTCGATGACGGCCCGGATCGAGTCATCGCCCCAGATCACGTTGAGTGGATGGGGGTCACCATGGCAGAAGGCGACGGGCAGGCGGTCGTGGGCTGAGGAAAAATGTTTCTCCAGGTGCAGATAGGCGGGCTCCACGGCAGCCGCGCGTTCCGGATGGTGACGATTCATTCTCATCATAAGTTCACGGACAAACGTCACAATCGAAAAGGGCTGTCGCGAATCGCCGAAGGGGATGCCCGCCGAACGCCCCTTTATGTCGACGAGAAAGCGGGCGAGGGCTTTCCCCCTCCAGGCATCGAGGGTGTATTCCGGGCGCGGAAGCTCCACACCGTCGATGAAGGGAGAGATCTGCCAGAAACCGCCTAAGGCCTTTGTGATGAAATCCCCGTCCCGATTCCTGAGATGGGGATGGAGGCCCTCCAGTCCCTTGTGGGCAAGATATTCGACGGTTGTGGCAGTTTCTTGTTTCCGAACCAGGACTGCGGGTGGAAGCTGCTCCAGGATAAAACGCCGCTCTGCGGAATCTTCGACGACGGTTCTGAACAGCGACCGCTCGGGGCTGCCGGCCAGCGGATAGTCAGGACGATTTTCTTTGAATTCCAGGTCCCAGAAATGAAGAATTTCCGCGAAGGAATAACGGCTCAAGGGGCCCCCTTTGCCGGATGCCTCGACCCGCTTCCCTCGCCCCTCAACCCTTTCATCTGTTCACCCATCTCATCCACAGCGCCGCAGTCCAGCCCCATGAGGCATTGAAAAGGATGACGAACAGCGGCGTCCAGGTTCCCAGATCGAGGCCCATCATTCCCTTGCCCAGCCGGAAGGGGAAGATCACGAAGAGCTGCACCAGGGTCGGTCCGAGGCTGAAAAAGAGTCCCCGCAGAAAGATGTTTCTCTCCCAGAGGGGAACGACAAAAAGAAGTCCCCAGATTCCTCCCCAGACAATTCGCGGGTAGATCCAGGCAGGCGACAGGGGAGCGGCAAGGCTTACCCCGAGTGCCGCCGTCAAGCCGTACGTTACGGCAAGCCAAACGCAGAGACCATTGGCGAGCCCGCCCAGTGCACCGGCGCTGAACGCAAGAGTCAGGGTTCTGGTAAATTTTTTCATGTCCGTTCCCTAGAGGGGTCTTTCTTGTGGCGTTTCGTGACAGGCCTTGTCCGCAGGAGGATGCAGGTCGCACCGGCGCCGCCGTCGCAAAGCCTCGCACTTGAGTAGGCGATGACCCATTTGCGCCAGGGTCCTCGTGTAAGCCATTCGATCACCTTGGCTTTCAGGATGGGTTCCCCCGGCGAGGAGAGGCCCCGGCCATGGATAACGAGCAGCGAACGCCGGTTGCGGATCACCGATTCCCGCAGAAAATCCTCGAAGGTGATACGGGCCTCCTCGACACCCAGGCCATGAAGATCGATGTGAGCCTGGATGGAGAACTCGCCGCGGTGCAGCCGCTCTGCCATCTGAGGGCTTATCCGGTATCCTGTCCCCTCGATGTACTCCGGGGTGTCGGCAACGACAAATCCCCGACCGGAGGCAATGAGGGCCTTCATCCCTTCCACTGCTTCCTGCGCGTCATTCTTTGGCGAAGCCCCGGCCGGACGGGGTTTTCCCTGTCCTTCTTCCCGGTTCGAGACGGTCATGGGGCGCGTACCCTCCATGGCCCGAAGGAAGAATTGTTTGTCCTGCCCCGGATCAGAAGCTGCCGGCTGTACGACCGGAGCCGTCGGCGTCCGCTGCGTTTGCGGAGGACGTTCCTTGATGCGTGATTTGAGGTCCTTGAAGGGATTGTGATCTAGAGACACTGGTGCCTTACGCCCCGATCGCGCTGTCATTACAGATCGTAGAGTGTTTCGTCGACCTTGGGCTTTTTATTCTTCTTTCCTGCGGCCTTTCTGGCCATGGTGAAGAGGTCTTCGTCGGTGATGCTGTCGCCCATCTCGCTCTCGATCGTCTCCGGGTCCTCACCGCATTCCAGCCGCGCGAGGGCTTCTTCCATTTTCGATCCCAGCGACAGACCGGAGATTTCCGAGAATTTCCGAATCAGTTGCGCCGTCTGGCGGGGGTCGTCCTCGTTGAGGGTTCCCATCTCACGGGCGAGCATCTCCATGGCCTGCCCTGCCTTCGCTTCATCAAAGGATGGGAGATCCCCCTCGGATTCATTCCTGCCGGGAACGATCTTGGCGAAAAGGGACATCTGACGTTTCAGCTTTACCTTTCTGCACTGCGGGCAAAAGGGGATCTTCTCCGTATTGACGCCCCGGGAGAAGAAGTTGTAAATCGTGTTGCACCTGCGGCAATAGAACTCATAAATGGGCATTCGTTCCTACCTCTGCGGTCTGTTTCACCTCATTGTAACGATTCCGGGGTCAAAATCAAGGGTTCTGCCCGTCCATGGCCTGCAGGCGTGCCACGCGCTCCGCCAGCGGCGGGTGCGAGTAGTAGAAGGCGACGTAAACAGGATGTGGATGGAGGTTTGACAGGTTGTCTTTTGCGAGGCGCTTGAGAGCCTGCGCGAGGAAACGGGTGGAGCCGATAAGTCTCCGCGTATAATTGTCTGCATCTTTTTCATACTTGCGTGAGACGGCCGCACCGATGGGGGTGAGGAAGAACACAATGGGCTTCAGCACGATGGTGGCGAACATAAGCCCTGCGTAGGGCAGGGGTCCCGCAAACCCGAAGGTCTCGTACAGCATGGGCCAGCCCATGAGCCGGTAAACCAGAAAAAAACCTACGAAGGCCACGACTTCCATGGCAAAAAGCTGCTTCAGGATATGATGCAGCTTCCAGTGGCCGATCTCATGGGCCAGCACGGAGACGATCTCATCGTGGCTGTGGGTGGCGAGCAGCGTGTCGAAGAGCACAATCCGCTTGGATTTGCCAAGCCCCGTGAAGTAAGCGTTGGAGTGACGGCTGCGTTTTCCGGCATCGACCTCAAAGATCCCCTCGGCCCGAAGCCCGGCCTTCTCGGCCATGGCCAGTATCTTCTCCCGCAGTGTTTCGTCCTGAATGGGCACGTATTTGTTGAACAGCGGGGCGATGACCAGGGGATAGAGCCAGATCATGAGCATCTGGAAGAGGGCGAAAAAGACCCAGGCAGCGAACCACCACAATTGCGGCAGATAGTGAATCAGGGCAAAAAGTGGGATGAACAGCATAGCCATCAGGATGACGGAGACAGCGAAGGATTTGGCAAGGTCGATGAGCCAGAGCCGAGGCGTGATCGTGCTGAAGCCGTATTTCTTCTCGATGACGAATGTGCCGTAGAGGCTGAAGGGGATGTCGAGAAGAGTGCTCACCAGATAAAGGATGCCGAAGAAAAGCACACCGGACCAGACGGCGTGGAGGTGCCAGGATTCGATCAGGCCGGAGATCCAGGGAAGAACCCCTCCGAGCAGAATGACAATCAGAATGGCGTCGTCGATGAGTGTCTCCAGGGAATGAAATCGCGACGACTCGACCGTGTAGTCCCGCATGCGGGCAAGCGTTGCGCCATCGATCTCATCCCGGAAAGTTTCCGGTACGAGGTGGCCGTGCTCACGCAGGTGGCCGATGTTCATGCGGGTGAGTGCATACCGGGTGAGGGCGGCTGCAACAAAGAGGACAATGAAGCCCGTGAAGAGGGCGTTGAACTGGATCATGCCGTTTTGTTCCTGGGTCAAGACGATGGGAAGTTGTCGCGGTAAAGGTCCGTGAAGCGGTCCTTGCCGCTGGCCATCATGAGGGTGAGCGGCATGGCGTTCCGGGCCAGGGCCAGCATCCTTTCCGTGATCAGTCGAATATCCCACTGGGCGTGGCGGTCGGCCCGGAGCCTGGCGATGTGGTAGAGTTCCCGGGCGTTCATTTTCATGAGGACCCGCTTGCGGTGGGCGTTGGTGAGGATGTAGGGGGCCGCAAGGGGCGAGGCGCGCCGAATCGTTTCGTAGGTTTCCTCCGCGCGGGCCATCATATCGCGGAAGGGCTTCTCCATCCCAATGGCGGTAATCGACGGCGGCACGGTGACATCCAGGACCGGGTCGTAGTTCTGCGTCACAACAGTAGCCATCCGATGCCGTTTGAGCTGGGCGAAGCAGGAGGCACTGACGACTAAGTCGAACTGGAGGTCGACGTTCTCGAATTCCCGAAGCGGCATATCCCAGGCCTTCATGCGGCGAAAGGACGCCTTGAAGAGTGCTTCCTTGTCGGCGAAGGACATGGACGTCGCGATCCTGCGACACTCCTCCAGGGGAAGGCGGGAGGCCCCATGCAGAAGCGCTGCGGCGATATGGTTGTCGGCCTCCGGCGTGAACCAGGCAAGACAGACTTCCTCCTCGGGACATACGGCAGGACGCATACCGGCTTTTTCTATAACGGTCCCGGCAATCTTCCTGAGGTCATCCTTCGTCAGACTGTCGTATTCCGTAGCCTCCGTGTAGCGGACGAGCGACGGTGCAACACCTTTCGTCACATGGTGAAGTTGCCGGCTGTATTCTTTTGCCTCTTCGAGCGGGTGGGCCGCAAGCCGCCGGAGCATGAGTTCGAGGTTGCGCGTGTTGAGAGTCATGCCGAGCTGGGCCTCTGTGGCAAGCGAAAGCACGTACCGTGCATCCTCCTTGGCCCAGCCCTCGAGCATGGAGCGGTTCGCCGGGACGGCAGCGAGATCCCGGTTCTGATCGAGGACCCAGGGCAGCAGTCCTTCATAAAGCCGGTGGTAGAATGCATTCTGGGCTCTTACGGTTTCCGTGAAGCGCTCCGCGAGGCCGGCATCCCGGATCTCTCCGGGAACGACGAAATCGTCCTGAAGAAGCACGTAGCGCTGGGATTTTTCCGTATAGGAACAGAGGCGGAACTTTTCGATCTCCTCTACGAGCAGGCGTGAAACCCCCAGGACGTCGATGTTGAAAACGGCGTGCTCGGCGATGGAGCTGTGTCCCATGTCGAAAACGATGGACCGGTTCGAGCGGCGGGCCTTCTCCACTTCCTTGCGAGCGGCGGCCCTCAGTTCGTTGACGGGCGCCGGGTTGCGGCTGATGCGGGCATAGGCGGCCGAGATCGTCTCTGGCGTGAAGTGCTCCGCTCCGGGGTTGGCGGCCTGGACCTCCCGGATGGTTTCGGAATCGAGGTTGAAGCCGGCGAGGATGATCTTCACAGGGAAAGCCCTCAGCTCTGTATTTGACAGGCGAATTTTATAGCAGCATTTCCGGTACCGGTCAAACCGCTTTTGCGCTCCGTGAAGCGCCCTACGGCTGGTCGCCTGCGGGGTTTCCCGGGTTTTCTGCAAAATTAGGGGTAGCGTTTTGTTCAAAATGTGTTAAGAAAAAATAGATGCAGGCCTCCTCCTGTACGCCCATTTTTAACGACAGGCCGCTAATCGAAACGAAACGCTCATGTATGAACCCGTGGAAATAGCGATCCTTTTTCAACACTTCCGGATACAGGATTTTCTGGATATCCTTCTGATCACCTTCATGATCTACGGATTGCTGGTCTGGTTCAAGGATGCCGCCTCGCGGTTTGTCCTCGTGGGCATCGGCATCCTGGGGATCATCTACTACCTGGCCCGCTCCTTTCAGCTCTATCTCTCTGCGGCAGTGCTCCAGGGGTTTTTCGCCATCATCCTTCTTGCCCTAGTAATCATATTCCAGGAAGAATTGCGGCGGTTCTTCGAGCGCATTGCCACGTGGGGCCGTTTCCGGAAGAGCGGCCGCGTGTCAAAGCTTCACGAGGAAGTGGAGATCATCGTTCAGACAGTGGCGAACCTCGCCCGCCAGCACATGGGCGCCCTGATCGTCATTCAGGGCCAGGATCCCCTCGACCGGCACCTGTCCGGCGGCTATCCCCTCGACGGGATTCTCAGCCAGCCCCTTCTGGAGAGCATCTTCGACTCCCACTCCATCGGGCATGACGGAGCTGTTGTCATCGATCGCGGGCGGCTCGTCCGCTTCGGCTGCCACCTTCCCCTGTCGACAAATGTGGAACGGATCGGGAATCTCGGCCTTCGGCACACCGCGGCGCTCGGTCTCTCGGAGCGCACGGATACCACCTGTATCGTGATTTCCGAAGAGCGGGGAACGGTCTCCGTGGCCTTTGGCGGGCGAATCAATGTTCTGAAAGGTCCCACGGAACTCGGCGTGATCCTTGAGGGTCTCTATGGAAAAAAGATGCCGAAGGGAAAGGCCGATATCATCCTGGGATGGTTTAAGCGCAACCCCTTGGAGAAGGCGGCAGCCATTCTCCTTGCCTCTTTGCTCTGGTTTGCCTTCGGCTATCAGAAGGATCTCGTCAGGCGCGACTTCACCCTGCCCATCGAGTACCGTAACCTGTCGCCCCAGTGGATCATTGAGGGAACGAAGATCACCGAGGCGAAGGTCACGCTGTCAGGGCCGGAACAGGCCTTCAACCTTCTGAACCCCTCGGGCCTGAGGCTTTCCGTTGATCTGTCGGGCGTGCGGGAGGGAAGGCAGGAGTTCGAGCTTTCCAATGACATGATCAGGACACCTGCCAACGTTTCTGTGGTAAGCGTGACGCCCAGCCGCATCATCGTGAGCGCCTCCAAGCTCCGCCCCATGATGCTTCCCATCGATGTGCGCCCGGAAGGCGCCCCTCCCCCGGGGGTGGTGTTGCAGCGCTTCGAGGTCAAGCCGACCCATGTGTCCGCGCTTGTCCCGAAGAGGTTTGCAGGGACAGACCTTCAGATTCCCACGGAACCCATCGATCTGCGAAAGGTAACGTCGACGACCACCGTGACGGCCAAACTGATCACCCCGCCGGAGATCACATTCGAGGGGGGCAAGCCTCTTTCCGTCGAGGTAACCATCCGCGTGAAGCCCAAAACAGCCCCGGCCAGGGGTGCGGCCTCGGAAGGGTCGGCGGAATAGACGGAGCCACACATGCCTGAACTTCCCGAAGTCGAGACCCTGTGCAGGCAGCTACGGCCGGTGATTGAAGGCCGGCGAATCCTGTCGACCCGCGTTCTCGACCCCAAGCTGGAGCACCTGCCTGCGCTTTCGGGGAAGACCGTTCGATCGATTTCACGCCACGGCAAGCAGATGGTCTGGGCGCTTTCGGACGGAATGTGTCTTGTCTTTCAGCTTCGCATGACGGGACGTTTCTTCTGGCTCGAGACACAGGAAATCCCATCCCATGCAAGGCTCATCTTTTCATTTCGGGGCGGCCGCCTCGTTCTCTCCGACCCGAGGCGATTTGCGACCGCGCAATACTGCGGTCCCCCTGCCGAAAGCCCCGTGCCCGACGGTCTCGAGAAGCTTGACCCGAAGCGCCTCGCCGAGACAGCCTGCAGCCGGAGGCTTCCCGTGAAGTCTTTCCTCATGGACCAGAAGGCCGTGGCCGGTATCGGGAACATTTACGCAAGCGAGATCCTCCACAGAGCCGGCATCGAGCCGATGCGTCCGGCCCGCAGCCTGACACCGGCCGAGTGGACGAAAGTTTCTACAACAGCAGCGCGCATTCTGAAGAAAGCAGTAGAGTCCCGCGGGACGTCCGTCTCCGACTGGCAGGACCTCTATGCACGTCACGGAGAGAATCAGCGTCACCTGCGTGTTTACGGCAGGAAAGGGGAGCCCTGCTTGACGTGCCGCTGCGAGGTTCAGCGAACGGTCATCGCCGGACGGAGCACGTTCTTTTGTCCTCAATGCCAGACATGAAACAAACGGGCCGCGCAAATTCTTGTGCTTCCCATGTGTTTCGGGTATAAATCCTCCTTATCAAGTACCGTACTCGATTCGTTCGGAAAGGATAATGGCAATGAAGAAATACGAATGCGCTGTTTGCGGATACGTCTACGATCCCGAGGAAGGGGACTCCGATGGCGGGATTCCGGCCGGGACGTCCTTTGAGAAACTTCCCGAAGATTGGGTCTGCCCCATTTGCGGAGCAGGCAAGAGCGAGTTCAATCCGGTTGACTAGCCGGCTGGTGAACAATCACCCATTCTGCTGCGTTGCCTCCGTTCCTCGTCGTGTAACGTACGCACCGGTATGCCTCGCCCTTTCCTTGCACAAGGTCTTCCCGGGACGTTGCACCGGTCGCCTTCCACCGCATTAAAAGCACGGCCAACCATCACGGGACAGGAATGAGCCAGCAAGACAAAGACAGCAGGCCGGGCAGCCACATCGGCCGCAGACTGCGGGAGAGCCTCGAACGGTCAAGCGACATTGTGGTCGGCGAGCGTGAGCGGGCGGATCCGCCCAGTCAGCCCTTTGCCGCTGCCTGGATTGATTACGGGGAGTACCACGAGGCCCAGCAGCTCAAACAGAGACTGATCCGCAGATACCGGGGCAAGACCCTGGAGGAAGTTCTTCCCGGCGAGGAGGTGCATACGGCCCGGGGGGTCTGCTACCGTCTTGTCAGCCGTGACAGCGGAGGCCTGCGGACCGTCAAACCCGCTGAAGCGCGCCGCCGTATCCTCTCGGACCTCAAGCTCCTCTACGGGGTGGGCGAGGTGACCGAAGGGGCTTTGAAAAGACAGGGCGTCGAGACAATCGCCGATCTGGCCGATCATCCCCGGTTCGGGCGACAGGCCCGGAGTATCTTGAAAATGGTGGAGGAGGGCGACACAACGGGCCTTCTCGACTGGATCGGCCGGTGGTTCCAGAAATCCCATCCACTGGCCCTGCTCTCGTCGGGCTTCCACCGACACGAGGATTTTATCCTCATCGACATCGAAACCCTCGGCATGTTCCAGCGGCCCATCATTCTTCTGGGAATGGCCCGGATCCACGATGCCGAGATCCGGGTGGACCAGTATCTCTTGCGCCGGATCGACGAGGAACCGGCGGCACTGGCGGGTCTGCTCGAACACCTGACGGACCGCAGGGCCTTTGTTACCTTCAATGGGCGTACCTTCGACGTCCCCTACATCCGCGAACGGCTCGCCTACTACGGTATCCGCGCAAACCTTGAGCGGCCTCATTTCGACGTTCTTCACTTTTCGCGCCGGGCCTGGCGCGATCGCGTACCCGACTGCAAGCTGACGACCCTGGAGCGCTGCTTTTTCGGCTTCCAGCGGGAAGATGATGTGCCCAGCGCCCTGGTGCCCGAGTTCTACGAGAGCTATATGCGGACGGGCAATCCCGGGCCGCTCGTACCCATCGTCGAGCACAACCGCCGCGACCTTCTCACGCTGGCACATCTCTTCTCCAGGCTCCACGAGGAGTGGCAGTCGTGATCGGGGCCGCCCTGGAATCGCTCCGAATGAGCCCGCGCTTCCGGGACCGCATCGCCCACATCGAGGTCCTTCCGCCCCGGGAGCCACAATACGGCGAGCCGGCGAAACCTTTTTCCGCCGCCATCGAGCACTACCTGAATTCCCGGCGCATACGCCCCTACAGCCATCAATGCGAGGCCGTCGAGGCGCTGCGATCGGGGCGTAACGTCATCCTCTGCACGCCCACCGCATCAGGGAAAACGCTTGCGTTCAATCTCCCCGTCTTTGAGACCCTGGAAAGTGACCGCCAGGCCACGGTGCTTTTCATCTACCCCACGAAGGCCCTGTCGAACGACCAGCTCAAAATATTCAAGGAGATGGAGCGCGCCACAGGCATTCGGGTCGACGCATCCGTCTACGACGGGGATACGCCGGTTTCGCGCCGCGGTCGGATCCGCGAGCTGTCGCGGATTATCATCACCAACCCCCATGAGCTCCACCATGTGCTTCCCTGGCACTCGAAGTGGGAGCGTTTTTTCAGGAACCTGCGCTATGTGGTCTTCGACGAGGCCCACCGCTATCGGGGGGTCTTCGGGTCCAACGTGGCCTTTGTGATCCGCCGGCTCCGACGGATCGCCCGTTTCTACGGATCTTCACCCCAATTCGTCCTCTCAACGGCGACGCTGGCCAATCCGCAGGAGTTCAGCGAAAAGCTTGTCGGCGTTCCCTTCGACATCATCTCCGAGGACGGTTCGCCGCGGGGCGGGAAGTCCTTCCTGTTCTACAATCCTTTTTTCGACGGGGTGGGGACCCTCTCGCCCCACCAGGAGACGAGGGACCTGTTCCTGTACTTCGTGAAGCGGGGCCTGCAGACGCTTTGCTTCACGGCGTCCAGACGAATGGCGGAGCTCATCGCCCTGTGGTCGAAAGAGGCCGTGGCGGACGGATCAATGCTGGCGGAGCAGATCGCCGCCTACCGGGCCGGCTATCTTCCCAAGGAGCGTCGCGAGATCGAGGACGGCCTCAAGCGGGGCCTCCTCACGGGAGTCACATCCACCAACGCCCTGGAGGTGGGAATCGATATCGGCTCGCTCGACTGCGTCATCATCTCGGGCTACCCGGGGACGGTGCTTGCGACCTGGCAGCAGGCGGGCCGCTCGGGACGCCGCAACCGCGACGCCCTGGCCGTCCTCGTGGCCTTCCAGAACCCGCTCGATCAGTACCTGATGAAGCATCCGGCGTCCTTCTTCGGGAAGCCCCACGAGCAGGCCATCATCGACCTCGCAAACCCCTACATCGTCTCGGGTCAGCTGCTTTGCGCCGTGGCCGAGCTTCCCTTTGACGCGCGAAGCGAGGACCTCTTTCCGGGCGAGCACATCCGTGAATTGCTTCCGGAGCTCTCTGCGGAGGGCCTCGTGAAGGAAACGCCCCACGGCTGGGTCTACACGGGGAGGGGAAGACCGGTGGAGGCTGTCGGCCTCGATCACATCGCCCGGGACGCCTATCGCATTACCTGCGACGGCGTGCTCCTCGAGACGATGGATACAAGCCAGGCCTACCGGGAGGCCCACATGGGCGCCGTTCTGCTTCACCAGGGCGGATCTCACGTGGTCCGGCGTTTCGA
Organism: uncultured Syntrophaceae bacterium; assembly: GCA_964628025.1. Lineage (GTDB taxonomy): Bacteria > Desulfobacterota > Syntrophia > Syntrophales > UBA2192 > UBA2192. The sequence continues at coordinate 46,636 of CAZVLL010000009.1, forward strand.
CGTGGAGAACCATCTCGTCGAGGTGGAGCGCAAGGACGTCGATTACTACACCCAGGCCGTGAAGGCCGTCGACCTCGAAATCCTGGCCACGAGGGCAACGCGACGAATCGGGCAGGTGACTGTTCACCTGGGAGATCTCGAGGTTACTGAGGCCACACTGGGCTACAAGGTCATTCAGAACGACCAGATCATCGCGCGGGAGGAACTCAACCTGCCGCCGCTGAGCTTCCGAACAACAGGCCTGTGGTTCACCATCCCCGATGAGTTGAGGAGGGCCCTTTACGAGCGACGCTTGAACTTCGGCGGTGCCCTCCACGCTCTCGAGCACGCGATGATCGCCATTCTTCCCTTCGAGGTCATGTGCGACCGGTGGGACATCGGAGGGCTTTCCACGCCCGGGCACCCCGGCACGGGCGAGCCCACCATCTTCCTCTATGACGGTTACGAAGGCGGGATCGGACTGACGGAAAAAGCGCAGGGCCTCATGGAGCGCGTGATGCGCCTGACCCAGGAGCTCATCCGCGACTGCCCCTGCGAGACAGGCTGCCCCGCCTGTATCCTCTCGCCCAAGTGCGGCAACGACAACCGGCCCATGGACAAGGACGGAGCCCTTCTTATCCTCGAAGAATTGCTGCGGTGGATGGGAGCAGCATAACAACCCGGGATGTTCTTAATATTTATATGGCCGGCCGGATGGCATGATGTTTGCTGCATAATCTCACGATTACAGTGAAAACCCCAGAGCCGCCATGAGCCATATAAAAATTCTAATTGCAGAAGACAACCCGATCAACCGGAAGTTCTACGACGCTGCCATTTCGCGCAATGTCTTTGAAAAGAAGTTTGCCGTCAACGGGTACGAAGCAGTACAATTCTATAAAGAATGGCAACCCGACATCATCCTTCTTGACCTCATGATGCCCGTCATGAGCGGACAGGCCGTCTTGAGGCGGATCCGCGAAAAGCACAAGGACGCCGCAACGACAATCATTATCTCATCCTCGTCCTCTCACCGTGACGATGTGGTGGAATGCGCGAAATTCGGGGTGCAGGGCTACCTGGTGAAGCCGATCAACGCCAGGGAGGTCAGCAAAACCCTCCTGAAGATCTACATGGAAGCCCACCCGGAAAAAACCGACGAAATCACGTCGATCCTGCAGAACGCGTAACGTCCTTCGCTTTGTCCAAGGCCGCTTCAACTTCTTCCCTCACAGTGCCGTCACTGCCCGTACGATAACGCTCGAGAGCATTCTTTGCCTGCCCGCCGCCGAGGCGTCCCATTGCCCAGGCAATCATGCCCCGGACCCGCGCGTCTTCGTTTTCATCCCAGGCGCGGACAAGATCAGGGACATAGGAGTCGTCATGGCTGTTCCCCATGGCGCGGGCAACGTTCATCTTCCATTTCCATAGGTTTCTTTGCGACATGTAGAACATATGCGGCCAGATTCGGTTCTGAAAGTAGGCATCGTCCATGCGCAGAAGGGCCCTGAGATCGAAGTCCTTCACCTTCGCCTCGGCCCGCGCATTCACCGGGCGTTCCCGGGAAAGCCAGGGAAGATTCCTCGGGCAGGCATTCTGGCAGCGGTCGCATCCGTAGACATAGAGGCCCATGGGTTCGCGCAGCTCTCTCGGTGTAATCTCCTTCCCATAGTAGGTCATGAAGGAGACGCACCTGCGCGGATCGATCGTCCCGTTCCCTCTGAGCGCCCTCGTGGGGCAGGCGGCAACGCAGACATTTCTGCACCAGTCGGGGCAATCCAGGCCTCCGGCGGGGGCATCGGGGGCAAGCTCGCGATCCACGACGAAGGGGATTGGAAACACCCACGAACTCTTCCCGGCCGCGCTTCTCGCATAGAGCAGGGCGTTTTTGCCGAGTGTTCCCATGCCCGCCCGGAACGCGGCCGAGCGATGGGGAAGATTGAAGGGTACCTTAGAGTCTATCCCGTTTTCGCGGAGGAAGCTGCGGAACGCCCTGACGCGAATCGTCAGGCCGTCTTTCGTAATGCGGTCATCGTCAAGATAGCAGCGACCGAAATGGCCTTCCAGTACTGCGGGAAAGGCCTCCTGGAAATAAACTTCCAAAAGCACGATGATGGACTTCGCCGAGGCCATGACGGTCTTCGGGTCCGTACCGGCCATCAGCCTCAGTCCCCCTTTCTCGGCCCACCCGTAATCGTCCTGGTGATCCCGAAGGTACCCGAGCTGCTCAACGAACGGTTCCGCCGTGGTAATACCCACGTCCCCGAAGCCGAGACGCAGCGCTTCTTCGATGATGTTTTCTCGGGTTACCATGGAAGCTCCCGGAATGACGGATTGTGGATGCCAGTTGTGCCGGCGTTCATGTCTTGATCGTCATCATGGTTGTCTGCATGACCGCGACCAGCTTTTCTTCTCCGCGGTCGTAGGCCCACACCTCGCCTGCACAGATCGACAGGGTGCGACCCGCCTTGATGACCCTGCCGATGCCGACGATCCGCTCTCCCCGGGCTGGCGACAGAAAATTCATTTTGTTCTCCACGCCCAGTACATCGACGTCCGCCGGCATGAGGGTATAGGCGGCATACCCGCAGGCGTTGTCGGCAATGGTGTTCAGGATTCCCGCATGGATGAATCCATGCTGCTGGGTTATGGCCGTACTGTAGGGGACCTCGATATGGACCTCCCCGGGGCTGATTTTCACCAGCTTCGCGGCGATGGTCTTCATGAGCCCCTGATTCGCGAAACTGGATTGAATGCGTGATGCGAAGTCGGGATCGGGCGGGATCGTGTTCTTCATCAATCTGTCTCCTCAGGTCCGTCTCGGTGTCCGGCGAGGCATCGTACTTCATCCCCTTCCCCTCCGGCAAGGAATGGTTCTCGCAGCTGCTCGCTATTCCTCAGGATGAACTGCCGGATAAAGCACTCGGAAACCAATGCCGCTTCCAGTTTTTTCAAGGCGTCCTGCCACTCAGTATCGGGTATGCGCCTGAATCTCTTCCAATGTCCTTCCCCTTGGACTTCGGCGCCGTTTTCATTTCGGCACAAAGCCTTCACCGCGTCGCTGAATTCCCTGTACCCCGGACAGTCGACATTGTCCGGACCGGCCCGTGTGAGGGAAGGAAACCATCGACAGCCGTCGGGCTTGACCTCATGGATACGGCACCGGCTGCCCCCCGGTTCCAGAAAAAAGCAATCTACGGGCTTTCCGGAGTTATGGGCATCGCAGCCTTCATTCAACCGGTCCTGGATCTCGTGAATGGTCCTGTTGAGAATGCCGGCGATCTCCGGCAGCGTGTTCACCTCGATCGCGGGGAAGTAGTTCCTGCAGCAGTTCCCGCATCGGCGGCAAACGAACGGGACGACAATATCGTAATCGGAACACTCAATGACCCTGCTTTTCATCTCTCCATCCGATCTGCCTTACGGATAACGACGACGGGGCTAGAACAGCATGGTCATCTCGAGGGTTCCTTCGTCACGGTGCACGGAAACATGATCCGCACCGCACTTGAAAAGCCCGATCATCCGGTTGTTTGATGACAGGATATCGGCAACGAATCCCTTGATATCCCTGCACTTTGCATAGTCCACCATACGCTGCTGCAATGCTTTCCCCAGGCCGCATCCCTGCCATTCGGGATGAATCATGTACGCAACTTCTGCCAGGCGGGTTCCCTGGTCCACATAATAGCAGCAACTGCCGACGAGGGTGTCTTCCATGGCGCCCTCCACCACGGCGACAAGGGCCATCTCGTGCTCATAGTCTACGCTGCAGAGGTGTTCCGAGGCCGACACGCTGAGCGAGGAAAGGCGCGTGAAAAAGCGTGTGTATCGGTCGTCGTCGCTGAGATGATAATACAGGTCTTGCATGCCAACAAAGTCGCTTGCCCGGGCAGGACGGATCAGGATTTTCGTGCCGTTGCCCAGGGTGACCGCGGCTTCTTCCTGCACTGGATATCCCCCTCGACACTGGATCACGACGTCGCGGTGGACATACCCGATATTTTTGGCCTCCTCCAGAAGTTGATCGCGGAACTTCGGATGGGCGATCTCGATGAGCTTCAGCGCCCTCTGCTGGACCGATGTCCCGAACAGGTACACGCTTCCGTATTCGGTGACCACATAGTGGACCTCCGATCGGGGAATGGTCACCCCTTCGCCTGGGCTGATGCCGACTTTGATACGGGACTCGTTGCCGTCCGCGGATGTCGAACGGAGACAGATGATCGGCTTTCCACCGGGTGAGGCGGCGGCGCCCCGCATGAAATCAGCCTGCGTGGAGATGCCGCTGTGGAATTCGCCGCGGTACTGGTCGGCACAGATCTGACCGGTGAGATCGACCGAGTGGGCCTGGGAAACAGAAACAAAGCGGTTGTTGGAAGCAAGGGCTGCGGGGTGACACACGTAGTCCACCGGGTGAAAAGCGAACATGGGGTTGTTGTCCACCATGCGGTATAGTCTCTCCGTTCCCATGCACCAGCTCGCCACGACGATCCCCTGGTGAAGCGTTTTTTTTCTGCCGTTGATGACGCCGGACTCGATCAGATCGACGATCTCGTCGGTGATGATGTCCGAGTGAACGCCGAGATCACGCCTTCCGGTGAGGTACTTCAGCATTTCTCCGGGAACCTGCCCGAATCCGATCTGGAGCGTGGAGCCGTTGTCGATGATTCTCGCCACATGGCGGGCAATCTGCGAGACGATCTCATCGGCGGCAGGATACCGGAACTCGATGACCGGCTCGTCTACCCATATTGCCCGATCGATCCGTGAAAACGGAATCGAGGTATTGCCGTGGGTTCTCGGCATGTTAGGATTGATCTCGGCGACGACAACGCGCGCCTCGGTGACGGCGCGACGCGTGATATCCACGGAAACGCCGAGGGAGCAGAAGCCGTGTTCATCCGGCGGACTGACCTGGATAAAGGCGACATCGATGCCGATTCTCCCTTTTTCGATAAGCATCGGCACCTGCGCCAGCGATACGGGAACATATTCCGCCATCCCCGAGTGCAAAAGAGGCCGGACGTCGGTGCCCACAAAGAATACCCGATGATGGAAACGAGTGACCGGTTCGCCATCTTTGAGGGACACCGCCCCGCTGGTGAGAAAGCTGATGAGCTGAACATGGTGAAGAGGTTTGTCCAGTTGCTCAAGAGCGTGCACAAGCCTGCGCGGCGTAGCGCAGGCGCTGCCGATGAACACGCGATGGCCCGACTCGACGATGGAGACTGCCTTCTCCGCCGTCGCCAGGTACTGCCGGATTGCCCCGGGAGGCGGATGCGGCATCTTCCCGCTCTGATGTCCATCGAATGTCATTGCCTCTCCCTCCCGTCGCACGACATGGAAAATGATCTCTTAAAAAGTGCGTGCGGAAAACAGGCCCACCGCACCTGCGATAGCGACCAGAATCAGTCCGCTGACCTGCCAGCGCAGGATCACCAGAAGACTGACGGCGGCAATAAGCGCTGTCAACCCATCTGTGATGACCTCTCGTCCGATGATAATTCCTGCGCCGGAAATGGATCCGATTGCAGCAGCCGTGGCACCTTTGACAAAAGCGCTGATCTGTTGATTATCACGATACCGGATGAAAAAAGAAGCGGCGAAAATAACCATCAGATAAATGGGCAGAAAAACCCCGAGGGACGCGACGACGGCCCCCCAGAAACCGCTGATCAGATACCCCGCAAACGTCGCCATGATGACGACCGGTCCCGGCGTGATCATGCCAACCGCCACGGTATCTAGAAACTGGCGCTCCGTCAGCCATTGGTAGTCCAGTACAAGCCCCTGATGAATGAACGGCGCAACGGCGAGCCCGCTGCCGAAAGTAAAGGCGCCCGCCTTGAAAAAGAAAAGACCAAGCGTGCCCAGTTTGCTCATGGCCAATCCCGGGAAGAATCCGGCGAGAAGCACACCGGCTAGCTGCCCGGTCTTTGGGGCCTGTGGTCTCCCTTCACCCCGCCAGGGGGGAGCGTACAAAAAAACACCGATCAGCCCGCCTGCGATGAAAATAAAAGCCAGCTCGGCCTGGATGACGACGGTCACAATCAGGCAGCAAAGAGCCAGGATGGCCATCTTCCAATCGGGAATATACCGTCTTGCCAGCCGGTAGCTGGCTTCCGCGATGAGCGCCGCGACAGCGGGACCGACGCCGTAAAACAGAGACCGCAGCCAGGTTGTTTCCTCAAAACGCAGATACAAGGCTGCAATGCCGAGCACAATCGCGAAGGGCGGTCCGACGAATCCGATCGATGCGACGGTGCAACCCGCGATACCGCGCCTGAGATAACCTATCCACATGGCAAGCTGTGCCGCCAGAGGACCGGGAAGCGTCGCCGCAAGGGCAACACCCTGGGAGAATTCTTCCGGAGAAACCCATTTGTCTCGCTCGACCAGGTCTCTCTGCATATACCCGACAAGGGCCACGGGCCCGCCGAAGCCCAGAGCCCCCAGTTTCAGAAAATAGATGAAAATTTGTCTGAGGCGGACATTCATACAGCGGCCACGTGTCGAAGAGATCTAGCTTTGCGATGATTTCAGGTACGCGATCCAGGGCGTCCAGTAATACTCCTGCCATCCCTGGCTGACGCCGGCAAAATCATCATCAGCCACGTTTATGTGGACGAGTTCGACGCGACCGCCCTCTTCATCGGGCCAGAACGAAAGGATCAGCGTCGAGTCGATATCTTCGGCCGCCCAGTGCGCCGCCCGCCAGGACTGCACGATGAGGCGCTTCGGGACAACCTGCAGGATCGTGCCCGAAATCATATCGTCAAAGGCGCGGAACGCCGAACCCGGCGCGCTGCCGATGGTGACGGGTGCGCCCGTGAATGCCCCGTGCTCCGCGGGATCGAGATACATGTCAAACAGCCGATCCGGTGAGGCGGGAAGGACGGCCGCCTGGATGATTGTCTTTGGCATCCTCAAACCTCCTTGCGGTGCTTCGCTTGCCTTCATCTCAATGGGGAAACACGATCACGATCTTCCCCCCGGCGCTGCCGCCGGCGACTTCCCGATATGCCTCGACGGCTTCATCGATCGAGCAGGTTCTCGCGATATCGGGCGGCGTCAGCATTCCCTGTTCAAAGGCCGGCCGCAGCTTCTCCAGGATATCGGCCGAAGCGATCGCGTCATAGGTGAGGGTGCTCAGGCCGAACAGCGAGAGGCGCCGGACGAAAAAGTCGACCAGATCGAAGCTTACTCTTCTCTCTCCGACCGACACGATGTTCACCTGCCGGCCGCCCGGCGCCAGCGAATTGAGCGAGATTTCGAACAGCGGTCCCCCGACGCAGTCGAAGGCGATGTTGGCCCCTTTCCTGTTTGTGAATTGCTTCACTCGAGCCGGGATGTCATCTGACTGGCTGCTGAGAGCCAAATCAATTCCGACTCGCCGCGCCGCGTCCGGGTCCAGTGCCCGGAGATCCACTCCGATGACGCGGGCCGATTTCATTTTCGCGAGCTTGACCACGGAGCTTCCCACGCCTCCGCTTGCGCCGGTCACCAGGACCGTTTCTCCCTCCTGCAGCTGCGCCTTTTCCATCAATCCGACGTAGGCAGTGAGGTAGGTCCTTCCCACGCAGGCCGCCTCGGTGAAGGACAAGGATTTCGGCTTCAACCGCGCGGCCCCTTTGGGAATGACGACATACTCCGCGTGGCTCCCGTCCCGTGTGAATCCGATATCTCCGCCCGTTGCCCAGATCTCCTGCCCGATCAGGTCCTTGTCTCCGGCAACGACAATACCGGCAAAGTCCTGGCCGGGAGTCCGGGGAAGAACGGTTTTCTTGTATTGCCCCAGCACGTTTTTCCAGTCGCTGGGGTTGAGTGAAGCGGCGTGCACCTTCACCAGAACCTCCTCGGACCCGGGAACGGGTGTAGGTACATCCTCAACGTGAAGCTGTCCTGCCAGATCCCCGAAGCCATGGAATCGCAGTGCTTTCATTGGCGTTCTCCTTTCTTGGCGAAGGTCCCATAACTTCAGCGGGACTTGATTCCGCCGGGAATGGCGGGTTTGGAAGCCGGTTGTTTTCTCATAAGATCGGGCAACGTTTTTGCTGTCGCTTCAGGAGAATAAAGCGAATCCCCCTGATCATTGTGAGACCGGATGCGGTAGATGTAGGTTGTTTCAGGGGTTAAGGCCATGTCCGTGAAGGTATAACTGCCTCCCGGCGTGCTGGCGTTCGGCGGGACTTCGGCAACCTGGACAAAGGCGCCATCCGTTTTCTTGCGCTCAATCCTGAATGTCTTGATGTCTTTTGACCCCCCCTCCGTCATCGGGATCTTCCAGGAAAGAATGACTCCTGTTGCAGACGGTTTGAGATCGACGATCTGCGGTTTGGCGGGCAGCATCACATAGTGCTGCACGGGAGTAGCGGGAGGGCATACAACTTTCGTCTCGGCCGTTTCGTCGGACGAGAGAGTCCCGTTTGGATATTTCTTTTTCCCCAATATCCTGTAGTAGTAAGTCATCTCAGGGATAAGGCCGGTGTCTGTGTACGATGTTTCGGGGTAGGAAACCGCAATCGAAGTACGGTTGGGCTCGCCTTCTTTCCGCCTCAGGAGCACCAGTTCGTCGTATGCAACGGGGTTTTGCCAGGACACTTGGACACCGTAGGGTAACGCCTTGGCTGTCAGATTCGCGGGCATCGGCGGCTTTGGAATAGCCGCCCCGGTCTTTATGGCCACTTCAACCGGTGCGGACCGGAAGAACGCATACGTGCTGACCCGGTAACGGTATTCGGTATTTGGATTGCCTGTTTGACTATAGGTGCTCACACCCGGAAGCACTCTGCCTGCTTCTTTGAAGTTACTGTTTCCTTCCTTGCTCTCAATCCGGTATCCTGCCGCACCTGGGGTCCCGTTCCAGGACAGAATCACTCGGGGCGAGGGATCGGAAACAGTGCTCGCTTTCAGATTCGTCGGGGCCGGTGGAAGAGCGGGTGTTACGATGCAGGCCTCATTTGACCAGGCCGTGTTATTGACGGTTCCCTTTATTCTTGCCGCCACTCTATAGCAATACGACGTGCCAGGCTTAATGTTCTGGCTGTTATCCGTGTACACGGCGGTACCGTGAGGGAAAAATTTCTCTGTGTACCACCCGAAGCTTTCTTTTTTGTCTAAGACCGTCTCATAATCCTCGTATGAATTGTTTTTCCAATATACCTTGATGACTCCCGTCTGCCATACTCCGGCATTTCCATCCAGTTCTGCTTTGCACTCTGAAGGAGGGTAAACGTAGGTTTCGGCTCCCGCCGGGGAAAGAAGGAACCAGGACGACAAGAGGAAACAAAGACAGCAGGAAATGAATATTCTGATTTCTGTACCGCCCGCCTTTTTCTTCATGTGATACACCTGTCCTTCTGTTCAGATTTTTCCCTATGTCTTGATCCGGGCCGGCACAACTGCCGGTTTTGGTTTCCCTTTTTCTCCTTCTTTCTCAGTCAACAATAAATAATTTTGCACCTGTGTCTGTGAACGAACGATGCGGCTCGACGTTGTCCGCTACCTGATAGCTCATGCCCGGTGTGAGAGCGAACTTGCGGCCGTCGGCCAGCTCGGTGTGCAGCTCGCCCTCCAGGCACAACAGGATGTGTCCCTTGCTGCACCAGTGATCCGCGAGATAGCCCGGTGAGTATTCGACCAGGCGGACGCGGATGCCGCCGAAGTTCCGGGTGCGCCAATAGGCAATACCGGTCTCGCCTTTGTGTTCCGTAACCTCAACGGACGACCAGTCGGTCGTCCCGAACGGAATATCCGTCATCTTCATGTGCGCGTCTCCATTAAAGTGCCTGTCACTGTCAATGGTCGAACTTTTCCTGATTAGCCAGTGAAGAATATTCAAGGATAAAGATTTGACCCCTTTTCTTCCCGCTATTTGCCTTTCTTTTTCACGGCCTGCCCGATCGAAAAGGCTTCACCCAGCATTTTGCCCGTGCCGTAATAGGCACTTGCCTCGGGGGCATAAAAAAAGGGCTTCAGCTTTCCAATGTCCAATACCCCTTTGTCATCAAAAACACTCTCGTCGGCTTTAACGTCCAGGATCTCGCCGACAAACTGCGTATGCAGCCCCAACTCGATCTGATGGACCAGCTTGCATTCCAGGACGAGGGGGAACTCTCCAATGTAAGGGGCGTTGACAAGGGCGCTACGGATAGGCGTAAGGCCGGTTTCGGCAAACTTGTCCGCCTTCTGTCCCGAAACCATGCCGCAGTAGTCGGCCTGAACGGCATAATATTCGGAGGGGATATTGATGGTGAAAGCGCCCTGCTGAACAATGCTTCCGTAGGTGTGCGTCGCCTTCCGAAGCGAAACGGACACGCAGGGTGGAATGGAACAGCAGATGCCACCCCAGGCAGCCGTCATGATGTTCGGCTTTCCCGCAACGTCATAGGTTCCCACAAGCATAACCGGCGTGGGATATAGGATCGTCTTGGCACCGAGTGACTTTTTCATTGCGACCTCCTGTGAGTCGTGTTGTTCATTTGTCTGCAACTGGTGTCTATAATCCTACCGGGTCAGATGACCTAAATATAGAAACAGGATGATTGCCACGACATGAAGGATCCACCAGCCTGGCTTCCAGAGAAAAAATCGATGCATGGAATTTCCCCCGTATGACGATACCTTATCGTGCCTTAAGTCTTATTTCCAGAACTGTATGCCCAGGCAGTAGACGAGGCTTATGGCAAGCAGGTGAACCCACCAGTAGCCCATGTTCGGATAGCGGAAAAATCTTCCTGTGCGGGCAGGGGCCTCGGGCTGCCTAAGAAGTTCCAGTTCAAACAGGGCCTTGCCGACGGCAAGTTTCGCCCACAGAACGATGATGTCCGGCAGTAGCGTTCCAAACAAGACCGTCTGTAGTGTCCACACCTCGGGAGGATGCTTCAGGGAATAGTGAGCCATGGTAATGGTGCCGAGGATCACCGTCATGCCGTTAAGAACATAGCCGTAGGCAATAGTCTGTCGAAAGCAAAAGAGCAGGGTGATGACGACGATGCTAAGAATCCCGGAGACGGCCGGGATGATATTCCCTGCATCCTTTTCCAATGGATGAATCCGTGTGTGCAATAAAAAACCACCCAGGGCGATGCCGATCAGTGAAAAAATCAGCAGGACCCGCAGATTGTTTTTCTGGGTCATGGTAAATCTCCTGGGTCAGTCATGGGGTCGACCTTAAACATTGAACGGCTTCATCGTATCTTCAGCTTGAGGAGAAAAAAACCGATACTATGTTCAGGAACAGCCACAACACGCCTGCAGGAGTGCATTAATGGATTTTGGGACTACACTGATTTTCTCGATCCTCTTTGGATCGATAGGCATGGGCTACTTTGTCTATGGCAAGAAGCAACAGGCGGCTGTCCCATTAATTGCCGGCATCGTTCTTTGCATTTTTCCTTATTTCGTGTCCAATGTCTACATCATGGTTCTAGTGGGAATTGTCCTGACCGTTCTGCCGTGGGTGATCTGATCATCCGGAATTGGTGCGCAGTTCAATATTAAAGTCTGGCCCCATTGTTTGCCTGATCAGGTGCAGCGACTCGTTATGCGTTTCTTTTATTCTTGAGTTCCTTGTACCTAAAACAGTCTACGACATGATCATTTACCATGCCTACTGCCTGCATGAAGGCGTAACAAATTGTTGCCCCTATGAACTTGAACCCTCTTTTCTGCAAATCTTTACTCATGGCATCAGACTCAGGGGTGCTAGAGGGGATATCCGTCATCTTTCTCCATGAATTCTGGATAGGTTTGCCATTAACGAATTGCCAGATGTAGCTATCAAAACTTCCAAATTCCTTTTGAACCTGCAGAAATGCTCTGGCGTTCGTGATCGTCGCGTTAATTTTGAGCCTGTTTCTTATGATCTCAGGATTGGTGAGCAACCGGGATACGGTATTCTCAGAGTATTTGGAGATTTTCCGGGCGTCAAAATTATCAAAAGCTCTTCTGTAGCCCTCTCGCTTTCTAAGAATAGTAGACCAACTTAATCCCGCCTGTGCGCCTTCCAAAACAAGAAACTCGAACAGCGTTCTGTCATCGTGGATCTCCACACCCCATTCATGATCGTGGTAGGACTGTTCGAGCTCGCCTTTATTGGCCCAGTCACAACGTTTCATCCGTCACCTGCACTTGATCACACCGCTGGCTTTATCGCAAACACGTAAGCCCTTTGGCTTTGGTACTCCACTCCGGGATAGGGTTCTCTCTCGATGATTTCTATCTTTTCAAATCCGTTTTCCTTCAGACAACTGAAAATGAAATCCGTCGTGAAAAAATAGACATCCATATCGACTTTCTGACCGAGAAACTCGTCGAAGTGGATTGTCTTATCACCCATGTGGAATGTGAAAAGGAGAATTCCACCCGGCTGCAATACACGGAATACTTCACGGAATGCGATCCCCACTTGTCCTTCTGTGAAGTGAATGATCGCGTAGAAAGCTACAACAGCCGCGATTGAGTCGTTTTCAAATGTCAGCCGGAGAATGTTGCCTTTTCGGAAGGGTATCTCCGGGTGAATTCTTCTTGCCTGTTCCAGCATTTTTTCTGACAGGTCCAGCCCCGAGATTTCGATGCCAAGATCTTTCAGGTATTTTGTCGTATTGCCGGGACCACAGCCTAAATCCCAGACCGGCCTCTTGTCCCCGATCTCTCGCGAAAATCTGTGGAGTATTTCCTGGTCTTTTGGTTTCTTTTCGTGTTCACTCGAGAATGTTTCTGCCCATTCTTTTGCTATCGAATCGTACTGCTTCTCAACTTTATTTAAATTCTGTCCCATAAGGATAGTCAGATTATCTTCTGTTCAGAACACATGACATTTGGACCGGGTGCGAATCTAAATACAGGCCGGCCCCCCTGTCTTTACCCCTGAATAGTCAAGGCTAAAGAATTGACCCTTCTCATTCCCAGCCACAACGCTTTATCTGTCATTGTCACTTGACCGGATCGGACTCCTATTGATGCATAACGTCATACCTCAACGGCGCGCGCTCGATTCAAGAGCATTTCTTTTTTTTATCGGTTAATTCCAGATGAAAGCGATGCAGAAATCGGTGGAATACCGGGGCAAATAGCAGACCCGCGACAATCAGGAAGATAATGCCGGAATAGAGGGCATAGAAGGAAGCGAAGATCTTCCCCGCGGCAGACCAGTCCTGCAAATCGCCTACCGGCCCCATTCCACCTAAAAGCATTGCTGCATTCAACAAAGCGTCAATCCAGGCCAAGTCAGACAGAAAGTGGAAACCGATGACCCCCATCGCTAAAGACCCGGTGACGATGCCCATTGCTATACTGGCATGATGGACAAGCCGTCGCTTGAACTTTGCAACAGGAAGCAGGGGGTCGTGTTTATGCTCGTACATACAGAAAATGACTCCTGAAGCCTGTGAAGCCTGAGCCGTTACATTTCAGTTGGAAGTTACAATTCAAGACCGAGCCCCATTGTGTACTTCTGACCTCAATGTTCCCGCATTACCGCTTTCGAAATAAAAAATAGAACACCGCTACAATACCCGCCCCAATCGCAACAGGCGACCCAAGGGGGATGGAATCCCAAAGGCTTTGCAGCTGCCCAAAGATGCCCGATAAGATTTCTGACGATTTGGACGCCAGGAGCCCGTATTCGACCATTACTTCCTCTTCAGCACGTAAGAGCTACTCTCTGGATATACAGAGAGCCCTCATGGCTGCTTAAAACTGAAATGAAATGTTTTTGACTCATAATCATCATAAAAGGAGATATCCTCTCCGTTCACCTCGCCACTAAAATGACAAGGTGTCAAGTCATCCCAGCCCTTAAACGTATTACCGTTTATTTGCAAATCGATGAGATGCCCATGGCCGAAATCGTATAGATCGAGGATGTTCTCTTCTCTTGGTCCGGCAGTATAACACCCCCTGTCGCTATTGAATATTTTAACGTAACTTGGGCTTATAGACGCCTCAAAACTTACAGACTTGGCTTGCAAGTGATCATAGATGGATAACGTGTCCAGGCCCGTGATGATCCGCCCGGCGATGAAGGCGATCGTGGTACGCAGTTTTGGCTGCATGGCATTTATTCCTCAATCAAATTATATTCCGCGCGAAATTGCGCGATACTGTTACGCTGTCATTCGCTTTCTACCGAAGGCCGCCCCGATCTGCGCCGCAAGAACGGATGGAATGGAGAACACGCCAAACAGGCCTCTTTTCTTCCGGACGCAAGCGATACGAGAATCCACATAACTGCGCCGCCGGATACGGCTGCAACGTGGAACCGGGAGTCCTTATTCATTCGCCTTCCCGATAGGGGGGTCATGACGCGCCGGCTTTCGGTTCCTGCAGCTCACTGGAAGATTTTCGGCACCCCCAGCACCTTGATGGGGTCCTGATCCGGTTTCAGTCCCATCAGCTTCACCAGTTCGGGCCGGATCTGTTCCCATTTATCCTTCGCCAGTTCTTTTCCCCTGGCCGTTTTCGCTTCTTCGTACAGACGGAAGAATACGTAATACACGATCTGCGCTTCTTCCCTAATATCCTTCGCCTTCCAGCGCTTCTTCGCCAATTCCCTCCACTTGCTGCCGTCGGGCACGACCGATTCCGGAACAAACTGGGAGATCAGGTCGGCGTCGTGAGCGATTTTGGCAATTTCGTTTTCCGGTTCCGGATAGACAATCTGCCAGGCACCCTTCTTCCCCGCCGCCTCATCTACGGAGTCCCTGAAGTACCAGTAGCCTGTGGAATGCTCGAGGATGGCCACTTGGATGATTTCGATGTCCTTCCCGGAGAACCCCCCTGCCTTGGCTATGATGTCACCGGCCGCCAGCGCACCCGTGATGTGGTGGATCAGGGCAAGGTTCCCCCCGACTTTCTGGTTCTTCAGGACGGCTTCGTCGCTCCAGAATCCGGGAGAGGTTTTGAAGTATCCCGTTTTCTTCAGCCTCATGACCATCTCGGTTGATCTGAGGAGTACGTCGAGGTTTGTCAGGACGGCCGCCTTGTCTTCCTTGTTGATATTATGTAGAAGATCTGCCGCCACTGCCACCTTCTGATCTTCTTTCGATAGCTTTTTCGCCATCTCGTAGACCAGTGCGGAACAGACCCGGTTGTGGAGGATATCTGCGTCGGGGGCAGGTAGCTGCCTGGCCGTTGTGCTGATCATAATGTCCATGATGCTCTGCAGCTGCGGAAGCTCTCTCAAATAAGCCTTCTCCCATGTGGCGTAGGGATCGGGCAGGTCGTATTTGTCCTGTAAAGCGGCCATCGCCGTGCCCATCGGAAAGGCAACACAGGCTATCGCCATCAGACAGATCAGGAACCTGCTCATGTTTTCTCCTCTCCTCTCCTCTTCCTGGTTTATTCAGTGCCCGAAGATCCGGACTCACGCAACGCGCATATCATGAAGGTCACTCGGAAAGGCAGGTGAGTGAATGTGGTTCCACTGCCGTTTGCGACAGGGTGCGAATCTCAATATTGATGCCTGATCCCGCTGCTTGCTGCTTTTCTCTTATTGGTCCTTAAGTTGTACCAGAATTTCTTCGCCTTTCGCGCATACCTTACCTTCCGCGGACAATGTCACGCTTACAATAACTTTACGGCCCTTGATCTCTATGATCCTTCCCCTCAGCTCCAGGGTCGTTCCAAGTGGTGTCGGTTTCAGATAATCCACTTTCAGTGATGCTGCGACAAAACGCGAAAGCGGTCTTTCCCCCAGGGAATACCCCTCCTCACGCAATTTCGCTGCCGATGCGGTAGCGGCACCGTGGCAATCGATCAAGGAGGCGATCAGACCTCCATAAGCATATCCGGGAACACCTCCCGAGTAATACGGCTTGGGTGTATAATGGCAGACGCTCTCTTCCCCGTCCCAGTAACTCTTGATTTGCAACCCCTCCTGATTGCTACGTCCGCAACCGTAGCAATGCGCAAATTCATCGGGGTAGTAATCTTGAAAGGCCTTGTTCTTCACGGCGCACTCCTTCTTCAAAGGAGACCCCGGGGGGTCCCCTTGGTCATGGTGCGAATCTCAATATTCAAGTCTGACTACATTCGTTTTCTGACATTACTTCGCCTCCAATACATGTCTGAAGTAAGTTTTGTAAACTATCACCTTTTCAAATACTGTTGAGTCGATCTTTGCGAAGCTGTTAATTTGAATTTCTTGATCCTGCGCCGGATCAATAAAGTCAACTACTACAACTAGCCAATAGGCTTCACAATGCTGATAATGCTTTGATTTTGCTTCCTTGGTGTTGACGATCGCGCACAGCTTTTCCAACGACATGAGTGGGACTGCGAAACATGGGATCATCCGCCACTGTGGATCTTCATAGTCCTCGGCGTTTAAATAAACAAATAACAATTGTGGTATGTGCTTAAAAGCGTCTTTTCTTATCGCCCCAGCGGTAAACTCCTCAATGTTCTTTGCGAGTGCAGCAATTTTATTAACAAGTATCCTTCGGTCTCGAATAGGCGACTCTGGGTCAAATGAGAATGAAAGCTCGATCTTTTTTCCACCATTTGCCAAATAAGCTTGATGAGCCTCTGAAATTACTCTCTTTCGCGCTCTTTTTTGAACCTGTTCACTCTCCGGAAGTGCTCCGCTCTCACGATAGAAATTCGTGATTTCGATCCCAATATTCCTTTTTCCCGCAATGATTACATCTGGTTTATCTGTGAAGATAACTGTTCCTTCAGGCAGCTGATAGTCATGACGAAACATTTCGAAGTAGTAACGCTCTATCTCCTTGTTCGACCTTTTAGCCATTTTGATTTACTAACTAAAGTGAAGATTATGGGGTCAAACTTGAACATTGACATTTGGACATGATGTGCATCCCAATAATTCAGCCTGACTCCGCTGTTCCGTCTTGCTGTTTAACCGCAAACCCACCATCGTTGTGGTCGTTTTCTGGGTAAGGACGCTGAATCAGCATCCACTGCCGTTGCAATAGCTATTACAATTTCTGATACCCAATCAAAATGAAAATGAATAGTCCTATCGGGACGACATACCCAATTCAGGTAGCTAATTATTGCACCATTTTTTTGGGTCATTGGCCAATCATCTGCTCTCTTCCCGGTTTTGTATTCGTGTGCATAACTTGATCGAATTTCTTCGTATAAGAGGTTCCCGTAGCTATGTTCTCTTAAAGTCTTTAGACTTATCGTTTCACTTATTGCGAGAATTTCCTCTTCAGATTTATCAACATCCTTGCCAGTTAGAATTTCAGAAATATCGAACCCGAGAAAAGCTTTCCTCAGCTCTTCACTCTCGGTATGCCCAATGAGAAGAGGAATACTCACCTGCGTCACAGATAGACCCTGTGGAGAATACTCTTTAAGTACTTCTACGAAGCGGACTCTATCAATTCTTTTTCCTGGCCATACTTCTGCGGCAAGTGCACTCACGACAGAACATAATATAATTAAGGATTCACCATACGAACCACCACACTGACCATCGTTAAGCTTTCGAGCGATTGCGATTTTCTTCAGTGTCCAGTCAGTGCGCCAACTGTCCATAAGCGGAGCACACCCTTAGTCCTACGCCAACGGGCTGTTTAAAAGTTTTTGGATGCAAGGCATCCTCCTTCGACAGGCTCAAGACAAGTTCACTCCTGAGGAGAGAGGCGCACAGAGACGTACGTTGACCGACGTAGGACGAGGGGAACTCAGCACGACGAGTGCTTATAAACAGCCTGCTAGTCCTTTTTCAGCACCTTGACCATAATGCTCTTACAGCACTCGGCATTCTTGATGAGGAATGCATCGGGTTTTTCCTGGATCTGGTACTGGCCGTTGGCCTCGATGATGAGATCATCCTTGGTCAGGCCGTCCGTCTTGTTGATGATCATGAATCTGCCGAGGGGGATGCCGCCTTCTTTCAGAACTGCCATGTCCTTACCTCCCAATATCGTTAATTTCGTTTGAAAAAGTATTTTGAATTAAAAAAGGAAGATTGCCACGTCTCGCAAGGCTCGACTCGCAATGACAGATGCTTTGTAGGAGATTGCCGCGCCTTGCTCGCAATGATCTCCTGCTGCTGCTTTCCGGAATCGGGATTCCGGACGCCTGATTTCGCCTACAGCAAAATCACGCCCGTCCACGTCACCTTCTCCGCCACGGGAAACGGATTGTCCGGCAGGCCCGCTTTCTCGATGGTGCCGATGACGTCGATGCCCATGGCCTCCATGGAGGGCCGCGCACGGAAGGGGTGGCGGCAGTGGCCTTCGGGTTCCATGACAATGCACTCCTCACAGAGCCGGCAGGTTCCGCCGATTAGCCCCGTGGCGAAGCGCCAGCCCGACTCGAAGCAGAGCCGCTCGCCCAAGTTGATGAGCTCGTGAAGCACCCGGGCCGGGTCGAAAATTTCCTTCGCCCTGCCGCGGTTTTTTCCGTGCAGAGGTGCGCTCACCTGCACGAGCAGGGCCTGATCATACTGCGCAAGCGCCTGGCGGAAATCGTTCACGGAGGAAATGTAGGGCGGGCACATGAGGTTCTTTCCATAGGTTTCGCAGAGGGGGATCTGGCATTTCAGGCGCACGCGCTCGTCTACGATCACGTTGGAGGACTTGATGATCTTCACCTCCGAGGCACCCTTTTGCTTCAGGGTGTCGGCGATCTTCTTGAGCTTCTGCGATGGTGTTTTTTCGGGCTGCTTCAATGGAAATTCCCCTTTTTTAGGATCGAGGCACGAGGAGCTAGGAACGAGGTTTCCATTTTGTGCCTCGGTCCTCGAACCTGTTTCTATATTTTTACGCCGTAGCTGCTTTTCGTGAGTTTCTCGGCGCCGTTTTCCGTGACGAGGAAGACATCCTCCACCCCCACCACACCCTCGCCGGGAAAGGTGAACTTCGGCTCCAGAGCGATGACATGGCCGGGCAGAAGGACGGCCTTGCTGTTTCGTGAGATGACGGGAGGCTCGTCCAGCTCCAGGCCGATGCCGTGGCCGCAGAAACCGGCTTTCTCGTTCCCGAATCCCATGAAGTGGGGCAACAGCCTTTTCTTGTCGGCAAGCTTCTCCGCCATGAGGTAAAGATCGCTCACGGGCACCCCGGGGTGTACGGCGCCTGCCAGAGCCTGAAGAATCTCCAGGGCCTCCCGGTATGCGATCTCCAGCTTCTCGGGCAGTCTTCCCAGGGAGAAGGTCCGCGTGATGTCGGCGTGGTAGCCGCAGACAGTGGCGGCCATATCGACGATGACGGGCTCGTGCCGTGCAATGGGCCTGTGGCTCGCTCCGGCGGGAAGCGCAAGACTCGTTCCGTGACCGCCTTCCGTCGTGTCCACAAAGGCGGGATCGGCCGCGGCTGCCCCCGAAACGACAGGCCCCCAGTAGCATTCTGCATTGAAGCCCCGCATCCGGACGTAGCCCTGGTGGCCCTTCATTCTCCCGGCCATCTCGATGCGGGCCGAAAGTTCGAGCTCCGTCATGCCCTCGCGCAGGTTCTCCCGGGCAATGCGTATCAGATGGTCGCCGAGTTTTGCCGCCTGCCGTACGAAGGTAATCTCATAGGGTGACTTGATGGAACGGAGGGTCTGGACGACGGGCGAGATGTCGACAATCTCCTCCGGTTTCAGGGCCTCGGTGTAGCGGACATACTGGTTGAAGGGAAGGACATCGAGCTCCATGCCGAGGCGCTTGAATCTTTGATAGCCTTTGTCGGCAAGCACGCCGGCAAGATCGCGGAGGCTGCGGGCATTGAACAGATGCTCGAGGGTGGTTTCCGAACGGACGCGGTTGGGGTTTTTCCGGATGAACAGAATGGGGTGGCCGTCGGAAGGGATGAAGAGCCAGCCCTGAGGGACTGTGCCGGTGAAGTAGTAAAGGTCTGCATTCTGAACAATGAGTGCCCCGTCGATCTTTGCCCCGGCAAGATGGGCCTGCAGGGCTTTGATCCGTCGGTCGAGTTCTTCCTTGGGCGTTTTGTTCATGGTCCCATCCACGGGTCTGCACACAGTGTTACGTGCTAGGTGTCATGGGAGAAGGAGCCTATAAGGGTTAGAATTCTATACCCGCCCGTTCCTTGATTCCCTGGCTGTAATGGTGCTTGATCTCCCTGACCTCGCTTACCGTGTCGGCAAGGGAAACGACCTCGGGGTGGGCGTAGCGGCCCGTGAGGATCACATCCACTTTCTCCGGCTTTTCCTTCAGTATGGACAAAACTTCTTCAATGCCGATGAGCCCGAAATCCACGGCCACGTTGATCTCGTCGAGGATGACCATGTCGTATTGCCCGGACTGGATGGCTTCTTTCGCCAGGCTGAACCCGGCCCGGGCGAGTTCTACGTCCACCTTGGCGGGATTCCCTCGCATGACGAAGCTGTCGAGCCCGCAGAGTTTGAAGGTGAGGTTCGGAAGGCACTGCTCGGCACAGAGGACCTCGCCGTACTTGCGGCCTTTCATGAACTGGACGATGAGTACTTTCTTTCCGTGGCCGAGGGCCCGGAGGGCCTGCCCCAGAGCCGCCGTCGTTTTGCCTTTGCCGTCGCCGGTGATGACCATGATGAGGCCGCGGGAATATTTTGCAAGGGTTTCTTCTATGGCATCTTTGGTCATTCGTTAGCCTCCTGACGCACTCGAAAAATGGAAAAAATCCCCCTGTGTCCCCCTTTGCGAAAGGGGGAATCTGCGCAGATGGGCCTTTTTCACCAGCATCGAACAAGAAAGCCCGGGAGGCCGTTCATAGACCGTCCCGGGCTTTCCCCTTCAGTTAATGGTTATGATCACAGGCACCCCTCCAGGTACCGCTTGGCAACGTCCTCGGCGACGGTGTAGGGGTCGATCTCCTTCTTCATGACCTTGTCGATCATCCCCTCCATCTCGCCGCTGCCGATCAGCTTGTGGAGAACCGGCTCGAGGATGCTCGCCCGGATCGCCTCGTTCAACTCGACGGTTGCCTTGCGTCGCATCCTGCTGCCGATGATGTCTTTATCGACGAGATGCCTGTAATGCTCTTCAATTTTGTTGCTGATGTCATCCAGCGCCTTTCCGAAGCCTGTGGGCTCAAAGGCGTTTTCCACTTTCATGATAGGCGGCCGCCATCCCCCCTGGAAGGCGGACGGCGGGGCCATGTCGAGCATGGCCAGTAGCTCCCGCGAGAGCTTGGACGAGCCATCGCGGTCGGCTTTGTTCACGACGAAGATGTCGGCAATCTCCAGAATACCGGCCTTGATGGCCTGGATCTCGTCGCCCATCCCCGGCACGAGCACGACCAGCACGGTGTGGGAGTGGTTGATGATGTCCACTTCCTGCTGGCCCGTGCCGACGGTTTCCACGATGATGATGTCCTTGCCCAGGACGTCCATCACGTGAATCGCGTCGCCCACGGCCTTGGCAAGCCCGCCCAGGGCCCCACGTGTGGCAAGGCTCCGGACGAAAACGCCCGGGTCCTCGGCATGGCGCTGCATACGGATGCGATCGCCGAGGATGGCGCCCCCCGTGAAGGGGCTCGTGGGATCGACGGCCAGCACGCCGACGGTCTTCCCCTTCTTGCGGAAGCAGTCGATGAGGCCGTCGGTCAGTGTGCTCTTTCCCGCACCGGGCGAGCCGGTGATACCGATGACATGTGCCTTTCCCGTGAGGGGAAAGAGGTGCTTGATGGTGAGCTTCGCCTCGGGCATGCGGTCTTCCAGGTTCCGGATGAGGCGAGAGGCGGCACGAACGTCGCCTTTTCTGATCTTGTTGGTGGTTTCCATTCCGGACGTCCTTGCTTAAGCTCTCGGTTTCACGTTTGTGTTAATCCAGGTGACAATCGAATCCAGCGTCGCACCGGGCGTGAAGATCGCCTTGAGCCCGGCATCGTACATCAGCTGGAAGTCCTGGTCGGGGATGATTCCTCCGCCGATGACCATGATGTCGTCGGCGCCTTTGTCTTTGAGGAGCTTGGTCACCGCGGGATACAGATAGCGGTGGGCACCTGAAAGGCAGCTGAGGCCCAGGAGATCCACGTCTTCCTGCACCGCTGCAGAGACAATCTGCTCGGGTGTCTGGTGACAGCCCGTGTAAATCACTTCGTAGCCGGCATCGCGGAAGCAGCGGGCCAGAACCCTCGCACCGCGATCATGACCGTCCAAACCCGGTTTTGCAACCATCACACGCAATTTTCTGTCAGACATTTTGTGTCGCCTCCTTCCCTCGATTAGTAGAGTCCCGGGTCGCGGTATTCGCCGTAAACCTCACGGTAAACGTCGCAGATCTCCTGCACGGAGCACAGGGCCTTGACGGCTTCGATGCAGAAAGGCATTACGTTGTCGCCCTTCTTGCAGGCCTGCTTGAGATCGTCGAGACACTTCTTGACAGCCTTGCTGTCGCGTTTGCGCCTCACGGCTTGGAGCCGCTCGATCTGCTCGGTCTCGATCTTGTCGTCGATCTCGAGGAAGGGAATGGTCTCTTTTTCCGTGGACACGTACTTGTTGACGCCGACCATGATTCTCTCATTGCCGTCGATCTGGCGCTGGAACTTGTAGGCTGCATCGGAGATCTCGAGCTGGGGGAAACCCTTTTCGATGGCCGCAACCATGCCGCCCAAGTCGTCGATCTTGTGGATGTATTCCCACGCTTGCTTTTCCATCTCGTTCGTGAGGGACTCGACGAAATAGGAGCCGGCCAGCGGGTCGATCGTATTGGCCGCACCGGTCTCTTCGGCGATGATCTGCTGGGTCCGAAGGGCGATCTGGACGGCAAAGTCAGAGGGCAGGCACCACACTTCGTCAAGGGAGTTGGTGTGGAGCGACTGGGTCCCGCCGAGTACCGCGGAGAGCGCCTGCGTGGCCGTGCGGACGACGTTGTTGTAGGGCTGCTGGGCCGTGAGCGAGCATCCGGCCGTCTGGGTGTGGAACCGCATCCACCAGGATCGCTCGTCTTTTGACTTGTAGCGTTCCTTCATGGCCTTGGCCCAGATCCTGCGGGCCGCCCTCATCTTGCAGATCTCCTCGAAGAAGTCGCAGTGTGCGTTGAAGAAGAAGGAGAGCCTGGGGCCGAAGGCATCGACGTCGAGTTTCTTGCGGCGAAGCACGTCTTCGACGTACTCCATTCCGTCGCGAAGCGTGAAGGCCAGTTCCTGCACTGCCGTGGCGCCGGCTTCGCGGATGTGGTAGCCCGAAATCGAGATCGTGTTCCACTTGGGAACGTGCAGGGTTCCAAACTCGACGGTGTCGCTGATGAGCTTCACGGAGGGCTCCGGCGGGCACATCAGGGTCTTCTGGGCGATGAACTCCTTGAGCATGTCGTTCTGGATCGTGCCGCCGATCTTGGAGAGCGGAATGCCATGGATCTCGGCTGCCGCACAGTACATGGCCCAGAGAGCCGTGGCCGGCGGGTTGATCGTCATGGAGGTCGTGATCTTGTCGAGGGGGATGCCCTTGGTGAGAACGAGGAAGTCTTCAAGGGTGTCGATGGCCACACCGCACTTGCCGCATTCGCCGCGGGCCTTCGGGGAGTCGGTATCATAGCCCATGAGGGTGGGGAAGTCGAAGGCCGTGCTGAGACCCGTCTGGCCTTCCTTCAGAAGCATGTGCCACCGCGTATTGGTGGTGGCGGCATCTCCCATGCCGGAGAACATCCGGAATGTCCAGTACTTGCCTCGATAACCGGTCACCTGATTGCCGCGGGTGTAGGGGTACTGCCCGGGGTAATTGATGTCCCGCTCGAAGTCCATATCCTTGATGTCATCGGGGGTGTAAAGACGTTTGATGGGGAGATCCGAAACCGTCGACCACTGAGCATCCGGCTTCTGATCGGGCCACTTGGAGACGAGTTTCTTGACCTCATCTTCCCAGCGTTGGCGGAGCCTGCTGGACTGTTCGATAACTTCTTTTGCGAAATACACGATTCCTCCCTCCTTGTCCTGAATTTTTTAAAGATTTAAGCCATATATACTCCTCATCAATAAAATAACCCTGACTATCCCTTTTATCAGACCCACCGTTCCCGTATACAAAATCCCTCATTTTGTCAAGCGAAAAGACGGCCGGATTCGCCCGTTTTGTGGGCCTTTCAGGGCAGAACCCTTGCCTTGACAGGCAGTCAAAGAGAGACCGGCACAATTTTGTACCTGGCCGGCGGATTCGGCAGGAAAAGGGGGTTTTCCGCGTCAGATTTCAAAGAGCCGACGGGGGGTCTTTGTCAGGATCTCATTGTCTCTGTTGTTCACAAGGATCATGTCCTCAAGTTTGACGACCCCGCAGCCCTCGGCCATCATGTGCATGTCAAGGGCGACGACGCAGCCTTCCGGGATCACGGAGGTATCAAATTCGGAGAGGATCGGCGGCTCGTTGAGTTCCAGACCGATGCCGTGACCGATGATCCGGGAACCCTTGCCCTTGCCGAAAGACATGAACTCCCGGGCCCGCTCCAGAACGTTGGCCCTCTCAAGTGCCATCCGGTAAATATCCCTGCCCGTATTCCCGGGCTTCAGGCAGGCGATGAGATGATCGGCGATGCCTTTCAGATCGTCATAAAGGTCCCGGAGCAGAATCGGGGTCTTTCCGATGCAGTAGGTCCTTGTCTGATCGGCGTGGTAACCCTCGACGAGGGTGGGGATGTCGACGATGACCGTCTCGCCCCGCCCGACGGCCCGGCGGGAAGGGCCGGCCGGGACGGCGGGGCTAAGGCCAATACCGGTGATGGTATAGACGACACCGCTGTTTCTGAGGAGATTCGGGCCCGCCCCGATAGGTCCCCGGCTCATGAAGAAGTCCGGCATGCGGATGAAAAAGATCCCTTCATGGCCGGCGAGTCGGTGGGCGTTCTCAACGGCGGCGGCCAGCTCCAGCTCCGTGACCCCTTCGCGAAGTGTCGCCAGAGCGGCCTCGTGGCCTGCGTGGACGGCGTCACAGGCCTTGCGCAGTTTCTCAATCTCCCCGGGCTCCTTCACCTTGCGCTGCTCCAGCGTGAGGGGCGAAATGTTGACGAAGTCGACGTCGGGGCAGGTCTTCCGGAGAGACTCAAACTGCTCCGCCGTCAGGATGTCAAGCTCGGTGCCGATCTTCCCCGGTTTCCCTGCCGGCCAGGACAGGGCACCTGCGAAGATCTTCTCGAGCCGCCGCTCTTCGACCAGCTTTTCCCGGCCGATGAAGACGTCCTGCACGGCAAACTCGAACCCGCTCCTTACATAGAGGGTGAAGTCATCGGGGGTGACGAGAAGGCAGGAGGGCTGGGCCGTCCCGGTGTAGTAGAGAACATCCCGGGAATAGATGAGAAGGGCTGCGTCAACTCCCCCTTCGGCAAGCTTCTTTTGCAAAACATTGATGCGCTTTTCCATGGCACCTCCCACAAAAAGGTCTCGAGTATAGGGTACAGGGGAAGACGGGTCATTACGAGCCGAGCCTCGCGAGGCGCGGTAATCTACGAGATGAAATCCTGCAACGAAGATTGCCGCGGCGATGCGCGCCTCGCAATGACTTGTATTTTAGCCATGGATCGTTTTACCCTGCAACCTCGCCCACGTTCTTTCTGAATACCAGATGCGGACGAATTCCTCGATGGAATCCGCCTCCGTCCGTTCCATTTGTTCCGCCGTGGCCCGCCGCAAGAGCCCCTTGATGCTCCGGAAGGCATCGGGGTCTCTGGTGGCATACTCCCGGGCGACTTTCTCCGCCTCGTCTGCCAGGTCCGCGTCGGAAACGATCTGATCGATGAGACCCATCCGGTGCGCCTCCTCGGCGGAATACATGGCGCCACTGTAGAGAACGTTCTCGGCGTTTCTGTGCCCGACGAGAAGTTTCAGCATCTCCACGGAACCCGCAAAGACGGACGATCCGAAGTTGATCTCGTTGAGCGAAATCCGGGCCTTGCCTGAAACCATGATCCGGAAGTCGCAGGACGTGGCAAGCATGCAGGCCCCGGCGATCGTGTGTCCATTGAGCATCGCCACAACCGGCTTCGGGTGAAGGAAAACTTCCCGGTAGAGCCGGGAAAAGTTTGTCAGGTATCGTGTGAACTGTTCCCTCGAGTAGCCGAGAAACTGCGGGATGTCGAACCCGAAGGAAAAAAACTTCCCCGTGCCTGTCAGGATGATTGCCCGGACCGACGGATCGAGGGCGAGATCGCCGAACGTGCGGCTCATCTGTTCGATCACGTCATCATTGAATGCGTTGACTTTTCCACGGTTCAGAACAACCCTTGCGATCCCCTCATTGATGGTTCTGGATATGTATCCCATGTCTCCCTCCTTATATTTTAGTGGTTAGAACTATAAAGGAAGGGATCCACGCAGTTCGCTGCCGGCAGCGGGGTTATTTCTTTTATAACTGATAAGGAATGTTAAGCCAATGCAAATGCAGGCGGCACAAGCAGAACAGGCATGCAAACAAGAACATTCCTTCGCGATGGGTGCACTTTGATGGCAGGATGGGTGAGATTATTCGCGGCATGGGTGGATCGTGCGGCCATTACCGCCCGGCACCTCTTTGCCAGATGTCCAGCAGGACGATGGCCTTATCTTCAGGCAGCGGGCGCAGCCCCCGCTCATAACAGGAAAGGGTCTGGCGGGTCACCTCCAGAGAGCGGGCCAGATCTTCCTGCCGTAGCTGCCGATCAGCCCTCATCTGTCTTATCAGGGCCGGGTTTGTCTGCAGCTCCCGCAGGGTGGAGGGTAAGAAAGAAGGGGCTTCCCGCTGTCTTCGCCGTTTCGGGGAGAGTCTTTTTCTCGGGATCTCCTGTATTCGCCAGAGACGGTCGGAGAGCTTGACCGTCAGGGGCCGATCGAGCCATTGACTGAAATAGCCGCGCCCCCGGTCGGGAGGCTCCAAGACAGGCAACGATGCCAACACGCCGATTTCAGCCAGTCGCTCGTGGGCCCTGATGAAGGCATCCACCGTCCTGCCAGTGGCCTGCCGGTGAATAGCCTCCCCGCAGAAATCGAGGATCGTCCTCGGCGTTGCCGCCGGCTGCTGCCCCTTCTTGCCGGCGATGATGCCGAGCAGGATCCAGTAGGTCCCCAGCTTTTTCGTGAAGGCTTCCCGGTAAGGATTCAGTCTCAAAAGCGATCTGCTGTAGTAACCAATCCACCGCAAGCCTTCGGGGTCGAGGAAGTGAGACAGGGCCTGCCCGCAGCGGAAACGGAAGGCCGTCCACGTCCGGCCGTCCTTTTCGTACTCCACGTCCAGGATGTCGAGAAGCCTGTCCGGACGCTCTCGTCCGAGACTGACTGTGCCCCCGCCCCGGTAATCCTTCCACAACATGGTCAGTCGCATATCGGCAATTCGCAAGACTTCCTGCCTGAAGTCGTCAAGGAGCACGCTGGAGCGGCCGTGGCGAAGATGAACGCCCCTGAGCTTCGCGATCTCTTCGAGGCTGATGCGGGCAATACCGTTCAAGGGGTTGCTCAGACTGGCAATCCGGGACATGAGGATCAGGAAGACATCGGCCGTCTCCACGGAAAGGCGCGATACCAGCTGGCGCAGCTTTCCGGAATAGACGAAATCTAGTCGTGGAGTGTAAATGTAAGAAGGGTGGAAGAGAGATCTGAAGTCGGGCGGGCTCTCAAAAAAGAGGAAAATCCTCCCGTCACGGGCCTCGTGACGATAAAAAGGGCGACCGAAGGAATTCGCCTGCCAATGCGGTTTCGGCCCTCCCGCGTAGATGGCGCGAAGCGTTGCCATGATGACGGGATTCGTCGGGACAGGAAGCTCTCTCCTGTCCGGCAGCAATCCGTCATCGCCTTTTTTCGGCCCTACGGATCTTTGCATGGAAATGAAGCTGGAGGCGGGGTTTCCCCCGCCCCCGTCCTTCTTTTTTTGCCGGATTCGGAATCCCGGTTCCCGAATCGCGTTTTGCTAGCGAAGCACGGTGCCCGAGATGACCATCCGCTGGGCTTCCGATGTCCCCTCGTAGATTTCCAAAATCTTGGCGTCCCGCATCAGCCGCTCTACCTTGGCTCCCTTGATGTAACCGTAGCCGCCGTGGATCTGGACCGCCTTTGTCGTGTGGTGCATGGCCTTCTCGGCGGCGTAGAGTTTCGCCATCGCGGCCTCCTTGGTGAAGGGCTGCTTCTGATCCTTCAGCCAGGCCGCATGGTACGTCAGGAAGCGGGCCGCCTGGAGGTCCGTGGCCATATCGGCAATCATCCAGGAAATGGCCTGGTGGCGGGCGATAGGACTTCCCATCTGGACGCGTTCCTTCGAATACTTGATGGACTCGTCGAGGGCCGCCTGGAGAATTCCGACGCCCTGGGCCGCGATACCCACTCGTCCGTGGTCGAAGGCCGCCCCGGCGTTCATCATGCCGGTACCCTCGGCCCCGAGCAGGTTTTCCTTCGGGACGCGGCAGTCCTTGAAGACCACTTCCGAGGTCTGCGACGAGCGAAGCCCCATCTTGTGGAAATGTTCACCGGGCTTCATGCCCGGGGTTCCTTTCGGGATGATGAAGGAACTCATCCCCTTGCGGCCCGCCGCCTTGTCGGTCCAGCAAAATGTCAGATACGTGTCCCCGATGGGCCCGTTGGAGATGAACGTCTTGGTGCCGTTAAGGACATAGAAATCACCGTCTTTCGCTGCCGTCGTGGTGGCGGCCATGACGTCCGTTCCCGCACCCGGCTCGGTGAGAACGAAGGCGCCCAGGTGCTCTCCCCTGGCCAGCGGGGCCAGGTACTTCTTCTTCTGGTCTTCATTGCCGAACAGGTTGATCAGCATACAGGCGATCCCGACATGGATCGACACGGTGAACCCGGTGGACGAGCAAGAGCGCGAAAGCTCCTCCACGACGATGGCGTTGGTCAGGTAATCCGACCCCGACCCGCCGTACTGCACCGGGATGGGAATGCCCATCCATCCTCCCTCGCCGAGCTTCTTGAACAGCTCCACCGGGTGAATCTCCTTCTCGTCGATCTCGGCGGCAATGGGTTCCACGTTTTTCACGCAGAATTCCCGGATGTTTTTGCGAATGAGATCCTGCTCCTCGGACAGCTTGAAATTCATGAGTTCCCTCCTTCATCAACATAATAAGTGATGGGTGATGGGCTACACCAGTTTTCTCGCAAGATCCTGGGCCGCGATGTGAATGGCGTCCCAGGCGCCCCCGAAGGGAGGCGCATAGGGAAGGTCCAGGTAGCCGATCTCGTCGACGGTCAGCCCTGACCAGAGAGCAACGGACAGGCTGCTGACCCGCTGGACAGCCCCCTTCTCGCCGATGCACTGGCCCCCAAGCAGCTTTCCGGTCTTCTTGTCGCCGACAAGCTGGATGCCCAGTTTCTCGCCCTGGGCCATGGGACGGCCGATGGGCAAACCCCAGATCATCGAACTCACCGGCTGGAAACCGTATTTGAGGGCCTCCGCTTCCGTCAGGCCCGTAGCAGCCACTTCCAGCTTGAACACCTTGAAGGCCTGGGCTCCGACAATACCCGGAAACTTCACGGCAGCCCCGCCGATGTTCTGGCCCGCAACGCGGCCCTGCTTGTTGGCAACATCTCCCAGGGGAAAATAGACCCACCGTCCGGCAACCTTGTGGAAGGCCTCGCAGCAATCCCCCACGGCCCAGACGCCTTCCTTGGATGTCCTCTGGTTGAAATCCACCTTGATGGCGCCGCTCTCCCCCATTTCAATCCCCATGGATTGAGCCAAAGCGGTGTTGTATCGGGTACCCACGCCCATGAGGACCATGTCGGTGTCCATCTCGCCGCCGCTCGTGATCAGTTTCAGGCGGAAATCCTTCCCCTTTTCAATGGCCAGGGGTTTTGTCTCCGGAATAAACTCCACCTGGTTTTTGCCCAGTTCGTCCACGATGAGCTTGGTGAATTCCGGATCCCATCGAGACGCCGGCCGCGACAAGACGTCGATGACCTTGACCTCGACGCCGACGTTTCGAAGGGCCTCGCACATCTCCATGCCGATGTATCCGCCGCCGATAAGAATCGCTCTTCGGCAGCCCTTTTCGTTCAGGTAGGCCTTGATCTGCAGGGCATCGGTCAAGTTCCGGATGACAAAGACCCCTTCAAGGTCCTTGCCGGGGATGTCCAGGCGGACGGCATCAGCGCCTGTCGCCATGACAAGATAGTCATAAGGGATGCTGCTCCCGTCTGACAGGAAGACCTGCCCCTTGTTTGCGTCGATGCTTTCGACCTTCGTCCGGATCCTCGCATCAATGCCTGTCTTCTTGAATTCCTCCGGTGTCCGGATGACCAGTCTCTTGGATTCCTTGATTACATCGCCGATGTAATAGGGCATCGGTCAGGCTGCGTAGGAAACGAATTCCCCCCGCTCGACCATCGTCACGTCAAGGGATTTATCGCGTCGCTTTGCCTCGGCGGCACTCGACGGCCCCCCCGCGCCGCCGCCTACAACCACCAGCCTCTTGCTCATGAGCACTCCTCCTTGCGAAGACAGCGTAAACAAATGAAAACAGAATCAGTCCTTGAGGTTTTCCACATTCTCCCCGAAAGGCTGCGCCGCCAGATCATTTTTGTCCGAAAGAATCAAATCCGCCGCAATGCCGGCCGCATCGGTGATGAGTTCCCGGCAAAACAGCGCGTGATCCTTGCACAGCCAGCTGTTCTGCCACAGGACCGTCAACTCGCGGCACTGCGTCTTGCCGGCCTTGGCCTTGAAACGGTTCGGGACCTGGTTGAAGATCCGGTACACGCCCGGCTTGCCGTAGAACTGCGCCTTGGATTTCATCGCCACTTCCTTGGGTTCCGTCCCCTCGGGAAGCCCTTCCCGCCCGTGAACAGCACTCACGGCCATCACGGCTCCCACCAGCGCACCGCAGGTATCGCCGAAAAGACCGATGCCGCCGCCGAATCCCGTGGCGCACTTTTTCACCGCCACCGGCATCCCCGTGTCAATCAGGGAGAACACGGATTCCGTCACACACTCGGCGCAGTTGTACCCCAGCGAAAAATTCTTTCTCGCCCTCTGACGCACTGCCTCAATCCTTTCTTCCTTTGTCATGGTTCGAGCCTCCTTTTTTTAATGAGACATGTTTGCCGTTGACCACAGCGGGAAAAGGGAAACAATTATACAAATCACCCCTGCGAAGAAATAACAATACGGAAAAAATACGTACTATCTTCTCATATTGTATACGTATCGCAGGGGAACAAAAATTGCCAAAGAAATCGATTAGGCAGGTTTCGCACGTCCTTCACGATAAACTCTGTCTGGGCTTATACCATTTGCAGTGCCCAATCAAGCAGGAAAACGGAAAATGCGCCGTGCCGATTTACACACCCGTCCGGATGTGGTAATTGTGCAGGGCAAGAGAACAGGGAAAAGGCCTGGCATGAAGAAACCTCTGCTCATGGATCTGGAAGAGAATGTCTATCTGGAGGGCGATGCGCTCGTTGTCATCGACCGGCGCAGGCTCCCCCGCGAGATCGTGTCCCTGCGCTGTCCTGATCAGGAGTCTGTGGCCCGGGCCATCGAGGACATGGCCGTCCAGGGCGCCGGGGACATTGCCATCACTGCGGGTTACGGACTCTATCTCGCCGCCCGGAATATCGAACAGACCGGGCCCACGAACAAAACAGAAAGGCTCCGCAAGGCGGCCGACCGGCTCATCGCAACGCGGCCTACGGGTTTCCACCTGTCGGCCCTCGTAAACAAACTCATGACCCGCATCGAGGATGCAGGCCCGGAAGGATCGGCTTCCGAGATTATTCTGGCGTCCCTCCGAAAGGCCCTCGATCGACAGCGGCAGATGTCCGAGGACACGGGCCGTCATGCGGAAACGCTTCTTGCGTCAGGTGACCGGGTCCTCACCCATTGTTTTGCCGGACCGGCTCTCCTTTATATGCTGCTCTTTGCTCGCGAAAACGGGAAAGACGTGAGGGTGATCTGCACGGAGACGCGGCCCTATCTCCAGGGCGCGAGGCTTACGGCCTGGTCGGTAAGCGAACTGGGCATTGACACGACGCTGATTACGGACAATATGGCCGCCCACTGTATGTCGAAGGGAATGGTGAGCAAGGTGTTCGCGGCGGCGGATCGGGTGGCCATGGACGGAACGGTAGCCAATAAGGTGGGAACGCTCCAGCTCGCCATCTGCGCCGGTTACTTCCATATTCCCTTCTATATCCTTGCCTATGGCGGTCCGGACAAGAGGACGCTCTGCGGCGGGGACATCCCCATCGAAGAAAGAAACCCCATCGAAGTGCTCGAGTTCCGGGGCACACCCATCAGCGGCCCCGCCGTGAAGGGGTATTATCCCGCCTTTGATCTCACACCGGTGGAACTGGTAACGGGGATTGTGACGACAAAAGGCGTGAAAATAAACAGGAACTCCCCGCCTGTGGGGGGATGACCGTACAAAGCAGAGGGTCCAGCTGCGTTACTGATACAGGTAATCTTTTTCCATGGCCGGACCGACTTTTTCCAACTCGAGGGCCGAGCCGGGAATCAGGTAGCTTCGCATCCGGCTTGGCAGATAGACGAGATACCAGGGGTCATCGGGACGGTAGTTTCCGCGCCGGCCGACGATCTTCCCCCGGGCGCCTTTCATCGGATGGCCGGGATGGGTGACAACGACAAATTCGCCGAGTTCCATAGCGTGAGTCCCTCCAGAAAAAATCCACTGGCGGCGAAATGGTAACACAGCAGGGAGGCGATAACAATCGAAATGAGGGGACTGTGGATTTCCTCACACGATCATGATATGGAGGCGTCGGGATTCAGGATAAAGGCGGACGAAAAGGCCAGGACCACACAGACGAGAGACGGAGGGAAAGAGATGACGGAAATCAAAATGCCTATTTTTTTTCATGCCAACTACAAAGTCATCATCCGTACGAAGGACTGGGAAGCGAGGGAAAGGGCCCAGAAGCTCTCGGTCCGGGAGTTGACCCCGGACGAGCAGCAGACCTACTTCAAGAATTTCGCCGAAAAGGACATGCCGACCCACCAGATCGTCTTTTACGATTTTGGCTGCAAGCGGGTCATCGAAGGAATCATTACGGCAAACGAAACCGAAAAGATTGTTTTCAAGGTCCAGGAAAAGGAGTACGAGTTTTCGCATTTGCGGCCGCCCGCAGCGGGCGCTTGATTGCAAGCAAGCCGCGCCGCATGTCCTGCTTGAATCTTCCAGCATCAAGCCTGCAACGTCCGGATACAAATGACTGCGCTCAGGAAACGGCGCGTTTTTCTCCCGGCTTGCCGAGGATTTCGCGGATTTTTTTCGAAAGGTCGATGATGCTGAAGGGCTTCTGGATGAAGCCGCCGCAGCCGCGGGAGAGAATGTGAGAGGCCTGGCCGTTGAGGCTGTAACCGCTTGCCAGAAGGACTTTCACCTCGGAATTGATGCCTTTCATGGCATCGAAGACCCGCCCGCCACCCATTTCGGGCATGATCATGTCCAGGATCACCATGTCGATCTCGTTGCACCTCTGCCGGTAGATCTCGATTGCCTCGGGTCCGCCGCGCGCCGACAAGACCCGGTACCCCAGCATCTTGAGAACTTCGATGCCCACATCGAGAACGATGTCCTCGTCATCGACGATGAGAATCGTCTCGGTCCCTTTCATGACCTTACGCTCCCGTGATGCATCCGCAACGGTCACGCTTGTCGAGACCGGCAGGTAGATGCCGAACGTCGTCCCGATCCCCCGCTCGCTGTATACGGTGATGAGTCCCCCGTGGTTCTTGACGATGCCGTAGGCCGAAGCCAGGCCCAGGCCCGTCCCGCGGCCCCTGCCTTTTGTCGTAAAGAACGGCTCGAAGACGCGCTGGCGCGTCGCCTCGTCCATGCCGACCCCCGTGTCCGTGATGCATATCTTCACGTAACGGCCGGGCCGGATGTCGTGAGGCTTCGCGAACAGTTCGTCGAGAAGGACGTTCTCCGTCGACAGGGTCAACTCGCCGCCGCCGGGCATGGCCTGCCAGGCGTTGACGTACATGTTGAGCAGTACCTGTTCGACCTGTCCGCGGTCCGCATCGACGATCCAGAGGTCGTCCTGCCCGCGCCGCGTGATCTTGATCTCCTTTTTTGTCCGGCCGAACATCTCCGAGGATTTCCGGATGAGGTCGTTGAGGTCCGTCGGCTTCACTTCGTATTTGCCGCCTCGGGCAAAGCCCAAAAGCTGCCGGGTCAGAGTGGCGCCGCTGCGGATCATGTCCTCGATGCCCGTGAGGTGAACCGAATGGGGGTGCTCGCTTGTCGTGTCCATGAGCATGAGCGAGATGTGACCCTGGATGCCCATGAGGAGATTGTTGAAGTCGTGGGCGATGCCGCCGGCCAGCGTTCCGACGGCCTCCATCTTCTGGGCCTGCAGAAGCTGTGCCTCGAGCTGCCGCGTCTGTGTGATGTCGCGGGCGATACCGAAGATTCCGGTAATTTCACCTGAGGAGTCGAACATGGGAACCTTCACCATGTGCAGGGTCACCGGAATGCCGTTGATGATCTCGCCGGATTCGACTTCCACCCTCTCGCCGTCGAGGACACGGTAATCCATCTCGCGGGTCCTCTGCTCCGCCGTCTCGCCAAAGAGCTCTCCGTCGGACAGCCCCACAATTTCCGAAGCAGATCTCCCGAAGAGAGTCTCCACGCTGGGGTTTACCAGTACGTACTTCAGGCCGCGGTCCTTGATGAAGATGCAGTCCGGCGCCGTTTCGAAGATAGCGCGGAAGTTTTCCTCGCTTTTTCGCAGGGCCTCCTCGGCGAGTTTGCGTTCGGTGATGTCGTGGACCATGGCGATGACGCCGACGACTTCCCCGCGGGAATTGCGGTAGGGGGCATAGGTGCTCGATATCCAGCCTGTTTTCCCGCTCTGGGGAACGTAGTACGTGAGATCCGGGGCAGCAATCGTTTCTCCGTCCAGAGCCCGGTACAGCAGAATGTCTGCGCCCTGTTCCCGGAGGTGGGGGAACACCTCGAAGGTGCTCCTGTCGAGAACATCGCTACCGGGAAGGCCGGTAAGCTCCTCCATGAAGCGGTTCCAGACGATGTAGCGAAGCTCTCGATCGTAGACGATGATCCCTTCATTGGCACTGGAGATGATTTCCTTGTTGAAGCGTTCTGACTCGTGCAGCGCTTTTTCACTTCGCTTGCGTCGGGTGATGTCCTCGTAGACGGCGATGATCCGGCCTTCCCGAAGGTCGTCGCCGATACGGGAGGCATGAAGCCGGACGATGATCTCGCGACCGTCTGCGCGGCGGCAGGGAATTTCAGCATTGCAGGTGCGCTGACTGCGCAGCGTCGAGTAGACGAATTTCCCGATATCGCTGTATTCATCATCGCTGCGGTACAGAATGCGCGTTGCCTTGCCGATGAGTTCGTCTGCCCGCCATCCGAAAACGGCATCGACGGCGTTGTTGGCGAAGATGATGCGCCGCTTTGCAAGTCCCAGCACCGCGTGGGGAATAGCGTCAAGAATGGAAGCCTCCAGAGCCTCAAGATCCTGGAGCTTGCGGCTGTGCTCCTTCTGGGCCGTAATGTCCATGGAATTGCCTAGGATGGCCTTTTTGCCTCGATACCGAATGGGAGTCACCGTCTCCATGATCCAGCGGATTCCTCCGTCCTTCGTCATGATCCGGTATTCGTACGGAGACGAGCGCCGGCCTCTCAACATCTCGCGCGCCTGAGCCCGGATCGTCTCTCGATCCCCCGGATGGACGACGTCAATGCTCTTCATGCCGATCATCTCTTCGGCGGGGTAACCTGCAAGCAAGGCCGCCTTGTCATTGAGGAATTCGAAGCGGCCCTCGAAAATGACGTAAACGCCGGCATGGGAGCTGCGGGCCATGGTTTCGTAAAGCTGCCTGGACTCGGCTGATTCTTTGTTGGGAGATTTCCGGCGGGAGTCGAGCCTGTTCCGGAGGTCTTCGATCTCTTCGATCAGCTGCTGCTTCGTTTTTCTGCTGAGGGCGGGCATCTGCTCTCTCTCGAAGACCGGTTATTCGTGAGGCTTTATCATCGGGAAACGGGTGCAGCTGGAATGGCTATAGCCGTGCAAATATTCTGCCAAAAGGACGCTTTTGCCGAATGCTTCGGGAACCCCCCCTATCTCTTTGTAATTGCGTAAATAAAATTGGCTTTGCTCCGCGGCGCACATGAGTTATACATTCTTCGGACGTCAGGAACCCGACTGGATCCGGCGAAGGGTTGACGGAAAGACGAAAAAATGACATCACCCCGCATGATGAAACATCCGGTAACATCGCTGCTCATCCTTTTCGTAATCACATTTCTGGCAGGCCATTCCGCGGCCGCGGACCCCTCCTTTCCCCGTCCGACGAGCGCCGTCAATGATTTTGCCAATGTGATCCCCCCGGAGCAGCGAGCTTCCATGGAAAGTCTCGCCCGTGAGGTTTTACAGAAAACGGGAACGGCCGTCGTCGTGGCCACGGTGACCACCATAGGGGACAGGACTGCGGACGATTATGCCACACGTCTCTATGAAGCCTGGGGCATTGGAAAGAAAGGCGAAGATAAGGGGGTTCTGATCCTGCTCGCCGTGAAAGAGCGGCGGGTGCGGATCGAGACGGGTTACGGTGTCGAGGGCATCCTTCCCGACGGGGTTGTCGGCGAGATCCTCCGGCTTCAGGTGATTCCCCATCTGAAGCAGGGTAATTACGGACAGGGTCTTTCCGCCGCCATGACGGCCGTTTCCGATATTATCGCCCGGAATGCAGGCGTGACCCTGACAGGCAAGACGCAGCGTCAGCCCGCACAGCCGGCAAAGGGCGTGCCACTGAACCCCTTTACCTTGATCCTCCTCGCCATTGTCATCGCGCTGATGCTTTTCACGGAGACAGGTCGGCAGCTCCTGGCGATGCTCTTCCTCTTCGGACCGGGTCGCGGCGGCTGGGGAGGGTCTTCCGGCGGATTCGGCGGGTTCAGCGGAGGGTTCGGCGGATTCGGCGGGGGAATGAGCGGAGGAGGAGGGGCGGGGGGAGACTTTTAGGCGTTGCCTGACAATAGGGTGCGATGCAAGTGATGCAAGTATTGACGGTTATCTGAAAAATAAGTTTGATAAAGGGAAGACGATGGCGAAAATACCCAAGACACCGAGCGAAGTGTTCCCTGAGATCCTCGAAGATCTCAAAGGAATCTACGGCGAAGGGCTTCAGTCGGTCATCCTCTACGGAAGCGGCGCCCGTGGGGACTATGTTTCCGGCAAGTCCGACATCAACTTTCTGGTGATCCTCGATGAAACGTCCGTCAATGATCTCGATCGGGCCCTGCCCGTGATCCCAAAATGGAAGAAGCGGGCGGTGGCCGTGCCCCTTTTCATGACAAAGGCCTTCATCTGTTCCTCTATCGATGTCTACCCGGTGGAATTTCTCAATATGAGGCGCCACTATGAATTGGTTTACGGCGAAGATGTTCTCAAGGATCTCGTTTTTGAGAAACCGGCGCTCAGGCTCCAGTGCGAGCGGGAGTTGAAGGGAAAGCAGCTGCTGCTCCGCACAGGCTTCCTCGAAACGGCAGGCAGGGCGGAGGATCTGCGAAGGCTGATGACGACGTCCATCACGGCCTTCCTCTCTGTGTTCAGCGCCCTGCTCTTTCTGAAGGATCGCGAGGTTCCCCACGGGCGGCGGGAAATCGTGATGTCCGTGGGCGAGGCGTACGGGTTCAATTCGTCGCCCTTCATCCGGTGCATTACCCTGAAGGAGGGTAAAGAGTCTCTTTCCCTGCCGGACATGAAGGCTCTTTTCCGATCCTATGTGGCCGAAATTGAAAAGCTGATCAAGGCAGTGGACGGCATCGGATACGGGGAGAAGGGTGGAGGGCCGAGGGTGGAGGGCCGAGGGTAGAAAACAAGAAACGGAATCCGGCGTCCATCTTCAGAATGGAAGAAAATATTCCATTCGAAAATTCCAAGTTCCGAATCCCCCTATTAAGACAAAAGAGACGAGATAGACAAAAAAGACTAGAAAGACCAGATTGGAGGCAATATGGCAAAGAAAGGACTCTGGATTGCGCTGGCCGTGGTGGCCGTCATCACCATCTCGCTTTACGGCTTCTTCAAGGGAACCTACAACGACTTCGTCACCCTCGACCAGCAGGTCAAATCCTCTTGGGCGCAGGTGGAAAATCAGCTCCAGCGGCGCTACGACCTGATCCCGAACCTCGTGGAAACGGTGAAGGGCTACGCCAAGCAGGAGAAGGATGTCTTCATCGAGGTGACCAACGCCCGGTCGAAGGTGGGCGGGGCCGGAACGATCCCGGACAAGATCCAGGCAAACAACGAGATGTCCTCGGCATTGAGCCGACTGCTCGTCGTCGTGGAAAATTATCCCGAACTCAAGTCCAACCAGAATTTCCTCAAACTGCAGGACGAGCTGGCGGGGACGGAAAACCGCATCGCCGTAGAGCGCCGCCGCTACAACGAGGCAGTCCAGGCTTACAATATCAAGATCCGAAGCTTCCCGGCCAACCTCCTGGCGGGCATGTTCGGCTTCAGCCCGGCAGCCTTCTTCGAAGCCCCGGCAGCGGCGAAAACCGCGCCGCAGGTAAAGTTCTAGTCATCGGGCCTGCTGAATGAAGACACATGTCGTCCCCATCATTCTGATTGTCATGCTGGCTTTGGCGGGGTGCGAGCGGTCGCCCTGGCAGGAGTTCAGCTCGAAAGAGGGCGCTTTTTCGGTGTCCATGCCGGGCGCGCCGGCGGAGAAGCGCCAGCTGTTCGACACCCGGTCCGGCTCCGTCGAAGCGCATTTCTTCACGCTGGAGCATGGCAGCGCTGTCTACATGGTCGTGTATGGCGATTACCCGGAAGCCCCTCTGGCGGCTGCGGACAAGGACAGGATCCTCGATTCTGCCCGCGACGGGGCTGTCGGAAACATCCAGGGGACCCTGCTGGACGAGCGCACCGTCACGTTGTCGGGCCACCCCGGGCGGGAGGCGCGAATCCAGTCCTTCGACGGCAGGCTCGAACTGCTGATGCGGATCTACCTGGTGAATGCCCGGCAGTACCAGGTCGTGACGGTGTTCCCGAAGGAGACGGCCTCGACAAAGGATCGAGACCGATTCCTCGATTCCTTCAAGCTGACGGGAAGCTGATCCGCTTACTCCCGTTCATCGGGCCAGGAATACACCGGCAGGCGGCCGTCGAAGACGGTACCGTTGGGCATGACCTCCACGTCTTCGCCGTTTATCCGATTGATCTTCGTCAGGATTGCGGGAACGCGTAGTGCCTTTGCCGCGGCGACGGCAGCCTCGACGGTATGGAAACGAGAGATGTCCACGAGGGTCATGATCTGGGGCAGGACCATCCCGATCTTTCCCTTCTCGTAGGCTTCCAGAGCCTTCGAAGGCGTGAGCCAGACATGCTCCGTCAGCTCCACGCCGTCGTGGATGACGACCTGTTCCGTCGGGGCCTCGGCCAGGAAAAATCGCACGTCGTAGCGAAGCGGCAGGGGTTCCGGTGTGATCCAGTGCGAAAAATAATCCAGGCGATCCAGGGGAAGGACGAGGTCTTCCTTCTCGAGCACCTGAGCGAATTTTATCTCGCCTTTGTTCAGCGCCCTCCGGTAGCCGCAAAACCGCTTCTTTTCCTCCTCCGTCCGGATGGTGATCCGAGAGCCATCTTTTTTTTGGGCGATCAGCATGCCCACTTCCTCGAAGGTTTCCCGAATTCCCGCAACCCAGGCGCCAAGGGCCTTTTCCGGGCGGGACATGTCGGGAAGGATGTCGGAAGCCTGCTCCCGGTCGATTCCCCTGCAGAAGCGTTCGATGCCGGGCTCGAAATCTTCCGGGTCGACGACTCCGCCCGGGTAGACGTGGTAGCCGGGAACGAAGCGGCTCCTGCGGTGCCGCAACACCAGGAGAACCTCGATATCCTTAACGTCTGCATTTCGGCAAGGCCGCAGGAGCATGACCGTCGCGGCATCGGTAGGCGCTGCATACATTATTGTACTGACTCCGGACAACAATATAGGGCTTTACGAATCTTCAAATTCCCCTGCACCCTGTACCCTATCCCCTGGCCCCTGTCTTCTGAAGAGCGCCACGGTTTCGATGTGCTTGGTCTGTGGAAACATGTCCATGGGCCTTACCGTGACAAGGTTCCAGCCGCTATCCACAAGCAGACGGGCATCACGGGCCAGGGTCCCCGGGTCGCAGGAAACATAGACGATCCTCGAGGGACGAAGCCCGATGACGAGATCGAGCACCTCCCGTTCACAGCCCGTCCTCGGGGGATCGAGGATGACCACATCGGCAGCCGCCCTGCCCTCGCGGGTTTCCCTCTCCAGAACATCCCTGACGTCTCCTGCGTGGAAAACAGCGTTCTCGATCCCAAGCCTCTCCATGTTCAACCGGGCGCAGTCGACGGCCTCGCCGTCGATCTCGATGCCGACGAGTTTCTTGCAGGCAGATGCCAGGAACAGGGAAAAGAGTCCGGAGCCGCAGTAGAGATCGAGCATCGTTTCATCGGGACCCGCTCCGGCGAACTCGATGACAGCATCGACGAGAGTGTCCGTGAGGGCCGTGTTGGCCTGGAAAAATCCTTCCAGAGGAACGAGGATATCCCGTCCTTTCACAATCCGCACGACGTGTTTCTCTTCGCCCTTGCCCGTGAGAGACCAGATGACATACCGGTCCACGCGCAGCGGCGCATGCATCGGTTGTCTCAAGATGGCCAGTTGTTCGTTGATGCTCTCTTCCATGATGGCGCAACGCTCGATGTCGACAAGGCGTGCGCCACTTACATCCATGAACCCGACGCGGTAGGTGCCGTCACGCATCCGCTCCACGTGGAACTCGGCCTTGCCGCGGTAGCCGTAAGGGACGGGCGACGGGAGAGCAGGCTCGACGGGCGGTTCCGCAAATTTTCCGATCCGCTCGAAGGCCTCGATGACCTGGCTCCGCTTCATCCCGACCTGCGTGGCATATTCGATGTGCTGGTAGTGGCAGCCTCCGCAGCGCCGGAAGTAGGGGCATGGCGGATCAACCCGGTCCGGCGAAGGGACGATCAGCTTCCGGAGCCGCCCACGGAGATATCGCTTCTTTGCTTCCCGGATCTCCACTTCGGCTTCATCGCCCTTCGCGGTGAACGGAACGAAGACAACAAGATTTTCCGCCCGTCCGATTCCTGCGCCTCCGAACGCGATTGTCTCTATCTCGAGTTTGACGATGTCTCCTGTGCGAATAGCCATAACAGTTTCCTTTTCCTTTCTTCGCGACACTATAGCAGGAAATCCGTCAGCAAGTAAATCATTCAACAGCCCCCCCTTGCTTGACAGCTTTTCTTTATCTGTGTTACCGTGCCCCGAATTCGACAGGCAGGTATTTCATGGGTCAATTGGACAAAAAATCAATGCTCTGTCCGGGCTGCCGGAGACTGATCAGTTCCGATGAGTCCGCTTGTCCCTTCTGCGGGCTCGTAAACCCGGGCTCGCCGATCCGGAAAAGCTTATCCCGGTTCTCGCTGCGCGACAGTGACAGCATTATCCAGTTCATCATCTATATCAATGCCGCCATCTTTATCCTGGCGCTCGTCCTGAAACCATCGGAAATGGGGATGTCGCTCAATCCCTTCACCCTGCTCTCCCCGTCGAACACCAGCCTGCTTCTGCTCGGCGCCACGGGAACCATCCCCGTCGATTTCTACCATCGCTGGTGGACGATACTGACGGCCTCGTATCTCCACGGAGGCATCCTCCACATTGCCTTCAACATGATGGCCCTCCACCAGATGGGCGCCTTTGTCGCCCATGAATACGGGACAGCCCGCTTTCTCATTCTCTACCTCGTCAGCGGCATCGCCGGCTTCGTCCTTTCCTACATCGTCGGGATTCCCTTCACACTGGGCGCCTCGGCCAGTGTGTGCGGGCTCATCGGCGCGATCCTGTATTACGGGAAATCCCGGGGCGGATACTTCGGCATGGCCATCTACCGGCAGGCCATGGGATGGATTGTCGGACTTGTTCTCTTTGGACTTCTTCTGCCGGGCATCAACAACTGGGCCCACGGCGGAGGAATCGCGGCGGGAATCGCCATCGGCTTTCTCCTGGGTTACGAGGACCGTCGGCCGGAAACCATGCTGCATCGGATCGTCGCGGCGGTCTGCACCCTTGCCACGGTGGGGGCGATCGTTTTCACCGTGATCCAGGCCATCATCATCCGTTTCTTCTGATGGCGACAAGAAATGATTTGCGTAATCAAGGAATTCAACGCACCAAGCGTCGGACCCTGAAACGACTTTTTTCCTTCCGACGCCTGGTACCAATGCAGGAGGGAACATCATGATGAAAAGAATCGCCCTGTTAGTCGGTCTCCTGTCGCTGACCGCTCTCACCGGATGCGCGATCGTCGCCGGGGACACGGTCATGGGGTATGAGTCGGGGAAATTTATCTATCACGACGGAAGTCTCCAGTCGAATTACAAATATCCCCTGGACGTCGTCTGGGAGGCGGGAAAGATGGCCATGGCCGACCTGAAGGCCTCCAATGTCGAGGCCGATCGAAAGATCGAGAAGGGAACGATCGACGCCGTCCTCTATGAGGAAAAGGTGAAGATCACCATGGAATACCTCTCCAGAACCGACACCTCCGTCTCCATTCGCGTTGGCACGGCGGGAAGCACCGTTGCCGCGAAATACATCCACGACCGGATCGAGGCAAACCTGAAAAAGTAGCGCACCGGAACATGGGAATGGAACAGAAACGAGAGGCGGCCCCTCCATCCGGCGGCGAAAACAAGAAGACCATCCGCACCTTTGCCTTCGCGTCTTTTTTCAATGA
Organism: uncultured Syntrophaceae bacterium; assembly: GCA_964628025.1. Classification (GTDB taxonomy): domain Bacteria; phylum Desulfobacterota; class Syntrophia; order Syntrophales; family UBA2192; genus UBA2192. Next base: position 89,222 of record CAZVLL010000009.1, read on the forward strand.
TATGGGGTCAGACATGATTTACCCGATCTGGCCCCTGTTTGTCGCGTCCCTGGGGGCCAACATGGCCGTCCTAGGCTTCATCGACGGCCTCGGGAACGCCATCGTTTCCATTTCGCAGGCCGTCTCGGGCTACATCTCCGACCGGACCCGAAAGCGCAAGATCTTCATCTGGCTCGGGTATCTCTGCGGCGGGATTTCCCGTCTGGGCTATGCGCTGTCTGCGACCTGGCAATGGCTCGTCCCTTTCCGGATTCTCGACCGGGCGGGAAAGATGCGAGGCGCCCCTCGGGATGCCATGGTGGCGGATCTCTCGAAACGCAGCAACCGCGGCGAGAATTTCGGGATCATCCGAACCATGGACAATGCGGGCGCCCTTGTCGGGATTGTCTTCTGCATCGTCTTCTTTCCCTTCCTCGGATATCAGAACCTGCTTCTGATTGCGGCCGTACCGTCCTTCATCGCCGTGATGTTCATTGTGGCCAACATACGCGAACAGCGCCTCGAAGACGCCACGCTGTTCAAGGGAATCACTTTCGGGCACCTCGACGGGAACTTCAGGCTTTTCGTCATGCTGAGTGCGATTTTCTCGCTGGGGACATTCAGTTACTCTTTCCTGCTCATCTTCGCCAACAAGTTCGGCTTTCAGATCACGACGGTCCCGTTTTTTTACCTGTTGTTCACGCTGGTGGCCACATTCTGCTCCTACCCTTTCGGCGTTCTCTCCGATCGGATCGGCCGCAAGACGGTGTTGCAGATTTCCTACATCCTCTGGGGACTTGTCTGTCTGGCGATGATCTTCGCCGACAGTTCCTGGATGGTCGTTGCCGCGTTTGTCCTCTTCGGCCTTCACCAGGCAGGGATCGATACGGTGCAGAAGGCCTTCGTCGCCGAGCTGGGCCCCGAGGAATACCGGGCAAGCACCCTGGGAGGCTTCCAAATGGTGATCGGCCTGTGCGCCTTTCCCGCCTCCGTCGCGGCGGGCCTGTTATGGGATCTCTTCGGCATGCAAGCACCGTTCATCCTCTCGCTGGTGTTGACGGTTATATCGGCAGGAATGCTTTTCTTTGTGAAGGAAAGGGCTCAGGCCTGAGGGTGGAGCGTGGAGAGATCCTGAAAGCCCGATTCATCAAGCGGCCGAATCGATTCCTCGTCGTATGCGATCTCAACGGGAAGGCCGTTCAGGCGCACCTGCCCAATCCGGGAAGGCTCTGGGAGCTTCTGATTCCCGGACGGGTCCTGTATCTCGAAAAAAATCCGCCGGAAAAAGGAAAGCGCACCGAATACACGGTGCTCGCCGTCGAGCGAGGCGGCCGGCCCATCCTGCTCCACACCCATCGGACCAACGACGTGGTGGCTCACCTGCTTGCAGCAGGAAAACTCCCCGGCTTTGAACATGCGTCCGTGATCCGGCGTGAAGTCGCCGTGGAGGGAAACCGCTACGATTTTCTCCTGAAAAAGGAAGGGCGGGAATTCTACCTGGAAGTCAAATCATGCACCCTTTTCTGCAACCGGGTTGCCATGTTCCCCGATGCCCCAACGGCGCGCGGCCGCCGACACCTGGAGCATCTTGCCCGTCAGGCAAGCAAAGGAATTCCCGGAGGCGTTCTCTTTCTCGTTCATTCTCCGCAGATTGATGCCTTCCTGCCCGATTACCACACGGATTATGCCTTCACAAAGACACTGCTCGAAGTAAGGAGGGAGCTGCTCGTCAAGGCCGTTGCCGTGGAGTGGCGTGACGATTTGAGCCTTGGCGCGATTCTCCGGGATGTGAAGATCCCCTGGGACCTCATCGAACAGGAGGCACAGGACCGGGGGAGCTATCTCCTCGTTCTCGAAATGGCGAAGACCCGCCGGGTTGACGTGGGAGGCCTTGGTACAATCAAGTTTCCCAAAGGGTTCTATATTTACACCGGCTCGGCCCGGACGAATCTCTCAAAACGAATGGATCGCCACCTCCGGCGCCGCAAGAAGTTCCACTGGCACATCGACTATCTGAGGGATCAGGCCGATTCATGCATGGCACTGCCTGTCCGTTCGAGCCAGGACCTGGAACACTACCTGGCAAACGCGCTGGAGACACTGGCTGATTGGACCATTCCCCGTTTCGGATCTTCCGACTGCAGTTGCCCGACACATCTTTTCGGTTTCAGGGAAAATCCCATCCGCATGTCACCGTTCATTGACCTTTTGCTGCATGTTCGCATGGGTCGGCTTGCAGCCCTGCTCGGCGACTCCGATCGGAGATATTGAACCGGTCATCCGGAAACACTCTCTATACAATCCACTATGATCATTAATATTTTACCCCTTCTCCCCCGTCTTCCGTGACCTGTCACCTGTCATCTGCCGCTGCGCGTGAGCGTATGGCACCCCCCTTGCATTAGTGCCATTACCGGTCCGATTTGCGCATATCCGGAATAAGCAGCGATATTATAAGGACTTGTGCTTCTGAATTCCTTTTCAAGTTATGAATGCAGCAACCGATAGTAGATGAATGAAACCGTTGCAACGTTTGTCAGGATGCCAGAAATGACTTTCTCGAGTGAAATTCCCGGTCAATCGAACCGTCGGGAGTACTCCCGGGTCAATGCCCATCTCGCTTTCGGGGTGCGTGTCGTTCCCTCCGATGAGCGCGACGGGCTGTGGTCAAAAATTTCGAGTCAGGTCCCGATAGAGATTGGCGGAATGCAGGAAGTCAAGGACGAGGCTCTGGCGGAGTGGCTTGGCACCCTGAACCGCAAACTGGACCTCGTTCTGAATATGATGACCCAGCAGAAGGAGGGGTTCAGCTCGCTTCCCATGAAGCAGATCAACATCAGCGGCGGCGGCATTTCTTTCAGTTCCCGGGAGCCCTACAACAAAGGCGACCTCCTGGAAATCAAGATGATCCTTCCGCTTCCCGTGCCGGTTTCGGTCTATGTTTATGGCGAGGTCGTCGTCTCCGAGCAGGAAAAGGACCTCTTCGAGATCGGTTTGAAATACGCTGCAATGGACGATGAAATCCGCGACGAGATCTGCAGGTTCGTCTTCCACCGGGAGCGGCAGATCATTCGCGAGAAGAGGAGGTAACGCCGGCCTCCCATGTTCACGATCATCGGCTCCGCCATCGTTATCGCCTGCGTCATCGGCGGTTTCCTCCTTGAACACGGAAACCTCGCCGTGCTGTTCCAGCCCGTCGAGCTGCTCATCATCGGCGGCGCTGCAATAGGCGGCTTCATCATCGCCTCACCCATGAAGGTCATCAAGGCCGTCTTCGCAGGCCTTTTGAAAATGTTCACCGGCAAGGGATATTCCAAGGCCGACTACCTGGAGGCCCTCACCATGCTGGGCGAGGTATTCTACAAGATCCGTAAGGAAGGCCTGGTCTCCGTCGAAGGCGACGTGGACAGCCCGAAGGAGAGCGCCATCTTCACCAAGTACCCCCGGTTCTTCAAGAACCATCACGCGCTGGATCTCGTCGTCGACACCCTTCGGACCGTCATGACGACCAAGATCGAGCCTAACGAGCTGGAATCCCTCATCGACGCAGAGCTGGAGAGCCACCATGAGGAATTGATGGCGCCTAGCAAGAGCGTGGCCACCGTGGCCGACTCTCTCCCCGGCCTGGGTATCGTTGCCGCCGTTCTGGGTATCGTCCTCACCATGGGAAAAATGAACGAGCCGCCGGCAGTTCTCGGCCAGAGCATCGGCGCGGCCCTCGTCGGCACCTTCCTCGGCGTCCTTTTGTGCTACGGTTTCGTGGGACCGATGGCGAAAAACATGGAAGTATCCGCCGCGGAGGAGCTCCAGTACCTCGCGGTCCTCAAGATGGCCATCGTGGCCTTCGTCAGCGGAGCCGCCCCCCAGGTGGCAGTCGAGTTCGGCCGTCGTGTCGTCCCGGCAGTCGATAAACCTACATTTGTGGAAGTCGAGGAAGCCCTCAGGAAGATCAAAAAGTAATGTCGGAAGCTGTTCGAAAAGTCATCATCAAGAAGGTCAAGAAGAAGCACGGCGAAGGGCATCACGGCGGTTCGTGGAAGGTTGCCTACGCCGACTTCGTCACGGCCATGATGGCCTTCTTCCTCCTGCTGTGGCTGCTCTCCATGGTGTCTGAGGATAAGCGGATCGCCATGGCCGAGTACTTCAAGAACTTCAGCCTTTTCACGCATAGCGGGACGAACTTCATGCCCGGATCGGCCTTTGTGATCACCGACCATATCAAGAAAGCCGAGTTGAAGCCTGAAAACCTTTCCGCGGCAGTCAAGAAGGGCTTGAGCAGGAGCAAGGCGGCCAGCGACCAAGTCCTCGTTGACGTCATCGACAGTGGAGTGAGGATCCAGATTGTCGACAAGGAAGGCAGCCCTATGTTTAAGCTGGGAAGCGCCGAGCCGACGGAAAGGGCGAAGGAGATTATGTCCCTGGTTTACGATACCATCAAGGACGTCGAGGCGAAGCTCGCCATCGAAGGACATACGGACGCCGCCCCTTTCCGGGGTGACCAGGTCACCAATTGGGAGCTCTCTACAATGCGCGCCTCCGCCGCAAGGCGAATGCTCGAGACCAACGGTCTCGATCCGTCGAGGGTGGCACGGGTCGTAGGTTATGCCGACACGGATCTTCTCGTGAAGGACCAGCCCAAGGATCCGCAGAACCGGCGCATCAGCATCATCGTGCTGAACTCGAAGGATGCCGCCCCTGTGGCGGGTGCGTTAAAGAGGGAAGGCCAGGCCTCATTGCAGGAACAGATGCCCGCACAACAAGCGCAGCCCGCCTCGGCCGTTCAGCCCGCCGTGGCCACCGAGCAAAAGGCGCAGCTGGGCCTGGATCGTAAGAAAATGGAGATGAAGAAAAAGAAACGTGACGTGATGGGGCTCTGGGACTAACGGCAGCAGGCCGCGGGTCCCGGGCATCGGGAACAAAGAAAGGATCGGGAAAGCCAAATCCCCGGTCCTTTTTTATAGAGATTCCGGACAGTGTGGGATCCTTTTGTGGTGCCTCCCAATCATGTAATTCAACGATCCTGACCCCAGTACCACAATATAACAGAAAGGCCGGCAATAGACGCGATGACGGGGCGCATAACAATCACATCTTGTGCAAGCATGGCCTCCGCAATGAAGAACAGCGCCAGTGTGGCGATGAAGATCAGCCTGACGATTTCCTGGATGGATGAGGTTGCTCTATATCGCATGACCGTTTTCACTGTCTCCCCATGTAGGGATCAATCATATGCCAAGTAAGAAGAGATTTCATATAGGGAGTCCGCTGAAACAGGGGTTCGAAATACCCGAATTGGATCTCAGGCAAAGGTTGTATCGGTGGGTAATCGGCTTGGCAAACAATAAATTTCCACCAGAATCCTCTTTTCGTATATAATACGCAAATAACAAAAAAATATCTTCATGAAGGAGGAAGCATATGAAAGGAAATCCTAAACTGATCGAGACGTTGAATGCCCTTCTCGCTGATGAGCTGACGGCCATTAATCAGTACATGGTCCACTCCGAGATGGCCAACAACTGGGGCTACGCGAAGCTCCATCTTCACTTCGAGAAGAGGGCCATCGACGAGATGAAGCATGCCGAGACCCTCATCGGCCGGATTCTTTTTCTGGAAGGGACTCCCACGGTGAGCAAGTACAATAAAATGAGCATCGGCGCCGATGTGCCCAAGCAGCTGGCGGGCGACCGCGGACTCGAGATGGGCGCCATCAAGTCATACAATGACGCCATTGTCCTCGCCGGGGAGGCTAAAGACTTCGCCACCCGCGAAATTCTGGAGAAGATTCTGAAAGACGAGGACAGACATATCGACCAGATCGAAGAGCTCCAGGACCAGATCTCGCAGATGAGCCTGCAGATATTCCTTTCCACGCAGATGGGCTGATCCGGTATCAACGGTAGATTCGGCAGAACGGATTTGTTGCCGTCATGATTGGCGATGGGCGCGCTTTCCTAGTCAAGGAGGAACCCTTGGAGTGACAGACGTTCAAAACCCCGCTTCCCGGAGCGGGGTTTTTTAATGTCGATACTCCTGCCTTCATCGGTCCGGTAGAGGTGGATCATGAAAAAATCGCAGAAAGCCGCCCTGATTTCCGGCCTGGTTTTCCCGGGAGTGGGCCAGGTCTATCTGGGTCAGCGCAGGCGGGGCTGGGCGTATATCGTTTCGGTGATCCTTATCTTTGCCTACGTTGTCATTCACATCACCGTGCATGCGTATCGGGAGATCGCGGCCGCTGCGGCGAAAGGGGTTGCGATCGACATCACGGCCATCCAGAAGGTCGTTGCAGCCAGTTCGGATACCGCAACGACGGCCGGGCTCGCCCTTCTTGTCCTTCTTTGGCTTGCAGCGATTCTCGATGCCTACGTCGTGGGTGAGCGGCTTGAGGGCACAGGTGTCGGATAAGGGGGTTGAGGATCGGAAATGTAGGGGAGGCGCGATGAGTTTGCAAAAGAAAGAGATGGAAGCGAAGAACCGGACCATTGCGTCCATCTTCCGGATATCGAGTCTTTTGACGCAACAGATCGGCCTGGATGAGATTCTGCGATCCATCCTGATGAGCGCCGAAAAGGACCTCGGCTTTTCCGCATCATGCCTGTTCCTCGTCAATGACGACAGGGAACATCTGGACTGCCGCATGGTGATGGGATTCGGCGAAGAGAATGAGCAACGGGCCTATCGAAAGCCCTTTCACCTGGACCGGCACGACTGTATCGAGACCAGGGTGGTCCGAAACGGCAAGGTCATCCACTTCGAGGATTCACACAGGGATCCCCGCGCGACGTCCATTGACCGCAGGATTACGGAAAAACTGTCCCGGGGCAGCATTGTTTATGCCCCGCTGATCGTCAAGGGAAAGATCATCGGGTGCATGGGCGTGAACCGGCCCCGCGAGGAGACACCGATTTCCAAAGCGGATATCGAGGCCTTCGTCATCTTTGCCAATCAGGCGAGCATCATCATTGAGAACAGCCGGTTTTACGGACAACTTTTGGCCGAGAGAAATCTCAACCATCGCATCCTCGAAAGCTCCCCCAGCGGCATCCTGACGCTGGACCGGGAGGGAAAGATCACCGCGGTGAACAGCGAAGCGGCCCGCATTCTCCGGGTGGATCCGAAATGGATTCTCTCCGTGAGGATCGAGGAGGCTGCGAAGGACCATCACGGATTGAGGATCTTCGAGGATCTTTTCCATCATCCCGCCCATCAGGCAAAGGAATACGATTATACCAGGGAGGACGGCCTGCGATATTCCGTCGAGGTCACCGTGTCACCGCTGAAGGACGAGAGTGGCGGCGAATCAGGGACACTGTTCTTTTTTCAGGATCAGACGGAAAAGAAACGGATCGGCGAGCAGATCCAAAGGATGAGCAAACTGGCATCGATCGGCCAACTGGCTGCCGGCATTGCCCACGAGATCCGCAACCCCGTGATGGGAATCGCCGCCACGATGGAGCTGATCAGCGAGAACCTGGAGCCCGATCACCCGCAGCGGGGACTGCTCACGAAATCGCTGGAAGAGATCGAACGGATGGACAATATCATCGGCGAGCTACTGAGCCTGGCGCAGCCTCGCAGGATGAATCCGCAGCCCGCGGATATCAACCGGCTGATCAGCGCCGCCGCCGATTTTCTCTCCAGCCTTTGCCAGAAGGAGAACATCGAGTTGGTCCTTCACTGCGACCCGCAAGTTCCCCTCGTGCCGATGGACAGCAAGGCTCTGCGGGAAGTCATCATGAATGTCGCCTTGAATGCCATGCAGTCCATGAAGGGAAAAAGAAAAAAGACGTTGACGATCGCGACAGCGTCCCTGGACCACCGCCTGTACAGCATGGAGCCTGGAAGCGTGCGTATCACGATCGAGGACACCGGCGAAGGGATTCCCCCGGAGATACGGGACAAGATCTTCGATCCTTTTTTCACGACAAGACCGGACGGAACGGGTCTCGGTCTCTATAACTGTCACAGGATCATCGAAGCCCACAACGGCGCAATCTTTATGGAAGAGGGCCCCGTGAGAGGGACAAGGGCCCATATTTTATTGCCCGCAATTTCGACAAAAGGAACTTCCTGATGCATACCGTTCTGATCACGGATGATAACGATTTGATCCGGGAGACCCTCCAGAAAGCCCTGGTCGGCGAAGGATATCGCGTCCAACTGGCGAAGAATGGCGAGGAGTGCCTCGAAGCGGTCCGGCATGGCGACATCGACCTGATCCTGCTGGACATGAGGTTGCCCGACATGAACGGATTGGATGTCCTGCAACGCCTGCGGGAGAGCCAACTGGACAGCATTGTGCTCATGATGACCGCCTACGGCGATGTCGAATCCACGAAAAAGGCTCTTGAGCTTGGCGCGTTCGATTTTATCCGTAAACCGGTCACGCCGAAGGCGCTTGCGTCCATCATCAAAATGGCCATGGAAATCCGCTCCCTGCGACAGGAGATCCAGCAGATCATCTATAAGAACAAGGAGCGCTACGGCTATCACAATATCATCGGTCAGAGTGAAGCCCTGCAGAAAGTTCTGGAGATGACGACCCGGGCCGCCAACAACGATGCATCCACCATATTGATCGAAGGAGCCAGTGGGTCCGGGAAAAGCCTCATCGCCAAATGCCTCCATTACAACAGCCTCAGGGCCTATCAGCCTTTCGTCGAGATCAACTGCGCCGCGATTCCCGCCACGCTGCTGGAAAGCGAGCTGTTCGGTCATGAAGCCGGCGCTTTTACGGATGCAAAGAAGCAGAAAAAGGGGCTTGTCGAACTGGCCCAGGGTGGCACCCTCTTTCTCGATGAGATCGGGGAAATGCAACCGGCGCTGCAGGCGAAGATGCTCCAGGTGATCGAAGAAAAGTATTTCCGGAGAATCGGGGGGACAAAAAACATCGTCATCGACATCCGCATCATTGCGGCAACGAACAAGGATTTGAAGAAAGCCCTCGACGACAGGACATTCCGGCAGGACCTGTACTACCGCCTGAACGTGATCAACATCCACCTGCCTCCCTTGGCGGAACGGAAAGAAGACATCATCCCTCTTGTAGAGCATTTCATCGGTCTCTACAGCCGGGAATTCAATAAACCCATGAAGCGCATTTCCGAGGATGCGCGTCAGGCTCTGGAGCGGTATGACTGGCCGGGGAATGTTCGTGAGTTGTCCAATACAGTGGAAAGGATCATGATCCTTGAAGACGGCGATATCCTCCTGCCTGGACATTTTCTCGCAGTGGTGATCAAGGGAACGGACCGGCTGAGGGATGAATGGCTCCCCGATGAAGTCGGCGCCGCCGGGACGGGCGGTGATCTCAGTTTCAGGAGACTGACGGATCTCTATCAGGCGCAGATCATCACGAAGGCACTGGAAAAGACCCGCGGCAACCGGACGGAGGCCGCCAAGATCCTGAGTCTGTCACGTGTGGGGTTATACCACCAGATGAAAAGATTGGGTTTGCTCGGAAAGGAGAGTTGTTAAATAAAGCGAACATTCTGTTATAATTAGTTAACAGGAATTCATTGAATATCTGTCGATTGCTGATCCATTCTGGGTTTTGTTGCCGAATAAAGCGGGGTTCTGTTTTGTTTGCATGACAGATCCTGCGGGCATCCTTTCTTCCGAAACGTACCGTAATAATAGAGGTATCCAATATCGGGGATCCCCTGTGTTCCCGGATCAACGGGAGGAATCCGGAAATTCATGGGGCGGGCCGCCGCGTGGCATTGCCCTTGCTCAGGATCCATTCGTTCGTTCCGAAGAAGCGCGACGGCCAAATACCAAAGAGGGTGGGAATCGCATGGATTTCAGCTTGACCGAGGAACAGGAGCTCATCCGTAAAAACGTACGGGAATTTGCCGAGAAGAATATCGATCCTGTCGCCGCGGAGATAGACGAGAACAGCCGCCACCCGGTGGAGCTGTTCCGGAAGCTTGCCGCCGGGGGGTGGATGGGGATAGCCCTTCCCCAGCAATACGGGGGCGCCGGCGCGGACTTCCTGACCCATGCCATCGTCGTGGAAGAGATTTCCCGGTCCTGTTCCTCGACGGGGTTCACGCTGTCGTTTCACGCCGGAATCGTCGGTACGGCGCTGAACCTCTTCGGAAGCGAGGAGCAGAAGAGGAAATATCTTGTCCCCTTGGCAAAGGGGGAGCACATGGCGGCCTTCGCGCTGACGGAGCCGCAGGCCGGCACCGACATCATGGCCGTCAGCGCCACCGCCGTGCGGGACGGGCGGGATTATGTGATCGACGGGACCAAGACCTTCGTATCCAACGGTCCCCTGGCCGACACGTACATCCTGTTCTGCTGGACGGACAAGTCGGCGGGACGGAAGGGCATGAGCGCGTTCATCATCCCGAAGGGATCCCCGGGGCTTACGCCGGGAAAACACTTCGACAAGATGGGTCTCCGCTCATCCCAGACATCGGAAGTCGTTTTCAGAAAATGCCGGGTGCCCGGGGAAAATCTGCTGAAACAGGAGGGGGCGGGTTTTTCGATCGCCATGACAGGGTTCGACCATGGCCGGATCGGGATCGCCGCCCAGGCCGTTGGCATCCTCCAAGCGGCCCTGGATGAATCCATCCGGTATTCCAGGGAGAGAGTCCAGTTTGGAAACCCCATCTCCCGTAACCAGGCGATTGCCTGGATGATCGCCGACATGGCAACGGACCTCTCTGCCGCCCGGTTTCTCACCTACCATGCCGCCTGGTTGAAGGATCAGAATAAGACGTTCAGCAAAGAGGCCTCGATGGCCAAGCTTTTCGCGACGGAAAAGGCAATGAAGCACACCATTAAGGCGGTCCAGATCCATGGCGGGTATGGCTATATCAAAGGCGCGAAGGTGGAGCGGCTGATGCGCGACGCCAAGATCGCGGAAGTCTACGAAGGCACATCGGAAGCGCAGCGAATGGTCATATCCGGAAACGTTCTGCGATAAGAGGATAAAGGGTAAAGGACAAAGGCAAAAGGAAGAAGGGATGAGGAGGTCGAGATGATCAGATCCTTCCGGGACATGGACAGAATGGCCTCCGAGAAGGGGCCGAAGCGTCTTGTGGTGCTGGCTCCCGAAGACGAGGAGTTCATGATGGCCGTCAGGAAGAGCGCCGAGGCGGGTTACACCCGGCCCATCCTGATCGGCGATCGGGAGAAGATGGAGCGGCTGGCCGACCAGGTGCAGTACGACATCAGCGGGGTCGAGAAAATCTACGAGAAAAACCGCCAGGCCATCGCCGATCTCGGCATCTCCATGCTTTTCTCCGGCGAAGTCGACATCGCCGGCAAAGGCCAGATCCCGACCGCATACATCTACCGGGCCATCATCCGGGAGGAGTCAAAGGTCGGCAAGGGGAAGGTCGTCAGCGTCATCTCAATGTGGGACATCGAAGGCCTGGAGCACCTGACCTGCTTCACCGACACGGGCGTGAACATCACGCCCGATTACCGGGCCAAGGCCGAGATCATCCGCAATGCCGTATTCCTCTTTCACCTTCTGGGATACCCGAAGCCGAAAATCTGCGTCCTCTCGGGCAAGCGGGAGATCGGCGGCGACATCCCCTCGTACCAGGAAGCCATCGAACTGAAAAAGGCCGCCGCCTCAGGCGAGTTCGGGCCCTGCGAGGTGATGGGGGCCGCCTCGTTCCTGGATATCTTCAGTCCGGGGAGTAAAGCGTTTCGCCTCGATGATATTGACATCGGTACGACGGACTTCCCCCACATCATGCTCGTCCCTAACCTCGCAACGGGCAATATCCTCGTCAAACTCGACTTTGCCCTGAAAAACGTCCGAAGGCGCTCCCTGGTCATGAGCTCGCGGGGGCCCGTCATCATCCCCTCGCGCTCGGATTTCCAGGATTCCATCCTCGGCGAGATCGCCGCGGGGGTCACCGTGGCGGAGCAGATCAAGGGAGGGACGGCATCATGATGACGAGTTTCGATCAGATCCGCGAAGAGGCAAAAGCAAAAGGCAAAAAGAAAATCGTCATTGCTCCTGTCCAGGCTGGGATGGATCTCAGCACGTTTTCTGCTGCCTGGGAAACCGGCTTGATCTCCCCGGCTGTCATCGGCGCGAGCGATGCCATCGCGCCGTGGATCAAATCACAGGGAAAGAACGCCTCCGACATCAAAATCATCGAAGAGCCCGACAGCGCGAAGGCCCTCGGCATTGCGACAGACATGCTGAAAAAAGGTGAGGTGGACATCCTGATGCGGGGCGCCCTGGACCCGATGCGTTTCCTCGAGACAATCCTGGACAGAAACAAGGGCCTGCTGAAAGAGAAAGTCGCAAGCCTCGTATCCGTCTTTGACCCGTCGGGTGTCGACCGCGTAACCCTGGTGACGGACACCTATATCAACAGCTTCCCCTCGATGGTTGAAAAAATCACCATCACCGAAAACGTGATCCGTCTGGCCGGTATCCTGGGGTTCACATCCCCGAAGATCGCGGCTCTGTCGGCCATCGAGCAGGTCAACCCCGCCATTCCTTCCACCCTGGATGCTGCGATCCTGTCGAAAATGGCCGAAAGGGGACAGTTCGGCGATGTCACCCTTGAGGGACCTCTGGACATCGACTGTGCTGTGAGCCGGAGGGCCGCCACCCGGAAAGGTGTCCACAGCACCGTCACAGGCCAGGGCGACATCTATCTCGTTCCGAATGTCGAGGCCGGCTATCTCATGGCCCAGCTGTCGGTCTTCATCGGAAAGACCCCAATGGCCTGTGCCCTCATGGGGGTGAGCCATCCCGTCGTGCTGAACCTTCCTTTCGTGCCGGTGGAGAACAGGCTGACGGAAATCGGGCTTGCCGTGCTTCTTTGCGGGAGGTTGTAGCCATGAAAAAGACACACCACATTCTGGCCATCAACATCGGTTCTACATCCACCAAGGTTGCCTTCTACCGGGACTCGGAGCGGCTCGTACAGGAAACAATCACCTATAACTCCGCCGACCTCGCCCGGTACGGGGAATTAAAGGACCAACTGCCTCTGCGAGAGGGCGACCTGCAAAAGTTTATCGAGACAAACGGGATCGATATGAGCCGGGTCGATCTCATTATCAGCCGCGGAGGGCTGGGCCGGCCGGGGCCGGCCGGTGCTTACGTCGTCGACCAGGGGATGTGTGACGATCTGATGGCGGGAAAATACGGGAAACATCCCTCCGCCCTGGGGCCGTCAATGGCCCTCGGCCTGGCACAGAAATATCACATGCCGGCCGTCGTGATCGATCCGCCGAGTACCGACGAGTTTCAACCGCTGGCCCGGATATCGGGGCTGCCCGAGATCGAACGGAAAAGCGCCTTTCACGCTCTCAACCAGAAGGCTGCCGCGCGCAAGGCAGCCCGACAGATAACCAGGCGCTACGAGGACGTGAATTTTGTCGTTGCCCATCTCGGCGGTGGGATTACGGTCGGCGCCCATAAGAAGGGGTGCGTGATCGATTGCACGCACGGCTTGAGCGAGGGCCCCTTCACGCCCGAACGGGCGGGATCCCTGCCGACGCAGGAGCTGCTCGACTTGGCCCAATCAGGGCGCGTGAGCCCGAAGGATCTTTCGAGAAAACTCGTCGGCCAGGGTGGCCTTTCAGCATACCTGGGGACAACGAATGCCGTCGAGCTCGAGAAGGCCGTCAGCAAGGGAGACGCAAAATCGGAGCTGATCTATCAGGCGATGGCATACCAGATTGCCAAGGACATCGGCGCCATGGCGGCCGTCCTCGAAGGCAAGGTCGACGGCGTCGTTCTGACCGGTGGACTCGCCCATTCGGCCATGCTGACCGGGTGGGTACGGCAGCGGACGGAGTTCATTGCGCCCGTCTTCATTTTCCCCGGCGAGGATGAAATGGAGTCCATGGCGGAGGGCTCGCTGCGAATCCTGCGCGGTGAGGATAACCCGCGGGAATATCAACCCTGACGATCGCAATCCGATGCAGACGACAGTTTATTAAACGGTCGCATTGTGCTAAACGTACGTCACATCACCCTAGGCAGGAGGCGAGATGAAGACGGAAGACTTGGACAGATATATCACTGCGGCGCGGGGATTCGGGGCGGCGGAGGCGAAGGTTATCAGCCCGCAAACAGTCGTCACGGCTCCCTGGGTGCGCTGGAAGTGCCAGTTCGGCTGCGGCGCATTCGGGGGTAGCCACTGCTGTCCGCCCAACACGCCCACCGATACGGAGACCCGCCGGCTGCTCGACTCTTACAGCCGGGCCATCCTCCTGCATCTCGCGGCTCCGCACAAGCCGGGCCGTGGAAAGATGTTCAAGGAATACTTCGACCGGGTCGTCGAACTGGAGGGGAGAATCTTCAAGGACGGCTACTACAAGGCTCTGGTGCTGCTGGCGGGCCCCTGCCCGCTTTGCGCCGAGTGCGCAAAGACCAAGGGGAACCCCTGCAACTTCGGCGCGAAGGCCCGACCTTCCATGGAGGCCTGCGGGATCGACGTATTCCAGACCGCGAGGAATCACGGCTTCTTCCTCAAGACCCTGAGCGAGAAGACGGAGACGCAAAATATTTACTGTCTTTTATTAGTAGATTAGCGAGCAGGAGCCACTGACTTGATCGATCAGATCCTGCCCGATCTCTTTCGGATTACGCTGCCCATGCCCTTTCGTCTTCGCCATGTGCACATCCATGTCCTGGTGAACGACGGCCGAGTGACGCTCTTCGATACGGGGATGAACATCCCCGAAACGTATACGGTACTCGACGAGGCGCTTTCAAAGCTGGGGAAGACAACGAAGGACATCGACCGGATTTTCCTTACACACTTCCATGCCGATCATTGCGGGATTGCCGGTGGGATTCAGAAGCTCTCGGGGGCCTTGGTGTACCTGTCGGCAACCGATGAAAAGAGGCTCCAGTACAACAACAGGCATGAGGAACTCGCTGAACGGGCCCGGCATTTCTATCTTCGGCAGGGGCTCCCGCAAAAGGCCTTGGAGACCCTGATCAAACTGCTGGCTGCCTTTCGGAAGGCCACGCTGCCCTTCCAGGTAGACAACCGCCTAGAGCCGCGCAGCAGGCACAACCTGGGAAACAGGACCCTCGAGGTGATCCCCGCCCCGGGGCATACGAGCGGTCAGATGTGCTTCTATTTTCCCAAAGAGGGCATCCTTCTGGCCGGGGACCATGTGCTGCCGGACATTACGCCCAATCTCAGCCCGGACATTTTCAATCTCGAGTATCGCCCGCTACGCAGCTTCCTTCACTCCCTGGCATCCATCCGGGATCTTCCCGTCGAGATGGTCTACCCCGCCCACGGAGAACCCTTTCCCGGCCTGAAAAAACGGGTCGACGAAATCAGGGAGCATCACGCCGAGCGAACGCGGCTCGTCACAGAGGCCCTGACGGACAGAGAAAAGACAGCCTTCGAGATTTCGGGGGATATCTTTGGAATCGATCTTCCTGAATTCGACCAGTTTCTCGCCCTCAACGAGACCTATGTGCACCTTGTCGATCTCATCGACAGCGAGGTCGTCCGGGCAGAAGAGAAGGGCGGGCTGATCCTGTATCGCAGCGCCTGAACCGACTGTGCGGCAAGCGCGAAGACCGGCACGTGTTCCTTTACTCCGATGACTCTTTCTTTTCGCTTTTCTTGGCCCCATCCTTGGTAACCGGGTTCTGGACCGAGTATCCCGATTCCTTCGCCTTGTAGCCGCCATAGGCGCCGGCGCCGGCTGCCGCAGCGTACCAGCAGCCCGAGAAGACCGGGATGACGAAAAGAAGGACGGCACAGGCAATCAGTTTTTCTGGTTTCATGATTTGCATCTCACTATTTTCTTGGAACATCTATCGGATTTTTGCTCTTTCTTCTTGAGCCCACTGCTTATCTTACTTCCTCAATCTTCACCACGTTTTCGTACAGGGAGAAGATCGGGATCCTCCAGCCGTACTTCCAGATCTTGACCGGCTTGCCCTTCAACCGGATGGCCTCATTCTGGACGGTTCCCGAATCGAACTTGAACCGGTACGATGCATCGTAGTTGACCAGGGGCTTGTATTCGGTTGCGATCATGAATTTCCCTTCAACCATGGTCATCTGGGCATCGGTGATCCTGGTCACGACCGTATCCGACACAAAATAGCTGTACAGCGGGACCAGAATACAGAAGACGAGCCCGCCCAGGATCAGCTTGAACTTCGTGCTCTTGAAAAATTCAATCACGCGGTTTCCCCTTCGTGCTCCGGCTATGCCACATCAACGGCCAGCTTCACCATCTTATCCCCCTGCCGGATCGCATGGATGACATCCATCCTGTCAACCACCTTTCCGAAGACGGTATGGCGGTTATTGAGATGGGGCTGAGGCGAGTGCGTGATGAAGAACTGGCTGCCGTTCGTATTGGGCCCTGAATTGGCCATGGAAATGACGCCTGTCTCGTGCTTGAGCGGATTCGCCTTCAGCTCGTCCTCGAAGGAATAGCCGGGGCCGCCCCGACCTGTTCCCGTGGGGTCACCTCCCTGGATGACGAAATCCTCAATCACACGGTGAAACACGATGCCATCGTAAAAGCCCTCCTTCGCGAGGAAGACAAAGTTATTCACTGTTTTGGGGGCATGCTTGGGATAGAGTTCGAGGACGATGGTTCCCTTCGTCGTCTCGACCGTCACCCGGTAGATTTTGTCTTCGTCGATCTGCATTTCAGGCGGGGTCTGCCACTGCTTGTTTGCCATGTGTTGCTCTCCTTTTTAATTCCCGCTTCGGGCGGCAGTCGTCCGGCGGGAAAAACTTGCATCATTGCTAACAGAGGCTTGAGGACAAGTCAAGTCAGGCTCTCCCGGATGGAAGCAAGGGTGTGCCCGCAGGCACAGATCGGACACGGAAAAAAAGGTTGCACAGGCGACCAAACCGGGGCATAAACGGCCGATGCTGCTGCGCGAAACTCTATTTATCCTCATCACAACCGTTGCCGTCTACGCGTCGATTTACGCTCCTCAGCCGATCCTGCCGCTGCTGGCCGGGGAGTTCGGCCTGACGACATCCGGCGGTGCCCTTCTCATGACGGCCGTTCTGCTTCCTTTGAGCATTGCCCCCCTGTTCTACGGCCTTCTGCTGGAATCACAGCCCGCCAAGCGGATGCTGCTCGTTACGATCGGAATCCTGTCGCTGCTCCAGATCGCTTTCGGGATGGCCGAATCATACGAGCTTCTCATCACTGCACGGCTTTTTCAGGGGGCCTGCGTGCCGGCGATTCTGGCCGCCATCACCTCCTACCTCGCCTACACGGTGGATCGGGAACACATCCAGCGGGCGATGACCTATTACGTGGCGGCCAACATCATGGGCGGATTCCTGGGGAGGGTCCTTTCGGGGTACGTCGCCACGACCGCCGGGTGGCGCTACACCTTCATCCTGATCGCGTTCGCGCTTGCCTGCTGCTTTGCCGCGCTCACCAGGATGAAGGCCGACTCGCGCCTGTCCGTCACATCGGTCAATCTGTCGGCCGTCATGCCGATTCTTCGAAACGGAAACATCGCGCGGCTCTACGCCGTGGCCTTCACGATCTTCTTTGCCTTCATGGCCTTGCTCACGTTTCTTCCCTTCCGGCTCAAAGAGATCGATCCTTCCTATACGGCCTTTGTCATTTCCATGATGTACTCGGGATTCCTCATGGGAATCCTGGTTTCGGCAGGCGCGACGACCATCATCCGGTTGCTGGGAGGCGAGAGGCGGGCGATGACGATCGGGCTTGCTGTTTTTGCGGTTTCCATGCTGCTTGTCAACGTGCCCAGCGGTGCAGGGATCTTTGCCATCATGTTCGTCATGTGCGGGGGGATGTTCTTCGTGCATGCCACCGCCATGGGGACCATGAACAAGCTTGCCACGGATAATCGCGCCGTCGCCAACGGCCTCTACATTTCCATCTATTATACCGGGGCGGCGCTCGGCTCTTACCTGCCCGGCCTGATCTACCAGAACGTCGGCTGGGAAGCCTTCACGCTAACCCTCACCGCTGCCATCCTCACGGGCATCTTCATCATCCGGGGCCTGCGGGTCCCGGGATAAGTGTCGGTTGCGCCAAAGATCCTCCTCCCATTATTCGGGATGAACAGGGAAAGCCAATGCAGGGCAATTACCGCAGATCATGCCGTCTGATTCGGGGTTCTCTGTGTCATGGCGTGAGTAAAAGCACGAAGAAGATAAAAAAGGAAGTAAGCAGACCAAGAGACAGATTGTCCAGAATACGCCAGGCCTTCTCCTTCCCCGCGTGATACAACTTCAGCGAGATGCTCGACTCCAGCACCGAAAGGAAAATGAAGATCATTCCCGCGTAATGGACCTTTTCGGCAAAGGTGAGGAATGGACATTCTTCGAGCGAATTGGAGATAACGACGAGGGATGCCACGGCCCCGAACATGCCCGATATTCCCGTACTGAAGCGGGGGGGAAGGTCGCAGGGGCGAATGGTGAATGTCAGAAATGCGACGGCAACAGAAATGAAGAGGGAAAGGAAGGTCTTCAGGAAAATTCTCACCCCGCCGTGCGCGGCTGGCAGTTCGAGCGAAATTCGAGAATAGACGTTCCTCTCGGTGGGCTTCGTCGGATTGCCGAAGTTGGTGCCGTAAACATGCCTGAACTCGGTGATGCTGAGATCCCCGAGAGTTCTCATCCCGACTTTCAGGCTGCTGTCGATTTTCGAGTTTTCTCTGTCGGCAACATAAATGAGATTGTCGGCATCGAGATCCTCGTCCTCTATCTGGATCTTGAGCCCCTGGCGATCCCAGGGGTAATCGGATAGATCAAAATTCCCGTGAAGCATTGCCCTGCAGCGGTAAGAAACATGATTCAAATCACCGTTGCTGGCGTTCGACTCCTCGTGCTTGAATGTCAGATGTCCGTTAACGATCTCGAAGCGTTTCGGATCGACCGGCCCCTTCCAGATGAACCAGATGTAGAAATCGGCATTGTAAGTGCTCTTCTTCAAATCCACATCATAGATGTCCGTCAGGTAAATGCCGACGGTTACCTTTGCCGGTTCTTTTCTCGGTGTTTCCCCGGCCTGTACCGCTGTCCCCATGAACAGCATCAGAAGGACGACAGCGCACACAAAAAAGAAGATTTTTCCGAGGATGTTTCTTTCCATGGATTGCATTCTTCCAGATAATTGGTTCCGTCGAGATTTTTGCAAGATACTTGCCACGGACAGAAATACGTTTCGGCTTTGCCGAGAGGAATCTTCATTTCCAGGCGATCCCCACGGATATCCGGCGAAAATGAAGGGAAAACCATGCACTTCATTTTTTCAGCATTCTTGAGGTGATGGGCCATTCTGTCTCGGTTCCCTGTGGGGAAAACCCTTCGGGTTTTTCGCATCGGGCGCCCATTCAATCAACCCAATATTTTTAAATAATCGTACAATATCATGGTCTTATAAGCTTGCTTTCCTGCTGGTACGGTCATTGCTCTGTGAACCCCGCAGATGACAGGCAGTTCTCTCGGTGCTGCGCGTCATTTGCGGGGTAGTCAATGAGACGTTCATCACGAAACAGAACCCGAAAGAAGTTTTTCCATCTTATATCTGTCGGTCTTGTTTTTATCGGCATCGCAAGCTTGTTGCTGCATGTTTCATCGGAAAAGGCTTGTTCTGCATCGGTAACGCTGGCCTGGGATCCGAACCCGGAACCCGAGGTGACAGGCTACAAGGTGTACAACGGGGTGGCGAGCAGGACCTATAACGGCACCGTAGACATCGGAAACTGGACGAGTTGCACCATCTCAGGCCTCGAATCCGGAAAGACCTACTACTTTGCAGCAACGGCCTATGGCTCAGCAGGCCAGGAGAGTGCTCATTCCAGTGAGGTTGTCTACACGGTTCCGGCGGCCTGCAGTTATTCCCTTTTGCCGACAAGCCAGTCTTTTGGATCTTCCGGGGGCAACGGGAGTATTTCCGTGACGGCCCAGACGGCCTGCCAATGGGCGGCATCCAGTAGTGTCACTTGGATTGCGATCACGTCGGGCGCCAACGGTTCAGGCAGCGGTGTCCTGACTTATTCCGTGGCAGCGAACGGCACTTCAAATTCAAGAACGGGACGTATCACTATCGGAGCCCAGGTTGTCTCGATAAGCCAGTCCGCCTCCGGTGCTACGTACACAATAACTGCCTCCGCCGGCTTGCACGGATCCATTTCGCCATCGGGGCAAATAGCGGTCAGTAAGGGTTCGAGTAAGACCTTTGTCATTACTCCTGCACGGGGATACAAAGTTGCGCGGGTAAGAATTAATGGAGCATCAATAGGCGCGGTTACTTCCTATACGTTTTCGAATATAAAGACGAACAGCACGATAACCGCTGAGTTTAAAAGGTGAAGGGGAAACCCTTCACTTCATTTATCCAGTGTTTCAAAGAGGATCCGACAAACCCCTTCCGATTGGATGTAGGAATATACCTCCACTTTATCAAAAACCGTCGAGTCGAAAAAACCCGAGCAATTCAATAAAAACAATCAAAATCATATAGTTATGAATTATTGCATCCATTGGTACATTCGTTGCTCTATAGCTCCGCGCAGACAGTTCGCTGAGCAGAAAAATCCAGTCATGATGATCGAGGGCATCATTGAGGCATCGTTCACAGGGCATCACTCGAAAACAGACATTCCATCTCATCTTTCTTGGGTTTGTTCTTATCAGCATGACGGGCCTGATGGTTCTTTTTTTTGTAGAACGGGCTCACGCTGCGGACGTGACCGTTGCCTGGGATCCGAATCCTGAACCGACCATCAAGGGATATTTTATTTATTATGGCACATCGTCAGGCAACTACTCGAACAGCATCAATGCAGGAAACGCTACACGGTGCGTCATTTCGGGGCTCCTGCAGGGGGTCACGTATTACTTAGCCGTGACGGCCTATGACGGCTCCGGGAATGAAAGCGGTTTTTCCAACGAGATTTCTTATTCGACGTCATCGGCATCGAGTTCGGCATCCGCACAGGGCGGGAATTCTTCTTCCGGGGGTGGTGGCTGCTTCATCGCGACGGCCGCTTTCGGCAGTTCAATGGCTCAGGAGGTAGCCGTGCTGAGGGAATTCAGGGACAACTATCTTCTCACGAATCGTGCGGGAACGGCAGCTGTACAATTTTATTACTGGGTATCTCCTCCGATTGCCGACGTGATCAGTCGCAATGAGAATCTGAAACGGATCACAAGGATTGTCCTGACGCCGATCATTTACGGCGTAAAAAATATAGCCATCACCATCGCCTTAATATTGCTTCCCGCCATCTTGTGGATACTGCACAGGGCTCATCGGAAGCGTCGATTTCCTGAAACGGCCTGATTTTCTTAGTTTGCGTCACAAATTCATTTCCAAGGAGCGAGTATGAAAGTAACCAGAAGGCAGTTCCTTACGTATTGCGCTGCGTCGGCTGCGGCCATGGGACTCGACATCGGCGTGCTTGGCCGGCTTTCAGAGGTCCTGTCGGGAACCGGTCCCACCGTTATATGGCTTAGTGGTGCCTCCTGCACGGGCTGCACTGTGTCGCTGGCGAACCGGATGGCGACGGCCGATCCCGCTACGGACGTGGCAGATCTTCTCATCAATCATATCAATCTCGCCTACCATTCTACGCTGATGGGGGCTGCCGGTGATCTCGCTGTCTCGCAGTTGAAGACGGCTTCGGCCGGCAAGTTCATCCTGGCCGTGGAAGGGGGCATTCCCACCGCCTTCGGCGGGAATACCTGCATCCTCTACTCCGATGGGGGGCAACCCGTGACGGCTCTTGCCGCCGTGAAAAGCCTGGCCAGCAAGTCGATCGCCAACCTGAGCATCGGAACCTGCGCAAGTTTCGGAGGAGTCCCGGCAGCAAACCCCAACCCGACGAAAATCCAGAGCCTGAAGGCTGCGACGGGAAGACCCGTCATCAACATCCCCGGATGCCCGACCCATTCCGACTGGGTCGTCTGGACCATCGCGCAGCTCCTGGCGGGAACGACGCCCGCGCTCGATTCCTACAGCCGTCCAAAGACTCTCTTTTCGAGAGAAATCCACGAAAATTGTCCCAGGAAGGAAATGCGTGAGGCGAAATCCTTCAGTGAAGAAGGTTGTCTCGAGGAGCTGGGGTGCAAGGGGCCAAAAACGAAGGCTGACTGCCCGACGCGCAAGTGGAACAACGGCACTAACTGGTGCATCGGGGCCAATTCCATCTGCGTGGCATGCACCGAAAGCGGCTTCCCGGATAAATTTTCGCCCTTCTACAGGGGAGACTGAGTCGAAAGGAATCGAGTCGGTACAGAGAACGGACGACCGTGACCCGGTCACGGAAACACATCAAGGAGAACAAGCATGGCGACAGTAAAAATCATCGATCCGGTCACCCGGATCGAAGGACATATGAGCGTGGAGGTCACCATCGATCAGGGCAAAGTGACCGATGCCCGCTGTACGGGGACCCTGTTCAGGGGATTTGAAATCCTTCTCAACGGTCGCGATCCATGGGATGCCCCTATCATCACGCAGCGAATCTGCGGCGTCTGCCCCATTTCACATGGAATGGCTTCCGTCAACGCGCTGGAGAGCGCGGGCAACCTCCGCGCGCCGGACAACGGACGAATCCTGAGAAATCTGACCCTCGGGGCGAACTACATCCAGTCCCACATCCTTCATTTCTATTTCCTGGCGGCCTGGGATTTCATGAAGGGCCCCGCAACATCGCCCTGGGCCCCGGCATGGGACGTGGACATCCGCATCCCCGCGACGGAGCCGATTACGGGTCATCTGCCCAAGGCCATCGAGGCCAGGCGTCGGGCCCACGAGATGGGGGCCATTTTCAGTGGACGGATGCCCACCACGAACACCTTCGTCCCCGGTGGTTTCACGGCGATTCCGACGCAGCAGTCCATTGACAAATTCCGCGCCCAGCTCGTCTGGCTTTCCGATTTCATCAAGAATGTCTACATCCCTGATGCACTGGCCCTTGGCGCCGTGTATTCCGACTACTTTTCCATCGGTCAGGGGTATAAGAATCTTCTGGCCTATGGGGCCTTCGACCTGGTTGCGGGTGGCGCGCAGAAGCTTTTCAAGCCGGGATGTACGGAAGCCGGGAAAACGGGTACGCCGGTGTCCCTGAACCTCAACGAGATCAGCGAATCAGTCTCCTATTCCTGGTATGACGAGAGAACCAACGACCTTCATCCGTCGCAGGGGACCACGACGCCAATGTATCCCAAGAGCAATGCCTATTCCTGGCTGAAGGCGCCTCGCTATTACGGCAAGCCCTTCGAGACGGGACCCCTGGCGCGGATGTGGGTGAACGGTGACTACCAGCGGGGCATCTCCGTCATGGATCGGCACATCGCCCGGGCGTACGAAGCCCAGAAAGTGGCCGGGGCCATGACGACCTGGCTCGGCCAGCTCCGGCCGGGCGTCTCTTCTTATACCAACCAAACCGGTGTGACATCGGGAAGCGGCGTGGGGCTTACGGAGGCGGCACGAGGCGCCCTGGGTCACTGGGTCAGCATCTCGGCCGGCAGGATCGCCAAATACCAGGTCATCACGCCGACCTGCTGGAATGCCTCGCCGAGAGATGATCAGAACCTCGCCGGCCCGATGGAGAAAGCCCTCATCGGGACACCCGTGAAAGATGCCAACAAGCCCATCGAAGTCCTGCGCGTGATCCACTCCTATGACCCGTGCCTTTCCTGCGCGGTTCATGTCATCCGTCCCAAGCGGCAACCCGTCGTCCTTCGCGCCGGGTCGGCCCTGAAGGGAGAGAGGGGTCTGGCGGCATGCTGATTCTCGGTCCGGGCACCTGCTCCTGTTGCGAATAGCGGCATATGTCCGGAGAAAGTTGCGTTTCTCGATTTTCGTTGCCGCGCAGTTTGTGAGCTCATTGAAGGAGGAAGTTATGAGAATCACAAGAAGGGAATTCTTGTCATTGCTTGCCTATTCGGCCGCGGTGATGGGATGCGGTGCAGGGGGGTCCTCAGGCGGCACCGGGCAGCCAGCTACGTCATCCGGTGTACCGACGATCCCGCAGGGTACCGGCAGCCCCACGGTTCTCTGGCTGAGCGGGGCGGCCTGCTCGGGGTGTACCGTATCTTTGGCCAATCGCATCGCTCCGTCCGACCCGACGGACGTGGGCGATCTTCTGATCAACCACATCAATCTTGCTTATCATGCGACGCTGATGGGCGCAGCCGGGGATCTGGCCGTAAAAAATCTGAAAGATCTGTCTTCGCGGCCATTCATCCTCGCCGTCGAGGGGGGAATCCCCACGGCCTTTAACGGGAATGCCTGCGTCCTTTGGTCTGACGGTGGAACCGAGGTCACGGCGCTCAGCGCCGTTCGGGACCTGGCCGGTCGGTCCACGGCCAATCTGTGCATCGGTACCTGCGCCAGTTTCGGAGGCGTCGCCGCGGCAAGCCCTAACCCCACCCAGATCCAGAGCTTGAGCCAGGCAACGGGGAAGAGCACAATCAACATTCCCGGCTGCCCGGCCCACCCGGACTGGATCGTGCTGACCATTGCAGAGCTGCTGGCCGGCAGAACGCCTGCTCTCGACAGCAATGGAAGGCCCGCAACGTTCTTTTCCGGTGAGTCATTGCGCATTCATGAGCGCTGCCCCAGAAGGGAGGCCGATGAAGCCAGTACCTTTGGCCTGGACGGTCGCTGCCTTGAAGGACTTGGCTGTAAAGGTCCAAGCACGCAGGCAGATTGCCCAACCCGACTCTGGAACAACAAGACCAACTGGTGCGTGGGCGCCAACGCCGTCTGCCTGGGGTGCACGGAGAGCGGGTTCCCCGACCGGTTTTCACCCTTTTATCGGCAGGGAGGAGGTTGATCGATGCCTACGATAAAAATCATCGATCCCGTCACAAGGATCGAAGGACATATGAGTGTCGAAGTGACGATCGACAACGGCAAGGTGGTCGACGCCTACTGCACCGGGACTCTTTTTCGTGGATTCGAAACAATTCTGAACGGACGTGATGCCTGGGACGCGCCCGTCATTACCCAACGCATCTGCGGCGTCTGCCCCGTATCGCACGCAACGGCGTCGGTTCTTGCACTGGAGAGCATCGGCGCAAAGTCGGTACCGGACAATGCCCGGATCCTGAGAAACCTGACCCTGGGGGCCAACTACATCCAGTCCCACATCCTCCACTTCTACTTTCTGGCGGCCCGGGACTACATCAAGCTGCTCAATGCAGCGCCCTGGGCGCCGGCATGGGATGTGGACATGCGCATCCCCATTTCGGACCCCATCAACGGGCACCTGCCCCAGGCAATCGAAGCCCGGCGCCGTGCCCATGAGATGGGCGCGATATTCGGCGGCAGGATGCCGATGGCCCACACGTTTATCCCCGGCGGGTTCACGGCGGTTCCAACCCAGCAGTCCATCGATAACTATCTCGCCCAGCTCGACTGGCTGATCAACTTCATCCGTACTGTCTATATCCCGGATGTGCAGGCCATCGGGGCCGTCTATTCGGATTACTTCTCCATCGGGGGAGGCGACAAGAACCTGTTTGCGTTTGGCGCCTTTGACCTGAACGCGGGCGGCACACAAAAACTTTTCGGGAGAGGGTACATCGAGAACGGCCAGACGGGGGCACCCGCTGCGCTCAATCTCAATGATATCAGTGAATCCGTCACCTATTCCTGGTACGGCGATTCCACCAACAATCTCCATCCTTCTGCCGGGTTGACGGTGCCGCAGAATCCGAAGAGCAGCGCCTATTCCTGGCTCAAGGCTCCCCGTTACAGGGGCAAGCCCTTTGAAGCCGGTCCCCTGGCCCGTATGTGGATAAACGGGGACTACCAGCGGGGTATCTCCGTGATGGATCGCCATGTTGCCCGCGCCAACGAGGCATTGAAAGTGGCCGAGGCGATGCGGGGCTGGCTCGGCAGCCTTCGTCCGGGAAACCCCGTCTATGCGGATGGTTCCGTGACATCGGGTTCAGGCGTCGGTCTGACCGAGGCGGCCAGGGGTGCGCTGGGGCACTGGGTGCTTGCGTCGAGCGGCAAGATCAGCCGCTACCAGGTCATCACGCCGACCTGCTGGAATGCCTCTCCACGCGACAGCCAGAATATTCCCGGGCCCATGGAGAAGGCGCTCATCGGCATCACGGTAGCCGATGCGAACCAACCCATCGAAGTCCTGCGCGTGGTCCATTCCTACGACCCGTGCCTGGCCTGTGCCGTTCACGTGATCAAGCCGAAAAGCACGGCGCATGTTGTGTCCGTGAAGCCGAGGTACTGATGAAAGCAGAACGGTGTGAAAGAATTGTAATCCTCGGCCTGGGCAATCTGCTCCTGGCCGACGAAGGGGTCGGCGTTCACGCCGTCCATGCCCTCATGGAACGAGGGCCCCGGGAAGGCGTCACCATCCTTGACATCGGGACGTCGGTCCTGGAGGCCCTCCCGGAGCTTGAAAGGGCCAAGCGGGTCATCGTTATCGATGCTGTAAAAGCCGACGGCCCTGCGGGAAGCGTCTATCGTGTTTCCTATGACGACTGCGTCACAAACTCTGCCATTGCGTCCATGCACGGCTTTGATCTCTCGCGAACAATGGCCCTGGCCCAGAGAGAACAGCTCCCGGAGGTCATCGTTATCGGCATCGAGCCGGCCCGGATCGAGTGGTCCATGGAACTTTCCCCGGAGGTCTCCGAGGCACTGCCGGCGGTTCTTGCCGCCGTCGAGGAAGAAATTCACGGCGCAGGATAAAGACGAAAAATATTCCAGTCACTTATTCGAACATGGTGACTTTGAATGATTTTCCTTTGAAAGAGACGAAGACATGGGAGGGATAGATCTCCAGGATTTTTGCCCCCTCCACCGTATCTCCTTCCCGGACGACCGTGCCGTTGATCATGGCTTTTCGCTCGGATGGTTCCTCCTGCCAGACGATTCCCGAGACTTTCAGGACGGGGCGGGCCGCAGTTTTGTCTTCGGGCTGGGGCAATGCCTTCCCGGGCGGGTCGGCATCGCCGGATGCACGTCTCCTCTCGGCAATGTTGGCGCTTCCTTTTGCCGTGCCGGTTCCGACCGCCGGAGGGAAAGCTGTATTGGAATGGCCCGAAACGGCGTCTCGTGAGGCGGGGGGGGTGACGGCAACCGCTGCCGGGGTTGTCGGTGGTTGAACTACGGCTATCGGGATCTGTGGGCGCGAATCACCGATCCGTGTGCCCGATCCGGCGACAACCAGAAAGGTGATCACGCCTGCAACGCATGCCGTTATCCCCATGATGATCAGCAAAGCCGAGATGCCCTTTTTCCGGGGGGCGGGATCCCCTTTCAGAATCTCCGCGGTAATATTCACCGTTCCGCCGCTCCTTGCGGCATTCTCGCGATCGAGTTTTTTCAGTGCGTCCAGTATCAGACTCATCACGCATCACCTGAGAAGTCCCGGTGTCTCGAAACGGCTTATGGAGCGGTAGAGGAGAATCTGTGTCTGCCTCCCTGCAATGCCGTCCTGTTCGAGGCCTTTTGCCGCCTGGAATTTCCTGACCGCCGACCCCGTCGGCCCGTCGTATATGCCCGATTCAGGCCCTGTATAGACTCCCGCCTCCGTCAGCAGTCTCTGGAGTTCCCGGACGTGTTCTTTATTTGCCCCGGGATAGACCCGGGATGGAAGCCCGAGCGCGTTTTTCCACAGAATCATCCCCTGGCCCGACCAGAAGGTTTCGATGTCGACAGGAGGTATCACTGTCGTTTCGCCTGTATTAAGGGCGATCAGAAGAAGCCCGTCCTTGATTCCCATCAGGGTGACGTAACGCCTTTCCGGTATCCCGGGAAGGCGTAAATCCAGGATAGCCGGGCTGTCCAGACGAAGCAAGCTCCCCAGATTTCCTGAAAAACGATACAGCGACATCCCGTCGCGCTCCATCACTTGCGGATGATTCAGATCGAGAGGACCCTCGACCGGCGTTGTTTTCCACGCCTTTCTCAACATACCGAATGCGGCGAGGGCACTTGCTTCCTCGGAAAGGCCCCTGAGTTCCTGTTCGAGCTTCCCGAAAGACGCCTGCTCCGCCGGCCGGTTTTTCTCCGCCACGGATACCGTCGCTTCGACGGGAGTCAAGGGCCGGAGCCTCTCCCGGAAGTCCGAGCCGAAAAAATATGCGGCCGCCGCGGCGAGAACAAGCGCGAGAGCACCGGCACCCGCGATTCGCTGCCTGGTGCGCGGAGCTGCGCCACGCTTCACATCGGTTATTCCTTCCGAGGCGATCGGCGCGGTGATTTGCCGGGTGTTTCTTGTGTACGCGGCCAGGAGGGCCCGATCGCCGGCAATGTTGATGAGCCGCGGGAGACCGCCAGAATACCGGTATAGCCTCTTCGCTGCACCGTGCGAAAAAGATACGTTTCCCTTGCTCCCGGCCACGTTCAGCCGATGATGAAGGTACAGCATCGTGTCTTCAAAGGTCATGGGAGGAAGATGATACCGTACGGCGATCCGCTGATCGATCTGCCGCATTTCTTTCCTTTCCAACAGCCTGCCTAGTTCCGGTTGCCCTGCCAGGACGATCTGCAGAAGCTTCTCCCGCTCCGTTTCCAGGTTGGAAATCAGCCGTATCTGTTCGAGCACCTCCGGTTGGAGATTCTGTGCCTCGTCGATGACGAGGACAACGATGCGTCCCTCTTCGTTTTTTCGAATCAGAAACTGATTCAGGGTATCCAGGAGCTTTGACTGGCTGGTGTCGTCCGAGGAAATTTGGAATTCCCTGTTGATGGCTTGAAGCAATTCCGGCGCCGACAGGCAGGGGTTAAAAATCAGTGCCGTCCTGTACCGCTCGGGGTCAAGTTGACTCAGGAGGGTGCGTAAAACAGTCGTCTTGCCTGCGCCCACCTCGCCGGTCAACTCGATGAAGCCCGTGCGATTGTCGATACCGTAAAGAAGATGCGCGAGGGCCTCCCGATGGCTTGCGCTGAGGAAAATATAGCGCGGATCGGGGGTCACGTTGAAGGGCTTTTCATTCAAGCCGAAATATTCGCAATACACCATTTCCTGAATCTACTCTGCAACGGTGACTTTGTATCCTGCCTCTTTCCATGCGTTGACGCCACCGCCGAGTGCCTTTGCGTTTGGGTATCCCATGCTCAGATATTTGGCTGCCTGACCGGCAGCGCTCGCTTCCTTGGGTCAGGCTCAGTAGAAGATGATTTCCTGGTCTTTTTTCAGACCGGGCAGCCTGGACTCAAACTCTTTCAGCGAAATGGCCCCTTCCAGCTGCATCTTCCTGAAGGTCGCATCGTCGGGATAGACGCAAACCAAAAGGGCGGTTCCCGCTTGCACGTTCTGGTACGCCTCGGCCGGTGATATTCGTGCCGGTTCAATCGTTGCGTTTCCTCCAGGCTGCGGTTGGGCCGTTGCCCCTGCCCCTGTCAAAATAAACCCGATCAACAGAGCCAACGCGAAAACAGCTGCCGTTCGTGTTGCATGCATCGCACAACCCCCTTTCGTTTTATTCTCCTCCGGTGTTCTCTCCGGTCTCTTCCATCCTAAGGTCAGCTCGTGGGGATATCAAGGGTAAAATGATTCCGGATCGGAGAGTCGAGGAGGGCCTCACGTGATTTATTGCGGGATTCGTTTCATGCGGAGTTGGCGGATATCAGAATCTCACCGTGATGCCTGCAAGAATCGAGTAGTCCACCGCCGGTGTGTTGAGACCCCGTTTGTAGCCGACGTCGAGATCAACGTTCTTCGTGAGCGCATAGATCACCCCCACGTTGATGAATGCAGGAGGGGTATCGGAGGATGTTACGTCCAGGTTGCGTTGCACTCCCACCTCGCCCACGAACCATACCTTTTCGATGACCCTGTACTGACCGGAGAGGTTGGCCGACCAGATGTCCTGCCGTAGGGTGTCCCTGTCGGACTGGAGCCCATACTCATTGTACAGGTAGCCGAGGTTGACGCTCACACACCAGGCCTCCCGGTCAAGGGTGGAGATGAAGGTGATGCCATAGGCCTCCCGGCCGAATCCCAGGCCCTTTGCCTCATCCCCCGTCGGAAAGGTTACGGAGGGTTTGATCGCAAATTGCAGGCCTTCCTTTTCACCGAAAAATCGCCACTTCAATGAAAGGGTGATATCGCTGATCCCGTTGTTGCTTGTCGTTTCTCCTCCCTGTGTCTGTTGCACGAACAGGTAAGGAATCTCCAGGATGACGTCGAGAGGATCGAGAAGGCCGTAGGTGAACTGGGCCTTGGGCTTGCTGATCTCCTTTTTGGTGCCGTAATCATTGTTGCTGTCGTACTGGTAGCTCATCTCGATCTGGGTCTTTCCCTTTCCCTGGGTGAATGTGTCGTCGGTGAAGAGGGGATGGCCGGCAGAGGCCGGTACGGCCCGGAAAAACAACATCGAGCACAATAATGCGGCTGATATCACGACTCGATTATTCATAAGAGCGCCATGATCCCTTCGCGAAGCAACGCAAAGATCGTGGCAGCGAGGATTGCCGTGGCGAACAGGAGAGCATTGGCCCGGCGGATGTGCCCCGGCTCCAGGTGCTGCAGGGGATCGCCCATGAAGGGCAGGGGATCGAAGTTGCCGTTGCGGAACACGGGGCCACCCAACTGCACCCCCAGTGCTCCCGCCATGGCTGCCTCGGGAAGCCCTGCGTTGGGGTTTTCCTGCTTCGTTCCGTCGCGGCGGCTGATGCGGAGGGCCGCAAGCGGCCTCATCCCCAAAAGCATTGCCCCCACCGCCATGATCCAGACCGTGATTCTCGCGGGAAGCCAGTTTGCCAGGCCGTCAAGCCAGGCCGCGAACCGGCCGAAGTCGTAATACTGTTCGTTCTTATGTCCGAAGGCCGCATCGAGGACATCAATGGCTTTGTAGAGAACAACTCCCAGCGGGCCGAAGAGGAAGGCATAGACAAGTGGGGCGACGACCCCGTCAACGCCGTGCCGAGCCACGCTTTCAATGGCGGCCCGGGTGGTCTCCTCGTTGTCCATGCGATCCGTGTCTCTCAAGACCATTTCCGAGACGCGTTTTCGCGCAAGGACGAGGTTTTTCACCTCGAGGGCCCGGCAGACCTCTGCGCTCTGGTCGGCCAGGGAGCGAGCCGAGAAGGCCGTATAGAAGAACCAGATGGAAAGGGTCGTCAGCGCCCAGGGATGGATAAGAGCCGCCAGTCTGATCAGCCCCCAGGCTGCAAAACCCGAAAAGCCGATGACCAGGACAGCGACAAAGACCCCGGCCTCCCGGGGCGACGCGATCATACGCCTCGCCGAGGGCTCCAGAGCCAGGGTAAATCTCCGCATCATCCTTGCCGGATGGGGAAAGCCGCGCAGGTCCCCGAAAAGGAGGTCGAGGAACAGGGCGATCAATATCTGGATCTCAAGACTCATCTCGGGCGTACTATACAGGAAACAAGTCACCGGTCTCAAGGGTCAAGTGGGGCAGTGAGGAGGATCTTTCCTGTGATTCGATAGCGTTTATCAGAGGCATGCAGATAAAAAGAGGGCCATCTTGTTGATGAATAGCACTGATTTTGCATTGATTCAGACCCGAAAAGCCGATCATGTACGATTTCGACAGTCGCGGAGAAGCGCTGAAAAAATGCAATTTTCCTGGTCCATCCGCAGCCAGTTGTCCCTGCTGGTGCTCATCGCTGTTTTACCGGCGCTGGGGATTATCCTGGCTTCGGGAATCGATCGTCGAAACCACGATGTGAAGACGGCTTACGAGCAGAATCTTCAGGCGGCACGAAGCGCTGCGATGCTGCAGCAGCGGATCACGGCGGATACCCGGCAGATACTCCGGACTCTTGCCGCGGATCCCGATGTGCAAAAAGGTGATTCCGCCGCTTGCGCCGGAATTTTTCGAAGCGCAATTGCCAAGTATCCCGCGCTCATCAATATCAGTGCGGCAACACCCGACGGAAGAGTATTTGCTTCATCCCAATCCACTCTGCCCCCATCCATTGCGGACAGGAAACATTTTCAGGATGCCGTCCGAACGCGCGATTTTTCCGCGGGCGAGTATGTCGTCAGCCGGTCCGTTCAGATTCCCGCCCTGTATTTCGCCCAACCGGTCATTGATAGAGAAGGTCATGTCCTGGCCGTGCTGACGGCAGGATTAAGCCTCGAGATATACAAGGAATTTTCGACGAGCGTCTCTTCGCTCGATGATTATGTCCTGGCCATCACCGATCATAAAGGAGTAAGACTCTATCGCTATCCCGAAGGGGAGAGTCCGGCCTCCGGGATCGGCAGTTCCGTCTCCCTGACGACGCAAAAAAACATGTCCGGTCCCGCTGACGAGGGCGCTTATGAGGGCACAGGCACTGACGGCATTATCCGGATTTATGCCTACACGAAGCTTCGCCTGAATCGAGATTCTGCGCCGTATCTGTATATTTTCGTCGGCGCCAACAAAAAAGCAGTTCTCGAAGAAGCCAGCTCGACGCTGTACCGAAACGTCATCCTCCTGGGGATAGCGACCCTTGTTGCCCTGCTGGCATCCTGGTTCTTTGGAAATTTGTTCATTGTGAGGCGCTTGCAGAGGCTCGAGGCTGCAACCCGCCGGTTGCAGGCCGGAGATCTGAATTCGCGGGCCGGGTTATCCTATACGGGAGACACCATCGGCCAGCTGGCAAGATCCTTTGATGAAATGGCGGACACCCTGCAACACCGGGAAAGCGAACGTGATACGGCAGTACAGGCGTCCCGGGAGGGCGAGGAGCGTTTTCGTATACTGTCGGGAGCGACCTTCGAAGGGATCGCCATCACGGAAAATGGAAAATATGTCGATGTGAATGAGCGTCTGTGCGGAATACTCGGCTACGATCGTGGAGAACTTCTGGGCAGGGAGGTGTCAGGCACTCTGCATCCGGAGGACCGTCAAAAGGTGCTGGAGAACATCATGTCAGGGCAGGAATGCCACCTGGAACATCGGATGATCCGGAAAAATGGCGAGGTGATCTTTGTCGAAGCCCATGGCCAGACGATAAGGCAGGGAGAACAGGATCGCCGCATTACGGCGCTGCGGGACATTACGGATCGGAAGCTTTCGGACGAGTCTCTCCGGAAGTCGAAGGAGGAAGCGGAACGGGTGAGCAGGGAGC
>CAZVLL010000010.1:0-102420 GCA_964628025.1 uncultured Syntrophaceae bacterium
GATCTTTGCGAAGAAGGGCAGTATCCTCATCGAGAAAAAAGGCGTGAGCGAGGACACCCTCATGGAGCTGGCCCTCGATGCCGGCGCCGAGGACGTGAGGGAGGAGGAGAGCGAGTTCGAGGTCATCACCGATCCCGCATCCTTCGAAACGGTCAAGAAAGCCGTTGACGGGGCGGGGATCAAGTGCATTGAAGCCAAGGTCAGCATGGTTCCCTCGAACACGGTCGAGCTCAATGAGGCGAAGGCGTCCTCCATGCTCAAGCTCATGGAGAGGATGGAAGACAACGACGACGTCCAGAACGTGTATGCGAACTTTGATATACCCGATGCGGTCATGGAAAAGTTAAGTTAGGCTGGTGAAAAACGCCCATCTGCGGCGTTGCCCTCGTCCCTCAACGTACGGACAAATAGGCTATCGGCGAATGGTGCGGGAGGATTATTGAGAACGCTGGGGATCGATCCGGGGAGCCGCGTGACGGGGTACGGCATCGTCGAGCAGGCGGGCGGCGAGCTTATCCGGGTGGATCACGGCGAGATCCGGATCAAGAACGGCGAGCCTTTCACCCGGTGCCTCTCCCGGATCTACGATGAGCTGACCGACGTTATCGGCAGGACAAAACCGGATGCGGTGGCCATCGAGGACATTTTCTACGGCAAGAACGTCAAGAGCCTCATCAAGCAGGGGCATGTGCGGGGTGTGGCGCTGCTCGCC
The DNA here is from genome assembly GCA_964628025.1 of uncultured Syntrophaceae bacterium. GTDB lineage: Bacteria > Desulfobacterota > Syntrophia > Syntrophales > UBA2192 > UBA2192. Next base: position 713 of record CAZVLL010000010.1, read on the forward strand.
GCCTCTCGAAGCGGGCTCCCTGTCCATGAATACTCTCCCCTCGAGGTCAAGAAGGCCGTTGTCGGCTACGGGAGGGCCGAGAAGCATCAGGTTCAGATGATGATCCGGACGATACTCCGTCTTTCGGAAACGCTCCCTGAGGATGCCTCCGATGCCCTGGCCGTTGCCATCTGCCATACGAATACGAAGAAAGAAACCGCCCTGTGACGGTTTCTTTCGGCAAAAAGAGTTCATGGCATAAGGCTCAAGGTCGAGAGGAAAGAGGTCGCCCATGATTGCCAGTCTCCACGGCATACTGCGATTCAAATGTTCCAGCCACATCACCGTCGAAGTAAACGGAATCGGATACCGCGTTTTCATTCCTCTTTCCACATTCTATGAGCTTTCCGATGAGGGTCTCCCGGTTGTTCTCAACATCTACACGGCCGTGAGGGAGGATGCCATCCATCTCTATGGATTTCAAACCTCCGAGGAGAAGCAGCTCTTCGAGCTTCTGCTGTCCGTCAACGGCATCGGGCCGAGACTGGCCATCAATCTTTTGTCGGGGATCTCGTCGTCCGATTTCATCCGGGCTGTTTTTACGGAAGACCGCCAGACCCTGATGAAGATCCCCGGCGTCGGAAAGAAAATGGCTGATCGGATGATCCTGGAACTTCGAGACAAGGTTGTCAAACTGGACGCGGGCAGTGTACAGGGCGACGTGAAAGAAGAGCGGGGTCTCGATTCTGTGCGGGAAGATGCGCTTTCCGCCCTGGTGAATTTGGGGTACAAAAAGAATTATGCCCGCTCCGTTCTGGATAAGATCATGGACGGGTCTCCAGCGCAACGGACCCTTGAGGAACTCCTGAAGGAAGCTCTTAAACACCTGTCGTGAGCTATCGGGACACGGAACAATTTTGCAGGCAGAAAAACGCTTTGCACAGAAAATTAGGACATCGGAATACATGGGGAAAATGGACGAAAGAAACCCTCTGGTGGATCCCGATACTCTGGAGCAGGAACGGGAAGATGAAGGATCCCTGAGACCGCGCACCTTGACCGAGTACGTCGGGCAGGAGCGTGTGAAGGAGAGCCTTGCCGTTTTCATCGAGGCGGCAAGGAAGCGGGGCGAGGCCCTCGACCACGTCCTGCTCTCCGGTCCCCCGGGGCTCGGCAAGACGACGCTTGCGTACATTCTGTCCCGGGAGATGGGCGTCAGCGTGAAGGTGACCTCGGGCCCCGTCATCGAGAGGCAGGGCGATCTTGCCGCGATCCTCACGAATCTCCAGGAGCACGACGTTCTGTTCATCGATGAGATTCACCGGCTTCCCAATGTGGTGGAGGAAATCCTCTACCCGGCCATGGAAGATTATCATATCGACATTCTCGTCGGGCAAGGTCCTTCGGCCCGTTCCATGAAGCTCAACATCCCCCGGTTCACCCTCGTGGGAGCCACGACCCGGGCAGGTCTGCTCACGTCACCGCTTCGAGATCGCTTCGGCATGAGCTTCCGCCTCGAGTTCTACAACCCGGTAGAACTGGCCACCATCGTAAGGCGATCCGCGAAGATTCTCAACATACAGGTGGATGACGATGGTGCGGGAGAAATCGCCCGTCGCTCTCGCGGGACACCCAGAATCGCAAACCGCCTGCTTCGTCGTGTCAGAGACTATGCACAGGTCCGTGCCGACGGGGTCATCACGAAGGCGGTGGCGGCAACGGCCCTCGAATTCCTGGAAGTGGATTACCGAGGGTTCGATGCCATGGACCGTAAGCTCCTTCTGCTTCTCATTGACAAATTCAACGGCGGCCCGGTGGGGATCGACAGCCTGTCCTCTTCTCTCGGCGAGGAAAGGCATACGATCGAAGATGTCTATGAGCCCTACCTTGTACAGGAGGGATATATCGTCAGGACCGCCCGGGGCAGGGTGGCCACGAAGGAGGCCTACGATCACTTCGGCAGGGCGTGGGTGGGAAACCAAAAGGAACTATTTTAGCGTGCTGTTGACCGGGAGCGCATCCCGCGAGGAGGCGCAATCATGAATGCTTCTTTCCCTATTTCCGGTAGAAAAAGAAGATGAACGTCCTTCTCCACATCTGCTGTGCGCCGTGTACGATCTATCCCCTTCGCATCCTTCGTGAGCAAGGGATTACGTTGAAGGGGCTGTTTTTCAACCCGAACATCCACCCCTTCCTCGAGTACAAAAAGCGCCTCGATACGGTTCGGGAATACACGGCTCGAGAAGGTCTTGAGGTCGCCGTGGCCGAAGGCTATCCCATAGAGGATTTTCTCCAGAAGACGGTCTCCATGGGGCAGGACCGCTGCCGCTACTGCTACGAGGTGAGGCTTCGATACGCGGCCGAACAGGCCCGGGAGGGGCTTTTCGACGCCTTCACAACGACCCTCCTCTACAGCCGCTACCAGAAACACGACCTGATCCGTGAAACCGGTGAGATAATCGCCAGAGAATTCAAGGTTCCCTTCTACTATAGGGACTTCCGTGATGGATGGGAGGAAGGGGCCCAGCTTTCAAGGGAGATGGGACTTTATCGGCAAAAGTACTGTGGATGTATTTTCAGCGAGAGGGATCGGTTCCTGACGCCGAAACCGACCGCTCGAAGCTGACAGACACTTTTCTTCATCGCTTTTTCGGGAAGTGTGTTTATTTTGCAACAATCCGCACCGGAGCGAGGGCTGTATTCTCCCTGGAATATCAGGGGCCTTTCTTAATTATTTAATCATATTAATATATTGAACTCATTTTTTTATTGCCTTTCCCAGATCCTCCGCCTGGCATACCGATTGCTCATAACAAAACAAGCTTCATACAGGGCGTAAAATGTACTGGCAAAAAACGATTAAAGAAGACATCTCGTTTCGGAGCGTCGGACTTCATTCCGGTCGGAAGGTCGGAATGACCATCAAGCCGGCCGAGGCCGATACGGGGATCGTATTCATCCGCAAGGATGTTCCCGATAACAACCGGATCGCAGCCGATATTGGGAATGTCACTGACACGACGCTTGCCACGACTCTGGGAGTGAACGGTACTCGTGTTCACACGGTGGAGCATCTCCTCTCTGCCTTCCGGGGTCTTGGTATCGACAATGCCGTCGTGGAAGTGGATACCTTTGAAGTTCCCATCATGGACGGTAGCTCACAGCCTTTTGTGAGCATGCTGAGAAATGTGGGTCTGAAGACGTTGAGGAAGGCCCGCAGATACCTTCGTGTCAGAAAAACCGTTTCAGTTTCCGAAGGCGAGAGCACGGCCATGCTGGAGCCCGCCTCGGATTTCCGTGTCACCTACCGAATCGACTTTCCTCATCCGGCCGTCGGAACGCAGACGTACCATCTGGTATTCTCACCCGATGCCTATGAGAAGGAAATCAGCTCGGCCCGAACCTTTGGCTTTCTGAAAGACGTCGAGTATCTCCAGGCCAAGGGCCTCGCCCTCGGGGGGTCCCTGCAAAACGCCGTCGTCCTCGATGACGAGAAGGTGATCAACAAGGAAGGCTTGCGTTCCCCCGATGAATTCGTGAAGCACAAGATCCTGGATGCCGTCGGAGATCTGTATCTTCTGGGCATGCCCATCATCGGACATTTCACGGCCTACAAGTCGGGACACAAGCTGAACACTCAGCTCCTGAAAGCATTGCTTTCCTGCGAAGACGGCTGGGAAATCGTATCCCATCCCCACCCATCGCCCCGAACCGAAGCCCACGAGGAAAGCACGTTCGACCTCGAGGCCGCCACGGCAGCAACCTGATCCCCGCCCGCAGGGTACGTCCTTTGTCGTAAGCCCGTCTTGAATCGGTCTTTACAATTCTGATAATTCAAGGTATTTGCCTGAGGGGGCTCGCGGGGGAACCCTGCATTTTGGTTATGGACCAGAAGACCGACAGACAACAGGCGATTCTCAGTGCCGAGATGAGACGACGACGGCGCGAGCGGATTATCATTGCTGTCACCATTCTCGGCATTGTCCTTCTGACCTTCCTCGAAACCAGCCTGTTCAGCAAGGAGACCCTCGTCCCCGATTTCCGGGATGTGGTCATGTTCGGCCTCATCAACATCAACATCATCCTGGTCCTGCTCCTCATCTTTCTCATCGTCCGTAATGTCGTCAAGCTTGTCTATGAAAGACGGAGGGGAATCCTGGGATCGAAGCTGAGGACCAAGCTCGTCGCGGCCTTCGTGACGTTGAGCCTGGTACCGACCTTCATCCTCTTTCTCGTCGCAACCAACTTTCTATCCTACAGTATCGACAACTGGTTCAACATCCGCGTCGGCGGAGCCCTGAATCTTTCTCTGGAAGTCGCCCAGAACTATTACCAGCAGACGGCGGACAATGTGAAATACTACGCCGATCAGCTGAGTGTCGACATCACGAAAAACCGCCTCTACGAAAAAGAACGCTTCGACTACCTGCGCTCCCTGATCGAGCAACGGCAGCGGATCTTCAAACTGGGACTGATTGAGATCATTTTCAACGAGGAGAAGGAGAAGCTTGTCTTCAAGGATCCGAGTAATCCCGATATCCCCGAGCTGGGGTTTTCCCCCAAACTCCGCGAGGATATCCGGGCGGGCAAGCATTTTACGACGATGCAGTCCGTGGGTCTGGGCGACTTCATCCGGGGAGTCGCGCCTGTCTATGTCACGTCGGGATCGTCGGTCGTGATCGGGGCCGTCGTGGTCAACTGCTATGTGCCCAAAGGGCTTGTCGACAAGATGACGACCATTTCGAGAATCAACGAGGAGTACCAGCAGTTCAAGTTGCTCAAGAACCCGATCAAGACGAGCTACATCGTCATCCTCTTCGTGGTGACGCTCCTGATCATCTTTTCTGCCACCTGGTTTGGATTCTACCTCGCCAAAGGAATCACGGAACCCGTCCAGGACCTTGCCGAGGCGACCCATGCCATTGCCCAGGGGAACCTGGATTACAAGATCAATGTCGTGGCCGACGACGAGATCGGTGTTCTGGTGAATTCCTTCAACCGGATGACGGACGATCTGAAAGTGAGCAAGGAAAGTCTCGAGCAGGCCAACATGAACCTCGAACAACGGCGCACATACATGGAGACGGTTCTTCGGAACGTCTCGGCGGGTGTTGTGGCCGTCGATCGCGACGGCGTCATCACGACGGTCAACAGCGCTGCCGAAAGGCTCCTCGACGTCAAGGCGGAAAAGGTCCTGAACCAGCGATACGAGGAAGTGCTTCAGCCCGGTCACCTGGATCTCGTCCGCGAAATTCTGACAAAAATCACCGGCGAGGAAACAGGGTATGTCGAGAAGCAGGTCCATCTCACGCTGAAGGACCGGGCCCTCACGCTGCTTGTGACGACGACCGTACTGCTCGATGACGATAACAATTATATGGGCATGGTCGTTGTTTTTGAGGACATTACCCAGCTCCAGCGCGCGGAGCGTATCGCCGCATGGCGGGAAGTGGCCCGACGGATCGCCCACGAGATCAAGAACCCGCTTACGCCCATCCAGCTGTCGGCACAGAGACTTCAGAAGAAATTCGGCGACAAGATTCAGGATGACGGTCCCGTTTTCATGGAGTGCACCCGGACAATCATCAATCAGGTCGATGTCCTGAAAAATCTGGTCAATGAATTTTCCCGCTATGCCCGGATGCCTGTAGCGACCCTCACCCCGAATGATTTAAACGCGGTCATCCGGGATTCGGTGGTGCTTTACCAAGATGCCCACAAGGAGGTCGTATTCGATTATCAGCCCGACCCGGATCTCCCCACCGTCCGGCTGGATGCAGAGCAAATCAAGCGGGTCATGATCAACCTTCTGGACAATGCCGTGGCAGCCCTCAGCAGGGGCAGCGGCCGGATCGAGGTGAAGACAAGTTACGACAGGGCGCACCGACGGGTTCGTGTCGAGGTCCGGGACAACGGGACGGGAGTGTCTCCTGTTGACAAGGTGAAGATGTTCGAGCCGTACTATTCTACAAAAAAATCCGGCTCCGGCCTTGGACTGGCCATCGTGAGCTCCATCATCGCTGAGCACCGGGGTTCCGTGACGGCGTCCGATAACGTCCCGAACGGGACGGTTGTGGTTTTCGAACTGCCCCTCGAACAGGTCGAGGAGCCGACAGTGCCTGCGGGCAGTCTGGAGAAATAATTCATGGTCTGTCTCATTACAGGAGGCGGCGGCTTCATCGGCTCGAATCTTGCCGAAACCCTTGTCGCACGGGGAGAGACGATCCGGGTCCTTGACAATTTTTCGACGGGAATCCGGAGAAACCTTGTTTTCCCCGGCGCAGAACGGATGGAAATCATCGAGGGGGACATCCGCGACTTCAACGTATGCCGCACGGTGTTGAAAGGGGTTGATATTGTTTTCCATCAGGCAGCCCTGGGATCCATCTCCCGATCTGTCGATGATCCCCGGACGAGCAACGAAGTCAATGTCTCGGGAACGCTGAACCTGCTTGTCGCCTCCCGGGAGGCCCGTGTCCGGCGATTCGTCTTTGCCAGCTCATCATCCATTTACGGGGACATGGCCGGAAGCACGCAGGAAACGATCAGGGCCAAGAAAGAGGAAATGCAACCGGCCCCCCTCGCGCCCTACGGGGTCGGCAAGCTCGCTGCCGAGACGTACTGCGGCGTATTCCATCGCATCTATGGACTCGAGACGGTGATGCTGCGTTATTTCAATGTGTTCGGACCGAGGCAGAACCATCTGTCGGATTACGCCGCCGCCGTCCCGCGGTTCATTATGGCCCTGATGGAGGGCCGTAGACCCGTGATATACGGTGATGGCGAACAATCGAGAAGTTTCACCTTCGTCTGCGATGTGGTCCATGCAAACCTTCTTGCCGCAACGGTCCCGGGCATCGGGGGCGAGGTCTTCAATATCGCCGGCAGACGGCGATTCAGCATTCTTGAGCTTTTCCGGGCAGTGAGGGAAATCGCGGGGAGTGCACTGGAACCTCGCTTTGCAGAGGCGAAACAGGGAGATGTTCGCCACTCCAGGGCTTCCATCCGACGGGCCAGGGATCGCATGGGCTTCGAGCCGGCGTACTCGTTCAGGCAGGGGTTGGAGGTAACGGTCGACTGGTACCGCAAGCAGCTGAGCGGCTGTTGAAAAACGCCCATCTGCTGCGCTGCCCTCGTCCCTCGTCGCTCAACGTACGCCAAAAGTACGCCTCGCTCCTCGGGATGTTGGGCGCCTTGCATCTGGGCATTTTTGAACAGCCACTAACAGAAGCCATTCGATAGTGGACAATCTCGTGGCTACGGAGAATAAGAAAAGGCCCTCACGAATCCCGCGAGGGCCTTTGTGTCTCCAGTACCCCGTTTTCCAATTAACCAACCAGTTACTCTTTCTTAGATTCCAGGCTGTGCGTTTTGATCTTGCGGTGGAGGTTGCTTCGCTCCAGGCCGATGGAATCAGCCGTCTTGGAGATGTTGCCTTCATTTTCCTGCAACTTTTTCATGATGAACTTTTTCTCGAATTCCATCTTTGCCTTCCGGAAGGAATTGTGGGTGAAGATGGAGTCCATGGCCCCCTCGTGCTGTTCTTCCTTTGACAGCATAGGAATATCGTCGGCCGTGATCCTGTCGGTCTGCGTCATGATCACAAGGCGTTCCATGATGTTTTTCAGCTCCCGAACGTTTCCCGGCCAGTCGTGTTCCATCAGGATGTCGATGGCGTCATCGCCGATGGACTTCGGATCGATCCCTTCCTTGAGGCAGAAATCTCTTACGAACTGGCCTGCCAGAATCGGGATGTCCTCCCTGCGGTCTCTCAGCGGCGCGATGATGAGCGGAATGACGTTGAGCCGGTAATAAAGGTCCTGCCGGAACCGCTCCGCTTCCATTTCCGTTTCGAGGTCCTTGTTTGTCGCGGCAAGCACTCGCACATCCGTATCGATGAACTTGTTGCCGCCGACCCGTTCGAATTTTTTTTCCTGCAGGATTCTCAAAATCTTGGCCTGGGCCTTGAGGCTCATATCGGCCACCTCGTCAAGGAAGAGAGTGCCCTCGTGGGCGAGCTCGAACTTTCCCCTCTTCTTGGCAGTGGCGCCTGTGAAGGATCCCTTCTCGTGGCCAAAGAGTTCACTCTCGATGAGTTCTTCCGGTATCGCCGCGCAGTTCACCTCGATAAAGGGTCTCTTCGCCCGCTTGCTCTGATAGTGGATCGACCGGGCCACGAGTTCCTTCCCGGTGCCGTTTTCTCCCATGATGAGAATCCATGCGTTCGTCGGGGCGACAATCCGAATCATTTCCTTCAAATCGAGGATGGTCTTGCTCTGGCCGATCAGTTCGAACGCCGACGTGACTTTCTGCTTGAGAAACTTATTTTCCTCTTCGAGACGGACGAGGTCGATGGCGTGGTTGACCAGCAGGACCATTTTTTCCAGGGAGATGGGCTTTTCAATGAAATCAAAAGCCCCTAGCTTGGTTGCCTTTACGGCAGTCTCGATGGTTCCGTGTCCAGACATCATGATGACCGGAACCTGGGGATAATCGCTTTTGATGATTTTCAGTGCTTCGAGGCCGTCCATGCCGGGCAGCCAGATGTCAAGCAGGATCAGGTCGGGCAGGTCTTCCTCGATGATCCGGAGCGCATCTTCACTGCTTCCGGCAGTGCGGACTTCGTATCCCTCGTCCGTCAGGATCCCCTGCAGGGATTGACAGATGCTTTCTTCGTCATCGACAACCAGGATGGTCTTGTACATGGTCACTTTACCGGACAAGTGAGTTACGGCGTCCATGGGGGGCACTCGTATGCATCATATATGCATCTCCCGTTCCCGTTTTCTTCGTTTCTTATTTTTTCAGCAACTGATCGGCCACTTTGTCGTGAAGCACCTTGGCGGCCGCCTCGCTCCCCACAAGTCCCACGCGGATGCCGAGAGTCGTCAGGTCCTTGTCCTTATATTTGATCCTGAACTGGACTTTTTCGTCATTGATGACGGCCGTGATCTTTCCCCCATCCGTCTGCTTGTCCGGTTCCGCGTCTCGACCCTTCATGTCGGCAATGGTTTTCTCGACGGCTGACCAGACTGCGCTCACGGGGAAATAGTAATCCGTTCTCATCTCCCCTTCCACATAATAATAGGTTCCCGTGCCTCCCGCGACGGCAGCCCCCCCGACGACCAGGACAGGGCATCCGTACAGAGAAAAACAGCATGCCAGCAGGATCAGTGCAACAGCCGTTCGCTTCTTGTCGATCATAGGTTTTTCTCCCTTTCGCCTTGGTTCTGATTGTTCGTTTTGTCCCTCTCCGGTTGCGGTTTTTCCTCCTCCGCGAAGGATTTCAACCCCTCCGCCAGGGTCAGCAGCTTCTTGTCCACGAAGTCACTCACCGTTTTTCCTGGGTAGTTTCCCTTCTCATCGGCCACTCCTGCCGGCACCCCCGTGAGCAGTTCGATTCCCTCATCGATCGTCTTGACCGGGTAAATATGGAACCTCCCCTCAGCCACGGCGTTCACGACGTCTTTGCGCAGGACGAGCTCGGGGACGTTCAGATGCGGGATCATGACACCCTGCCTGCCCGTGAGCCCTCGAGCCCTGCATACATCGTAGAATCCTTCGATCTTCTGGTTCACGCCCCCGATAGGCTGGACTTCGCCTTTCTGATTGACGGATCCCGTCACGGCGATGTCCTGCCTCAACGGCAATTCCGCAAGGCTCGACAGGACGGCATAGATCTCCGTCGAAGAGGCGCTGTCCCCGTCCACCCCGCCGTAGGACTGCTCGAAGCAGATACTGGCACTCATGGTCAACGGCTTGTTCTGGGCGTACTTGCCGCGGAAGTAGCCTTCCAGGATAAGGACGCCCTTGTCGTGGGTCCTGCCGGACAGCTTGGCCTCACGCTCGATATTGATGACGCCGGCGCGCCCCATGGAGGTTTCCGCCGTGATCCGCGAGGGCTTTCCGAATGCGTATTCCCCCATGTCATAAACCGACAGGCCGTTGACCTGCCCGACAACTTTGTTGTCCGTATCGATCATGATCGTGCCGTCGTCGATGAGCTCCTGGATTTTCTCCTCGATATGACTCACGCGGTTTATCTTCTCCTCGTAGGCTTGGTCCACGTGCCGATCCGTCACGAGGTCGCTTCCATCCTTTTTGGCCCAGTAGTGGGCTTCGCGAATCAGGTCGGCGATTTCGCTGAAACGCGTCGAGAGTTTCTTCTGCCGCCCTGTCAGGCGTACGCCGTACTCAACGACCGTGCAGACGGCTTTCTTGTCGAAATCGAGAAGCTTTTCCTCGTCCACAATCCGCTTGATGAGGCAGACATATTCCCGGACGTTTTCGTCGCAGTTGACCATCTCCGTGTCGAACTGCGCTTTCGTCTTGAAGATTTCCTTGAAGTCCTTTTCCAGATTGTACAGAAGGTAGTACAGGTAGTCGTCGCCGACCAGAATCACTTTGATATCCAGGGGGATCGACTCGGGCTTGATCGCCGTGGGCAGGAAGCTGAAAGGGTCGTAGGGCTGCATGTTCATCTCGCGGCCCTTCAGTGTCCGCTTGAGGAATGTCCATACTCCGGGTTCGATGAGGGCCTCCAGTGCGTCGAAGACGATATAGCCCCCGTTTGCCCGCAGCAGCGACCCTGCCTTGATGTGGGTGAAATCCGTCCGCCAGAAACCGGAGCGGTCCACCTCGCGCTCGATGGTGCCGAAGAGATTTTTAAAGGTCGGGGCGGTCTCGATAATGATGGGGGTCTTTTCCGTTTCCGAATTGTCCACGAGGACGTTCACCTTGAATTCAATGAAACGTCGGGCGGGCATCTGCGGAACGGGAAACGGCATCGCCTGTTGCTGCTGCTCCTCTTCTTTTTCCTGGAACATTTTCAGGTTCGATAAGGTGTGCTCATGAACTTCCTCAAGGTAGCTTTTGACCTTCTCGTTGGAGTCGCTGTATCGCAGCCGCAAGTCGGAAATCTGCTCCGTCACGGCAGGCGAGCCGAACTTGTGTTCGAGGACCCCGATCTGCTTCCGGATCTCGCGCTCGATGTCCCGCGTTTCCCGCATAACCGAATCGAGCTCGATGCGCAGGTCGACAAGTTTCTTCCGGATGGTCGCCAGGTCTTCCTTGCTGAATTTGTCCTCCTCCGCCAGGGCCTCTAGCTGCTCGAAGGGCACCGGGCGGCCTTCCACGATGGGGGCGACATCCTGTCTCGTGAACGGGCCCATCTGAAACTGGACAAGCTGAAAATTCTCCTTCAGGAGCCGATCGTTGAATTCCCGGACGATCTCCTTCTGCTTCTGCCGGAAACTGTTGATGGCCTCCTCGGACTCCTTCTTGAACTCGTCGCTTTCGAGGATCAGCGGAATTTCCTTCCGGAGGTGTGCGACGAGGTCATCCATGTCCTTCTGAAATTTTCTGCCGGTTCCCGCCGGGAAGGTGATGACCCGTGGACTGTCGGGATCCTTGAAATTGTGGACGTAGCAGATGTCATCGGGGATGGGTTTCTTGAGATCGAGCTGGCCGAGCAGGTTTTTGATCGTGGTTGTCTTCCCCGTGCCTGTCATGCCGGAGACATAGATGTTATAGCCGGGACTTTCGATCTCGAGCCCCAGCGTGATTGCCTTGACCGCCCGGTTCTGTCCGATGATCCCATCGGTTTTCCTGCATTCCCCGGTTGTGTCAAATCCGAGAAGGTCAGGGTTGCAGGTCCAGCGCAAGAGCTGGACGGGAATTTCTCTGATTCGGCTCAACTCTGCCATGATCTTCCCCCATAGTCTCTGTTTGCGAGTGGGCAGTTTTCCTGCGAAATATAATCAATGCAGTCGGAATTGTCCATCCTTTCTTGGCGCTTCAGCCCGCAGACCCTTTCGGTTCGCGGGCTTCCAAGAACGTGGTCTCCTTCGCCCTGACACAGTTCCGGGGAGAGTGTCTTGTTCCGGTTCAGGAGGCGGATTCACCGGACAGCCGGGCGAACTCTCTCAAGAGCTCTTCCTGCTTCCTGGTGAGGCTGGTGGGAGTTTTGACAAAGACCTGGATGACCTGGTCCCCTCGGCCGATGCCCTTGAGATGAGCAATGCCCTTTCCCTTCAGGTGAAAGATTTTCCCGCTCTGAGTTCCCTTGGGGACCTTCACCGTATCCTTGCCTTCGATGGTCGGTACGTCGATGCTCGCCCCCAGGGCAGCCTGGGTGATGGAAATGGGGATCTGGCAGAGGATGTCGTAACCGTCCCGTCCGAAGAATTCATGAGAATCGACGTGGATGAACACATAGAGGTCCCCGCTGGGTCCTCCAAAATCGCCCTCTTCCCCTTCGCCGCGCAATCGTAGCCGGGACCCTGTTTCGACGCCTGCGGGGATTTTGAGGCTCACGGTCTTTCTCATCTTGGCCTTTCCCGTTCCGTAGCAGGTTTTGCAGGGGTTCTTGATCACGCGACCGGCCCCTCGGCACTGGGGGCAGGTGGTGCTGATGGTGAAGAAGCCGCTCGACTGGGTTACCGTGCCGCGCCCGGTACAGCGGCGGCAATTTTCGGGGTGGGTCCCCGCGGAGGCGCCTGTTCCCGCGCATTCCTTGCATCGTTCGAATTTTTCCAGATCGATCTGGGTGGCGGTCCCCTTCACGGCATCCATGAAGGCGATCTTGAGATCGTAGCGCAGGTCGGCTCCCTGGCGGACCGCGGAACGTGTGCGTGTCCGGGCTCCGGTGAACCCGAAAACATCTTCGAAGATATCGCTGAAGTTTGTGAAGATATCATCGAATCCGGAGAACCCGTGGAAGCCGGTGCCGTTGATCCCCTCGTGTCCATAGCGGTCGTAGATCTTGCGCTTCTCGGGGTCGCGGATCACCTCGTAGGCCTCGGCCGCCTCCTTGAACGCTTCCTCAGCCTTCTTATCCCCCGGATTCCTGTCCGGATGGTGCTGCATGGCAAGCTTTCGATAGCTCTTCTTGACGTCTTCGTCGGAGGCGCCTCGATCAACGCCCAGGATCTCGTAGTAATCCCGTCGTTCCATTTACGATGTCTGTCTTCCTTTCAGCGGCATTGGGGAAATGAATCGTCATGGTGGAACCCCGAGTCACAAGGTCCTCTTATCCATCGGGCACACTTCTCCCTTTTTCCAGGTGCCGATAAAATAGTTACCTCCCGGGGGTCTGTCAAGGAAGGGACGGCATTTTTTATCAGGCTTTTTGAGTGAATCGATGAAGGGCTTCCTCGTATTTCTGGCGGGTTTTTTCAATGATATCGAAGGGCAGCTCCGGTGCCGGGGGCTTCTGGTCCCATTTGAGCGAAAGCAGATAATCCCGCAGGAACTGCTTGTCAAAGCTCTTCTGGCCGCGCCCCTCGGCGTAGTCGCTCCGGGGCCAGAACCGCGATGAGTCGGGCGTGAGCAACTCGTCGATCAGGATGAGCTCGTTGCCCACAAGGCCGAATTCCATTTTGGTGTCGGCGATGATGATCCCCGCGGAGTTGGCTATGGCATCGGCACGCTTGTAGATGGCGACGCTGCGTTCGATGATCCGGTCCGTCAACTCCTTGCCGATGATGCGGCTCATTTCCTCCCGGGGGATGGGCAGGTCGTGCTCTCCCTCGGGGGCTTTCGTGGATGGGGTGAAGATGGGTTCGGAAAGCTTTTCGGACTCTTTCAGACCCTCGGGAAGCCGGATTCCCGATACGGGCTTTCCCCCCGTATAGTCCTTCCATGCCGACCCGCTGATGTAGCCGCGGACGATGCACTCCACGGGAAGAGGCTTGGCTTTTTTCACGAGCATGCTCCGGCCCTTCAGGATGTCCCTATGGGGTTTGCATTCCGGAGGAAATTTGTCCACATCCGTCGTAACCAGGTGATTGCCGATGATATCGGTCATCTTCCCGAACCAGAATTCCGAAAGCTTCGTCAATATTTCGCCTTTCCCGGGAATGGGATTCGGCATGATGACATCGAAAGCAGAAATTCGGTCCGATGTCACGATGAGAAGATGGCCCCCCAGATCATAGATGTCGCGTACCTTGCCGCGGGTGACAAGCCTCAGGCCGTCAAGGTCGGTTTGGTAGATGGCTCGCTCGGTCATGAACTGCTCCTTGCTCATCGGACGTAAAGGTTGTTGCGCTTTTCGTTTTTGATCGTCGAGGTGGGCATCCTCCCGTAGTTGTGGCCGGGCAGAACGATCGTCTCGTCGGGAAGCGTATAAAGCTTTTCTTTGATGGCTTTTGCCATGGTATTCCAGGACCCTCCGGGCAGATCCGTCCGTCCAACGGCCTCGACAAAGAGGGTGTCTCCCGTAAACACGTAACCTTTGGTATAGAGGGCCATACCTCCAGGCGTGTGGCCGGGCGTATGGAGGACCTTCAGCGCCACCTTGCCGACTTCGATGGAATCTCCGTCGTGAACCAGGATGTCCGCTGGAGGAGAGGCCTTTGCGCGGAACATGCTCAGGATCATGGCCGGTGTCGAGGTGAGCATATCGGCATCCTTTTCATGGATGACGATGTCCGCTCCCGTCTTGCCCTTGATGTCGGCGTTGCCGGAGATATGGTCCACGTGGCCATGGGTGTTCACGATGTATCGGATTTTCAGTTTGTTCTTCTGCGCCTCGGCGAGGATCCTGTCCGTATCGGCCGCAGGGTCGATGACTAGGGCGTCCCCTGTTTCCTCGTCGCCCACGATATAGGCGAAGATGGCCATGTGGCCGACCTGGAGTTGCTTTAAAAACATATTGACCAGACCTTTTTGAACCAACCGATAAATAGTGTCACTTGCAAGCTATCAAACCTATCAGCTCCGGAAGGGGTCACCCTGATGCGGTCCCGCCGGAGCTGCGGGAAAGGGAATATCATTATCGGTGCGTCCAGTCAACGGGGGATGTTGCGGTTTGCACAAAATGCCTTCACTCGCGGCCAGAATCCCACTCCACAATCTTCATCATTCTATCGATTACGGACAAGCAGGGCCCCGAAGAAGCCATCCGTGCCATGGCTGTGGGGAAAGGTTCGGAGGAATCCCCGCGGGTCCAGGACGTTGGGCGGGACAGTCGGCGACTTCCTGACAACAGAAAAATCGGGGTTTTCTGCGAGAAAAGACTCGACGACGCCATCGTTCTCCTCCGGCATGATGGAGCACGTGCTGTAGAGGAGAAATCCTCCTTTTTTCACGCAGGCAGAGGCATTTCCCAGGATCCGTTTTTGCAGAGGCGGGAACTCTCCAAACTTCTGCGCGGTGAGATGCCAGCGAATCTCGGGGTTTCTCCTCAGGGTGCCGAGGCCCGAGCAGGGCGCATCGACGAGCACCCTGTCGAACGATCCGAGACCGGCTGTACCCGTCGCGTCGGTTGCGTCAACGACAGCGGTTTTTATTGCCAGGATGCCCCATCGTGTCGCCGTCGCTTCCAACGCTGTAAGCTTGCCGGCCTGGATGTCGGCGGCGAGGATTTCTCCTTCGTCTTGCATCAGGGCGGCAAGGTGCGTTGTCTTGCCGCCGGATCCGGCGCAGAGATCCAGGACACGTTCTCTTTTTTGCGGCGCCAACAAATGGGAAATAAGCTGCGATGCCTCGTCCTGCACATAAAGGGAACCGTCTCTCACTTCCGCCATTTCCCGCGGGGATACAGGCGGTCTTTTCAGGATGATTCCCTCCGGAGAATAAGCGGCGGCCTTTACATCCTGTCCCGACCGGGAAAGCCGCTCCAGCATATCCTCCCGGCTCGTTTTGAGGCTGTTCACGCGGAGGGTGAGGGGAGGGATTTCGTTGTCTGCCGCGCAGAGGGCAAGCGTTTCGCCGGTGCCGAAGCTTCCGATCCAGCGCTTGACGAGCCAAGGGGGATGGGAGTGGACAATGCTGATGTGCCTGGCAGGGTCCAACTCGAGATCGGGAATCTTCAGATCGGTCATGCCCCGGAGGGCGTTTCGCAGAATGGCGTTAACGAGTTTTTCCCGGCCTGGGAAAAGTCCCCATGTCAAGGTTACGGCTTCGTTGACCGCGGCATAGACGGGAATTTTCCCGGCAAAGCGCACCTGGTACAGGGAAACCCGCAGAATGTTCCGGATCCCTGTCCCCAGTGTATCCGGAGCGCCTTTGTGGAAGCGGTCGATCAGAAAATCCAGGAAGCCCCGCATTCGCAGCGTGCCGTAGACGAGAAACGTAAGCAGTCCCCGATCAGCATTGCTTGCAGGGCGTCCCGCTGAGAGGGCGGTATCCAACAGCGGTTCGGCAAAGGCCTGCTCCTCATCGATGCGGGTGAGGAGTTGAACGGCCAGTGCCCGGGGATTGTCTCGAAACGATGCCGGAAGCCTCAATTCATCACCCTCGCTGGTTTTCACCCGAGCTTGTTTCCTGGCGTCAACCGGATGCCGCGCAGAAAGTCGACAATGGGCATGCGTTTTTTGCTTTCGAGCTGAACGTCTTTCAGGTAGACGTATCCGTCGCCTGCTGCAATTTTGAGGTCCTTTTGCGCCGCTTCGATAATGGTTCCGGGCGCTTCGGGAATGGGGGCCTCCTCCGCCTCGGCCGAATAGACCTTGAGGGTTTTCCCGTCGAGAATCGTGAACGCCCCGGGCACGGAGGAGAAGCCGGCCACAAAGTGCGCGATGTCCCGGGCGTTGTTCTTCCAGCGGATGAGACCATCTTCCTTCTTCAGGCGTGGGGCGAGTGTGGCCAGCAGGTGATCCTGTGAAGTTTCATGAATCGTTCCGTTTCTCAGCCCCCCCAGCGTTCGCAGAAGGCATTGTGCTCCCAGGACGGCGAGCCGGTCGTGAAGGTGATCGTAGGTCTCTCCCGGCTCGATGGCGGTTTCCTCCTGGTAGAGGATATCGCCCGAGTCAACGCCTTCATCCATGCGCATGATGGTGATGCCTGTCTTTGTCTCACCCCGGATGAGGGCCCAGTTCATGGGCGCCGCACCCCGGTACTTCGGCAACAGCGAAGGGTGAACATTAATGCATCCCATGGGCGGGCCGTCGATGATGTCTTTCGGCAGGATCTGGCCGAAAGCGACCAGGACAACCATGTCGGGGGAGAGCCCGCGAAAAATTTCCAGAAACTCCGGTGCCCGAACTTTTTCGGGCTGAAGGACCGCAAGTCCGTGCCTCAGGGCGGTCTCTTTCACCGGCGAGGCGACGAGGCGCTGCCCGCGTCCTTTCGGCCGATCCGGCTGGGTCACCACCCCGATGACGGGATAGGCCTTTTCCACGAGAAGTTCCAGTGACGGGACTGCGAATTCGGGGGTCCCCATGAAAAGGATGCGGGGCTTCTTATCAGACATCAAAAACCTCGAGAGCAGAGCGTGTAGGTATCGCGCGCCGGCAAAATCCGTTGAGGACGCAATTGCGTGATTGGAAATCGGGGTTCCCAAGTCTGGGCCCCCGAAACTCGCCGCCGCTTTGCGGCAGCATATCACATGAAATTCATGGGGTCCACGTCCACGCGGATCTCGCAGCCGGTCATGTCCGTCTCTTCGAGAAGGCGCCGGATGAAGGTGTGGAGTGTGCGCACCTGCTTTCCTCTCACGAGAAGCTGCCAGCGATACCGTCCCCTCACCTTGGCCAGCGGCGATTCCATCGGGCCGGTGACGGTCAGCCTGTCCCTGAAATCCCTCCCGGCGGAAAGTCTGCGGGCCTGCCGCCCAAGGCGCAGGCTGCCTTTTTCCACCTTATCTCTTCCCGTCCCGGAAATCAGAAGATTGACCATTCGAGAGAAAGGAGGATACCCGAGGTCCTTGCGCAGAGTGATTTCGTCCTCGTAGAATCCAGCGAAGTCATGGCTACGAGTCCGCTCGATGGCGTAGTGGCCGGGATTCAGCGTCTGGATGATGACCGTGCCGGCGGCATCTCCCCTGCCGCTGCGGCCGGATACTTGAGTCAGCAACTGAAAGGTTCGTTCCGCTGCCCTGAAATCCGGCATGTTGAGCGTCGTGTCGGCCGAGACGACGCCCACGAGAGTCACATCCGGAAAATCATGGCCTTTGGTGATCATCTGGGTGCCGACGAGGATGTCAATCTCGCCGTGCCCAAGGGCCTGGAGGATGCGTTCATGGCTCCCGCGTGTGGACGTCGTGTCGCTGTCCATCCGGGCGATTCGGGCCTGCGGGAAGAGACCTTCGATCTCGCCGGCAAGCTTCTCCGTGCCGAGGCCGTAGCTGAGAATGCGGCTTCCTCCGCACCCGGGACAGACGGGCGGGGCCTTGACGGAAAAATCACAGTAATGGCAGCGCAGCGTCCCTTCGCTGAGGTGGTGGGTCAGCGAGACGGCACAGTTGAGACAACGGAAGACATGGGCGCAGTCGCCACAGTAGTGGTACGTGTTGAACCCCCGCCTGTTCAGAAAGAGAAGGGACTGTCGTTTTGCTTCCAGCGTGCGGCCGACCTGCTCGACAAGCCGGCGCGAAAGGGAACGAACCCGGCCGTTTGCGTCCCGCTCGTTTTTCATGTCCACAATTTCCACATGAGGAAGCGCCCGATCTTCGACGCGCTTGGTCAGTGTGACGTTGACGAATTTCTTTTCCAGAGTGTTGTAGCGCGTCTGGATTCCCGGGGTCGCCGAGCCCAGGACGATCGCGGCATTGCTCTGCTTGGCCCGAACCACCGCCAGGTCTCGGGCGTTATAGGGCATACGCTCGTCCTGCTTGTAGGAGGGGTCGTGCTCCTCGTCGACGATAATAAGCCGTAGGCTGCCTGCGGGCGCGAAGATGGCCGAACGGGCGCCCACGATGATTTTTGCGCCTCCCCGCTCGATCTTCCGCCACTGATCATATCGCACGGCGGGGCCGATCCCGCTGTGAAGAACGGCGATTTCGCCGGCGGGAAAACGGCTTTCCAGCCAGCCGATGAGCTGGGGTGTGAGGGCAATTTCCGGGACCAGATAGATCGCACGCCCCCCCTGCTCGAGAGCGCGTTTGATGGCACGAATGTAGACTTCTGTCTTGCCGCTTCCGGTCACGCCGTGCAGGAGAAAGGGGGAAAAAGAGCTCGAGGAAATTCCCGTTACGATGGCATGGAGAGCCGCCTGCTGTTCCGGGTTCAGCCTGAGGGGGATGTCGGTCCGACCGATCACCGCAGCGCCGGCGGGAATTCTCAGGGCTTCCTCCCGGCTGAAGCGGATAAGGCCTTTTCTCTCCAGGGATCGAAGGACAGGCAGGACATTATCGATTCCCTCCAGGCCTGTCACCCGGGTCCTGCCCCCGTTTGCTTCGATGGCTGTGAGGCACAGCTTCTGCCGCTCCGTGAGTTTCACTGATTCCGCCGAAGTTTCCAAGCGCGAGGCGATTGTTTCTGTCTTTCCCCTTATGGGGGGTTTTTTCAGTCGTTCTTCCAGGCTGACAAGCCCCTGTTTCTCGAGTTTCCGGAGTTCCGTCAGAAGGTCTTTTTTTTCGACCTCCTTTTTGAGTCTCTGAAGAGGCATCCCCGACGGGCTGCGGCCCAGTGCGTCAAGAATTTTTCGATGCAACGGCGGCACGTTTTCGGCATCGACGCGCAGGGCAATCCAGAGATGACTTTCGATGTCGATGCCCCCGGGCAGGATCTCGCCGAGGGCCTTTCCCAGGGGTGTGAAGTAGTAGTCGGCAGCCCAGCGATAGAACCGCAGGTCCTCCGCGTGAAAAAGCGGATCCCGGTCCAGGATCCGGAGGATCTCGCGGGTATCCTGCCGATCTGCGGAACGCCGAACGCCTACAATGACTCCCGTGAGCGATCGTTTCCCGAAAGGAACGAGAACACGCATTCCTACCGTTGCTTCACCCTGTAGGTCGGCAGGGACGGCGTAGGTGAACGTTTTGTCGGCAGGGATATTGATGGCTACTTCGATAAACATGAGAGGATTCACTTTTTTCATTCTTCGAAGTCCCGGCAAAACGTTTGGCAAGGTGAAGGGATAGCGGTTTTTCGCCGGCAAAAATATTTTACGAGACACGAGTGTCAATCTTGGTGCAGGCGGGGAAACTATACAGCGGCCCTGATGTTTGGGCAAACGAATTCACGAGATCAGAAGACATGGGTTGTCGGAAATGCGGGAAGGCTAGGGGGGCGCGCAGGAAGGGGGAAACTATTCCCCTCGCTGCTTTTCCATCTTTTCTTCCTTGGTCTTGCAGTCAATGCAGAGCGTCGTGACGGGGCGAGCCTGCAGACGCTTCTCGGAGATGCTCCCGGCGCAGGACTCGCATAAGCCGAAGGTGCCGTCGTCGATGCGCTTGACGGCTTCCTGCATCTTGGCGATGAGCTTTCGTTCCCGATCGCGGATTCGAAGTTCGAAGTTCCGATCCGACTCCAGCGATGCCCGGTCGTTGGGGTCGGGGAAGTTTTCCTGCTCGTCGGTCATCTCCTGGACGGTTCTTTCCGCGCCGTTGAGGAGCTCGTTGATCCTCGACAGAAGAAGTGCCCTGAAGTAGTCCATCTTCTCTGGCTTCATGCCTCTATTCCGTAAAAAAGAAGTGCTCTTTGAAAAGAGCCATTTTGTATAACGAATAATCGGGTTTTTGTAAAGAAATATTTAATTCCGCTCATCGGCTGTTTCCCTTGTGCCGTAGACCTGGAGGACCTTTTCAATGATGTTTGTCGTTGAGGCCCCCTCGAACTCGGGCATGACGGCTACCCGTCCGCCCCATATTCTGACGGTCTCCGCGCCCACGATATCTTTCTCGGCCCAGTCTCCCCCTTTGACGATGATGTCCGGCTGAAGGATCTCTATGAGCGCGAGCGGTGTCAACTCGTCGAAGATCGTCACGTAGTCCACGGTATCCAGCGAGGCCACCACCTCGGCCCGTTCGGCCTCGGGCACAATGGGCCGTTTCTCTCCCTTGATGGACCGTACGGATGCGTCGCTGTTGATGGCAAGGACGAGCACGTCTCCCAGCTTGCCTGCTTCCCGGAGGTACCGGGTATGGCCGGCATGGAGGATGTCGAAGCAGCCGTTGGTAAAAATGATTTTTTTCCCCTGCTTTTTCAGCCGTTCGATTTTCGCTTTGAGTTCATTTCTCGAGAAAATCTTATCCATCACATCTCCTGGACGGCCCGAGCAAGGGTCAGTGCCCCCACCGCCTCGGCGCCTCCCGTCAAAAGAGTCTTTCCGCATTCCCCCAGGGTGCTTCCCGTCGTATAGACATCGTCGATGAGAAGAATGCACCGCCCCCGGATCCGTTCCGGGTCGGGCAAGCTGAATGCGTTCCTTATGTTAGACGTTCTCTCGTCTTTTTTCAAGCCTGCCTGTGAATCGGTGTCGACGATCCGCCTGAGGGCGTGAAAATCCATGGGGATGCCGTGCCGTTTCGCGATTTCCCGGGCGAGAATCACCGACTGGTTGAATCCCCGCTGCCGAAGCCTACTGGGATGCAGGGGAACGGGGATGATCAGCGAATAGTCCCGGATTTGAAACGAGGGGTAATCGCGATCTGCCATCAGGCGCCCGAGATGCTCGCCCACGATAAGATTCCCCCCGTACTTGAATGCATGGATGAGTTCATGAAGGACCGATTCGTAGATTCCGAGTGATCGAACGACATCCAGCGGTCGCTTCTTTGAGAGGCACTCTCCGCAGACGTGATCCGGGCCCTCTTCGACGGGATAGGGAATGCCGCAGGACGGACAAAGAGGCGGGATGATAAAACGAAAGCCGGAATAACAGCCGGGGCAGAAGGGCCGCCCCTTTCGGCCATGCAGAACCCTGCCGCAGGAGAGGCACAGCGACGGGAAGAGCAACTCCGCAAGGGCCGTAAACACTGCCGTCACATCATCTCTCTCGGGGAAGGGATTTCACCTCAACGGTGTCTTCGGCAACTTCCATTTTCGGGGCATCGGACCACAATCGTTCAATATCGTAGAACTCGCGTACCGGTTCATAGAAGACATGGACAACAACATCCGCATAGTCCATGAGAACCCATCGGCCGCCCTTTTCGCCTTCGATGCCGAGCGGAAGAGTCCCTGCCTTTTTCATGTTTTCTTCGATGAAAGAGGCGATGCTCTGGACCTGCCGGTCCGACGTGCCGCTACAGACGATGGTGTAGTCAGCAAAAGATGTAATATTCTTGATGTTCAGGATCACGATGTTTTTTGCTTTTTTCTCCAGAGCCGCATTGATGGCAAGGAGAGTCTTCTGCCGTGTGGACAAGTCCTTCTTAATCAATAAGCCTCCTTTTCCGTGTGTGGGTTTCCGATATTTTCTAACCTTTCGTTTTTTTAACAAGTTCCGGTCTTCCTGTCAATTTCAAATTGCCCGTTGCCTCCCCGCCTGCGATGTGGTAATTTTCTCTAATTGCTTGTCTTCTGGATGATCATAATGCAGGACATCCTGAAATATCTTCAGGTCCATATCCCCTTTGACCAATTGATCCAGAAACACATCGAGAAAGTCCTCGAGGAAGGGATCAACCCGGAAATCGCTTTCAACTGCGCCATTCTCGACCGCTTTACGGATAAGGACTTTGCGGCTGCGGGAGGCGCCCTTCGCGAGGCGGGGCGCTCCATTACCTTCCACGGTCCTTTCATGGACCTCAGGCCGGGGGCCATCGACCCGAAAATCCGCCGGGTGAGTGTCGAGCGGTTCAGGCGGACCTTCGAGATCGCCTCCTTTTTCCGTCCCCGATCCATCGTCCTTCACCCCTCCCATGACGAGAAATACTATGTGTCCTCCGGCCGCAAATGGCTGGAGAACAGCATCGATACCTGGAAGCAACTGCTTCCGCTGGCGCAGGGAATCGACACCCGGATCGCCCTTGAGAATGTCTATGAGGCAGACCCCGGGTACATAGGGCTGCTTCTCGACGCGCTTCCCCGCGATCAGGTTGGTTTCTGCTTCGACACAGGGCACTTCAACGTCTTTTCCGGATGCGATCTCGAGGTCTGGATGGACAGGCTGGGGTCCCGGTTGATCGAGATCCACCTCCATGACAACCAGGGAGCACTCGACGAGCACCTGCCCGCGGGAGAAGGGACGTTCCCCTTCGCGAGGCTTTTTTCCATTCTGGAGGAGAGAGAACTGCTTCCCATCCTGACCGTCGAGGCCCATTCGGAAAAAAACCTCTCGAAAACCCTCGCCAACATCACTGCGATGGGCATTCACGAGAGATTCGAAATGCTGCAAACCAAACCGCCTGTCCCCGGGAGGTCGTGACATGCTCCGTTATATGGCCAGGCGCTTCGTTTTCATGGTTCCCCTCTTTTTCGGGATTACGGTGATCTGCTTTTCCGTCATGCATCTGGCGCCGGGTTCCCCGACGGATCTCCAGACGGAAATGAACCCTCGCATCACGGCCGAGATGAAGGAACGCCTGCGCGCCATGTACGACCTCGACAAACCGTTGTATGTCCAATACGGAAAGTGGCTCGGGAGGCTCCTTGTCCTCGACATGGGTGTGTCCTTCTCGCCCGACGGGAGGCCCGTGTCGGCCAAGATTCTCGAGAGGATTCCGATTACCGTTTTCCTGAACGTACTCTCCATGGGGTTGATCTTTCTCGTTGCAATTCCCATCGGGGTTCTGTCGGCGGTGCGGCAGGGATCTGCGTTCGACCGGGTTATGAGCGTTGTCGTCTTCGTGGGATTCGCCATCCCGACCTTCTGGCTGGCTCTGCTGCTGATGATCTTCTTTGGCGTCCAGCTGGACTGGCTGCCCATCTCGGGCATCCGGTCCCTGAATTATGAATATCTGCCCCCTGCTGAGGCGTTCTGGGATTTCCTGACGCACCTGATCCTGCCCGTTTCGATAGCGGCTTTCGGCGGGCTCGCAGGGCTTTCGCGTTACATGCGTTCCAACATGCTCGAGGTCATCCGGCAGGACTACATTACGACGGCCCGCGCCAAGGGACTTGCGGAGCGGACGGTCATCTACAAGCACGCCCTGCGGAACGCGCTGCTGCCTGTCATCACGCTTCTGGGCCTCTCGGTCCCCGGCCTCATCGGGGGAAGCGTTATTTTCGAGACCATCTTCAGCATCCCCGGAATGGGGCAGCTTTTCTACATGGCCGTGATGGCCCGTGATTACCCCGTGGTGATGGGCATCCTGGTCATCGGAGCCGTGCTTACTCTGCTCGGCAACCTGCTGGCTGATGTGTTTTATGCGTTGGCCGATCCCCGGATCCGGATATCCTGAAGGACGGCAATGAGAAAAAAGGCAGAGGGACGAATCGAACGATGAAGACGGATTTCTGGCACCGGTTTTCACGAAATCGACTGGCTGTGGCAGGATGTGTCATCGTCGTCTTCCTGTTTGTGGTGTCGCTGCTGGCGCCCTGGATTTCCCCATTCGACCCGACAGCGATCGATCTCAAAAATATTCTGCAGGGTCCCTCGGCAAATCACTGGTTCGGCACGGACCAACTCGGGCGTGACGTGATGTCGCGGATGATCTGGGGGGCGCAGATCTCACTCAAAGTGGGGTTTGTCTCCACGGGGATTGCGATCCTCATCGGTACCGTCCTGGGTGCCGTGGCCGGCTATTACGGACGCGGAGTGGATGCCGTCATCATGCGCTTCGTCGACATCATGCTCTGCTTTCCCACTTTTTTCCTCATCCTTGCGGTCATTGCCTTTCTGGAGCCCTCAATCTGGAATATCATGATCATCATCGGGGCCACGGGCTGGATGGGAATCACGCGCCTGGTGCGCGCCGATTTCATATCGCTCAAGGAGCGGGATTTCGTTCAGGCCGCCCGCGTCATCGGGGCCGGCGATCTGCGAATTATTTTCATCCATGTCCTCCCCAACTGCATGGCCTCGGTGCTGGTGGCGGCGACGCTCGGGGTGGCCGGAGCGATTCTCACGGAATCGGCCCTGAGCTTCCTCGGGATCGGCGTTCAGCCCCCCACCCCGAGCTGGGGCAACATCCTCACGGCGGGCAAGGACAACATCGACATCGCCTGGTGGCTTTCCCTGTACCCGGGGCTGGCCATCCTGGTCACGGTTTTGGGGTACAACATGCTGGGCGAAGGGATCCGGGACTCGCTTGACCCGAGGCTGCGGAATTGAACCAACAACCCTAATCATTCCCGTAAAACTGACGGGTTCGCTGCGAACTCAGAAGGAGGATCGGAATGAAGAAACAGGAGGCATTCAACATGGACAGCGCAGACAAGAGGATTATCGATCTCAAGCTGAGAAAGGGGGAGATGACAGAAAAATTCCTTGCCAAGTATCTCTCAACGCTTCCTGATCTTGCAAGCCAGACCGAGGAAATTCCCGCGGACCTGGACAGGAAGAGAACAGCGAAAAGCTGAAGAGAATGAACACAGTCATTGACTCGCATGCCCACCTGGAGATGTCGCCCTTCGACCGGGATCGAGACGGGGTAATGAGGAGGGCGAAAGAGGCCGGCGTGGAGATCATTGTCACGGTGGGAACCACCGTGGAGGACTGCCGGAAGGCCCTTGAGATCACCCGCCGCTACGACGGCGTCTACGCTGTTATCGGTATCCACCCGCACGAAGTGAAGGACATCGACGACGGGACCTACGACTCGCTCAAGCAGATGGCGAAGAACGAGAGGGTCGTCGCCTACGGCGAGATCGGCCTCGATTTCTTCCGGAACCTCTCTCCCCGGGGAGTCCAGATCCACCGGTTTCGTGAACAGCTGGATCTGGCCGGAGATCTGGGTCTGCCTGTCGTCATCCACGACCGGGACGCCCACCGGGAGACGATGAATCTGCTGAAAAACTGGAAGGGGAGCAGGAGGGGCGTCATCCACTGCTTTTCCGGCGACTACCTGATGGCAAAGCAGTGCATCGATCTGGGTTTCTGCATCTCCATCCCCGGGACGGTGACCTTCGAAAAAAACGAGAAGCTGCGCTCGATCGTGAGAGACCTCCCCCTGGAATCGCTTCTCGTGGAGACCGACTGCCCCTATCTCACCCCGAACCCGTTTCGCGGCAAGCGCAATGAACCCGCCTACGTGGTCCACACGGCTCGAAAGATCGCCGAGATCAAAGGGAAGGATTTTGATGAAGTGGCGGCTGTGACGACGGCCAACGCCAAGGCCGTATTCGGCATCCCGTAATAAATGAAGCAAACGCCGAATCAGAATTTTACCGCGTATGGACACTTTTTGACCCAACTTCGCTTGCAAAATCCTGCTCCGGCGTTTGCTTTTCACTTCTTCGCCAGGTAGCCCCGGATTCCCCGGATGCTGTTGAAGCAGAAGTATCTCTCGCGGGCCTTGATGTCTTTCGGAAGCGAGGCGAAGCCCGCCATGTCTGGGTCGTTTGCGATGAGATCGGCCAGGACGGCCTCCCCGAAGGGTGCACTGCCCGCGTTCATGTGCCTTCCCACCGTGTCCACCCAGAATTCGATCTGCCGCCGCGCTCGTTCGAACACGTCTGCCGTATCCTGCCTGCAGCCGTGGTGACCGAGACAGACGAGCGAAACATCGAAGGCGGCCAGCTTCGTGATGGAATCCCGGAAGATGACCTGCTGGAAGGGCGGGGGTGTTGCGGGGCGGCAATGGAATCCGTTTTCCAGAGGGACATAGACGCCGCCCACTTCGCCGGCGAAAAGAATATCCCCTATCCGGCAGGAAAGATGGTGCGGTGCGTGGCCGGGTGTTTCGATGACATCGGCTGATAAGCCCCCTACATCGATCGTGCTTGCGAAAGAGATGCGCGACCCGGGCACCGGCACCATCTGGCCATAGGCCTCGGCGACTTCCCCCAGGACTTTTTTCGATTCTTCCCACAGCTTCTGCGGAGCCGCCATGTGAGGAATCCCCTTGGGATGGCAGATGACCTGTGCCTCAGGAAAGTGTTGCAGAAGCTGTCCAGCCCCGCCGGCGTGATCCAGGTGGATGTGGGTGAGAAGAACATGGTCAATGGTGCGGATGCCCAGTTCCTCCAATCGCTCCACGAGGTAGGGGATGGTGGAGGCCGGTCCCGGATCGACAAGAAGCGTCACTCCGTTTACCCGGTACAGCCATGCGCTGATGAACTTGCGGAAACCTTCGAGGGCCTGATCGAGGTCGATCAAGTAAAGATCGTCTCGAAATTGCTGCATGACCACGGGTTTCCTTTCCTGGACGTTTGCATTCAAGTATAGGGGGGTCTATGGAAGCTGTCAACGGGGCGATGGCAGAGCCCCCCAGGGCGTTGGTTCACCGTGCCCGGAAATACCTCAGCCAGAGGGCGCCCGACATGCAGACAATCCCCAGGGCCGCAAAGGCGAGGCCCCACGCCGTAACCCCCCGACCGGCGACATCAAGAATGGCCCCGAAGACAAGTGGTGCCAGGAAGGCCATCCCAAAGCCCGTGAACGAGTAGACGGCCAGCGTCAGGCCCCGCTGCCGCTCCGGGGATTCGGCAACGAGGCCGGCCGTGAGGGCCCCGCTGTCGAAGAGGTTTGTCATGCCGTAGAGAAGGCAGAGTCCGACGACCAGGTAAAAGTTGAGCCCGGCGGAAAACCCGATGACACAGCCGAGGATCCCCGATCCGATCATGTAAATCGTGAGAGCCCTGCGACGTCCCCACTGCATGGCGCCCTCGTTGCCGAGGATGCTGGCGGGAACGCCAATGAGCAGGATCAGCATGGCCACGTTCTGCGGGGAAAGTGGAGAATGGAACCCGGGCTGGAGGCTCAGGCTGAAAACCAGAAAAGCCACGAGCCAGGAACGATAGCCGAAGAGCTCCCAGCAGTGCGCGCCGTACCCCAGGATGTAGCCCACGGCGGGCCGGTTTCCCAGGACAATCTTGAGGTCATTTTTCTCGAACCGCAAACCGGCTTCGGCCCCCAGGGGCTTTCGCGGCGGGACGACGGCAGCGAAGATGAGCATGGCGCCCAGCGGTCCAAAGGCGAGAAGTTCCACCCCCCAGCGCCAGCCGATGAGGGATTCCAGGAGCCCTGCAAAGTAGACGGAAAGCGCCGTCCCTACACCGTAGGATGCCGTATAAAAGACGATGTAGCGGCTCTGCCTTGGCCCTGTGACATTGTCGCTCAGGGCCTTAAGCCCCGGCATGTAGGTTCCGGCCAGGCCGATACCGGCCAGGAGGCGAAAGATCGCAGCCGTCCATATCCCTTCGGCAAACCAGCCAAAAAGGATCATGGAGAGTGCTGCCAGGAAGGCTGAAGGCAGGTAGATTCGCCGGGCGTCGACCCGGTCGGTGAGGCCCACGAGAAGCGGCGATGTAATGGCGTATCCGGCAAAGAAGACACCGTTGATCCAGCCCGCCGCCGTATTTGTCAGACTCCACTCGGCCTGAAAGGACGGCAGAAGAGCCGGGAAATACATCGTTCCCGTCATGGAGAGGGCCTCGGCCAGACAAATCAGGAATGCAAACGGCGCAGTGCGGATCAAGAAGCGGACTCCGTATCATTTATTGCTCATCAAAAATTCTTAACCATGAAGGCGGGGGAATTCAAGCGATTTTCCGGGGCCGCGCCAAAAATTTGCTTGATCCCGACGTACCCATGGAGTAGGGTGTGAACCACAACAGAATAGTGGATCCTGGGGGTGCCGTACAGGCTGAGAGTATACCCTTCGAACCTGACCTGGGTAATGCCAGCGTAGGGAGTGGCGGAAACGATCAGGACAAGCAATGGCACATCCAGTACGGGTGTGCTTTTTTGTTTTCGGTGGTTGCCGGGGAGGATGAAATGGATGTGATGAAAATATTAACGATCGCGGGATCCGATTCAGGTGGCGGGGCCGGGATCCAGGCTGACCTGAAAACCATCACGGCCCTGGGGGGCTTCGGGATGAGCGTCATCACGGCACTCACGGCACAGAATACGCTTGGTGTCCAGGGAGTCTACGATATTCCTGTCGAGTTCATCGAAAAACAGTTCGATTCCGTGGCTACCGACATCGGCGTCGATGCGGCCAAGACGGGCATGCTTTCCTCCTCGGAGATCATCCGGTCCGTGGCAAAGAAGATCCGCCAGTACAGGATTCAGAAGCTGGTTGTCGACCCGGTCATGGTGGCGAAAGGCGGCAGCCCGCTTCTGCGTGAGGAGGCCCGGGGGGCGCTGATCAACGATCTGATTCCCCTGGCCATGGTCATCACGCCGAATATCCCCGAGGCGGAGGTCCTGACGGGGATGAAGATCACATCCCTGGAGTCCATGAAAAAGGCTGCCGCGGCCATTCACAAAAGAGGGGCCCGAAACGTGATCATCAAGGGAGGCCACCTGGAGGGCGATGCTGTCGATCTGCTCTATGATGGTAAGAAATTCCACACACTCTCGTCCCCCCGGATCGCGACGATGCACACCCACGGCACGGGCTGCACCTTTGCCTCGGCCATCGCCACGGGGCTTGCCCGGGGAAACTCGGTTCTCGAAGCGGCAACACAGGCGAAAGCCTATGTAACCGAGGCAATCCGTTTCGGTCTCGCCATCGGTGGCGGGCATGGGCCAACAAACCACTTCGCTCCCATATTCCGGCAAGGCGGGTGTTTCCGACAGGGCGATGGAGGCGGTGAGGACACTGCACAAGACGCGGTCGCGAAGGAGATAAAGTGATGACACAGCTTGAAATGGCACGAAAAGGAAAAATATCCGAGGAAATGGCTTTCTGTGCGAAACAGGAAGACGTCGAACCCGAGTACATCCGGAAGGGTGTCGAGGACGGGACCATCGTCGTCGTCCGCAACAACAGGCACACGTCAATTGCGGCCATGGCGATCGGGAAGGGACTGCGGACGAAGGTCAATGCCAATGTTGGAACCTCGAAGGACCGCGCCGATTTGGCCCACGAGTTGGAGAAGGTCCGTGTTTCTATCGCAGTGGGCACCGACACGATCATGGACCTCTCCACGGGCGGAGATCTCGGGGCGATCCGGCGCGCCATCATCGGGGCATCGACGGTTGCCATAGGCACCGTCCCCATTTACCAGGCCGCCGTGGCGGCCGTGAATGCCGGGAAGGCCATCGTGGAGATGTCGGCGGATGATCTCTTCCGGGCCATCGAGGAAAACGGCGAGGACGGCGTCGACTTCCTGACCGTCCACTGCGGCGTGACAAGGGAAAGCGTAAGAAGACTCGAGGCCCAGGGGCGGGTGCTCGGCATCGTGAGCCGGGGTGGATCCATCCTGGCCCACTGGATGGACTACAACGACAAGGAAAATCCTCTCTACGAGCAGTACGAAAGGCTTTTGGACATTGCGAAGAGGTACGACATGGTGCTGAGTCTGGGCGATGGCCTGCGGCCCGGTTGCCTGGCCGACGCCACGGACCGGGGCCAAGTCCAGGAGCTCATCCTCCTTGGAGAGCTGACCTGTCGGGCAAGGGAGCGGGGCGTCCAAGTCATGATCGAGGGCCCGGGCCACGTGCCGATCCGTGACATCCAGGCCAACGTCCTTCTGGAAAAGAGCCTCTGCAACGGGGCGCCCTTCTACGTCCTGGGACCTCTGCCCACGGACATCGCCCCGGGATACGACCACATCACGGCGGCCATCGGCGGTGCCCTTGCCGGCTGGGCCGGAGCCGACTATCTCTGTTACGTGACCCCGTCGGAGCACCTGAGACTTCCCACGATCGACGATGTGCGGGAGGGTGTCATTGCCTCGAAGATCGCCGCCCACATTGCCGACATCGCCAAGGGGATTCCCGGGGCGATCGA
Source organism: uncultured Syntrophaceae bacterium (assembly GCA_964628025.1). GTDB lineage: Bacteria > Desulfobacterota > Syntrophia > Syntrophales > UBA2192 > UBA2192. Next base: position 31,149 of record CAZVLL010000010.1, read on the forward strand.
GCGAGACCACCGCATGGCCCGGTGCCGAAAGGAACTCGACTGGGAGGGCCAAATCCTGGCCTCCATCGACCCCGCTCGCTCGAGGGCCTGGCTCGAGAAAAGCAAAAGCGCCCAGGATGAAGGCTGCACGATGTGCGGGGATCTCTGCGCCGTCAGGCTCGGGAAGAAGAGAAAAGCCGGGACGGGTTGATCTGAAGGCTGGTCAAAAAGGGTCAAATGCAAGTCAACCGACATTCCGAGGAGCAAGGCGTACTTTTTGTCCGTACGTTGAATGACGAAGGACGAGGGCAACGCAGCAGATGGGTCTTTTTCACCAGCCTTAAAGACGGCGGTGCCTCTCGTCGAGCAGTTCGTTGATGCTGTCCATGACGATCCCGGTGACTCCATCGAACTGGGCCCGATATTTCTGCTGGGATTCGCGGGAGAACAGCTTGAAGGGCTCCGAGATGCGATATTCCTTCAGCCTGTCGTTTACGGAGAAAGGCTCACCGATCCGGTAGGTGATGACGCCGCTTTGCGCAAAGGGCAGATGACCCCGGTAGACCGTGTCGGAGTTGTTGCAGCCAACGGGGACAATTTTCTTTTCCGAATAAAGGGCAATCTGGGCAAGCCCGGTCCTTCCTTTGCCGAGCGTCAGCGATCGGGTTCCTTCTGGGAATACGAGCAGGCTCAATCCCCACTCCGTGAGCGCTCTCGTGCTCAGTTCGGCCACTTTCTCCATCAGAGTCTGGTGATATTCTTTGAGGTGCTCGATGAAATTTTTCTGAAAGAGGGTTGTTGTCTCGGCCTTGATTCTTGACAGGGAGACCGATTCACTGAGCTTTCCGTCGACCCAGTCCTTGATGACCCGGTATTCTTCCTTCCCGATCTTTTTCCCGAAATGCTTTCGGTAGTATTCCTCCACCAGATATCCCATAGAAGGCACGGGGATGACATTGCACGAGTCGAGGAACTTCCCGACGACATTGTTCCGATAGTATTTTCCTTTTGCCCAGACCGTCGTGAACGGATAGTGCAACCGCCAGAGATGATACTGAAAGGGCCAGTAGTTATAACGATCCGTGTGGTTCATGGCGTAGATGACCGTTTCGTCCCGGGGGATCATTTCCATGTTTTCAACACGGATGTCCACGTTTTGAAGGAAGCGATAATTCGGTCCCAGAACATACCGCGCCATGATTCTCTGCCCCAGGGGGCTCGGTGAGAGGCGGATACTGTTGAGATGTTCCAGGTCGATCATGGCTGTATCCTCTTATTCTGTCGATGAAACGTTGTTTTTTTATCACAAGGATTTCGTTTCGCAAGAAATATTTAGGGTACGGCCATGACTTTACAGCCCGCCGAACCTGTGATTAACTGCTGGCATTGCTATTACCGATGAAGGGATTGCCGATGTCACTGTGGAATGAGAAAAGGAAAATTCGCATCGCCTGTGCCAGGGGAGTTTCCGACATCCTGGCCGATGAACTGAGGGGGCTCCGGTTCCCGGTGCTCTCCACCCTGGAGACGGCTGTTGAGACGGAGGGAACCCTCACGGACACCCTGCGGCTGAATCTCTCCCTGCGGACGGCTCAGCGCATCCTCTATCTCTTTGACGCGTTTCCCGCCGCGCAGGCTCAGGATCTTTACCGGCACCTTGTGAAACTGCCCTGGGAAAAGATCATCGCAGCCGACGGGTTCCTGTCCGTCACTTCGAGTGTCGACACTGCCACCGTCAACGACACCCGGTTTGCCAACGTGAAAACGAAGGATGCCATCGTGGACCGAATCCGAGACCGGCAGGGCCGGCGACCTGATTCGGGTCCGGGGCGTCAGGGAGCCGTGGTTCATCTCCACTGGGAGGAAGACCGCTGCGATGTCTGGCTTGACACCTCCGGGGAGTCCCTCTCGCGCAGGGGATACCGGAAGATTCCTCTCGAGGCCCCCATGCAGGAGACCCTGGCCGCTGCCCTCATCCTGGCAACGCGATGGGACGGGAAAGGAAACCTGGTCAACCCCATGTGCGGGAGCGGTACGCTCGCCATCGAGGGGGCTCTTCTCGCCCAGGGGAGGGCGCCGGGGATCCTCAGGCACAATTTCGGCTTTATGCACCTGATGGGGTTTGACCGGTCTGTTTTTGAGAGATATCGGGAAGAGATCAAAAAGACCTCCCTCAGGAAGAGCGATGGGCGCATCATCGCCACGGACATCCGGCCCGAAGCCGTCGACGCCGCAATACAGAATGCGAGAACCGCGGAGGTGGAACATCTCATTGAGTTTCAAGCCTGTGATTTCCGGAAGACCGATGTGCCCGAAGGAGAAGGAATCGTGGTCCTGAATCCCGAATATGGCGAGCGGATGGGGGATGTAGGAAGCCTGGGAGAAACGTACAGGGCGATAGGGGACTTTTTCAAGAGCCGGTGTATGGGCTACCGGGGCTACATCTTCACGGGGAATCTTGAGCTGGCCAAGAAAGTGGGACTTCGGACCCGGCGGAGAATGCCCTTTTATAACGGTCCTATCGAATGCCGTCTCCTGGAGTATGAGCTTTACCGGGGAAGCCGCAAAGATGGTGTGGAGATCTGAACCTTCTGAGGGTCCCGGTTGAGAGACCGGAAACAGGGAGGGGCGCTGCCAGTACAGCGCCCCTCCCTGTTTGTTTACTTTTTCCGTTCGACAGATCTTAAAGCTTCGTCCAGCTTCCGCAGCTCCTCGCCGTAGGCGGCCCAGTTTCCCTGCTTCATGTATTCTTGGGCTCTTCGGTAGTGGCCGAGGGCTTCCAGGGCCATCTCACGGTCCGAACTCTCTTTTGCCGCCGGTGCTGCCGCCGAGGCGGGCCTTGCCCCACGGTCACGGATGAGCTCACCGCCGAAGATGCGCTGCAGGGACTGCTCCAGCGTCTCCTCCATGGCAATCGAATTACCAAAAGCCACGATAACCCGCTTGAGCTCCGGCATCTGGCCCTTCTCCGCTGCGAGATAGAGGGCCTGAACGTAGAGGATCGATTTTTCGATGGGGATGGCAAGCAGGCTTCCCCGGATCACCTGGGAGCCCCGCTGGTTCCAGAGAGAAAGCTGCTTGGAGATCTCCGTGTCCTGATCGATGCGGGCCTCGATCTGGCGGGGCCCGTAGATCAGTTTCTGTTTCGGGAACTGATAGATGATCAACTTCCCGTAGTTCGGAGGGTCGCAGCGGGCGGCCATCCAGGCGGCCATGTTGTCCTTCTTGCTGGGCGTGAAGGGGACGAGCATGATGAACTCCTCTTTCTTCTCTCCGGGGAGCTTCATGATCGTGTAGTAGGGCTCCATCTCCTGTTCACCGCTGCGCGTGGGCTTCCCGGGGACGGACCAGAAATCCTCCTTGTTGTAGAAGACCTGGGGGTCCTGCATGTGGTAGGCCCGGTACATGTGAGCCTGGACGCCGAGCATTCCGCCGGGGTAGCGGATGTGCTTCTGAAGCCCCTCGGGCATCTCTTCCATGGGTTTGAAGACACCCGGGAAAATCCGGGCATAGGTTTGAAGGATGGGATCCGTTGCGTCGCTCACATAGAGCTCAACGGTGCCGTCATAGGCATCGACGAGGGCCTTGAAGGAATTGCGCAGATAATTCCCCGCGCCAGGCATGGGCTCCGAGTAGGGAAAGCGGTCTGTCAGGGTGTAACCGTCGACGAACCAGATGAGCCTGCCTTCGGGGGAGACGACGAGGTAGGGGTCACCTTCGAGGCGGGCAAACGGAACGATCTTGGCGACGCGCTCCCGCACCTTGCGGTGGTACATGATGCGGCTGCCATCGGCGATCTCATTGGCCAGCAGGACGGTAAAGGAACCGAAACGGGAGGCAAAGAGCAGCTTCCGGAAGAACGACAGGGGCACACCGCCCTTTCCCTCATACTGGGAATAGACGTTCTTGTCGCCCACGGGATAGTCGAATTCCGGCGCTTTTGTCCGGACGAAGACATACTCGTTCGACGTCTCGCCGTAGTAGATCTCGGGCCGGGTGACCTTTACGTTCGTCGACGATGCCGGAGGGATGTCCTTGATGAAAAACTCGGGAAGCCCCTCCGAGGTGACCCGGTTCACGGGACCCATGACAATGCCGTAACCGTGGGTATAGGTAAGGTGTTCGTTCACCCAGGTCCGCGACGGCAGGGCCTGATACGACATCTCCCGTGGCGATATCATCACCTGGCGCAATTCCCCATTGACCATGTAGCGGTCGTTGTCCACGTCGGTGAACTTGTAGTACGTCCGAATCTCCTGCAGCTGTCCGTAGGTCTGCAGCAGCGGCGCGTCATTCCAGAGGCGGACGTTTTTGATGGTGAGATCGTTTTTCCGCAGGTCTTCGCGGGTCAGGTTTTCCTCGGCGGGGAAATCCCGCTCCTCGATGCTGTCGAGCTGGTAGGCCATGCGCGTATACTTGATGTTCCACTCGAGATAGGGCCGCTCGAAGACGATTTCATTGGGAATGACCCGGAATTTCTGGATGACGGCCGGATAGATTCCGCGCCCGAGAACAATGACGGCCGCAAAGACACCGACCGCCACGATGGGGATTAGCACTTTTCCGAGGAAGGCATACGCAACGATTGCAGCCCCGCTCAGGAAGGAAACGACCATGAGTGTTTTCAAAATCCAGAGCTGCGTCGTCACATCGGTGTAACCGGGGCCGAAGACGACACCACGTTTCGTGAAGAGGATCTCATTGAGCGACAGCCAGGACCCGAAGACGCCCCAGAAGAAAAAGAGCGATGCTAGGATCAGCAGGTGCTTCTTTGCCGCGGGGGCGAGGCTGAAGAATTGCGGCGGTCGGACCACCACGGCCTTTCGAATGACATAAACCACGGTCGTGGCAATCAGGGTGAACAGGTTCAGGCTCAAGAACCAGCCGAAGATGTGGTTCAGAAGAGGCAGCTGGAAGACGTAGAATCCGATGTCCTTCCCGAAGATAGGATCGGCTGTGCCGAAGGGAACGCCGTTGAAATACAGCAGCAGATTCTCCCACTGGTTGGCGCCTGCCAGTGCCGCCAGCGCCCCGAGCAAGAGAGAGACCACCCCGATCAGGAAATCGAAGGGTCGCTTTCCGGGACCCTGGGGGCTTACATCGATGGTGTCGCTGCCGTCAACGATCTGGAATTTCGGCGCCAGGCGGTTTGCAAGAAAAAGGTTCACGAAGAAGAAAAGGAAATAGGGAATGCCGAAGAAGGCCGCGGCCTTCATCTGTGCAAACAGGCTGGTGGTGAAGACACTCTCGTAGCCCACCTCCTGGAACCAGAGCCAGTCCGTGACCAGTCCGGTCGTTCTCCAGAAGACGAAGAAGAGACCAGCCAGGACGATGAACGCCAGGAACCCGCGGGGGTTTTTCACCGGCGGGCGGATGGTGCGGAAATCGATCATGATGTTGTATCCTCTGTTCGTGTACTTTCCCGGACTTGCGAGCATTCTTCCGCACTATAGGGGATCGACACCGGACTGTCAAGACAGCCTGCCTTACGGTAGTCTTGACGAGGAGTATAATACTGAGATACACATCATTCTGATTTCCGTCTCCCCACCGAGGGAGAGGAATGGGGTGAGGGGGAATTCGCGATATGCAGGTCTTCAGAATCGGTGATCATGTCATCGCTGCCGACTCAGAGGAGGAGGTGCGTAACTTCTACCGGGCAGAGATCGGAGAGGATCCTCCGCCCGTCATCGAGGAGTTAAGCGTTTCCGTCGAGGTGCCCGCAGGAGAGGGTAAAACGATCACGATCCGGGATCTGATGAACAGGGTGCTCGATGAGCGCAATGCCTGGCTGAGGATGGGGGTGCCCTGTGAACTGCATTTCCCGTTCGTCATCGCCAAGCTCAAATAAGGGGTCGAGGGCAGAGAGGATTTCAAGAAATTGTAATTCCGGACTCGTTCCGGAATCCAGTTGTTACATGGATTCCCGCTTCCGCGAGAATGACACTGCTTCTAGAGGATTCATGCGGAGAATGTCGTTGAACCGAAACCTACTTTTTCTCTTCCCGCTCATCCTTCTGATCGTTGTCGGTTGTACCCGGCGTGAAGCTCCGCCCGAGAGGATTCATCCGGCGGACAAGGGGCCCATGCCGGCGAAGATGGGGTTTACCATCCAGGCCGGGGCATTCTCGAAGGTCGAGAATGCCGCGAAGCTCACTGACAAGTTGAAACGAGATGGCCTCGACGCCTATTACTTCGTTTATAAAACAGGTCTCTACAAGGTTCGCTTCGGTAACTTCAAAACGGCCGAGGATGCGAAACGGCGTGCAGGACGGCTCGTTGACGAAGGCATCATTGAAGAATACCTGATCGTGAATCCCCGGGACTTTGCGATCGCCCGCGGGGAAACAGAAGGCGATCAGTACGTGAGGGAGGAGATCACAAGAACGGCGAGAAGCTTCCTCGGCGTTCCCTATCTCTGGGGCGGCTCATCGGCGAGCGAGGGCTTCGACTGCAGCGGGTTCACCATGGCCGTCTATCAGTATAACGGCCTGATGCTGTATCGATCATCCCGGGAGCAGTCCGAGATGGGCGTTCCTGTCGGCAAGGGCGATCTCGAAAAGGGCGATCTCGTATTTTTCCACACGGACAATTCGGGCAAAGTTTCCCATGTGGGGATCTACATCGGCAGCGGGCGCTTCATCCATGTGCCCGGCCGTGGGAAAAAGATCGGCATCGATTCGCTCGACAGCAGCTACTACAGCAAGCATTATGCGGGCAGTCGCTCGTTGCTCTGAAAAAGATTGCCGCTGGGCCCTCCGAGGGTCCGGCAGCGAAACACCTCAAGGGAGACAACCATGCAGGGAAAGAGAGTTCGAGAAAGCAGCGTCCTGACAGCCCAGGTCATGAATCCCCAGGATGCCAATCCCGCCGGAAACGTTCACGGTGGCGTCATCATGAAACTGATCGATACGGCCGCAGGGGCAGCCGCAATCAAACATTCGAGAGCAAACTGCGTAACGGCCTCCATCGACCGTCTCGATTTTCACAATCCCGTCTTCGTCGGCGACCTGGTCACCCTGAGGGCGAGCCTCAACTACGCGGGGAAAAGCTCCATGGAGATTGGCGTGCGCGTCGAGTCGCAGAATCTATTCACCGGGGAGACCCGCCACACCGTCTCGGCCTACATGACCTTTGTGGCCCTGGATAAAACCGGCAGGCCCTTTGCCGTTCCGCCTCTCGTCCTGGAGACGCCCGATGAAGAACGGCGCAACCGGGAGGCGCAGTCCCGGCGGGAAGCGCGGCTGCGGGAGAAGAGAAAGGAAAAGCTGTGCCAGTTCAACGGGGAGAACTGCAAGTAGCGGGATGTGGAAAAAGACCTTCAAAGTCAGTAGAGGAACTATGAAAAAGCTCAATCCGGATTATGTGAAGGCGGTCACGGCCATGGCGAACGACAGCCCCTATTTCAGGCATCTCGGCATGGTGATCGCCGATCTCGGTATCGGCGAGGCCCTGGTGGAGATCCGGGCGCGGGAAGCCCATCAGCAGATATTCGGCAACGTTCATGGCGGCGTCATCGCTTCGCTTGTCGACACGGCCATCTTCTGGTGCTTCTTCGGTGAGCTTGACGAGTCGGCGGGGATCACAACGGTGGATCTCAAGGTCAACTACCTGGCGCCCGTTGCCGATGGGATGCTCTCGGCCCGGGGAAAGAGAATACGCCTGGGCCGTACACTGGGGCTCGGCGAGACGGAAGTCTTCAGCGGCGACGGAAAGCTCATTGCCCACGGTACATCGTCGGTCATCGTGCTTCCCGGCTTTGGTTTCCCTGGAAATCCGAAACTGCCGCCGAAGTTCCTGGCGGGCCTGTGAGAAGAAAGATGCGGTCGTCGCTCTCCTTTTCAAGGTGGAAGCGGATGATGCAAGACCTGATCCCAATTTATTCAACACAACGCCGTGAATCGCGGGATTGATGCGTCGTTTGCTCCTTGCAATGGCGATATTGTTTCGCCGTGTTCTTCAGATCTCTGCGAGAATTTTTGCTTTTTCAACTTCTTGGAACAGCGATTTCGACAGCACCTTTTTTTCAAGCAGTCTGCGGTCGACCAGTCCGTGGTACGATGCCGGGAGCGGCTGGATCTTGAAAATGCTCTGCATGTTTTCGGTGATGAACAGCTTGGAGATCTGATTCGACAGGTAAAGCGCCGCCAGATAGGCGGAATGCTCTTCAGTGAGGCCCATCTCATCTTTCTCCTGCCAATCCGGGTCGTGATGCATCCTGACCGTTTCAACCATCAGGGAAGATAGCCCCCAGGACTCGAATGCCAGCTTTCCGATGAGACTGTGATTGATGCCGAAAAGACGGCTCTCGTCCTGCAGGGTGAATTCGCCTGCATAGGGCATCGTACAGTCCCCGACATCCTCAAGAGTCGGGAACCGGTCCGCATTGATGAACTTGCCGATATCGTGGAGCAGGCCAAGTGTGAACAGGGCATCACGGTCAACGTCCCTGAAAGCACCGGCAATGCAGGATGAGCAGATGGACGTCAGAACGGAGTGCTGCCAAAGCATTTCCACAATCATGTCTGTCAGGGATCCCTTCTTCCTGACAAGATTCGACAGGCTCCTCATAAATACAATTCCCTTGATGGCGTTCTGCCCCAGGAGTGTCAGCGCCTGCGGGATGGAGTTGATGTTGCGGCTGCCGAAATAAGCGGAATTGGCCGTTCGGAGAATTTTTCCCGACAGGACGGGATCCTTCATGATGATGTCTGAAATCCGGTTGTAGCTCGCATCGGGATCGTTGAGATACTGGCAGAGACGCTGGGCGCCGCCGAAATCGCGGACCTTGCCCAGCAGGGACATCACCGCGAGTTTGACCTCCGGCCGGACATCATCGATGGATGACGCATCTCCCCGAATCGGTACGGCATCGAGGCCCGATGCGAATATCCGCTCCAGTCCCTCAGAGACCTTTGCTTTCAGGATTTCGGGATCATCGTCGTCCGCGGTTTGCCTGCTTGCTGAAGAGAAGTTCATGCACCCCCCACCGTTTCTGGGATCATCACCATTTAACTAATCGGCGCGATGGACGAACACTTAAGGGAAAGATCATCCGTTCAGGTTGGACGGGGCTTTGGCAGGTCTGTTCGTCAGGTATATTCCGCTCAATACAAGGACGCCCCCGATGAGCAGGGAGGCATCGATGGTCTCGCCGAGAAGGAAGAAGGACATGATGACGGCGCTGATGGGTACGAAATTGATGAACACGCCCGCCTTCGAAGGACCGATCGCCCTGATTCCCTCATAGTACCAGATGAATCCGAGACAGGTGCCGAAAAAACCCAGGTAGACGATCGAGAACCAGGCAGGCAAGGAATAGCGACCCAGGTTTCCCACCACGCCTTCGAGACAGGCCGGCGGTAGAAGTGCCCCGGCGCCGATGAGACAGGCGTAGGTGACCGCCGAGACAGGCCGGATGTCCTTCATGACGATTTTGCCGATCAGCGAATAGGACACCCAGCTCAACACGCAGCCGAAGATGAGCAGTTCCCCCCGGCCAAGCCCGCCCTGAAGGATTTCCAGAGGGTTTCCTCTTGAGATGACAAAGACAGCGCCGCTGACGGAGAGCGCGATACCGATCCATTTCGTCAGGGTCATCCGCTCTTCCCGGAAGAGTAACGCCGCAAAGAGGGAGATGAAGACCGGGTTCGATGCCACGATGACCGATGCGCGGCTGGCCGGCACGGTCTGCAGGCCTGTCAGGAAAAAGACATTATAGAGAAAAACACCCGTGATTCCCGAGAGGAAAACGGCAAGAAACTGCCTCTTGCGGAGAGGTTGCAGTCGCCCTTCGAAATGCCGCACAAGGGGGATCATGCACACCGAGGCCACGAGAAACCGCAAAAAGGATCCTGAGTAAGGCTCAATCTCCTGGGCAAGCACGCGCCCCGCAACAAAGGTCCCGCCCCAGAAGACAGCCGTGAGGAAGAGCTTGAAGTAGATCATCCGAGAAATTTCCCCGCAAGCCAGTAGAGGGCCATTCCGAGGATCACGGTTCCGCCCAGGGATCGAGTCCGCAGTGCAAAAAGAAAGACGGGCACAGCCACGATCAGATCGTTATTCCATAAGGACAACTGTCTTGGTTCCCCGACGGTCACAAGGGCAGGAAGAATCAGTGCGCTCAGGATCGCCGCAGGGATGAGGTCGAGCCAATCCTCGAGCCAGCGGGGAAGCGTTCGCTGCGAAAGCGCGAAAAGCGGTGCCCAGCGAGGAATGTAGGTGACAAGCCCCATCCCGAGGCACAGAAGCATATAATCGGCCGGCATCATCTATCCCGATCCTTTCTTCGGGGCGACTTGCGGGTATCTGCGCCGGATGATGAGTCCCGCCGTTGCCGCGATCACCGAGGCAAGGACAATGTAGCTGTTGCCGGGGATGAGAACGGACAGAACGACGGCGGCCCCCCCGGCGATAAGACCTGTCAGGATGTAAAGCCTTCCGCGAAGCTGGTAGACAAGAAGGCACAGGAACATGGCCATGAGCGCATAATCGATTCCGAAGGCATGAGCCGGGATGAAAGCGCCGCCCAATCCCCCGATGATCGTGCTGGCGACCCAGACGGCATTGGTCACGTGATTCACCACGAGAGCCCGCTTCCAGTCCCAGTTTCCCTCGCGGAATCGCACCAGGTTCAGGGCGAAACTCTCATCGGTGATTCCGTAGGCGAAAAGAGAGAGCCACCGTTTCTGGAGTCCTTTCAGGTAAACGGATAAAGCAGAGCTCATCAGCAGATGGCGCAGATTGACGGTGAAGGCCGTCGCAAGGATGGGCGCGACCCCCGAGCCTGTCCCCAGCATGGCCACCGCGATGAACTGGGAGCTACCCGCGAAGACGAGCACAGACATGAGCCCGATCGCCACAGGGGAGAGCCCCGCTTTCTGGGCGAGCACGCCGAAGGCAAAGCCGATGGGGAGGTACCCCAGACAGATGGGCCAGGCTGCGCGGAGACCGTCTTTCAGAATGGAACTTCTGTCTGTTGGCGCCGGAAGAGGTGACATTTAAATTTTAAATTCCGCTACCAGTGGTGTATGGTCAGATGGCTTCTCCGCCATCCTCGGCTCCAGGTCAATGTAGCAATCAACGGACTTCTTCGCCAGCGACTCCGTGGCCAGAATGTGATCCACGCGCCAGCCCAGCCCCCTCTCCACGGACTTGGGAACCCGGTAATCGAAAAAGGAATACTGGTTGGGCTCGCCGGGGTGATGCTTGCGGAACACATCGATAAACCCCCAGGCGCTCACAGCGTCGAAAGCCTCCCATACCTCGGGCGTGAAGTCCACATGACCCAGAAGTCTCTTGGGGTTGTGCACGTCGATCTCTTCGCGGGCCACGTTGATATCGCCGCACCACAGCAGCGACTGATCCGGTTTGTAGTGCTTGACAAAGAAGCTCTTGAGCCGATTGAACCACTCAAGCTTGTAGGCAAACTTCGAACTTTCCCGCTCGAACCCCTGCGGGACGTAGGTGTTCACAATCGTGATCCCCGAAAAGACGGCTCGGATCAGGCGGTCTTCGTCGGCGGGGCCGCCGTCGTCGAGACCGAAGGCCACCTTATCGGGAGTCTCTGAGGAGACGAAAGCGACGCCATTGTAGCTTTTCCCCCCCCGGTACACAACATGCCATCCCGCGCTTTCGAAGTCCTTTGCCGGGAACGTGGCATCTTCGGTCTTGGTCTCCTGGAGACAGAGAACCGTTGGTTGGTTTTTCTCCAGCCAGGGAAGGACGACGGGAAGACGGCTGCGGATCGAGTTCACGTTAAACGTGGCGATCTTGAAGGTCTTCATGTTCTCCTCCTTAGCGGTTACATGGCCCCTTTTTCCCCCGAACGATACTCTATTTTACAGATATTGTCATGGAAAGTCCTGAACACTGGCTGGCCTGCGAATCCTCTCCCACCGATGCAATTGCGAGCGAGGATCAACAGGAAGAGGCTTTATAACTGCGGCAGCCGCCATTTTCATGCTGATTTATCGAGTTCTTTCCTGACCGCCAATCCCAGTCGCTCCTGTGCATAGGGCTTCCTGACATAAGCGCCCGCACCCAACGCCTGGGCTTGTCTGACGCGTTCCGTTTCGGCAAAACCGCTCACGATAATTGCTTTCTGTTTCGGGTGCATTTCAAGAATTATTTTATACGTATCGAGACCATCCATGCCCGGATCCATGATCATGTCGAGAACGATGAGATCCGCTCTGCTTTTCTTCAAGTATTCAACCGCTTCTTCGCCGCTGGAAAGCGCGGCCACCGTGTAGTTCAGTTTTTTCAGCATCTGCGCGGCCAGGTGCCGCTGCCCTTCCACGTCATCGATGACCAGTATGGATTCACCCTTTCCCGAATACTCTGTCACGGACAATGGTCTCCGCTCTCCGGGGATCTCATCTCTCGTGACCGGAAAATACAATGTGAACGTGGTTCCTTTTCCTTCCTCGCTCTCGACATTGATGTACCCGTCATGATCCTTTGCCGTGCCCCAGACCACGGCCAAACCCAATCCCGTCCCACTTCTTCCCATGACCTTCTTCGTGTAGAACGGCTCGAAAATACGCTTCATATCCGATGCGGAGATCCCCTCGCCCATGTCGGACACCCTCAGGACGACGTAATCCCCTTCCCGGACGGTGTCGTACCCCTGAACCGGCCGGTCCAGATACTCATTGCATGTTCTGATCGTCAGAAGGCCGCCGGCCTTCATGGCTTCCGTTGCATTGGAGACGAGGTTCATCAGCGTCTTGTTCAGATGAATGGGGGAGCCCTTAATATTCAGCAGGGCAGTATCGAGTTCGGTTTTGAACCGGACCCCGGAGTGGAATGACAGAAGTTTTTCGAATTCCGGTGATTTTACCGCATCGTCAATAATGGCGTTAATATTGACCACTTCCCTGGCCTGAACACCTCTTCTCGCCAGGGTCAGCAGATCCTGGACGATTGCGGCGGCACGTTCCCCTCCCTGCCGGATATACCGGATATGAGGTCGTATAGGGCTCGATTCGTCGATCTCGTCGGCAATCAGCTCCGAATAGCCGACCAGAATTCCAAGCACGTTATTGAGATCGTGGGCAACACCCCCCGCAAGCATTCCCAGAGACTCCATCTTTTCAGCCCGCTGCAGGCGCTCTTCCAGCCCTTTTCGCGCCTCCTCCGCCTGTTTACGCTCCGTGTTGTCAAAGAGGCTTGCCCGGCTTTGAAGAAAGTTGCCTTCGCTATCCTTTATTGCCGTGGCATTGAGAATCACAGGAAGTATCGTGCCGTCTTTTCGTATCAGCTGATACTCCACGTCCTTGATCCAGCCCCGCTCCTTGAAGAGTGGATAATTTATCTTGAAGGTTTCGCGGCTCTCCGGGGTCATCAAATCGCTGAATTTCTTCTTCCCAATGAGATCTTCCCTGCTGTAGCCCGACAGGTTCAGCTGGGTGTCATTGATGCGCATATAGGTGCCGTTCGCATCGAGAGAGTGATATCCGCAGGGCGCGTGGTTATAAAGATCGCTGATTTCTTCGGAGTGTCTCCTCAGTTCATCGTCCGCCCGCTTGTGATCGGTGATGTTGTCAAACACGGCAACAAAATATTCTTTTTCGGGACTGTAGACCGAGACGGAAAACCAGGTTGCCAGGGGCGCCACATACGTTTCAAATCTCTCTGATCTGCCCGTCATGGCCACCCTTCCGTAGATTCGGAGCAATTCCGGGTTTGATTCGTGAACACCGGGGATGACGTCGCTGACGTTCTTCCCGATCACGTCCTTGAGTCCGGTTAATTTTTCGAATGCGCTGTTGACGTCGATATAGGCAAAGTCTCGCGGCGTATCACGGTCATAAAACGTCCTGCAGTATGCATATCCCGAAAGCATGTTTTCGAATAAATAGCGATATCGTTTTTCACTTTCACGCAGGGCATTCTCCGCCTGTTTGCGCTCGGTTATGTCGGCGAGGGTTCCCGTGATGATGTCGCCCTCCAGGACAGCGCTGATCATGATATCCCGCGAGAGGCCGTCTTTCGTGACGAGCTCGATTTCGAAATTTTTCACTTTCCTGCTTGTCTGTATGGCATCGAGGAAGAGTTGCCGTTCTTCCGGATGTTTATAAAATCGAGCTACATTCGCGGCCATCAGTTCGTCGAGGGTATCAAATCGCAGGATATTTACAAATTCCTGGTTGCCAAAAAGAATACGCCCGTTCAGATGGGTCTGAAATACGCCGCCGGGGGTGTTGTCGACCAGGTTCCGGTATTGTTTTTCCGATTCGACGAGCTTTTCCTCCAGCAGTTTGCGCTCCGTGTTGTCGCGAATGCATTCTATGGCAGCGGTGACCTCGCCGTTTGCATTGCGTAGAACCGATGCCGTTGCAGATAGATGGCGATTGCCAAGGGGCAGGTTCGGTGCAAATGCCTCCCCGAACAGAATGTCCCCAATCTTCCGGATGGCGGTATACTTCTTTTCCTGCCCCGTATCCGCTTGGAGAGCAAGATCGATGAGAATGGGCCTTTTATTCCCATAGAAGGGAACGGCATATTCATAGTTGCCCTTGCCGAGCATCGCTTTCGCTTTGATGCCGGTCATGGCCTCTATGGCCCGGTTCCAGGCGATGACCCTGCCTTCCCGATCGATGACCAGGGTGGCGTCAGGGAGGAATTCAATGATTTCGGATAGCCGTCGCTGAGATTCTTTTACCTGCTCCTCGGCTTGCTTGCGCTCTGATTCCTGTCTCTCGAAGGCCGCCGACATATTATCGAAAGTTTTTGCGAGATAGCTGATCTCGTCGTTTCCCTCCGGCAGCCCCGTCTTTGCCTTCAGATCTCCCTCCGTCAACCGGTGTGACGCATCCGCGAGTTTTTTCAATCGATTTACGAAGGAGCGGTTTCCAAGACCCCATGCCGCCGCCAATGCAAGGAGAATGGCCAGACCAAAAAGAATCATGCTCCGGTTCAGTTCGCGATTTGCATCGGCGAGAATCACATTCCTGCTGGCGCCGACAAAGACATAGCCGTAGGGAGGGGAATCGGCATCAAGACGGAGTTTTTTGTAGGCGTAAAGCCGGTATGTGCCGTCGCTGCCGACTCCTTCGTATATGCCTTCTTCGTCAGGACGGAACAGATTTCTCAATGTCGTATCCGAGGCGACAACCCCGACTCCCGTCAGCTCACTCTCCGTATCGGGATAACGATAGAGCCTGATTCCCTTGTGATCCGTGATCCCGATGACGTATCCTTCGAGATAGAATTCATCCGATAGAAATTGCCTGTACACGTTCAGATTCAATGCGGCGATCAGCACGGCACGGATATGGCCCGTCCTGGTCATAATGGGGTATGCGAAGTGCAGGGCGGGCAGTTTTGTCGCCCGGCTGACCACATATTCCCCGACTGAAAATTTACGGCTTCCGACGGCGTCTTGAAAAAATTTTCTATCCGCAACAGAATAGTTTTTATGCGGGTGCGACGATGCGAAAATGATTCCATCGACGTTAGCAATGCTGATAATAAGATATGCGGGGTTCTGTGAGACCAGGTCGTGAAAAATGGCGTCGCATGACGTTGAATCGCCTTTTTGAACCTGCGGAATCCGGGCAAGGGTGCTGAGTATCTGCCTTGTGCTGTTTGTGATTTGTGCCTGTTGTACAGCGAGGTTTCTTGCCGCGGACAAGCTTCGTTCGTGAGCCTCCAGAACCTTGCTGTGCTTCAGCTCGAATCCATTTCTCAGAATGATGGTCAATGCAGGCAGGACAGCCACCAGAACTAGGATCATGAGCTGTGTGCGGATAGACCATGAAAAAATACGCCTGCCGAGTTTCTTTATCATCTCACATCCCCTTGTGTATTTTTCGGTGGCGTTTACACCTCAATTCACGGGAGTTGTGACATAAAGCTGCAAGATATATGCTATTTGCAGCAGTGCATCGTTTCATGGCTATATTTTTTGTGGTTGTTGAATGCAAGATTCGGATTTCGACTTATCAGGAAGAACGAATTCTGTTAATAAGAAGGCGGGTCTTCCACAGGATTTCATTATGCCACAGGACGTCTATCAGGCCATAAAGGACCTTCTCCGTCGGCTGGGGATTCCCTGCGACGAGATCGATCACGCACCCGTCGGCTCCTGCGAGGAGTCGCTCGCCTGCCGCAGTCAGGCCGGCTGGAGCGGGGCCAGCAGCAAATGCATCCTCCTCAAGGCGAAGGGGAAATACTACCTGCTGGTCACGACGGCCGAGAAAGAGATTAAGGCCCGGCTCTTCAAGAAGGAGTTCGAGACAAAGGATATCCGTTTTGCCAACCGGGATGAATTGATGGAGATGACCGGCTGTAACCCAGGCTCCGTTCCCCCCTTCGGCCACCGGGACCCGTCACTTCCTTTCTATGTAGACGAAAATATCTTCCGGTCAGAGCATTTCATGTTCAACCCCGCCATGCCCACAAAGAGCTTCCGGATCCGCACCGGGGACCTCCGGCGGATCTTTGCCTCCATCGCCAACCCCGTCAGCACCTTCGGAGAGGACAAAATGGAGCGCTTCGTGATCCGGAGAGCGGAGAAAACCTTATGAGCAAGAATTTCACGAAACGGGGCATCCTCGGTCCTGAACCCATGACGGTCCTGACGGATATTATCCTTGCCGTCGCTGCCGTGTATTGCGGCGTGAAAATCCATGGCGCTTCTGCCGCCCCGGTGCACGGCTATTTTGCGCTGTCTTTCTTCCTGATTGCCTTGGGAACGCTGACGGGGGCGACGATCCATGCGATTCGGCACACGCCGCTGGGATCCTGGGCACCGCTTCTCTGGCGGGTTGCGGGGATCGCCGTTGGGTCTTCCATAACGGCCATGCTGGCCGCGATTCTTTATCACATTCTCCCACCCGATTACGCCGATGATCTCCGGTGGATGGTCCTGGGTCTCACGATTATCTATGCCGGATATATCTGGTGGGATTACCGCTTCCGCAACGTCATTGTCTTCTACTCTTTCTTCATGGCTGTCATCCTCGTGGCCACGGGAATGAGTTATGTCTCGACGGGATCCCCGGGAGCGAAACTCATTGTCTTCGGGATCCTCATCAGCTTCGGAGCCGCAGCGGTCCAGCGAAGCGGGTTCAAGCTGGCCCGGCACTTCAACCACAACGACCTCTATCACGTCGTTCAATTGATCGGCCTCTATTTCTTCTATCGCGGCGCGCTCTTGCTATAGACGGTATCCTTCCTCGCTCTTATCCACCGGGGATGATCTTCACAAATACCTGCCTGGTCCTGGGGCCGTCGAATTCGCAGAAAAAAATTGACTGCCAGGTCCCGAGAACGAGACTTCCTTTTTCCACGAGAATCATTTCCGATGCCCCGAACAGGGACGCCTTGATGTGGGCTGCAGAATTTCCCTCGCTGTGCCGGTAGTCCCCGTGAAAGGGGATGGCTTTGTCCATTTGCGCCAGGATGTCTCGGGGCACATCGGGATCGGCATTCTCGTTGATCGTCACGGCGGCCGTGGTGTGCGGAACGAAGACAAGGCAGAATCCGTCTTCAATCCCGCTTTCCCTGAGAATCTCCCGGACCTGTCCCGTGATATCGATCATCTGGCTTCGTGCATGCGTTCTGACGGAAAATCTTCTCACGGCTGTATCTCCTGCTGGAATGGCACTCTTCTTCGTAGACCGGTCTGCCGGATATTTTGCTTGGCCAAATCTGTGTCTTTTCATAGCAGATTTTCCTGTCCTCTGTCAGGATAATTGCCGGAAATCACAAAGGAGAAGGTTCTCTCCCGGTGAAGTGGGACAGGCCGCGCATCGTAGCAGCCCTCGGGTGACCGTGTTGCGAGTTCGGGAGCCAGTCGCGAGGGTAAGTCTTCGTTTTGTGGCATATATTGTGCAAATCGTTGCTTTGGTTGCTGCTACCTAAAAAAGCTTGACAAACCGGGCAAAATGGATAAAGGTTTCGAGAAATGTTCTTGTCATGCGTAACTATCTATTATCACGGAGAAAATTAAAGATTTTCGGAGATGTTCTTCCTGTAATGATGTGAATATTTTCAAATCCGCAGAGAATACAGGATCCTGGCATGATGTCGACTTTCAGGCAGCCGGGACTCTTCAGAACAAGAAGGTGAACATGGCCTCCAATCAAGAGATTTCTTCAACGGAAAAGCTCCTGAACGTCATCCGGAGCAAGACGAAGGCGGTTTCCGATGAAGAACTCTCTTCTAAGCCCGCTGCACCGAAGAAAAAAGCGAGCCCTTTTTCGTCCCTCACATCCACCTTTCAGCGGTCGATAACCGTTGGAGTAGACATTGCTCACCAGTCTCTCCAGTTGGTCAAAATGGAGGAAGTATCGGCAGACCACTGGAAAATCCTTGAATTCCGCCGGGTGCCCATTCCTGCCGCAATGGTCCGGGAAACCTATGAGTTCACCCATCTCCTGAGATCCGAGCTGGGGGAATTCATCGGAGCGGCTAAAGGTGTCAACGTCTGGAATCTCATGTCGTCACCCCAGGTGGACGTGCGTTTCATCAAGATTCCCAAGGTGGCCCGGAAGCAGCTGGAGAATGCCGTCTACTGGACGGCCAAGAGGGAACTCTCCTTCGAGGACGCCGACACGATCCTCGATTTCGAGGTCCAGACCGATGTGATGGAACAGGGGGTCAAGAAGACCGCTGTCATGGTTTACATGGCACCGCGTAAGGAGGTAGAGGCGGTTCTCAAACTCTTCTCCGATGCCGGGTATCCGTTAAGCGGACTCACCCTTGCGCCCTTTGCCATTCAAAACCTCTTTCGGACGAAGTGGATGACGACCCATGGCGAAACACTGGCCAGCCTCCATATCGGACGTGATGGAGCCCGAATCGATATCTATTCCAGAGGCAACCTCATCCTGACCCGTGACATCAAGACGGGCATGAGCAGTCTGGTTGAATCCCTCATAGAATACCACATCGACCAAAAACGTCCTTCGACCGGGGATTTGCGATGGGCACAGGCTACGGCGGATGTTGCCATAACGTCCACGCAGGCCTACAAACTCATGATGCGCCTCGATCCCGATGCGCCGGCCCTGACCCCCGATGATGCAGGGCATGATCTTTCGAAAGAAGATATCTTCGACATGGTCAAGCCGGCCCTGGACCGTCTTGTCCGCCAGGTGGAGCGCACATTCGCAAATCTTGGTGGAGAAAAGGTAAGCCGGATTTACATTTCGGGAGCCATCAATGCCTGCCGCCCCCTCATCGAATACATCGGGGAGCAGCTCGGCATCGAAAGCGGGACCATGGATGTGCTGAGCGATTCCTTGCCCTTCACCTCGGGGAGTACGTCAACG
The DNA here is from genome assembly GCA_964628025.1 of uncultured Syntrophaceae bacterium. Taxonomy (GTDB): domain Bacteria; phylum Desulfobacterota; class Syntrophia; order Syntrophales; family UBA2192; genus UBA2192. Next base: position 50,414 of record CAZVLL010000010.1, read on the forward strand.
TCCACAATTTCGGAGAAGACAATCCTTGCCGCGGCGGTGGGGCTTGCCCTTTCGGACAATGCGAGAACTCCGAACCTGCTGTTCACCTACAAAGAAAAGGAAAAACTGGCCACGGTCAGCCGGGTGAACCGGGTCATTCTGATCTCGATTGCCGCCATCATCGTTGCAGGGCTTTCCGTGTTTACCTGGCAGGAGCGTGTGGCGTCGAAGAAAAAAGAGACCGTCTCCGATCTCAACATGCAGCTCTCCTCGCTCAACCTGATGGTTGACACGAACCTGGTCCTCCAGATGGCTTCGAAGGACCGTGAGGAACGACGCCTGAAAAAGGAATATGGGGAACGGTACCTGGGCATGGCCGTGCTCAGTGAGCTTTCCGCCCTCACCCCCGAGAACATTCGGTTCCTGAAAATGAAAGCGACTCTCGGTCGGCTGGACGCGAAGGAAGCGGTGGGAGCGAAAGCGCCCGAGAAAGCCAATCCGACGGCGAAACCGGCGGAACCCGTCGCAAGAATTCTGGAGATTGAAGGGCTGGTCCTGGGAGAGCGAAGCATGCTGGAGGGGTATCTCTCGAGTTATGTGCTCAAGCTGAAGGGATCGCCCCTTTTCAAGGACGCGACCGTTCATCGAAGTGTCGTCGAGATTTTCCAGCAGAACAAGGCAGAGGGAGAAGTTCTGCACTTCGCCCTGAGCATCAAGATCCAGTAACAGGGTAAATATGGATATCCGAAAAATAATTCCTATTGCAACGCGAAGCCTGACGTTCCTGGCCATCGGGGCAGGTATCACCCTGATTCTGCTTTACATCGGATATCTTAACTACGGAGCCATTGTCAGACTGGACAAGGAGATCGGCGATCTCAACACGAAAATCAATACACACCAGAGCTTTGCGCCGATGACGAAGCAGCTTTTTGATCGGATGAAGGTTAAGACGCCGCGCAATCTCCCGCTTCCCTCGAAAGCGAAGCTCTCCGGGGAACAGAAGGACCGGATATCGCTCCTCTTCAGAGATATGGCTCAGAAATCGAAAATGGAGCTTGTATCCGTGAATCCCGATATTAATTCAATGGTCGGCGGCTCGACGGGCATGCTGGTCCAGGCGACACTGAAGGGAGAATATTACAACTTCCGGACATTTCTGATCGAGTTGGGCGATCAGGCTTTTCTTGAAAGGGTGGCAGAGATCGAGGTCCTGCAGCTCCCAGGGACCAAGGAGTTTCGGCTGAAAGTGTGGCTTGCCGTCGGCTGATCAGCTGCAGCCGTTACGGGCGTGCCTCAATAGGAATGGCTCCATGAGCAAGCGTGAAAAAATCATCGTCGGCGTCATGAGTTTCTCGATCCTGTTCGCCCTGGTCTATTTCCTGTCACCTGTTATTACGGGCCCGGGGACAAAGCCGGAGGAACAGTACACGGGGTCAGAGAAGATCATCCAGGAAATCGCCTTGGAACTCAAGAAGGTGGCTGCATCGCCCAACGAAAACTATGTGATTTCCAGGGCGGAAGCAGCCTGGGCGAAAGACCCCTTCTACAGGAAAGTCCAGCCGGTCCAGGCAAAGGGAAGTCCCGGCGCTCCGGACATCGTATACTCGGGATTTGTCGATATGGGGGAGAAAAAACTTGCCATCATCAACGGAAACACCTACCAGGTCGGAGAGAAGCTTGACTTCGGCAGCTCGTTCTATCTCAAGAGCGTGGAGCCTTCCCGGGTAGTGATTGCCGATCGGCAGAACCAGAGAAGTGTCGTCATCAAACTGAAAGAAGAAACATTCTAGAGGAGACAGGCCGTGAACCCTAGAGCCTTTTACCGGTGGATGTGCTGGTTTTTCATCCCTGTGATCGGTCTTTTCCTGACAGGTTGCGCGAAGGATCTCACGCAGGTGAAGGACCCCTTCTTTGAAAAATGGGGCACCATGGCGGAAAACTCGCAAGGGCATTCGCCTACAGCGCGGGGTCGGATCATGGAGATGCCGCCTCTCGAAGAGGACGAAATGATCACGGATGAGGCGTCAAAAAAAGAGAAGCCGCTGCCCACGAGGCGCGTGTCGCTCCGCATGCACAACGTGGACATCAACGTTATTCTGCGGGCCCTGGCACAGGCAGCAAACGTAAACATCATGCTTCGCTCCGGCATCAAAGGAGAGACCTCCATCAGCATCGAGAACAAGCCCTGGGACCAGGCCTTTCTGGGCATATTGAAGACCAACGGCCTATCCTATACGTGGGAAGGCGACATCATCCGCATCATGACGGGCGATGACATGGAGCGGGACCTCAAGCTGGACGCCGCCCGCGAGCGCATGCGCGGCCAGAAGCTCCTCACCATGGTCGTCTCAGTGGATTACGCCGACGCCAACAAACTGAAGGACAGCATGAAGGAACTTTTCACCAAGGATAAGGACGGTAAGGTCCGCGGGTCCATCTTGGTGGATCAGCATACGAATTCGATGATCATCCAAGCCACCCGGGATGACCTCAAGAGAATGATCCCCATGATTGAAAGGCTGGATAAACCTGCGGCGCAGATTCTTATCAAGGCCAACATTGTCGAAGCGACGAAGGAAACGGCAAGAAACCTTGGGGTCCAGTGGGGGGGCGTCTACACCAACCGGTGGGCCGGGCAGGATTACTTCGTCACGCCCGGCGGTTCGGGCGGGACGTCGGGCGTGAGCCCCCTGTCGGGTTCCTACACACCGACCTACGGGTCGACGGGAATCGGCGGCCAGGGGAATGCCTTCAACTTCCCCGTCAGTCCTACGGCCATTGCAGCAGCGGGAGGCGCTGGCTCTCTGGGCCTCATCTTCGGGACGATCGGCGGCAGTTTCCTCGAGGTTCAGCTTCAGGCCCTCCAGCAGGACGGGCAGCTCAATATTCTCTCCAGCCCGTCCATCACGACGCTGGACAACCAGATGGCCTACACGGAAAACGGTGAGCGGGTACCCTATGTGGCGACAAGCACCTCCAGCGGTGTGGTCACCCAGGAAGTAAAATTCGAGGACGCCGTTCTGCGTCTCGAGATTACGCCCCACGTCATCGATGGCAAGCACCTCAAGATGAAGATCAAAGTCAAGAAAGATCAGGTAGATCCGACACGCACAGTCCAGGGAAATCCCTACATCATCAAGAAGCAGACCGAGACCAACCTCATCGTCCAGGACAGCGAGACGATCGTGATCTCCGGGCTGACGAAGCAGCAGATCTCGACGTCGAATTCCGGGATTCCGGGCCTCAAGGATATCCCCGGGATCGGCTACCTTTTCAAAGGGGATAGCAAATCCGATTCGATGGAGGAGGTGCTCATCTTTATCACGCCCCACGTACTGAAGGCTCAGGCCGCGAACCAGACTGCGCCGGCCGCCGCAACATCTCCGGCGAAGTCCGCGCCTGCAGCGCCCAGCGAAGCGCCGGTGCCCCGGACAGAGGAGCCCCCCGGATCGACCCCGGGTAAATAAGAATGAGTTATTTCACGATTCTCAATCTCGATAGGGAACCCTTTTCCAATTCTCCGGAACCGGAGTTCTTCTTCGAGGCCCCGCAGCACGTCAACTGCCTGCAGCAGTTGGAGATCTCCATCCGCTTGCGACGGGGGTTGAACGTTGTCGTCGGGGATGTCGGAACGGGCAAGACGACACTGTCGCGCATGCTGATCCGGAAGCTTCACGGGGATAAGACCGTCGAGTTTCACTTGCTGATGGACCCTGATTTCAGCGGCCCCATCCAGTTTCTGGCGGGTATCGCCCGGATGATGGGTGCTGTGGATTCTGCTTCCGGTCTCACGGAATGGCAGCTCAAGGAGGCCATCAAGCAGGTTCTCTTCCGTCGGGGGAACGACGAAAACAAGATCATCGTCCTTATCATCGACGAAGGGCAGAAGCTCCCCGGGTTTTCCATCGAGATTCTGAGGGAATTCCTGAACTACGAGACGAATCACTTCAAGCTTCTGCAGATCGTCATTTTTGCGCAGCCCGAATTCAACGCCATCCTGGAGCGGCGAGAAAACTTTGCAGACCGGATGAATGTCTGCCTGAGACTCGGACCTCTCGGGTTTGGCCAGATGCGCCAGATGATCGAGCACCGAATCGAGCTGGCAAGCCGGATCGGCCGGGAACCCGTCACCTTCACAACCCCGGCCCTTGCCGCCATTTACCTGGCTACGGGCGGCGTACCCCGTAAGGTCGTCATGCTCTGCCATCAGGTCATCCTGGCGATGATCATCCGTAACCGGCCTCGTGCAGGATGGCTTCTTGTGCGCTCCTGCATCGGAACTCGCTCTTCCAACCGCAGGAAGCGGAGGTATGCAGGATGGGGGGCGGCAGCTGCGCTGAGTGTCGCTGCCCTGGCTGTTTTGGCCGGGATATCCGGAAAGCCTGGTCCGGCCATTGTGGCGGGTGATCGATTGGCCACTGCCTACCAGGCCAGGATAGCGGACAAGACCGTCTACCCACTGGGACTGTCGAGGGCCGAGTCATGGCAGCCCCCAGTGCCCCTTGTTCACAAGAGCATCCCGAAAGGTCCGGCCGGGGAAGAATCGAAAGCCCTTTCCGGACGTGATTGATTCCTTGTCAGTGGCTTCGCTTCGTCGAGCCGCTTTGCCGCAGGCCGTGTTTGTTGACATCAACCAGTCATGTGGGGAGTGAGACCTTGAAGGAAAGAAAAGGCAAATCCTTGAGAGTTCGCAAAAAGCTGGGGGAAATGCTCATTGATGCCGAGGTTCTCAGCGACGAGCAGCTCCGGCATTTTCTGGGAGAGCAGAAGAAGACGGGCCTGAAGCTGGGGAAACTCCTGATCCAGCAGGGCATCCTGTCGGAAAACCAGATGGTGGATCTCCTGAGCGAGCAGCTCAAGATCGAGAAGTATCACCCCGACAAATATCCCGTCGATCTCAATCTCGCCCAGGTGTTTGCCGCCGATATCGCCCAGAAGAGTCAGGTGGCGCCGCTTAAGAAGAAGGGGCGGTTGCTGACCATCGCCATGACGGATCCCATGGATATCAATGCGCTCGACCATATCGAATCGCTCACCAACGAGGAAGTGGAGACGGTTGTCTGCACGGAGCGCGAGATCAATCAGCTCATCGGCCAGATCTACGGCATGCAGTCGGGGCTGGGAGGGGTGCTGGAGAGCCTCGAAGAGATGAAGTTCGACTCCGGCATCGACATGGAAGCGGCCGCCGAGTACACCGACGACCTCCAGGTGAGCACCAGTTCGATCATGGGGATGGCCGAGGAAGCACCCATCGTGCGCCTGGTCAACTCCATTATCTCCCAGGCTGTTCGGGAAGGGGCAAGCGACATTCACATCAGTCCCCAGATGAAAAACGTCCAGGTACGGTTCCGCATCGACGGCAGGCTTCATGAAGTTCCCGCGCCGCCCAAGCAGATGTTTCTGCCCATTATCTCCCGGATCAAAATCCTGGCGAACATGGACATCGCCACCTCCCGCATTCCCCAGGACGGGCGTTTCACCGTAAAAATGGAGAACAAGGAGATCAACGTCCGCGTCTCCTCCATCCCGACCATCTACGGGGAAAACCTCGTTTTGCGACTGCTGGACATGGGCGCCGGCGTGTACTCGCTCGATCGGCTCGGGATGGAAAAAGAGGATCGCGACAAGGTCGACTCTATTATCAATAAACCCTATGGGATGATCCTCAGCTCGGGTCCCACGGGAAGCGGCAAGAGTACAAGCCTTTACGCCATTATCCGGGAGATCAACCGGCCCGACATCCACATCATTACCCTGGAAGATCCCGTTGAATACCGCGTCGAAAAAGTGCGCCAAGTGCAGCTCAACCGCAAGGCCGGCATGACCTTCGCGAGCGGCCTTCGCTCCATTCTCCGCCAGGATCCGGATGTCATCATGGTCGGCGAGATCCGCGACGGCGAGACGGCGAGCATCTCCGTCCAGGCGGCACTCACGGGCCACAGGGTCTTGAGCACGGTCCACACGAACGATGCGGCGGGGGCCATTACTCGCCTTATCGACATGGGAATCGAGCGGTTCCTCGTTTCCTCGGTGCTGCTTGCCACCTTTGCCCAGCGGCTTGTCCGGACCATTTGCCCGTACTGCATGGAGCGCTATCAGCCCAACGAGAAGGTGATCGCCGCCTGGGGATTCGAGATCGACACGGCAAATTTCCACAGGGGCAGGGGCTGCCCGGCCTGCATGGGAACAGGGTATCGCGGGCGAACGGGGATCTTCGAGATCGTCGTCAATGATGAAGAGGTTCAGGATATGATCCTGAGAGGCGTCTCCGCTCAGGAAATCAGCCGTATCCTCAAACAGACGGGGAAATTGCGGACGCTCAGGGATGACGCCATGAGCAAGGTGGCCTCGGGGATCACCACCATTGAAGAGGCGTCGGCGGCGGTCATGGTGTAGAAAAGGCATGCCAAAATATTCCTACGAAGCCATTAATGAAACCGGGATGAACATCTCCGGCGTTATCGAGGCGGACACCCTTGATGCGGCCAGAACGCTTCTGCTCGGCCGCGGATACATTCCGACCCGGGTCTCCGGCGCATCGAAACGCGGCACCTTTCTCGGGGTATCGAGGGAGGGCCTGGAGCAACGCTTGGCCAGGGTGTCCATGCAGGAACTCATCCTGTTCACGAAGCAGTTTCGGACCATGTTTCTTGCCGGCGTGCCGATCATGAGGCTTCTGGAGGTCCTGGAAGTCCAGGTGACGAATCCAAAGCTCAGGCAGATCGTATCGCAAATCACCCAGGACGTCCGTGAGGGCTCACCCCTCTCCGATGCCCTGGCAAAACACCCCAAGACGTTCAACACGCTTTACCGCAGCATGATCAAGGCCGGAGAGGCCAGCGGAACCATTCCGGAGGTTCTCCAGCGGCTGATCTACATTCTCGAGCATGAGCATAAGATCAAGTCCGACGTGAAAGCGGCCCTCCAGTACCCTATCATCGTCTTAACAGCCCTGGGCATCGCCTTCTTCGTGCTACTCAACTATGTCATTCCGCGCTTCGTAGGAATCTTCGCGCGGGTCGGTGTCGAACTGCCCTGGCCGACCCGGGTGAGCCTCCTGCTGCACCGCATGCTTACGGATTATGGGTTTGTGACGTTTACCCTGCTGATTGTCCTGGTTGCGGCAACGATCTATTATCTTCGGACGGAGCAGGGGAGATATTTGAGAGATGCGTTTTTTCTAAGGATTCCCTTGCTGGGACCTCTTTTCGCCAAGGCTGCCATGTCCCGGTTCGCAAGCATCTTCTCCATTCTCCAGGCAAGCGGCGTGCCCGTGATGAACTCCCTGCAGATCCTCTCGGGCACAATCGGAAATACGGCCATCTCCCGTGAGTTCGACCGGGTGAGGGAGCGGGTGGAAGAGGGGCGGGGGATATCGGGTCCCCTCAGTACGGCCAGATATTTCACTCCCATGGTCATCCAGATGGTGGCGATCGGGGAGGAATCGGGCCAACTCGACGAGATGCTCCAGGCGGTTTCTGTCCATTATGACGACGAGGTGGCCTTCGCGGTGAAACGCCTCTCCGACGCCATCGGGCCGATTCTGGTCGTGGGGCTTGCCTTTGTTGTTGGATTCTTTGCCCTTGCCATCTTCCTGCCCATGTGGGATCTGACCAAGGTCGCCACCAAGGGATTCTAGACCCGTGATGGCGATGAAGAACCAGGGGGGAATGCGCGGTATTCATTGTATCTGAAGAAGAATTGTGATAAGACGCCGGGGCGTGATTGCTCCATCACCATCGGCACGTAGAAGCGATATGCAGAAATCAAGATTCCAGATAAGCCTTTATATCCTGATTCCCGTCATTTTCAGCGGAATCACGATCTTTGCCGTCATTGTCACCTATCAGATTGTCGATTTCCATACGAAGCACAACATTGAGACGTCGTGGCTCCTGAAGACCTGGGGAGTTGGCATCGGGCTGTTCTCCTTTCTCTGTGCACTGCTCGTCATCTGGATGATCCTGAGACCGGTCAAGAAATTCATCCGGGATGCCGAGAATCTGCCTGTCTTTCCAAAGGGCCAGATTCAGAGCGCCGTAAATCAGAAGGCCGATGACATCAGCCAGTTCAACCTTGTCTTTGAACAGGTGACGAGTTTGCTATCCAAGGTGGAGGCCAAGGAACTCTTTCCGGAGATCATCGGCCAGAGCAAGGCGATGCGGGGGATCTTCAGCCAGATCCTGAAGGTGGCCCCGACGGATGCGACCGTGCTGATCACGGGGGAGAGCGGCACGGGAAAGGAACTCGTCGCCCAGAGCATCTACCAGCACAGCCTTCGCAAAGAAGGCCCTTTCATCAAGCTCAACTGTGTGGCCATTCCTGAAGGCCTCCTCGAGAGCGAGCTCTTCGGCCATGAAAAAGGATCCTTCACGGGAGCGGCGACCCAGAAGCGCGGCAAGTTCGAACTGGCAAATGGAGGGACGATTCTTCTGGATGAGATCGGCGACATGCCGCTGACAACCCAGGCCAAGCTTCTGCGGGTTCTCCAGGAGAAGGAATTTGAGCGGGTAGGTGGGACAAAGACCATCCGGGTCGACGTCCGCTTCATTGCCGCAACAAACAAGAATCTCATGAAGCTCGTCCAAGAGGAACGCTTTCGTGAGGATCTCTTTTACCGCCTCAACGTGTTTGCAATGCACCTGCCTCCCCTGAGAGAACGTCGGGAGGATGTGCCGATACTGGTACAGAATTTCATCGAGACGGCGCCGAAATCAGCAGAAATTTCTCCGGGGGCGCTCCAGACCCTTATGGGTTTCAATTGGCCGGGCAATGTCCGGGAACTCAAGAACGTCATCGAACGGGCCACCGTCATGGCCGAAAACGGGGTTATCGAACCTCAGCATCTGCCGGTACAGGTATCCGGTGGTCTGGTTGGACAGGCCATGCAGGAAGTTTCCGAGCAGGCCAACCTCGATGAGAGGATCGCCGAAATCGAGAAACGGATTATTATGGACGCTCTCATGCGGGCCGATGGGGTTCAGGTAAAGGCCGCACAGCTGCTGGGAATAAAAGAGCGAAGCCTCTGGCACCGGGTGAAGAAATACGAGATTGACGTGACAACCATTAAAAAAACTACATAAAATGTAGGCGCTCCAACAATTCGTGTCATTTTCTCAGGTCCGGGGAAAAAGGAATGAACACTTCTTTCTCGAGGGAAATTTACAAATGGTTGATTATAAAAAGACTATTACGTTTCGTTGACCGAGGTCTTCATTTTATGGCACGGAAGATGCTTTATTTTTTCTCAAATTGTCGAGTAAGGCCGATATCCAACCGCGTCCCCTTTTCGACACGGTGAAAAGGGGAAGGCGGGAATCTGGTTGAATCGACCGGGCCACTGCAGGGATGTACGAGAAGAGGCAATTTTAGGCTAATAGAGAAATCAGGGTACGAAGGAAGGCGTATGATCATGTCAAAGAGACGATCGAAATTGCGGAATCAGAAAGGCTTTACGTTGATCGAAATTATTGCCGTGCTTGTGATCCTCGGGATACTGGCGGCAGTTGCCATTCCTAGATTTATGGATCTGACCAGTGTCGCATCGGACAAGGCTGCCATGCAGGCTGTTGCCGAGGGCAAATCGCGACTGTCCAATCAGTTCGCGAGAAATCTTCTTACAAGCACAACAAACAGCGTAGATTTTCTTGTGTCCCAGTTTGCAGGCACAACGATGAGGGATGCGGGCGACTACAATCTGACCATTACAAAAATTACAGATACTCAAATTAAAGTCAAAGCGGACGGAGTCGCTTCACGCGGAGTGAAAGGAACCAACTCAAGTGTCTGGGTCAAACCGCAATAACTGTCTTTTGGCAGGGCTTTTCAGATAGGATTGACAGCTGGCAGGCCGACCTTTGCGGCCTTTCATTTCGTTTTTTTCCGTCGGGGGAAGGATAGGCTGGTGCTCGGCTTTTGCTGCTGCCACTGTGGTGCAAAAGCGGCAACCGGGGTTCCGTATCAGTGCGCGACAACAGGGATAAGGCTGTAACGCGTTTATGTCTTTGCTGCGCTCTCAAAGAGGATTCACACTAATCGAACTTGTCGCCATTATTGTCATTCTTGGCATTCTCGCCTCCATTGCTGTGCCAAAATACTATGATATCACGCAGGAATCGAAGAATCGGGCTGCCCTGCAAGCCGTTACGGAGGGCAAGGCCCGTCTCTCCATACAGTACGCCAGATTGTTTCTGGACAACGGCTCACCGCCAGGAGTATCCAGTCTCGTTGAAGCCGTCGGCGTCAGTACCAGTGTCGGTGATTACACTCTGAATCTTTCAGCGGTGGGTTCAACGAGCATCAAGATCGATGCCTCGGGCAAAGGCGCCGCACAGGGCGCAAACAGCGGCCTGTGGCTGATGCCAAGGTAACATCAAACCTTTTCCCGGTACGGCCCCGCCTTCTTTTTCCTGTCTACCTTTCCCGCCCGAATTCTCGTTGGATCTCTCTACGGATGATCCGGCTCAGCCGCTCTTTATCTACCTCATATGCCGATACCCGGGGACTTCCGGCAAGACCGTCCAGCCAGTCATCCAGAGGTTCTGCGCCTTTCATCGCAAGACACCGCATCACTTCACGGGCCAGGGATCGGCCGTCTTCAATACGGTCATACAGTTCCACGAGGGCCAACTGTGCCTTCGGATTTGACGGGTTCATCCGGCGGGATTCCTCCCAGCATTGCGCCGCTTTTTGCAATTGTCCCATTTTCCCCCAGGCAGCACCCGATATTTCCCAGGGTTGCGGGTCTCCCCATTTCAGGGCCATGGATCGTGCCGCTGCCTTGAGTGCACCTTCCACATCGCCCTTTTTCAGGAGGACCAGCCCGTAACAGGTGACCATCTCGGCGTCTCTCGGGTGCCGGGGTCCGTGTTCCTCCATCAAATCCCATGCCCCTTTCACATTCCCTTTTTGCAGACGGATGTGCGCAAGGCCGACAACGGCTGAGGCCAAGCCCGGAAAGCGTTCAAGAGCTTTTATGAATTGCTGCTCCGCCCGGTCGATATCCCTGGCCTGGTAGAAGTAGTAAATCCCCAGATTGTACGATGCAAGGCCGATCTGTCTGAGATTTGTGTCCCGGTTTAATTCCTCGGCAGTCTTCAACTCATGGTAGGCCTCATCATACATTCCCGCATCGTAGTAGTGCTTCGCCAGGTTGATGTGGGGACGACTCAATCGCGGGGCCTTTCTCACGTTGTCAAGCCAGAGATGGACATCGGAGCGGACAATGTCGTTGCGTTCGAACGTTGTGTGTCCCTGAAAGGCCAGGAGTAGCGCGAAGCAGAGGGCCATGAAATATTGAATGCTCTTGCTGTAAGAGAAATAGTCCAGACAGTGGACCATTAGAAAAGCTATCGGCACGAAGAAAAACATGGAAGGAATATAGTTCCGGTGCTCGAAGATGAGTTCCAAGGGGATGATGGTCCCTTCCACCAGGTGATTCAGGAGGAAAAAAAGGATGGCGAATGACAGCAGGGGGTATTTCCGGGCTTTTATGGTGGCAAACAGAAGGCAAAGGACGATCGCGACAATAGCGGCAACAGTCGTCCAGGGATCGAAAAGTCCACGTGAGATGTCGATGTCATGAAGAAGCGTCAGTCTCGACGGAATGGGGTACAGTAGCAAAGAGAAATAGAACAAAAGGACCCGTCCCTGAGTCAGCAGCCGCTCGACGGGTGAAAAAGGTCTTACTCCGGCCTCGTACGTGCCCGCCTGGAGGGAGAAGTCCGTATAGATCAGCCCAAGACAGAGTACGAGTGCGAGCGGCAGGAATGCCCATTTCAGGGTCCTCTTCGCGGAGTCGGCCGATATTCCCTGGATGAAAAAGAAATCGTAAAGCAGAAGAGCGGTCGGCAGCACCGCGGTGTTTTCTTTCGTTCCGAAGGCCGCCAAGGCACCGGCACTGCTGAGAAAATAGAAGGCAATCGAGCATTTCCGCGTAGCTGCCGTCCGGGCTCGGACGTAGAAATACAGAGACATGACATAACCAAGTCCTGCGAGGCTTGCCATTCGTTGTACGATGATCGTGACGGCGTGGACGTGCAGCGGGCTTGTTGCCCAGAGAAATGCCGACAGGAGGGCGACGGGGTAGGCGACGTCACCGTAGCGCTCCTTCATGGCCGGGCACGTGAGAGTTACCCGGATAAGCAGGAACAGGAAAAAAGCCGCTGCAAAATGAATCAAGAAGTTGACGGCGTGATAACCTTGTACCTCTGTTCCGCCGAGCTGGTAATTCAGGGCAAAGGTGGCGTAGGCGAGAGGGCGGGACAACCGTTGACCTTCTGTCCCGTATGTGACGCCGTAAAATGATTTCTTCAGTTCATCCCACGTGAGCCCCTGAAGACGGATGCTCGGATTGTCGACGATGTTATGAAAATCATCAAAGTGCCACTCGCCCTGGAAAGTGTTCGAGTAGAGGAGCAGCAGCGTGATAAAAAGGCAGACGAAGGCAAAGGCGGTCTTTCGATCCACGGAGGGATTCCATCGTCCGGAGAATGCAAATCCGTTTTGTCTGGTCAGCACGAAAAGACCCCGCTTGTTTTCACGAATGGCGCCCGCCATTTTTCTCCAGGTCATCGGACGATGCCGAGGCGGGCCTGTGAGTCTGAAATCCGCCTGCCAGCAGATAGCCTGCCAACGGCCCGAGCGTGAAGGTATGCGTCATGGTTACGGATCTGACAATCAGCGCCGCCAGAAGCCCGGTTTCGAATCCCAGATTGAGGAGACCCGCCGTGACGCTGAAGGCTGCTTCCTGGACGCCCAGATTTCCCGGGGTCAGGTTAAGAACAAAGGTGAAGCCCGACAAGAGGCTCGTGACAAAGACGTTCGCAAATGCCGCCTCTGTTCCAAGTGCCCGGAAAGCCACCCAGAACATGGCGGCGCCAAGGAGAAAATTGCCCGTCATATAAAGACTGATCCTGACCAGAAGGGGCTTGTCCGCTTTCAGGATCGACCACCCCTCGAAGGCTCGCTGCAGGAAAACTCCAGGACGCCCGACGGCTGACAGATTCGGCCATGGAAGAAAGATCAGGGCCGAAGTGGCCATAACGATCGAAACAAAAAAGAGAAACAGGGGTATGAAACCGGCGGACTCGCGTGCCAATGCGACGAGGACGGTAAGCCCCATGACCCCGGCCAGCCAGAAATAGAGGAGGACATTTACTGCCAGCATTGTCCCGAAACGGACTATGGAAAGACCATGGCAACGGTTGAGGTAGGTTGCCCGGGCGATCATCCCTCCCGAGAAGGGGGTCAGGTAATTGCCCATTGATGTGACGAAGGGAAGTCCCAGCCATTCCTTTGTCGTGAGAACGATGCCGAACTTGCGGGAGAGGTTCCTGAGAATGAGCCCATTGCCTAGACAGAAAAGACTCTGCAGGACAAAAAGAACGATGAGCGGCAGTAGAGAGACATTACGGATCGATGCGATTGTCGCCCCCTCCTGGCGCAACACGACGACGACTGCTGCAATCAGAAGAGCAATCAGGATCAGTGCAAGAATTCTGCGTGCCTGATGATTCTGCATGGCCTGCTAAACCCCCACGCCGCAGGCGATATCATCTACGATGAACCCAGCCATGTTCCTCCATGTATTTTTCCAGATGATCGACGATTAGACACGAAGGTGAAGCCTCGTATTTATCCATATCGCGTCGCTTAAGCCCAGGAAGAGCCTTCATAAACTTCTCGAAACGGAGGTGGGAAAACCCGGCAAGCATCGCGTTTTCACCGAGCCCCTCCATGCGCTCCGTCTTGGTCCTCATGATGAAACAGGGGATATCGAGGCAATAGCATTCCTCTTGGATACTCCCGCCATCGGTGACCGCGAAATCGGCTCCGGTAAGGAGGTCCAGAAATTTCAGATAAGGCTGCAGGGACATCAACTCGACCCGGCTGTTTCGCTGAAGACGGTCCAGGAGATGAAACCGTTCAAGCCGCTTACGAGTTGGTTCGTGAAGAACAAAGAGTACCCGCCGCCGGTTCGAGATTTCCTCAACGAGGGAGACGATCGCATTCATCCTGGATAACGAATAGAGGGTTTCCACGCGATGGATCGTGACGATAACGTAAGGATTGTCTGCTCTTTTCACTCCGCTGTGACGGGATCGCGCGAAGCGGATCGTGTCGACGACCGTGTTGCTTCCTGCGTTGACGGACTTATTTTCGTAGCCCATCCGCTTGAGATTCTCCATGGCCCAACCCGAGGGTGCAAAGAGGATATCGCTGTACCGCATGGCCACCAGCCGGATGAACTCTTCCGGGAAAGGGTTGAAAAGGCAGTAGCTCCTGAGTCCGGCCTCTACGTGAGCAACGCGGATTCCGCAACGCTTGGCGTAAAGGAGCGCGAAGATCGTGGTCAGGGTATCCCCGTGAATGAGGCAGATGCCTTTTCTCTTCCCGCGAAAGACCTCTTTCGCGATGGTACCCTGCGACGACAGGAGGCGAAGAAGCGTTTCCCACGTCCAGAGGACAGCCTGGCCGAGAGTTGTGATGTTTGTGGACGCAGCTCGCAGGCGTGTATCCGCTCCCGGCAGACCGAATTCGCGAAGGAGGTCTGTGATGAGGGCACCGTGCTGTCCCGTCTCAATGAGATGGTACGGCATCCCGCGACGGAGCAGTTCCATCATGACGGGAGCCATCTTGATGAACTGTGCCTTGGTTCCGATGAAAATATGAATCATCCGGTGACTACAGGGTTCCTTACGAACCCTCCTTTTCGCTCTTCGGCACCTGGGAGGATTCGCTTCTGTCGAACCGCAATTGTGCCACTTGTTCGGAGACCAGCCCGACCATGAAGATCACCACAGCCATGGTCATCAGCATCGCCGACGTTGGGCCGTATCGGGTATCGAAATAGAATATGCGGATTAGGCCGTACATGAGACCGGTCAAGAACATGAGCGCACTGACCGGCAGGAACACCTTCATGGGCGAGAAAAGGGTGGCAATTTTCAGAATAATAAACAAAAATCGGGTGCCGTCCCGGAAGATCCGTATTTTGCTCTTGCCGATCCTTCGCGCTGTTTTCACGGGGACGTACTTCAAGCTCCGTCCGGAGCGGACGATGGCGAGAGTCAGCGTCGTCGGATAGGAATAGGCATTCGGCAGGAGATAGAGAAATGCCCGGGCTGCGGCTGTTTTGATAGCCCGGAACCCGGAAGTCAAATCCTCGATTCTTCTTTCGCAGATATAGGAGGCAAACCGGTTATAGACCCGGTTGGCGAGATCCCGGTGCAGGCTGGTCTCCGATTGTTTTGTGCGGGCTCCCACGACCATGTCATAGGGTCCGATTGAATCCAAAAGACGCGGGATGTCCGCCGGGTCATGCTGCCCGTCGGCGTCCAGCATGACGATCACCCTGCCCCGGGCTTCGCGGATGCCGGTTTTGACGGCCGCCCCGTTTCCGATATTATAGGGATGCGAGATGACTCTCGCCCCGGCATCCCGTGCCATCGAGGCCGTGGCGTCTGTCGATCCGTCGTCGATGACGAGAACCTCCCAGGGCCGACCCTGTATCCCCATGACACGCCCAATGCCCTCGAGCTGCGTGGAGA
Organism: uncultured Syntrophaceae bacterium; assembly: GCA_964628025.1. Lineage (GTDB taxonomy): Bacteria > Desulfobacterota > Syntrophia > Syntrophales > UBA2192 > UBA2192. The sequence goes on from CAZVLL010000010.1 coordinate 65,947, forward strand.
TTCCCTGCTCCTCCTGGAAGGCGGGGAGGATGATGCTTATTTCGATGGGGGTTTCTGATGCGTCCGACACCGGTCCTGATTCCATCCTTGGAAAAAAGCGCCGACAGGCCTTTCTGCATTCTGTGACAGCCAGCGACTAATTTTGTTCATTATTCAACTAATATGCCAAAACTATTAAAAAATCTCTATAATGAGCCTCTCGAAAAAGCAAGGGATGGTTTGCTGCAGCGTGATGAAAAAGCTTTCCTCCGCACCGATAATCAACTAAAAAGGTAGAGAGCACCGGTACTTGTCACGGAAGATGCATAGGAACAGCAAGTGACTTTTTGCCGGTTCGATCTGTATATGAAACGAGTCGACGAAGAGGAGATCATCGGCCGTGTCCTTGGGGGAGACCGAGAGGCGTTTGCCGCTCTGGTCGGTGAATACAAAGGGCCGGTCTTCAACCTGGCTTTCCGAATGACGGGAAGTGTTCAAGACGCTGATGACTTGACCCAGGAGAGTTTTCTCCGGGCTTTTCAATTCCTGGGCCGTTTTCGGGTCGGGGAGAAATTCTTTACCTGGCTCTATACGGTGAGTCTCAATGTGATTCGCAATCACCTTCGCAAGGTGAAAAACCTGTCCGAGGAGAAAGCCGAGAGCTGGTGGTTGGGTGCGATGGACCCCGGAGACGACCCGACGGATACTGCCATTGGACGGGAGAGAAGCAAAAGGATCCAGGATTACCTGCTGAGATTGCCGGTTGCGGTCCGGGAGGTCTTGGTCCTGCGTTTCTATCAGGGACTGAGTTTCGAGGAAATTTCAGCCATGACGGGAGACTCCCTGAGCGGCGCCAAGATGAAGGTCTATCGCGGTCTTGAAAAGATCCAGTTGATGATAGAGGAAGACGGATTTTCCTTGTAGCCATGAGACAAGCGAAGAAAGCAGGCAGGAAAGACGTTTGGATTCAAAGAGGAATCGCAGTATAAGGAATAGCGTCTTGGGGTTTTGCAAAGAGAGGCGATCCCCGAGTGGGAACGAGCGCGAAACCCATGCTGCAGAGCTCGACGGGATCGTCCGAATGATGCAGAAGGAACTTGACGTCGGTCCGCCCACGGGCCTTGAAGACCGTGTCATGGAGCGCATGCGGTCCTATCGACCCTCCCCGTGGGAAGCTGTCAGAGAAGTGCTTCTGAAACCCCGTGCGGCCAACATCCATCCGTTCAAGGCTCTTCGTTCCCCCGTATCGGCTCAGGAGTGTTCGTTCTATTTCATCATGGTGGGGTATTTCTACGCCATTCTTGGCGTTGTGCTGATGTTCGGATATCGTGACCTGGGGGCCGGTCAGATACCACAGGGCTGGGTCCGATTGCAGCCGCACATTGCCCTGCTTACAGCCGTCTGCATGGGGGCAATCGGGTTGTATCTCCTGAAGGACGGCAAGGTGGCACTTCGAATTGCCCGGATCGTGTCTTTCGTCTACTTGGGCTTTGCCGTGTTAAACGGAATTGTGGTTTCCTTGGAGTGGAACATTCCCCTGTCCGCCTTCACGACCCTGGTATCGGTGCTTATCGGGGTGCCGACGGGTTTTTTCCTGATCCGGACGGTCCAGAATTATGGAAAACACTATGCAAAGACTTGATCTCGGTTCCAGGCGGAAGATCTTTGAGAACCGCGGGTTCACCCTGATCGAAATCATCTCGGTTCTTCTGATCCTGGGGGTCATCTCTTATTTTGTTGCCACGCGGCTCTTTATCGACGATGTGCCGACCAGTCGCGCCGGGATGGAACTCGTCAAGAGTCACCTCCGGTATGCGCAATCCCGGACCATGAACACGGAGATGGACTGGGGGATAACGTTTGAAAATGCTTCCGTGTATTTTCTTTTCCGCGGGGACAACCCCTCGGTGCCGGTGCGGTTACCCGGTGACGAATCATCGAACAGCAAGATGACCCTTTCATCTGTTACCGTGACGAGTGCTCCACAGACCGTAAGGTTTCTGAACGCAGATTTCGGCAGTCCCGGCAGTACAAGCATCATCATCACCACGACGGCAGGCAATATCACCGTCACGAAAAACACCGGGTTCATTCCCTGAATTCCGGGAGGTGCAGGACCACGTGAAACGAAAAGCACATAATTTCCGAGGACATGGGGCCGGACGCGGAGCGAGCGGGTTCACTCTCCTGGAAATCATCGTCACGATCCTGATCGCGGCCATTATGGGGGTCTTCTTTGTCCAGTTTGTTGGAACAGCCGTCATCCACAGTGCCGACCCCGTTCGGCGGATACAGAACATGTCCAGTGCTACCGAATGCATGGAAAAAATGACAACGCACTACAAGCAACTGGCCGCCACGCAGTCTAACTTTCTCGCTATCCTCAAGGACTTTGTGCAATTCGGCAACGAGATGACGCATCCCGAAGAGAGAGCCGGCTATCCCTATTATGGCTCCTATGAGATCCTCTGCAACAAATACGTGCGGTTCAATTCCTCCCGGGTCGAGGAGGATGACCCTGACCAGGTTACGGGCAGGACCCTCAAGGTAACGATTCGCCGTGGGGACCAGACGGTCACATCCCTGTTCACCCGGTAGGGATGGGAGCACAGGCAATGAAAAACAGATCGGGATTCACCCTCATCGAGATCATGGTTTCGCTGGTCCTCGTGGGACTGATCGCGGCGATTGCCGGGACGTCGGTTATCACGGGGATGCGAGGCTATCTTTTTGCCAAGGAGAATGATGTAATCACGCAGAAAGCCCAGCTGGCCCTGGGCAGGATCAATCGCGAGTTCATGGAACTGATGGATATCAAGGCCGTGAACAACGCTCAACCGTATGTGATTTACGAAGTTCCATTGCGTGACGGAGGGATTCAAAGACGGGCCATCGCGAAGGTGGGTAACGAAATCCGTATGTTCTTCGGTGTGTCCGGGAACATGCTGCCCGATCAGGGCGATGTGCTTGCTGACGGAGTGCAGTCCCTGACCATCATGTACAACCCTTCCAGCGGGAGCCCCTCGAGCTGGGCCAGTCTCTGGAGCTACGGGCAGGACATCCGAAACCTCTATGCGCTGAGTGTCCAGCTCGTCATGGCCCGACCGGACACGGGAGGGGAGGTCTCTTTCCTGACGACCGTCTCGCCGAGAAACAACAACAACGCCGGCGGCGCGACTCCGCCCACGGCCTCGAACCCTCCCCCGGAGTACAGCGGAAAGCAGTGCTTTGTGACAACGGCGGCCTGGGGCGATCCGGAGCACCCCGTTGTTGAGGTGCTGAGACAGTTCCGGGACCGCATTTTGATGCGTTCGGCCGCCGGAGAGGCCATGGTCCGTTATTATTATGAGGTGGGACCGACACTTGCCGCGGCAATCGAGGACAAGCCGCTTGCCTGCCTCATGGTTCGACTCCTTGTGATGCCGGCGGCCGGATTTGCTTATCTGGCCTTGTCGTGTCCGATCCTGATTCTTCCGATGCTCCTGTTGTCTTGGGGGATTGCCCACCTGATACTCGGGACGCTGAAGAGGCAATACGTTTGCGTGACGGCTTTCGTGCGGGGCCAGCACGGTGCTATGCTCATCACCCTCATCGCGGCGATGGTTGTGTTCTCGGTTCTCGGCGCCACGATGATCGCCATGTTTGGTACCGCTGCTCTGAGCCAGGTGTCGGGCAACAACTCCCTGAGAGCTTACTACCTGGCAGAATCAGGCTTCCGGTATGCCGCAGGCGCATATATCAACGCGGCGAATGAAGATGCCCGTGAAACGGCAACGGCCGGCATGCATGGAGTTCCCTATTCTTTGTCTTCTGGAGACGGGGCATTCCTGCTGTCCATTTATCCCTATTATTTCAAGAAGGTTGACAGTCCTGTGCCGGGAGCCCCAAACGAACTAGTTACGAAAGTCTCCGGCGGGCTTCCCAACGGGGGAAATTTCATCCCGAACAGCTGGGTCAAAATTACGATGCCCGACGGGACTGTTGCGTATGAGCAGATAGCCGGTGTCGTTACCGTGTCTGCTACCCCGAACCTGGTGAAGTTTAACAAGCAGGGCGGGCAGACCTGGACAAATTATCAGGCGGATTCGGTCATCACGCCGACCTGCATCCCGGACCGGGACGTAAACGGCCTGAGATTGATCGGCCCGGACGGCGACGGGCGTTACGATCTCGCGTTCAAGGCAGGCACGGGAGCCCAGGCTTTTCCCGAAAGAAACGGGATCGTCATGGTGAAATTTCAGGGAGAAACCGATCCAAGGGTCCTCTCCTACCGGCAGCGTGACATCGATAACAGCCGCTTAAAGGGAATCAGCGATCCCAACGGAGGAAATCTTCCTACTGGGCCTATGGTCAATCCCGAGACCGCTGCTCCTTATCAAAACTTCGTCGAACTCACGAGATTCTTGCGGGTTGAATCCACGGGAACCTACGGCACAGGATCTTCGGCCGTCAGCCGAAAAGTCACCTATTATGCGCCCATCGGATATGCCAAGGCACAATCCGCGGCCAAGACCCAGTATCACGACAAAATGCTGGACCTGACGAACTGGATCTCGGGCAACGACATCAGCAGCATCGGTACGTTCGCGACCGGGATGTTCGGTTCGAGCTTGAGGGCAACGGGGTTGGTTACGAATTACATGGTCCCCGGGGGATCCTGCCTCAAGTTCAAGGAATTCCAGACCGGATTCAACTGGACCGTGGCGGGGGTGCCCATTCAGCAGGAATGGTGGCGGGCAGGGCGCTACCTCAGCTATGACATCGAAGTCAAAGTGCTGTACAATTTCTTTGCATCTCCAGATCCCGCTCAGGCCTATGGGGTGACGTTCCGACTCGACGAGCAGGGTAACGCGCTCGGCTTTTCCTTTGCGAGGGGTGTTCAGGCGGGCGGCAGCGGGGTCTGCAGCAGCGACGGGATTCCGGGAGTCTTCTTCGAAAATATTTCGGGCTATTCGAACTATACACCTGTCCTCGTGATGTGGATGAAGGAGTATGCAAAGCAAGAAAGCAGCGTCTCCGTCTTGTCGAGCCCTCACCTTGCTTCTCCGGCATTCTATGACGATCCCCCACCCCCGGGAACAGGGACCTTCGCCATTGTTACAACCAATGCTTTCTGGCAAAACGGAGACCGGGTCCGGTTGGTGAACGCGGGCGGCGTCCTTCCTTCGGGCATTGCGGCGGGAAAGGATTATTATATCCGCAAAGTCACCTATGAGAACAAAACGTACCTCTATCTTTTCGATACCCTGGCCAACGCAATGAACACGTCGGCGCCTTTCTGGATTGGCCTGGTGGATATAACGGCGGCCGGGACGGGGAGCACGACCATCATTGTGCAGGATCCCGTCTTTACAAAGCTGGCACACCAGGTGCTGACATCGGAAAATGAGTACTACGGGCTCATCAGTTCGTGGGGGCATTACATGAAATTCTGGTCCACCTTCCTGGCCAGGTTGATCGAGGCGCCATCCATTTCCTTCATCGGTGGAGGCGGTGCCGCCGGCAGAGAAATCTTCAGCGGAGACGTCGTTTACCAGACCTTGAACAATCAGCCCGACGGGACATTGACGGCCATCGCCCGGGTTGCCCGCAGTCCCGTATACCGAACGTCTGCCGCCGGAGTGCGGAACTGGTCTGGAGGACAGGCGCAGGGTATCTTGCTCCTCGAGGTGCTCAAGGACAGCGGCGGCAATATCCGGCCCTTTACCTTCACAGCCGGGTCCACGATTTTTGTCGGCGATCACCCCGCCGGCACTGATAAGGGAACGGTCGGAGTTCCCGGCGGAGTTACCGATGATCCCTTCCGGGAGAGGAACAACTGGATCCTCTCGTATGTAGCCGACACGAGCGGTAAAAGCCCTTCCGACATCAATCCCTTCAACAACTACCGCGGCCCGGTGCTGCGTCGATCGGCGATCTGGCCTCCTGACAATGTGGTGGATACGGTCCCGAGCAATGACAGCTTCACCCTGATCCGATTCAGCGATTACGTGAACCCTGCGCATTGCGCCGGCTTCTTCACAAAGGACAACTCGGGCAGCGCAGGGGATGTCATCCGTTTCACGAGCCCCGATCCAAACGGCAATAAGTTTTACAGCCCCCGGACGGGAACTATCTTTCCTGTATCGCGGGCCGAAGTGGGCCTCCATGCTTACGGGAACGGCGGAAGCGGGGCCGTAGAATACGACGACTTTGCCATTCAGTTCGGTCCCGGGTATCAGATAACCAGGCGGGGGTTCCTCCTGCCGATCCAGCAGTGACCGGCCATAGAATGAACAAAACGAAACCCGGCGTCGTCCGGGTTTTCGCTTTTTAGATGTAGAGCAAGTTAAGAGTTGCCAGGCGTAAGGGTGGTGAATACAAACCGCGGGAAGGGGAGCTTGACTTGTCAGGCTTAGGCTTTGGGCCTTCCGAAGTTGCTTATCTGCGCAATCAGTTCATCGATGGAAGCGGTCTCATCGATGATCAACGGGGAGCCGATCCTTTCGGAGTCATCAGCAGATAACAGGGCAGCTTTCTCTCCGTTGTCCCTGCGGGATTCCACTTCCGTCGGCTGCCTGCGCGCCGGATCCGGGACGATACCATTTCGAATGTCCGGAAGACCTGCGGTCATTCCGGTGCTGAAATCAAGATAGGCCTGCGACCCATGGGGAGGAGGGATGCGGGATGATTCCTGCTTGCGAGCCTGTACGGAGGGGTGCGGTCCGGGAAACTCTCCGTCTACAATTGGTGAATGGTATACTTCCTCCTGGGACAGTTCAACGGAGGGTTTGAAAATTTCCTGCGGTGAGGCAAAGGCGCTGACCTTGCCCAGATATTCTCGCAGGTAACGATCGGCTGTGAACATGCCGTCATTTTTCCCCATCTGAATGGCGCTTTCGAGCTGTGGAAGTTTGTTCTCTCGAAGGAGTCCCTTGACAGACTGGTTTCCCCGCAGGATGGACAGGACAGGGACTCGGAATCCGGCATCTTCCCTGAAGATGAGCTGCTGGACAACGATCCACTGCAGTGTCGATGCAACCTGGTGACGGATTTCCTCCTGGGCTTCTAGGGGGAAAGAGTTGCAAAGGCGATACATGGCGTCTTCTGCGTGCGTTGCGTGAAGCGATGCAATCACCAGATGGCCCGATTCGGCGGCATTGAGGGTCAGTCTCATGACTTCCGGTTCCCTCATCTCTCCTACCATGATCACATCTGGATCTTCGCGAAGCACATCGATAAGTCCCTGCTCGAAAGAAGGCATGTGGGTGCCCAGCTCACGCTGTTCGATGAAAGACTTTCTCGAGACGTACCGGTACTCGACGGGATCTTCCAGCGTGACGATGTGGGCAGCCCGACTGCGATTGATTTCGTCTACGAGAGTGGCGATTGTCGTCGATTTTCCCGAACCGGTGGCGCCGCAGATGAGAACAAGCCCGGATCGGAGCTCGGCGATTTGTCTCAAGGAGGGGTGGAGGTTTAACTTCTCGAGGGTCGGGACGGTGCCGGGCAGGAGACGGATGGCGACGCTGAGCCCTCGAGTGGTGTTGAAGACATTGACCCGTATCCGGATATGGCGGATGGTCATGGCCATGTCGACGGACCAGCGGCTGCGGAGGGTCTGCAGCTGCCTGGCCGTGAGAATTTTTCTCACGAGCCCGTCGATCTCACCGTGGGACCAACGTCCGGAATTGTCGAACTGGATTTGGCCGTTTCTACGGTAGACGACCGGGTGGCCTCCGGTGATGTGCACATCGGAACAGCCTTCCTGTACGGCTGCCACGATGGACTTGCTGAACTTGTTCATCCTTCTTCATCCTCCCCGGACCCGGTGCAAGTAAGCGATGTGGAATCCGCTAGAAGATGTGCAACTGGCACAAGGATCAAGAATGCATGGTTCCGGCTGAGTTAAACCAAGCATGAAACATGCCACCGATCCAGGGGGCGGGTAAATATATACCCATATAGATCAGGATGTTATCTGCCTTCGAGTCACTGGAAGAATGATCGGAGAGTCAAGAAAGCGGCAGGGTATATCTTCTATTCCTTGAATTTTCCCGAGTCCCGTATCTGTGCAATCAGCTCATCAACGGTGGCTTTCTCATCAATCATGAAGTGCTTGTCGGCATCGTCGTCAGCGTGGAGGAAAATAACGGACTTTTCTTCGGAAGACGACTTTTTCAGTCTCGGTGTGACAGCCTCGAGTTCCCCCTCCAGCAGGGGTGAGTGATAAATCACTTCTCGGGATGCCTCTTCAGACGGCTTGAAATTATCGGAAGGAGGGTAAAAGGAGTCTCTCGATGCGAGATATTCCTTGGAATATCGTTCCATCGAGAACATGCCGTCGCTCTTTCCCATCTGGATGGCGCTTTCGATCTGGGGCAGCTTGTTTTCCCGAATCATTCCCTTCACGGAGTGGCTGCCCCGGAGAATGGACAGCAAGGGTATCCTGAAGCCGAACCGCTCGTGGAAAATGAGTTGCTGGACGACGATCCAGGAGAGAGTTGAGGCAATCTGATAGCGGATTTCCTCCTGGGCATCCATCGGGAAGGAGTTGCACAGCCGATACAGGGCATCTTCTGCATTGGTGGCATGAAGCGACGCGATGACGAGATGGCCCGACTCGGCTGCGTTGAGGGTAAGCCGCATGACTTCCGGTTCCCGCAGTTCCCCCACGACAACGACATCCGGGTCTTCCCGCAGAACATCCAGAAGCCCTTTTTCGAAGGAGGGCATGTGCGTACCCAGCTCCCGCTGCTCCACAAAAGATTGTTTCGACGTGAAACGGTATTCGACGGGGTCTTCCAAGGTTACGATGTGAGCAGCCCGGGTGCGATTGATTTCATCGACGATGGCGGCGATTGTGGTAGACTTTCCCGTGCCTGTTGCGCCGCAAATAAGGATAAGGCCTGAGCGCAGTTCTGCAATCTGCTGAAGCGAGGGGTGAAGATTCAAGCGCTGGATGGTCGGAATCACTCCGGGCAGCAAGCGGATGGCCAAGCTCAGCCCGCGGGTTGTGTTGAAGACATTGAGTCGCAGGCGCACATTCTGGATCGTGACGGCCAAGTCGACAGACCACTCCCTGCGGAGGATCTGGATATGCCGGGGGGTCAGAAGCTTCCTGACCAAGGCATCCACCTCGGAATGGGTCCACTTGATGGAGCGGTCCTGCTGAATATGCCCGTTTTTTCTAAATACCACCGGATGCGCGCCCGTGACGTGGATGTCCGAAACTCCCTCACGGACGGCGGCAGCGATGACGCTGCTGAATCGTTTCATTGGTTCTCCCCTCAGGGCATAACGCTCTTCGGGGATTCACCTCCCCAATTCAAACTAAAAGAAGTCCCCCTTTGTGAATCGTCGGTAGTCTGCAATTTCTTGAATTGCCTTGCCGCCGGATGCGGGGATCACCTGGCCGCTATAAATTTTTCTTAATACCCGAGAGGATCATGACGTGCTTGCGCTCTTCTTCAATGACCTGCTCCAGCAGGTTCTGCGCAGAAGTCGTGACGTATTTTTTCATTTCTGAATAATAGAGTACGGAATCCAGCTCTCGCTGAATGGCAAAATCGAGGGCAGCGGTTACATCCGTCACACCGGCAATTTCCTTTTCGGCTACAGGAGTAAAAACGGCCTTGCCGTCCACATAACTCTGGAGATAGGCCATGTACTCGCCCGGGTAGGTCTCTTTGGGCATGTATGTGTCAATCTTTGAGAACATGTCGGCAAAGAGCTTCCTGTGGTTAACTTCTTCGGAGGAAAGATGGTTGAAGATCTCGCGAGCTTTGTTGTCTTTGGCGATCGACGCTGCATACCTATAGAATCTTTCGCCGTTTTCCTCCATCCGTATGGCGAATTGAAAAATGTCACTGCCCTGATAAATGCTCATACTTTTCTCCCTTTCAGCATTTTGTACGGATTATAGACATCTTTTGTCATCGTGGCTACCTTTTTTTCTTTCCGGTCCGGTATGTTTTGCATCTGTTCCCTGAACCACAATGATCTGCGTGCTCCGCATGTCTGTTGCGGCGGAAAAGAGGATCGCCCCCTGTCGTCTCGATGATTTGCAAAAGTTTGCGCGATGCTCGATCCATGTCTCGGTCTGTACAACAAACCATTGATGGAGGAAATGAATGTCTTATTGGGGGGTTGAAAAGGGGGCGGGGAGGTCTTTCGACCTCCCCGTTCGGGAGTTTCAATCGCTAATGAAAAGGAGGAGATTCCTTGCGCGATTTACCTGATAAAAAATTGTCTGCTTCTAATCGGTTTCTTTGCTCAAATGAGACCCATCCTCGCTGTGTTTGGGCACCTCATTTGCAGTTAACCTGTGCCTAATCAAAATTGCAGATAACGTGCCATCAGGAAAAAGTTTTTTATGATATTGATTTTGTTAATTATTTTCTGAATGGTCCGTTTTGTTCGGCTGGGGATGACGAAGAATCGAGGCAAAATATGTCGATGCCGCTGAGGAGGTTATTAAAAAATTGATTGATTTCAAGTGTTTATATTATGGAGCTTCAATCGTGACTTCGACATTATTGTCGAAGCGAATGTCTTGTCATTTACAGGGCCGGTTTGGGGCGCTTGACATTTCCGCCCTGATGGGGTTCACTAGTGTCGCTTTCATCAGAAATTCCTGCCGGTATCCGAATAGGAGTTGGTCATGAAGGTGGCGGGTATTTTTTCTGCTCTTTTCCTGCTGTTCTGCCTCGTCTCGGAAAGTCAAGCTCAAGGCGTCGGACGTGACAGCCGGTCGGACTCACCACTCACGTCTGGCAGGGAGGTGTCTCTTGTCAAAGAACTCAACATGACCGATGCTCAGCTGAAAGAGACGAGAAGGGTCCGGGCGAGTTACTCCAACCGCATCCTGAAGCTTCGAAGTGACATCATCGGCAAGCGAATCGAATTCCGCAACTTGATGCGCGATCCTTCCGTGTCCGAGGAAACCATACGGGTAAAAGGAAAAGAAATAGAGGCCATAGATATTCAGTTGATCCGTGAAATGATCGACTTCGAAATCGAGATGCGGAAAATCCTGACTTCCGATCAGCTCCAACGCTGGTATTCCGGGATGGACCAGCAACCGGTGACGAAAAAGCCCGTCAAATGAATCAGATCCCTTCAGCCAGCCAGATCCTCCTGCGCCCCATAACCCTGATTGTTTCATGCCTGATCTTCGTGATCCTGATCATGATCATGGGCCTGATGGACCTGAACCGGCTCGATCGGTCTCTCGTCAATTTCATGGAGGTCAGGGGACTCGACGTTGCCGAGAAAATCGAGCGCGAATCATTAGGCAACTTCAACAGCATCATGCAGATGATACGGGGCGAATCGGCCGGGGAGACTCTTATCCCGCTCACGGACGAGACCTTTCTCGTTCAGGAGTCGCTGATCAACGCTCTTGTCAACGTGATCCGCATGGTTGATGGAAGATGGCCCTCCCAGGTCATGACGCAGGAGGAGGCAAAGGGGATCATCGAAAAGGAAGGGCTGTGGCTTCTCGCCCTTGTTGACGACAGGGGCCGGGTTCTTTTCCAGAGCCGGCCTGTTCCCAAACAGGTTCTCGTGCGGGCCGCACCGGCCGTTCAGAAAAAAAAGGACCTCGTTATTGATCTCTTCGGCCGATCCGAAAAGACGATCCGCAGTGGCATTCTGGCCTTACGACGAAGCGGGGGTCAGGGGACAGTTGTCATCGCCCTGGATGATGATTCATTGCGGTGGTGGGGCATGCGAATCGCAATGCAGCGGGCGGTCGATGAGGCGGGGCAGGCGCCAGGCGTCGTCTTTGTCACGGTTCTGGACGGATGGGGTTCGCTGCTCGGTGCCCGGGGCGAGCAGCCCGCATTGAATGAGATGACAGCCCAGGAAAAGAACCTCCTCTCCGGGACGGTGGCTGTTACGAACCAGAATATCAAACTGGGAGGGCGGGAGCATCTCGTGGTCATGGCGCCGCTCACGCTGGAAGGGCGTACCGCGGGCATCGTTCGCGTCGGTTTCGAACGGGACCGGATGGACCAAATCCTCGAACGAAACCGCCATTTTCTATTTCTTTCCATGGCATTCATCGTTCTGGCGGGTCTTTTCTCTCTCTGGTTCGTTTTTCAAAACCAGAAGCGCCACTTGGCCCGAATTGAAGAGATGCGAAAGCGTCTCGAGCAGTCCGAGAGGCTTTCCTCTCTCGGACAACTTGCAGCCGGTGTCGCGCACGAGATCCGCAACCCCCTCAACGCCATCAGTATGGCCACCCAGCGGCTCCAGAAGGAGTATCTGCCCTGCGAGGATGAAAAAACACTTGATTTTCGACGCCTTACGGGGGTCATCCGCGACGAGATCCGGCGGCTCAATGTTATCATTGAGGATTTCCTGACCTTTTCCCGCAGCCGGCGCCTGGAACTCCGGGAGTTCTCGTTGACAGAGATTATCCAGAAACTCTCGAGACTCATGGGCGAGGAGGCCAGTGCCCGAGGTATTGCCCTTACGGTGAAGCTCGAGCAGGATCCCTTCATGGTTCCCATGGATGTGGACAAGCTGCAGCAGGCGTTCATCAACATCATCAAGAACGCCATGGAATCCATTTCGGGGGACGGCTCGGTTGACATCGCCATGCAGAGACAGGGCAGTGAACAAGTTGTTGTTCGCATCTCCGACACAGGAATGGGGCTTGCCCCGGGAGAAATCGAAAAGATTTTCGACCCGGACTATACGACAAAAGAGAAGGGGTTGGGCCTGGGTCTTCCGATTGCCCACGAGATCATTCGCGGCCATGGCGGGACCATACGGGTCCAGAGCATTCCAGGCCAGGGAACAACATTCGAGATTTCCCTGCCCGCAAAGCCTGCGCAGGGAGGAACGTCCGCCCGCTGAGACCGAAAGGCTCCGGTATGGCAATGGTGGCGATAGTGTGGTAATTCCACGGAGAAGATGCAGACTGCCGAAGGGTGTGGAGATTCGTCCCCAAAGAAAGCATGAAAAAACTTAACATATTGATTGTTGAAGACGGGCAGATCCAACGGGAAATGCTCCGGGACTTCCTGCGAAAGGAAGGTCACACGGCGGCCGAAGCGGACTCCGGCGAGAAGGCCCTCGCAGAAATCCGGTCGGCTTACTTCGATCTGCTTCTCATGGACTACAAAATGCCGGGCATGAACGGTCTTCAGGTCCTTCAGGAGGTGAAGAAATTCAACCCCGAGATCGATGTCATCATGATGACAGCCTACGGAACAATCGAGACGGCTGTCGAAGCCATGAAGGCTGGAGCCGTCGACTACGTGACCAAGCCTATCGATCTCGACGAGCTTTTGCTCCACATCAACCGGATCTCGGAGCGGCGGATCCTGCTTCGTGAAAACGAGATGATGCGGCAGCGCCTCCAGGAAAAAGGAGTTACGGCCGACCAGATCGTTTTCCGCAGTTCCCAGATGGAGAACCTGGCCAATCTGGCCGGGCGGGTCGCCCCCAGCCGGGCTACCGTGTTCATCCGGGGGGAAAGCGGAACGGGCAAGGAACTCTTCGCCCGTCTCATCCACAACCTGAGTCCGCGGGGTTTAAGGCCGCTCATCGCGGTGAACTGCGGCGCTCTTCCCGAAACCCTGTTGGAAAGCGAGCTTTTCGGGCACGAGAAAGGGTCCTTCACTGGCGCCACGGCAAGGCGCATCGGACGTTTCGAAGAAGCCGACGGCGGTACGCTGTTCCTTGATGAGATCGGGGAGCTGACCCCGGCCGTTCAGATCAAGCTCCTACGATTTCTCCAAGAAAGGGAGTTCCAGCGGGTCGGTGGAAACCAGGTCCTTCATTCCGACGTTCGGATCATTACCGCCACGAACCGTGACCTGGAGGCCCGGGTCAAGGAAGGCGCCTTCCGCGAGGACCTCTTCTATCGGCTCAACGTTGTCGACATCTTTATCCCCCCGCTGAAAGAGCGCAAGGAAGATATCCCCGCCCTCCTCGATCACTTCCTGAAAAAATTTGCTGCCGACAACGGGAAAGATATCCAGGGAATCAGCCAGGAAGCCCGCGATCAGCTGCTCAAATACGATTATCCGGGCAACGTGCGGGAGCTCATCAATATCATCGAGCGCGCTGTCGTGATTTCACGCGAACCAATCATCACGGTGGCCGATCTTCCTTTCGGGGACCGCTTTGCGGGCACGACCGAGACGGTCGGAGAGGGACGGTTGAAGGACTCCATCGAGGAACTGGAAAAGCAGATGATCCTGAAGGCCCTGGAGGAGGCCGACAATCACCAGACGAAGGCGGCAGGAATACTGGGAATCAGCGAGAGGATGTTGAGGTACAAATTGAAGAAGTATGGACTAAAGCACTGAAGACAGTAATCAGTGGCTGGTGACCAGTGAAAGACTAAGGGACGAGGGACCAGGGGAACATACGAAGCAAGCGAAAGGAAACGGCGGGAGAGATGCCCGCCGTCTTTTACTACCCTATACCCGGTACCCTGAACCCTTATCTGTTTGTGAATCCCAAAATCCTGCGGGCTTCCGAGGGGGTGGCCACTTCGCGGCCGTAAGCGCGGCAGATACGGATCACGCGTTCGACCAGTTCGGCATTTGTTTTCGCCAGCACGCCGGGATTCACATAGATGTTGTCTTCCATGCCCACGCGGATATGCCCACCCATGATAAGACCCATCATGGCCATGGGGAGAAAGCCCCTGCCCACGCCGAAGATGGACCAGGTGGCATTAGAAGGCATGTGTTCATAGAGGTGCAGGAAGGATTTCACTGTGGCCGGAGCGCCCCAGGGTGTTCCCAGGCAGAACTGGAAGTGCATGGGATCGTCAATCTTCCCCTCATCACGCAGTTTCAATGCCGTCACCATCATGCCCAGATCGAAAATCTCGATCTCGGGTTTCACACCGGCCGCCTCCATTTTTTTCGCTGCTTCATCCAGAAAAACGGGATCGTTGATGAAAGCTTTGCCTCCCAAGTTGATCGACCCGGCATCGTAGGAGGCCAGTTCCGGCTTCAGCAGGATCGGCGCGAGCCTCTCTTCCGTGGGAAGGTTCCGCCCGGGGATGCCGCTCGTGGTGAGACTCAGGATGAGATCCGTTTCCTCCCGGATTTTATCGACGACCCTTCGGAATAGCTCCGGATCCTGGCTTCCCAGGCCCGTCTGGGGGTCGCGGACGTGGATGTGGACGATCGATGCGCCCGCCTGCCAGGCCTCGATAGCCGACTGGGCAATTTCTTCCGGAGTGATGGGGATGTGGGGAGCGATATCCCTCATCATGCGGCTGCCCGTGATGGCTGCGGTGATAATGACTTTTTCCATAGATTCCCTCGCGTTGCAAAACCGTTTCACAACCCTTTACTCTGGGCTGATGATAGAATTTCCGCCTGTCAAGCCCCGAGCACCTTCTTTTCCGTCTCAGCGATGGCCTCGTCGAGAATCTGCACCATGCGGTCGATCTGAGCCTCCGTGATGATGTAGGGAGGCGCCAACAGGCTGTGGTCGCCCTTCACTCCGTCGGCGCCGCCTCCACCGGGGTAGGTGATGAGACCTTTCGCAAAGGCGCTGTTGCCCACGAGCACGTTGACACGAAGTTTCGGGTCGAAGGGTTCTTTCGTCATCTTGTCTTTGACAAATTCGATGCCGGCAAAGAGCCCCAGGCCGCGGACATCTCCCACGATGGAATGTGCCAGAAGCCCCTTGAGTTTCTCCAGCAGATAGGCGCCCTTTTTCGCCGAGGCTTCGATCAGATTATTGTTTGCCAGATAATCCAGAACAGCCGTCCCGATGGAGCAGGAAAGCGGGTTCTGGCTGTAGGTGTGGCCGTGGACGAAGGTGCCGCTTTTTTCCTTGATGACTCTGTGGATATCCTCCTTGGCTACGACAACATAAAGAGGGGTGTAGCCGCTGGCAAGACCCTTGGCGGCCACGATCATGTCGGGAACCACGTTCCAGTGATCGAGAGCCCAGTTCCTGCCTGTCCGCCCGACGCCCGACATGACCTCGTCGGCGATGAACAGCACGTCGTACTTGTTGCAGATCTCCCGGATGCGCTGGAAGTAACCGTTCTTCGGCACCAGCGCCCCTGCCGTGGCCCCCACAACGGGCTCGGCAATGAAAGCCGATACAGAATCGGGCCCTTCGTAGAGGATCGTCTTCTCAAGGTCATCGGCGCATTCGACGCCGCACTTCTCGGGGACGAGGTTGCAGGGGCAGCGATAGCAGTAGCAGGGTGCAACGTGGGGTGTGTGCTGCATCAGCGGCTGATAGTATCGGCGCCGGCCCGTGTGTCCGCTCAGTGCCAGCGCGCCGAGGGTGTTTCCGTGGTAGCTTGCCCATCGGGAAATCACCTTGAATTTCAGGGGGCAGCCCCGGTCCACCTGGTACTGTCGGGCCATCTTCATGGCCGTCTCCACGGCTTCCGAGCCGCCTGAAAGGAAATAAACCCGGGAGAGCCCCGGAGGGGACATCCTGACGATCCGTTCCGCCAGTTCGACGGCCGCCTCGCTTGTGAACTGTGTGCCGTGGGTAAACGCGATGCGGCTGGCCTGTTGCAGCATGGCCTTCTCGACTTCCTTTACTCCGTGGCCGATGTTCACCACCGCCGCACCGCCAGAGCCGTCGATGTACTGCCTGCCCTCCCGGTCGTAGATGTATACGCCTTCCGCGCGGTCAACGGTGGGATAATACTTGGTCGGTGTCCGGTAAAAGACATGATCCTCATTGACCTTCTGCGCCATGGCTGCCTCCTGTCATCGTCTTTGCCGACCGATGGAAAAATAGACCGGAAAAATTTTATCAGATAGTCTGACAGAGTCAACGGAAAAGGACTTCCGGAGGATGTTTCCCCTTGCACTTTGCAATGGGAGAGTCTATTTTCTCGAAGGAACAGCCCCGCTCCGCCCGGTGAGGGTGAGCAAGCAGAGGATAGAATCTATGAGAAGCGATACACTGCAATCGGTGATTGATCTCGCAATCCAGAGAGAGGAAGAGGCCTGCGATTTTTATCTGAACCTGTGCAATATCGTTCAAGACAAGACGGCGAAGGATACGCTGAAGTATCTCGCCGAGGAGGAAGCCGGGCACAAGGCCTTTCTTGTGAAGTGCAAGGATCAGATGTCCTGCGATGTAGTCCTGAGGCCCGATCTTCCCGTGGACTACAAGGTTGCCGAATACCTGAAACAGCCCGACATAAAGAAGAGCATGAATTCAGCGGATGTCTTTCTCGTTGCGGCAAACCGCGAGATGAATGCCCACAATTTTTACCGGACTCTTGCGGATTACTACCCCGGGGGGCCGGAGAAGGATATGCTGCTGAGGATGGCAAGCGAGGAGCTCAAGCACAAGGAGAAGATGGAATACCTTTATGCCAACACGGCCTTCGGTCAGACCGAGGGCGGCTGATCAACTCATAACCGCTTCTTTCTGACGGGTCGGAACCAGAAGGAAAGGACGATCAGTGCGAGGTATGTGCCGGTAGCGTACATGATCTTTTCCAGGGTCACGTTGTCTACATAAATGAGGCGCTCGAGCGTCTCGATGATGAATTTTCCCGAATAAACGTCCGTGCCCCGCCCCTCCGACTTGAGCCAGGCTTCAAGGTAGGTCAGGGGGCAGACGGATCGATTGACCTGCATCAGGACCATCCAGATCACAGCGGCAAGATGAAGGATGCGCCACCGGGTGCTGTTGAGAAGAAGAAAGACAGGAAAGCCGAGGATTACGAAGGCGATCCAGAAAAAATGGATCACGATGACGATGTCGGCGGCGATCCGGTAGAACATCGATTCCTGCCTGCATCGGGATGGTTTTGCCGCGTATCTTGTCAACGCGGCAGCACGATGCGATCATACCACAGGGGAGGGTTGATTTTTCCATGCTTTTCTCATTCTTGGCGTTTCGGTTTTCAGCCGGACGACGGCCCCGACTTTCGGCATAAAAGTTGCTATAAAGTTGAAGGGTTGCCGGTATGGATACAAAACGATCATCTATGGACGACCGGGCCGCGCACTTCTTGTCGCGGATCGAAGTGTCGAAGAATCTTCCGTCTCTTCCTCAGGTGCTTCTCAGGCTCATTGAGGCCTGCAGGAACGAAGAGGCGACCGTGCGGGATATCGCGCAGATCATCAGCGGCGATTCCGCGCTCTCCGCGAGGATTCTGGGGATCGTCAATTCTCCCTTCTACCGTCGCGCAGAGAAAATCGTGCGAGTCGAAGATGCCCTGTTTCAGCTGGGGCGTGACTCCGTTCGCAACATTGCCGTCAGTGCCTCCATCCACCAAGTCTTCTCGAAAGTCAATGGCCAGTCGCTTTTCAACATGAAGCTTTACTGGCGCCATGCCCTGCTCTGTGCCGTTCTGTCTCGCCGTCTTGCCGACAAAGTATCCTACAAGGCCCCCGAGCTTTCGTTTCTCTCCGGAATCCTCCACGACGTGGGAAGAATGGTGCTCTGGGTCAATTTCCCCGAGGAATACGGGAAAGTGCTTGAGGCCGCGAGGAACCAATCAGACCTTCTTCTGGCAGGAGAGATCCGAATGGGCATCTCCCACGCCGAGGTCGGCTCCTGGCTGCTGAACCGCTGGGGCCTGGACGCGTTTACGGTTGATGCGGTCCGTTATCATCATGAGCCGCTGGAGCGGATCCACAACGCGTTCCCGCTCGTCAAGATCGTCTACTCCGCGAACCTCCTCTCGGCCGCTATGCCCGACTCGGATTCTCCCCAGCACAAGGTGATCCGGGAACTCTTCGGGATCAGCTTCACCGAAATTACGGAAATGGTCTCTGCCGCGCAGGAAGAGGTCCGGGAGCTTGCCGAATCGATGGAAATCCAGATCGAACCGGCCCATCATTCCCCGCAGCCTCTCGACCACAAAGACAAAGAGAAACAGGAAATCCTGACCGGAGAAGTCCGCGATGTGGCGCTTCTGCAGACAACCATGCAGAGCCTTACCGAGGCCGCCGACCGGGATGCCATTCAGAAGGCCGCCAGGCAGGGAATGGAGATCCTCTTCGGTACGCCAGCCATCCTCCTTTTCCTTTATGAACGCGATCGGGAACTGTTGATCCTGCAGGATGCCCCCGGATCCGGGTTGCCTCTGGGGCAGGAACTCACCATTCCCATGGGGCGAAATGAATCCCTGCCCGTGAAGGCGTTGATGCAGAAGACCATCCTGGGGACGCTGGAGCGCCGTGACCGGGGCGCCCTCACCATCATGGATGAGATGCTTGTTCATCTCTTGGCGAGCGAAGAGATTCTCTGCCTGCCTCTGGTGAGCCAAAAGGAGGCGGTGGGAGCCTTCGTCATCGGTACGGATCGTGCGTCCGCTCCGTCGCTTGCAGCTCAGTCGCGGCTTCTCACTCTGTTTGCAGGCCAGGTGGCCATGGCCCTTCGGCTCGATGAGATGCGAAAGGCCCAGACCCGACTTTACCAGACAGGCCGGCTTGCGGCCTCCTCGGCGCTTGCCCGCAAGGTGGCCCACGAGGTGAACAACCCGCTGAGCATTATAAAAAATTATCTCAAAATTCTCGGCATGAAGCTCGGAGCTGACAACCAGGCGAAGGATGAACTGCGGATTCTCAACGAAGAAATCGACCGCGTGACGCTGATCATTCGACAGCTTACCGACCTCACCTCCGAGAAAGACCGCGTTCGACAGACCGTGGATGTCAACAGCCTCTTGCGTGATCTTGCCACGATCATCGAGAAGTCCTTCTCGGCGGGAATCCGCGTTCGCATCCACCTTGATCTCGATCCGGCACTCCCCGGCCTTGTGACCGATCGAAACGGCCTCAAGCAGGTTTTGATCAACCTTCTCAAGAACGCCATCGAGGCGATGAAGCAGGACGGAAACCTCTTTGTGAAGACAAAGCATCTCGTGTCGAGGGATCTGTCGGAACTGGCAGGGAAGCAGCAGGGCAGGGCGGAACAGTACATCGAGATTTCCGTGCGTGATGACGGTCCCGGCATTCCCGAGGCGGTCAAGCAACGCCTCTTCGAACCCTACGTGACGACGAAGGGGGAAGGCCATTCAGGGCTCGGCCTTTCCGTCGTTTACAGCATCGTCAAGGATCTCGGAGGGACAATCCAATGCGAGAGCGCGGAAGGAAAGGGGTCGACCTTTGTGATCCGCTTTTCCCTGAACGGGGCCATAAAAAATGCATGAGCGGGAGCACACCATGACGGCCACCCCCCAAATCCTGATTGTCGACGATGAGGTCCGGATGTCCGAGAGTATCAAGATTCTTCTCGGCGGCCGGAACTACCGGATCCAGACCTGTCCTTCGGCCAGGGACGCCATGGTCTGGCTTGAGCAATGCCGCTGTGATCTGATGCTTCTCGATCTCATGATGCCGGAGATGAACGGATACCAGCTGCTCGACCATGTAAAAGGTCGCTTTCCGGACGTGACGGTCATCATGATGACGGGACATGCATCCATCGAATCGGCCGTGGAAGCACTGAAGCGGGGGGCCCATGACTACCTCGGGAAGCCCTTCGAGCACGACGAACTCATCAAGCGGGTGGAGAATGCCCTTGACCAAAGGCGATTGCGGGCCGAGCGGGACATCTTCCGGAAAAAGTTCGAAACGTCCGAAGAGCGGTACCGCTATCTCGTCCAGCATTCTCCCGACATCATTTTCACCCTCGGCGCGAAGGGAGAGTTTCTCTTCGTGAACGATACCGTGAAAAACCTTCTGGGATACGAGAGCGCATCCCTTCAGGGGAAGGACTTTTCGACCATCGTCCAGGAGGATGATCTGGAAAAAGTCCGGGCTTTTTTCGAGGCCGCCCGCAAGGGGATCCCCCTGTCGGATTGTATGGAAGTAAGGCTCTGTACGCGCAATGTCCCGACAAACGGGTCCGACTGCTCCATCGTGGAGCTGAGGGCCTCGTCCATGGAAGAGTATTCAACGGAGGACGGCAGGAAAATCCGCGGCATTTACGGTATCGCCCGGGACATTATGGAACGCAGGCGGGCCGAAGAGGAAAAAACACTTCTTGAGGCACAACTGCGTCAGGCCCAGAAAATGGAAGCCATCGGCACCCTCGCTGGCGGCATCGCCCATGACTTCAACAACCTCCTCATGGCCATTCAGGGCAATGCTTCTCTCATGCTTTTTGATCTCGACGAGAAGCACGAGCATTATGAGCGGCTTCGCAACATCGAGAAACTCGTTGACAGCGGGTCGCGGCTCACGGCGCAACTGCTGGGGTATGCCCGCAAAGGCCGCTACGAGATCCGGCCCATCGACCTGAACGTGCTCGTGAGGGATTCCTGCGAGACCTTTAACCGGACAAGAAAAGAAATCCGGATTCATCAGCGATTCGATAGGCACCTCGCATCCATCGAAGCCGACGCCGGGCAGATCGAACAGGTCCTGATGAACATCCTGGTTAATGCCGCCGACGCCATGCGGAGCGGCGGAACGATCTCGATCCGGACGTCGAACACAACCGACGAGGAGATGAACGGAAAATTGTTCAACCCGAGACCCGGGAAATACGTTCTCCTCACCGTGGGCGACACGGGGATCGGTATGGATGAAAAGACGAAAGAGAGGATCTTCGAGCCTTTTTTTACAACCAAGGAAATGGGCCGCGGCACCGGTCTTGGACTTGCCTCGACCTACGGTATCATCAAGGGACACGGGGGCTTCATCGACGTGGAATCTCAACCTGGCAAGGGCACCACGTTCTTCATTTACCTTCCGGCTTCGACCAAGAAGATTCCCAAAAGCCATCGGGGCTCTGAGAAAGTTCTCCGGGGACAGGAGACGGTGCTTTTGGTTGACGACGAAGACATGGTCCTCGAGATCGGCAGGGCCCTTCTTGAAACCATGGGATACCGGGTCATCACGGCCAAAGACGGAGAGGATGCCGTGTCTCTCTACGAACGGCAAGGCTCCGGGATCGACCTCGTTCTTCTGGACGTCGTCATGCCCGGCATGGGCGGCGGAGAAGTCTACGATCGTCTCAAGGTCATGAACCCGGACATGAAATGTCTGCTGCTTTCCGGGTACAGCATTGACGGCGCGGCCACGGAAATCATGAAGCGCGGCTGCGACGGCTTCATCCAGAAGCCATTCAAGCTGAAAGACCTGTCGAAAAGTATTCGCGAAATCTTGCGTCATCCCTGATGCCTTTCTTTTTCCCCCGAAATGTAATATGCAATCGGAGGTTCTGCCCCTTTATGCGAGGGGCCATCCCCGTGCCCGGAAGTGCCTCATGTCGACAGAGGAACACAACGAGAACATTGAGAAAGTAGGAGCCCTGATCTCCGGCTCGAATCACATCGTCGTGTTTACCGGGGCAGGAATCAGCACGGAGTCGGGCATCCCTGATTTCCGCAGCCCCGGGGGCATCTGGTCCCGCTTTGATCCCGAGGAATTCACCATCGATCGATTTCTCTCGAGCCCCGAGACGCGCCTCAAGCAGTGGAGGCTGCTCATCGAGAGCGGCCTCATCGTTAACGCTCAGCCCAACCGGGCACATAGGGCCGTGGCCGAGCTGGAGAAGCTGAAAAAGCTGAATTGTGTCATCACGCAGAATATCGACAACCTTCACCAGAAGGCGGGCAATTCCCCCGAAAAAGTCATCGAGCTCCACGGGACCATGAATTTTGCCAGGTGTCTCGGCTGTTTTCAGCGGTATTCCATGGAGGATCTGCTCGCTCGTCTCAAGCCGGACGACAAGGTGCCCCTCTGTCCCGCATGCTTCGGCATCCTCAAGCCCGACGTGATCTTTTTCGGCGAATCCCTTCCTTCCGAGGCGCTCCGGATCGCCGTCGATCAATCCAGGCAGTGCGATCTGCTCATCGTCATCGGCTCATCGCTGGTGGTCTACCCGGCAGCATACATGCCTGTTTATGCGAAGGAAGCGGGGGCGGCCGTCGTGATCGTTAATCTCACCGTCACGGATTTTGATCATCAGGCCGATGTGGTCATTCACGGCAAGGCAGGCGAGATCATGCCGTTCATCCTGCAGGCGGTGAGGCACAGCCCCGGAATTTCCGGCAGAGCCGCTACCTGAGGGGGATTGGGTCATGTGTCTTTTCTTCTGTGCGTACGATATCCACCCGAAGTACCGGATTCTCATCGCGGCAAACCGAGACGAGTTCTATGATCGCCCGTCGCAATCGGCTTCCTTCTGGCCCGAAATGCCGACCCTTCTGGCCGGGAAGGATCGGCTCGGGGGCGGTACCTGGTTCGGGATTACCCGGTCCGGGCGGATTGCGGCCATCACGAACTATCGCGATCCCCGGTCTCACCGCGGAGATGCGCCATCAAGAGGCCTTCTCCTGACGGATTATCTGCTCGGGGACAGCGCTCCCGCAGCGTATCTCGAGGGGGTGAAACGGAAGGGAGCACAGTACAACGGCTTCAACCTTATGGTCGGAACGCCCCAGGAGCTTCACTATTACTCCAACCGCCAGGGCGATATCATCGGGCTTGCACCCGGTCTCTATGGACTGAGCAACCATCTTCTCGACACCCCTTGGCCAAAGGTGGCCAAAGGGAAAGAGGAATTCGCCGGTATTCTTTCCCGGGGAGGCGAGCCGGCGCCGGAAGAACTATTCGAACTCCTGTCGGATCAGACCATCGTGGAAGACCGTCTGTTGCCGGATACCGGGATCGGACTGGACTGGGAGCGGATCCTTTCGGCGCGCTTCATCAAGAGCCCCGTCTACGGCACCCGTTCTTCCGCCCTGCTCTTTGTCGACCGGCAGAACCGGGTCACCTTCCTGGAGCGAAATTTCGACGTCAATCCCGGGGCCGGCGAGACCGCACGTTACGAGTTCACCATACCCTGAAGCGATGCGGCCTAAGAGGGGGAACGTGAAAGGCATCATCCAGATTGCCGGGATCCGAAGTCCGGTTGAGGCGAGAATTCTCCTGGAGGCCGGTGTCGACTGGCTCGGTTTTCCCCTGGGGCTGGAATCGCACCGTGAGGAGTTGTCTGCCGATGCGGTCGCGGAAATAATCTCTTCCCTGGGAATCGGGGATCGGGCCGTCCTGATCACCTACCTCGAGGAGGCGGTGGAGATAACCCGTCTTGCCGCACAAATGGGTTGTCACCGCGTCCAGCTTCACGGCGATATTACGGAAGGCGAGGCGCGACGGCTGAAAAAAGAAGCCCCAGGGCTTTGTCTGATCAAGGCGCTCGTCGTGAAACCGGGGAATCTGGATGAACTCCTGGATACCGCCCGGGAGTTCGGACCCGTTGTTGATGCCTTCATCACGGACACCTGCGACCCGCAAACGGGCGCCCGAGGGGCCACAGGCAAGACTCATGACTGGGACTCGAGCCGTCGGATTGTGGAAGCGGTATCCAGGCCGGTGATCATGGCAGGGGGTCTGACCCCGGAAAACGTGGGCCGTGCTGTCCGGCACGTCCGGCCTGCCGGAGCCGATTCCCACACAGGCGTCGAGTCGTCCGACGGGACGAAGGATCCCGGTCTTGTCAGAACGTTTGTTGAAGAAGCGCGCAGGGCTTTTTCCCTGCTGAAGAGGAAAGATCCCGGTCATGAGTGAAGCAACGAAAACATCGAGCCGTGAATACCGGGCTTTGCCCCGGGTGGGTGTTGGAGCTATCGTAATCCACGACGGCCGTATCCTGCTTGTAAAGAGAGCCAGCGCTCCGGGGAAGGGATTCTGGGCCATCCCGGGGGGTCTCGTCGAATTGGGCGAAACGGTCCGCGAGGCGGCCGAGCGGGAGATCCTGGAGGAGACAGGGATCACCATCCGGGCGAAGGAAGCCTTCTACGTATTCGACTTCATCGACAGGGACGCTGAAGGAGAGATAAAGTATCACTACATCATCATCGATTTCCTTGCCGATTACCTGGATGGCGAGCCACGTGCCGCCGACGATGTGAGCGACGCGCGCTGGGCGGCTCCGGAAGAAACGGGAACGCTCAATCTGTCCCCCACGACGAGGAAGCTGCTTCAACAGATGAAGTTCATCGGTTAGGCACGACGTTTACGGCATGAGATGAGATGCTAAGCTGTTGTTTCCCTGTTTGCGACACGCTACACCGCACACGCATATCAAGAGGGAGGTGAACCGATGAAGGTTGTCTGGCACGAGAAGTTCATAGATTCCTACACGATGGACCCTGCTGCCGCTTCGGGACGCATGGAGGCCATTCTCGATGTCATCAGGGACAAGGTTACATTTGTGGAGGCCAAACCCGCAGGCGAAGATGACATCGGCGCCTGCCACACAAAATATCACATCGAGCACATTCGGCAGATCGGCATCTACGAGATTGCGGCGCTCGCAGCCGGCGGCGCGATCCAGGCTGCTGAAATCGGCATGAAGGAGCCGTGCTTCGCCCTGATCCGCCCCCCGGGACACCACGCCTCGGCTAACAGCTGCTGGGGGTTCTGTTACTTCAACAACATGGCAATTGCCCTGGAGAAACTCAAGAAAGACGGCAAGATCAACAAAGCTCTTGTTCTTGACATCGATCTCCACTTCGGCGACGGAACCGTAAACATCCTGGGGAACAAGGGATATGTCACTCTCGTCAATCCCTCCTCGAACTCTCCTGTGGATTTTCTCCGGCAGGTCGAGAAGGCTTTGGCAGCGGAGTCGGTCGATGTGATCGGGATCTCGGCCGGATTCGACTATGCCCGGGAGGACTGGGGAGGCGTGCTCAACGAATCGGACTACACCGACATCGGTCGAATGGTTCGGGATACGGCTCGAAAGACCGATGCGGGATTCTTCGCCATTCTCGAGGGAGGCTACAACCACCGCGTCCTCGGTCACAACTGCATGGCCTTGCTGAAAGGCATGCGCGAAGACTGAAAAGAAAAAACGCAACAAAAGAGATAGTTGCCACATTGCATTCGCGAGCTCATCGCGAAAAGTGACTCTCTTTTATTGCGCTACGTCGCCTTTCCGGAGAAAGGTTCGAACTGCGTGAGGCCTTCCGTTTCAGAAATGCCTCGCGACAGAATCCAGCTCTTCAATTGTTCCATCGAACTTGCTCAGGACGAATGGATTCACCCCCTTTTCTTTTTCTTAAGGGTCCGAGACAACCTGTCTACGCTACCCTTTACAATAAATATACAGAGAAGCATTCATCTGTCAAGAGAGGCCCCGCGTGCGACCGCAGCTGCGCGGACCTGTCGAAGAAGGGGACTTTTCAACAGCCCTCACTTGCCGATGCAGAAGGTGGAAAATATCCGGTCCAGAATTTCTTCCGTAATCGAGTGCCCCGTGACCTCACCGAGGGCACCCAGGGCTTCCCGGAGATCGAAAGCGGTGAATTCCGCCGAGAGATTGCCAAGAAGACTTTGCTCGGCAGTCCGCAAGGACGAGAATGCACGTTCCAGCGCGATCTTGTGTCTCAGGTTGGTGAGCACCGTATTATTGGTGTGACGTTCTCCGGTCGAGCCGCTGATGGCGGAATGGACGGCATTCCGGAACGTTTCGACCCCCGCGCCCGTCTTTGCGGAGATCCAAAGTATCTCCCGACCCGAAAAATCTGCGGAAAGAGAATCCTCGTCAAGCACCTTCGGCAGATCGCATTTGTTGATCGCCACGAGGACATTTCGGACCTTGCTTGTCTCAATAATGCGACAGTCTTCCGCTGTGAGCGGGGCGCTGCCGTCGAGCAGGATCACGACAACGTCGGCCGCGGCCACCTGCTGCCATACCCGTTCGATGCCTTCTCTCTCGATGGGATCTTGCGACGATCGTATCCCGGCCGTATCGATGAACCTCACCGGGATCCCTCGGATGTTGACGCTTTCCTCGATAAAATCGCGGGTCGTCCCGGCATGGGGCGTGACGATAGCCCGCTTCTCGCCCAGCAGGCGGTTGAAGAGGCTTGATTTACCCACGTTGGTCTTTCCCGTGATGACCACCCGCGCTCCCTCCCTCAGGATCCGTCCCTCGCTGTAGGTCGCCGTCATTTCCTCGATCCTGGCCGCGACGTTCCCGAGCTGATCCAGGATTCCTTTCCGGGGGGTCGTTTCAATACCGTCTTCCTCCTGAAAATCGGTCTCCGCCTCGAGAAGGGTGAGGATGTCGAGAAGCATTTCGCGCAATTCCCCGATCGTGCGCGACAGGTCACCACGGAGACGGCCGACGGCGAGATCGATCCCTTGCAGTGTGCGGGCCGAAATCATCTCCTGGACGGCTTCCGCCTGGGAGAGGTCGAGGCGGCCGTTGAGGAACGCCCGGCGCGTAAACTCCCCGGGTTCGGCAATCCGTGCCCCGGCCCGAAGCACGGCCTGCAGCACCTCTTCGAGGATGAGGGGGCCGCCATGACAATGGATCTCAAGGGTGTTTTCGCCGGTAAAGGAGTGAGGCGATCGCAGAAACGCGACGAGGACTTCATCGAGGGCCCGTCCCGTCGCAGGGCAGATGATTTCCCCGTGGTAGAGACGGTGGGAACGGAAGGCGTCAATCTCTTTGCGGGGTCTGAAAAGGGTGTGTCCGATCCGTTCGGCGTCGGGCCCGCTCGCCCGAATGATCCCGATGCCGCCCGTGCCGGGCGGTGTAGCAATCGCAGCTATGGTGTCTGCGTGGATCACCGGGGTCTTGGGCCGTGGGGGCCGCTTCTCCTGCTGGGCCGAACGATGATCTTGCGATTGTGCCCCTCGCCCCGGCTCCGGGTGACGACGCTGTCGTCGTTCTGCAGGGTGAGGTGGATGATGCGCCTCTCGCGGGCCGTCATGTTCCCCAGCGTAATGGGTTTTTTTGTCTTACTGACTTTTTGGCTGACCTTTTCCGCCAGAGACACAAGGGACTCCTCGCGCTTTTTGCGGTAGTCTTCGGTGTCGACGATAACCTGCTTTTTCTCGCGGCCCTGCTTGCTGAGGATCTTGTTGACGACATACTGGAGGGCATCGAGGGTCTGGCCTCTTTTGCCGATGAGGAGCCCTTCGTCGGCCCCTTGCAGGGTCAGGCTGATGGCATCGGGTGTGTCTTCTACCGTGACCTGTGCCTCGATCCCCATGCGGGAAAGGATTTCCAGGAGGGTTTCCTTTGCGGCCGCCAGAATTTCCGGAGACGATTCCGCCGGTTCCGGACGGGGCTCGCGGGGCGTCTGCATTTCCCGGGGTTCCCGAGGCGGTCGGGCCTCCCGCGGTTCCCGATTTTCTCTTTGCTGACGGTGGTCCCGGGGCGGTCGGGCCTCCCGCGACGGACGATGTTCCCGGGATGAACGCGGTTCGCGCGGTTCCCGGGGGGGCCGTTGCTCGCGGGGTTCGCGGATCGCTTGGGGTTTTGGCGCTGCCTGGATTTCCGGTTCCCTTTCCTTTCTCTCGCCGGGCAGTTCCATACTCATGTCCAGGCTGAGGAGGCTTGCCTTGACCCTCGCCTTCTTCGATCCGAGAAGGCCGAGAAATCCCGGCGATCCCTCGGAGAGGATCTCGATATTCAGCTTTTCACGGGGAACATTGAATTCCCGGCAGGCTTTGTCAATCGCTTCGTCGATGGTTTTTCCTTCGATTTCAAGGACCTTCATGATTCAGCACCTCATGTGGTGGTGGCCTTGTTGATGTAGTATTGCTGGCCGATACTCAGGATGTTGTTGAAGAGCCAGTAGATGACCAGGCCCGAGGGAAAGGAGAGAAACATGAACGTAAAGATGACGGGCATAAAGAGCATCATCTTCTGTTGCATGGGATCCCCCATGGGCGGCGTCATTTTCTGCTGGATCAGCATGGTCGCCCCCATGATGATGGGTGTGATGTAGTAAGGATCCTTGGCCGAGAGATCCTGGATCCACCCGAAAAATGGCGCGTGGCGAAGCTCGATGGAGTAGGAGAGAAGCTGATAGAACGCGATGAAAACGGGGATCTGGATAATCACGGGGAGACAGCCGCCCAGCGGGTTGATCTTGTGCGTCTTGTAAAGCTCCATGACGGCCGCATTGAGCTTCTGCTTGTCGTCCTTGAAGCGTTCCTTCAATTCCGCCATCCTGGGTTGGACCTTCTGCATTTCCTTCATGGACTTGTAGCTCTTGTTGCCCAACGGCCAGAACAGGACCTTCGTGAGGACCGTGATGATGATAATGGCCCAGCCGTAGTTACCCACGTAATTGTAGAGGAACTGCATCAGGATGAGGAACGGGAATGCGAGCCACTTCATCCAGTTGCCGATGTTGATGGCCGCCTCGAGTCCCGCTCCTTCCGCTTTCAGCCGGTCGTATTCCTTGGGCCCTACGTAGAGCGTGTAATTGAAGATTCCCGCCTGACCCGGGGGGATCGTGTTTTTCGGGCCTTCCAGGTTGACGACGACCTGTCCCCTCGTGTCCTTGGCGAAGGATGCGCTTGTGAGCGCCGGTTGCTTGGGGATCATGGCGCCGATGAAGAACTTGTTTTCGAAGCCGCCCCAGCGCACATCAGGACCGTAGGCCTTCTTTTCCAGTTTCGGGCCGGCTTCCCGCTCCGTCGAGTCCTTGACCTGCGCGATGGCCCCTTCCTCGTCGATGCCCTTCTTGCCGAGCTCCTCGTACCACTTCAGGGAGAGATTCTGGTTGAGGGCAACATTCATGCTGTTCTGGAACCGCACCTCGAGGTCGAAAGAGTAGCGGTCGGGGTGGAACGTATAGACTTTCTCCGTACGATACTGGCCGGGAACGACGAAGCTGAAGACGATCTTGCCGGGCCGCGCGTCCCGGACCAGGTCGAGCTCTTTCCGGTCGGCCTCGTACATGACGTCGGCGCCCAGATTCAGGCTCGAGTCCGTGAAGCCTGTGGCCAGGGGGAGTTCCGACCCATCCTGGACCTGGATCATCTCGATCAGGGGGCTGCCTTCTTCGAGGGTGGCCTTGTACTCTTTGAGCTTGAAGGACTTCAGGGTACCCCCGCGGGTGCTGAAAACGGCCGTGTAAAGCGGCGTTTCGATCCGGATGTCTTTGGCGGCCGGGGCGGCCTTCACTGCGGGCGATAGCGCTTTCACCGAGGGTGCACCCGGAGCGACAGCCGGGGTAACGGCCTGCTGCTGGACTGGCTGCGTCTGAGCCTGTTCCTGTTTCTGTGCCTCCTGATTTTTCCCGAAATAGTACTGGTAGGCGAAAACGACGATGAACGACAGAAGTATCGCCAGAAATGTTCGTGTGTTCGTGCTCATGAAATTTCTCCTCAGTTTCGCTTACCGGACTGGATCATAGCCGCCGGGGTGAAAGGGGTGACACCGCATCAGCCGTCTGATTCCGAGAAAAATTCCCCTGACCGGGCCGTACCGGCGGATCGCCGTCAGGGTGTATTCGGAGCAGGTTGGGTAAAAACGGCAATTTTGCGGCAGGATGGGGGAAATGAAGATCTGATAGGCTCGGATGAACGCGATGGACAGTGTTTGAAAAAAGTGTCCCAGCATGTTCAGGCTTTCAATCGTCCCGCGAGGACCTTATCCACTTCGCTGCAGAGGTCCTGACATTTCATGAAAGAGAAGTCTTTCCGTACAACAATCAGGATATCCTGTGAGGCCGGAAGCCTGAGCTTGTTCAAACGGAAAAATTCCCTCAGGAGTCGCTTCATCCGGTTGCGCCTGACGGCTGCTCCCACCTTTTTGCCAACGACGATCCCGACCCGCCGGATGTCCGAGGTGTTCTTGCAGAGAATGACCGTCAGGTACTCCGAATGGACCCGTCTGCCTGTCTTGAAAATCGCGGAAAACTCTTTCCGCCGGCGGAGCCTTTCGTTTTTTCTGAACGTGTACCGGCCTTCGGGGGCTGGGGATTTACCTGCGGCTGGGATCACCCTTCCACTCTTCCCTGACCCGGATCAGACGGTCAGTCTCTGTCTCCCCTTCGCACGCCTTCTGCTCAGGACCAGCCGCCCACCTTTGGTGGCCATTCTGGCGCGAAATCCGTGGGCCCGCTTGCGCTTGAGATTCGTAATGGTCTTGAGTGTCTTTTTCATAACCTGACGATCCTGTTGAATTAGATGCTAAAGACAATTCTTAAACCATTATTCTGAATGTTTGTCAAGACTTAATTAGATGGCCGTTCGCGGCTTGCATCGGGCCGTCCCGTCCATTATAGTAAGCATATTGCGTTGTTGCCATTTCCCCTGCGTCCGGGACTGCGGTAACAGGCGCAAGGCGTATGGCCCGGGGACAGGAGACAAGAGGTACCCATGGCAGATCATCCTGACACAGCTACTCCCGGTGTTGACTATGTCGACCGCAGGCACTTCCGGATCGTCTCCGAGTTCGATCCCCGGGGAGATCAGCCCCAGGCCATCGACAAGCTGACCCGGGGGGTCGAAAAGGGACACCCGCACCAGGTCCTTCTCGGGATCACCGGTTCGGGCAAGACCTTCACAGTGGCCAACGTCATCCAGGCCGTTCAACGGCCCGCTCTGGTCATCGCCCACAACAAAACCCTGGCGGCGCAGCTCTACCAGGAGTTCAAGACGCTGTTCCCGGAGAATGCCGTCGAGTATTTCGTTAGTTATTACGACTACTATCAGCCCGAGGCTTACATCCCGACGACTGACACGTACATCGAGAAAGATTCGGCGATCAATGAGAATATCGACAAAATGCGCCACTCGGCCACACGCTCGCTCCTGTCCCGCAGCGATGTGATCATCGTGGCGAGCGTCTCCTGCATCTACGGCATCGGCGCCCCGGAGACCTATCTTGGCATGGTGCTGTCCCTCCAGGAGGGAATGGAAATCCAAAGGGATACGCTGCTCCGATGCCTGGTGGACATCCAGTACCAGCGAAACGACATCGATTTCCACCGGGGCACCTTCCGGGTTCGGGGGGATGTGGTGGAAATTTTCCCGACCTACGAGGACGAGCAGGCCGTCCGTGTCGAGTTTCTCGGTGATGTCATCGAGTCCATTTCCGTTGTCGACCCTTTGCGGGGACGCAAGTTGGGGCGGCTGTGGAAAACGGATATCTACCCGGGGAGCCATTACGTGACCACGAAGGACACGCTCCGTTCGGCTATCGTTGCCATTCGGGAGGAGCTTGGCGGTAGGCTCCGGGATCTCCAATCCCAGGGAAAGCTCCTGGAAGCCCAGCGACTGGAGCAACGGACCCGGTTCGACATGGAGATGATGGAAGAAATGGGTTACTGCCAGGGGATTGAAAACTACTCCCGCCATCTGACAGGGCGGAAATCCGGAGAGCCCCCGCCTACCCTCATGGAATATCTGCCCGAGAACGCGCTCATCATCATCGACGAAAGCCACGTTACCGTTCCGCAACTTGTGGGAATGTTTCGGGGGGACCGTTCCCGCAAGACGACCCTTGTCGAGTACGGTTTCCGCCTTCCCTCCGCCTTGGACAACCGGCCGCTCATGTTCGAAGAGTACGAACGCTTCCCACAGCAGCGTCTCTACGTTTCGGCCACCCCGGCCGAATACGAGATCACAAAGGCCCGGGGCAGGGTGGTCGAACAGATCGTCCGTCCCACGGGACTCATCGACCCCGAGGTGATCGTCAAGCCCGTGACCTATCAGGTGGATGACCTGCTGGGAGAGATTCGCAAACGGGTTGAGAGAGGCGAGAGGGTCCTCGTGACGACGCTCACGAAGCGCATGGCCGAAAATCTTACAGAATACTACGAAAGCCTCGGGATTCGGGTGAAGTATCTCCACTCCGATGTCCAGACCCTGGAGCGGGTGGTCATCATCCGGGATCTTCGTCTGGGCAAATTCGACGTCCTCGTGGGTGTCAACCTGCTCCGGGAAGGACTCGACATTCCAGAGGTATCGCTGGTAGCCATTCTGGACGCCGACAAGGAAGGGTTCCTGCGTTCGGAGCGCTCCCTCATCCAGACGAGCGGCCGGGCGGCTCGAAATGTCGCGGGTCAGGTCATCATGTATGCCGACAGGATCACCGACTCCATGCGGGCATGCATCGACGAGACCGAGCGCCGGCGGGCCATTCAGCGGAAATTCAACGAGGATAACGGGATCACGCCGGAGACCATCCGGAAGTCCATCGACAATGTGCTGGCCTCCGTCTACGAGGCTGACTACGTTACCGTACCCGTGATGGAACGGGAGATGGAGTATGTTTCCCTCGGCGAGATCCCCGGTCTCATCGCAAGGCTAAGGGGAGAGATGAAGGCGGCGGCCCGGGACCATGATTTCGAGCGGGCGGCCGAGCTTCGCGATCGGATTCGAAGTCTCACCGACATGGAGATCGGTTTCGGCGGCGAAACGGACGGGGATGAGACCGGTGAAGACGAACCTCCGAAGGCGAAAAAGAAGCGGGTCACCGGAATTTCGGCAAGGAAGAAGTTGAGAAGGTAAGTTCATGGACATACCCGATCAGACAAAGACAGGCGGCTCCGGCAAAACGGACGACCTCGATCGCAAGATCAAGGCGCTGCCCGCCTCGACCGGCGTCTACCTCATGAAGGACGAGAAGGGGGACATCATCTATGTCGGCAAGGCGAAACACCTCCGGAACCGCATCCGCAATTATTTTCAGGGGACCGACTCGCGGCAGATGGTGCCCTTCCTCGTGTCCCGCGTCCGCGACCTGGAGTTCATCGTTACCAACACGGAGAAAGAGGCCTTTCTCCTGGAAAATACCCTCATCAAGCAGCACCGGCCGCGCTACAACGTCATCTTCCGGGACGACAAGACCTATTTCAGCCTGCGGCTCGACACGCGCCAGGCCTTCCCCGCCTTCCAACTGGTGAGGAAGATGAAGAAAGACGGCGCCCGATACTTCGGCCCGTACCCTTCGGGACTCGCCGCCAGGGAAACGCTGAAGTTCCTCCACCAGCTCTTTCCGCTCAGGACCTGCAAAGAAAGGGAGTTCAAGACGAGGCGTCGCCCCTGCATCGAGTACGAAATCGGTAACTGCATCGGTCCCTGCGTGGATCTTGTCGACAGGGATGCCTACCGGAAATTTATCGACGATGCGGTCCTTTTCTTAGAGGGCCGTGAAACGAAGCTACTCGATCTGCTGCGAAAGAGGATGGCCGAGGCGGCCGAGAACCTCGAGTTCGAGGAGGCCGCCAGGCTTCGCGATCAGATCGCAGCCATCGAGACGACAGTGGAAAAGCAGCGGATGGTGTCGGCGGATTTCAAGGACCAGGATTTCTTCGGCCTCTACAGAGAGGAAGGCCAGGTCCAGGTCTGCGCCCTGCGCATCCGCGAAGGAAAGACCCTCGGCACGAAGAAATTCCAGACCCTCCGGACGGCCGCCGGCAATGCCGAGGTCCTCTCGTCCCTGCTCCGGCAATATTACGATGGAGAATCCTTCATCCCCGCGGAAATCGTCATTCCTGAAGCTATCGAGGACGGGGATGTCCTGGCCGAGTGGCTCTCGGAAAAACGCGGGAAGAAGGTGGATCTTGTCGTCCCGCGCAGGGGGCCGAGAAGGGATCTTGCCGGGATCGCCCGGCAGAACGCCGAAGACATCTTCAAATCCGAGCGGTCCTTCCGCATGGAGGAGGAGACGGTCATGGCCCTGATCCGGGACAAGCTACACCTGCACAAGGTTCCCCGCCGGATCGAGTGCTTCGATATCTCAAACCTGGGCGGGCAGCTTCCCGTCGGATCCCTGGTGTCTTTCGTGGAAGGCAAGCCCGACAAGTCCGGCTACCGGCTTTTTCATATCCGCGGCGTCGAGGGCGCCGACGACTATGCCTGCATGTACGAGGTCCTGAAACGGCGATTCGAAAACTGGGAGCACCTTCCCGATCTGCTGATGGTCGACGGCGGGAAAGGGCAGGTCGGCATGGCCCTGGCGGTCCTCCGGGAGCTGGGGATCGGGAATCTCGATCTCATCGGTCTTGCCAAGGGATCTGTCCCCCGGGATGATGCGGCGAGTGCTCGCCGCCGGTCTTCGATGAAAGAGCAGGATCATGTCTACCTGGCCGGGCGCAAGGACCCTGTCTATCTCACGAAGCATCCTGCGGCGCTGCTCTTCCTGCAACGCATCCGGGACGAGGCGCACCGCTTTGCCATTACGCACCACCGCAGACGGATGGAACGTCGCGACATGCAGTCTCTACTTGATGACGTTCCCGGGATCGGCGCAGCAAGGAAGAAGACCCTTCTTCGGCACTTCGGCGATGTGGAATCCCTCAGGAAGGCCACACCCGAGGAGTTGAATGGCCTGAGAGGGATCACCGGGAAGCTGGCCGAGGAAATTCTTCGTTATTTGAATCCTGTCGAACCGGATTGATCCATCGGAGTCGGAATGTTGACGAATCACGTATTGGATTCGGCGCTTGTTGTCGAGGGAGGCGCACTGCGGGGGGTATTCTCCACAGGGCTTCTGGACGGCTTTCTCGAGGCGCAATTCAATCCGTTTGATCTGTTTATCGGTGTTTCTTCGGGCGCATCGAATCTCGCCGCCTATCTCGCCGGGATGGCGGGTCGTAACAGAAGAGTCTACATGGACTACTCGCTGCGCCCGGATTTCATCGGCTTTTCAAAATTTCTCCGCGGGGGCCACCTGCTTGATCTGGACTGGCTCTGGGATATCACGATACGGGAAATACGTCTTGACCTCGCAGCCATTTATATCGGGACGAAGCCTTTCATCGTTGTCATGACGGACGTCCAAACCGGCGATGCACAGTACAAGCTCACCGGCGCGCAGAATCTCGAGCATGTTCTCAAAGCGTCCAGCGCCATGCCGCTTCTCTATCGTTCCTTTCCGGTGGTCGAGGGCCGTCCGATGACGGATGGCGGTGTGGCGGATTCGATTCCGATCGGGGAGGCAATCCGTCGCGGTGCCCGCCGCATCATGGTCATTCGTTCACGGCACCGAGGTTATGTCAAACGCCGGAGCTTATCGGAATACGTAATGTGCTGGCATGTGCGGCATTATCCCTTGCTGCAACAGGCGATGACGAAGCGCGTGCAGCGGTATAACGAATCGGTGGCACTCATCCGCAAGCCCCCGGACGGCATATCGATCATTGAAATATGCCCGCCTGAGACATTTCGCGTATCACGCCTCAGTCAGGATCGACGGATTCTTCAGGAAGGGTACGAACAGGGGCATGCTTTGGCTGCAGAGGCAATCGCGCTTTGGAAAATAGCGAACCGATGATGGGATAAATTGATCCCATCCGGCCATTTTTTCCTGAAAGTATTGCTTGACCACTTTGCACCGAATCTGCATATTTCAAACAATAATCCAGTATTTGAGCCGGGCTACACCGTTTGTATAAACTGGAACCTTTGCCCCGGCGGTAATAGATATTCCAATGAAATAAAAAGCTTTTCGAGAATGAACGCAAAAATGCAAAATTGTCTTATACGGACACAAGCTGTCTGCCTCTGCGGTTATATATAGACTGAATAATCATTGTTAGACAGAACAACAAACCAAACAACAGGAGGTCGTCACGATGATCCCGGAAAAATTGCTGGAAATTATGAAACAAGATGGGGTTGTTGCCATTGCAACATTGGGAAAGGATGGACCGCATATGGTCAACACCTGGAACAGCTACATCAGAATATCATCAGACGAACGATTGTTCATTCCTGCAGGTTACATGCATCAGACAGAGGCTAACATTGCCCACAACCCCAATGTGCTGATTACGCTGGGAAGCAGCAAGGTAAAGGGCTTGCACGGGGCAGGTGC
>CAZVLL010000011.1:0-89573 GCA_964628025.1 uncultured Syntrophaceae bacterium
CTCAGTTGGTAGAGCAGCGGACTTTTAATCCGTTGGTCAGGAGTTCAAGTCTCCTACGGCCCACCAATAAAAACAAAAGGGGTTAGCCAATTATGGCTAGCCCCTTTTCTGTCTTATCAAACTGAGAGTCCATAACCTGAAGACATCCCCACTCTCCCAGCAGAAGGATACGGTGACGATAAGAGGCTAGAATGCCGGAAAGAATGATGGTAGGAATATGATAGAATCGCAACCGTTACAGGAGGGCAAGGTGATGGATCAAAAAGCGATGTATCAGCCGGTGACCCGGGAGATAGCGGCGGAGCTGCAGGCTGTTGTGGGGGAGAAAAACCTGATCTTCGGCGACGCGGAACTTCTGCGAAACTATTCCCACGACGAGGTCGCGGGCCCCGAGTACGCACGTCTGCCCGAGGTCGTTGTCAGGCCCGCCTCGGCCCGCGAGATTTCAGAAGTCATGAAAATTGCCAACCGCTATCGTGTGCCCGTAACCCCCCGGGGAGGCGGGACAGGGCTTTCCTGCGGGGCCGTGCCTCTCTATGGGGGCATCGTGCTTGCCCTCGAGAGGATGAACCGGATCCTGGAGATCGACCGGGAAAACATGATGGCCGTCGTGGAGCCCGGGGTTGTGACCAGCGAGATCGGAAAGGCGGTCCAGGAATTCGGACTTTTCTATGCGGGCTACCCCATGAGTTTCGAATCCTGCTTCATCGGGGGAAACCTCGCTGAAAATGCAGGCGGCGGCCGGGCGGTCAAGTACGGCGTCACCGGGCATTACGTCCTGGGCCTGGAGGCTGTTCTGCCCACGGGCGAGATTGTACAGATGGGCGGTAAGCGGGTGAAGGACGTCACGGGGTACGATCTCATTCACCTCCTCGTCGGCTCGGAGGGGACCCTGGGCATCTTCACGAAGATCATCCTCCGACTGCTTCCCCGGCCTGCGGCCACGGCGGTCCTCCTGATCCCTTTCACAAGCGCCGCCGACGCCGTCGAGGCGTTTCCGAAAGTGATTGCCGATGCCGGGATCCTGCCGACGTCCATCGAGTTCATGGATCGCCTCTCTGTGGAGACCGTCTACACGTTCCTGAAGGAAAAGCCGCCGCGACCCGACATCGGGGCCATGCTGCTCATCGAGCTGGACGGGTCGAGCCGGGAGAGGGTCGATGAGGAAAGCCAGAGGATCGGGGAGCTATTCCTGCAGTCGGGCGCGCTCGATGTCTACGTGGGCAACACGCCGACGACGGAGAGGAAGATGTGGGCCCCTCGCGTGAATCTCGCAGAGGCATTCAAGACTGTCTGCCCGGTACAGAGCCTCGAGGACATCGTGGTTCCCACGGCACGGATCCCCGAATTGATTCGCGAGCTGGAGCGCCTGGCACTGAAGTACGACGTCCTGATCCCGTGCTACGGCCACGCAGGGGACGGGAACCTTCACGCGACCCCCGTGAAGAAGCCCGAGACCCCGATGGAAACCTGGAAAGATGGGCTTCCGACCCTCCTCACGGAGCTCTACGAGGTCGTCTTTCATCTCGGTGGGACCATCAGCGGTGAGCATGGCATCGGCTCAAAGCGGGCAGCGTATCTACCGATCGTGATGAGCCCGGAGCTGATCTCGCTCCAGAAACAGATCAAGCGTCTGTTCGATCCCCTGAACATCCTCAACCCGGGGAAGATTTTCCCCTGAAGCATCGCGCCATGATTTCGTACGCGATGATCTTGTGAAGTCATTTGTCAGGATTGATGGCCGTCTCAGTGATGGACCACCTGGAAGGTGACCCACTTGGCAGTGCCATTGGACGAGGGAGAGCCATCCGTCTCGGCTACGCGCGCGTCTACCCGATAGCTGCCCTCGCCGTAAAAGTGGCTTTTCGGAATCTTGATTCCCTGCGTTCCGGCGCTGCTCAGATCGACGTCGCTCATGATGTATATTTGATCGTAAACGTCAGTTCTGTAGCTGGGCTTAAACCACCAGCGAAGCTTGAACTTCTTTGAGCTTGTTCCCGACGGCGGTTCGATACGGAGCGTGATATCCTGCGATAAATAGATGTCCCCTTCCGCAGGCGAGACAATAACGGGCGGCCCCAGCACCGGCATGTCCATATCCACGGGGATACGCACCTTGACGGAGTTGGCCGGGTCATCTCTGTAGATGACAACTTCGATAGCCCCCTTTTTTAAATAGGAATTGCTCGACATGACGAGCTTCCCGCTCGCAGGTACGTCGAGAGCAAGGGTGAGCGGTCCCACGTTTGTGCTCGACTCAACGATGGAGGCCGTCATCTTGACCTGTTTGCCCTGCAAGCCTTCTCCGGTGAACTGTATCGGTATCGACATCTTGCTGTTGTACGGATCGTAGTCCCATTTTTTGATGACTCGTGGATAGTAGTCCTTGATCACGGGAGGACCGGTATAGGCGGGTTTCACCGTGAGCTTCGCCTCGTTTGACATCTCGCCGTCGGGATTCTTCACCCAGAAGTAGTAATCACCGGGCTGATTCCCGATGCCCTGACCGAAAGGAAGCTTGCCCATCAGTGCGTTCGGCTTGGTTTGATTCGTTCCGGATGGAACGGAGGTCGCAAGAGGGATCTTGCCGTCTATTCCGGGCGGCTGCATCAGTATGATGCTCTTGGTGGTAAACTTCGCACCGCTGACCTGGATGTCGCCAATCATATTCTCGCCCGCTGTCAGCGACCGGGGCCAGGTCTCATAGACCGTCAGGGGTTTCTTGTCCACCGTGAATTTCTTTCGGATGACGGTGTTGTCCGCAAGGCCCTGGCTGAAGCCCGCCACAATTTCGTATTGCCCGGGCTGGAGTCGCCAGAGCATGACGTTGACGGTTTCGAACAGTCTTTTTTCGATCTCGCTTCCTCCCCCCACTTCGATATCCGACGACTGCAGCTCGTTACTCTTCGGGCTGCCGCCGCAGGTGGGCGTGCTCTGGGGAATGCATTTGTAATAAAGCTTCTTCTTGCCGGGGAGCCCCCCCTTGTTCTCCACGGTGGCAGCGACGTCAAGGTTATCCATGTCTGTCGGATGCAGTGGGTAGGTCTTCACGGACTTGATTTTCAGGTCGGGCATCGATACGACCATCTGGACCTTCTTCGGCCCGGCCTCCTTGAGAATAATGTTCGTCGTATTGGTCGTGTCCGATGTCGACCATTGCTGGTAGTACTGCCATGTGAATTCGTTATTCCCGTACGCTGCGGGAGCCTGCACCCTCAGCGATTTCGGAGAAGGGGCGATCGCCTCGAAGCGGCATCCTTCCCCGTCGGGTGTGGCATGTATAACATCCTTGACAACAGACTTTTCGTCGAGGAGTTCAATGTGGAGGTTGTCGCACTTCCCGTCGAACCACTGGGCGGGATTTTTCCCGCCTGGTTTTCCCGTAATGGTGCCCCTGACCTTCTCCAGCTTTTGCACCTGCGACGCCACCGGAGCGGTTTTGGTTGCCTTGACACCGGTCGTCGCCGCTGTCGGGGTCGGGGTGTTCGTTGTTCGTGCTGCGGTCGCACCCGCAGCAGGTGCGGCGTAGGTGGAAGGATTCGTGCACAGCAGGAAAGCAAGCGCAATGAGACAACGAAGAATCAATTGCATGATCCACCTCTTCTGTTGAACTGATGACATCCGTTACAGCCCTTGCTGCATGGCAGCCGTCCACTACTGCGAATCAGCAACATCCAGCGGCATTCGATATCCGGCCCTCTCGTAGAGATCCCGGATCCGGATCAGATCCGCCATCATGTCCTCACCGGGGGTAATCTCGCCCAGCCACCGGGTCGTTTTATTTTCATTGTCCAGGTACCAGCAGACGATGGACACCCCGGCTGCCTTGGCGATGTGCCAGAATCCCGTCCGGATCGTTCGGATCTTTTTGCGGGTGCCTTCGGGCACAATGGCCAGGAGAAATTCACTGCGTGTGTTAAAGACATCCACCATCTGTTCCACGACGCCCCGGGGGGCCTTGCGATCGACCGGGATGCCGCCAAGGGCATGAAGCAGAATGGACAGAGGCCAGGAAAAAGCCTCCTTCTTGATCATGATGTAGCCGGTCCGCTTGATGATACGAAAGGCCGTGAAGGCCCTGACGGTATCCATGTTGGACGTGTGGGGAAAGCCGATGATCACATGCTTGCCGGAAAAATAGGGAGGGAGCGGCTCAAACTTCCAGCCCATCAGCCAATAGAGCAGCTGTCCTGCAAGACTCAGGATGTTCTTCATCGGAGATAACTATGAGCAGCGGTGATCGCCTTTTATGATTCCTTCTTTTTCTTTTTTTCCTTGCCTTCTGCCGGGGCCTTCTTCGGCTCCTTGCCCTTTTCCTTGCCCTTTTCCTTATCTTTTTCCTTGTCTTTGCCGCCTTCCTTTTCTTTTCGAAGGGCTGCCTCTTTTTCCACCTTTTCCACCTTCATTTTCGCCAGTTCTGCAGTCCTCTGCTCGATCTTGGCAATTGCCTTCAGTCTGGCATCCGTGGCCGCGATGCTTGCACGCAGGTTCTTGACGAGTGGGTCTTTTTCGATCCTGGGAGGTTCGAGCTTTTTTTCAGACAGGAGAGACAGACGATTTTTCAGCCTTCGCTCGTATTGTTCCTTCCGCCCCAGTTGTGTCTTCTTCAGCTTTGAAGCCATATTTCCATACCTCTCCGTTTTACTTGTTTTGATTCGGCAGCTGACAGGCTCTGCGGAGCTTTCTTTGCCTTGCCGGTCAGATGAACGTTGCGACCATATCTATCAGGGATTTCGCCGAATTGCCACCACATTTCAGAAGTCCCCCCACACCTGCCGACACAAACCGACGCACACGACTACTCTTCACGCAAATGCGCTTGTCGAATGGCCTGTAAGGGGAGGCGTCAAAAAGGAACGTCGGCGGGAGCAGGATGAACAGCCCGCGGAAGAAAAGCGCAAAGAGACCTCCGACGCCGTGAAACGCACGCCGAACGAGATGAGGCCTCCTC
This sequence comes from uncultured Syntrophaceae bacterium, assembly GCA_964628025.1. GTDB lineage: Bacteria > Desulfobacterota > Syntrophia > Syntrophales > UBA2192 > UBA2192. The sequence goes on from CAZVLL010000011.1 coordinate 4,952, forward strand.
GGGCTCTTGCGAAGAAATGTAAGGGGACTTAGGGGCGTAAAGGTTCCGCCGACATTGAACTGCGGCTCACCATGGCATACCCCGCACTCACAACAAGATTCGTCTCTTTCGCTGTCTGGGCCGAGAGAACCTGCACGATCTTGCAGTACGGAACCAGCGAATTGTTGGGAATGATCTCCCCCTCTCCTTTCTGGGAAGAAAGGACGTTCCCGTCGTGGTCCAGGACCTCCATCGCATACCGCTGGACCTTGCAGGTGGCGGCATCGACGTCATAGCTGAGGATCTCCTCGATCGGGGTGCAGGAGCAACTCGCCCCTTCTGTCACATATTCTTTCTTTTCGCGAATCGCAAACGTGTCCTGTCCCGTCGGAACGATCTCGTCATCAATATAGATGATGCGCCACTTGTCCCTGTCGGTCTCCTTCCAGTCGGCAAGAGCCGCCGTGGTGAATATTAGAACAGACAGAACCGCGACCAACCAGATGATCATGCCCTTCTTCATGTTTTTCTCTCCTTGCTCTGCGACTGCGTTTCCCCGGAATTTCCCATCGCCGGGCAGCTGCGTGACGCAAGATCTGGAATTGTTTGGATAAAATTTCGGAGGGGAACGAAAAATACAGACGCCGGAGTCTTATACCCGGGCAAAAGATGAATAGACTTCTGATGATTTTTTCGATTCATCGCCGGCAACCCTGCTGCCCTGCTCCTGTTCGGGAGTTTCGGGCCAGTGGTTTTGCGTCCCACCCTTTCGGATGGTTTGCCTTTTTCTGGCTCTGGATTTACTTTCGGCAGGATTTCGCCGGACTTGAGATATATTTTTTCCCAGGACCGAAACGTATCTCGACAGAAAAGAAAAGAGGGGTTCCAATACAAATCGGAACCCCTCTTTCTTCTGCCTGCGACCGGTACGGACTCGTTACTTGATCACCGCCGCGCCGGCTGTGGCGACTACACCGTCCTGGGCTGCCGTGCCGCCGGAGACGCCGATGGCGCCGATGATCTTGCCACCTTCGATAATGGGCACGCCGCCCTCGATGGCGCTCACGCCGTCCAGGGTCAGGTAGGCGACATTTGCCTTAATGGCGTTTTCAAGGGCCAACGTAGGACGCTTGTAGGCAACCGATGCCTTGGCTTTGTGGGTGGCCACATCGATGCTTCCCCACTGGACCACGTCGAAACGCTCGAAGTAAATGAGCTGTCCGCCCGTGTCCGCGATTGCGATACAGACGTTGATTTTCATTTCCACTGCCTTTGCCGCCGCTGCCGCAGCCACCTTCTTGGCCGCTGCCAGAGTGACGTTCGGACCGTAGGGGTTGGGCATCTGCTGTGCGAAAGCCGTCCCGGCGACGAACAGAAGAGCGACACACACGACAACAATGAGTTTCATCGAACGCATAACTTCCTCCTTTATCCTTGGGGATTCCCTGTGGGGTTAATGTGTGAGTATATGGAGAAGAATCTCCCGGTGTCAACCGATTTCGATGCTGCCGAACCATGAAATGCCCGTCCCGATGCTATTCCCGGGATGACATAACCGCAGGACATGCACCTCGAGACGCTGATTCCTCCGTGGGAGTGCCGACGTGACGACGGCACCTTGCCGCCCCGGGCGAATATATGATAGGAGAGTTATTCATTATGCGAGATTTTTCCTCCTCATCACGGAAGTACCCCGCCACTGCAGGGCTGATGCTTGCTCTCGCCGCTTTTTTTCTTACGGCCTGCACGGCCCAGTATCCCCTGAACCCCAGAGCCGATAAGATTGACAGGGAAACGCAATACCGGATGAAGCTTTCGGACCGGGAACGTGACAACGAGTTGCTCTTGATCCTCGCGTTTTCGGGCGGGGGAACCCGGGCGGCCTCTCTCTCATACGGGATTCTGGAGGCACTTGACCTGGTAGAGGTGCGCGCCCCGGAATCGAAGAAAGGGCAGCGGCATACCCTTCTTGACGAGGTCGATCTGATATCGAGCGTATCCGGCGGGAGTTTCACGGCCTCTTATTACGGCCTTCACGGCCGCAATATCTTCAATGACTTCCCGAGGGAATTCCTGTACGAGGACTACCAGGGCTCCCTGTTTTGGGGCTTTGCGAACCCCATCAACTGGATCTTTCTCGCATCACCGCGGTACGGCCGCAGTGATCTGGCTCAGGAGTATTACGATGAAAAGCTGTTCAAGGGCGCTTCTCTGGGGGACATCGCAAAGAGATCCGGGCCTGCCATCATCATTCTTGCCACGGAGGTCATCGATGGAATCAGCTTCAGCTTCACGCCGAGTCAGTTCGCCCTGATCTGCTCCGATTTCGACAAATTCCCCGTCGCCCGTGCCGTCGCCGCCTCGGCTGCATTTCCCGGCGCCTTTTCACCGGTTGTGCTGAAAAATTATTCGGGCCACTGCGACCTCCAGATGCCGAAATGGATGGACCAGGCCCTCAACAAACCGGACATCTCCAACCGGGCCTATCACAATGCAAAGAGGATGAAAACCTACCTGGACCCCAAAAAGAAACCGTATATCCACCTGATCGATGGAGGCGTCTCGGACAATCTGGGAATCCGCGGCATCCTGGAGTCTCTCATCGCCCGCGGCGGCATCCGGGAGGCCATGAGGGAGGCCAATCTCGAGAAGACCCGCCGGGTGGCCATCATCCTGGTGGACGCGCAGACACAGGAAACGGCCAGGTGGCAGGTCCTCGACGAGGTTCCGGGTCTCGCGACAATCCTCGGGGCTTCGTCCGAGATCCTGATCAACAAGTACAACTTCGAAACCATCGAGTTTCTGAACCATGTCGCTCGGGATTGGACCTACGACGACGAGACCCACGGCCGCAAGCCCATCGATTTCTACATCGTCCATGTGGCCTTCGATGCCCTGCCGGACCCCAAGGAGCGGGAGTACTTCAACGGCATCCCCACGAGCCTCTACCTCCCCGAAGAACAGGTGGACAGGCTTCGCGAGGCAGCTTCACAGATCCTTTACAACGACAAGCAGTTTCAGCAGCTGGTGAAGGACCTCGGGGGAATCATGCCGGAGACAAACCGCACCCTGAAGCAAGAAGGATTGCAGAAAGAAGAGAAGATCACACCGTAAGCTGAGGGGGAAAGCAGGACCGAAATCGGCGCTTCGGCCCGGTAAAGAAATTTCTCCTTATGAGGCATTGTCAACGCGTTCCGCCACGATCATATCCCGGAGGCTCGGCGACATCCATGCCGGATGGGAGTCCGGATCCGGGTTGTTTCCGAACGGCACGATGGGTGCGCGCACGGGAATGCTTCTCCATGTATACCGTTTGATCTCGCGGATGAAAACAGGCCAGTGCAGGAATGGAACGCTCTCCCGTATCACCAGGAAACGCGGTGGTACCGTCCGATCTTCGACGCGAAAGCATGGGATACCGCCGCGGATGGGGTTATCCGTGTAAAACATGAAGGGGATGTCCTCATAGTTGACGAGGATTTCGTCTTCCGGCCGTGCCATGGATTTGATCATCTCGATAACGCTGCGGTTGGGGTCGATCCGATGTCCGAATACTTCATCCCACAAAACGGCCAACTCCGGTCGCATGAGAGTACCGAGAGGATGCAGCGTTATCCCTTCTTTTGGTATTGACCATGAAACAAGATTGGACGGCAACGGACACACCGCGACGACTGCGCCCAGCGTAACCGCCAGGAGGGACGGAGGAATCGAGATGCGATATCTGCGCACAGCCTCCCTGCCTGCCTCGACGAATAACCAGGCCATGAGCATGGCCGCTAGAAGTGTCAGGGGTACGATATAGCGATGGAAATGCCACGGGGCGACAGACGTCACCCAGACAAGTGAAATCGGCAGAATCAGCAGGCATGCCAGCAGTAACTGCCTCTGCAGGTCAGGTACTTTTCGCCACCGGCATGTCAGCATCAACCCCGCCGCAATCAACACCAGCAGCGGAATCACGAACTGGTTCATGTGAAAAAGGTTGCCCAGAAATTTCATGGACCAGGTCGCCGCCGGCGTTTTCAGCCTTTCGAACAGCTCGTAGTACCAGATCCACGGCGAAACGGCAGCAGCCAGGGCCAGGGCAACGGCGGCCGGCCCGGTCCATTGAGGCCAGGCGCGCCAAGCGGCGAGGATCAGCAGAACACCCACTACAGGCCAGAACGTTCCGAAGTCAACCTGGAACCAGCACCAGGCCATGATAACAAAAAGCAGCCCGCCCAGCCGCCCTTCCCGCTGCCATCAGCCTGTCATGCAACTGCCCTCTTATGAACCAGTAAAGCAACACAATCGTGATCATCGCGGCCGCCGCAAACGGAGCCCTGGCTGCTACCGTGCTGTGCCCAAACATGGACAGCGAGATCCCGGCCACCAGGAACTGTCCCCAGGGTTGCCCGGTCCATGCGCTGTCGGCCTTGAAGTCCCGGCGGGCCACGAAATACTGGAGGGCCGCCCCGGCGTCGCCGGTGCGCAGACTGACCGTGTCTTTATCCTCTTCCGCAAAATTGTCCATCGTGATGAGGTTCTTTCCGTCGTAGGCCAGCGGTTTACCGTACTTCATCATACGCTCACCCATGACGGCCGTGGCTGCCTCATCTTGCCAGAGGTACTTGTCTCCGAGATTTGTAAAAAGCAGGATCGCTGCGATTGTACCGGCAAGGACCATGAGAAGCCAGTCCGGCAGCCCCATCGGACCTGTTGTGGCCAGACCAGATTCCATCGCCTTTGCCGACGGTTTGGTTCGCCTCGAGCTTTTCGGCTTCATATTTTTTCGTACACGAGCCATCAGACAATAGGGATGATGATCAGATCAGACAGGAAATTGCTTTCCGGTAAGGGAGTATAATGAAGGCGCGCTTGTCCTGCAATGATATAATGACGGTAGGATGCCTGCGAATCAGGCCCGGTAGATCCATTTTCCCTTGCCGCGAACCACGTTGCGAGTATCGACGACGGGCACGCCAAGGGCGGCAAAATCGATGTTTCTGTATTCATCATGAGGCGTCGCAACGAGGATCAAATCATAGGCCCCGCTCACGGCAGCGGATTTTCTCCCCGCAAATTTTGCGTACTCCCGGGTGGGTCGGATGACCGGAATGTATGGATCGTTGTAGCTGACCTCCGCCCCCAGGTGCTCGAGCTTCTCCATGAGCCGGTAAGAGGGAGACTCCCGTTCATCGTCGACGTTGGCCTTGTAGGCAAGTCCCAGCATGAGGATTTTCGATCCTTTCGCGTGCTTCTCGTGCTCGTTGAGGGCCTCCATGACCTTCGAGACGACGTAGTCCGGCATGGCCGTGTTGATCTCACCGGCCAGTTCGATAAACCTCGTGTTGAACTCGTACTCCCTGGCCTTCCACGTAAGATAAAAGGGATCGATGGGGATGCAGTGCCCGCCCAGCCCAGGGCCGGGGTAGAAGGGCTGGAAACCGAAGGGCTTGGTGCTTGCCGCCTCAATGACTTCCCAGATGTCGATTCCCATCCGGTCGAAACATATCTTGAGCTCGTTGACCAGCGCGATATTCACGGAGCGGTAAATATTCTCGAGAAGCTTCGCCGCCTCGGCGACTTTTGCCGAGGAAACGGGAACGGTTTTATCGACCACGCAGTCGTAGAGCGCCTTCGATACAATCAGGCACTCCGGCGTATGGCCGCCGACGACCTTCGGCACGTTGCGAAGGCTGAAATTCCTGTTGTTCGGGTCCTCCCGCTCAGGCGAAAAAGCCAGGTGAAAGTCCCTGCCTGCCTTCAGGCCGCCGACTTCCAGGATCTCCCGGAGGTCATCATCGGTGGTACCCGGATAGGTAGTGGACTCGAGAATGACAAGCTGACCCTTTTGCAGAAACTGGGCAATGGTCCTGCCTGTGTTGAAAACAAATCGCATGTCGGGCTCCCGGTTCCTGTTGAGCGGCGTGGGGACGCAGATGAGAATGCAATCCATCGTCGCCAGAAGCGAACAGTCCGCCGTGGCCAGGAATCGGCCCTTCAACTCCTTCGCAAGAAGGGTCGAGTCGATATGCCGGATGTAGCTTTCGCCCCTCCCGAGCATCTCGACTTTCCGTGCATCTACGTCAAAGCCGGTAACCTGGAAACCGGCCCGACAGAACTCGATGACGAGAGGCAGGCCGACGTAGCCCAGTCCGATCACTCCGACCCGGGCATGCTTTGAGGTGATTTTTTCAAGAAGTGTCATCATCGGATCCATTCATGAAATCAATTTATTTGTCCAGCAAGAAAGAGCTTGCAAGTTTCGTGCACTTTTTATCTATCGTGCATCGACAAGCTCAGGTCAACGGCCGTCGTCCCGCTCGTTTCGAACAGCCGCCGCAGCGCATGCTTTCTTCCCGGCGCGACCCCACCATAAAAAAAGAGCCGCAGGAAGAACATCGGCGCAATCTCTCCCGGTTGCCGGCCACCTTGAGAAACTCAACGAAGGCGCAGGCAAGGACGTTGTGGTAATACTCGTCGGCAAGGCCCGCCCGCTCCGTGAAATAGCTCTCCTCGAACAGTGGTTTCTCGTAGAGGACCCCTTCGTCACTGACCGCCGTTTCCCGCCTGTTGACGGCGTTGTAAACCAGCAGCAGATCAAACAGGGCTTGGCTCTGAGACAGATTTTTCGTCGTGATGACCTCCTCGAGGATCATCTTCCAGCGCTCCACCAGTTCGGCGAGAACCTCCTGCTCAGCCTGGATCCGGCTGTAGAATGCCGCCATTTTCTGCGCCCCGTGAACCTTGTCGGGCGGCAGGAAACTCCGTATGGCCAGGATCCGTTCCCCCAGTTCGATATACTCTTCCACGCTGGAGAGGAGCCTCTCTCTCACCTCGTCCATCTCCGTGGTGAGCGGGGCGCGCTCGTCGAACATCTCCGCAATGTCCTCAAGCCATGCCTTTCCCTGCTCAGCGACCGGCACCCGGAAGACATCTTCCTCGTAAGGGTTTTCATGATCCCATTTCGGCTCCAGGGGCTGAATCTTGAAGGTCAGCACCCGGCTACCGTCATAGTCATAAGACGCCACCGAGATGTTGCACGGAAGATTGTTGATGACCGAGAGCAGCCTCCTCTCCTCGAGTAGAAGTTCCACCAGTTCCTTGTCGTCCGGCGATAGCGAATCCTTGAAAAGCGCCGGCGTCAGGTACCGGCCCAGGGCGTTATCCAGAAACTCGGGTTCGGAACCGAAGGCCTTCGCGACACCCCGGATGAACACGGCGCCGGCTGTTTCCGGCGTCGGCGCATTCGCGAATTCGATGACGAGCCCGCCGAAATGACGATCCTGTTTTCCCTTCAAGACTGCCTCTTTTCCGTTCGATCGATTCGGCCCGAACGATAGAACACTCCGCCGTCCTTTTCAAGGCTAAAGAGTGACCCCCTTGCGTAGACAGTTCCTTTCTTCCTGTGCCGTCATCCTGTCGAAGGACGGGGGATGACATCTTTTTTCTTGAAAGAAACGGCATTAGGAGTTAACAGAATGGACCCATGGGCTCCATAAAAGAAATCAAGTTTTTCATCATCAAGAATCTTCTCACTTCGCTTGCCTACCACCTCTGCAACCTGCAAGTGAAGACCCTCACGGTCATTCCCGAGGGCGTTGAGAGGGTTCAGGCCCACATCGCAAAAGGCGGCACGGTCGTCTTCGCCTGCTGGCATCAGCGCTTCTTCAGCGGTTTTTTCGTACCCAGGATTTTCGGGATGAATCCCTGCATCATGATCAGCCAGAGCCGCGACGGGGATTTCGTCTCCGACGTGGTGGCCCGGATCGGCTGGGTCCCCGTGCGGGGCTCCAGTTCCCGGGGCGGGAAAAAGGCCCTGCAGGAAATGATCGCAGGGGTTGAGAAATATCGGATGAGCGGGCACATCGTCGACGGCCCCCAGGGCCCGCCGCACATCATCAAGCCGGGCCTTGTTTCCCTGGCCCAGCAGACCGGCGCGGCCATCTGCCCCGGTTACATTTCCTATGAAAAGCCCTGGGTCTTCAACAGCTGGGACCGCTTCCTGATCCCCAAACCCTTCAGCCGCGTTCTTCTCCGCGCCGGTGATTTCATTTTCGTACCGAAGGAACTGGACGAAACGGCTTTCGAGAAGGCGCGCCTCGACATCGAGCACAGGATGATCGAGGGATACGCCGAAGCGGATGCCTCCTGGAAGCAGCGGTAAGGGAAAAAATACACCGGCTGCTCGCCTCTTTCACGAAGCAAGCATTGAGCATATCATGTTGAACGGCGGATTATGGATGGAAATGCAGTATGCAGTATAATGGTGTGGGGTGTGATCCGGCGAGCGGCTTCATCGCCCGATCAGGTTCGTGACCTGGATATAGAAAGGCAGAGGGGCAAATCTTTAATGTGACCGATGGGGTCTTGTATTCGATTTTGTCAATAACCCTTTCTTCGCCTATAAAGATTTGCCCCTCTCTTCGCCTCGCTGCTCTATCTGGGTGTGCAGATGCCGGTGATCTTGCCGCCCGGAACTTTGCAGTATTGGCTGCGGCACTGCTGATGTGTGGTGCAGAACTCGCCGGATTCGCCGCGGCCGTCCTGCGCGACGCAGCCTGCCCCCGGCCTGTTGTCACAGCGCTGGGAAAGGCACTCGGGGTGAGTCGCGCAAGCTTCTCCGAGTTTTCGCCCGCTGGTCGAACAGGTGCCGCTGATTTTGCCGCTCGCGACGTTACAGAGCTGGCTGCGGCACTGCTGGTGGGTGGTACAGAACTCACCGGATTCGCCGCGGCCGTCTTGCGCTACGCAACCTGCCCCCGGCCTGTTGTCACAGCGCTCGGAGGCGCATTGAAGGTGATCCACACAGCCCGTGCCCAGCTTTTGAACAAAACCGTGCGATTCGAAGATCTTCCAGATTTCACTGGACCGCTTCGGCTCGTTTAGAGCGATCCATTTCAGCACGTCGTTTGCCATGACGTCAACCCGCTGCCCCCGGTTCATCGTCAGTGCATAGACGAAAGCATTTGCCATGGTCTTGTTCGCCAGTTCCCGGTTGTTCGGCATGGTCGGACTGTTCGGATCGGGCCGCCAATTGACTTTGATCGTGCTGCTCGCGTCAACTCCCCACAGGGATTGCAGAAAGGCCTGTATAAGAGGGTTCGCCGTGTCATACTCCGATTTATTATTCACCCCGCAGGAAACGGGCCACCTCGCCTTCTGGGAAGCGTCGACGATTCCGTAACCTTTTCTGCCAACCAGCCATGGATACCGAACGTCGTGAAGAACCAGGCCCTGAAACATGGTTGCTGACGCTTCCTGGAATGCGAGCTTGGCACAATCGCCGAGAGCGGCCGGCACACTGAAGCCGACAGGATCCATGTGGCCAAAGACGTATCCCGCTGCGTAGTGTCCGAATTCATGAACGATAGTCTCTGCTCTTGCTTCTCCCTCCTTGATATGGATCTTGGGACCTTCGTGGGGCCACACCTTCATGCAGGCCGGGTTGCCTCCCCTGTAAATGCACGCGTTGTTGAAAGAGCCTTGGGTGAGCACATTCGGCTGAACAGCATCCATCGCAAGTCTGGGTGGCGAAGACAGGCCCGGAGGGGTAATCCAGAGCCTGCGCACGGCGTATTCTCTCGCAACTTTACTCCAGTAGTAGGCGGTCTGTTCTTCGTATTGTCTTTTGTTGGCCGCTTCGGTGGAATTGAAGCCGGGTGAGACGCAATTAAGAGCTGTGTGTCTTTGTGGCGCTCCCCGATCTCCGGAAACCTCCTTAATCGCCCACTTTGTCGGCCCCGGGGAAGGATTGAATTCCAGTCTGAATTCGCACCCCGTCCCGAGTTTACTATAGCTCACTTCCATGTCCCTCTGGATCTTTGCCCCATCAATATCGTTCGTGTATATGGGGACTTTCTGGATCTGAGCGTGTACCGCTCCCGACAATGTGGAAATAGATAGAAATGCTAGGAGCGAGAGCGTAGATAGCAAAAGCCAGCCCGGGTTCCCTGACAACCGTTTGCCGCCGCGATGATCCGGCTTACGGCCTTTTTCGTTTGATCGCGCGGTTATCCGTGTTCGTTTCATCGTTCCTCCCCATTGTTGATACTCTTTCAGTTGTGCCCCAACCTTGAATCATTGACGAACTAGGATAGCCCGCTAATAACAGCGCTCCCTAGGGTTCTCTCTAATCATGAATAAACCGAATCATTCATGGGTAAAATAAACCCCGCCTCATTTCATGAAGCAGGGTTCGTTTCGTTACTCCATCGGGTCCCTCGTCCGGGTTTGAGGGTTAGTCATGCCAGAGCCCGCACATCCGACCAACCGCTCGGCTCCTTATAATGCATAAACCTCCGGATATCAAACTAAATGTGCTCGAGCATGGTATCGGCGGCGACGTCGCCGTTTCTTCTCAGCTCTGCTTTTGGGGATTGCCAATTGCAAGCTGCTATGCAACGACGGAAAGCGATCTCAACACTTTCAGGAAGCTGTACGTAACAGAAGGGACGTGCCTTATCTTTCCGGCCACCGCTACTTGTCTTTGTATTTTGTGTAATGGCTGCACGTTCATCAGCGGAGATTGTTTATGCTGTTCCTCGCGGTATCGTGCTTGGTCTTCATAATGTTGGAAACAAGGGTAAAGCGCCGCGACTCATCCTGCATCTGCTGCTGCAACCCGAGGTACTGCAGGTTGAAGGACTGGTTCATCTCCTGGATCTGCTTTTTCGAAACGACCCGACTCTTCTCTGCCTGATCGAGGCTCAACTGCCATCGGTTCGCCAATTCATCGAGTCTCCGCCTGCAGTCATTCAACCACTTCGCATGCCTCTCGGCATTTTTTCTTTCGCTGTCGGAAAGTGTTGACGGAATCGGCTGGCCGGCAAGTTCCCGGAAACTCTCGGCGCTCCGGTGCAATGTGCTGATGCGCTTCTTCGCGAAGTCTGCCGTTTCTGCGCCCGGTGCGGCACCCGACTCTCCGAACGCTGCTACCTGCCAAACCGGCATACTGAGGAGAAGGACAATCAACAGTACGTGACGGAATCTTATCGCCCGGTTGTTCATGATGGCATCCTTACTTTTTTACTTTTCATTTCTCTATCCTTCATAGCGAATGACTCAACATCGGGTTGCGATGCCGAAAATGCTTTTTCGCATCAGTCTTTTCCCAAAACCATAACCGATCGGGTTCGCGGCGGTCTGAACTGCTCGATATCCTGCATCGTTGCCGGGCTTGCCGCGCTCTGCCTTCAGCAAGGAAGCTGCAGCCTGCGCTGCATGCCTGCCGCTACACAATGGTGAGCTTGTAGAATTTGACGAGGTAGTCCAGCCCCGATGACAGCGAAAGCACCAGTGCGACATAGATGAAGATGGTTCCGATGCTGCCGGGGTCGAGTCCGTAGATGGGGTAGTGGATGATGAGGGCCGAAACAGCGACGATCTGGCAGAAGGTCTTGTACTTGCCCAGCGGGCTTGCCTCAATGACGTGACCTTCCACCGCGGCCATGTTCCGAAGCCCCTCGACGGCGAAGTCCCTCATGATCATGAGGGCGACGACCCAGGCCGAGATGCGTCCTACGGGAATGAGAAGCACCATGGCCGCGCTCATGATGATCTTGTCGGCGATGGGGTCCAGCAGCTTCCCGATACGGGTCACAATGTTGTAGCGTCTCGCCACGTACCCGTCGAGGAGGTCGGTGAGGGCCGCCAGAATGAAGAGCATGGCTATAAAAAGGCTCAGCGTTTCCCCCGGCTCCAACAGGATCAGGAAAAGCACCGGGAGGATTCCGATTCGCAAGAGCGTAATGGCATTGGGCAGATTGATAATCCGCCGGTTCTCGGCCCGGATCGGAAGCCGGTCAAAGTACTTTTTCAGGATGTCGACGAGTATCACCGCGCGTTCCATCAGCGTTCCGATTTATTTCGGGACTTTCTTCCAGTCCGCAAGAAATTTCTCCAACCCCGCGTCGGTCAGAGGGTGCTTCGCCAACTGGGCAATTACGCCGAAGGGGATCGTCGCGATGTCGGCGCCCAGCATGGCCGCTTCAAGGACATGCATGGGGTGGCGCACGCTCGCCACGATGACCTCCGTGGAAAACCCGTAATTGTCGTAGATGCTGAGAATCTGCTCCACCAGTTCCATGCCGTTTTGGGCTATGTCGTCGAGCCTCCCCACGAAGGGGCTCGCGTAGGCGGCGCCGGCCTTCGCCGCCATCAGGGCCTGGATGGGCGAAAAAACCAGCGTCTGGTTCACATCGATGCCCTCCGCAGAAAGGACCTTTGTCGCCTTGAGCCCCTCCGTCGTGAGAGGAACCTTGACGACGACATTGCCTCCCAATTCGACGAGCTTCTTTGCCTCGGCGATCATGCCTGCCGCATCCAGGCTCACCACCTCGAGGCTCACGGGGCCGGGGACTGCTTCCAGGATCTCCTGCACGACGTCGTTGAACGGCCTTTTCTCTTTTGCCACCAGGCTCGGGTTCGTCGTCACCCCGTCACACATGCCCAGGCTGAGGGCCTCTTTAATCTCGCGGATATTGGCCGAGTCGATAAAAAACTTCATGGATCCTCCCGAATGTCTTTCTCAATACAGAATTTCCCGTCTGAAACGAAAGGGCTGTAAACGGCAGGGGGATCAGCGGGGGGTACGCCCGTCCTTCTCTTGGAATTTCCTGTAGCATTCTTTACTGCAGAAATAAAGTGTTTTTCCGTCGATTGTCGCCCGGAAGGCATCGCTGACGGGAACGTAGGTGTGGCAGTTCGGATCTTCCACGAGATCTTCCCCCTTGATCTTTCTCTCATCACCTCGGCGATCCCTGATCCGGCCCGAAGGGAATAGAAACTTCTTGAGGAGCAGATATGCCAGAATGAGGACGATTCCAATGACGATAAATCGGTACATGTTGATCCTTTTACCAGTCCTTGTCTAGAGGCTCGACAAGATGGTCATCCTCCAGCCGATCGAGAAGCCCTTTCATCGATACACCATAGACCGGGTGGATGACGTAGGGCGCAATTTCACAGATCGGCACAAGCACAAAGCGGCGCTTGTGCATCTCCGGGTGGGGAACAACGAGGGTCTCGGTCCGGACAATCTCCTGACCGTGAAGGAGGATATCGATATCGATGGTCCTCGGTCCCCCCCGCTCGGTCCTTACCCGGCCCAGGGCCTGTTCGACCCCTTGCAGGGACTTGAGAAACTGCGAGGCCGTGAAGCTCGTCCGGACTTCGAGAACTCCGTTGACAAACCATCCCTGCAGGGAGCTTCCGACGGGCTGCGTCCTGTACAGTGACGATCGGCGGAGCACCTGCGTGCTTTTCAAAGAAGAAATTTCCCGGAGCGCATCCCGGCAGTAATGAACCGGGTCGCCCAGGTTGGAGCCGATACCCAGATAAGAAATGATGGAGGCGTTCACCCCCCAGCTCCCGTCTTTCCTGTCGTAACTCGCCCAGACCGTAACTACCGGACAGCAAGGTGACAGGTTGCAGGTAAAAACGTGGCCGTTCAGACAAACTCTTTTTCAATCCGCGCCATCGCTTCTTTCAGTCTCGCATCAGGAACCGTCAGGGAGATCCGGATGAACCCCTCGCCGTACTTCCCGTAGGCGGGCCCCGCGGCAACGACGACGGCCGTCTTCTCAAAGAGCCGATCCGTAAACTCCAGCGATGTCATCCCCTTCGGTACGGGCACCCAGAGATAAAAGGTTCCCTTGGGGGGTTTGAAATCGATGCCGATTTTCTTAAGCGTTCCCAGGACCAGTTCCCGGCGCTTGCGGTAGATCTCGATCATCCGTGCGATGTTCTCGTTCTCGGTATTCAGAGCCCTGATCCCGGCGAACTGCACGGCGTTGAATATGCCCGAGTCGGTGTTCTCCTTGACCTTGCTGATGGCAGCGACCATCCGGGGGTTTCCCATGGCCATGCCGATACGCCAGCCCGTCATGTTGTAGGGCTTCGACAGCGAGTTGAGCTCCACGGCCACATCCTTGGCCCCGTCGACACAGAGGAAGCTCAGGCGCTCCTGGCCTTCGAATACCACTTCGCTGTAGGGGTTATCGTAGCAGATGGCGATGTCGTTCTTCTTTGCGAATTCGACAGCCTTCGTGAAGAACGCCCGGGATCCGCAAGCCCCCGTCGGGTTGTTGGGGTAGTTCAGGAACATGGCCTTTGCCCGCTTGAGGACGTCTGCGGGGATGTCCTCGAAAATGGGGAAATAGTCGTTCTCGGGGAGCATCGCCATGGAGTAGGGCTCGCAGTTCCCCATGAGGATGCTGGCCCGGTAGGCCGGGTAGCCCGGGTCTGTCATCAGGACGATGTCGCCGGGGTTCGTGCAGGCAAAGATGAAATGATGGCATCCTTCCTTGGACCCGATAAGCCCCAGGATCTCGTCGGCCGGGTTCAGGGTGACGCCGTAGCGCTCCTTGTACCAGGCGGCCACGGCTTCCCGGAAGGCGTACATGCCCTTCTCCTCGTCCGTGGGGTAACGATGGTTCTCGGGAATCTTCGCCGTGCGGCAAAGCTCATCGATCACGCTCTGGGGCGTAGGCTCCACGGGGTCCCCGATGGCGAGGCTGATGACGTCTACCCCCTCGGCCTTCGCCTTGTTGATCTTTTTCCTGAGCTCCATGAAAAGATAGGGGGGAATCTTCGATAACCTGTCAGCGATCTGCAACGTTCCTCTCCTTCCGCAAGTTAATGATCCGGGATCCGGCAGGAGCAAGGAGCGAGGTTCGAGGCTCGAGGATTTCTATTCTTTGTTCCTCGGTCCTCGTTCCACGGACCTCATGCCTATTTTTTTAAACCGAGGACATCCTGCATGTCATAGAAGCCGTCGGGCTGACCGACGATCCACTTCGCCGCCCGGACGGCGCCTTTGGCAAAGTTGTCGCGGCTGTGGGCCCGGTGAATGAACTCGAGTCTCTCGCCCAGCCCGCCGAAGATGACCCAGTGTTCGCCGACGATATCACCGGCCCGGACTGTCTGTATGCCGATCTCGGACTTGGTGCGCGCCCCGATCATCCCCTTGCGCTCGTAGACGGCCTCCTTATCGAGGTCCCGCTTGAGGGACGCGGCGATGATCTGCGCCATTCGCATGGCCGTACCGCTGGGGGCGTCCTTCTTCAGGTTGTGATGGGCCTCGATGATCTCGATATCGAAGTCCTCGCCGACGATGTTCGTCACGTACTCGAGGACCTTGAACATGACGTTGACGCCCACGCTCATGTTGGGAGCCAGGACACAGCGCGTCTTCGAGGCCATTTCCCTGATCTTCGCCATCTGGTCCGCTGTGAAGCCCGTCGTGCCGATGACGATAGCCTTCTTGTTGTCCGCTGCGATCCGGAGGTGTTCCACGGAGGCCTCGTGATGGGTGAAGTCGATGACGACATCGCCCTTTCCGATGGCCGCCTCGAGGCCCGCTGCAATCGGGATGCCCTTCTTGCCGAGTCCGAGAATGTCGCCGATATCCTGGCCGATGTGGGGGTGACCGGCCTTTTCGACGGCTGCCGCGATCTCGATGCCGTCGGTCATGTTGATGATGGATGCGATCCTGCCGCCCATCTTCCCGCCGGCCCCCAGAACGATTGCTTTTACCATAGCGCCACTCCTTTTCTTCAAAACACCTTTGGCCTTCCCTATAAACGTAAAGCCCGCGTATCAAACGGGCTCCACGTTCAAACCGAACCGGATGCTACTTGATGAGCCCGAACGTCTTCAGGGCCTGTTTGAGCTTCTCGTAATTCGCATCGCCGAGTTTCACGAGGGGAAGCCTGATCTCATACTGGATCTTTCCCATCATGGCCAGGGCCGCCTTGACCGGCGCCGGGTTAGTCTCCACAAAGAGGGCGTTGACCAGCGGCGTGAGCCTGTAGTGAAGCTCCTTTGCCTTCTTGAACTTGCCGGCGTTGATGGTATCGACCAGCTCTGCCACGGCAGCAGGGGCCACATTGGAGGCAACGGAGATAATCCCGTGGCCACCGAGGCTCATCAGGGGAAAGGTGAAGAAGTCATCACCGGAAAGAACAGAGAAATCCGGGCCGCAGGCGGTGATCATCTCCTGCATCTGCTGAAGAGACCCCGCGGCTTCCTTCACGCCGACGATGTTCTTGATTTTCGAGAGCTTCGCCATGGTTTCCGGGGTAATGTTCACACCGGTCCGGCTGGGGATGTTGTAGACGATGATGGGGATCGGGACCTTCTCGGCGATGAGCTTGTAGTGCTGGTAAATCCCTTCCTGGGTCGGCCGGTTGTAATAGGGGGCGACGCTCAACGCCCCGTCTGCACCAACCTCGTAGGCATGACGGGTCAGCCTGACGGCCTCATCGGTGCTGTTGGATCCCGTACCGGCAATGACCGGTACCCGCTTCTTGACAGCGTCCACGGTGATTTCGATTACTCGGTCGTGCTCCTTGTGGGACAGCACGGGCGACTCACCCGTAGTGCCGCAGGGGACGATGCCGTCGGTTCCATTTTTAATCTGGAACTCGATCAGTCCCCTCAGGGCCTCCTCATCCACCTTTCCCTTCTTGAAAGGTGTCGCGATGGCGACGATCGCGCCTTTGAACATAGCTCCCATTTTAACCCTCCTCACACTATCTGATGTTGCTGTATGCCTCATCCCAGAGGAAGCCCTGGTACACTACGGTGGTGCCTCCTTCCAGGTAGATCTTTTCGAACCCCGTGGCCGTCTTCTCAAAGTAAACTTTCAGCGTTTCCCCGCTCTTTACCAGAACATCCACGGGGCTGTCAACGAGTCCTGTCCAGGAGGCGATCAATACGGTTGCCACGGCCCCCGTTCCGCAGGCCAGCGTCTCGTCCTCAACACCGCGCTCGTATGTTCTGGCCTTGATCCGATGCCGGTTGAGCACGCGGGCAAAGTTGACGTTCGTCCCGCCGGGCTGGTATTCCTGGTGGTATCGAATCATCCTGCCCAGATTGACAACGTCCTGACCGTCGAGATCGCTCACAAAGGCCACCACGTGGGGCACCCCCGTGTTGATACTGTTGACCGGGGTGGCCGTACCGGCCACGGCAATCGTGTAGGCCTTGCGGAGGTCCTTCGGGTCCGTGAGGCGCAGCTTGACAACATCATCGCAAACCTCGGCATCGATGATCCCGGCCCCGGTTTCGAAGGACATTTTTCCCGGGGCGATTTCCTTGATGACGGCATAGCGTGCCGCGCACCGGCCCCCGTTTCCGCACATCTCCACCTCGCTGCCGTCGGCATTGAAGAAACGCCAGCGGAAGTCGGCCCGCTCCGATTTTTCGATGACGATGAGGCCGTCTGCCCCGACTGCGACATGCTGTCGGCAGACAGTCCTCACGAACTCCTCGACATTCCGGACGTCCCTCAAGGCGTTGTCACGGTTATCGATGAGGATGAAGTCGTTTCCGCTTCCCTGGATTTTGTAGAATTCAATCATGGTCACTCCGTGACTTGGGTTGAGGGTAGAGGGCCGAGGGTGGAGTGAAAAACGTTCACTTCCGTTCTGTTATTCAGTTCTCGACCCTTACCCCCCTACCCTCGACCCTTTACTTAAGGTAAGCCGGCACCTTTTCGCCGCGCGTAAGGTCCGCGTATTCTTCCCGCTTTCGGATGACGTGGAATTTCTTGCCCTTCACGAGAACCTCGGCAATCCGCGGCCGCGAGTTGTAGTTCGAGGACATGGAGAATCCGTAGGCGCCCGCGCTCATGACGGCGACGAGATCGCCGCGCTCGAATTTCGGGATCATCCGTCCCTTGGCGAGAAAGTCGCCGGACTCGCAGATCGGGCCCACCAGATCTGCCTGGAAACTTCCCCGATCCAGTCGATTCACGGACTGGATCTGGTGATAGGACCCGTAAATGCTCGGCCGGATGAGGTCGTTCATCCCCGCATCCACGACGACGAAGTTCTTTTCCTCGTTGCCTTTCGTATAGAGAACCTTCGTGACGAGGATCCCGGCATTGCCCACGATCACCCTGCCGGGCTCGAAGATGAAGGTAACGTCGATGTCCCGGACGGATTCAATGACCGCGCGGGCATATTCCTCGGGATGAGGCGGCATCTCTTCGTTGTAGGTGATGCCGAGGCCTCCGCCGAGATCCAGATAACGGATCCCGATCCCTTCCGCCCGCAGTCCGTCGATCAGCTTCTTCAACCGCTCCAGGGCGTCGATGAAGGGAGAGAGCTGCGTGACCTGGGATCCGATATGGCAGCCGACGCCGACGATCTCCACGTTCGGCAGCGTCCTCGCTCTCCGGTACTCATCGAGTGACCTCTCGATGTTGATTCCGAATTTGTTCGACTTGAGCCCCGTTGAAATATGGGGATGTGTTTGGGGGTCCACGTCGGGATTGATGCGCAGAGCAATCCGGGCCTTCTTCCCGAGCAGGCCCGCCCGTTCGTTGATGACGCCCAGCTCTTCGGAGGACTCCACGTTGAACATGAGGATATCCGATTGCAGCGCAAAGTCGATCTCGTCTATCCGTTTGCCGACTCCGGAGTAAACGATCTTCCCGGGGTCCGCCCCTGCCTTGAGGGCCCGGTACAGCTCACCGCCGGAGACGATGTCGACACCGCCCCCCTCCTTCACGAAAAGCCGCATGATGGCCAGGTTCGAGTTCGCCTTGGCGGCAAAGCAGATGATGTGAGGAATCTCCCCGAGGGCCCCGTCGAAGACCCGGAAATGCTGCAGCAGGGTCCTGTGGCTGTAAAGGTAGAACGGCGTCCCAACCTTTCCCGCTATCGCATCGACGGGAACATCCTCGCACCAGAGCCTGTCTTCACGGTAATTGAAATAGTTCATGCAATGCCTTCAGACGTTATCCTTTACCCCTTGGTCTGGCTGCTCGTTTTATCCGCGGGAGGGATGGGATCCGCTTTCTTCCCGCATGCCGGCGCGGTCAGCAAAAAGGCGCCTATGATAATGACGGCGGCCCATCTCCACAAGCGCGTTCTTTTCCCCATGCGCTCATCCTTTATCCTTTATCCTTTATCCTTTTCCCTTTGACCTTTTTTTCCGCTTCCCGGATCTGCTTGAGCACTTCCCGCCTGGCAGTCCCACCGATGGTCTGCCGTGCATTGACGGCCTTTTTCACGGGGATGACGGCATAAACCCCCTCATCGAAGCCCGTGTAGAATTTCCGGAATTCCCGGAGGCTGAGTTCGGGAAGATCTTTCCCTTTGGCGATGCAGTGTGCCACGAGCCGTCCGACGATCCCGTGGGCCTCCCGGAAAGGAACTCCTTTCGTGACGAGGTATTCGGCCACGTCGGTTGCCGTCGAGAAACCTTTCGCCGCCTCCTCCAGCATCCGTTGCCGGTTGAAGGTGAGGTTTCCCGTCATCCCGGTGAGGACCCTGAGGCTCATCTTCACCGTATCGACGGTATCAAAAAGGGGTTCTTTGTCTTCCTGCAGATCCCGGTTGTAAGTCATGGGAAGCCCTTTCAGGACCGTCAGGATCCGGACGAGATTGCCGTACACCCTCCCCGTTTTTCCCCGGATGAGTTCGGCCACGTCAGGGTTCTTCTTCTGAGGCATGATGCTGGAGCCCGTCGTATAGGCGTCGGAGATCTCCACAAAGCCGAACTCCCCCGAGGACCAGATGATAAGGTCCTCACAGAAGCGGCTCAGGTGCATCATGAGAAGGCCTGCATCAAAAATAAACTCGGCCACGAAATCCCGATCCGAGACGGCATCCATGCTGTTGGCCGAGATAGCCTTGAAGCCCAGTTGCTTTGCCGTGAACTTCCGGTCAAGCGGCAGGCTCGTACCGGCAAGCGCCGCAGATCCCAGGGGCATCACGTTTGTCCTCTCCAGGCATCCGGCAAGCCTCTGCGCGTCCCGCCCGAGCATCTCCCGGAAGGCAAGCAGGTAGTGGGAAATAAGCACGGGCTGCGCCTTCTGCAGATGGGTGTAGCCGGGCATGATGGTGTCGATTTCCCTCTTGGCCAGCGCAACGAGAGTTTTCACCAGCCCTGCAACAAGCTCCAGGATATCCCCAATCTCGTCCCTCAGGTAGAGGCGCATGTCGAGGGATACCTGATCGTTTCGGCTCCGACCGGTATGCACCTTTCCGCCCGCGGGCCCGATACGCTCGATGAGGCCCCTCTCGACGGCCATGTGGATGTCCTCGTCCGTCTGCAGAAACCGGAATCCACCCGAAGAGATATCCGCCCGAATCCCGGCGAGTGCCTCGACGATCTTCCCGGCATCGGTCGGGGGGATGATTCTCTGTTTTTCCAGCATCCGGCAATGGGCAATGCTCCCCGTGATATCATGGTCATAGAGTCGCACGTCAAAAGGAAGCGACGCTGTGAAGATCTCCACAAGCCGATCCGTTTCTTCGGTGAACCGCCCGCTCCAGAGTTTTCTCCTCGATTTTCCGCCCATGTTGCACCAAACCCTCTAGAAATGCATCGTTACCCTCGACCCTTCATCCTCTTAGATGCAGCCCTTCTTTTTGAGGTAGGCCGCGATCCGCAGCCGCAGGGCGTTGAGCCGGATGAAGCCCGTGGCGTCCTTCTGGTCGTATCCGCCGCTCTTCTCGAAGGAGGCGATGTCCTCGCTGTATAGCGAGCAGGGCGACTTGCGCCCGACGACGATGCAGTTGCCCTTGTAGAGCTTCAGGCGCGCCGTGCCCGTCACGTTCTCCTGCGAGGCGTCGATGAACTGCTGCAGGGCCTTCATCTCCGGCGAGTACCAGAACCCGTTGTAGACGAGCTGGGCGTATTTCGGAATCAGGCCGTCGCGTAGGGCCATGACCTCACGGTCCATGGTGATCGTTTCGACGGCCCGGTGGGCCGCCCACAGCACGGTCCCGCCGGGGGTCTCATAGACGCCACGGGACTTCATTCCCACGAAGCGATTCTCCACCATGTCTACACGCCCGACGCCGTTTGCACCGGCTACGGTGTTCAGGTGGTCAAGCAGGGTGGCCGGGCTCATCCTGACACCGTTGACCGCAACGGGGTTTCCCTTCTCGAAATCGATCTCGACGTAGGTCGGCTGGTCCGGGGCCTTCTCGGGGGAGACGGTGATCGTGAAGATGTCCTCCGTCGGCTCGTTCCAGGGATTCTCCAATATGCCGCCCTCGTGGGAGATGTGCAGGGAGTTGCGATCCGAGCTGTACGGTTTGTCCTTCGACACGGGAAGGGGAATATTGTGCTTGGCCGCATAGTTGATCATGTCCTCCCGCGACGTGAAGGTCCATTTGTCGTCGCGCCAGGCGGCGATGATCCGGATGTCCGGATCCAGGGCCATGTAGGTGAGCTCAAAGCGCACCTGGTCGTTTCCCTTGCCCGTGGCTCCGTGACACACGGCGTCGGCCTTTTCACGGTGCGCGATCTCGATCTGCTTCTTGGCGATCAACGGCCGCGCGATGGAGGTCCCCATGAGGTAAGTCCCCTCGTAGATGGCGTTAGCCCGGAGCATGGGGAACACGAAGTCCCGGGCGAACTCCTCTCTCAGGTCCTCGATGGTGCACTTGCTGGCGCCTGTGTTAATGGCCTTCTGCTCGAGACCGTCCAGTTCTTCTTTCTGGCCCACGTCGGCGGCAAAGGCGATGACCTCGCAGCCCTTGTACGCTTCGAGGAGCCACTGGATGATGACCGATGTATCCAATCCGCCCGAATAGGCGACAACCACTTTTCTTACCGGGTTTGACACTGTTTTCATTCCTCCTGCATGTAGGACTGATGAATCGTGAAACGGTTTTGCAAGGCTCAGTCAAAGCGACTTTGCGTGAACGGTTCTTCGCGAAGCGGAGCGCCCGCGGCGCAAATTGTTTGAGCCCGAAGGGCGAGTTTTTGCGACCGCAGCGCAGCGAGCGTTAGAACCGTCGCAAAGCGGTTTTGAGCCGGCAAAATCGTTTCATAATTCGAAGGCAAGATTCACTTGCCCATCAATATCTCGAGAATCGCCTTCTGCACGTGAAGACGGTTTTCCGCCTCATCCCAGACCACCGACCGGGGCCCGTCGAGGATCTCCGCGGAGATCTCCTGGCCGCGGTGCGCAGGCAGGCAGTGCATGACGATGGCATCGGGCTTTGCATGTTGCATCAATGTCCTGTTTACCTGGTAGCCTTCGAAGACTTTCGTGCGCGCCTCCTGCTCGTCCTCCTGGCCCATGCTCGCCCAGACGTCGGTATACACCACATCAACATTCTTCACGGCCCGGATGGGATCCCGGTAGAGAGAGACCGATTTCGGCGCCTTTTTTTTCGCCCTCTCCAGGATCCGGGCATCAGGGTCATAGCCCCTGGGACAGGCCAGCGTGAGTGTAAAAGGAAGTCTCGCCGCTGCATCGATCCAGGAATTGGCCACATTGTTCCCATCGCCCACGTAGGCGATCCGGAGCCCCTCGTAGGTTCCTTTCTTCTCGACGATGGTGAAGAGATCGCTCACGATCTGGCAGGGATGCATGAGATCCGTCAACCCGTTGATAATCGGGACGGTGGCATGCCGGGCAAACTCCTCGACAGACTCCTGGGAAAATGTCCGGATCATGACGGCATCGAGGTAGCGCGATATGATCCTCGCCGTATCGGCGACGGTCTCGCCCCGGCCGAGCTGCGTGTCGCGGCTGTTGAGATAGATGGCCAATCCGCCGAGCTGATACATCCCCGCCTCGAAGGAAAGCCTCGTTCGTGTCGAGGACTTGTCGAAGATCATCCCCAGCGTTTTGCCCGCCAGAGGCTGGTAGATGACCCCGTCCTTCAACATGGCTTTGAGATTCGCCGCATGGAGGAAGATCCTGTCGAAATCCTTCCTCGTCAGATCGTAGACACTCAAGAAATCTTTTTTCAACGCACAATCACCTCATCGAGAACGTTCACCAGCCTGTCCACATCCTGCTTCGTGATGACCAGAGGCGGCACCATGCGCAGGATATGGTCAAAGGTACAGTTTATGAGAACTCCCCGCTCGAGACAGGCCTTCACGATGGAATTCCCCTCGACGGTGAGGTCCAGACCGACAAGAAGCCCCCTGCCGCGCACGTCCTGGACGACAGGGTGATCCTTCCGGAGCGACCAGAGCCGCTCCTGCAGGTACTCGCCCGTCTTGCGGCAGTTCTCCAGGAAGCCGTCCGCCAGGATCGTCTCCAGCGTGGCAATTGCCGCCGCCATGGCAAGCGGGTTGCCGCCGAAGGTGGAGGCATGGGTCCCCGGACCGAAGCTGGTTGCGACCTTCTCCGTCGTGGCGAGCGCTCCCACGGGAAAACCATTTCCCAGGGCCTTGGCCAGCGTCATGATGTCGGGCACAATCCCGTCATGCTCATAACCGAAAAGCCTTCCCGTCCGGCCCATGCCCGTCTGCACCTCGTCCAGGATCAGGAGGATGCCCTTGCGGTCACAGATCTCCCGGACGGCTTTCAGATAGCTCGCATCGGGTATCCGCACGCCACCCTCGCCCTGGATGGGCTCGAGCAGAACGGCACAGGTCTTCTTCGAGACGGCCTTCTCAAGGGCCTGCGCATCGTTGAAGGGAACATACCGGAATCCCTCGGGCAGCGGAGAAAAACCCACATGGAACTTCTCCTGGCCTGTCGCCGTGATCGCCGCCAGAGTCCGCCCGTGGAATGACCCTTTCATGGTGAGGATCTCATACTTTCCGCCCAGGTTGTCGTGCCCGTACTTGCGCGCCAGCTTGATGGCCGCCTCATTCGCCTCGGCGCCGCTGTTGCAGAAAAACACGCGATCGGCAAAGGAGTTCTCCACCAGCATCCCGGCAAACCGGATCTGGGGCTCCGTATAGTAGAGGTTGGAGACGTGCATCAGGGTGCCGGCCTGCCCGCAGATAGCCTCGGTTACCTTCGGGTGAGAGTGCCCCAGGCTGCAGACGGCAATGCCCGCAACGAAGTCGACGTACTCCTTCCCTTCGGTATCCCAGAGATGCGCACCCTCGCCCCGCACGAAGACGACGGGCTGACGCCTGTAGGTCCCGATGATGTTTTTCTCCGATGATGCGATGAGTTCTTCTTTATTCATGCTGTCCAACCTGTCTCGAGTCATATGTTCAGACATCAAGCCGATGCGTGCTCTCAAAGGGTTGAGGGCCGAGGGTGGCGGGCAGAGGAAAGCAAAAAAGACAAAACCTCTTCCCCTTTATCCTTTACCCTATAAAACGATTTCCGTGCCTACGCCATGGTCCGTAAATACCTCCAGGAGCATGGCGTGCTTTTTCCGTCCGTCGATGATGTGGGCCTTGCCAACGCCGCCGCGCAGTGCCTTGAGGCAGCATTTGACCTTGGGGAACATGCCTCCTGCGATGATCCCGTCATCGATGAGCTGGAGGGCCCGGGTGTTGTCCATGGTGTTGATGAGCTTCTTGTCCTTGTCCCAGACGCCTTCCACGTCCGTCAGCAGAACGAGCTTCTCGGCCTTCAGGGCTGCCGCCACCTCGCCGGCCACGATATCGGCGTTGATGTTGTAGGTCTCTCCGTTGTCGCCCATCCCCGTGGGGGCGATGACGGGAATGAAACCGTCCCTGACGAGCGACATGATGAGATCGGCATTGATCTCCTTCACCTTGCCCACGAGCCCGACATCGATGATCTCCGTCGGGATGTCTTTCTGCTTTTCTTCGTTGAGGTAATATTTTTCGGCGCGGGTCAGGTTCCCGTCCTTGCCGGAAAGCCCGACGGCTTTCCCGCCGTTGCGGTTGATGAGGCCCACGATTTCCTTGTTCACGGACCCCACGAGGACCATCTCGACGATGTTCATGGTCTCCTCGTCGGTCACGCGCATGCCCTGGATGAACTGCGACTCCTTCCCAAGCTTTTTCAGGACGGCGCCGATCTGAGGCCCGCCTCCGTGGATGACGACGGGATTGATCCCGATGTACTTCATCATGACGACGTCCATGGCAAAAAGCTTCTTCAGCTCATCGTCCACCATGGCATGGCCGCCGTACTTGACGACAATCGTCTTGTTGTAGAACCGGCGGATGTAGGGCAGCGCCTCCAGCAATATCTCCGCACGCTCCTGGGCACCCAGTTGTTTATCGATCATCTCGTGACTCCTGGAATCTACGAATGTGCTTTTGATCTTTCCTCACTTGAGGTGACAGGGAAAAACCTGATACCTGTTCCCTCTCGCTACAGAATGTAACGGCTCAAATCCTCGTCCTCGACAATGCCTTCAAGCTTGTCCTTCACATAGGCCGCGTCGATGACGATATCCTTCTCCGTCAATTCAGGCGCGTCGAAAGAGATGTCCTCGAGCATCGTCTCCATGATCGTGTAGAGGCGCCGCGCGCCGATGTTCTCGGTGCGCTCGTTGACGATGGTGGCCACGTCGGCGATCTCGGCGATGGCATCTTCGGTGAATTCGATCTTCACCGTTTCCGTGGCGAGCATCTCGATGTACTGCTTCACCAGGGCATTGGACGGCTCCGTGAGGATCCGGACAAAGTCCTCCTTCGTGAGGGAGTCGAGCTCGACGCGGATCGGGAAGCGGCCCTGCAACTCCGGGATCAGATCCGAAGGCTTTGCCGTGCTGAAGGCCCCGGCGGCGATGAAGAGGATGTGATCCGTTTTCACCATGCCGTATTTCGTATTGACCGTGGAGCCTTCCACGATGGGCAGCAGATCCCGTTGAACGCCCTCGCGGGACACGTCAGGTCCGTGACTGGAGTTGCTCCCCACGATCTTGTCGATCTCGTCGAGAAAGATGATTCCCGATTGCTCGACGCGGGTGTGGGCTGTCCGGACGACCTTGTCCATGTCAACCAGGCGCTGCACTTCCTCTTCTTCGAGGATCACGAGCGCCTCTGGGATCCTTACGCGGCGTCGCTTCTTCTTCTGCGGAAAGAGGTTCCCGAACATTTCCTTGATGTTGAGACCCAGGTCCTCGACGCCTGACGACGAGAAGACCTCGATCATGGGCCCCCCGCTTTTTTCGGTGACTTCCAGATCGACGATGCGGCTGTCGAGCTTTCCTTCGCGAAGCATGTGGCGAAGCTTCTCCCGGGTATCCACGTGGCCCGACTCGCCGGTATCGGCCTGCGAATCCGTGCCTTCGGGACCGCGAATCTCGGCCCACTTCATGGGAAGCAGCAGATCCAGGATGCGATCCTCCGCCATCTCTTTCGCCTTCGCCCGGACGTTCTCCATCTCTTCCTGCTTGATCAGGCCCACGGCGATCTCCATGAGGTCACGGATCATGGAATCCACATCCCGTCCCACATAGCCCACTTCCGTGAACTTCGAGGCCTCGATCTTCAAAAACGGCGAGTTGTCGAGTTTGGCGAGCCTCCGGGCGATCTCCGTCTTGCCGACGCCCGTGGGACCGATCATAATGATATTCTTCGGTGCAATCTCGTCCCGCAGATCGGCCCGGACGTTCTGGCGCCTCCAGCGGTTGCGCAATGCGATGGCCACCGCCCGCTTGGCTTCGCCCTGCCCGACGATGTACTTGTCCAGTTCGGAGACGATTCGTTTCGGGGTTAGTTCAATGGCTGACATAGTTGCCTACTTCCTCTGCTTGCCTTTCTTGTCCGGTTCGTCCGGCTCTTCTTCGGTGAGATCGATCTCCTCGATCGTGATCCGGTCATTCGTGAAAATGCACAGCTCCGAGGCGATCCGCATGGACTCCCGGGCAATCTCCGTTGCATCGAGATCGGAATGCCTGACAAGGGCACGGGCCGCCGCCTGGGCGTAAGGGCCTCCGGAGCCGATGGCGGCTACGTTGTCGTCGAACTCGATGACGTCGCCGTTGCCCGAAATGACGAGGAAGTCGTCCCGGCTGACGGCGATCATGAGGGCCTCCAGGTGCCTCAGCACCCTGTCCGTGCGCCAGTCCTTTGTCAGTTCCACGGCCGCCCTCAGGAGGTTGCCGCTGTACTGCTCGAGCTTCTGGTCGAAGCGGTCGAAAAGTGTGAAGGCATCGGCCGTGGCGCCGGCAAAGCCGACAATGACCCGGTTATGGTAGAGACGGCGAACCTTTCGGGCCCCGTGCTTGATGATCGTCTGGTCCAGGGTCACCTGCCCGTCGCCGGCCACAACGACCTTGTCCTTGTGCTTGATGGCAATAATCGTTGTCCCGTGCATTTTCATGTTCATTGTCTGCTCATCTCTCGCTAATGCTGGTTCGGTTTATTGCAGCCGCAAAGATTTCAAATTCCTCTACCCGCGGCCTTCGGCCCTCACCCTTTTGCTTTGGGATGCGCCTTATCGTATATCTCCATCAGCTTCGCCACGCTCACCGACGTGTACTTCTGTGTCGTCGAGAGGTTTTCATGGCCGAGCAGCTCCTGGATCGCCCGAAGATCGGCCCCCGCATCGAGCAGGTGCGTCGCGAAACTGTGTCTCAGCGTGTGAGGGCTCACCTTCTTGCTGATCCCGCTTTGCAGGGCGTACCGGTCGACGATGCGGGCCACACTTCGCTGGAGAATCCTCGTTCCGTTACGGCTCAGAAAGAGAGGGGGAGCCCGTTCGGTCAACCCCTGCTTTTGCAGAAATTCACTCCTCCGAACCAGATAGTCCTGCACGGACCGGAGGGCCTTCTCGCCGACCGGCACGATTCGTTCTTTTTTCCCTTTCCCCCTGACCTTTACGAGACCCTGGCCGAAATCGATGTCTCCCAGATTGAGCCCCGTCAGTTCGCTCACCCGCATGCCTGAAGAATAGAAAAGCTCCAGCATGGCCCGGTCCCGGATTCCCGCGGCGTCATCGGCGAACTTCAGATCCAACAGCGAAAACATCTCCTCCACCGGCAGAAAAGTGGGGAGATATTGTTCCGCCTTCGGGGCCTGAACCATCTCGGCGGGGTTCACACGGACCCGACCCTCCCGAAGGAGGTAGTTGAAGAAGGTACGCAGGGCGGCGACCTTTCTCACGATCGTCACCTTCCGGACCTTCCGCCGGTACAGGGTGCTGAGGAAAGACCGGATGACCCTGTGGTCAACGGCCGCAAGGGGATCGTGTTCCTTCGTTTCCGGGGCAAGAAACCCGTTTTCCTCCAGATACACCCGGAATTGCCGGAGGTCGGCCAGGTAGCACCTCAGGGTGTGGGGACTCAGGTTCCTCTCGGTTGCCAGGTGGACCCCGAATTGATCAATGGCCCTTTCCATCGACCCGCTTTATACCAGCCTCCAATAAAAATAGCCACAAA
Organism: uncultured Syntrophaceae bacterium; assembly: GCA_964628025.1. Classification (GTDB taxonomy): domain Bacteria; phylum Desulfobacterota; class Syntrophia; order Syntrophales; family UBA2192; genus UBA2192. The sequence continues at coordinate 32,953 of CAZVLL010000011.1, forward strand.
AGCGCACAAAAAAGTCCATAAATTCGGGTTTATGACTACTTTTTTATGCGTTTCCGTGGCGAAAAGGTCGTATGGTTCATGTGCAGCGTCGGACCCCGGCGTAGTAACAGCACCAGGCATGTGCAAAGTTGTTGTCGAAGACGCGAACGAGCCCATCCTTGAACACAATCTTCACGAACGAGTTGCCGCCGAGAACCATGGAGTTCTGCTCTTCCACCACAACGCCCGTACCCCAATGGGGGTAGCGCGTGTGTATGACCTTGTCCCCCATTTTCAGATAGATGCGTCGTGTCTCTTCCACCTCGAGGCCTCTTCGGGACGTGACCGCATCGTCACATCTTGTACTTCCCGAAGTCCTCCTCGGGAAGGTTTTCCAGAAATTCCTTGAGCTCTTCCGTTTTCTTCTTGTCGAGCTCATCCACCTTTTTGGCGAAGTCGATGTTTCGCGATTTCTCAATCACCTTCTCATCGATGAAGATGGGGCAGTTGACCCTCAGGGCGAGTGCGATGGCATCGCTCGGCCGGGAGTCGACAATGAGGATATTGTCGTTCCGCTGCAGGTGGATGCAGGCGAAGAAGGTGTTGTTTCTCAGATCGACGATCTCGATTCTCGTGACCTTTGCCTCGAGGATCTTGAGAAGGTCCCGCATGAGGTCGTGCGTCATGGGCCGCGAGAAGCTGATCTTCTCGAGCTCCGTGGCAATGGCGCTGGCTTCGAAAAGGCCGATCCAGATGGGCACTGCCCGCTTTCCCTCCGGGTCCTTCAGGATCACAATGGGCGTGTTGGTCAGCGGATCGATGGTGAGACCGGACACCTTCATTTCCACGAACATCTGAGGATACCTCCATCTTATTCCAGAATCTCACCACGAAGGGAATGCAAAAAAGCTTCCACAATCCGCACCCGAACGGTCTTTCCGATCAGATTTTTTCCGCCGGTGAAATTTACGATCTTGTTGGATCCCGTGCGTCCCATCACATCCTGCGAGGTGTTGCGGCTTGTCCCTTCCACGAGGACATCCTCGGTCCTGCCGACCCGTTCGTTGTTTTTCTCCTGGGTGTACCGGTCCTGGAGGGCCTGGAGCTCGACGAGCCGCTTCTGCTTGTCGTCGGGGCTCACCTGCCCGTCAAGCCCGACGGCCGCCGTTCCCTTTCGCTCGGAATACTGGAACGAGAATAGCGTATCAAACCTAACTTTTTCCATCAGGTCAAGCGTTTTCTGGAAATCCGCCTCCGTCTCTCCGGGGAATCCGACGATGATGTCCGAGCTGATGGCAATGTCCGGACAGGCCTCACGAAGCTTACGCACCTGCTCAAGATAATCGGCGCTCGTGTACCTACGGTTCATCCGCGCCAGAACGGCGTCGGACCCAGACTGAACGGGCAGATGGATGCTTTCGCAGAGAGCCTTCACGTCGCGGAAGCAGGCAATGATGTCGTCGGAAAGATCTTTGGGATGGGAGGTGGTGAAACGGATGCGCTCGATTCCCCGGACCTCGCCGATGGCCCGGAGAAGCTCGGAAAAACGGTAGGCATTGCCGAGGCTCTTCCCGTAGCCGTTCACATTCTGCCCGAGGAGCGTAACTTCTTTCACCCCGTGGACGGCAAGGGCCTTCACCTCCGCCAGAACATCCTGAAAGGGCCTGCTCTCCTCGCGGCCCCGCAGGTACGGCACAACGCAGAAGGCACAGTAATTGTCGCAGCCCTGCATGATCGTGACGAAGGCACTCACGGATCCCTTTTCGGGAAGAGCCAGGATCCCGATGGACGGTACCTTCTCGTGAAAGACCGTCTCTACGACGGGACGTCCCGTGATCTCGACGCGGGCGAGAAACTCGGGAAGCCGATGGATATTGTGCGTCCCGAAAACGAGGTCCAGCCAGGGAACCTTCTCGATGAGCCGCGCCCCCTGCTGCTGGGCGACACAGCCGCAGACTCCGATGATCAGATGCGGGTTCGCCTTCTTGAGATGCTTATACCGACCGAGCTGACTGTAGACCTTCTGTTCCGCCTTGTCCCGGATGCTGCAGGTGTTGACGAGGATGAGATCGGCTTCCTTTGCGATCTGCGCGGCACCGTATCCCGAGCTTTTGAGAAGCTCCGCCAGCTGCTCCGAGTCGTGCACATTCATCTGGCAGCCGAAGGTCCGGATGAAAAGTTTCTTCGTCGTCAAGATTCTCAAACCAATTCCATCAAGTTGCCTTTTTTCTTATTACAGGGGTCCCGGGGAGTCAACCGAAAACGATCTTTCGCCCTCATACTTTCTTCGTATTTTTTCTCATACTCGACTCCTAGTAAAATCATCCTTGCCTTTCTTGCGCAGGGCTTTTACTCTGTCTGCATATCCGCTTCAACTCGAATGCGCAGGGCCGGGGAACAGAAACCTTTCTTCCTCCTGGTCGATGAACGAAACGAACTCTGCCTTACGAGGATTTTTGCATTTCATCCGATGGGGACAGGGTCGAATATCTCGGAGGCGATATGAAAAGAACCTCTCTTCTTCTTTTATTTCTCCTTGTCCTGTTTCCTTGCCTGCTCTTTGTGATTCTGCCCTGCTCCAACTCTCCCATGGCGTCAAACGGGGGAGCCACGTTTGTCACTTCCTGGGGGTCGGACGTCACGAGCAACGGCAAGCTCAAAAAGCCCGTGGGTGTCGTCGCCACCGTTTCCGGATTTATTTACGTGGCCGACGCGCACAATCACCGCATTCAGCAATTCAGCACCGCCGGCACCTATCTCACATCCTGGGGGACTTTCGGCACCGCAGACGGCCAGTTCAACCTGCCCGTCGACGTGAGCACCGATGTCGTTGGAAACGTTTACGTGGCCGACGCGGGCAACAACCGCATCCAGAAATTCACATCGGGCGGCACCTTCATCACCAAATGGGGCTCCCTGGGCACATCGAACGGACAATTCAATGCCCCCTCTGCCCTGGTTGTGGACCCGACGAATGCTTTTGTCTATGTGGCCGACGCGGGCAACAACCGGATTCAAAAGTTCACGTTGGCCGGAGTGTTCGACAGCGTCTGGGGCTCGGCCGGCTCCGGCAACGGCCAGTTCAGCATCCCCCTGGGGATTTCGACCGATGCGACGGGCAGCGTCCTTGTGGCCGACACGGGGAATAACCGGATCCAGAAATTTTCCTCGACGGGAACGTTCACGGTTGCCTGGGGATCGCTGGGCACGGGGAACAGCCAGTTCAATGCACCGGCCGCCGTAAAGACCGATGCCGGCGGGAATGTTTACGTGGCCGACACGCTCAATCACCGGGTCCAGAAATTTTCCGTTGTGGGAGCCTCGGTGAGCTACGTCACCCAGTGGGGGGCTGTCGGTACGGGAAACGGTCAATTCAACACCCCGATGGGACTGGCCGTGAGCCCTTCCGGGATCGTGGCCGTCTATGTGGCCGACACGAATAACGACCGCATCCAGCTGTTCGACGGCATCGGCACGGTGGGTATTACGTGGGGATCCTCCCTCACCGGCGACGGAAGCTTCGCAACTCCGACCGATGTCTTCGTGGACGCCACGGGCTATGTCTTTGTGGCGGACAGCGCCAATCACCGGATTCAGAAATTCACGTCGGCCGGTTCGTTCGTCATCAAGGGGGGCAGCCTGGGTTCCGGGGACGGCCAGCTCAACACACCCTCGGGAGTGGCGTGCGATGTCAGCGGCAACATCTACATCGTCGACACGGGCAATCACCGCATTCAGCGATTCACGGCTGCGGCGTACTTCGACTACAAGTGGGGTTCACAGGGAACCACCGACGGGCTCTTTGAAAGTCCGGTGGGCATCGCCCTCGACTCCGGCGGCAACGTTTACATCGCCGATACCGGCAACCACCGCATTCAGAAATTCACTCCGTCGGGCGTATTCCTGCTTAAGTGGGGAACCTACGGCTCGGCAACCGGTCAGTTCAGCTCTCCGTCGGCCGTGACGATCGATAGTTCCGGGAATGTCTATGTGGCCGACACCGGCAATCACCGTATTCAGAAATTTTCGTCCCTGGGTACCCCTATCAGTTTCCTGGGTTCCCAGGGTACGGGAGACGGACAGTTTGACAGTCCGTCGGGGGTGGCCACCGACTCCAGCGGAAACCTCTACGTGGCCGACACGGGCAATCACCGAATCCAGAAGTTTTCATCGGACGGCGTCTTTGTCACCAAGTGGGGCACCTATGGCTATGCCAGCAGCCAGTTCGACAGCCCGCAGGGAATGGCATTCGGACCGACGGGCAAGATCTTTGTCGCCGATACGGGCAACGAGCGCGTACAGGTATTTACTCCCGGCAGCTCGGATAACTCGGCAACCGTCAGCTGCTTCATCGCCACGGCGGCTTACGGGTCCTACCTGGACCCGCATGTCCAGGTCCTGAGGGACTTCCGGGACCGGATTCTCGCACCTCACTGGGCCGGAAGGATTCTCCTGCACGCCTATTACACCTGGTCGCCGCCCGTCGCCCAATTCATCGCGCGGCACGAAGGGCTGCGGACGGCCGTGAGATGGGCGCTCACGCCGGTTGTGTATGTGATCCAGTACCCGCTGCTCCTGGGATTCCTGCTCGTCCCGGCTGTCGCAATGGCTGTCAGAAAAAGGCGGAACGAGAAGAGGCATCACGGGTAAGTTGGAAAGGAAACAAGTTTTGGAAGTAGGTCATAGAGCATCGGGAAGAGGTTTCGGGGGTCGATCCTACACTCGACCCTCGACCCTCAGCCCGCAACCCTGATCCCGAAGAAATCCTTTGCCCTCCTGCCTTCGTCTCTGCTAAATCTTCACAAAATCCCTCCCGAGAGGTCCGCCATGCATCTTCCCGGCACGTTCGTGAAGCGGGTTTGTCCGGTCCTGGTCCTGTACATTTTCATTCTTCTTTCAACCGTTCCTGCCTTCGCCCAGGAGGTGAAAAAGGACACCGTCATCGATCATTTCTCACCCCAGGGCACCGTCAAGGATGTCAGGCAGGTGACGGCCCGATTCTCGGAGCCCATGGTTTCCTTCGGTGACCCGCGGCTCCCGGATCCTTTTGACATCCGATGCGCCGGGAAAGGCCAGGGTCGCTGGGTCGATGCCCGGACCTGGTCCTACGATTTCGATGGGGATCTTCCCGGCGGCATGGCCTGCCGCTTCACTCTCAAAGCCGGCACAAAGACACGGGCGGGAAACCCCGTTTCGACTGACACCGGCTTCTCCTTTTCCACCGGCGGTCCCGCCATACTCCGCTCCAATCCCTACGAGGGAAACTCCACTATCGACGAGAAGCAGATCTTCGTCCTCTACGTGAATGCCGAGCCGACACAGGAAACGCTCACGAAGAACGTCTGGTTTTCCGTGAGCGGTGTGGGCGAGCGCGTGGGGGTGGCCCCGGTGACGGGAAAGGAAAGGGAACAGGTCCTCAAGGCCCTGCGCTACACGAAAAATGAAGGCCTCGTCGTGACCCTGAGGGCCAAACAGGCATTTCCCCCCTCGGCCAAACTTCGGCTCGTCTGGGGAAAGGGTATCGCTGCAAAGAGCGGTGTGGCGACGGAAGAAGACCAGATCCTCAACTTCCAGACCCGCATCCCCTTCCGGGCGGACTTCTCCTGTCCGCGGGAAAAGAAGGGGGGCGCCTGCATCCCCGTGCTCCCCATGAGAGTTGTCTTTTCAGCACCCGTTGCCTGGAACCTGGCGAAGGAGATCACGATCAAAAACCAAGACGGCAAAGTCTGGAGGACAAAAACCGGCAAAGACGACGGCGAGGACCTCACCTACAAGCGGATGGTCACCTTTGCCGGGCCTTTTCCCGAAAAGACCACCTTCACGATCGAGATGCCGAAGGGAATGAAGGATGACGCGGGGCGCTCGCTGGCAAACGCCAACCGGTTCCCGCTTGAGGTGAAGACCGAGACCTATCCGCCGCTGGCAAAGTTTTCGGCCCGCTTCGGGATCCTCGAGTCGGCAAATCCCCTTCTTCCCGTGACGGTGCGAAATATCGAGGTGGAGTTGAAGAACCACCTGCTCGCCGTCGAAGGCGAGGGCGAGGAAGTGATTCCGGACCCCACGGACAGTTCGACCGGACGAGACAGACGGGCTCAGGCGGACAGTGCCGACAAGACACCGGCCCTCACCCAGCAGGTGAAGGGCAAAGTCCGGAAGGTGACTCTCGACCAGGAGGAGCGGGTCATTCACTGGCTGCACAACATCGCCGTCGCTTCCCGCGCGAAGTCCGTCTTCACGGGACAGGCGGGCGGAAAGGAATTCAAGCTGCCACACCCCGCGGGCGAGAAAGCCTTTGAGGTGATCGGCATCCCCCTGGAAAAGCCGGGCTTCTATGTCGTGGAGATGGAAAGCCGCATCCTGGGATCCCATCTCCTGGGAAAGTCTGTCCCCATGTATGTGCCCGCAACGGCCCTGGTAACGAACCTGGCGGCCCACCTCAAGTGGGGCCGCGAGTCCTCCCTCGTCTGGGTCACGACACTGGACAGGGGAACCCCCGTTGCAGGGGCCGCCGTCTCCATCCGCGACTGCAACGCCAAGCGTATCTGGCAGGGCAAGACAGACGAGCGGGGGGTGGCCCTGATCCGGGGCATCCTTCCTTCCATGGAAGCCCAGGCCCGCTGCAACTGGCCCGTAAACTATTCCGAGGCATCGAGTGTGCTCGGCGGTATCAACACGGGACTGTTCGTCTTTGCCCGTCTGGGCGATGACGTGACCTTCACTCACTCCAGCTGGGAGGATGGCATCGAGCCCTGGCGCTTCCAGCTCCCGATGGCCGACTACGGAGGCCGCGACGACATCCTCGCCCACACCATCTTCGATCGCACACTCCTGCGGGCGGGTGAGACGGTTCACATGAAACACATCGTCAGGATCCCCACAACAGAGGGATTTGTTCTGCCCGGTGACCGGATACGGTTCGACGAGCTTGCGATCCGCCACGGCGGAAGCGGCCAGGAATACCGGCTGCCGCTTTCCTGGCGCAAGAGCGGCAGCGCCGAGACGGACTGGAAAATCCCCGAAGGGGTGAGGCTCGGCACGTACGACGTGAGCCTCGCGCGCAAGGGCGACAAGACAGGTACCGCAACGCTGCGCACCGGTGCCTTTCAGGTGGAGGAATTCCGCATCCCCCTGATGAAGGCCGTGATCCAGGGACCCGCCGAGACAATGGTCCAACCGAAAGAAGTGGCCGTTGATCTCTCCGTCTCTTTCTTCTCGGGCGGCGGCGCCGGACGGCTTCCGGTAAAGCTCCGGGGAGAGATCCGTCCACGAGACGTCAGCGTCCGGGGCTACGACGATTTTGTCTTCGCCGGTGAACGCCTGAAGGAAGGCACCCGGACACTCTCGCCCGATGAGGAGTCCGGGCCCGATGAAGAAGTCGCGGCCGGCCGCGGAAAGCCCCTGCGGCTCCCCACGCAGGATCTTACGCTCGACGAAACGGGGACCGTACGAACGAAATTCGCGAAGCTTCCGAAACTTGTCGCCGCCCGATCTCTCCACGCCGAGCTCGAATACCGCGACCCCAACGGCGAGGTCCAGACGGTTGCAGCGAACATCCCTCTTTCCCCATCCCGGCGCGTCGTGGGCCTCAGAGCCGGCTCCGGGGCCGCCTCGTCCGATTCCCTTCGCTACCATGCCGTCGTCCTCGACCTGAAAGGGAATCCCATAGCCGACAGCGAAGTTTCGGTCGATCTCTACCAGCGCAAGACCTATTCACACCGCAGGCGGATTGCCGGCGGCTTCTACTCCTACGAGAATATCACCGAGACAAGAAAAGTCGCTGTGCCCTGCAAGGCCAGGTCGGACGACACCGGAATGGCAGTTTGCGAAACCGGTCCGCACTGCAAGGGAAAAACGGATGCCTCGGGACTTCTTTTGTGCGATGCGCCTTCGCCTGTGTCGGGAAGCGTGATCCTTCAGGCCGAGGGAAAAGACGAGGACGGGAACACCGCCGTAGCGAACGTCGACCTCTGGGTGGCCGGGAAGGACGACTGGTGGTTCGATGCAAGAAATGACGACCGCATCGACGTTCTGCCGGAAAAGAAGCGCTACGAGCCTGGCGAAAAGGCCCGGCTGCAGGTGCGGATGCCCTTCCGCGAGGCCACGGCCCTCGTCACGGTGGAGCGCGAAGGGATCGTGGATGTTTCCATCCAGAAGCTTTCCGGCAAAAACCCCGTCGTGGAGATCCCCGTAAAGCAGACCTATGCGCCCAACGCCTTCGTCTCGGTGCTCGCCGTCCGCGGGCGCACGGCCGATGCGGCCCCCACGGCAACCTTCGATCCCGGAAAGCCCGCCTACAAGCTGGGCATCAGCGAGATCCGCGTGGGCTGGAAGGCTCACGAGCTTGTCGTGGAGGTCAAACCCGACCGGCAGGTCTACAAGGTGCGCCAGGAGGCGGACGTGCTCTTCAAAGTTCGAACGGCCTCCGGGCAGAAACCGCCGGAAACGACCGAGCTTGCCGTAGCCGCCGTGGACCGGGGATTACTCGCGCTTCGGCCCAACGGAAGCTGGATACTCCTTGAATCGATGATGCGCCGGCGCCCTTACGAGATCTTCACCTCGACGGCGCAGATGATGGTCGTCGGCAAGCGCCATTTCGGCCTCAAGGCCCTTCCCCAGGGGGGTGGCGGCGGCAAGCAGATCACCCGGGAGCTTTTCGATACACTGCTCCTCTGGAAAGGAACGGTGCCGCTCGATGAAAATGGAGAGGCGCGTCTGAAGATCCCGATGAAGGACAGCCTCACGGAATACCGGATCGTCGCCGTCGCGACGGGCGGCCCGGATCTTTTCGGAACGGGGCAGGCCGACGTGCGGACAACGCAGGACCTCATGTTGCTGCCCGGCATCGCTCCGCTTGCCCGCGAGGGCGATTTCCTCAAGGCCGGCGTTACGGTCCGCAACACGACGGAGAAGCCCATGAACGTGGAGGCGACGCTTGCCCTGACGGCGGGCCCGCAGAAAACCGACTACGAGAAGCTGCACGCCGGTCTCTCCCCGGGAGAGGCGAAAGAGATCGGTTGGGACATCCGGGTTCCGGCCGGTGTCGACCGGCTCGACTACGAGATCTCCGCGCTGGAGCGCGACAGGAAGACCTCGGACCGCATCAGGATAACCCAGCGGGTGATCCCGGCCGTTCACGTCCGGACCTGTCAGGCAACTCTCGCACAGGTTCGCGACCAGATCGAAATCCCCATCGAACGACCCTTCGGGGCCATCGCCGGAAAAGGCGGCATTCTCGTGCGACTGCAGCCGCGGATTGCCGACGGGCTTGCCGGCGTGCGCGAGTACATGTCGCTCTACCCTTACGGCTGCCTCGAACAGAAGATCTCGAAGGCCGTGGCCCTGAAGGACAAGGCACTCTGGCAGGACAGGATGCGGGAACTGCCGTCTTACCTTGATGATGAGGGGCTGCTGAAATACTTCCCGCGGATGCGGACGGGAAGCGACGTGCTCACCGCCTACGTGCTGGCCGTCGCCCAGGAGGCGGGCTTCGAGATCCCCCCATCCGTCCGAGAGCGGATGTCCACGGGACTTACGGCCTTCGTGGAGGGACGGGTGAGGCGAGGCGGCGCGCTCCCCACGGCGGATCTCGCCATCCGCAAGGTGGCCTCCGTGGAGGCCCTCTCCCGCTACGGAAAGGCGAAGGCAGCACTTCTGGGATCCGTGTCTGTCGAGCCCAATCTCTGGCCCACCTCGGCCGTGATTGACTGGATCGGCGTGCTCCGGCGGGTAGACGACATCCCCGACCGGGCGAAGAAACTCACGGCAGCCCAGCAGATCCTCCGATCCCGGCTCAACCTGCAGGGAACCTCCATGGGATTCTCCACGGAGAAAGCAGACGGCCTGTGGTGGCTCATGGTCACCGCCGACGTGAATGCGGCGCGCACGCTCCTTGCTGCCGTCGATCTTGACGCCTGGAAGGAAGATGCCCCCCGCATCGCGAAGGGAGCCCTCGGCAGGATGAAAGAGGGACACTGGGACACCACGACTGCAAACGCCTGGGGCACGCTCGCTTTCGAGAGATTCTCGGCAAAGTTCGAAACGGAAAAGATCTCGGGCAAAACGGCGACCGTACTGGGGTCCAAAACGTCATCGGTGGATTGGGGCTTCTGGGGAACGCCCGAGGGAGGCACGGCGCGTTTCGACTGGCCCGATCGGAAGGAAACGCTCACTGTCCGGCACGACGGCTCCGGCGCTCCTTGGGCAACGGTTCAGGGACTTGCGGCCGTCCCCCTGCGAAAGCCCTTCTCGAGCGGTTATCGGATCAAGAAAACCGTGCTCCCCGTTGAGCGGAAAGTGAAGACCTTCTGGAGTCGCGGCGACGTCATGAGAGTCATCCTTGAGGTCGAGGCCCAGTCCGACATGACCTGGGTCGTCCTGAGCGACCCCATTCCGGCAGGCTCGGCCATCCTTTCGGTGGGACTGGAGCCGGGAATGGACAAGAACGCCGGCCACGCGCAGGAGGCCTACACCGAGCGCGCCTTCGAGGCCTGCCGGTTCTATTACGGCTACGTTCCCAAGGGAACCTGGAAGACGGGGTACACCCTGCGGCTCAACAACGAGGGAACCTTCCAGCTTCCGCCCACGCGGGCCGAGGCGCTCTATGCGCCGGAGATGTTCGGCGAAGTGCCGAACCAGACGATGGCGGTCAACCCTTAGGAAGGGGCGAAGGGGTGAGGGTGGAGGGTGGAGGCGAAAAAGGAAATGAAAGAAATCGGGCACAGGCTGAGCCGATGGATACACGGCTGGAAGCTTGTAGCCGTCGCTCTTTTCGCAGGCATCATGGCCTTCGCGGGAACACTTGCCGGGGGACTCTATCTCTCCGGCCCGGCGATGCCTTCCTTTGGTGAGGTGCGCGCCTCGTATCGCCTCTCCGATGCCCTGCTCCTGGACAGGCATGGCAACGTGATCCACGAAATGCGCGTGGACTCGACGGGAAGGCGCCTGGACTGGATCGGACTTGCCGATATTTCCCCGGCACTCACCGGCACCGTCGTTGCAGCCGAGGACAGGCGGTTCTACCATCACCACGGCGTCGACTGGCTGGCCCTCGGCGCTTCGTTTGCACGCCATGCCGCTTCGGGAGGCTCCCGCGGCGCCAGCACGATCAGCATGCAGCTTGCCTCGCGCCTTGACGGAGCCTCGCTTCCCCGGGGTACAAAGAGGACCCTACGGGAAAAGCTTCGCCAGGTTTCCGGGGCCTGGGCACTCGAACGAAGCTGGTCCAAGGGTGAGATCCTCGAGGCCTACCTGAACCTCATTACCTTCCGGGGCGAGCTGCAGGGAATCGCTGCCGCATCGCGGGGACTCTTCGACAAGGACCCTTCGGGCCTGGGCGAAACGGAGTCGCTTATCCTGGCATCGCTCATCCCTTCCTCGAAAACATCCGCCGATGTTGTCACGCGGAGGGCATCGCGACTTGCCGCACGCACCGGCTCAACCAGCAGCGCCGAGGACATTGCAGCCATTGCCTCGGAGATCCTCAGCCGCCCCTACCGGATACGACCCCAGGTGGCGCTTGCCCCCCATGTGGCCCGGATGCTGCTGAAGGGTGAGGGACAACGGGTGTCGTGCACCCTTGACGGAGAACTCCAGATTTTTGCCGTGGAGGCCCTCAATCACCAGCTCGGACATCTGCGCGAGCGCAACGTGCGGGACGGTGCCGTTCTCGTCGTGGACAACACCACGGGCGACATCCTTGCCTACGTGGCCAACCAGGGCACTACATCTAGCGCGCCCCACGTGGACGGCATCCGGGCGCTCAGGCAGGCGGGCTCTACGCTGAAACCCTTTCTTTACGGTCTAGCCATCGAAAAGGAGTTCCTCACGGCGGCCTCCATCCTGGAGGATGCGCCTCTCCAGATCCCCACGGCGGGCGGGCTTTATGTCCCCGAAAATTATGATCGGGAATTTCTCGGCCCCGTGAGTCTGCGGACGGCCCTCTCCGCGTCGCTCAACATCCCCGCCGTGCGGACGCTCATGCTTGTCACACCCGATGCCCTCGTGGAGCGGCTCCGGGCCCTCGGGATGAAGAGCCTCGACAGGGAGGCCGACTACTACGGCCACTCCCTCGCCCTGGGTTCGGCCGATGTGACTCTTTACGAACTGGTGAACGCCTACCGGGTGCTGGCAAACCGCGGCAGGTGGAGCGCGCTGAGGATTGCGGCCGACGAGGCGGCCGAGGGCCTCACTCCCGTCATGGACGGCCGGGCGGCCTTTATCGTCTCGGCCATCCTCTCGGACCGCGAAGCGCGGAGTGCAACCTTCGGACTGGAAAACCCGCTGGCCACACGCTTCTGGACGGCTGTGAAAACCGGCACGAGCAAGGACATGCGCGACAACTGGTGCGTGGGCTACTCGGAGCGATACACCGTCGGCGTCTGGGTGGGAAACTTCTCCGGCGAGCCCATGTGGAACGTCTCCGGCATGGCGGGTGCTGCCCCGGTCTGGCTCGACGTGATGAACCATCTCCACCGGCGGACGCCCTCGAAGGCACCGGGACCACAGGCGGGGGTTGTGCCGAAGCGGGTGACATTCCGCAACGGCATCGAACCACCCCGGGAGGAGTGGTTTGTCGCGGGAACCGAACCGGATGACGCGATCACCCGGGAAATCCGCCATGAGATTGCCCGGATCGTTTATCCACAGCCCGCCACGATCATCACCCTGGACCCGGACATCCCGGCCGATCTGCAGCGGATCTCCTTTGTCGGGAAATTCGCCACCGGCACCCACGAGTGGTGCCTCGATGACCGAATAATCGGCTCCTCGGGATCGCTGCTCTGGAAACCAGAGCGCGGCCGGCACATGCTCTCGCTCGTCGATCAAGACCGCAACGTGGCCGATTCGGTCACTTTCATCGTGAAGTGAACCGCCCGCCCCTGCCCTGTCTCTGCTGCAATCAGCGTACTTCTCTCATGCTCCCCTCTTAACGCCTCTACGAAATGAATTCGCAGCAATATACGAAGAAATCCATCCGTGCGCCGTATTGTTTTCATGCGCGCAGGCCGATACAATCGCCATCAGAAAAAAGTTCCCCAACGTTGTCGTTCTCGCACCGGGTTTATCCCGGGCTACCCCACGGGGGAATCTCCCTTTTTTGGAAGGAGGGGGGAGGTTCCCCCTTTTTTATGCGACGTATGTCCTCACGATGGTTTTTCGGCAACGTAGAGGCGGCAGATGCCCAGGGTGAAGGGCGTGGAGGAAAGGAGGGAAAAGCCGTTCCGCACCAGCCTCTCCTCGAGGGCCTGCGGCGGTTCGAAGTCGAGGACGGAGTCGCGGAGGTATTCGTAGGGCTCTCTTTTTCCGGTGAGGAGACCCCCGATAACGGGCAGGACCCGCTTGAAATAAAAAAGGTAGAAACTCCGGATGGCGGGCGCCGTGGGAAGAGTGAACTCCAGGATGGAAAACCGGCCGCCGGGCTTCAGGACCCGGAGCGTCTCCCGGAAGAGCCGATCCATGTCCTGGACATTGCGCACGCCGAAGCTGATCATGGCGCAGTGAAAGGCCTCGTCCCGGAAAGGCATCGAGCAGGCATCTCCCTGAACGAAGGAGCACCGTTCGGGATGGGGGCTGGCGTCGCGCTTCTCCCGGGCCAGGTGGAGCATCTCCTCGGAAAAGTCGATGCCCGTCACCCGGCAGTCGGCCCGCTTTGCCGTCTCCAGGGCCAGATCGGCCGTGCCCGTGGCGATGTCGAGGATGGACTGGCCGTCGCGGATTCTCAGGGACCGCACGGTCCTGCGCCGCCACATGACGTCGATGGAGAGCGACAGCAGGCGGTTTCCCAGGTCGTAGCTGTCGGCCATCCGGTTGAAAAGCGGCCGGATGACCACCGGCCGCTTGTCCATCCTGTTATTTCCCTCTAGTGTTTCCAATCGATTTCTCTTTCCCTGGGATTTCCACGTCAGCGCGTCTCCCTAATACACGGCTGTCGGCTGGAGGTAAAGTTTTTATTGCGCAACGATTTCAGGGACTTGATCCCCACCGGGGCGCCCAAAAGATTTTTTCAATTTTTACTTGACTAGATGTAGTGTTTGCCTCAAAATTGCCCACAACATCTAGTGCGACTTGAACACTTTGCGTAGAGGGGACGCAACCTGATTCCTGTCTATCACCATTCTCACACTCGCGTTCTAAAAGATCGAAGCAAAGGGGGGACCGAATGTTCAGTCAGATTCGGAAGCGGGACGGTCGTATTGTCAAATTCGACTCGGACAAGATTACCAATGCCATAGCCAAAGCCGGCGCAGCCACGGAGGAGTACGACCCGGGGACCGCGCGGCGCCTGACGATCAAGGTGCTCACCCTGACCGAGCAGCTTCTGGGCGACCGGATTCCGAGCGTCGAAGAAATCCAGGACATCGTCGAAGAGACCCTCCTGCAGTCTCCCTACCGGAAGACCGCCAAGGCCTACATCATCTACCGCGACCAGCATGCCCGCCTGCGCGAGATCGCCAACAAGATGGAGGTCGACCTGGTCGACCAGTATCTCCAGAAATCCGACTGGAAGATCAACGAAAATTCCAACATGGACTACTCCCTCCAGGGGCTCAACAACTACATCTCCTCGGAGGTGAGCAAGGTCTACTGGCTCAACGAGATCTATACCCCCGAGATCAAGAAAGCGCACAGCGACGGAAACTTCCACATCCACGACCTGAGCCTCCTTTCGGTCTACTGCGTCGGGTGGGACCTTTACGATCTCCTCATCGAGGGCTTCCGAGGCGTCACCGGCAAGGTGGAGAGCCGTCCGGCCAAGCACCTCCGCAGCGCCCTGGGGCAGGTGGTGAACTTCTTCTACACCCTTCAGGGGGAAGCGGCCGGCGCCCAGGCCTTCTCGAACTTCGACACGCTTCTGGCCCCCTTCATCCGCTACGACAAACTCACTTACCTGGAGGTCAAGCAGGCCCTGCAGGAGTTCATCTTCAACATCAACGTCCCCACGCGGGTGGGCTTCCAGACGCCCTTCACGAACGTGACCCTCGACGTGAACGTGCCGAAGCACTACGCCGACAAGAACGTCATCGTCGGCGGCAAGCCCCGGACGGAGACCTACAGCGAATTCCAGGAAGAGCTCAACCTTTTCAACAAGGCGTTTTTAGAAGTGATGGCGGAGGGGGATGCGAAGGGCAGAGTCTTCACATTCCCCATCCCCACCTACAGCATCACGAAAGACTTCAACTGGGACAACCCGCTGATGGACGGCCTGTGGGAGATGACGGCGAAGTACGGCGTGCCCTACTTCTCGAACTTCGTCAATTCCGACATGAGCCCCGAGGATGCCCGCAGCATGTGCTGCCGGCTTCGCATCGACAACCGCGAGCTGGTGAAGCGCGGCGGCGGCCTCTTCGGATCCAACCCGCTGACGGGCTCCATCGGCGTCGTGACGCTCAACATGCCGCGCCTGGGCTACCTGAGCGCCACCGAGGATGAATTTTTTCAGCGCCTCGAGCGGCTCATGTACCACGCCAAGGAAAGCCTGGAGATCAAGAGAAAGGTCCTGGAGGCCTTCACGGACCGCAACCTCTACCCTTACACGAAGCACTACCTCCGGGGCATCCGGGAGCGCATGGGAAGCTACTGGAAAAACCACTTCTCCACGATCGGGCTGGTCGGCATGAACGAGGCCTGTCTGAATCTCATGGGCAAGACCATCGCCGATCGCGAAGGCATGGACTTCGCCAAGCGTGTGCTCGACTTCATGAACGCGAAGCTCCTTGAGTTCCAGATCGAGACGGGCAACAACTTCAACCTGGAAGCCACGCCAGCCGAAGGGACCTCCTTCAGCCTCGCGCGGATCGACAAGGAGAAGTACCCCGACATCATTTCGGCCAACGAGAACTGCGATCTTCCCTTCTACACCAACTCGACGCAGCTGCCGGTGAACTATACCGACGACATCTTCGAGGCCCTGGATCTGCAGGACGAGATCCAGGTGAAGTACACCGGCGGCACGGTGTTCCACACCTTCATCGGCGAGCGGATCGCCGAGCCCGTCGCGGCAAAGATCCTCGTGCGCAAGATCTGCGAGACCTACCACCTGCCCTACTTCACGCTGACCCCGACGTTCAGCGTCTGCCCCGACCACGGCTACATCCGCGGAGAGATTGCGGCCTGCCCCGATTGCAATGCGGCCACCGAGATCTATTCACGCGTCGTGGGCTACCTGCGGCCCGTCAAGCAGTGGAACAAGGGAAAGCAGGCCGAGTTCGAGCTGCGGCAGACCTACAAAGTCAACGGCACCTCGTCGGAGGAGAAGGAAGAGGAAGTACGGCCCTATCTCGTGGACAACGCCCAGCAGTCTGGGGCCGTGCGCTGAGACGTTCTTAAAGCTGAATACCTGAGGCCAATGACCGGGCTGCTGGGGCGTCACCCGACGCATTGGCAGCCCGGTCTGGTTTGATGAAAAGCTTCAAGACGTCTAAATAAAACATCTATCATGCGCAACAACATCCTTTCCTATTTTGAAATGACCCAGAGCGGTTAGACTGGGGGCACATCGTTAACCCAGACAGAGTAGCCGCAGAGTCTCAGGAATGACCAGAGATTTGTCTCCGCCATTATCCTTGACAAATATGTATAATGTATTTACATGGTAAATATGAATTGGCTCAGCTTCGAGTGGGATTTACAGAAGAACACCTCCAATCGGAGAAAGCACGGCATATCCTTCGAGGAAGCTCAAACAGTTTTCGCAGACGAATATGCTCTTTTCATGTCAGACCCGGATCATTCCATCGAAGAAGACAGATTCATTCTCCTTGGCCTGAGTGCAAATCTTCGCATTCTTGTTGTCTGCCACTGCTATCGCGAAAGCGACGATGTGATCCGAATCATATCGGCCCGCAAGGCAACCCGCTCGGAGCAAAAACAGTATCTGAAAAGGTGAGAAAATGAGAAAGGAATACGACTTCACAAAGGCCAAGAAGAGCCCCTATGCTGCACGGCTCAAGCGCCAGGTCACGATCCGGATGGACGAAGGCACGATCAGCTACTTCAAGAGCCTGGCACAGGAAAGTGGCGTCCCTTACCAGACCCTTATCAACCTGTACTTGAGGGACTGCGCCGCATCGAAGAAGAAACTCTCCCTGCAGTGGAAGCCGGCCTGATACATACGCGATGACTGAAAAGGTTTATTTCAAATGCCTGTCGAACATAAAAAGAGAAGGAACGTAGCGTCCATGCGAAGGAAAGCAACACAAGACAGCTCCCATGCATTTCCTCTGACGGAAATGAAAAGCTCCGAATACTCTCCCAATCAGTGTGTCTTTCGAAACGATGAATATGGTGTGTGGCTATATCATGCGAATTGTTTTGAATTCATGGATATCCTCAGCAGCCAATACCCTGATGGCGTTATCGATATGATATTTGCCGACCCGCCCTATTTCCTGTCGAACGGCGGCATCACCTGCCACGCCGGCAAGATGGTAAAAGTTAACAAAGGGCAATGGGATAAATCGAACGGGCCGGAGATGAACCACGAGTTCAACACGGCCTGGCTGTCACGGTGCCGGAAGGTCTTAAAGCCCAACGGTACAATATGGGTATCCGGCACGCAGCATGTCATTCATTCTGTCGGGTATGCCATGCAGCAGTTGGGGATGAAGATATTGAATGACATCACATGGGAAAAGCCCAATCCCCCACCGAACCTCTCGTGTCGCTACTTTACCCATTCAACGGAGACGATTATCTGGGCAGCGAAGAATGAAAAGTCCAAACACTGCTTCCACTACGATGCCATGCGCGAGATGAATTCCGGCAAACAGATGAAATCAGTCTGGACAATGACGGCCCCAAGCGGAGATGAAAAAGCATTCGGCAAACACCCGACACAAAAGCCCGTTCAACTTCTTGAGAGAATCGTCCTGGCAAGCTCGGAGGCAGGCAATATAATATTTGATCCGTTTTCGGGAAGTTCGACGACAGGTGTCGCGGCCATAAAATTGAACCGACGATTTGTCGGGTGTGAAGTAGACGCTGATTTCCTGGCATTGTCTGCAAAACGGCTTGAATGGGCGATCAGCCCGAGAGGGGATGGGTAGGGTTGTTCATTAGGATCCTTCACTGTCATTCGCGCCCTTGCCCGCGGGCATCCGGAGGCCCGGCATGAAGCAGTGCCCAGAATGCAAGGCTTGCTTTGAGGGCGAGTCCTGGTTATGCCCACACTGCGGGCAGGAACCGATGATGAGGGACGGTTTTCCCGTCTTCGCACCGGATCTGGCGTCCGGATCGGAAGGCTATCCCGTCAATGGCCATCGGGATCTCGCACGGACGGAATCCACTTCTTTCTGGTTCCAGGGAAGAAGCGCCCTTTTGCAATATGTCCTGGAACGGTATTTTCCCGAAGCCGTCAATATCCTGGAAATCGGGTGCGGAACCGGATTCGTTCTGGCCGCATTTGCCCGTTCGAAGCCGGAGCGTCGTGTAACCGGTGCCGAGATGTACACCGAGGCCCTGAAATATGCCCGGGCAAACGTGCCGGATGCGCGGCTCATTCAGATGGATGCCCGCAGCATTCCCTTCGTGGACGAATTTGACGTCGTCGGACTGTTTGATGTCCTGGAACATGTCGACGATGACACGAGGGTTATCCGGGAAGCGCACAAGTGCTTGAAGAGCGGCGGCGGCATGATCATCACTGTTCCGCAGCACCCGTGGCTGTGGAGCCCCCATGACGAGGCCGCGTGTCATCATCGCAGATACGCATGGCCGGACCTGAAGGAAAAGGTGGAACAGGCCGGTTTCACGATCCGGCGGCATACGTCCTTTGTGTCTCTTCTTTTGCCGCTGATGTTTCTGTCCAGACTTCGTCTCCGGTTGAAATCGGAGAATCCGCACCGGGAACAGGTGCTCCAGGAGATGCAGTTTTCGCGCACGACAAACGCTATTCTGGGAGCCGTCCTGAACATGGAGATTGGTTTCCTGAAGCGCGGCCTGTCTTTTCCCGCAGGCGGATCTCTTCTCTGCGTCGCGAAAAAAACTGAGGCGAAAAACCCTTTCGTTCATATATAATGCTTTCCGTTTCCCTGCCGGATAATGCGCGATTTTCTGTAGAGGGGAAAATCGTGGGGGGCGCTCACTGACTCACGTACCGGATTAGGAGGGAGTTCCCATGAGCTATAACAGCCCTGAAGCCATCCTGAAACTGGCCCGGAATTTCTGGGAGAGCCGGATCCTGCTCTCCGCAGCCGAACTGAACCTTTTCTCCCCGCTGCTCGAAGCCCCCCTGCAGGCGAAAGACCTTGCCTCGCTTCTCGGGACCGACCCCAGGGCACTGACCGTCCTTCTGGATGCACTGGCGGCCATGGGACTTCTTCTAAAGCACGAAGGCACCTACAAAACCGCGCCCGATGCCGCACCGTTTCTTTCCGACAGGGATTCCCGTTCCCTCCTCCCGATGATCCTCCACGCAGCCAATCTGTGGGACAGCTGGTCCGCCCTGACGGACATCGTCCGGGGAGCCGGGGCAGCCGCGGTGCCGTCTGCGGCGTCACGCAACGACGATGGACTGACCGCCTTCATCGGGGCCATGCACGTGGTGGGAACGCCGCTGGCCGAGACGATCGTCGCAGCGATCCAGCCGGGACCGGCAAGAAACCTGCTCGACGTGGGCGGCGCCTCCGGAACCTACACCATCGCATTTCTCAAGGCCGCCCCCGATATGAGGGCCACGCTTTTCGACAAGCCTGCCGTCATCAGGATGGCCCGCGACCGCCTGGCCGAGGCGGGCATGCTCGACCGGGTCCGTCTCGCAGCGGGGGACTTTTATTCGAAAGAACTTCCCGACGGACACGACCTGGCCCTGCTTTCCGCCATCATCCACCAGAACAGCCCGGGGGAGAACGTGGATCTTTTCGAGAAGGTGTTTCGCGCCCTGATCCCGGGAGGGAGGATTGTCATCCGCGATCACGTGATGGAATCGGACCGAACCGAACCGAAGGACGGCGCGCTTTTCGCCATCAACATGCTCGTGAACACGGAAGGGGGATCAACCTACACCTACGATGAAATCAAGACCTGGCTCGAGGAGGCCGGTTTTGCCCATGTGCGCTACCTGAGAAAAGGAGAGCGTATGGATTCGCTCGTCGACGCCTTCAAACCTTGAGAGGCTGCTGACAGGGAGTATGTTATGAAACCCTTCTCCATGATTGCCATCGGCATTTTCTCGCTGATCTGCATTGTGCACATCGCCCGCTTGATATATGGTTTTGAAGTTACCGTCAGCGGCTGGGTCATCCCCCTGTGGGTCAGCTTTCCCGGCGCCGTCGTGACGGGAGGGCTGGCGTACATGCTCTGGAAGGAGATACACTGATCCGATGATCGTCGCGTACTTTGTTGCCCTGTTCCTCTTTATCGTCCTTTTCCTCGCTTTCTTTCACTATTCACCGAAAAAGCGCAAGGGAGTCGCGGCGTACAACGTTGCCGTCTTGATCCTGACCGCAAGCCTCTGCGGATATTACGTCTGGAATCTGCATCGGGAGATGGAGGGGTCGGTCGATTACGACTGGTTCTTCTACATCGTGCCGCTGGCAGTCCTGGGCATCGCAATTCTCGTCCTTGCCATTTCCGCCCTTCTGCGCAATTACGTCATTTTCCGGCGTTGAATGAGGATAAAGCAATGAAAGGAAGAATCAGGGTTAAGCGTGTCTATGCCGAGCCGACACGCGAAGACGGAAGGCGGATCCTGGTGGACAGGCTGTGGCCGCGGGGCCTCACGAAGGAAAAAGCGAAGGTCGACTACTGGGCCAAGGACATCTCGCCTTCCAATGAACTGAGAAAATGGTACGGCCACGACCCTGCCAAGTGGGATGAATTCAGGGCGCGATATTTTGCCGAGTTGGACAAAAGCAGAGAGGCTTTGGAGAAGCTGCTTGCGGAAATGGGCAAAGGCCCCGTAACCTTCGTCTACAGCTCGACGGAACAAGCCATCAACAACGCTGAAGCCCTGAAAATCTATCTGGAGAAACGAAAATAAACGCGAGGCGCGAGCCGGTATCGGAGGCGCCTTCAGTCATGGTCGAAGACATACCCCACGGACCGCAGGCTCTTGAAGAATACCGGTTCGTGGGGATCGTCCTCGAAGTACTTGCGGAACCGCATCACGAAGTTGTCCACCGTCCGGGTCGGCGTGCTCCCCCTGTATCCCCAGCCCATCTCCAGAAGTTCTCGCCGCGTCAGGGGTTTCCCCCGGTTGGCAATGAAAAGCTTCAGGAGCTTCAGCTCCTGCTCCGTCAGACTGATCTCGCCGGAACGGCAGGTCGCCCGGAACCGATCGAAGTCAACGACATTTCCGCCGAAGGCATACGTGCCCTCGTCCGATGGTTCGCCGCTCTCCTCGCGTTGCCTTTCCGCCCGCGAAAGAAGCCGCTCGACCCGCAACAGGAACTCGTCGAGATGGAAGGGTTTGGCCAGATAATCGTCCCCGCCCATCGAAAGGCCCTCGACACGCTGCTCCGGCTCGCCGCGGGCCGACAGGATGAGGACGGGCAGACGATCGTCCTCCAGACGGATATGGCGCAGGACCGTCAGTCCGTCAATGTGGGGCAGCATGATATCCAGAACAATCAGGTCGGGGTTCCATTCTTTCCACATCCTCAGGGCGGCGATCCCGTCGAGTGCAATCTGCGGGTCGTATCCCTTCAGGGAAAGGTTGAGCCTCAGCCCCTCGGCGATGTGCCGATCATCCTCGACAACGAGTATCCTTTTCCCCCCCGAATCCTTCATGGTGACTCTCTCCAGGCCCCGCCGGCGTCCTTCGGCCGGGGGATGCTCAGGGTGAAGACAGACCCTTTCCCGGGCCCGTCGCTTTCGGCGTGCACTTCGGCGCCATGAATCCGGGCGATCTGCTGAACCAGGTAAAGACCGAGCCCGCTTCCCTTCGCCGTCATGTCCTCGGGCCTGCCCGCACGATAAAATTTGCGGAAGATCTTCCGGAGATCCTTGCGGTCGATCCCCATGCCGTTGTCCTCGAAGCGGATATCAAGCCCTTTCGAACGGGGTACGAACCGGATGTCGAGCCGGGGCTGCGGCGAACGGTTGTACCGGACCGCGTTTGTGTACAGGTTCATGAGAAGGACATCGAAAAGCTGCGGGTTCAGATTGCAGGGATAGGGATGCCTGTCCGGCTTGTGGATGGTGACGACGCAGTTCGGGAACAGATCGGCATTTTCGCTCCGGAACCTCTCCACCGTTTCCACCAGGTCGGCCTCGACGAATTCCTTCGCGTAGCTCCCGCTCTCGATGCGGGCCAGCTGGAGGATGCGGTTGATGTTGTCCAGCAGGCGGTCCACGTCGTTGAGCATGAACCGGATGTATTTGAGCTGGTCCCCACGTGGAAGCTCATGGCGGGAAAACGTGTCCAGGTACAATTTCAGGGAGGTCACGGGCGTCTTCAATTCATGGGTGAAACTGTCGATGAAATTGCGCTGCAGCCGGTAGAGACTCCATGTCTTTTGATAATAGACGAAGATGATGAAGACCCCCGCGAGGATGAGACCCACCAGGATGGATATCACCATGATGACGACCCAGGTCTTGAACTCGACGAGCCCCTCCGGGTCGAGCCGATAGGTTTCGACAATCCTCTGGAGGCCTGTGCTGACCTCAAGATACCAGTAAATATAGAGCGCCAGGGATGCAGCCAGGGCCACAATGGAAAGCACAAAAACGAGGATGGGGTGGACAAGCCATTTCACGGAATTCACCTTGATGGTGTTTGCTACACCGCAGGCTCGCTCCTGTCAACGGCAATCCTTCGCCGGCGTCTCCCGCCCGGGTTCTCTCATTGTAAAACAATTGTAAAACCGCATGTTCGAGCTTTCTTTCCCTCCGCTTTTTCCGTATGAACATTCCCGTGACCCGTGCAGAAAAAGGAAATCGGAAAGGAGCCGCATTCGATGATCAATCCCGTCATCCCACACCCGAAGCGAACGAAAGCACAAATATTGCTGACGAGCGTCTTCGGGCCTTACGCCCGCGACGACGAGTTTGGAAGCCGCCGGAACAACCCGATGGAGCTGTATCACAACCAGGTCACCCGCCTGCAGGGCGGCTTTTCCCTCAGGATGTTCCACCGTTCTTTCGGCCTCCTGATGATCCAGGCCAACGTTAGCGCCCCCTGCACGGTTCTGGATTTCCCCACGCTGGACAGCTTCATCCGTGAAATCCGTCAGACCCCTTACGACATCGTGGGCATCGGCGCCATCGGTCCCAACGTGGAAAAAGTCAGGGCGATGTGTGAGATCATCCGCCGCGAACGGCCGGGGATCACCATCGTCGTGGGAGGTCACGTCGCCGCGCGGCCCGACCTTTCCCGGGAAATCGACGCCGATCACATCGTCCGCGGAGACGGCATCCGGTGGTTTCGGAAATTCCTCGGACAGGACACAAAGGCGCCCGTCCGCCACCCCATGGTACTCTCGGGATTCGACGGAAGGATCATGGGCATTGACCTGCCGCAGAAAAAGGGCCGCACCGCCGCCATCCTCGTCCCTTCTGCCGGGTGCCCCGTGGGCTGCAACTTCTGCTCCACGTCGGCCCTGTTCGGCGGCAAGGGCAATTTCGTCAACTTCTACGAGACCGGCGACGCCCTCTTCTCGGTCATGTGTCAGATCGAAAAAGAACTTGCCGTCAACTCCTTTTTCGTCCTGGACGAGAACTTTCTCCTGCACAGGCAAAGGTCGCTGCGGCTCCTCGAGCTGATGCAGGCCCACGGGAAGAGCTGGGCGCTCTACGTCTTCAGCTCCGCCCGGGTGATATCGTCCTACTCCATCGATCAGCTGCTGGGGCTCGGCATCGGCTGGGTATGGATGGGCCTCGAAGGGGAAAACAGCAAGTACCAGAAACTCAACGGTGTCGATACCCGCGGACTGGTCCGCACGTTGCAGTCCAACGGGATACGGGTCCTCGGCTCCACGATCATTGGCCTGGAAACCCATACGCCGGAAAACATCAGCGAGGTCATCGACTATGCCGTAAGCCACGACACGGTCTTTCACCAGTTCATGCTCTACACGCCCAACCCCGGCACACCTCTCTACGAAAAGCATCGGAAGGAAGGGAGCCTGCTGCCCGAAGCCGAAATGCCTCCGGCCGACAGCCATGGACAGTACCGGTTCAATTACCGGCACCCCCGCATCCACGACGGGTTGGAAGAACAATTCCTTCTCGACGCCTTCCACCGCGACTTCGACGTCAACGGGCCAAGCCTCTACCGCCTTATCCGGACCATGCTGGAGGGTTGGAAGGCCCACGGACGTCATCCTGACCGGCGCATCCGTGAACGCTACGAATGGGATGCAGCGCCGCTGCAATCGGCCTATGCGGGGGCCGTGTGGGCCATGAAAATCTGGTACCGCGGAAACGAAGCGATGACCCGCAGGCTGAACGATCTTCTGCGCGATCTCTATGGAGCCTTCGGCTGGAAAACAAGAATCCTCGCCCCCGTTATCGGCCTCTATGCCCTGTCATGCCTGAGACGGGAGGACAGGAAGCTGAAGCGCGGCTGGACCCGCGAGCCCGTCACGATCGTGGGAAAAAACGCCGCAGCCCTCGCCCTCGAGAAGGAAAGCAGAAAAGCTCTCCGAGTCGCCATTCCGGAGATCCCCGTTCAACTCGCCAGGCCGTCCTCCGTACCGGGCCGCTGAGAGCGGTGGAGCCATGCAGATCATGTCACCGGTGATTATGCGTTGAGTGTGTCTTTCGCGATGCGCAGCTTGTCTGTCGATGCGGAGGATCCTGCTTGAATCGGTTGATTGGGATCGGAATGATTGTACTTCTCGTGAATCAGCTTCTTGAGGCCGATTTCAAACAATTCACGCTCTTTCTTGTTCCTGTCCAGGTAATCTTCGATGGCCCCGTCTGAGATGGTGATCTGTATTTTCCGGGAACGCCGGTTGGGCCGTTCCGGGTCGTCATCGAGTTTCCAGTCGATCTCGATGATATGGTCATCCCCCTGGTAGCGTGTGACAATCCAGGCATTCTCGGGGAAAAACGGTTTGATAAGTCTGACCCAGTAATCCAGCAGGTCTTCGGTCATGGCGTTTGATCCTTCTGTTGAGATAGGGTGGATAAAAAACCCCCATCCCTCTTCAGTGAGAGACGGGGTCCCGATCGTGCGCTCCGATCATCCATTCGTATTTTTTCCGGACGGGCAGCCCTTCTGCCATCAAATCGAGATTTCGTTTCCATAAGACCTCCGAACCGCTATGAAGTCAAGGAATATTCCCCCGACGCAGAAATGCCTTGACATTCCCCCCAAACAGAATAGGCTGCAATCAGTGTAATCGACATCCATCAAGACGTTGCTGACCTCTCTTCCCCCGTGGGGAATCCTCGATAAATTCTTGAAACCCTGTCCATTACCACGAGATAGTTTATTTTTGTTGGAGGGGTTTAGATAAGGAGCGTGTGACATGCAGATCCATTTGATCGAAAACGCGGACAACTTCGTCAAGCTGCGCGACAAGGTGTGGGAAAGCGGCTGGTGGGTGCTCACCGAAGAGGAAGCGAAGAAGCTCATCGGGGGGCACATCTACTTTCACAGGAAAAAATCCGAACCTTCTTTCTACGGCGGGTCAATCAGGAGTTTCCGGGTCAAACAGGAGGGGCCGCACCAGGGCAGCATCATTTTCGAATTCGAGTACCGTGAGGCCTGCAGGGGCATCAAGGCGGATAAATGTGGCTGGTCCCTGGAAAGAAAGATCGTGTCATAGCGGATGGGGCCGGCCGGAATGTGCCGGCTGTTCGGAGGTGGCGATTGACGGTTAGATCAGGCCGGGCTGCATGATCTGCTGGAGCCGGGCCCGTTCGAATTCGAAATCCTCATCGCTCTCCCCGGAGCTCAGATCCAGCATCTGACCGAAACGCAGGGTCACCTTCGCAAAGGGCTTCGGCAGCATGAAGCGATCCCAGCTGTTGAAATACCAGGCCCGGTCGGATGTCACGTAGATGGGAACAACAACGGCCCCGGCGGCCTTGGCCAAACTGACGACCCCCGCCTTGATCACTCCAGCCGGTCCCTTCGGCCCGTCGACGACATGCGCGGCGAGACCCGAGTCCCGCAACTGACTGATCATCTCCTTCAGAGCCCGGCGCCCATCCCGAGAGGAAGACCCCCGCACGGCATGCCAGCCGGATTTCTCGGCGATACCGGCGATGATGTCACCGTCTTTGCTCTGGCTGATCATCAGGGCGGGGCGATAGGACGTATAGGTCTTGAAGTGGCGGATGGCCGCAAAGAACTGCTGGTGCCAGCCGCAGAGCAAAACCCGGCCGCCGTTCTGCCTGTATTGCAGCCAGGGATTCTCGTTTTCGACGTGAAAGCGGAAGGTCCAGGTGTAGGCGCGGATGATATAGTAGAACAGGCCCTGCATCTTTGCCGTCAGCAGCGAATATCGATATTTTTTCAACATCAGGCCCCCTCGTGGAGCGGATATAAAACGACCGCCAGAACTCCAAAGAGCATGGCGGTCGTCTCTTGAAATGTCTGTCCAGATCTTTGCGCCGCTCTTGCGGCGCTTTTTGCATGCACAGCCTATGGGGCTTACGTCCGGAAGTCAAGACAAATCGGCTCCCGCGGGATTCCAACCAGATTTTTCCCTTGCCCATTTCCCTCATTGCGTCTACAAAAAGAAAAATCCTTCGATGGCATCATATCGAAAATCCGGCCCGGTGCAGATCGGGAATTTCAGGAGATATCCCTATGCACAAATTCATGGACCCCGCATCAGTCGCCCTAGTCGGAACCCCTCGGAAGACGGGCATGGGGGCATTCAACAATGCCGAGATGATGCTCCATTACGGGTACAGGGGACGTATGTACCCGGTGAACCCGGGCGGCGGGGAAATCCTGGGCTTGAAGGTCTATCGTACCGTTTCCGAAATCCCCGAAACGGTGGATCTTGCCGTCATCTCCGTGGGTCGCGACCGGGTGCTGACTGTCTTCGAGGACTGTATCCAAGCGGGGATCAAGCGCGTTCTTATCATCAGCCAGGGTTTTGCCGATGCCGACGGGCATGGACGCGAGCTCCAGGACGAAATCGCCCGCAGGGCCCGTGAGAGCAGCGTGCGCGTGATGGGACCCAACACGCTCGGCATCGTCAACAATTACCGTCATCTCAACACGGCCTTCGTCGAGACCCCCTTCCCCGAGAAGTTTCTCCCGGTCTCCCTCATCGCCCAGACGGGCTTCATCCAGGTGGCGTCTCGCAACCTGACGTGGCACGACATCGGAAAGGCCATCGACATCGGCAATGCCTGCGATATCGATATGGTGGACGCCCTGGACTACCTGGAAAATGACCCGGAAACGGAAGTGATCGTTGTTCACATGGAGGGATTGAAGCGAGGTCCCGAGTTCCTGGAAGCGGCGGGACGGGTCAGTCGGAAGAAGCCCATTGTCGTCCTCAAGACGGGTCGAAGCAAGGCGGGGGCCAAAGCGGCCCTCTCCCACTCGGGCTCCCTGGTGGGCGAGGACCATGTCTACGACGCCGCCTTCAAGAGGGCCGGTGTTCTGCGTGTCCGGACGAGCGGCGAGATGCGGGACGCCCTCCACGCCCTGGCCGTACTCGGGGAGATGAAAGGCAACCGGCTGGGGATCGTCACCGTGACGGGGGCCGGGGGAATCATGTCCGCCGATGCCTGCGAGGAGTTGGGCCTGACATTTGGAGAACTCCCCCCGGGTCTACGGGAGAAACTCTTGAAGGGCCTCCCCGACTGGATTTCCGTATCGAACCCCATCGACATCTGGCCCATCGGCATGCTTGGCAGCCGCTACCAGGAAGCCTACCGGCTTTCGCTCACGGAATTCCTCAAGTCACCCGGCATTGACGGCGTCATGGCGATCTTCTTCGTAACGAGCTCGCCGCTTCATACGGAACTGAACCTCGAAACGACCTTCGCTGAGGCCAGGCGCGATGCAGGCAACATGAAACCCATCGCCACGTGGCCCTACATGGAAAGCGAGGCCGCCATTGACCGTTTCGAAGCCATTCCCGGTCTGGCCTGCTTCGACACGATCGAGCAGGCCGTCCTGGGTCTTTCCTGCAGTGATCGATATCACCGGCTCAAAAACCGCCGGGAACCGATGCCCCGATCTTTCGTCGTCGAGGAGGCCGCAGTCGAAGCGCTGGCCGCAAAGGGAAGAAAAGAAGGTATGCTCGCAGGACAGGAGGCTCTCCGGCTGCTCGAGTGTTACGGCATCCCCGCAGCCTCCGGAACAGAAGCCAAAAGCCTCGCAGCGCTGCGAAAAGCGGCCGGAACCATGAAGCCCCCCTTCGTCCTGAAACTGGCGGGACCCAGTTTCCTGCATAAGAGCGAATGGGGCGGGATCGCCACGGGAATCCCGAGTCCGACTGCGCTCCAGTCGGCACGCAACAGGCTGATCGAAAACGTCCGGGCCAGGGATCCGAACCTCCGGGTCGATGCCTTCCAGATCCAGGAACAGGTTGCCGGGAAGGAGATCCTCCTGGGGATCAAGCGGGACCCGGTGTTCGGTCCTGTCATGGCCTGCGGCCAGGGCGGCATCTACACGGAAGTCTATCGGGACATGAGCCGCGAGCTCATCCCCGTAGACGAAACGATCGCCCGCGGAATGATCGAGTCGCTGCGGATCTACCCGCTTTTGAAAGGAACGAGAGGCGAGCCGGGTGTTGACCTGGATGCCCTCGTTGAAATTCTGGAAAAACTCTCCTTCTTCGCCTCGCAAAACCCGGACGTCGCCGAGCTCGACATCAACCCTCTCATGGCTTCCGCTGCCGGCTGCAGGGCTGTCGATGCCCGGATCATCTGGGGATAAACGCGGGATGACAGACGGTTAAGAGGACAACGATGGATCCTATTATTGACCTGAGAAGTGATACGGTTACAAGACCGACCCCTGAAATGCGGGAGGCGATGAAAAACGCAATCGTCGGAGACGATATCCTGAGAGACGATCCCACGGTCATCCGGCTCGAAGAGCTCGCAGCGGAACTTTTCGGAAAGGAAGCCGCACTCCTGACGATTTCAGGAACAATGAGCAACGAGATTGCGGTCATGATCTTTACGAAACCCGGCGATGAAATCGTCGTGTTTGCCGATTCCCATCTCTACAACCTGGAAACAGGAGGAATCTCCGCATTATCGGGGGCTCAACCGCGGCCGTTGAAAAGCGATACGGGAACCTATGACACGGAGGAACTCCGCGAGGCGATCATGCCCCCCGGTGTCCAGAGGGCCAGGACCCGGCTCATCTGCCTGGAGAATACCTTTCATCTGAACAGAGGTCTTGCTATTGAAAAAAGCCGGTATGCCGACACCATCGAGATCGCCCGAAAACATCATCTCCCCATCTTCATGGACGGCGCGAGGATTTTCAATGCAGCCCTTGCGTTAAGAACGACTGTGGCTGATCTGGTCAGCTTTTGTGACGCGGCGGATGTCTGTCTCTGCAAAGGTCTGGCAGCGCCTCTCGGCTCTATTCTGCTGGGGTCCAAAGATTTTATCGACGAAGCAAGGCGAATGCGGCAAAGGATCGGAGGCGGCATGAGACAGGCGGGAGTGATCGCCGCCCCCGGCATCCTTGCTCTCACCCGGATGGTCGAGCGACTGCCGGAGGATCACGAGAATGCCGAACAGATGAGATCGGGCCTTGAATCGTTGGGAATCAAAGTCGATCGGGGAGGTATCCTCACCAATATCATCCATCTCGATGTAAGCCCCCTCGGATGGAAAGCTTCCCTCTTCTCGGATCGACTCCATGAATACGGGATCAAGGTGAAAGTGTGTTCCGATACGACACTCCGGATGGTTACCCACAACGATATCCGTTCCCGGGATATCTCCACCGTGCTGGATACGATCCGCGGCATGCTCCGGAAACAGTCTTGAACGTGCAGACAACGGGCTTAGTGAATGCTTATCCGTTTCACGGCGAGGACGTCCTCCCTACTCGTATTCCTTGGGCACGGCGCAGATCATGACCATGGAATCTTTTGCGGAGGCATTCCGGTACTGGTGCTTCTCGTCGGGAAGGACCAGTACGAATTCGCCCATCTTCACGGGATGCTCCCTGCCGGCTTCATCGACCAGAACGCCTTCGCCCTGGATGATGTAGTTCATGTGCTCCACGCTATGCGTGTGGTAGGGTGTATGGCCGTCGGGCAGGATGGTGAAGACGCGGAACGAAAAGTTGGGGGACCCGTCATTCTTTGAGAGGGGAACCTGCTTCAGGACGTCCTTGGCCCCTTCCATCGTCATCTTTATCTTCTCAATTTTATCGAGACCTGTTATCTTCATAATAATGTCCTCCCTGAACAAAGCGTTTGGCTGATTATAGGAAAAGGGGCGGATTATGCAACGGATATTATGTGGGAGTTCCGAATGAAATGTGAAGGCATGTACGCAAGCCAAAGAAAATGGGATAGGTGTGCCATGGATGCGCCAACACTGATCGGATCGCTGGGGGTGGCCCTGCTGCTTCTGGCTTTTTTTCTGAGCCTCTTCGGGTTCATTGCCCAGGACGGTTTCGCCTACATCGGAATGAACATTGCCGGCGCGGGACTCGCGTGCTGGTCCTCGTGGGTGATCGCCTTCATGCCCTTCGTCGTCCTCGAGGCCGTGTGGTGCCTGGTGGCCGTGGCGGCCCTCGTGAAACGGGTCCATTCACCCGGCGCGCAGGCATCCTGAAAGGAGACGGTCCCACATGGAAAACCCGGGCATCTTTGCGGCGCTTGCCTACTACATCGTCTCGTCCTTTCTCGACCCGATCCAGTGGCTGATCTGCGGCATCTGCGGCTGGAAGACGGACAGGGTCGACCATGCGGTCATCGCCGGCGTGTCCATGGTCAGCATCCTTTTCCTCGTTCTGGCCTATGTGTATCCCGAGGGAAAGCTGTTCTCCTTCCCGACTCCTCACGTGGGGATCGCCATCCTGGGGAAAGCGATCGGAGCCGGAATCATAACGGCCCTGATTTACTGGCTCAAGCAGAAACAACTCGGTCGAAAGGAAAAAAGTTGAAAATAGGCGGTTTCCAGAAGGTCTCCCTCATCGACTACCCCGGCAGCATCAGCGCCGTTGTGTTCACTCAGGGCTGCAATTTCCGCTGCCCCTTCTGCCACAACCCGGAACTCGTCGACCCGGAGCGCTACGACGACCTGATCCCGGAGACGGAGATCCTCCCGTTTCTCGAAAAACGCAAGGGTCGCCTCGACGCCGTCGTCATCACGGGGGGCGAGCCTACCCTTCAGCCGGAGATCATCCCCTTCGTCATCCACATCAAAGCGATGGGCTACCGGGTCAAGCTCGATACGAACGGGGCACGGCCCGATGTGCTGAAGGAAATGCTTGACCGCAAGCTCCTGGATTACGTGGCCATGGACCTCAAAGCGCCCCTGGAGCGCTACGCCGAGGTGACAAAGACAAAGACCGACAGCCGGCTGATCCGCCGGAGCATTTCTCTCATCATAGGTTCGTCCATCGACTATGAATTCCGCACAACAGCCGTAAAGTCGCTGCTCGGCCCCGCAGACATCGAGGAAATCGGCAGGCTCATTGCCGGCGCGAAACGCTTCGTGCTCCAGAGGTTCGTCCCGACGAAAACGCTGGACCGGAGCTATCTCGGCGAGTCATCTTACACGGACGGCGATCTGAAAGTCCTCGTCGAAAAGCTCGCTTCGGTCGTGGAAAAGGCGGCACAACGCTGAAAGAAGGGGTCCGGGGTTCAACAGACCGGACTGACGGAACAGACGAGCATGCTTCTGGGCTTTTTCCGCCTCATCGGGAATATTTTCTTCCGCGAAATCGTCATCGAGGGACGGGAAAACCTGCCTGCATCGGGACCGGTGATCCTCGCGCTCAATCATCCCAACGATCTTCTCGACCCTATCCTGACGCTCTTCCTCAGTCCGCCTCTGCGACTGCGACACATCGCCAAGTCCACCCTGTTCCACATCCCCATCGTCGGTTTCATTCTGCGTCGGATGAAGGCCATCCCCGTTCTGCGGCGTAATGAGGTTCAGGGACCTGTCGATTACACCTCCTTTTTCAAGGAGTGTGTTGCAGCGCTTCTCGCAAGCGATGCCATCGTGATCTTCCCCGAGGGCGTCTCCTCCGAAGCCCCCTTCATCAATCCCCTGAAAACGGGCGTTGCACGAATGTGCTTCCTCGCCCGGGAGAAGGGAGTTGACGTCCCGATCGTTCCCGTCGGGATCAACTACGAAGAGGGATCCATTTTCCGCTCGTCGGTTCTTCTTCTCGTGGCACGGCCCGTGGACACATCGCGCTCCATCGCCCTCCACGCATCGGACCCACAAGCTGCCATCCAGGAACTGACAGCCGAAATTCACAGAGCGCTGAGCGATCATGTTTTCCAGGCTGAGACCGTTCAGGACCGGCAGCTCATCATCCTTCTGGAGCAAGTTTATTTCGAATCGCGCCAGGAACACGGCTGGGCGGAACGCTACAAGAGACTGGAAGAGTTCAACCCGCGCATGAATGTCCTTCGTCAGTGCTGCCCCAAAGAAATGAGACGGCTTCGCAGGCTCACCGCGCGTTACCGCAGGTTGTCGCGCATCGCCGGCATTCGCACCGGGAACATTCCATCAACGGCGGCGACATTGATCCAGGGCGCTGCGGGATCGCTGCTCGCGTATGTCGGATGGTTTTTCAACTGGATCCCCTACCGCCTTGTCCGATGGCTGGTCGAACGCCGACGGCTCCCGAGAACCGACATCGCCACGATGACGATCACCTGGTCTCTCGTCATCTTCCCGTTGGCCTATCTCGGGGAAGGGATTCTCCTCGGCCGCTTCCTCGGATGGGAGGCGGGCCTTCTGTTCGGGATCGGCATCGGGCCGTTCAGTTACCTCACCCTGCGGTACTTCGAATGGCGAGAAACACTGGGCATCCGACCGCCCACCCCCTCGGCATTTTTCGGTGGGCGATGGTCGCATCGCATATCAAAGCGCCTGCACCGGCTTCGGGAGCAGATCATGAGGGAGGTGGAAGGGTTCCCGACTGCCGATATCTCGTCGCACGTTTCCGAGCGATGAGCCCTGAAAATCCTCAAGGCGGTTGAGAAGGGCAAGCATCCCTCGCACCGGCAAAATGGGTTTTCAATTCTTACCGCTTTTCGGTATACTTATGAGGACAGGAAAACAACCATTCCGCTCAACCGGGTACCCGGCAGTGCCGGACCCATCGTGAAAAAGGAGGTCCCATGAAACGTGTATTCATCTTCTTGCTGCTTGCCGCTGCTCTTCTGGGTGCCGGGTTCGCGTTGCCCGGAATCGCCTCAGCCAACGACAGGGCGGACGCACAGGCCCTCATCACCAAGGCAAATATCTCCTATACCGGCTTCATGGCCGATAAAAACTTCACGGAGATGAGAAAACTGTCACGGAAGGCGAAAGGTATCTACATCGCTCCGCAGGTGCTCCGGGGTGCCTTCGTGTTCGGGGCCTCGGGCGGAACGGGGGTTTTCCTCGTGCGCGGTGAGGGTGGCAAATGGACCTACCCGGCTTTCTACACCATCGGAAGCGCGAGTTTTGGATTCCAGGCCGGGGCGGATGCCTCGGAGGTCATCCTGCTTGCCATGACCGACAGGGGGGTGACGACCCTCTTGCAGAGCAGCGTCAAGCTGGGCGCCGACGTGGGGATTGCCGCAGGCCCCTGGGGTGCAGGCGCCCAGGCCGCTACGGCCAACATCAGCGCCGACATCCTGTCCTTTTCGCGATCCAAGGGGCTCTATGGCGGCGTTTCGCTGGACGGTGCCGTCATGGCTGTCCGTGACAGCCTGAACAAGGCCTATTACGAAAAACCGGTCACGCCGACAGAAATCCTGATTAAACACAGCGTGTCCAACACCCACGCCGATGCGCTACGCGCCAGCCTGGCCAAGATCTCCGGCGTAAAATGAACCTGGGGGCATGACCCTTTGACCGAAAAACCCTTCGCGAACGGCGGAGGGTTTTTTGTGATGCAAACCGGATTCGGGAAATGAAGGAAGACCGCAAAGCCATATTCGGGTGGGCCATGTACGACTGGGCAAACTCGGCCTTTGCCACCACCGTCATGGCCTCCTTCTTCCCGATCTTTTTCAAGGAATACTGGACCATGGGAGCCGACCCCGTGGTCAGCACCGCGAAACTGGGACTGGCGAACTCGGCGGCCGGCATCCTGGTGGCCCTCATGGCTCCGCTTCTCGGGGCCATTGCCGACAGGGGCGCCGCAAAAAAGAAATTCCTGCTCTTTTTCGCCGCCATCGGGATTG
This sequence comes from uncultured Syntrophaceae bacterium, assembly GCA_964628025.1. Taxonomy (GTDB): domain Bacteria; phylum Desulfobacterota; class Syntrophia; order Syntrophales; family UBA2192; genus UBA2192. Next base: position 67,185 of record CAZVLL010000011.1, read on the forward strand.
CGGCAACCTCGGCCCTTGCCCTTGTCCCCCGGGGCGACTGGCAAACGGCCGCGGCCTGCTACGTGCTCGCCACGACAGGATTTGCAGGGTCCATCATCTTCTACGATTCCCTGCTCACAACGGTGGCATCCGAGGCGCGCAGAGATTCCATCTCGTCGCTGGGCTTCTCCATGGGATACCTGGGGGGGGGACTTCTCTTTGCCTTCAACGTCTGGATGGCCGTCTCTCCGTCCGCCTTCGGCCTCCGGGACGGCAGCGAAGGCGTGAAGCTCTCTTTTTTTTCCGTCGGGATCTGGTGGGCGGTCTTTACCCTTCCCCTGATTTTCCTCGTCCGGGAAAACTCCGGCACCAAGGGAAAACCCCGGACCGCCATCATCCGGGAAGGTCTCTCCCAACTCCGGAAAACCTTCCGGGAGATCCGCCACATGAAGACGATCTTTCTTTTCCTTGCAGCCTACTGGCTTTATATCGACGGCGTCGACACCATCATCGTCATGGCCCTCGACTACGGCCTCTCCATCGGCTTCAAGGCACAGGACCTGATCCTCGCGCTGCTCATCACCCAGTTCATCGGTTTCCCTTCGGCCCTGATCTTCGGCCATCTCGGCGAGCGGATTGGGGCGAAGCGGGCCATCCTCATCGGCATTTGCGTCTACCTTTTCATCTCGATCTACGGCGCATTCATGCGTGAGAAGCACGAGTTCTTCATCCTTGCCTGCATCATCGGCATCGTCCAGGGAGGTGTCCAGGCCCTCAGCCGATCGCTCTATTCCCGGATTATCCCGGCCGACAGATCGGCGGAGTACTTCGGCTTCTACAACATGCTGAGCCGTTTCGCCACCGTCGCGGGACCCATCCTCATCGGCGCCACGGCCATCGCGGCCCGTTCCATGGGCTATGAAGGCAGTGCCGCCTCGCGGATCAGCATCGTCTCCGTTGCAGTCCTCTTTCTTGCGGGCGGGTTCCTGCTGCGAAACGTGGACGAAAACAAAGGAAGGGAGGAAGCACGGTATCTCTCCGGCAGATGATCGTTTCTCACCCATGCCGGGACTACTACTTATTTCGTAATCAAAATCACCCTTTCGTCGTATTGATCTCGCACGATATTTCGTGTTTATCAAACATACGATCAAAACGCTCCGAAGACCCGGACAGAACGTTGCGATGAACGGCACACTTCAGACAAGAACAGGATGGATGGAGGCCCTGAGTGCCTGCCAGATGAGCCCGGCGATGTTCTTTCTGGCCGTTCTGGTCGTCACCCTCAATATCACCGATGCACTTTTTACCCAGGTCATTCTCGACCATGGCGGCCATGAGGTCAATCCGCTCGCCCGGGCGGCCATCGCCAGCCTGGGAGATAATTTCTGGATCTGGAAGTACGCCCTGGTCTCGCTGTCGGTCATTCTTCTGAGCAGCCACGTTCACCTGCGCCTGGCAAGGGTAAGCCTAGCCGTGGCCGCCTTCATGTATACGGGAGTGACCGTGTGGCAGCTGATCCTGATCGATTGCATCCACCCCTTCATTCAATAGACCCCATCGGCACGCAACAGATCCTGTGGCCATTCCCCAAAAGGCAGAGTCCTTTTCGAACCTGCCGTTCCCGGTCTCTTCATCGCCGCTCACGGATGGACGATCATTTTCTGGCTTTGCTCCTCTCCGTCCCCTCGCTGACAATCAACACTTGATAATTGATATCCCAGAGGGCCTTCACGAAGTCATCCGTCCGGGGCCCTTCCACCCGGACCATGACGAGGCATCTCTTGCTTCCCTTCAGGGGATGGACAAGGACCGTCTGGAGGTCGAGCCGGTGTCGCTTGCATAGATCCACAACATCGTAAATGATATTCTGCTTTTCTCCGGCGGGAACGCTGAGACAGATTCGCACGTTTCCGTCACCGGCCCGGGCGATGCCGCAGAGCGCTTCCAGGACATCGCAGTCCGTAATGATGCCGATCAGCTGATCTTCCTTCAGAACCGGCAGGGCCCCGATCTTTTTCTCCCGCAGCAAGGCCCCGACCTCTTCGAGAGGCGTGTTCGGGCTGCACGTGACAAGATCCGTCGCCATGATTTCCTTTACGACATGGCCTTTCAGGTTGTCGACGTCCTCCTGCGACAGATCCCCCATCAACCGGACGGGATAGACGTACGGGTAGAGATCGGACAGGGTCATGATGCCGCAAAGCTTGTCCCGGTCAGACACGACGGGCAATCTGCGGATCTCGTGCTTCAGCATCAGATTCAATGCGTCGTATAAACTTGTGTCTTCCAATACGACGATGGGAAATTCGGACATCCAATACCGGACAAGCATCTTTGTTTTCCTTTATGCGGTTCTTTCTGACCGTAAAGGTAACAAGTTTCGTGCCAAAAAAGAGACTGGACCCGAAATTCATGACCTGATGATCAGGCGTTCACGATCGCTGAGACTACACGGAGAAGCAGAGAATACGGTCGAGATAACCGGCAACGATGGATGCGTACCGTTCGTGTCCTTTCTCGTTCGGCAGGCGGATGTCTGTCTGGAGAAGAATAGAATTCCGGAGACCCTGATCCAGAAGGATTCCGGCCCAGGCGGTATGCACGGGGACCCATTGGCAGGCAAGATCCACAGCCACTTCCCGGATTGTCCGGTAGTAGATATCCACGGCGTCCATCTCGTGGGGATCGTCAAACGTGTGAGACGTGAGCATAAAGATGTCCGGCTGGAAACCCGCACGTGCAAGGCGGCAGATGTGGACAAGGTTTTCTTTGAACTCGGAGCGATACACGGCGGAAAAGGCATCGTCGACACCAAAGTGGAGAACGAGGACATCCGAACGGCAGGAAACAGCATCTTCGGCAAACCGCTCCAACCCTTCGAATGACGTCTCCCTCGGCCTCGAACGATTGAGGATCTCCACACCTCCGGGCAAATAGCGATCCCGGAGGATGTCCACATATCCCCGGGATACGCCGAGGCCTGCCGCAATACTGCCGCCGTACACAAGAATACGCATGTCTGTCCCGTCTTTCACTTCGCCCCTACCCTCCCCAGATGAAAGGCACCGCGCCTGCCGATGACACCAAAGGCAGAGTCGAATTGAAAATCACGACGCCCAAGGTCGTCGGCAAGAAATACCCGGAAGCCAAGCAGATTCTCGAATCGGCCGGATTCACCGTCAAGGCAACCGGTCGGGTCTTCAGTCGCCTCAGCAGCAGGACCGTGACAAGCCAGACACCGGCAGGCGGTGCAGCCGCAGCGAGGGGTTCCATTGTCACCTGCAATATTCAGTAACTCATATCCCCGGCTTTTTCAATCCCCCCGGTTTCCCTTGTGTAACGGAGACCCGGGGGATTTCTTTTCCCCCTGCGTTCGGCATTCCCATCCTCTTCCGCCTCGCGCTGGTGCAAAAAGCACCTTGTCATCACAGTCGAGATTTGATAGTCAATAAGACTCTTACCCAACGCCATCGGGGCGGTTATGGAGCGTGCGATGAAGGAAAAAGCCAGGGGCGGCGAGGCCCTGAGGCAGGCCAGAGAAGTTCTGAAGATCGAGGCGGATAGCATTCTGGAGCTGATCCCCAAGCTCGATCAGAATTTCTCGAAGGCTGTCAACACCATATACAAAGCCAAGGGCCGCGTCATCGTCTCGGGAATCGGAAAATCGGGACTTATCGGACGCAAGATCGTGGCCACTCTCACGAGCACGGGAACCCCGGCACTTTTCCTCCATCCCGTCGAGGGAATGCACGGTGATTTGGGCATCGTGACAAAGGGCGACGTACTGATCGCCATCTCCAACAGCGGCGAGACGGCCGAATTGAACGAACTGATTGCGCGGATTGGGCCCATCGGGCTTCCGCTCATCACCCTCACAGGAAACCCCGCATCAACGCTCGGGAAAGCGAGTGACGTCGTTATCGATGTGGGCGTCGCCAGGGAGGCCTGCCCCTTCGGCCTTGCGCCGACATCCAGCACAACGGCGGCACTCGCCATGGGGGATGCCCTGGCCGTGGCGCTGACGGGGATGCGAAACTTCGGTGAAAAAGATTTCCTCAAGTTCCACCCGGGAGGGACCCTGGGCCAGCGCCTCATGGCCAAGGTGAAAGAGGCCATGATTACGGGCGACCGCATCCCCCGCGTCTTCACCGGCTCGCCCGCCCTGGAAGCCGTTCACGAAATCGACCGGCGAAACCTAGGCTTCGTCCTCATCACAGACCGGAGAGACCGGCTTGCAGGAATTCTCACGGACGGCGACGTGAGGCGCTGCGTCAAGCAGGGAGTCCGTTTCGATTCCGTCCGCATCGACGAGGTCATGACGAAATCACCCCGGACGATTGACGAAAATGCAACCCTCGCCCGGACCGTCGAGATGATGGAAACCCTCGAAATCACGACGCTGGTCGTCACGGGAAAAAGCAGCAAGCTGAAGGGATACATCCACCTGCATGACATTTTCGGCCGCGGCGGGACACTCAGAATGTCCATTCCCAACGGCAACGCATGAGAGAAAGACAACCGGACAGCACGCAACGAATCTATTACAGAAAAGGAGAGAATCATGAGAAAATCGTTCATCGTCGCGCTCGTCATGGTCGGCGTGGCCCTCGCCTGGCTCGTCCCGCCACCGGCCATTTCCGCTGATTACAAACCGGAATACAAGCTTTCGACGGTTCTCGCGAAGCCCATGCCCTGGGGCATCGCCGGTGAGCGCTGGGCTGAACTGGTCAAGGAGAAAACAAACGGGAGAATCAACATCAAGGTCTACCCGGGCACAAGCCTCGTGGGCGGTGACCAGACCAAGGAGTACACCGCCATCCGCCAGGGTGCCATCGACATGGCCATTGGCTCCACGATCAACTGGTCCCCCCAAGTAAAGGAGCTGAATATATTTGCCATGCCTTTCCTGATGCCGGACTACAAGGCCATTGATGCTCTCACCCAGGGCGAAGTCGGCAGGGAGATTTTCAAGATCCTTGCCAGCAAGGACACGGAACCCCTGGCTTGGGGAGAGAACGGATTCCGGGAGCTCTCCAATTCAAAGAAGCCGATCCGTAAGCCCGAAGACCTGAAGGGCCTGAAGATCCGCGTGGTCGGCTCCCCCCTGTTCCTTGAAACCTTTGCGGCCCTTGGCGCCAACCCCACCCAGATGAGCTGGGCCGATGCGACCACGGCGCTCTCCAGCGGGGCCGTCGATGGTCAGGAGAACCCGCTTACCGTCTACGTGGTGGCCAAGCTGGCTGCCGCCGCCAACCAGAAGTATCTGACGATCTGGGGCTATGTGGCCGATCCGCTGATATTCGTCGTCAACAAGGAAGTCTGGAACAGCTGGACGCCCGAAGACCAGAAGGCAGTCCGAGAGGCTGCCCTGCAGGCTGCCAAGGAGAATATTGCGACAGCCAGAAAAGGTCTCGTCCCTCCCAACGACTCCATGATCAAGGAGATTCAGGCATCAGGGGTCAACGTGGTGAAGCTGACCAATCAGGAGAAAGATGCCTTCAGAAAGGCCACCCGGGGGGTCTATGACAAGTGGGCCAAGCAGATCGGGCCCGAGCTGGTCAAGAAGGCCGAGGAGTCCATCGCCAAACGCAAATAGTTTTCGCCAGTGCATCCATTCATGTAATGGCACGCGCCCGGTCGCCTGCATCGCGGCGCGTGCCATTGCTTTTCCGATTTGTTCGAACTGCCACGCGGGGTATATGGTCCATGGAATGTGAACCTCCACGAGAAGTTAAAGGGCTCAAAACCCGGGTGCCTCTCCAATTCGAAGAATACGCGGCCGGGATTACCATCGGGCTCCTGGGGCTTATTACCTTCGCAAACGTGGCCGTGCGCTATCTGACCGATTTCTCTTTTGCCTTCACGGAAGAGTTTTCCGTCTTTCTCATGGTGCTGGTGGCGCTTCTCGGCGGCTCGAGCGTCATGGCGAAAGGCGGGCATCTGAACATCATGTTCGTAGTGGACAGGATGTCGCCGGAACGTCGGAAGATTGTCGTTCTCACGGCCAATATCCTCAGCTGTCTCATGTTCCTGCTGCTTGCATTCTACGGATCCCGGATGGCCTGGGACGAATACCGCTTCGAGGTCACATCGCCGGGTCTCGGTGTTCCCACCTGGCTCTACACCATCTGGCTGCCGATAATGTCCCTGGCGATTTTCGGCCGCGCCGTCGGCTTGACGATCCGCAAGTGGAGGGGGGACTGATGCTGCCGGTCTACCTTCTCTTCGGCGCTTTTTTTGTCATGCTGTTTTCCGGCGTACCGATCGCCGTGTCCCTAGGCCTGGCGGGGACTGTGGCCATCGCCATCGGTAAACTTGGCATCATGGCCTTTCCGACCAATTTCTATACCGGGATCGCCAAGTATCCTCTCCTTGCCATTCCTATGTTCGTCCTGGCGGGCGCCATCTTCGACCGGGCCGGTGTGGCAGAACGGCTTCTTCGGTTCGCGGAGGCCATCATCGGCCGCGGCCGGGGAGCGCTGGCGGTGATCACCATCCTGGTGGCCATGGTTGTCGGCGGGATATCGGGCTCGGGACCCGCATGCACGGCCGCCGTGGGCGGGGTCATGCTGGGCGCCATGATACGCAACGGCTACCCGCCGGCTTTTGCCGCCTCTGTAACAGCAGCAGCGGGATCCACGGACATTCTAATTCCTCCGTCGGTGGCCTTCGTTGTCTATAGCGTACTGGTGCCGTCGGCCACCGTGCCGGCTCTTTTCGTCGGCGGCGTCATCCCCGGAATCCTGGCCTGCCTTCTGCTCATGATCCCGACACTCTACCTCAGCCTCAAATACAACTTCGGTGTCGATCTGGGCACCGAGCCCAAACCGAAATTCTGGGCCTCCCTCAAGGACGCCTCCTGGGCACTGGCCGCGCCGGTGCTCATCCTAGGCGGGCTTCGCACAGGATGGTTCACGCCCACCGAAGCCGCTGTCATGGCCGTAGTATTCGGCCTTTTCGTCGGGTTTGTGATCTACCGGTCGCTCACCCTGCGCGCCTTGTTTGAACTGCTTATCGAATCCGCCGAGACCTCCGCCGTCATCCTGGTCGTCGTCGGGCTGGCAAGCGTTTTTGCCTGGGCCACCGCCACGCTCGGCATTGTCGATCCGATCACCCGGGGCTTAGTGGCCCTCGGAGGCGGAAATTCCCTGGCCGTGCTGTTCATCCTGCTGATATTCCTGAAAATCGCGGGTATGTTCATCGACGGGATATCGATCTTCCTTATCTTCTGTCCGCTTTTCATCCCGATCGCCAACGAATTCGGCTGGGACCTAGTGTGGTTCGGCGTGATGATGACCTATGTCATCGCCCTGGGGCAGTTCTGCCCGCCCATGGCCGTCAATCTCATGGTGAGCTGCCGGCTGACGGGCGCATCCATGGAGTCCACCGTGCGCTGGGTCATCTGGCTGCTCCTTTTCATGGGTCTGGGCCTCGTTGCCATGGTCTTCTTCCCCTCGCTGGTGCTCTGGCTGCCCGATGTTCTCGGTTTCATGTGAAGCACCATCAACAAATGCCTCTTCAGTCGGACCTCGTCCATTCCTGCCCGCGCCTTTCGGGCTGAACTGACAGGTCGCCTGGGGCATTGTTTTTGCACACGACGTCTCACGTTCCCCAACCTCGCTCCCGCACAGCACGATCATGCAGCTGTCTGCCGCGCTTGATCCCCCTGTCCAAGGAGCCATGACATCAGGACCGGCACCATGGGAAAAACCGTCGACAAACAGAAAAGCCGCAAGACCGGAACCGCCAAGGAATCGGTGCGGACGAAACCCCCACGCGCGAACATCCCGCAGAGAGAAGACGAATCCGCCCCGATCCAGTCCCGGCTCTTCGACTGCACAGACCCGAAAGAAGACTGGCGCGCGCTCGCGCACAAAGAGGATATCCTCCGGAGCATCTTTGAGTCCGCACCGGTGGGGATCGGTATCGTGAAAAATCGCGTACTGCACTGGATCAACCAGCATGTGAGCCGGATGACGGGCTACAGCCCGGAAGAGCTCAGGGGAAGAAGCGCCCGTATCCTCTATCCCTCGGATGAAGAATTCGACCGCGTCGGCCGGTACAAGTATGCAGAGATCCTGAGCACGGGCACGGGGAGTGTCACGACGGTCTGGCGCCGAAAAGACGGCGAGAGCATCAATGTTATTTTGAGTTCGACCCCCGTCGAACCCGGAAATCTTTTTGCCGGCGTCGTATTTACGGCCCTGGACATCACGGAGAAGCAGAAATCTCAGGAGCAGCTCCGGAAGAGCGAGGAGAATTACCGGAATCTTTTCGAAAATGCGGTCATGGGGATCTTCCAGAGTTCTCCGGAGGGCCGGTTCCTCAGCGTCAACCCGGCGACGGCACGGATGTGCGGTTACGACTCTCCCGAACAGATGGTGGCCGACATCACCGACATCGCCACGCAGCACTATCCGGATCCCTCGGAAAGGGAATTTTTCAAACGCGAAGTTGAAGAGAAGGGCTTTGTTCGGAATTTCGAACACAGGACCTTCCGCAGGGACGGCAGCATTTTCTGGGTCTCGGTCAATGCCCGTGTCGTGAGGAACCGCAGCGGAAAAATCCTTTACTACGAGGGGACCCACGAGGACATCCAGGGGCGCAAGGAGGCCGAAGAAGCCCTGCGTCAGAGCGAGGAACGATTCTCGAAGGCTTTCCAGTCAAACCCCGCCCCGGTCGCCATCTCATCGATTGACGAAGGCCGTTACATCGACGCAAACGATCGGTTTCTCGAAATGTTCGGCTACTCCCGGGAAGATGTCATCGGTCGTACATCGAAGGAACTCGGAGTCTGGATCGACCTGTCGGTGAGAAACCGTCTTATCCGGGATCTTCGGGAAAAAGGATATGTCCGAAACGCTCCCGTTCTCCGCAGAAACAAGTCGGGGAAAACCCTGACGACACTCTGGTCCGCCGAGGTTGTCCGGCTGGGCGATCGGGACGTCCTGCTCACCCTTCACCAAGACATCACGGAACGGAAGAATGCAGAAGAAAAATACCAGAGCATCCTCGCCGAGATCGAGGAATTCTATTACGAGACAGACCTCCGAGGGAATCTGACGTTTTTCAACGACGCCGCCTGCAACATCATCGGTTATGCCCGGGAGGAACTGCAGGGAAAGAACAACCGGGAATATACAACGCCTGAATCGTCGGAGCGGATGAACCGTATCTTCAAGAGCGTGTACAGCACGGGGGAAAAGAAAGAAATCACCGACTACGAGGTCATCCGCAAGGATGGCTCCCGCCGAGTGCTGGAGATATCGGCTACCCTGAAACGGGATGAACGTGGAATCCCCAACGGGTTCCGCGGGCTGGGCCGCGATGTGACGGACCGTGTAAAGGCCGAAGAGGCCCTTCGCCTGAGCGAAGAGCGCTACCGCGCCATTTTCGAAAACTCTCTCGTGGGCATTTTCCAGTCCACGCCGGAAGGGCGCTACATCAGTGTCAATTCCGCCTTTGCAAGAATGTACGGCTACGACTCACCGAAAGAGGTAATTTCGTCGATCCACAACATCGGCTCCCAGATCTTCGTGGATGTCGAGGAACGGAAGCGCGGCCTCCGCATCCTGGACGAAAAGGGCATCCTCGAACGGTTCGAGGCCCGGACCCGCAGCAAAGACGGGAACATCATGTGGAATGCGATTAATTCCCGCATCGTCCGGGATGTCGAAGGTCAGCCGCTGTTCATCGAAGGGGTCATCGAGGACATCACGGAGCAGAAACGGGCGGCAGAGGAGCTGAAGGAATCCCAGAGGCTTCTTGCCGACATCATCTCCTTTCTGCCCGATGCCACGCTGGTCATTGACCGGGAAGGCCGTGTCATCGCGTGGAACCGGGCCATGGAAACGATGACGGGCGTCTCCGCCGCAGACATGGTCGGCAAGGGAAACTACGAGTACTCGATTCCTTTTTATGGAAAACAACGGCCCATCCTGATCGATCTCGCGCTGAAGCCAGACCAGGAGTTCGAACGCAGGAAATACTCATCAACGGAAAGACAGGAAAGCATTCTCACCGGAGAGGCTTATATGCCGGCCCTGCGAGGGGGGGTGGCCTACTTGCAGGGCACGGCCAGCGTTCTTCGCGATTCGGCCGGCAACATCATCGGGGCCATCGAATCCATCCGCGATATTACCGAGCGCCGGCACATGGAGGAGACGCTGAAGCAGAGCGAAGAGCGATTCTCGAAGGCGTTCCAGTCCAGCCCCGCCGCGCTCTCGATCGCCACGATCGAGGATGGCCGAATCCTCGATGCCAACGAACGCCTGAGCGACCTCTTCGGGTACAGCCGCGTCGACATGATCGGCCGGAGCGCGGGGGAACTTCGCCTGTGGGACAAACCTGCGGACCGGGACCGGATGATCGCGGAGCTTCGGAACTCGGGATTCGTCCGGAACGCGCCGGCTCGCTTCCGGAACTGTAACGGCGACCTCCGGGAGGTGCTGTGGTCCGGAGAGGCCATCCGGCTAGGTGAGAAGGAGGTTCTCCTTTCCCTGCTCCACGACATCACCGATCAAAAAGCGGCCCAGGATGCGCTGAAAAAGAGCGAGGAACGGTACCGACTGCTGTTCAACACCATCAGCGATGCCGTGTTCGTTCACGGCCTGTCTGCCGACGGGAAGCCGGACCGCTTCCTGGAGGTGAACGATGTCGCCTGCCAGCGACTGGGATACACACGCGAAGAGTTGCTGCAGATGAGCCCCATCGACATCGATGCCCCCGAGGGCTGGGCCCTGGTCCCCGCAGCGATGCAACGCCTGCAGGCCGAAAAACGTGCCGTCTGGGAGGGAGTGCACGTCAGCAAGGATGGGACCAGAATTCCGGTGGAAATCTACAATCGGCTCTTCGATCTCGAAGGCACACCGACCATTCTGTCCACGGTCCGGGACCTGACCGACCGCCGGCGTGCGGAGCAGGAGAAAGCCCGGCTGGAGCAGCAGCTTCGGCAGGCCCAGAAGATCGAAGCCGTGGGAACCCTTGCAGGCGGTATTGCCCACGATTTCAATAATATCCTGTTCGCCATTATCGGCTACACCGAGATCTGCCTGCAGGATGCGACGGACGAGGAAACGCGATGGAACCTCTCTCAGATTCTCACCGCCTGCAGCCGAGCGAAGAATCTTGTGAACCAGATCCTCGCATTCAGCCGGCAGCACGAACAGGAACGAAAACCCCTCGATATCGTCCCGCTGGCAAAAGAAGTTGTCAAGTTTCTGCGATCCTCTCTGCCGTCCACGATTGATCTGAGGCTGGATGCCGCCTCCCGGGCAAGCACTGTTCTTGCCGACGCAACCCGGATTCACCAGGTGATCATGAACCTCTGCACCAACGCGGCCCATGCCATGCGCGCTTCGGGCGGCAGGCTGTGGATCGTCATCGACAACGCCGCCCCCCCTTCCCCGGAAATCATCAGCGGAGAGGAGCACGACACCCTGCCTGGAGGCTATGTGCATTTGAGCGTCAGAGACACCGGGCACGGCGTCGAACCGGCGAACCTGAACCGTATCTTTGACCCCTTCTACACCACAAAGGCCCCCGGAGAGGGGACCGGACTTGGACTGTCAGTGGTCTACGGCATCGTCAAGAATTTCGGGGGATCGATCCACGTGGAGAGCACACCGGGCAGAGGAAGCACCTTCGATGTTTACTTTCCCGCCGTTGCCGCAGCGCAGGAGGAACCGGCGACAGATGCCACGTTGCTTCCCCGGGGAACGGAAAGAATCCTTTTTGTAGACGACGAAAGCCTTCTGATCGACATCATGGGCCATATGCTTTCGGCGCTTGGCTACCGCACCACCACCGTCCGGGAAAGCGCGAAAGCACTCGAGATGTTCCTCGGCAATCCCGATGCATTCGACCTCGTCATCACAGACATGACAATGCCCGACATGACAGGCGTAGAGCTTGCCCACGAAATCCTTCGTTTCAGGCCGGAAACCCCCATTATCCTGGTCACGGGTTACAGCGACCTGATCACCGAGAAGGAAGCCCTGAAGATGGGCATCCGGCGTTTCCTGATGAAACCGCTCTTCCTGGGCGACGTGGCCCGGGAGGTCCGTGCGGCCATCGACAAGCCGCAGGAACGGGTGCCGAACTAAAGCGGATCCGGATTGTTGACGACAGGTTCTCCGACCTAGATCCACTTCCGTTTCCGGAAGAAGAACAGCATCGAAAGCGCCACCGTGATCATGATACCCCAGAGGATGAAGTAACCGTAACGCCATTTCAACTCCGGCATGTGCTCAAAGTTCATGCCGTAAACCCCCGCCAGAAAGGTGAGGGGCATAAAGAGGGTGGCAATGATCGTGAGCACCTTCATGACTTCGTTGAGGCGGTTGCTGATGCTGGAAAGATAGATGTCGAACATCCCCGAGAGGATGTCCCGGTACGTATCCACGGTGTCCATCACCTGGATCGTGTGTTCGTAGACATCGCGGAAGTAAATAGCCGACATCTTGTCGATGAGAGGGGATTCGGCCCTTTGCAGGATGGAAACCACCTCTCGCAGCGGCCAAACGGAGCGGCGCACCAGCAGGATCTCATCCCGCAGGCGCTGGACGTTTCTCAGGGTCTCCCGCCTCGGGTTCGCCACGACATCGTTCTCCAGGCTGTCGATCTTCTCCCCCATCTGCTCCATCACGACAAAATAGTGGTCCACAACGGCGTCCATGAGGGTATAGGCCAGGTAGTCCGTTCCCATCCGGCGAATTCGCCCGAGGCTGTTGCGGATCCTGTCCCGAATCGTTTTAAAGACGCCGCTTTCCGACTCCTGGAAAGACAAAACAAAATCATCGTTGAACACGAGGCTCATCTGCTCGACCCTGAGTTCCATCGTCTTTTCCTCGACGACGATCAGTTTGAGGATCACGCAGATATACTTGCCCAGGTCGTCAATCTTTGGCCGCTGGGTCGTGTTCATGATATCTTCCATCAGCAGCGGATGGATCTTGAACTGGCAGCCGATCTTCTCGATCACCTCGGGATCGTGGATCCCGACGATATCGATCCAGGTCACACTTGCTTTGCCGCAGTAGGGGGCCAACTCATCGACGGAGCGAACCTCTCGCTCTTCAACGTGGTTTTCGTCATAATCGATGACTGTAATTCGGGTCTTCTCCGATCGCTCCGCTCCGATGTGGACGAGGCTTCCGGGAGGAAGACCCGTTTTCCTGGATCGCTTGATGAAGCTCTTGTGCATGGACTCTTCCCCGGCGATATGGATTGACGATGCGGCACTTGCTCTGTGAGGCTGGCCATAGATAGGGCCAACCGGAGACGACTGTCAAGTGAAATCAGCTTGTTACGGCAGGACAAGGACGGAGACGTCTGCAACTCATTGGTATGGTTATTGCTTGATGATGCATGAGGAAATCTGCCGTGAATGACCTGGCAGTCGGCATGGTGATTGCGACAACTCGATCTCCCGCGATGAGTCGTTCTCTATCCGATCCTGCACGTGCTGACCGCGACCGACTGTGACTCCGGATGCCTGTTTTCGACCTGCTTCCTTCCTTTGTGTCGATGGTCAGGTCATTATTCACGCAGAACACGGATTGGAGGTCCCCGACGGGGAGTGGATTACCGGAATGAACAGCTACATCGAAAATCTGATTTCCGAACTGAACAGGGATATCCCGGCAACGGACCTGGCGCAGTTGAAAGACATTTATGAAAAAGTTATCGAAAATCTAGCCCTGGGCTTCGATCCCTCTGTCCTCATCGTCCTCGACAACGAAGATGCCCACCAGGAGGAGATCGAACAGATCAAGTTTCGCATCAAGGAGGATATTGTTGCCCGCCTGATGGGCCGCGCAAACTCGGTCGTCATGTTCGGAAAGATCAAGCCCGGCGATGCAAGCAGCTTTACGAAAGTCGTCCTGCGCATGGGCATGAAAACCGCGAAGATCTATATCCTGGCTCTGGCTCTCTTTCTGCTCGACCCCGCCCTGGAACCCCTGGCCGCAAGGAGCTTTTCCCGGGCTATTCTCGGACGCCTCCTGGCGGACGAATTCGGTTTCAAGAGCTCCATGGCGGAGCAAATCGAAATGGCGGGACTTCTGCTCGAAATCGGCCGTATCCCGGCTATTCTCTATGAGATTCAGGAATCCGTCTCTCTCGACGAAACATTTGTTTCGACCTATCACCCCCTGCTGGGCCTGACCATTTTCAGGAAATATGACCTGTTCGGCTATCTGGAGGATGCCCTCCTTCACAACCATTTCTGCTTCCTTCACCGGTCGCTCTCACCGCATGCCGTCATCGACATGGCCGACCTCGTCGTGAAGAACAGCTTTGCGCGTCATGGAAAATTTATTTTCGAATCTCCCCTGCCCGACGCAACGATCGAATCCACGCTGGGCTCCAGCATCCTGGATCAGTTCAGCGCCATCGGTTACCGGAAGTACGTCGAGGTGCGCCGGCCGTAGACGCAGAGATCCATCGGGACCGCAACCCGCGGCCCTTAGCCCTTGCATATTTCCGGGTAAAAGGAAGGCCTGCGGTCCCCGAAAAGGTTGTTGTGCACGTTCAGTTGTTTGTCGAGCGCCCGTGCGGGGTCGATCTCGACGGCAACGGCAGCGTCCTGGCCTTCTCCGGCCCGTGACAGGATCGTCCCACCCGTATCGACCACCTGACTCATCCCCGTATAGCGAAGGGTTTTCCCCCCGCGGGCTTCGGTCCCCGTACGGTTCGCTGTGACGGCAAAAACGCGGTTCTCCAGACATCGCGTGACCATAGCGGTCTGACAATAGGGGAGGACCAGATTCGAGGGGTGGCAGATCACCTGCGCCCCCTTCAGGGCCAGGGTCCGGGCAGACTCCGGGAAGAACCAGTCGAAACAGACCATGATCCCGACCCTGCACGGTCCGATGTCGTAGACAGGAAACTCGCCGTTGCCCGGAGCGAACCAGAGTTTCTCTTCGAAGAAGAGGTGGACCTTGCGGTAGGTCGCCACAAAACCCTTCGGCGAGATCAGGATGGCGGAGTTAAAAATCGCATCCCCGAAGCGTTCAGCCATCCCTGCAACGAGGTGGACGCCTTCTTTCTTCGCGATCGCGGCAAGCCGCTCCGTCGTCGGACCGCCGGGTACTTCTTCGGCAAGGGCGGCTATCTCTTCTTCAGAGGTAATCAGATAACCCGTGTTGAAGAGTTCCGGCAGAACCAGCAGGTCCGCCTTTGTCCCTTCAATCAATGACTCGGCCCGGTCGAGGTTCCTTTCTATCTCGCCGAAAAGCGGCGCAAATTGCACATAACCGATTTTCATGTCGACGGTCTCCCTTGATGGATTGTTCTCCTGTTCAAACCAGCCCCCGGCCGCCAACTATTTCGATTTTGCCTTGAGGTTCCCTACCAGCACCAGATTCCGTTCCGCATCCTGATTCGAAGGATCAACGCGGAGGGCCTCCTGAAATTGTTCCACCGCTTCATCAAATTTCCCTTTTCTCGCCAGTAGAACCCCGAGACTGTTGTGCGGCTTTGCAAAGCGAGGGTTGATCTTGATGGCTGTCTGCAAGTGCGTCTGGGCTTCGTCCAACTGACCTTTCTGCATCAGCGCCACCCCGAGACTGTTGTGCACCTCGGCACTGTTGGGATCGAGCTTGAGTGCCGCACGGAACTGGCGGATCGCGGCATCGATCTCTCCCTTGTACGCCAGGGCGAGGCCAAGGCCGATACGGGCCCCCGGGTGATCGGGATTACTCCGGACGACTCCCCGGAAATGGGCAACGGCGCCGTCCAGATCGCCTTGCCGGACGGCATCCTGGCCGAGGCGCATATTCTCTTCCAGGGAAGCAGCTTCCGTGGGACCCGGGATCTGGAGGTCACTGACGGGTTTTTTCGTTTTTTCCTTCGTCGCCAGTAGCATCGAGAGATTCTGCCTTGCCGGCTCAAACCCCGGGTTCAGGCGAAGAATTTCCTGAAACTGCTCGATCGCGGCAGGTCGATCGCCCGTCTGAATCAGGCAAAGGGCCAGATTGTTTCGCGCCATCACATTGTCAGGACTGACCGTCAACACATCACGATACTGAGCGATGGCTTCCGGGTATTTTGCCTGCCATGACAGTGTGTTTGCCAGGTTGTAGCGAATACTTCCGTCATTCGGTTTGATGCGCAAGGCCTCGCTGAAGTGCCGGATCGCGTCTTCCATTCTGCCCTTTCCGACGAGCCAGAGGCCGAGATTGCTGTGAATGACGTAATTGTCTTTTGTCACCTGCAGGGCATGGGTAAAGAGCACTTCGCTGTTCACCCAGTATCTCGCCTGAGAAACCGTTGCCGCTGAGAGGCCGGTTAGAATGAGAAAAGCTCCGGCTGCGAGCGCGGCCACGCGATAGGGAAAACGGGCGGACAAGTCGCCAACGATCCATGTCAGCAGGATGAACAACCCGATGGATGGGATGTACGTGTACCGGTCCGCGGAGGCTTGCACGCCCACCTGCACAAGCCCGATGACCGGGACAAGAGTCCCGAGGTACCAGAACCAGCCGACCATCAACGAAAGGGTCTTGCGCCGGTAGACGACCAGGGCCGTTACGGCAGCAAGCAACACCGTTGCCGCAAGAACCTGTCCCGGCTCGACGCTCCGATAGGGATACAATGCGGCGAGATCGACAGGAACAAAGCAGCGGTAAATATATTCCGCGTAGGCTACCATTGTGTTGAGGACGCGGGCATCGAAAGGAACGGCATCCAGCACCTTCATGGCACCACGCTGGGCAACGATCGTCACAGCACACGACACGGCGGAAAGGACCAAAAGAGGGATCTTTTCCACAAAGAGCCCACGGTTGATTTTGATCAGCGCAATGGTCCTTCTTCCTGCTGCGCCTGTTGCCCGAGCGGAGCCGTCTGGAGGCGTGAACGCAAAGCGACCCAGAGGCCAGAAATCCAGAAGCAGAAGAACAAAGGGAAGCGTCACGACCATGGGCTTCGACAAAAGCCCCAGCGCAAACAGAATGACCACGAGGAGATATCCCCCTGTGCCCCGTCTGCGGGCATACCGCTCATAGGCAAGAAGAGTAAGCAGAAAAAAGAACGCGCTCAGCAGATCCTTCCTCTCGGCGACCCAGGCAACCGATTCCACGTGCAGGGGGTGCAGGGCAAAGAGGGCAGCAACAAAGCCGCTTTTCCATAGATCTCCCGTCATTCGCTGAAGGACGACGAACAGGATCAGGGTATTCAGGATGTGAAAGAGGAGGCTGACCTGGTGATGTCTTCCAGCGTCCAGCCCGAACATCTCGACATCGAGCATGTGAGAGAGCCAGGTCAGCGGATGCCAGTTGCTCTGTTCGAACGTGCTGAAGGCCCACGAGATCCCCTCCAGGCTCAGGCCGTTCCTGACGACCGGATTCTCCGTGATGTACTTGCCGTCATCCCATAGGACGAATTCAAACTCCCCGACCTGCCAGTAGACCATTGCGGTGACCACCAGCAGGGACAGGCCGATCAGGACCCGCCCTCGAAGCTCCGGATTCACACTTCTCTTGTTCACGCGATCCATCGAATAAGATCTTTCTGTTCTTCGATCAGCCTGCCGATCGTCTCTGGGTTCTCACGCAGCAATCCATCGCTGCGGAAGAAGTTTTTGCATCCAGATGGCATCGAGAACCTGTACCGTAAAGGCAAGCAAGCATTCCGTCCGAAATAGCTGCGAAGTCAGGTCTCCGAATACACCATGGAAAACGTCATCTATTATAACAATCCCAGCTCCTTCCCCAGGGCCTTGAAAGCGGGAGGAAACTCCGGCTGGAAATTCAGGAAGAACGGAACGGGGTAGCCGGCACCGACCTTCTTGCCCGCCTCCTGCAGGCCCGTCATCAACTGCGGCAAGCCCTTCGTCGGCAGCGAGAAAACGACTTCATCGTCCTGGGTGAGGGAGAAGATCCGGTCGCCCATTCCCGGGATGGCAATGCGAGGCTTTTGATCCCGGAACGGCGCAATCAGGTAGTCGGCACATTCGATCTTGCCGCCGAAGTTACCGACGATCCGCTCACCCTCGGAATAGCTCCAGGCCTGAACAAATCGCATGGCCTGGGCAGGGTTGCAGTACAGCACGACGATGTCGGGCTCGAAAGCGGCCCTTGCCAGCGGGGCGATGAGCAGCGCGGCATATTCGTCTTTTCCGAACCGGCAGATCGACATCCCTTCCCGCGTACCTGCTTCTTCCGTCTTCGCATAGGTCCCTGCACAGAAGAGTTTTCCGATGGCGGCGGCCGTGTCGTCGGCATTGCTGAACCCGAAAGCGATGCCCGCCGGCACACAAACGAGGTCTTCTTTCGCAACTCCCATCGTCCATCCATAGAGCCGGGCCATGCTTATGGCCTGGCAGATGGCCACCCGCTTCCCCAGCGCCACCGAGGGCTGCCTCGTTTTTTCCGGAAACGCTTTGTCCTTCATGAATTTCACAGCGAGGGGCAAGGTCTTGAGCCTGACGTTATTCCGAATAAACTCCGCCGCTTCCGCATAACTCTGTCCTGCCATTTTTCTTCCTCCTTCGGTTTGGGAAATTGAACATTGGGTATGAGAGTCGAAAGCCTGCTGCTCTGTATAGCGTCTTTTCGATTTCCCGTGAAGCAGATTTTGAAAAAGAAAATCCCCCTCTCCCGCTCCTTTTCGCAAAGGGGGAAGAGGGGGACGATTTTTTCAGGAGCGAGGTACGAGGTTTTAGTTAAAGCATTTCATAAATCCCCGCGGCGCCCATGCCTCCGCCGATACACATGGAAACCATACAGCGCTTGGCCTTGCGGCGCTTGGCCTCGTGGAGGACCTGGGCTGTGAGCTTGGCACCCGTGGCCCCCAGAGGGTGACCCAGGGCGATGGCCCCGCCGTTGGGGTTGATATCGCCCTTCCAGTAACGCTCCTCGATCCCGAGGGTCCGGCACGAAGCGATGGCCTGAGCGGCGAAGGCCTCGTTGATTTCGAACAGGTCGATGTCATTTGCAGTGAGGCCGGCCAGCTTCAGGGCCTTTGGAATGGCCACGGCCGGGCCGATGCCCATTTCCTCGGGAGCGCAGCCCGCCACGGCAAAGACCGTCATCTTGGCCAGTGGCTTGAGGCCCAGGGCCTTGGCCTTTTCGGCCGTCATGAGCAGGGCGAAGGCGGCCCCATCCGTCATCTGCGAGGAGTTGCCTGCCGTCACCGATCCTCCCGCCTTGAAGGCGGGTCTGAGCTTGCCCAGCTCCGCGACGGTCGTCGGCCAGCGCACTCCGTCATCCATGTCGAACACCACGGCCTCGCGGATGCGTTTGCCGTTCGCGTCTTTCTTGTACTTCCAAGCCTGGATAGGAACGATCTCTTCCTTGAACTTTCCGGCCTTCATCGCCTCGGTGGCCCTACGGTTGCTCTCCACGCCCATCTTATCCTGATCATCACGGGAAACGCCGTACTTCGTGGCGACGTTTTCCGCCGTGATGCCCATGGACACATAGGTATTGGGCCGGTTTCCCCAGTCGGGATCGGGACGGAATTGGCTTCCGCCCATGGGAATGTGGGACATGGTCTCGCAGCCGCCGGCGATGATTACATCGGACCAACCCGCCTGGATCTTGGCCGTGGCATCGGCGATGGCCTGCAGCCCCGAGGAACAGAACCGGTTGATTGTCATCCCCGAAGCCTCGATGGGAAGACCTGCCCCCAGGGTAAGGACACGGCCTAGGTTCATCCCCGTTTCGGCCTCCGGGAAGGCGCAGCCGACGATGAGGTCGTCTACGTCCTTGGGATCAAGTTGGGGCACTTTCGCCATGAGCCCCTTGATCACCTGCAGACCATACTCCTCGGCCCGGGTGGCCGCAAGGCCTCCTCTTTTATATCGCCCGCCAGGGCTTCTGACCGCTGCAACGATTACGGCTTCTCTCATGATATGGTTCCTCCCTTGTTTGAAGAGACGGTTTCTTGTTTTCTCTTTCTTGCATCGGGTTGATTGAAAATGCCCGGATGCAAGGCCTCCGAAGCCTGAGGAGCGGAGGCGTACTTTGGTGCATACGTCGAGCGACAAAGGCTGAGGGAACGCCGCAGACAGGCGTTTTTCATCAGCCCAAGCCCATTAGTTCCGCAGTGGCTTGCCCGTGGACAATAACGACATGATCCGGTCCTGCGTCTTCTGCTCACCACAGAGGCTCAGGAAGGCCTCGCGCTCCAGATCCAGGAGCTCCTGCTCCGTCACGTAGGTCCCCTCGGCGCAGTCGCCGCCGGAGATGATGTGGCCGAGCTTGCGGGCGATGTGGAGATCGTAGTCGCTGATGTAGTTGCCGTGCCGCATATTGTAGAGGACGGCCTCGCAGATCCCGCGGAAACTTTCGCCCATGACAGGGACAAGCGCCGGCTTGGGTGGCCTGTAGAACTTCGAGAGCCCCAGCACGATCTGTTTGGCATCGTTGAGCTGCTGGTCGCGGTTGATGCTCATCCCGTCGGTCTTGCGGACGTACCCGAGCTCTCTGGCCTCCTCGGCGCTTGTGGCCACCTTGGCCGTGCCGATGTTCTCGAAGACCTTCCCGAAGTAGCCCTGCAGGTTGAGACCCTGCTCCACCACTCCCGCGGGGATGCCCTCGGTCACGCGGACCATGAGCTCCTTGGTGCCGCCGCCGGCGGGGATGACGCCGGCGCCGACTTCAACCAGCCCGATGTAGGTTTCGGCCGCGGGCTGGCAGCGCGCGCCGTGCATGGCGATCTCGCAGCCGCCTCCCAGGGTGAGGCCGGCCGGCGCGGTCACGACGGGCTTTTCGCAGAACTTCAGGCGCATATTGGCCTGCTGGAAATCGTTGATCATCTTCTCCAGGACGTCCCAGTCCCCTTTCTGGATGGCGACGAGCACCTTGAAGATGTTGGCGCCCACGGAGAAGTTGGGGCTCTGGTTTCCGATGACGAGGCCCGCGAAGTCCTTCTCCACGATGTCGCAGCTCAAAAAGAGCATCTGGATGACGTCCTCGTCGAGGGCGTTCATCTTAGTGTGGAACTCGAGGCAGGCCACGCCGTCGCCGATGTCGATGAGACTGGAGCCCACATTCTGCCGGATGATCTTCTTGCGCTCCTTGAGGGCCGGCAGGATGATGATCTTCGGGCTCTCCATGAGCTTCACATAGTCTTTTTTCGCAAAATCGTAGTAATAGGTGCCGTCTTCCTTCTTTGTGTAGAAGGAGGGGAAGCCCGCTTTGAGCATGTCCTCCACTTTTTTCGGCACTTCTTTGCCCAGCTGCTTCATGACCTCGACGGCTTCTTTGACCCCGATGGCATCCCAGGTCTCGAAGGGACCGAGCTGGTGGTTGTAGCCCCACTTCATGGCATTGTCGATGTCCACGACGGTTTCGGCGATCTCGGGGATGCGGTTGGCGGCGTAAATGAAGTTGTTGCAGAGGTACTCGCGGGCGAGATCCGCCGCGGCGTCCTTGCCGTTGAAGACCATCCTGACCGTCTTCTCGACGGGAGCCTCTGATTTCTTCGCAGCGCCGACGGATTCGAATTTCGGCTTGCTGGCGGGGACATAGTCCAGGGTCTTCACGTCGATGGCCATCTTGGCCTTCTTGCCCTTGGCGTCCTTCGTCTTCTTGTAGAAGCCGCCTTTCGTCTTGTTGCCAAGCCACTTCTTCTGGATCATCGCCTTGACGAAGTCCGGCGGCAGGAAGAGGTCGCGGCTTTCGTCTTTGGGCAGGGCCTCGTAAAGGTTCGTCATGACGTGGTAGGCCGTGTCGAGGCCGACAAGATCGATTGTACCGAAGATCGCCGTGCGGGGCCTGCCCAGGGGAGCGCTGATGATGGCGTCGATGTCCTCGACCTTCATGCCCTTGGCAAGCATGAGGTTCATGGCGTTGGACATGTCAAAAACGCCGATGCGGTTGGCGATGAAGTTGGGCACGTCCTTGCAGATGACCACCCCCTTGCCCAGCACATCCTCGCAGAAGCGGGTCACGTATTCGATGACTTCTTGTTTCGTCTCCTCGCCGGGGATGACCTCGACAAGCTTCATGTACCGCGGCGGGTTGAAGAAATGAATGCCCAGGAATCGCTCCTTCAGGCCCTTGCCGAGGCTCGCCGAAATCTCGCCGATCCGGATGCCCGAGGTGTTGGACGCCACGATGCACTGGGGTTTCACGACTTTCTCCACTTTTGCGAAGAGGTCCTGCTTGATCTTCAGATTCTCGATGACCGCTTCGATGACGAGGTCCACGCCGGCAAGCCACGCAAGGTTGTCCTCGAAGTTTCCGGCTTTGACCATGGCGGCGTTTCGCTTCGTATAGAAGCTTGCCGGTTTGGCTTTGACGGCTCCGTCGAGTCCCCTGTTGGCAAAGCTGTTTCGCCAGGCCGGGCTCTCTTTCGTCAATCCCTTTGCCTTATCCGCATCGGTCAGCTCAGGGGGCACAATGTCGAGGAGCAGGCACTGGATCCCCGCATTGGCCAGCTGGGCGGCGATATTCG
>CAZVLL010000012.1:0-87720 GCA_964628025.1 uncultured Syntrophaceae bacterium
GAGGGTAGAGGGTAGAGGGTAGAGGGTAGAGGGTAGAGGGTAGAGGGTAGAGGGATTCCGGGTTAAGCTCGGAGTGAAAGTAGTGAGACTGAATTCCGGATCGCGTCCGGAATAAAGAGTTTAGAGGTTGAGAGAGATGACAAAGAAGACAATAGTCTGTGCTGCTGCGGTGCTTATCGTTTGGGTTTTTCCTGCAATTGGTTATGCCCTTGACTCGGACGTCACTCGACAGACCCTCAAAGGGCTTCAGGGAGTCCACGTGATCATGGAGGACCTTCAGCCGAGCATCCAGAAGTATGCATCGAAAACAGGACTGGCGAAAGAGGACTTGAAGGCGGATATTGAGCGGCGGTTAACGGAAAAGGGAATCCGGATTCTGTCACGGGACGAGTGGGTGAGGACACCGGGCACGCCCGTGCTCTACGTAAGCGTGAACACGCACGAGACGGAAAAATACTGGTACGCCTACGATATCAAGACGGAACTGCAGCAGGCCGTCACCATGGAGGCGAATCCGAAGGTTCGGACGCTGGCCACGACATGGTCCATGAACCTCACGGGCATGGCCAATGTCGGGACGCTCGGTTTGATCAAAAGTGACGTGGGCGTGCTGGTGGGGAGGTTTATAGAGGCTTACACGGTGGTGAATGAAAAGAAGTAGTCTTGGCCTCTTGCTGCTTCTTTTCATGTGCAACCTTGCCCATGCGGGGGATGAGCCCTTTGCCGATCCGGCCAACTGGGGTGGGACGGGCCTGATGGAAATTCCCACGGCCCGGGTGCTGAAGGAAGGTCGGTTCCGGGTTGGTGTCAGTCAGATTGATCCCTACCGTTACTTTTATGGTGCCGTGAGTCCATTGAAGGGGCTGGAGGTCGGCGGATGGATCACGGAGGTGCTGGATGTTCCTGCGCTGACGGCCGGCTACGGCAACTACAAAGACAAAGCCATTGACCTGAAATACCAGTTCATATCCGAAGGCAAGTACCTGCCTGCCGTTGCGCTGGGGATTATGGATCCGACAGGGACGCAAGTTTATGCATCTCAGTATCTCGTGGCCAGCAAGCAGATCTTTCCCTTTGATTTTACCGTCGGGTACGGGAACGGCAGATACGGCAGGAAACCCATTGTTTCACAGGGAGGGGAATTCAGCGCCGAGATTTTCAGCAACCCGGGAGAATGGCTGTCGAACGCACTTTTTTTTGCCGGCGTTCAATTCGCCCCTTCAAAGTACTTTACACTGATGGCCGAATACAGCCCGATCCGATACCAGGTACAGACTCAGGATCCGGCTCAGCCCAAATATTTTCAGGAACCGGTGCCGTCGCAGTTTAATTTCGGCATCCGGCTCAAGCCCGTTGAATGGGCGGAGGTCGATCTGAGCTGGCAGAGAGGGAATCAGTTCGGGGTCAATGTGTCGGTGGCCTTTGATCTGGGAGTCCCGTTCATTCCCATATACGATCCCCCCTACAGGGAAAAGCCGGAGTCCAGGACGAATACCCTGGCAAGGAGGATCTCGGATGCCTTGAGCGTCTCGGGGTTCAGCAATATCGGCGTCAAGGAAGAGGGCGGCGAATTCTGGGTGGAAGGGGAAAACAATAAATACTTTTACACGCCGAAGGCCATCGGGGTCATGCTGAAGATCATCTCAGCGGTCGCCCCGGCCCACATACAGGTCGTTCATGTTGTCCTCTCGGATAACGGCATTCCTGTTCTCGAGTTTACGACGACAAAAGAAAACATGGCCGATCTCTACGGGGAGAAAATAACGGCATCCCAATTTTTCTACCTTTCACAGGTCAGGACAGACATTGATCAATCCCTGTCGGTCAGGAAAGAGCACCGGCAATTCTTTGATTACGCTATCAAGCCGGAATTCAGCATGTATCTGAACGATCCGTCGGGATTTTTCAAATATCGCCTGGGCGTTTCCGGCTGGCTGTCTTACAGGCCCTGGAGCGGCGCATCGCTCATCGGCGGTGTGGCGGCGTATCCTCTGAACACGGTGTCGACATCCAACGAACCGCTGTCGAGGCCGGTCCGGTCGGACATCGTGCCCTATATGGATAATGCAGTCTCCCTGGATAGGGCGATGTTTGAACAGATCGGGAAAACGAAACACGACATTTACGGCAGGCTGTCAGGCGGATTTCTGGAAATCGAGTACGGCGGCGTTGATGGGGAGGTCGCGATGCCGGTTTTGAATGGTCGGGTCCTGGTGGGGCTGAGTGGAAGCCTCGTGAAAAAAAGGGACCCCGATAATCCCCTGCAGTTCAAGAAAGATGATTGGACCGATTATTACAAGACAGGTTTTGTGAACGGTCGGCTGAACATACCGGAGCTGGAACTGGCTATCGACGTCAAGGCGGGGCAGTTTCTGGCCGGTGACAGGGGGGCACGATTCACCGTATCGAAGTTTTTTAACGGCGTTGTTCTCTCGGCCTGGTACAGCGCCACGGACACATCGATTTTCACGGACAATTTCAATCGCGGATATCACGACAAAGGCATTGCCGTGATGATCCCGATCCGGCTGTTCATGGGTAATGACTCCAGAACGACCTACAATATTTCGTTGTCCCCCTGGACGAGGGATGTCGCCCAGGATATCGACCACTTTACAAATCTGTTTGATTATATCGGGAGAAATACGGGGGTGTACTTGGAAAAGGACCGGTCGCAGTTGCAGTAGAATGTGCCACAAGCCTCAAGGTGGAAACCACAAGTTGCCTTCAGATTTTGTCATTCCGGGCTTGCCCCGGAATCCAGTATTTTCTGGATTCCCGATCCCCGCCTTCGCGAGGACAGGCTGCGCGGGAATGACCTTTTGGTATGAAGTAAACTACGAATTCTTTGACATTCTTATGATTATGCGTTAGTTCTCAAGGTGTTATCCCCCTCTGGTGTCACTGCGGGTGAAATGAAGCAGTCGAAAGGCGAGATTGCTTCGTCGTAGCCACTCCTCGCAAGGACTATTATCTATCATCTCACGAAGGTATCTATGAAGGAAGATCCGAAGAACCTGAATCAGGAATGTCTGCAGGAAGACGAGATCGATCTCATGGACTACTGGCGTGTGATTGTGAAGCACAAGAAGCTTATCGGCCGGATTGTCCTTGTTGTGGTTGTCGCAACGGCCGTCCTCTCTCTTGTCATGACCAACATCTTTCAGGCAAAAGCCCTCATCACGCCCGTCGGTTCAAAGGAGGGAGGCGGAGGAACCCTGTCCGTCCTGGCCCAGCAATTGGGAGGACTTCCGGGACTGACGGCGTTGCCCGTGCCGGGGGCAGCATCTCTCGCCGAACTGGTGAATCTCCTGAACTCCAATATCGTCAGGACAAAGATGATTGAAAAGAACAATCTCCTGCCGGTCCTTTTTCACGAGGACTGGGATGCGGAAAAGAAAGAATGGAAAAAGGGGACCTCTCTGAACCCTCTCGTTCTGTTCAGCAGCATCGTTAACGCTGTCATTCCCCAGGATCCGAAAGCCCGGAAAAAAGAAGGCGGTTCCCCCGACATCCAGGATGGATTGAGGGAATTAGGAAATGTTGTGAACGTGCGGCAGAACGTCAAGGAAAACACGATAACCATCACGGTCGACTATCACGACCCGGAAAAAGCGGCCGGGATGGCCTCGCAGCTTCTCGACGCGTTGAACGATCACATGACAGGCGAATCGAAAAGGGTCGCAAAGCTCAATAAGGAGTATCTCGAGGACCAGATCGCGAAAAATTCGGATTTCATCATCAAGCAGAAGATATACAATCTGGTGGCGCAACAGATCGAGACGATCATGATGGCGGAGGTGAAAGAAAACTTTGCCTTCAAAGTCCTCGATCCGCCCATTGTACCCGACCAGAAAATAAAACCGAAACGTACACAGATGGTCGTTCTTGCCCTCATGGTCTCACTCTTTTTGGGTGTCTTTGTCGCCTTCTTCAAGGAATACCTGGCGAAACGCAAGATGCAGCCTTCAGGAGGTTCCCGTGTCAGCTGAAAGACGATGCGCAATAATATGCTTTGCCCTGATTTTTATCCTGGGCGGCTTTCTCTGCCTGCAGACCGGCGTTTCCGAGGCCCAGACGATCCAGTTGCAGCCGTTGACTCCGCAGCAGACCGAGGCATACAAAAAATTGACCCCCGAGCAGCAGAGGGCCATCGAGGCGGAGCTGGCCAAGACGGGGGGAGTGCTGACGCCGGAGGCCATGAACGCCCTCAAGATACGGCCGGAGCTGCAGGGGCTGACGCCGGAAGATATCATCAAGGGAAAGGAACTTCTGGAGAAGAAAGAAAAAACCACGGTAAGGGTAGAACCTGTGAAAGCGCAGGAGCCGGTCATCGTTGAAACTGTCCGCGAAAAAACCCTCTTTGACCGATCGAGGCAGACTGGGAAGTACCAGGAGATCCCCCTTGATCTGAAGCCCTTCGGCTATGATTTCTTCCGAAAGGCTTCCGTCCAGATCGCAACAGACAGGAAGGATATCCCCGTTCCGCTGAACTATGTCATCGGGCCGGGGGACGAAATCCGTCTTTTTCTGTGGGGGCGCGTGAATGCCCAGTATAACCTCACCGTCGACCGGGACGGGAAAATAACGATTCCCCAGGTTGGACCGCTCCTCGTCGCGGGGATGACCTTCGAGCAGATGTCGAAGTTTCTGATCCAGCAGGCGGAACAGATGGTCGGGACGAATATCGACATCTCGGTTGGGTCCATACGGACCATCCCGATCTTTGTACTGGGGGATGTGCGCAGGCCCGGTTCGTACACCATCGGGTCTCTGGCGACGGTGACCGACGCCCTGCTGATGGCCGGGGGCCCCTCGGAGATCGGGTCCATGCGGAAGGTGCAGGTGAAAAGAAAGGACAAGGTCATCACGACCTTCGATCTTTACGATCTGTTTCTGAAGGGCGACAAGTCCAGGGATCTGGTTCTCCAGGCCGGGGATGTTGTTTTTATGCCCGTTGCGGGACCACTTGTCGGCATCGCCGGGAATGTCAAAAGGCCTGCCATTTATGAATTCAAGGATGTCTTTGATCTCGGGCATCTCATCGAACTGTCTGGAGGGATCATTCCCAGCGCCTACACGCAGCAGATCCAGGTCGAGAGGATTTTGAAGAATGAAAGACAGGTCGTCATTGACATCAATGACAAGACCCTGGACCGGGTCAAGCATTTCATGCTTCAGGATGCTGATCTCGTGAAGATATTTTTCATCGTCGAGGCCGATGAAAATGCCGTGTACCTCAGCGGAAATGTAAAGCGTCCCGGGAAATATGCCTTCAAGCCGGGCATGAAGATGAAGGACCTGATCAAGGATCCCGAAGACCTTCTGAAGGAAACCTATTTTGACTATGCCCTGATCAAACGGTTGAATCCGCCTGGACAGGAGACAGTCCTGATCCCCTTTAACCTGGGGAAACTTCTGCTGCAGGATGACCCGGCCAGCAATTTCGAATTGAGGCCGAAAGACCAGGTCTTTGTCTTCAGCCGGTGGTTTTTCAAGGAGAAGCCCTTTGTGGTCATCGAGGGCGAGATCAGGGGGGATTGCGGGAATACAAAAGAGGCGAAAGCCGAGGCCGGAGGGCGGCGCAACGGGGAGAAGTCTGACGATAACCTGAAGAAACTCACCGCAATCGAAGAGGATCTGAAAAAGGGGGAAAAGTACTATCTGCTGTCGAAGGTGAGGGAAATCAAGGAAGAAATGGCAGGCGGCCGCCTCACCACCGGCGAGCTCCGGGCGGTGCAAAGCGACTTGCAGAAAATGGGAAGATTTGATCTCGCGGAGAGACTGCAGGAGATTGAAAACAACCTGAAGAGGCAGTGCTACATCGAACTTTCGGGAAACATGAAAATAAAGGACGCCATCCTGAAGGCGGGGGGGTTGACGAACAATTCCTCCCTGGCGATGGGCGAAATTGTCCGTGTGAATGCGCAAAAGGAATACACGACAGTCTATTTCAATGTCGAAAAGGCCATAGCCGAGAATCCAACAGAAAACCTGATCCTCCAGGATGATGACCGGATCGTTATCCATTCCATCTGGGAAAACGTCGCCAAGAAGAGCATCAGCATTGACGGAGAGGTCACAAAGCCCGGAGCCTATCAGTACACCGAGAAGATGACGGTGAGGGACCTGGTTTTCAAGGCCGGCAATGCCCTGGAGTCCGCCTACCTCGACGAAGCGGAAATCACGTCCCTGCCTGTCGAGTCGGGCAAGGCGGGCAAGGTAGTGCAGAAGAATGTCAACCTGAATAAGGCGATGGAAGGAGATCCGGCCCACAATGTCTCTTTGATGCCATACGACAGGCTGTTCGTGAAACGGATCCCGGAATGGCGTGAGGTGAAATTTGCCGCCGTCTCGGGAGAGGTAAAATTTTCAGGGAACTACACGATAAAAAAGGGAGAGAGACTGTCATCTCTTCTCGAGCGTGCCGGGGGTTATACGGATAAAGCCTATCTCCGGGGGGCCTATTTCACACGGGAGAGGGTGAAGCTGCTTCAACAGAAAAGCCTCGAGGAAATGACCTTGAGGATGGAAAGGGAGTTGCTGTCGGAAAGCGCCGTCCAGATATCTACCTCCGTGTCCTCCGAGGAGATTGCGGCAAAAAAGGTTGAACTGGAACAAAAAGCAAAACTGATAGAGGCCATGAGGAAGGTCAAGGCCACCGGCAGGATGACCATCAAGCTGGCTCATTTGAGAATCCTGAAGGGAAGCGAGTTCGATGTCGAACTCGAAAACGGCGACAGCCTCCTGATTCCGGAGAAGAACAGCACCGTGAACGTGGTGGGCGCCGTGATGGCCCAGGGGACTTATATCTATTCGGAAAAGATGAACTATGAGGACTATATCAATGCCATGGGCGGGTATTCGCGATATGCCGACAAAGAGAATACGTTTGTCCTGAAAGCCGATGGAAGCGCCCGCAAAATTTCGATGGGATTCATGGACTGGAACGGTTCCCGGACCCGGTGGGAACTGGCGGCTTTCGGCGATGAGGTCAGGCAGATCGAGCCCGGGGATGTCATCGTTGTTCCCGAAAAAATCGAGCGCATCGCCTGGCTGAGAGAGCTCAAGGATATCACCCAGATTCTCATGCAGATCGCGGTTATCGCCGGCGTGACCATCAATCTGTTCTAGGGAAGTGTCATCCCCGCGCAGCCTGTCCTCGCGAAGGCGGGGAGCGGGGATCCAGTATTTATATGGATTCCGTGTCACGCACGGAATGACAAAATACTTTCCTGCAATGACCATTTTGCAAGTGCTGGAACGGATCGTGCGAGATAATACCCTGAGACGGGCCTCGGGTTTTTCGAAGCCAAAAATAAGGGGTATTCTTCTTCACGAGCCCTTGACTTTTGCGGAAATAGTAGGATAATCGATACCATACGATATACGACTTAAGTAGTATGTTGGCCTTTTCTACTAACAGGGTCATTTTTACGAGTGTGCGAATGAGAATGTAAGGGGGGCGTACGAAAATGAAGAAGTGTTCGATTGCCATTCTTATCCTTTTTGTCATGAACATTATCATTCCATGCCACGTCTTCGCTCAAGCCGCTGTTCCCGTCATGACCCTAGCGAATGGAGCGAAGGTCAGCATGACATCAGCGCAGCTGAAAGCACTGGCATCACAGCCCGGTGTCGCCATTAAGCAGGCAGCGTTTGTTTCGGCGACCGAGGTATCCATTCCCATACCGACCTCCCTTGGCGGCGGCTTTCTCGTTGGAGAGCCCGGAGCGCTGGCCGCGGGTATGAACACCGTCGGGATCACCACTGGTGCCACAGCTCCACAGGTGGCAGGGGCCACAGCAGCAGCGGGCGCTATCGCCGCGGGCGGATCCGTAGCCGGTGCCGCCGCAACGACCGGTGTCGGAGCAGGGACGATCGCCATTGCCGTCGGGGCAGCCGCAGCCGCAATAGCAATCGGCATCGCGGCCGGGAGTTCGAGTTCGACCACGAATCACTAAGAGGAAAACCATCAAGGATCAGAACATGAATCCACACCTCTTCAGGCATGAAGCGGTGTGGATTTTTTTATGCGGATATCATTTATGATGAAAAAGACAATACTAATATTTCTTTTTATCGGCCTGACATCCTTTTTTTCCGTCGCTTCCATTGCCGCGGAAGATCCGGAGGATGAACAGAACAAGGTCCTTTCCTCCGCCGAATTCCTGTTCAAGGCGATGAAGGAAAAGAATTATCCCGCTATCTGGAGTTCCCTGACGGCGTCCTCGAAAAAGGACATTGTGGATACTGTCTACAAAGCTGCCGTCAAAGACGGAACGGAATATTCCAAAGAGCAGATCAATATCGATTTCGGGATAGGGGGCCTGATCGCGAAAACATACTGGGCGAGTTATCTCACCGCGTTTGATCCCGCTACGGTATTGGAGCAGAGCAGGTGGAATATCGGCTTCATTAAAAACGAAAAAGCGGAGATAAACATCCAATACAAAAAAGCGGAAAAACCTGCCATTCTGAAAATGTACAGGGAAGAAGGTACATGGAAAGTCGGTCTGGAGGAAACCTTCGAAGGGCGGAAGTACCTTTCATCGTGGTGATGTTATAGCTCCCGCCGCTTCCAGAGGTAATAGACAGCAGGGTAGATGGCCAGCTCCAGGATGGTTGAGGTCACGACGCCTCCCACCATGGGTGCGGCGACCCGCTTCATTACTTCCGACCCGATGCCGGTACTGAACAGCAAAGGAATCAGGCCGGCAAGGATGGTACACACCGTCATGATCTTGGGCCGGAGCCTCTTGACAGCCCCGTGCATAACGGCCTCCCGCAGATCCGCCTCCGTTTTCAGGCGTCCCTCTTCCCGCCACTGTTTCCAGGCAAGCTCGAGGTAGAGCAGCATGACCACGCCCGTCTCCGCGTCCAGACCGGCCAGGGCGATGAGTCCCACCCAGATGGCCGTGCTGAGATTGTAGTCGAGAAGCCAGAGGAGCCAGAAAGAGCCCACGAGAGAGAAGGGAACGGCAAGCAGGACGATGGCCGTCAGGGCCATTGAGCGCGTGTTGAGGAATAGGATGATCACGATCAGCAGGACCGTCACGGGTATGACGATCCAGAGCTGTTTCCGTGTTTTCTCAATATACTGGTATTCGCCGCCCCACTCCAGCCGATAGCCCTCGGGAATCTTCAGGGAAGCGAGGCGTTCCTTCACCCCCGCGATGAAGGAGCCTGCGTCGGTCCCGCTGAAATCGATGTAGACGTAGGCTGCAGGAAGCCCCTGCTCGCTTTTGATCTGCGTGGGGCCATCGACGATTTCTATACGGGCCAGGCTGCTCAGGGGGACCTGGGCAATTGTCGTAGCGCCCTGCGTGCCGGCCCCCGGAACGTCGGCCGGCGTCCCTTCCACGGCCACGGGCACGAGTACGCGGCCTACGTTCTCCATTTCCCCCCGAAGTTCTCTTTCGTATCGGATGTTGACGGGATAGCGACCGCGGCCCTCGATGGTCGTTGTCACATTGACCCCTCCTACGGAGGCCTGGACGACGCTGTTGACGTCGTCGACGGTCAGGTTGTAGCGCGACGCTTCCTTACGCTTGACGGTGATGTCGAGGTAGTAGCCCGTGTTCACCCGTTCGGCGTAGACGGACCGCACACCGGGCACTTCCCCGATCCGTTTTTCTAGTTCCAGACCGATCTTCTCGATTTCCCCGAGGTCCGGGCCCAGGATCTTGATCCCGAGCGGGGTCCGGATACCCGTGGAGAGCATGTCAATGCGGGCCTTGATGGGCATCGTAAAGGCGTTGGCCACGCCGGGCATGGTGAGGGCCTCATTCATCTCCCGGGTAAGCTCCTCCAGGTTCATCCCGTCGCGCCACTCGGAACGGGGTTTCAGGTTGATGACGGTCTCGAACATCTCCAGCGGCGCCGGATCAGTGGCCGTCTCCGCCCGTCCCGCCTTTCCGAAGACCTGGCTCACCTCGGGGATCTCCTTGAGAATGCGATCCTGGATCTGCAAAAGCCTCGAGGCCTCGGAAATGGAGAGTCCCGGTACCGTTACGGGCATGTAGAAAAGAGAGCCCTCGTAGAGCGGGGGCATGAACTCCGTGCCCATGCGGATGGCGGGCCATGCCGTCACGACGATGAGCAGGCCTGCCGCCACAAATACTTTCTTCGGTGAGGCCAGGCTGAATCGGACCACGGGCTCGTACAACCTCTGGAGAAACCGGTTCAGGGGATTTTCCCGCTCGGGCCGGACATGCCCTCGGATGAAGAGGGTCATGAGAGCCGGCGTGAGCGTGACGGCGAGCATCGACGCCGCCAGCATGGCAAAGGTCTTGGCGAAAGCGAGCGGTCGGAAAAGCCTTCCGGCCTGGGCTTGAAGGGTAAAGACGGGCAGGAAGGCAACGGTGATGACCATGAGTGCAAAAAAGAGCGAGGGCCCCACTTCCCTGGCGGCTCCCACGATGACGTCGGAGCGCTTTCCGGGCCGTCCCCGGGCTTCCCACTCCTCGAGCCGCTTGTGGGCGTTCTCCACCATGACGATGGAGGCGTCGACCATGACGCCGATAGAGATGGCAATGCCGCTCAAGCTCATGATATTGGCGGTGATCCCGAGGTGATAGAGCCAGACAAAGGAGATGAGGATCGCGCCGGGCAGCGTAAGCAGGACCACGAGAGCGCTGGGCAGGTGGTACAAGAAGATAATGCAGACGATGCTTACGGCCACGACGAGCTTGATTATCTCGTCGCGCAGGGTCACGATGGAATCCCGGATAAGATCGGAGCGGTCATAGGTCGTAACGACCTGCACTCCCTCGGGAAGGCTTGGGGCGATATCGGTCCGGAGTCGCTCCTTCACGCGCTCGATAACATCGAGAACATTTTCACCGAAACGGACGACGACGATTCCGCCGGCCACCTCTCCCCGGCCGTCAAGATCGGCGACCCCGCGGCGGATCTCGGGGCCCAACTGGACCCGGGCCACGTTCCCCAGGGTAACCGGTGTCCCCCGGCTGTCGGCTCCCAGAGGGATGTCTTCCAGATCCTCGAGCGCCCGGATGTAGCCTCGCCCGCGGACGGTGTATTCGGCCCCCGAGAACTCGATGACGCGGCCCTCGATATCGCTGTTGCTTTTGCGGACAGCCTCGAAGACCTTGTTGATGGGGATGTTGAAGGCCGAAAGGCGGTTGGGATCAATGACGACCTGGTATTGCTTGACGAAGCCCCCGATGCTTGCCGTCTGGGCCACGCCGGGGACGCTTTCCAGGGCGAGCTTCAGGTTGTAATCCTGGATCGAACGCAGCTCCGAGAGATCCCGCTCTCCCCTCTCATCGACGAGGGCATAGCAGAATCCCCAGCCCACGCTGGAGGCATCGGGACCCAGTACGGGGGTCACTTCGGCGGGGATCTTCGAGCGGACAGCCTGGAGGTATTCCAGGACGCGGCTCCGGGCCCAGTAGATGTCGGTGCCGTCCTGGAAGATGACGTAGATGAAGGAGCTTCCCAGGAAGGAGAAACCTCGTACAGCCTCCACTTTCGGGGCGGCAAGCAGGGTGGAGCTGATGGGGTAGGTGATCTGGTTCTCGATGAGATCGGGGCTCCGGCCGGGCCAGTCGGTATAGATGATCACCTGCGTGTCCGACAGATCGGGGATGGCATCGAGCGGGATCCGGGTCAGCGACCAGATGCCCCACCCCGACAGAAGAACTACAACGAGGAAGACGAAGATCGGGTTTCTTGCGCTTGTCTCGATGAGCTTTCGAATCATGGCCGGCCGATTCCTCTGAGCTTTGCCTCCGAATCGATAAGGAACACAGCCCGGGAAGCCACCCGTTCGCCATCTTTCAGCCCCTCCAGTACCTCCACCAACGTATCGCCGCGGCTGCCGATCCGCACCGGCCTCGGCTGGAAAAACCCGCCTCCCTGGTCGACATAGACGATCTGCCTGCGGCCCGTCTCGAGGATTGCCTCCCGGGGGATGGCCAGGCGATTGCCAAGGTCCACTTCGATTTCAACGGTTGCGAACATTTGAGGCTTGATTTTCAGATCCCGGTTGGAAATAACAAACCTCGCCCTCGACGTGCGGGTCTGTCCCGAGAGGAAGGGATAGACGAAGTCGACTTTCGATGAAAAGCTTTCTCCGGGTAGTGCGTTCACAGTGATCTTCGCGGTCTGCCCTGCCTGTACGAGGGGGATCTCGTTTTCGTAGAGATCGGCCAGGACCCAGACCGTAGAGAGATCAACGATGTCGAAGAGCTTTTCCCCCGGCGCGACGCGG
The DNA here is from genome assembly GCA_964628025.1 of uncultured Syntrophaceae bacterium. GTDB lineage: Bacteria > Desulfobacterota > Syntrophia > Syntrophales > UBA2192 > UBA2192. The sequence goes on from CAZVLL010000012.1 coordinate 12,236, forward strand.
GTTCCCCGGAAGGCAGGCTTCTGATAGACGTAGCCGCTGACGGGGCTTCGAACCGTTACAATCCGCGTTGGCTCGTTCGTTTCATCGAGTCTGCGGATCTCAGCCTCCGTGAAGCCCCACAGCCCGAATTTCTGTTTGGCGACATCCATGACGGCCTCCTGATCCCATGTGGTCATCCGGCCCGTCGTGCCATAGCGATCGCCCCATGAGAATTCCACGTTGCGCTGAAGCCTGCTGTATTTCGGGTCTTTCTTCCACTTGATAAGGTTCAGGTACTCGAGCTGGATCGCGACGAGCTCCGGGCTGAAGATGTCGGCGAGGGGGTCCCCTTTTTTGACAAGCTTTCCGTTGTAGTCGGCGTGGAGCTTTTCGACCCAACCATCGTACTTGATATTCACGGTGGTGAGCTTGCGATCGTCGATCTCGACACGCCCCGTCGCCCGGATCGTCTTCTTCAAGGGCGTCATGGCGGCCAAGCTGGTCCGGATGCCTGCGCGCTGCTGCTTTTCGACTTCGATCTCCACGGCATCCGACGCCGCGACGGCAGGGGGCTGGACGGGCTCGGCTGTCGCCACGGAAGCACGCTCAGGCTGCGGCTGCGATGCCGGAGAATCCTGTCCGGCCTTCACGGCGTACATGATGACTGCACCCGCAAGGAAGGCCAGGACGGACACGAGATAGGGTCGGATGCGTTTCATCTCGGCGGGGTCTCCTTTAATCAAGCTTGGTGAATTCCTCGAAGTTTTTACTTTGTCATCCTGTAAAATGGTCTTTTCTGATTTTGTCCTCGAGGATCGCTGACGCGGCGGATAGAAACACACCGGCGGCCCGGAGAAGTCCCGTCATCGTAGCTGATAAGCGGGGGCGGTGCGTCCTCTTCTCGAAGGTACTACATTGGGATTCTGCTCTGTGGAGACCGGAGGCTGAGTAAGTACGGTCGCCCCGGGCTTCAACGGGGTTTGCACGGCGGTCCCCGGTTGCTGCGGGGCCGGCATGATAGAGGGTGCGGGCGGCGGGACGGCGGGCATGGGTCGGCTTGCTGCAGGCTGCGCCGAGGCCTCTCCGGCGCGTCGGCTGTCTTTTGCATCGAGAGGGACAACGATGCGGTCATCCCCTCTGGTCAGGACGATCTGGTTCGGTCCCACCTCCTGCAGGACATAGCCGCTCACGGTTTCACCCTTTTTGACGGCCATCTGCCGCTTGCCACGGCCGGGCGTCGAATAGGGTGCCTTTCGATCTTCCACGTAAGCGATGCTTGTCTCCGACGTGATCAGGGTTCCGAAGAGGACCAGGTCGGGCCTCGGCACCTCTTTTTCTGCTTTGTCCGGGGGCATCTTTCGTTCGGGGTGGAAAAGATTCTGCTCCGTGATCATGGCATAATCCAGGGGAGATCGGCTCGCAGCAAGGCCCGGCTCGCCTGTTGTTGCCGGGGCGGGTTCGACCACGGTGGCGGGCGCGACGTCGATCCCGAGGCTGAAAAAGAGAGAGGCGGAGTAGATCATCGTGCCAAGCAGCATCGCCGCAAGGAGGATGTTCAGAAGGGTGAGGTTTCCTGCCAGCCTTCGCGCACGGGTCATGTCAACGTCCTCCCGTCAGCCCCGAGACACGGAGCTTTACGGTCAGCTCCCGCGGTTCCCGGAAGTTGCGGAGCCTTGAGTCCATCTCCCGTACAACAAGAAAAGGGGTCTGGTTCTCGATGGCGTAAAGCGTCTCCGCCAGGGCCTTCGTGTCCGGAAAGACGGCGTCGACGGTCACGCTGATGATCTTGAGTTTCCCGTAGTCCTCGGGCTTTTCGCTGCGCTCGCTGGCGATGGTTCCTCCCCGGGCAGTGATGATGCTCGAGAGGCTGTTCTGCAGCGCGGCGGCCGCCACGGAAGGGGTCTGACCCTGGATCAGCTTGACCTCCTCGGCCCTGCGAGCCTCCTTCAGGGAGGTCAGCTTCGTCTCGAGGGCGGGCTTTCGGGCCAGAAGGGTCAGCGATTTCTCGAGGGTCTTCATCTTGACCGCTGTAAGCTCCGTGGCCTGTCCGATTTCTTCTTCCAGACGGAGGTAGCCGTACTGGTAGACCACAAGCACCAGCAGAACGGCAACCGCCGGGATGGTCGCCACTAGGAACTTACTGCTTTTTATTCGGTTCCAGTCCATCACGCTTGAATCCTTCCAGTTCCATGCGGATTGTGAAACGATCGGAATTGAGTCTTGCGTCGCGGAACGTAGGCGACGCGAACTCCACCTTTTTGAAATAGGGAGACGCCTCGAGAAGAGGCAGGATCTCCGTTGCTGTTGCGGAGTATCCCTCGATGTCCATGGAGTCGTCGGTGATGCGAGCTCTCGAGAGCCAGGTGTTCTTCGGCATGATCGCCGTCATCTCCCTGAGAATTTCCAGATAGACCGGTCGCTGTTCTTTAAAACGGTAAATGGACGCGATGTCGGTCTCGATGGCCTCCACCTCCCGCTTGATTGCATCGGCCTTGCGGACGTCATCTTTGTACAGATCGAGCTGCCGTTCGATTTCCGCGATCCGGCGTTCTTCGAGCTGCAGCGGTGACACGAGAAGAAAAAGTCCCGCGGCCATCAGCGCCAGAACGAGAACTGCCGTCAGGGCGAGAGGAACCTTTTTCGCAGAGTGAACACCGCGCTCCAGTAGGTTCATCCCCCGGGCTTCCGGTGCGACCATAGCCACGATGCCCCCCAGAGCGGCCAGGGAGGTTCCTTTGGGCGTTTCGCCCATTCGGTCCCGGAGAATATCCGTTTGTATGATTTTAACCGGCCGGCCCATCCTCTCGGCCAGGTCCTTCCCGGCCTCTTCGGTGCGCGCCGCGATGATCCACAGAGGATCCCCTCCCGGCAGATGCCTGTCCAGCAACCCCCGTATCTCTGTTGTCAGGTCCTGAGCCTTCCGCTGGAGATCCTTCGACAGGAAGGCCCCCGAGAAGGTGAGGGAGAGTACCCCGTTTTCCAGAAGTCCCCCTTCGTATCCTTCCTCCGTTGGTTTCACGAAGACGCAGGATTCCGTCCGGTATGCGGCCCGGCAAAGCGACCCCAGGGCATCGAGTTCCGAGACGACCTTGCGAACTTCAATGCCTCGCTCTTTCAGGGCGTCCAGGTACGGATGGATTCGATCGATCCTCATGGCGGCCACGGCCAGCCGTATTTTTTCCGCATCCTGCCCGATGATGCCGTAATCGTAATAGGCCTCATCGGTGGCCAGAGGGGTCAGACGGTCCAGCTCGTATCCGACGACTTTTGACAGATGCTCGCCGACGGTCGGCGGCATCTCCGTTCTTCGGGTGATCACCCAGGACCCCGGCACGACCAGGATCACCTCGGCCCCTGCCGCCTTGAGGTCCGTCATGGCCAGTTTCAGATCGGCGGCCAGGGCCTGCGCCGGGTGAATGTTTCTCTCCTCGAGGGCGTAAAAACGCCGGCCGCCGAGGCGGGTCCGACCCATCGACCTCGTTGCGGACAGTACGTCAAGGCCGCCTTCGGCGACCACGGCGCAAAGGTATCCGGCGGGCCAGTACGCGTCGTCGGCAGCACTCATGGAGAGGACTTTCCAGAGGGCCTTGCCTATCCTTTCGGCATCCCGCGATGCTGCGGCGAACATGGACGAGGCCCGGTTCAACACCTCGGTTCTGTTCATGGCTTCACCCCCGAAGGGCTTTTGTAGGACAGGATGCGATATCCCGGTGAGGTCTCAAACGTGACGGTGGCGGTGATCATGTGGCCCTTCTGTTCCTTGTCATGGTATCCCACGGCCGTCAGCGAGTACGTCGCGGACTCTCCGGTTCCCACATAAGGCGCCATAAGCGCGTAGTCCCCGCCGACGAGGTCTCTGATGTCATTGAGCCCCCGGATCTCCGCCGACTTCCGGTATTCGACGATCCGGTCGGCCGCGTCGGCCGCCATCCCGGGGATGGCCAGGAGCACCGGTCTCGGCGCCGCTCCCAGATTTACCTTGTCGATCTTCGACGCGATGGTGAGGAAGGGGTAGATCCCCTGCCTTCCCTCGGAGCCGTACAGGATGTCTGCGCTCATTCCCCTGACAAGCAGCAACTCCTCCAACGCCTCGAAGGGGGCGTTTCGAGGCTTGTAGGGGTTCGGCAGCGATGCGTAGTACTCGTCCTCGGCGCCGTTGAGCCGATGGAGGTTGTCTTCGTCTTTCCAGTCGAGGATGGAGTCGACGATAATATCCGCCTGCTCCGGCGTAACTTGTGACTGCGCCAGCAGGTTTTTCAGGACGATGCCCGTGGCGTCCGTCAGGGCATTGATATTGATTTTCCCTGATTCATCGAGGATGGAGACGCGGTAGTTCCCCTCGCCGAGCCGCTCATAGTAAGGCGTCCCGTCCGTTCGCCAGACCTCGCGACCCTCCAGGATCACGGTCTGGCCGCGGTTTACCCGCCGGTACTGGATCTCCATGATCCCTCTCTCCATCGCGGCTTCGGCGAGGAACTTGTTTTCCAGTCCCGTCCGAAAGGCCAGGGCTGCTGCCGTTTCCCCCCGCGTCTGGCCGGCGAAGGATAGGACGACGCCCATCAGGATGATCATGACCCAGAGAACCAGCATCAGCGCAATGCCTCTCTCGGCCGCGAGACCTTTCCGATGATGGTTGTCCGCCTGCGTCGCCATGATCAGGATTTCCCTCCCGATTGTGTCCATGCTGTCGGCGTCAGATTTCCCATCGACCGCAGGGGCACCTCGATTGTCCTTCTCCAGGATCCCGAGGCCATGATGATACGCACTTTCCGGGGCAGATCCGTTCCATCCTGCCAGTCCTCGACCCACTGGTCCGTATCGGCCGTGAGCCCTTTGTGGAAATAGGAGAAGGACATTTCATTGAGACCATCGAGAAGCCTTGTTTCCCGGAGTTGCTCGGTTCCGATAATCTGCTCCGTCAGGCGCAGGGACATTTTGCCGTCGATGTTTCTCTCGACCCGGTACGTGGCCACGACATAGCCCTTTTCCGCGCCCCAGAGAGAATGATTTGTTGAGAGCCGGAGCGTCGAGGAGTCGCCCTGAAAATAATACCGATCGGCATCGTTCTCTCTGTAGGTCAACGGCAGCATGGACTGGATCTGGGCGTCCAGCACTGAGACTGTCGAGCGGATCCGTTCGAGATGCTCGACCTTCCTGTCTCCCGACGCGACAGAGCGCTGCCCCAGTCTCAGGGCTCCCGATGCGATGAGCACAACGGACAGAACCAGGACGACTGCGATGAGGATCTCCAGAAGGGTGAACCCCTTTTCGTCATTACGAGCCAAGCCTTGCGAGGCGTGGTAATCTTCCATCGATAACTCCGTGCCCTTGGGGTCCGGGGCTCACAACTATGCGCCGGACAGCGGGGCCTCTCCGCCCCGCACGGCCTTGTCGATAGTCTTGAGTGTGCGCAGGGTCAACTGCCGGTTTTTGGATCCCCAGTTCCAATGAAGCATCACGCTGATATCGAAAACGCGGACGGACAGACCCTCGGTCCGGTCCTTCAGCGTCTCGACGACGGCCACATCGATCCGGTGGCCTTCGCTGTCAACCTCCTGCCAGGCGGCTTCGACAAGGGATCCCGCTTCGACGATCTGGCGCAGCCGCGCCTCTCCGGCAAGAGATGCGGAAAGATAATCCTCCGATGCCGAAAGCGCCCGCGTGCCGGCCGCGAAGAGTTGCAGGATCATCGCGATGGAAATCCCGAGCAGCGCAAGGGCGACCAGGATCTCCAGCAGGGTAAACCCTTCTTCCCTGTCGTGTCTGGCAAGCATCTGCTTGATGTTCCATTTACTCATTCGTTAATGGCCTTGCCCTGAGCCCCATCTGTCACCCTGAGCCGGTCGAAGGGTGCATCCCGAGTTCGCTATTTTATCACCACGGCCCCGATGACGGGGTCCGTCTCGATCACGAGCTTCCGGCGCCCGCTCGTCAGCTGTATCGACCCGCCCCCGGCAGCACCGGACTCATAAAACCGGATGGTATAACGCCCCCGTAGGACTTCCCCTTCAACAGGGTCAATGACTCGGACGCCTATTTCCGGTGGAATGTCGCGCTGCGCGAGGCCGCCGATCCCGTATTGCCGGGCGTCGAGATCGACGGTGAACGTCTTGCGCTCATTGTCGGTACGGGCCAGGGTCCTGGTGTAACGCATCGCTGCCGAAATCTCCCTTCCTGTCGCGTCAAGCCGGGCCGACGGCAGCCGGCCAGCGAAAAAGGGTGTCGCGACACCGAGGATGAGAACGATCAACAGGAGGACCAACAGGACCTCCAAGAGCGTGAACCCCTCGTTGTCTCTGCCTTGCCTGATGCTGCGCATTGCCTTCCAGCCTTGCCTTTTCCCTCAGAAGGGCACTTCGGTGATGCTGAAAACGGCCATCAGCATCGAGACCACGATGAAGCCAATGAGGACGCCCATGACCAGGATCAGGACAGGTTCCAGCAGGCTGATGAATCGCTTCACGGCCTGCTTCAGGCTCTTTTCGTAGCTTCCGGCCACCTTGAGGAGCATTTCGTCGAGCCTGCCTGTCTCTTCGCCGACCTTGATCATGGACAGGGCGAGGGAGGGGAAGACCTTTGCGTCGGCGAGAGGGGCGGCGATTCCTTTGCCTTCCTTGGCTCCCCGGCTCACGTCCCGGATCGCCGCGGAGATCGCGCGGTTGCCGATGACGTCGCGGGCGTTTTCCAGGGCCTGCAGCAGGGGTACCCCGCTTCGCAGCAGCGTGCCCAGTGTCCGGCAAAACCGGGCCGTTTCAAGTTTCCGAACCAGATCGTCCATCAGGCGCAACTTTATCGCATCCCACCGGTAGCGTCCCTGCTCCGTCCGCAGATAGCCCCGGAATGCGATCCCGCCCGCTGCCGCAAGCAGCAGAAGAAGCCATCCATAGGCCTGCAGTCCTCCCGACACGGCGAGAAGAACCTTTGTGGGCACCGGCAGCGAGCTTCCCAGTTCGGCGAAGATCACCGAGAACTTGGGGAGAACATAGGCAAGCAGAATGGCGATCGAAACGGCGCCCGTCACGGTCAGGATGGCTGGATAGATCATGGCCGAGACGACCTGATCCCGCAGTTCCTTTGTCGATTCGAGATACTCGTTAAGCTTGTCGAGGACCACGTCCAGAACGCCGCCCGCCTCGCCCGCCCGAATCAGGTTGACATAGAGCCGGGGGAAGACTCCCGGGTGACGCTGCAGGGCGTCCGAGAAGGAGCTTCCCTCCCGGATGGATTTCAGGATTGATTGGGTCACTTCCCGCATTTCCTTGCTTTCGGAGATCTCCGAGAGGATTCCGAGTCCGCGGTCCAGGGGAAGCCCTGCACCGAGAAGCGCCGAGAGCTCCGATGTGAAGGACAGCAGGTCGCCCTGACCGGAGCGCAGCCTTACCGGCAGGCGCCATTCCTCCCGGGGCACCTTTACCTCCAGAGGGATGAGGCCGCTCGAGCGCAGCTGCTCCACGGCCGCCTTTTCGTCGGGGGCTTCGATGACGCCGTCGGCCACAACGCCGTCCCGCGTGGTCGAGCGATAGGAAAATACAGCCACCTCATGCCTCCTGGGTCACTCTCAGAATCTCGCTCAGGGTCGTGACGCCGGCCGTTACCTTCTCGGCCCCGTCCTCGAGGAGCGTCTTCATTCCGCCCTGACGGGCCGCTTCGCGGATGTCGGCGGAGTCGGCGTTCTTGAGGATCAGCCGTCGGACCGCCTCGTCCACAACGAGAAGCTCGAAAATCCCGCTTCGCCCGTAGTATCCCGTGAAGGCGCATCGTTCGCATCCTCTGCCCCGGTAGAGGGTCGCCCCGGGTTCGATGCCCAGCAGTCGCAACTCCGCGCGCCTGGCCTCGTCAGGGTCTTCCTCCCGGCAGGACAGGCAGATGACCCGCACGAGCCTCTGGGCGAGGATTCCCCGGACGGTCGACGACAACAGAAAATTCTCGACACCGATGTCCAGCAGCCTCGTGATGGAGCTGGGCGCATCGTTGGTGTGAAGCGTCGAGAAGACCAGGTGTCCCGTGAGGGCGGACTGCACGGCGATCTCCGCCGTTTCGAGGTCCCGGATCTCGCCGATCATGATGATGTCGGGGTCCTGCCTGACGATGTGGCGCAGGGCACCGGCAAAGGTAAGCCCGATCTGCGGTTTGACCTGGATCTGGTTGACGCCCTTGAGCTGGTATTCGACGGGGTCCTCGACGGTGATGATCTTTCTGTCTGGCGAGTTAATCCGAGCGAGGGCGCCGTAGAGCGTCGTAGTTTTTCCGCTGCCCGTCGGGCCCGTGACCAGGAGGATCCCGTTGGGTTTCGCGATGAGCTGCACAAAGGGCGCCAGGGTGCCGGGCGAGAAGCCGAGGCGGTCGAGGTCGATGACCACCTCGCCCCGGTCCAGGATCCGCATCACCACGCTTTCGCCGTACAGGACCGGAATGGTGGAAACCCGGAAGTCGATTTCCTTTTCGCTCACCCGCAGGCGGATGCGCCCGTCCTGGGGGAGCCTCCGCTCGGCGATGTTGAGCTTTGCCATGATCTTCACCCGCGAGACAACAGCGGCCTGGAGCCTTTTCGGCGCCGATTCGACGTCGTGAAGAACGCCGTCAATCCGGTAACGCACCCGGAGTTCGTCTTCGAAGGGCTCAATGTGAATGTCGCTGGCCCGGCTCTCGACGGCCCGGGTGATCAGCAGGTTGACGAGCTTGATGATGGGCGCCTCCGATGCCAGGTCCTTCAGGTGCCCGATATCCTCTTCTTCGTCCCGGATGAAATCGAGGCCTTTATCGTCGATATTTTCGATGAGCTTGTTGATGTCCTGGGATTCCTGTCCGTAGAAGCGCGACAGGTAGTCGTCGATCATCTTCCCGTCGCCGGTGCAGATAACGACGTCCGCCGCGAGCGCGATGCGCAGGGCATCGATAACTCCCCGGTCGTCGGGGTCCGCCATGAGAACCTTCAGGACATTGTTTCGCAGCTCCAGCGGGACGACCCGGTTTTCGCGGATGAACCGGGTCGAAAGACCGTTGAGGACCAGGGGGACCTTTGGGAGATCCTCCGGCTGCAGGACGGAGATGGTGTTCATTTGGGCGTTTTCTCCCGCATGAGTTCCTCTTTCCGGATCCCTCCCTTGCTGGTCTCGGACATGTTGTCGACGAAGCCTGAGGTCACCGATGCCGCCTCCTCGGCCGATCGGATGACGCGCGGGGTCAGCAGGATGATGAGTTCCTGCCGGCTGTCCGAGTCATCCCAGGACCCGAAGGCCCAGCCGATGAGCGGAATCCGGGACAGGAACGGGATGCCGGAGGCCGACTTGGTCTTGTCTTCCCGGATCAGGCCGCCGATGACGATGGTCTGGTTGTTCTGGACCACCACGTTGGTCGTGGCGTCCGTCTTGTTGATGATGATCTGCTTGTCGGCAATCCCGAGGGTGATCGTCTCGAAGGTTGACACTTCCTGGTAGATTTCGAGGGAGACAAGCCCGCCTTCATTGACCCGTGGCTTCACCTTGAGGATGATACCGATGTCGCGATACTGGATTGTCTGCACCGGTGAGACGCCTGGAGTGCCGTAGGTCTGGGAGGTCACCAGGGGGACTGCCTGGCCCACCTGGATCTTTGCCTCCCGGTTGTCGGAGACAAGGATGTGAGGGGTGGCCAGCAGCTTGGCTTTCGAGTCCGTGGCAAGCGCGGTGATCAGCGCACGAACCTCTCCGGATGAATCGGTGCCGAGAAAGGTAAACCCGGTCTGTGACAGCTTTGCCGGATCGGTGGCGCTGAGTGCGCCCGGATTGACGCCGAACTTCACGTCAAGGCCCCCGACGGTGCCTTTGAACATGGCCGCGACGCCGAGGCTGAGATTGTCCTTCAGGGTTACGGCGGCGATCATTCCCTCGATGACGACCTGCCGGGGCACGATATCGATCCGCTCGATGGTCTTCTTGATCTGGTCGTATTCCTCCGGCGTCGACAGGATGATGATCGTGTTGGTGATCTCATCGGGAATGATCTTCGTCGACTCCGAGATGAGGGCTTCGCCGCTGGTGGAAGCGCCCAGGGGGGAAATCACCTGGGCCTGAGCGGGAGGGAGAGAAGCGGTGGCTGGCTGACCTGCTGACGGTGTCGTTGTCGTTCTTGCCGGCGCCCTTTCGACAGGCTGGCTCTTGGCGCCCGTGTAAACCTGCTGCAACAGGCCGGCGATATCCTTCGCCTTACCGTTCTGGACGTGGTGGACAAAGACCTGGGGCCGCTTTTTCAGCTGTTCGTTGTCGAAAATTTCGATGAGCCGCAGAAGCCTCTTCACGTTGGCGTCGGTATCGGCGATAATGATCTGGTTGCCCTTCGGGACATCGAGCAGTACGGCATTGGCCGATACGAAGGGCTGGATCAGCTTGACCAGCTCCGTGGACGTGATGTACTGGACGGGAACGACCTGAAGCAGGGCCTTGCCGGTGACGAGAATCTTGGCGGGGTCCCTTCCGTGACCCACGGGCGAGGGCTCCCGGGAAATGTCGCTGATGGGGATAATCCGGTAAAGCCCGTTCTCTTCGATGATGCCGATGCCGTTGAGCCGGAAGATGACCTCCATGAGGGGAAGCACATTCTCGGCCGCGATGGGCGCCACGGAGCGGAAGGTAACTCTGCCCTTGACGCGGGCATCGACGACGTAATTGACCTTGAGCACGTCGCCGAAAACGGTCTGGATGATGGTGTAGACGTCGGCATCGTCAAAGTTCAGATTGACCATGCCCCGCCGTGGCGCCACGGGGGGGATACCTGCCGGACTTCCGGGAGGTTGCCCGAGAACCGTCGAGCCGGGGCCGGGCGGCTGCGGCATTGTCGTCGACGGGACCGGCAGCGGCGCTCCGCCGGGTTGCATGGGTCCGGGGGCTTTATCCTGAGCCGACCCGCCAGGCTGCTGCGGCATCGTGACGGCATTCCGGGATGGTGCAGGCGGAACGGATGCCTTTTCCGGTGCTGTCTGCGAGGGGATCGCATCGGCAGGGACCTGCGGGAGCACCGAGGAACCCTGTGCCGGGGCGGCCGGCGTCAAGGGTGCAACGGATGGCGGCCCAGGCGGCGCCGCTTCGGGGGTCGCGGTCCAGAAGATCAGCAATGCGGACACGATCGGAGCAATGAGTATCAACAGGGTGCGACGGGGACTGGTAGTCACGAAGCCCCTCCTTTGCAATGGGTTGTTGAAAGTCATTTCCAGCTTGCTACGTCGGCCGCTTCGCCCTCTCCCCCCGGCGCCCCGTCGGAGCCCAGGGAATAGAGGTCGTATTCGCCGTGTGTTCCGGGCTGCTGGTAGAGATAGGCCCGTCCCCAGGGGTCGACGGGCAATTCCTTCTTCAGGTAGGGGCCTTCCCACTTCTCGATGCCGGGATTCACCATGAGCGCGTTGAGACCCTCCTGTGTGGAGGGATAGCGCCCGACGTCGAGCCGGAGCTGGTCCAGTGCCTGCCCGAGGAGCTCGATCTGGGCCTTGGCGGCAGATTGTTTTCCCTTGCCCAGTTTGGGAAACAGTCTCGGTCCTACCAGGGCTGCGATGAGGCCGATGATGACCATAACGACGAGGAGCTCCACCAGCGTGAACCCCCGGTCAGGACATTTCCGCAAACCCTGTAACATCATGAAGCCTCCCCTCGGCATGCATCGGTGGTCGGCGTCTTGCGCTCGATGGCCGGGTATTCATATTCAATAGGGAATTCGAGCCCGATTCACCATCGGCTGGAGGCTGAAGCCCTTGGCCGAAAAGTCTTAATTTTCCCTAAGCATATGGATGATCACAGGCACAGACATTTCTTTAACATGCACAACATCCCTTGACAACAGGGAAAAGCTGTGACGTGATACCACCGACAGCCGCTGATGGCCGAGACACCCGGGGTGTAGGAGGAGCGTCGGTTGCACGGAGGTTTATCCCGGGAAGTGAGGGACGATATGGACAGCGGTCCTTGCGAAACGCTTGATTCGCTTATGAGACGAAAGGGCAGGATCGTCCCTGTGCCGATCTATGCCCTGGCTCTTCTTTCCCTTGTTTTCTATCTGGTTCCGGCGATGCGGACCACCGCATACGAAACGCCCTACCTGCTTTTGGCCATAAACATTCTTTTTGTGACACCGGTCTCCCTGTGGGTCGCCGCTATGGCCCTTCGGGCTTATCTGGCCAGCGGGTTTGACCGAATCCTCTTCGCGGGAAGCGCTGTCCTGGTCTTCGGGATCACCAGCCTGATCGCCAGCCTTCACGTTCTTGAAATCGATGGGCTGAATCACGCGGTGACGATTCATAACCTGGGAGTCCTCTGTGCCGCGGTCCTTCACTTCATGGGGTGTCTGCAGCGTCTCTGGCTGGGTGTTCCGAGGGGAAGCCTGCCGGTCAGGGTGTTTTCGGTCGCACGAAGCTACGGGGGCGTCCTGGTCTTGATGGGCCTCACCTGGGCGGCGATTGAGGGTGAGATACTCCCGCCCTTCGTAGTGCCGGGAGGCGAAATCACGCACATCCGCCTGCTTGTGCTTACCGTTTCCATTCTCATTTTTTCGTTTAGTGCCCTTCTCGTGGATTACGAATTCAGAAAGATGCGGATTTTTTTTCTGCGGGTGTACGGTTTCGGGCTTGCTCTCATTGCGCTCGGTCTTTTGGGGGTTACTCTTGCGACCCCGGGCAGCATTCTGAGCTGGACAGGCCGATTCGCGCAGTATCTGGGCAATATCTACTTCTTTCTTGCCGCCATGATCCTCGTCCGGGAGGCACGACGGGAAGGCCTGGATATCGCGGAAGCCATCGCCGAGTTCTTCCTGCGTTCGGAGAGCCAGTACAGGGCGCTCGTAGATGCCTCCGCAAGCGCCATCATCTCCGTTGATACGGCGGGGAAGGTCTTTCTGTGGAACCCGGCGGCCGAAGCCTGCTTCGGGTTCTCGGCCGAGGACGCGGCCGGTCTGGATCTGCCGGAGCAGTTCGTCCCGCCGGAAGCCCGCGGGACCCTGCGCGATGCCATGGCGAAAGACGAGACCACCCGGACCGAGATGACATTGCAACGACGGGACGGAAGAAGCTTTCCCGCGGGCATGTCCATTTATTCAACCGGGACGGGTCGAACCAAGGCTACGACATTCATTATCCGCGACATCTCCGAGCGCAAGGCGGCAAAAGAAGCCTTGCGCCTGAGCGAGCAGCGTTACCGCAGCCTTTTCAGCGAGATGACGGAAGGCTTTGCTCTTCATGAGATCATTCTGGACGATTGGGGCAAAGCCGTCGACTATCGTTTTCTGGAGGTCAACCCTGCCTTTGAGCGCTTAACCGGCCTGAAGGCTCAGGACGTGGTCGGGAAAACCGTCATCGAGGTTATGCCCGGCACTGAGCCGCACTGGGTTGAGACCTACGGCGAGGTCGCCCTTACGGGCAGGGCGGTCCATTTCGAAAATCATTCCTCGGCGCTCAATAAAGACTTCGAGGTATTCGCCTATCGACCCGCCCAGGGTCATTTCGCCACCGTCTTCCTGGACATTACCGACCGCAAGCGGGTCGAGCGAGCCCTGCGAATAACTACCGAAGATCTCAGCCTCGCCCAATCCGTGGCCCAGACGGGGAGCTGGCGGATGAACGTGCAGAAAAACGAGCTTCTCTGGTCCGACGAGAACCACCTGATTTTCGGAATTCTGAAGGGGACCCCCCTGACATACGAAACATTTCTGGCCACCATTCACCCCGATGACCGTGAATACGTTGACAGGAGATGGATGGCCGCTCTGTCGGGTGAACACTATGACATCGAGCACCGCATCGTTGTCGACGGCAGGGTGAAGTGGGTCCGCGAAGTGGCCATACTGGAGGTCGACGATAAAGGCGCCCTGCTGGGCGGGTTCGGGACCACGCAGGACATCACCGAGCGGAAGCAGATCGAGGAGGCACTGCGCAAGGCGAAGGAGAACCTCGAGGAGAAAGTCCACGAAAGGACAGAAGAGCTGGTGGCTCTCACGGAGGATCTCATCGCAAGCCGCGACCGCCTCCGCGTGCTGGCTTCTGAGCTTTCCCTGGCAGAGGAGAAAGAGCGAAAGCGGATCGCGGTGCTTCTCCACGATGAGGTGGCGCAAACCCTCGCTGCGGCAAAAATGCGACTCGACTTCCTGCAGGCGGACGGGGGGCAGGAGTATGGCCGGAATGCGATGGGTGACATCGGCGATCTTCTGGCAAAGGCGATCCGGGAAACCCGGTCCCTGATGACGGACATCAGCCCCCCGCTGCTTTTCGACATGGGTCTGGCTGCAGCCTGCGAAGCGCTGGCGGAGCGACTGATGGCCAAGCACAACATCCTGATCAACTGCGACATCCGGAGGGCCTTCGAGAACCTCGGCCAGGAGATGAGAATCCTCATTTTCCAGGCGATCCGGGAACTCTTGATCAATGCCGTGAAGCACAGCGGTGCCCGGAATATCCACGTCACGGTCGAGGAACATAACGGGGCCCTTCTGGTCAGAGTGAACGACGACGGGGCGGGGTTCGACCCGCAGGCTCTCGGGGCTCCCAGCGATGCCGGCGGATTCGGGCTCTTCAGCATCCGGGAACGCCTGATGGCTTTCAATGGGATCATGCAAATCGAATCGGACCCGAAGGCAGGTACCCAGGTGACAATTGTCATGCCCCGTAAGGCGGAAGTCCGGAAAAAGAAGAAAAACACACGCAACAAGATCACCCGCTGACTCCCTTAGAGTACCCTCATACATTTCGAGCATGGAAATCCGTCGCCACCCGATGGCGGCCTTGCCCTGAAGCTGGTATGGAAGCACAGAAGTGCAGATCGTCTTCGCTGCAATCCGAGGGGAAAACGTGTTTCGCGGGAAAGACGAACAAACAGAATTCCGAGCAGTGCCGCCCGATGGAGCTGAGCGCGCCGGCGCCGTGCAGGATCTTCCCGTAAAGGTAAAAATGTGGACGGGTGTCGGGGCCATTGTCGTGGCCGTCTCCATCCCGGGCGTCGATCCCGATGACATGGAGTGCACCATCGGAGGAAACTGCCTGCAGATCAGGGGGGCGGGCCTGAGACGGGACTTCTGTCACGACATCCAGCTTCCCTGTACCATTGAAAACCAGCCGATCATCATCAGCCAGGAGAAAAGCGAAGGCACCGTCTATCTCATGCTGAAAAAGTGACCCGGTGATTCCTCGCAAGACCGCAAGGCAAATCGAATGCCACAGATCGTGGATGCCCCCGACCGATTCTGGGCCGTATCGTCTCCGGATCTGATTCGTTCACTTCAGAGCACGGCGCAAGGCCTGTCGGCCGGCGAAGCGGCTCGTCGTCTCGCTTCCGGCGGAAAAAATATCCTGGAGACGAAGAAACGGACGGATATTCCCGCACTGCTTCTCTCGCAGTTTTCCAGCCCCATCATCCTGATTCTTGTTTTTGCTGCCGTCGTGTCCATCCTCCTCGGGGATGCCACCGATGCCGTCATCATCCTGATTATCGTCGGGATTAGCGGACTGCTCGGTTTCTGGCAGGAACGGGGGGCCGCCCATGCCATGGAGAAGCTTCTTGCGATCGTCGAGGTGAAGGCGACGGTGCTTCGCGATCAAGCCGAGACGGTGGTTCTCCTCGAAGACGTGGTGCCGGGCGACGTCACCCTGCTGCGGGCCGGCAACACGATTCCCGGCGACTGCCTGATCCTGGAATCGAAGGATCTCTTCGTCGATGAAGCAACCCTCACGGGCGAAACATTCCCCGTTGACAAGTTGATCGGGGTTTTCCCGGAAAACACGCCGCTGGCCGGACGAACCAATGCCCTTTTCATGGGAACGCACGTGGTGAGCGGCACGGCCCGCGCCCTCGTCGTGAAGACGGGGATCCGGACCGAATTCGGCGGCATCTCGGAGCGGCTTCGGATCCGCCCGCCGGAGACGGACTTCGAAGTCGGGGTGCGACGTTTCGGTTTTCTCCTCATGGAGATCACCCTTTTCATCGTCATTCTTATCTTCGGGTTCAACGTCTACCTCAAGCGGCCCGTCATGGATTCCTTCCTCTTTGCCATGGCGCTTGCGGTGGGGCTGACGCCGCAGCTTCTTCCCGCGATCATTACCGTGAACCTCTCTCATGGGGCCAGACGGATGGCGGAAAAGCGTGTCATCGTGAAGCGGCTCGCCTCCATCGAGAACTTCGGCAGCATGAACATCCTTTGCTCCGACAAGACAGGGACAATCACCGAGGGCACCGTGCGGCTCCACGACGCCCTGGACATTGACGGCAAACGCAGCGAGCGGGTTCTGCTGCACGGCTGGCTCAACTCCTCCTTCGAGACAGGTTTCCCCAATCCCATCGACGATGCCGTCCGTTCTGCCGGCCGATTTGACATCGCCGGAACCGAGAAGCTCGATGAAGTTCCCTACGACTTTGTGCGCAAACGCCTGAGCATCCTCGTTGCAAAGGACGGCAGGCATCTGATGATCACGAAGGGTGCCTTCGGGCACGTGCTCGAGGTCTGCTCGACGGCCGAATCTTCAGGTGGGCTCTCCGTTGACATGCAGGCCGTCCGCGCAAAGATGGAGGAGCGCTATCAGGATTTGAGCCGGCAGGGATTGCGGGTGCTGGGCGTGGCTGTCCGCGAACTGGACGAAGCCGTCATCGGGAAGGAAAGCGAAGAAGCCATGACCTTCCTCGGGTTTCTTGTCTTTGAGGACCCTCCCCGGGCAGGCATGGCCGATACGATCAGGAAACTCAGGGATCTCGGGGTCAGCCTGAAAATCATTACGGGCGACAACGGGATTGTCGCCGCCTCCATCGGACGGCAGGTGGGGCTTGACGGCTCGAAGGTGGTGACGGGCCTCGATCTGCGAACGATGAGCGATGAGGCCCTGGTACGGCGGCTGGTGGATGTGCAGATCTTCGCGGAGATCGAGCCGAACCAGAAGGAGCGAATCATCCGCGCCCTGAAGAAGGCGGGAAACGTCGTCGGCTACATGGGTGACGGGATCAACGACGCCTCGGCACTGCATGCCGCCGATGTAAGCATCTCCGTCGAAAGCGCCGTGGACGTGGCCAAGGAGGCCGCCGATATCGTTCTTCTGGACCGCAGCCTCGACATTCTCATCGACGGCGTGCGCGAGGGGCGAAAGACGTTTGCCAATACGATGAAGTACGTTTTCATGGCCACGAGCGCCAATTTCGGCAACATGTTCAGCATGGCAGGCGCCTCGCTTTTTCTTTCCTTTTTGCCGCTGTTGCCCAAACAGATCCTGCTGACGAACCTGATGACGGATTTTCCCGAGATGACCAGCTCCACGGACAGTGTGGATAGCGAGCTTGTCGAGCGGCCGCAGCGCTGGGACATCCGGTTTATCCGAAACTTTATGATCGTCTTCGGCGTCCTCAGCTCGGTCTTCGACTATCTGACGTTTGGCGTTCTTCTGTTCATCCTCGAAGCCACGCCGGAACTCTTCCGGACGGGGTGGTTCATGGAATCCGTCGTTTCGGCCTCGATGATCGTGCTCGTGATCCGGACCCGCAAGCCCTTTTTCCGGAGCCTGCCGGGGCGACTGCTTTTCATGGCCACGCTGACCGTAAGCGCTGCCGCGGTGCTCCTGCCCTTCACCCCGCTGGGCTCCCTTTTCGAATTCATTCCGATTCCGCTTCCGTTCATTGCCCTCATGGGCGCAATCGTGCTGCTCTACGTGCTGGCGGCGGAGCTGGCGAAGCGATGGTTCTACGCCCGCATGTCATCGCCGCGTTAACGCTCCATCCGCTGCCCGGTTCGTCCCGTCAGTCCCCGGATGTCGCTCCACCCGAGCCGGCAAGCCGCCAGGGCAACGGCAACGATTCCCAGAACGGCAGTCGGCATGGAGAGAACATCCTCCGGCAGATATTCGTAGAGGCCCCAGAACCCGAAGAGAATGAAGATGATTGCCGCGACCCATTTGACGGCCCTTTCCGGTATCTTTTTCCCCATCACAATCCCGATGCCGATTCCGATGGCATCGGCGATCAGCATGCCCAGCGTGGTTCCTGTCAAGACGGGCAGCACCGACTGGTATTTTGCCGCCAGCGCTATCGTGGCAAGCTGGGTCTTGTCGCCCATCTCGGCGATGAAAAAAGCGACGGCGACCGTCCAGAATGGGCTGAAGTGGAATCGCTTGTCTTCGCCGGCGAGTTCGTCTCCCCGGATCGTCCAGAGACCGAAGAGAATGAACGACACCGCGGCGGCGATCTGGATGTAGCGGATGGGCACGAGAGTTGTCATGTAATTCCCGGCGAGCACCGCGAGGAGATGGTTGAAGATCGTTGCCACGAAAACACCCCACATGACGGTCGAAGCCTTATAGCGTGTGGCGAATGCCATGGCCAGCAGTTGCGTCTTGTCCCCCATCTCGGCCAGGACGACGAACGCGAGGGAGGCGAGAAAAGCAGTCATGAGATTTTCCTTTCCAGTGCATAAAAAAGCGAGACCCGGTATGACAATTCGTCACACCGAAGGTCTCGCTAATTGGTATTCACCAACGGCAAGGCCAGGCGTTTCCGCCAGTATGTTGACCATTGCCTCGCTAGCTACTCCCCTTCAGGAGAATCTGCTTTATAGGGAAATTCCGGCGTAAGGTCAAGGATTTTCCTGTATCCCCTTCTTTCGGTTATTTCGAGACGACGAGTTTCTGGCCAGGATGGACCGGATCCTCTTCGCCGAGCTTGTTGAGCTTACGGAGCTCTGCCGGCGTGATCCCGTATTTTTTACTGATTCGGTAGACTGTATCGCCCTTCTGGACGGTGTGGATCTTTTTGGCCGACGGCGCTGCTGCCGCTGCTTTTTCCACCTGGGCGGGCTTCGGCTTCTCCGGCACGACGGCGACGGGCTTTTTCTCCAGGGTCTCTACGCGCTGGGCAAGCGTATCGATTTTGCCGGCCAGGGACGAGACCGACTCGGTTCCTTCGGCCGGGATTCTTGCCTGCAGCTCTGCCTGCTGTTTTTCCAGGACCACGACCTTCTGCTCCAGGGAGCTGAGCTTCATCCCGAGAAGCCGGGCCTCCTCTCTGGAGATTCCTCCTCCGCTTCCCATCATCAGGTAAATGCCCCCGAAGACGGCAAAGACAACGGCTCCGACGGCGACGAAGAAGCCGACCTTTTTCTTGTCCGGCCCCATCCGTTTCCGCTCCGGTGAATAGACCTCATCCGTGTCCGCGTCGGACAATCGGATATCGGGATCTTCGGGCATGGCACCTTCTCCTTCCTGGGTAATTTAGTCCCCTCAGCCCGGGAGCGATATACCATAAAATCACAGCAAGGAAAACGGAAAACGTCTCTCGTACCCGTTTTGCGCCCTGCGGCCGGGTTTAGAAGCTAACCTTGTCCAGCCCCTTCAATCCCAGGATCTGCCTTGCCTCGTCGGGGGTGGCCGGTTCATTGCCCAGTTCGCGAACGATGCGGATGATCTTGGCAACCTGTTCGGCACTGCTTTTTGCGAGGACACCTTTTTCAAGGTACAGGCTGTCCTCGAGACCCACGCGGGCATGCCCCCCCATCAAAAGGGATCCGGTGCACATGGGGATCTGCGCACGGCCGGCTGCGCATACGGAGAACTGGAAGTCGCCGATCTGCTTGCGGGCCGTTTCCACCAGGTAGACCAGGTGTTCCAGGGTCGCCGGGATTCCGCCCAGGATGCCCATGACGAACTGGAGGTAGACAGGTTTTTTTGCGGTTCCCTTCTGGAGCAGGAAGGCAAGGTTGTTGATCATCCCCACATCGTAGATCTCGAACTCCGGCTTTGCCCCGTTGGCGTAGATGATCTCCAGGTACTGCCGCATGGTCTTGAAGGTGTTCGGGAAGATGAAGTCCTCCGTCAGATCGAGATACGCCTCCTCCCAGTCGTACTTGAACTCCTTGACCTGGTCCTTGATGTGGAACAGGGCGAAGTTGAGCGAGCCTGCGTTGAGGGAGGTCAGCTCCGGCTTGAGATTCGAGGCGACCCGGACCCGGTTCTCAACGGGTTCACCGAGTTTCCCGCCGGTGGTGAAGCACATGACGACGTTGCAGCGTTTCCTGACGGCCGCCGCAATCTCCCGGTAGATGTTCTGGTCGGCGTTCGGCATGCCCGTTTCGGGATCCCTTACGTGAATGTGCACGACGGCGGCCCCCGCTTCGTAAGAACGGATGGCTTCGTCGATCAGCTGCTTCGGGGTCACCGGCAGGTACGGTGACATGCTTGGGGTGTGGATGGCGCCGGTCAGTGCGGCGGTAACGATTCTCTTGTTCATGACAATCTTCCGCTTGCCTTTCTACACATAGAATTTTCTGTTCTGTTCGAATTCCCGGATAAAGTCTTCGACAAGCTTGACGAGAGGATAGGCAAGCTGCCAGCCCCACTCTTTCCGGGCGCACTCATCGCTGATCTTCAGGGTTCCGAGTTCGCGGAGAAGTCCCACGACGACAGGGTCCGGATTGAAGGAGAGTTTTGCGCCGGGGATTCGATTTTCGATGACTTCCGCCAGCTCGCCGGCGGAGTAAGGCGGCGTGATCCCGGCGATGTTGTAGATCCTCGTCTCGATCCGGGATGGATCGGCCGCAGAGAGCATCCTGAGGGCCATGGCGGCATCCTTGTAGTAGAGAGCCGGACAGCGTGTCCCCGGCTCGCAGTTGATCTCGTAGGGGAGTCCTTTGAGGGAATATTCAATCGCCCAGGCGTTGTAGATCGACATGTGCGCCGTTCTTGCGCCGGGCCCCACAATGGAGGGCAGGCGCACACCCCGGAAGTCGAGGCCGAAGCGCCGGTGATACCACCGGCCCAGCAGTTCGCCGAAGGTTTTCGTGATGCCATAGAAGCTCGTCGGACGCTGGATCGTGCAGTCGTTGATCGTATCCCCCGGAATGTCCTTGCTGTAGGTGGCAATCGTGCTGCCGTAGACCACCTGCTTCATTTTTTTTATCCGGGCTGCCTCCAGCACGTTCCAGGTGCCGACAGCGTTGGCGTCAAAGGCGGCCGACGGATTCTGTTCCGACGGCAGGGAGAGCATCCCCCCAAGGTGAAAAATGCGGTCGACACCATGCCGCTCGACGCAATCCATCAGGACGGGAAGGTGCGCAAGGCTTCCCCGTTCGAAAACGAAGTGATCGCTGTGCTCCGAAAGCGGCCCCTGAACCGGTGCGATGTCAAAGAGGACAGGCCGCTCCCCTTCGTCGATGAGAATCTTTGCAAGGCAGGCGCCGATAAAACCGGCCCCCCCGGTGATCATAGTTGCCATAGAAAATCCTGATAACGCTGCAATGTCGAATAGTGGATAGCCGGGGCAGGGGCACCCTCGAGCCCCTGCCCCGGCGGAAACGGCAACGGCTACTTCATCTTGCAGCCGGTCTGCTCACAGGGCACCTCGACGTCCTTTGCGGGGATCATCGTGGCGGGCCCCTCGAAGGCGTGCTCCTTGAAGAACTTGTTGTTTTTCACGATCTCGACGACCCAATAGGGGGTCTGCGCCTGGTGATCGCAGGCCCGCATGGTCCAGGTGCCGGCGATGCCATCGTAGGAGAGGCCTTCCCAGGCCTTGATAACGGCGGCCACATCGGTCGTACCGGCCTTCTTCACCGCCTCGGCCCAGAACATCGTGGCCATGTAGGACTTGCCGCGGAGCCACGTCGGGTAGTACCCCTTGTCTTTCTTGAATTTTGCGATGAATTCCTGGTTCTTCTTGTTGGGGATGGAGAGCACGTAGACCTCTGCACCCATGTCGCCGATGATGAGCTTGTCGTCACCGAGGGATTGGATCATGACCTCGTCGTTGATGTAGTAGGAGAACACCTTCTGCTTCAGACCCATGGGCCTGCCCTGCTTCAAGAGAAGCGTCAGGTCATTGCCCCAATTGGGCGTGAAGATGACGTCGGGCTTGGCTGCGATCAGCTGGCTCGCGTAGGGGGCGAAATCCTTCGTGCCGGCGGGATGGTATAGCTCGGCCACGATATTCGTCGAGGGGCTGAGCTGGGCAATCTTCTTCTTGAATGCTGCGACGGCTTCCTTGCCAAAGGAGTAGTCCTGGGCGATGATACCGACCTTCTTGTAGCCTTTCTTCACGATGAGCTGCGCCAGCGCGAAGGAACGGCCGTCGGTGCTCCCGCCGGGCCGGAAGAAGTTCTTGTTGCACTTCTCGCCGGTCATACTGGAGGCGTCCATGCCGTAGGTGAACATGATCACGTTCTGCTTTTCTGCAAGCTGGGCCATGGCCGCCCCGACGGAGCTGCCCGTGCCGCCGCAGAAGAACTTCACGCCGTCCTTCAGGATCAGGTTCTGAGCCTTGCGCGTGGCCACATCGGGCTTGAGCTCCGAGTCGATGGGGATGACTTCCACCTTCTTGCCGAGCAGTCCGCCGCTTTCATTGATCACCTTGGCGGCGTACACGACTCCCTCGAGATAACGCTCGCCGATGTCCTTGAACGTTCCGGAGAGGGGCTCCGTTACGCCGATCTTGATCGTGTCCTGCGCTGCTGCGGGCACTGCCAGCATCAGCAGGACGGACAATACCGCCAGTCCTAACATCTTCTTCATAAATCCTTACCTCCCAGTTCTTAGACCGTCAGGTCTTGTGTTTTTCTCTTCACTCATGCACGTCCGCACTCATTCCCTTCTTCACTGGGTCCCGGACCCTACACTTCCAGATAGTTCTTTCGCACTTCCTCCGCCGCCAGCAGGGCCCCCGTGCCTCCCTCGAAGACCATCTGCCCCTTGCCCATGATGTAGAATCGGTCGGCCACCTTGATGGAGGCCTTGAAGTTCTGCTCCACCATGAGCACCGTTACCCCCGAGTTGCGCACGGCGGCGAGCATCTCCAGCACGTCCTTCACGATCAGGGGCGCAAGGCCCTCTGTGGGCTCGTCGACGAGGATGAGCTTGGGGTTTCCCATGAGGGTCCTCGCCACGGTGAGCATCTGCTGTTCCCCGCCGGAGAGGTGGCCGCCCTTGTTGTCTCGCCGGTCCTTGAGGCCGGGGAATTTTTCGTAGACTCTCTCGACGGTCCAGCCAGCGTTTTTCGCGGCGTCCTTCGAGCCCTTTACGCCCATGAGGAGATTCTCGTGGACGGAGAGGCTCCGGAAGATCCGCCGGTCCTCGGGGACGTAGCCGACGCCGAGACGGGCGATCTCGTAGGGCTGCTTCCCGATCAGCTCCTGATCGTGAAAGCGGATGCTTCCCTCGCGGGGCCTCACGAGGCCCATGATGCTCTTGAGCGTGGTGGACTTTCCGACGCCATTTCGCCCGAGCAGGCAGACCAGCTCACCCTCGTTCAGGGTCATGGAGACGCCCTGGAGGATGTGACTCTTTCCATAATAGCTGTGGATGTCTTTTACCTCTAGCATGGTTATCCGTCCCCCAGGTAGGCGTCCTTCACCCGCTGGTCGTTGCGGATCTCGTCGGGCTTGCCCGAGACGAGGATCGTGCCGTAGTGAAGGACCGAAATCGTGTCGGCAAGCGAGAACACCACGTCCATGTCGTGTTCGATGATGATCAGCGTTCGGCCCGCCGTAACCCGGTCGATCATCCGGATGGCCTGGCCCGTCTCCTCGCGCGTCATTCCCGCCGTGGGCTCGTCCAGCAGGATCAATTCGGGCTCTGTCGACAGGGTGATGCCGATCTCCAGGGCCCGCTGCTGGCCATAAGACAGGCCGCTGACGGGCATGTGCAGGACATCCTTCAGCCCGACCTCCTCGACGAGGGCTTGCGTGCGTTCGTTGATTTCCCGATTGTGATCGGGCCTGCGGAAGAAGTGATACCGCATCCCGTAACGGGAGCGCACGCCGGAGCGGATGTTTTCGAAGGCGGAAAGCTCCTGGAACACGTTGGTGATCTGGAACGATCGCGACAGCCCGGAGCGGTTGAGGGCATGGGCGGGTTTGCCGGAGATGTCCCGGCCCTTGAACAGGATCGCGCCTGAACTGGCCTTGAACTTCCCGCTGATGATGTTGAAGAGCGTCGTCTTGCCCGCCCCGTTGGGGCCGATGACGGCGTGACGCTCCTTTTGTCTCACCGTGAAATCGACACCGGTGAGGACCTTGAGACCCGAGAAGTCCTTGTGGATGTCCTTGATGTGCAGGTATTCGCTCATGAGGATGCTTCCTTGACTGCGATCGGTTTGCCCGTGTTGCGCTTTCCCGCAAAGAGGGTTTTGATCGACTGGATGATCTGCGAGAGCCCGCCGGGGATGAAGAGAACCATGAAGACGAAGATCAGTCCCATGAACAGGGGCCAGCGGTCCGTGATGTCGCTCAGGTAGTTCTGGAGGATGATGTAGACGAGTGCCCCCAGCATCGGCCCCCAGAAGGTCCCCGTCCCGCCCACGAAGGTCATGAGCAGCACCGTCGTCGTCATGTCGACGCTGATGGCCGACTGGGAGACGAACTGGAAATGCAGCGTGTAGAATGCCCCGGCCAGCCCCGCCACGGCCCCCGTGAAGGTGAAGAGAATGAGCCGGCTGATGTTGGTGTTGTACCCGAGAAACTTCATCCGCTCCTCGTTTTCGCGCATCATCAGCACCGTCTGCCCCATGGCCGTCTTCGTGAAGTACCAGCAGAACACGATGGCCGCCCCGACGATGACGAGGGTGAAGTAGTAAAAGCTCTCGATTCCCGTCATGCTGATCGTGGTGAACCCCAGGCCAAGGTCGGGCCGCGTGACACTCAGGCCGTCATCGCCGCCCGTGACGGTGTGCCACTTCGTGGCCACGGCATAGAAAAGCGCGTTGAAGGCCAGGGTGAGCAGCGCGAAGTAGGAGCCCTTATGCCGCAGCAGCAGCCCCCCCGCGATGAAGCCGACGGCCGTCGTCATGGCGAGTGCCATCGCGATGGCGCTCCACATGGAGAGCCCGGGGATGTGAATCAGGGCCACGGCGACGGTGAAGGCCCCGGTGCCGAAAAACATGGCGTGCCCGAAGGAGAGCAGGCCCGCATAGCCGAGCAGGAGGTTGTAGCTGACGGCAAAGAGGGCAAACACGATGATCTCCGTCAGCATGTTCAGGTGGTACTGCTTGATCAGCATCGGCATCACGGCCCCGAGGGCGAAGAGGACTGCGATGAAGAGATAGGGTGCGTTTTTCTGGGTCATCATTGTTTTTCACCAAAGAGTCCGGAGGGCTTGATGATCAGGACGGCGGCCATGAGCAGGTAGACCAGGGCCAGGGAGAGCTTCGGGAAGAGCAGCACCCCGAAGGACTGCAGCTCGCCGATGAGCAGCGAGGCGATCACGGCGCCCCCGAGGCTCCCGAAGCCGCCGACGACGATCACAACGAAGGCGTCGATGAGGATCTCGTGGGCCATGCCCGGGTAGGTCGAGAGCAGCGGCCCCGCGATGACGCCGGCAAAGCCGGAGAGTGCCGCGCCGAAGGCAAAGACGCCGGTGAAGACCCGGGGGACGTTGACGCCCAGTGCGTTTACCATCTCGCCGTCGTTGACGGCCGCCCGCAGGATGATCCCGAGACGGGTCTTGTAGAGGATGAGCGCCATCACGATCCCCACGAGGATGGCGCAGACGAAGATGAAGATCCGATAGACGGGGTAGGTGATGCCGATGATCTCGACCGTGTCGCCCAGGAAACCCCTGATGTTCACGGCCAGGGGGTAGTTGCCCCAACCCCACTTCACCACTTCCGTAATAATATACGCAAGGCCGAAGGTGAGCAGCAGTTCGTGCAAGTGCCCGTGGGCGTGGACGCGTCGCAGCAGGAACCGCTCGATGAGGGCGCCGAGGGCAAACAGCAGAAGGGGGCAGACCATCAGCGACAGCCAGAACTGGTCCGTCGCCTGCAGCATGGTATAGGAAAAATATGCGCCCAGCATGTACATGGCCGCGTGGGCGAAGTTCAGGACATTCATCATCCCGAAGACCAGGGTCAGACCCGCCGAGACAAGGAACAGCAGACCCGCGTAGGCCAGCCCATGGAGAAAGAAAACAGGGAAATCGCTCATGAGAGTTACCTCGACATTGATCCGGTGAAACCGCCACTCTACGCCTTTACGGCAGGGAACCCTGTCCCGTCAGCCGTGTTTCACCCCTCCGATGATTTCGTAAAGAATGCGCAGCAGGACCGTGTCACGCTGCCGGATGATCTGCTGGACTTTATCGGGTGTCCACTCGTAGAATCCCCGTCCGGCCTTGACGCCGGTTGCCCCCTCGGAAACCAGGTTCTCCAGGACCGGTGACGGCTTGGTGGCCGAATCGAGGTAGGGGAAGAGGTATTTGTGGATGTCCCGTGTCAGGACGAGACCGGCCAGGTCCGCCGTCTCCATGGGACCGATGAAGGGCATCCGGGCCCCGAAGCCGTACTTGACGACCTTGTCGATGTCCTCGGCACTCGCGACGTTTTTCTCGCAAAGCGATATGGCCTCCCGCCACATGGCGTGCTGGAGGCGGTTGCCGAGAAAGCCCGGCACGTCCTTGAGAACGCGGACGGGCACCTTGCCCACCTTCTCCATGAGGGTGTAGATCGTTTCGAAGGCCCCTTCCCCGGTGTGCTCGCCACGGATCACCTCCACGCAGGGCAGTACCTGGGGCGGGTTCCAGAAGTGGGTCCCCAGGAAGCGCCCCCTGTCCTTCAGGGCGGATCCGATCTCGGTGATGCTGATGGCCGAGGTGTTGCTCGAGAAAATGGCATCGGGGGCCGCATGGCGCTCGACCTCGGCAAAGATCTTCCTCTTCAGGTCGAGATCCTCCAGGACGGCCTCGATGATGTACTGGGGGCCTTTGCACAGGGCCTCGAGGGAAGGGCAGAGAGCGATCCGGCCGAGGCAGCTTGCGACATCATCCGGCTTGGCCAGGCCGAGGGCGATAAACGACTTGAAGTTCGCTTCGATCCTTCCCTTCGCAGCCTCGAGAGTGGCCTTGTCCGCATCATAGAGATTCACATCGTAGCCCGCCGAGGCAAAGACCTGTGCGATACCGTGCCCCATGAGGCCGGCCCCGATCACGCCGATGCTCCGGATGTCCTTGAGCTCCATGCCTATGCCTTCCTTTCCTTGCCGTTGGTGGGGTTGTAGATGACCATGAAGCACTTGACCTCCGCGGGGCCGATGGACTCCCCGAAATGGGGGAGACCCGAATCGAAGTAGATGCAATCCCCCTCGTTAACGACATACTCCTCGTTGCTGTGCAGGAATTTCATCGTTCCCTGGATGACAAAGAGGATTTCCTCCCCCTCGTGCTGGTAGAGGGTCCGTTTCTTCGGTTTGACGGGGAGGGTGAGGATGAAAGGTTCCATGATCTTGTTCGGGTATTTATAGGCCATGGCCTCGTAGGAATACCCGAAGGCGGTGCCGTCCCTGGAGATGAGGGGACGTTCATCCTTCCGCACAAGGCACAGGGATGTGCGGGGCGCTTCTTCGCCCAGGAGGGCCGAGATGGTGACGCCGAGGACCCGGGCGATGATCCCGAGCGTGGAGACGGGGGGGGACTTTTTCGATTTTTCGACTTTCGACAGGTAACCCTTCGTGAAGCCCGCCTGCTTGGCCAGCTGCTCGAGAGTGATCCGTTTCTGCGTCCGGAAGGCCTTGATCCGCTTGCCGATTTCGGCCTCGACGATCGCCTGTTCTTGTTTCATTTCGGTTTACTTTCCCGATATGTCAGAGGGGAATGTTTGTGTAACTAGCTGATTTACATAACAAACAAGATGAAACAAAATGTATCCTTACGGGAAACTTATTATCCGCACGCAGTGCATCCTGTCAAGGGTTTTTTAATGGAAATTCGATTTTCGTGAAACAGCGAGGGATGCTGGGGGGCTAGAAGTTCACCTTGTTTAAGCCTTTCAGCTCCAGGAGCTGCCTTGCCTCATCGGGAGTGGCCGGTTCGCTGCCCAGCTCCCGGATGATCCGGGCCATCTTGCGAACCGATTCGGCGTTGCTTTTCGCGAGCTGTCCTTTTTCCAGGTAGAGGTTGTCTTCGAGGCCCACGCGGCAGTGGCCGCCCAGGATGACGGACTGGGCGCACAGGGGGAATTGGGCTCGTCCCGCGACACAGACGGAAAACTCGAACTCACCGATGAGCTTCTTTGCGTAATCGACCAGGAAAAGGATGTTTTCAGGGCTGGGTGTGATGCCGCCCAGTACGCCCATGACAAACTGGAGATAAACTGGTCGCTTGATGTGCCCGCGGTCGATTAGGACGGCTAGGTTGTTCACCATGCCGGCGTCGTAGATCTCGAACTCGGGTTTCGTCTCGTTCAGGGTGAATATCCGGCTGAACTCACGCATGGATTTGAAGGTGTTTGGAAAGATGAAGTCTTCTGTCATGGCGAGGTACTGGGGCTCCCAGTCGTGCTTGAAATCCTTCAACTTGTCCAGGGCGGGAAAGAGGGCGAAGTTCATAGAGCCGCCGTTAAGGGAAGCCATCTCCGGCCGGTAAAGAGACACGGGCGCCACGCGCTGATCCACCGTCATGCCGAGTCCTCCGCCCGTCGTGATACAGATTACCGCATTCGATCGGCCTTTGATGCTTCGTACGATCTCCCCCATGATGCCGACGTCTGATGAGGGCATCCCTGTCTCGGGGTTTCGACCGTGGACGTGGACGACGGCGGCACCGGCATCGCAGGCGGCCACAGCCTCATCGGCGATCTCCCGGGAAGTGAGGGGCAGATAGGGAGACATGGTGGGCGTGTGGATGCTTCCGGTGATGGCAGCGGTGATGATCGTCTTTTCCCTCATTTCCTTTTTCCTCCTTTGCTGTGCACCGACCCCTTTTGTAATGCGCGGAATTTCAGCCAGGGGATTTTTCGAGATAGCGAATATATACAGGATTTTTTCGGAGACGGGAAGGTTTTGTCTTGTATTCCGGATCGGGAGGAATAGTTTTCAAAAAAAGCCCCGGGGTACGAGAAGTACCCCGGGGCTTTTGAAAAACGAGCGATTACTTGTTGCCGTTCTTTCTCCAGATGTT
Organism: uncultured Syntrophaceae bacterium; assembly: GCA_964628025.1. GTDB lineage: Bacteria > Desulfobacterota > Syntrophia > Syntrophales > UBA2192 > UBA2192. The sequence goes on from CAZVLL010000012.1 coordinate 41,067, forward strand.
CATTTTCTCCGCTTCTTTTACCAGCCCGTCCCGCAGGTCGGGGTGGGCGACGTTGATCAGCGCCTCCGCTCTCTGCCAGGTGGACTTGCCTGCCAGGTCGGCCACGCCGAATTCCGTCACGATCAGATGGGCCTGCGTGCGCGGCACGGTCACGATCGAGCCCTGGGGCAGCATGGGGGTGATCCGGGATTTAATGGCGCCTGTTTTCTTGTCCGTATAGGCGGCGTTGCAGCAGATGAAGGACTTCCCGCCTTCGGACATGTAGGCGCCGGTTGCGAAATCGAGCTGTCCGCCGGTGCCGCTGATGTGCCGCGGCCCTGAGGATTCGGACGAAACCTGCCCGAAGAGGTCGACCTCGACACATGCGTTGATGGAGATCATGTTGTCGTGCTGGCACATGACATGGGGGGCGTTGGTGTAGGAGACAGGATAGGATGCCAGCGAGGGGTTCATGTCGATCCAGTCATAGAGGAACTGGCTGCCGGCGGCGAAGGCGTAGGCGCTCTTCTTCTTGTCCACGCCCTTCTTTTTGTTCGTCAGCTTGCCGGCCTCGTGCATGTGGTAGTACGCATCGACGAGCATCTCCGTGTGGCAGCCCAGGTCCTTGAGATCCGAATGGGCCAGCTGGCTCCCGACGAAATTGGGCAGACCGCCGATGCCCAGCTGGATGCAGGCGCCGTTGGGGATCATGGGGACGATGAAGCCCGCGATCTTCTTGTCGATCTCCGTCGGGGCGGCGGGGGGGATCACTTCCACCTTGGATTCGAACTCGACGATCGCATCGACTTCGGAAATGTGCACCGTCTCATCACGGCCGCCCATCGCCCAGGGGAGAAGCGGGTTGACTTCGACGATGATCTTCTGCGCAACGTCCATTGCCGCGCGCACCGCCGCGTTGCCCATGTGCGTGTTGAAGAACCCGTCCTTGTCCATCTTGGTCACGCGGATCATCGCCACGTCGAGGGATTTGATACTCTTCCGGTAGAACAGGGGCTGGTTGCGGAAGATCATGGGGTGATAATAGCATCGGCCCCGGTCATGGAGCTTCCGGGCATAGCCCGTGAAATGCCAATCCTGGTATGTGAACACGTCCCCTTCCGGGTCCGATTCCACGCAGGCATTGGGGGTCAGGCTCAGGCAGTGGCGGATATTGATATCCTTGAGCTCGTTCTTGCGAGCAGCCAGGGCCTTGTCCAGGGCGACCGGCTTGGTGTGGCCAAAGCCGTAATCGATCCAGTCTCCACTCTTCACCACTTTCACAGCTTCTTCGGGGGTTGTAAGTTTCCTCTTGTACTCTTCTGCGTAAGACATCGTCTACCTCCCAGAGATTATTAGTATGTCCCCCAAGCAGGCTGCGCGCCCGAACCGGGATGATTCCGGTCTCTCCGTTCGTTGCCTTTCGGAATCCTTTCCCCTGCCGATTCTGCAATCGCGAGACCTAATAGGAGACGCGCTCCGCTACCACATCCATTTGCAAAAAACAATGTTGAATTTGAGCAAACGGCATGGTATGAGAACTTGGCCCGCTTATCACGGAGTTCCGTATTTTCCACGCGGCATCCAGCATACAAAAAACGAGATGCGCTGTCCGGGATCCTTGTCAGAACGGGGATTGCGGGGAGGGATAGGCCGGGTGATTCTCTTTCACTTCGTCACTTTCAAGATCGCAAGCGCCGCCCGGCACTCCTCCGGGGTTCGATAGGGACCGACGAGGAGCCTGTACCACAATTTCCTGCCGGATACCTTTCTTGATACGATCTCACTGTTCTTGCCGTTGAGAACCAGCCCGTGGCGGTACTCCATGCCTTTGTCCTGCACTGTGAATGTCCCGAGATGAATCGTGTAGGAGGCTTCCGAGAATTTCAGGATGGCCGTCGCATCGGTGATGTCCGGCAGCCGGATTCTCTGGCCCTGGAGGATGACGTCGAGATCGGTGATGTCCGGGTTCATCTCGAGAATCAGATCGAGAAGCATCGGACTCGAGTAGCCGTAATGGGCGACCGCAAGCGTCGTCAGGGTTGCATCCCGGGGGACGGTCAATATTTTTTTCGATTCGAAGGCGACCCGGGTATAGGGCCCTTGAAAATGAAAGCCCTCCCCGGCCGGGGACGCCTCCCTCTCTGTCGAGCCCCCTGTCGCGGGACTGGAAACCCGTTCCTCGTTGCGACCGGAACGTTCCACTATCCCTGGTTTTTCCGCTTCGACCGACGGGGGGACGCTGTGTGAAACGGCGGACATATCTTCCCGGGGGGGCTTGCGCTTCCAGAAAAGATCCGATCCGGTGAGGAGGGATGCGGCATACACGAAAAGAGCCGAGATCAAAACGGCGGATAACGCATAAAGGGCAGGCTTCAAGCGTCGATGCCGCAGACCGTTGAAGAAGCTTCCGGATCGACGGACGGGAACAATCGGCATTTCAGAGGTCAGGAAGGTCTCCTCGTTTCGAACGGCACGGACGACTGCTTCGGTGACAGGCCGTTCATTTCTGATATACCCTTCAACCATGGCGTTGTGGCAGAGACGGTCAATCGTTCCATGCAGTCCTGCGGCATAGGTGGCCATGAGAGTCACTGCCCCTTTTGTAAACAGGCAGTCGGCGCTCTTGCCGAGAAGCCGGGCCCGGTAATCGATGTAGGATATCGATTCGTCGTACGTCAGCGGGGTCATGCGATGCACGATACCAATCCGCTGCCGGAGTTGTCTCATGGTGTTCGCGGCGAGGATTTCCTCCAGCCCGGGCTCGCCGACGAAGATGATCTGGATGAGTTTCGTTCGACTCGTCTCCAGGTTCGAGAGCAATCGCAGATCCTCCAGAACCTCGGGGTGGAGTTCATGGGCATCGTCGAGGATCAGCACACAATTCAATCCTGTGGACAGGGACTTGATCAGGTACAGATACAATTCATGCAGCATGGAGCCCCGGGACTGCCGTTCCAGTGGCAGGCCGACCTTGCCGAGAATTTCCTTCAGCAGGGAGTGAAAGGAGATGTTCCCCCCGGAAAGGGCGATGATCCGGGTATTGGAATCGGCGTCCTGCTCCACATGGCGGATCAGGGTTGTTTTGCCGACGCCTTTCTCTCCATAGAATGCAGCAAACCCCTTGCGGTTCCTGATGACGTGAAGCAGGATCGCCAGCGCTTCCCGGTGGCTCTCGGTTGAGAGGACACGGCCTGGATCGGGAGTGGGGTCAAATGGATCGGTTTCGAGTTCGAAAAACTCGAGGTATGCGTTCATCTCCTCCGGTGCCTTTCGGTGAACTCGGGACTGGTGTTCAGGGTGACCATACGGGCTTTTTTCGAGGTCGTCAATCATCAATGCGAGATAACCTTGGGGATCACCCGGCAAGACTCATCGGTGGCTGTTCCATGTGATTTCTGGTATAGGTAGCGCTATCTTGGATTCCCGGAAAACAAAACCCACCCAAGGAGGGAGCCTATGAAATCTCACACAAATCAACGGTTGCGTGTCGGGTTCGTGGTTGCGGCGTTTGTTTGTGCAATCCTTTTTTCTGCACAATCCGTCCTGGCGGTGGACATTGCCTTTCGTAATTTCAGCCCGGCAGCGGCAATCGGTCCTCCCGCCGATGAATATGCCGCCAAGCTGCTGAGCGTTTCGACGACCACTCTCGGCGCCGCCGGACAGGTCCGGTTCACCAAGTACTCGCCGACCCCGGCGATTCCCAAAGCATTCAAAGACATCATGGCTGCCGTCGCGGCCGGGGGGCCCCTGGCGGGGGGAACGGGTTTCGACGCTGTCTACATTTCGGGTTCGGACATCAACCCGGCCTGGGGGTTCATTTACAATTCGGGTGTGCCCTTCGGGCCTACCTTTGATGAGTTCGTCGGTTTCCTCTATGGGAACTCCATAAACGGCACCGAGAGCGGTCTCGATCAGCTCCAGAAAATATTGGACAAAAACGGTGCGAATGTTGTCGCCATGCCCATCGTCGGAAGCAGCCAGCAGGTCTCGGGCTACTTCAAACTTCCCGTCGGCAATGCCGGGTCAACGCCCGGTATCGGCCTGGCCGGGCTCTGTCAGCAGAACTGGACATTCCGGTATTTGCCGCCTGCCCAGTACGTCCTCGAACGTGCCTGTGACAACCTGGTGGCGCGCGGGGTCATCACGAAAAAGAACATCAAGTTTATCCAGGCCCTCGCGGGGGGCGGATCTCTGGTGAAGGCCGTTGCCGACGGCCAGCTCCAGGCATTCGAGTTCGCCACGCCCGTCGACGATTACTCCCAGCTTTTCGGCCTTCCCGAGGGCAATCCCGGCACGGTGGGAAATCGATACCTGCACTTCCCCGGCTGGCATCAGCAGTTCCTGATCACCTACATGGTCATCAATAAGAATGTCTGGAATAAGTTGAGCCCGGCCCAGCAGGCGCTGGTAAAGAGCGTCGCTCGCGACCATGTCCTGTCGTCCTACGGCGAAAATGTCAGGCGGCAGGGCGCCAGGCTGCAGCAGATCCTGACGGCCAACGATGGCGACAAGATTGCCGAAAACGACCTGGTGCTGGTGCAGTGGCCCCAGAATGACCTGATGCTGCTCAGAGACGCGACCATTCAGTTCCTGAACGGCCAGGTCTCCGATGCGGCACTCAGCGAACGGGATCGAAAAGACTATGCCGTGATCCTCGAATCGCTTCGCGCGTATGTGAGCAGCAACAGCGGGTACTGGAAGGTGCGTGATGTTCCCACCGCCCTTCGTTTCCAGGGCTGGAAGGATCCGGACGGCAAGAAGAACTGGGATCAGGAAATGAAGTAAACCGGGGTCGATGACAGACGAAACAAGGAAGGCAGGGCTATTGACGGCCCTGCCTTCTTCGTTCTGCCCGTTGTTTGGTTCAGGCAGGGATTCCGTGCGACGGAAGAAAATAATAGGCGTTGAAAATCGGATTATCCCGATAATTGAAGTTATGATGTTGAAGATGGAATTGACGGAGACTGACGTCGATTTCCCGGTGGAGGTCCTTTGCGCGCACCTCGCCGCGGAGAAATCGGACCTTGGTCATTTCTATGGAGCTTATCAACTTGATGATTTCACGCTTGAAGGACATGGCCGTTTTTCCATCATCGAAACGGGCGACGACCCTTTCGATTTCACGGCTCAAATCTGCATCGAGATTCTTGCTGTGAACGACTTTCAGGATCTCGTCTTTGATGACGAACAGTTTTTCGTATGACATCGCTTTTCTCCCGACCTCGATTTCCGACCCTTAATGGCGAACCAAGCCGAAGTAATCACAGACCTTCGTGAAGAATTGATGGATTTCCTGTTTATCGGTCACCTTGACCGTTATGTTCTTTCCGTTGAAAAGGGCTTTTCCCAATGCATCCGCACAGGAGGAATCCTCTTCGGAGGTTATCACGGTTATCTCATTGCGGCCTTTTTCCAGCACAACAAGATCTCTGACCGAGCAAAATCTTTCACCCATCATTGAACCGAGATCGGCAGGCGTAAAATACTGGGGAAAGGGAAGCTGTTCGCTCAAGTAGACCATGGAAATTTCCTGCTGCATGGTGACACCTCTCTTTTGTTTTGCTTTCCCCTGAAGATAGCATCCTCCATGCCCGATCCCGCACTTCCGTTAATCAATAATAATATCATCTAGTTATAAAAAAAGAATTCTCGCCTGTTGATTTTGTGCTTTCGTTTTATAGTCCAGGTTGGCATGCCGAAAATAAAATGCTGTTTCTTTTTCGGGAGATAGACAGACGTGCCATAACGGCACAGTCCGAGGTGGAAGGGAGGCTTGGGGGCGTTATCGATGCGAGTTGGGCCTCAGAGAAGAGGGGCGAGGGTCGAGTGGATTTTTTGGATGACTTCGTTTCGGACCCCGACGTTCCATTTTTTTGCCGCGTTGGCCGATCCGTAGATGTTTCCCAGGTAGAACGGGACCCCGATGCCCCCGACGATGCCGGCCACAGCGTAGTTTTCCTGATGGATTGCCGTCACCGTTCCCGCGATAAAGAGACCGTTGATGAGAAAAGCCGTGATTCCATCTCCGTAGTGTTCGGCATAAATGTAGCCCGATCCGGGCAGGATGGCCGACATCACCCCGGCTAGGACGGGGGATTTTTCGGGAAGTTCCTGATACCGGTCGAGCTGCGCGGCGGCCTCTTTGACGTTCTCCTCGCCGGGATGTCCCGGGTACCGGTCTAGAAATCGCTTCAATGCTCGGAGGCTCACCTCCGTCTTGTTTTCATCGAGAGCCGCCAGGCAGATCACTACGAGCGAGCGGGGGGCATAGTCCGACTCAGGGTGCTTCTCGGCAAGGGCCTCCAGCGCCACCCGCGCCCTGTCGTAATTCTTCAGCTTCCATTGGCTGGACCCTTCAAGATAGCCGGCCTGGATCGCGTAGCGGCTTTCGGGATATTTTTCGCGCAAGGCCAGGAAGGACCGTACGGCCGTACCGTACTCCTCGCCCTTGAAATAGGCCATGCCGATCTCGAAGGCGGCATAGTCCGCCTTTCCGGAATCCGGGAAGAGGATCAGGAATTTCTTGTATTCCGTGACTGCCCGGTAGTACTCGCCCTCCTCCATGAAGGCGTCGGCGATCTTCAGCTGGACATCCCCGGTAAAAAAGACGGCCCCGTCATCGGCATGAAGCGGGGAAACAGAGGCGAGAACCAGCAACAGCAAATAGGATATCGGCAGAAGCCGGTGCAATAATTTCATTTTTTGAAGAGCAGGTTGTTCGAAACGGGATCGTAGAGCTTCCCGTTGGGGAGCAGCGGGTAATCCGGTCCCGGTTCCTTGAAGATGTTGCACCGGGTCTGCCGGTCTCCTATCATCATGATCCCCACGATGGGCCCCTGCTCCTGTATGGCCTGGTAGCCATAGCGGGAGCAGCTTGGCCGGAAACCGCAGCGGTCGACTCCGCCGACGGGTGACGCGAAGCGCTGATACATTTGGATCAAACCGAGAAACGCAACACGGACAGACGAGGTTTCTGTTCCGTCACTCCGCCCGGGAACACGCAATTCTTCTCTGGGTCCCTTCATCGTGAAGTCCGACCCGAATGCGTTGGCAGCCGGGATCAGGAGGCAGATAGCGACAAAGACAAACATGACAATAGGCATTGCCTGTCTCCTGATGCCTTGATCGATCTGATCCGTCTCTGCCATTGCTTTTCGCCGAGGCTCCCGAAGGTCCCAAGCACTCCTGGGGGGAGAAAATATCGGGGGGTTCGGGTATCCACCTTTCATCCCCCCGATGATGCTTACTTGGGCTGAGCGGCGGCCTTATCCATAATGTCTTTTTTGAGCTTATCGTATTCTTCTTTTGTGATCGCTTTGTTCTTGTACGCTGTGTCGAGATCTTGCAGTTGGTCTCCCACAGTCGGCTGGCTGATGACTTGTGTTTGTTTCTCTTGCACGGTGGTGCCGCCGCCGCAACATGCGGCGATGTTCAACGCAAACACGACGGCCATAAGCACTGCGCACAGTTTCACGAATCTCATAGATTTCCCCTCCCTGAATGATTATTTGTAAATAATTAACATTTATTGACCATCACGGCAATATTGGAAAAGCAAAAAATATTGCACGCCTTCCTTTTCCTCGCCTGTCGTGGTATGAAAACACCCCAATGTCCAGATATCATTTCCGGTGCTGATACTATGTCCGATTATCTCCTCCGCGTCTTGAGCGATAAAGCGAATGTCATCGGCCTGGCCTGCCGAACAACGGATCTCGTCAACCTGGCCTGCCGGCTCCACGGGACGACGCCGACGGCCTCTGCGGCCCTGGGCAGGGCCCTCACCGGCGGGCTTCTCCTGGGAGCGCTCGCCAAGCCGGGCCTCCGGGTAGGCCTCAAGTTCGAGGGAAATGGTCCCCTGAAAAAAATCCTTGTCGAAGCCGACAGCGAGGGAACCGCCAGGGGCTTTGTGGGGGTCCCTGACATCGACGTGATGGTGAAGGACGGAAAACTCCATGTTTCCGGTGCCCTGGGGACGGAGGGGTACCTCACCGTTTTCAAGGACGTGGGCCTCGATGAGCCCTACCAGGGAATCGTGAAGCTTCGGACGGGCGAGATTGCCGAGGACATCGCCTGCTATTTCGTCGAATCCGAGCAGATTCCGTCGGCTGTGGGGCTTGGAGTGTATGTCGAGACCGACGGGCAGGTCTCGGCGGCGGGCGGGTTTCTCATCCAGTCGCTGCCGCCCTCGGAGGAGACGACGATCGGCCAGCTGATCATCAATATCCGGAAGATTCGCTCGGTGACCGATGTCCTGCGGGAAGGAAAGTCGCCCGAGGATCTTCTTGATTTGATCTTCGAAGGAATTCCCTTCAAGTCTCTCGAGAAGAAGGAACTCTCCTTCCGCTGTGCCTGCACCCGCGAACGGATCGAGGGTGTGCTCATCTCGCTTGGCTGTGAAAATCTGACGCACGTGCTTTCGGAGCAGGGTGAAGCCGAAATCACCTGCGAGTTCTGCCGGACGGCGTATCACTTCAACCGCGGACAGCTCGAACAGTTGATCCGGGAAATCGAGTGTGCCGGGACACAGGCGTAAACAGGCTGACGGGCTCGGGACGACGGGAAGTTGTTACTTTACGACAAGGACGCAGTTCTCGCCTCCGTACTGGTTCCAGCAGCGGGTGGTGCAGCAGGGGTCATCGGTCCAGATGCCGTCGACAACATACCGGTACTCGTATTTCCCGGGCTTGAGGTAGAAACTGACCGTCCAGTTTCCGGCGTCCTCTCGTTTCAGGGGGCGGGTGGAAGGGTCCCAGTTGTTGAACGTCCCTGCCACGGCGACCTCGCGGGCATGGGGTGCATGGACGTTAAAGGTGGCCTTTTTCTTGCCAAGGTTGTGTGCCATAAATCACCTCCCGAGAGCAGGAAAATGATAGCACAGACGATTCGCAGACTTCAACGTTTCTTGCTGTGAAGGAATAGCCGGCGTATTGGCCGGCGAGTCTTTCGCACTTGCCTGCGACCGTGAAACCGGGGTAAAAAGAAGAACGATTTGTTCATAAAGGAGACGGGTATGACCGATCAGACGCGTGCCAACGTCGAGGCGGCCTTTGTGGGAGAGGCCAAGGCCTATTTCCGGCTGCTGGCCTTTGCCGAGAAGGCCGAGGAAGAGGGGTACCCGCAGGTTGCCCGGCTTTTTCGCGCCGTCGCCGCCGCCGAGGCCGTTCATGCGAAGAGCCATTTCGATCTGCTCGAAGAGGTCCATTCCACGGAGGAAAACTTGAAACTTTCCTTCGAGAAAGAGACCTTCGTCAACGAGGTGGCCTACCCGGCGTTTCTGAAACAGGCCTGGGCCGATGAGGACAAGCTTTCCATCTGGTATTTTACCAAGGCCCGCAACGCCGAGGAGCGCCACGCCCATCTCTACAAACTGGTCATTTCCGACATGGCGAGCGACAAGGAAACGCAGTATTTCGTCTGCTCCTACTGCGGCTGGGTTGAAACGCTTGCGAGGCCCGAAAAGTGTCCAAACTGCGGCCGGGCACAGGAACTCTACCGTGAGATTCAATAAAGGTAATTTTCCGCATGAATCTGCCGATAAGCAGAAGAAATTGCCCCGCGAGCTTGCGAAAAACGCCGCCGGTGCTTACATTGTGTAGCGAAAAGGGAAGGGGTTCATTCCCCCTCACCCCGACCCTCTCCCTCCAGGGGAGAGGGAGTCTGAATAGTCTTACATTGTTCTAGGAGGTGTTATGTCGATCAATCGCTGGCTGTTGAAAGGACTCATGCTCTTTACGCTGTTTTTCTTTCTTTGCTTTTTAATCCCTGATGATGCCTTCTCCCGAGCGGGCGGAGGAACCTCTTCAGGCAGCCGGGGATCCAGGACATACTCGGCACCGAGGACAACGACGTCTCCCACACCCACGTCACCCGGACCATCGCAGGCCGTTTCTCCGTCGCCAACGGCTCCTGTGCCCCAGCCGGCCCCCCAGTACAGCTTCTGGCGAAGCATGGCCGGCGGCGTCGTCGGAGGCCTCGTGGGCGGTATGTTGTTCCGGAGTCTCGGTTTCGGGGCCCCCGACGGAGGCGGCATGTTCGGCGGGATCGGAATTTTCGAGATCATCCTGATCGGAGGCATCCTGTATTTCATCTACCGGTTTGTCAAGAAACGCCGCGAGCAGGCAGCCACGGCCGGGGCCTATTCCCAGGGCCAGTCCGTGGACACCGCTTCCCCGTCCTATGCCCCGTCTGGGGGAAGCCCCGCTCCGGAATCCAATGATGTCGAGCGCGGAATTTCGCACGTCCGCCAGATGGATGCGGCGTTCGACGAAAAGCGTTTCACCGATGCCTGCATGGATGTTTTTTTCCAGATCCAGGGTGCCTGGTCGAACCGCGACATGTCCACGGCAAGGAATGTCCTGACCGAGGAGATGTACGGCATCCTCTCCGGTGACGCCCAGAAAATGAAGGCGGAAAAGAAATTCAACCGACTGGAGAACATTGCCGTCCGCTCTATCGACATCACAGAGGCCTGGCAGGAGGGGGGGCAGGATTATATCACCGTGAAATTCTATGCCAACCTGCTGGACTACACGGTGGATGAATCCACAAAGCAGGTGCTGTCGGGGAGCAGGACGGAGCCCGTGAAATTTGAAGAGTACTGGACCTTCACGAGAACCGTCGGGAGCAACCCCTGGAAGCTGTCGGCCATTCAGCAGGCACAATGAGAAAGGGCCGAGGGCTGTGGGTCGAGGGTTTTGGCAAAAGAAAGAGGCCCTTGCGGATTTCTGCAAGGGCCTTTCCATTTATGTTTCTTGCCTACACGCCACACGCTATACGCTGTGCGCTCAGTGTGTCTGCTTGATATGGGTACGGGCCCATTCGATGAGTTCCTGGATGGTCGTGCCCATGGAGAAGAACTGGACGATCCCGACTTCCTTGAGCCGGGGGATGTCTTCATAACTGAGAAACCCGCCCGCCGTCACCCCGATGTCCCGGGCACCGGCCCTTTCGAGCAGTTCCATGACTTTCCGGATATCGTCGATTTTCGCGCCGGGAAGCGTTGTGATGCCGATATGATCCACATCCTCTTGTATTGCGGATGACACGATGGCTTCCGGCGTCTGGGTTTCCGTGTAGATGATCTCGAATCCCGACTCCCGGAAAGCCAGTGCAAGCTTCACGACGGAGTTCTCGAACCCCTCCCCGAATTTGGCCATGAGAATCCTGACCCTTTTTTCGTGCAGCATCGGTTCCCCCTTTTTCCTGAGCCCTGTTCCTGCGTCCTGTGTATAGAAAACCACGGGAGCGTGTCAAGGGAATTAAAAATTTCTGCATAACAGCAGAAGCCGATTGACTTTTTTGTATGTTCCGGCTTATTAACCATCTTTACCTTTGGGCCGCATCCGTGCCCAGCACCCAATTTGCATGCCTTCCTTTCGGGAGAAGCCTTCGGCATCTGCATTATTTCCCGGGGGACGCAAGGGACGACGGCAACACGGAATACCTTGCGGGGTGACCATCATGATCACAGACAACATCTATCTCAGTGAGCTTCTGGGTCGTCCCCTCTTGGACAAGAAAGGGGATGCCATCGGAAAGATCCGAGACCTCAATGTGGTACCCGGTGACCCATTCCCTTTCGTGGAGGGGCTCTACGTCAAGACCCCCCAAGGGACCGCCTACATTTCGATGAAGGAGATCAACGTCCTCAACAAGAGGGTTGTCACGATGCGGGGAGATGCCGGAACCATCGTCTACGCGGAGCCCCGGGAGAAGGAAATCCTGATCGCGAAGCACATCATGGACAAGCAGATCGTCGATATCAACGGGGTCAAGGTCGTGCGGGTCAATGACGTGCAGCTCGGCCAGGTCAACGATCATTTCGGGATGCTGGCCATCGATGTGGGGTTCGGAGGGATCATCCGAAGGCTCGGCTTCGGAAAGGCGCGGAAAGGAACCCTCATCCCCTGGAAGTACGTCACAACGCTGGAGCCGGGCCTTGACCGCCTCACGCTGACGATGACCCGGAAAAGCCTTGCCGAGATGCACCCCGTCGACATGGCGGAGATCCTCTCCCAGGTATCGATGCAGGAAAGAACGGCCCTTCTCAGCTCACTGGACGAAGAAACAGCGGGCGATGTGATTGGAGAGCTGGACGAGGAAACGGCGGCCAAGATCATCAGCGAGATGGAACCGGAAAAAGCCGCCGACGTGCTCGAACAGATGGATCCCGATGAGGCCGCCGACGTTCTTGGCGATCTTCCCGAGAAGAAGGCCGTGGAACTGCTCAGTCGCATGGACAAGGAAGAGGCCGAGGAGGTCCGGGAACTCCTCGAGCACGACGAGGATACGGCGGGCGGCCTCATGACAACGGACTACATCTGCTTCCCGCCCGACATGTCGGCAGAGGACGTGATGAAGGAGCTGCGGCTCCTGGCTCCCGATATCGAAATGATCTACTACCTCTACGTGGTAGACCGGGAAGAGCATTTGCTCGGGGTCCTCTCGCTCAAAGACCTGATCCTGGCTTCGCCCGGATCGATGCTCAGCAGCTTCATGGTAACAAACCCCAAGACGGTGCTTGCAACGGAAGACAAGAAAGAAGTGGCCGAGATGGTCTCGCGCTACAATCTTTATGCCATCCCGGTCGTCGATGAGGAAGATCACATTCTCGGCATCATTACCGTCGACGATGTGGTGGACATGCTCCTGCCCTCGCCGATCAGAAGGAAACGCTAGGCCATGCTCAGGTGGCTGAAAACAATCGACCGGAAGAGCCTTCTGTTCTTCTTCAGCATCGTCGGGCCGGGAATCATCACGGCCAACGTGGACAACGATGCGGGAGGGATTACTACATATTCCCTTGCGGGGGCTCATTACGGCTACTCCCTTCTCTGGTCCATGATCCCCATTCTCATCGTCCTGATCCTGATCCAGGACATGGTGGCTCGGCTGGGTGTCGTTACCGGGAAAGGACTTTCCGATCTCATCCGCGAGAAGTACGGCGTCCGGACCACCGTTTTTACCATGCTGGCCCTCCTCATCACCAACTTCGGCAACATCACCGCCGAGTTCGCGGGGCTTGCCGCAAGCCTGGAAATATTCGGTATCAGCCGGTATATCTCGGTTCCGCTGGGTGCAGCGGCGGTCTGGTATCTTGTGGTGAAAGGAAATTACCGGATCGTCGAAAAAGTGTTTCTCTTCGCCTGCACGGTCTATCTTTCCTATATCATCTCCGGGTTCATGGCCAACCCACCCTGGGGAGAGGTCCTGCTGGCAATGGTCAAGCCCACGTTTCATATGAACACGGACTACCTGATGATGCTGATCGGTGTCGTGGGGACAACGATCGCCCCCTGGATGCAGTTCTATCAGCAGGCATCCATCGTGGAGAAGGAGATCCGCGTGGAGGACTACCGTTACGTTCGGTGGGATGTGATTGTCGGCTGCATCTTTGCCGTTGTCGTTGCCTTTTTCATCGTCGTGGCCTGCGCGGCAACGCTCCACGCCAACAACATCCGAATCACCTCCGCCGAAGATGCCGCCGTAGCCCTGGCACCACTGGCAGGCCAGTACGCGAGCATCCTCTTTGCCATCGGACTGGCCAACGCCTCTCTTTTTGCGGCGTCCATTCTTCCGCTGAGTACAGCCTATTCCGTCTGCGAAGGGATGGGATGGGAAACAGGCATCGGAAAAGACTTCCAGGAAGCCCCACAGTTCATGGGTCTCTATACGGGCCTCGTCATCCTGGGCGCGGGGCTCATCCTGATCCCCGGTGCTCCTCTCATCGGGATCATGCTGGTCTCCCAGGTCATCAACGGGATCCTTCTTCCCTTCATCTTGATCTTCATTCTCCTTCTGGTAAACAATGAAGAACTGATGGGCTCCCACGTGAACAGCCGCTTTTACAACTGGGTTTCCTGGGCATCCGTGCTGGTACTGATTTTTCTCAGCGTTGCCCTGGTGATTCAGCCGATCCTGCAGATATTTGCCTAGAATATCCCCGGCCGTGGTATCCGTTACCTCCTGTGCTGAAGGAGTTTCATGAAGCGGGAAAACAAACTTCTCCTGATATTATCTTTCAATGTAAGTCTCATGATCCTGGAGATCATCGGGGGACTGATCAGCAACAGCCTAGCCCTCCTCAGCGATGCGGGGCACATGTTGACGGACTCGCTTGCTGTCTTTCTCAGCTACATGGCCATCCACTGGACCCGGAAACCGGCGGACCACCGGAAGACGTTCGGCTATCACCGCGCCGAGATCCTCGTCGCCCTGGCCAACGGTGTCGCCCTGCTCGTCATCGCCGGGTACATCTTCTACGAGGCTGTCCAGCGATTTTTCAGCCCCCAGGAGATCCGGACGGGCGTCCTCCTGGCCATCGCGACCATCGGCCTGGCGGGGAATCTTTTCGGGCTCTTCATCCTGAGAGGGGAGAGCCATGACAACCTCAATATCCGGAGTGCCTTCTTCCACATCTTGGCCGATACGCTGTCTTCGGTGGGGGTCATCGTCGGTGGTGTCATCATCTGGTTCACCGGCTGGTATCTCGTCGACTCACTCGTCGGCGTGCTCATCGGGGGCATCGTGCTGAGGGGTGCCGTCGAACTGATCCGGGAGTCGGGCGAAATCCTGCTCGAGGCCACACCCCGCGACATCGATATTGCGGAGTTACGGCAGGAGGTCGAAAAAATCCCCGGCGTGAAGGGCCTGCACGACGTCCATATCTGGACGATTGGCTCCGGCCTGCGGGCGCTCAGTGCCCACGTGCTCACCGATGACATCACGACAAGAGAGAGTCAGGAGATCGCCTGTCTTGTCCGGGCCGTCCTGGGCGGGAAGTACAACATTACCCACACAACCCTCGAAGTGGAGTGCGAGAGTTGCATGGACCGGGCATGTGACATGATTCTGACCGAGAAGGATTTGGACAACATGCGACCTCGGGGCTAGGGCCGGGCCTGCACGAGTTCGGCGAACCCCAGAAGGGTCTCGGCGTCTCCCACGTAGACCGGTCGAATGTCCTTTCGAATATTCTTGATGAGTCCGGACAGGACCCTCTTGGGGCCGATTTCAATTATGGTATCGATGCCCATCTCCGCCATCTTTTCTACCGTTTCCTGCCAGCGGACCGGGGAGATGATCTGCTTTCTCAACAGCTCTGCGGCATTTTCCGTCGTGTAATAAAGGGAAGGGTCGCAATTGGGAATGACGGGGATTTCAAAGGGTTTGAAATGAACCTTGGCAAGGTCCTTGGTGAAGAGGTCGGACGCCCCCGTGAGCAGCCTCGAGTGGCAGGGGGCGCTGATCGGAAGGCGGACGACCAGTTTCGCTCCGATCTCTTTTGCGCGTTCCATGAGGCGTTCCACTGCGCCGGCATGACCGGAAACAACGGCCTGAATCGGGGCATTTAGATTTGCCAGATCGACGGGCTCGTTTTCCCGGGAGCACTCCCGAACGAGATCTTTCATTCGGTCCAGGGTGAGGCCGACGATAGCGGCCATGGCACTGAGACCCGGCGGCACGGCTTCCTCGTGGTGTTTCGCCCTCGCATGGACAAGGCGCAGCACATCATCCAGTTCCAGTGCCCCCGAGGCGTAAATGGCGCTGAACTCGCCCAGGCTGTGACCCGCGATGACCGCAGGGTGCAGGACGTCGAGTTCCCTTACGGTCTCGAAGACGGCAATCTCAAACGAGAGGACGGCAAGCTGTGTGTTGACGGACTGGTCAAGGACCTCTTTAGGCCCTTCCAGGCACAGAGACAGGATGTCCCTGCCAAGGATCTCCCGGGCCCGATCAAATATTTTTCTGAAGGGTTTGTGCAGATCGCAGAGATCTTTCCCCATTCCCACGAACTGGGAGCCCTGCCCGGGAAAAACAAGACCAATCCTGCCCATACGAAACCTTCAACTTTCCATTACGTAGGATCCCGGCGCTTCTTCGAGGGCCGGGTACTTCCGGGATCCCATCGGGGGAGGTTTCCCCGGCGACAGGCTTCTCTCGCGCATCCATTCCGTCCAATCCTCCCACCAGGATCCCCTTTTTTCTTCCTGACGGCCCAGCCACCGATCGGCATCCGTCTCACCGCCGGCCTCGCCGGCCCAGAACTTTCTTCTTGAGGTCTCCGACGGTGGATTCACAATACCTGTGATGTGGCCTTCACTCGACAGGGCATACCGTACGGGGCCGTCGATTCGATCGCACACCTTAAATGTGCCTTTCCAGGGGCAGATGTGATCGAGTTGGGTTCCAACCGCATAAAGCGGCTGGCGGATACGGCCGAGGTCGATGGGGCGGTCCCCGAGGTGAAGGGCATCCTTCTCCACCAGCTTGTTGTTCAGATAGAATTCCCGGAGGTAAAAGGAGCACATCGCTTCCGGCAGGCGGGTGCTGTCATTGTTCCAGAACAATAGATCCGATTTCGGCGGAGACATGCCGTTGAGAACACCGTTGGTGAAATTGCGCCAGATCAGGCTGTCCGACCCGAGAAGACGGAACACGAGCTGGATGTACTTTTCGCTGAGAAACCCTTCCGTTTTCATCATCGCTTCTACCAGTTCGACGGATTGCTGGGTCAGGAGAAACCCGATATCCCCCGGCTCGGAAAAATCCACGAGGGAAGAGAAAAGGGACCAGTCCGCTACGGGAAACGGCTGCGTATTTCCTTGCGATTCGTAATTCAGCCAGGCCATGAGGGCCGAGAGGGCCGTTCCCCCGATGCAGTACCCCGCCGCGTGGACCGGCGCACCCCCGCAGATGGAACTGGAAACCTGGATGGCCTGCAGGGCGCCTCGAAGCATGTAGTCATCGAAAGTCACGGCGCGCATGTGGGAATCGGGGTTTTTCCAGCTGATGATGAACACGGTGAACCCCCGATCCCGCAAATGGCGGACAAAACTCATCGGGGGCGTGAGATCGAAAATGTAGTACTTGTTGATCCAGGGCTGGATGAACACGACGGGGACGGCGTATGTCGTGTCGGTTGTCGGCGCATACTGAATGAGTTCCATGAGATCATTGCGGAATACAACGCTACCCGGGCTGGTAGCAATGTTACTGCCCACCTTGAATGCCTGGACATCGACCATCCGCATTAAAAAATTGCCTTCCAGAAGATCCTCTGTCCAGTACTTAAGCCCCTGGGACAGGCTTTCCCCATTGCTGTCCATGAAGCGCTGCACGGCGCCAGGATTTGTCCAGAAGAAATTGGAGGGCGAAAGGCTGTTGGTGACCTGGCGGGTCCAGAAACGCATCCGTTCCCGCTGCCGCTCGTGAAGCCCCGGCGCCTGCTCGATGAGATCGCTCAGCCATTCCTGGTAAATGGAGTGATGCCGCCGGGCCAACTGAGCGCCTGACTTCAGCGTATCGAAAAAGTCCGGCTTTCGGGGTTCCGGAACCGCTTCCCCGATACCCAGGCACTGCTTCAACGCTTCCATTGTCGCTTCCTGAAGCTTCAACGACAAGGTTGCCTGCTTGCGCGCCAGCTCCAGCGGGCGATCCTGCCAGGCGTGCTGCACATCCGTCAGTGCAGAGAAGACTCCGAAGAGGTCCATGGTTCGTGTCCTGTTTTCCGGTCAGTTCTTCTTGACGTATCTTCCGATATAGGCCGCCAGCTCCCCCAGGGGCATCTCCGCGCTCAGCATGTCGAGGGACACCTTGAGGGGGAAATTCTCCTCCAGGAAGGTCTGGAGATTAACGGCCGCCATGGAATCATAGTTGGGAATCGCTCCCAGGCACATCTCCGCCGTAATTGGTGCCTTCCCGATCTCGGGAAAGAGATCAAGGATGCCGTACCTGATCTTTTCCATAATCTCGTTCATTGGTTCGCTTCTCCTTTTTCATCCAGGGAATGGGTCAGAGTCGAATCAGGTTTGCCCCCCAGGAAAGTCCCCCGCCGAATGTGGCAATCACGACAAGGTCCCCCTGCACCAGGCACCCCTGGGAGATCGCCTCGTCCAGTGCGATGAGGACCGACGCGCTGGCCGTATTCCCGTAACGGTCCAGATTGACGAAAAATCGCTCCCTCGGTATCCCGAGCAGTCCGGCAATCCCGTGAAGAATGTTGATGTTAGCCTGGTGGCAGATGAAACACTTCACATCGTCCGCTGCCACACCGGCCTCCTCGAGCAGACGGAGAATGATCTTCGGTCCCTTGTCCATCGTGAAGGCAAAGACCTCTTCGCCCTTCATCCGAAAAAAGGCCGATCGGGGGCCGGGCATCTTCTCGAAGGGCATCATCGTCCCGCCGCCGGGGACACAGATGGTGTCGTTTCCGCTGCCGTCAGTTCCCAGGCAGGAATGCAGGACACCCCTTGCGCCGTCCGGTTCCGCCTGGAAAAGAATCGCACCGGCGCCGTCTCCAAAGAATGGGTACGTCGAGAAATCCTTGCTATTCAGGATTTTCGAGTACATCTCGGCGGCAATAAAGAGGATTGTGCGATAATTTCCCGACCGGATCAGGGAGTCGACGACAGCAATGCCGAAGGAGCCGCCGGAGCAGACGGAATTGATATCGAAGGCGAAGGCGTTTCTTGCCCCCAACTCGTTTTGTACGCGTGTGGCCGTGGCAGGCTGCATGCGGTCCGGCGATGAGGTGGAAAGGAGGATGCCTTCAATGTTATCCGGCGAGAATTCGACTTTTTGCAAACACCTGCGGGCGGCGGCGATGGCCAGGTCGGAGGTGCACTCCGATTCAGCGGCGTGCCGTCTCGTCCGAACCCCTGTTTTTTCTGCGATCAGTTTGCGGGCTTCCGGCGAAAACTGCGAGAGGTCCTCGTTTGATATGACCCGGTCGGGAAGAAAACTGCCAGTGGAAAGGATGCCGGCTCTTTGCATCTCTCAATCCTTATTCGGGTAAGGAGTCAGGTTACATGTTCCGTCTCCGGGTCATTCATTTCACAATGTCTATTGTAGTGGGTCATTGATGAATTGTTTGCAAATCCCATGCCTTGCCTTGCGACATCCGGGGAGGTGTGTTTCATTGATTGAATCGCGGGGAAACGAAGATGAGATTCAAAGGAAAGCACATCTATTGCAATGATAGCAGAACCATTGTGCTCAAGTCAATTGCCTTTCGGTCCAGAATTCGTATTCTTCACCCCGGTCGTTGACGAGGACGGACGTCACGTCACCGAATCTCAGCTTGATGTGCTTTCCCTCGAACTCGTATCCCCAGGGGCACCAGCCCTTCTTGGCGTCGAGAACCCATTGCTCACCGCTTGCGCGTTCCACGATCAGCTCCCCCGTGTGAAGGTCTTCGACGAGGAGCGCTTCCTCCAGGGCCTGTTTGTCTTCCATTGGCGGATTCTCCGAAACAAATTTCCCTTGGTGACAGGGCCCCCTTCGGTTAAACGAAAAAGCAGGGGCGGTCAAGATGAAACCCGATCCATCTCGCAGGCCCTTCCCCTCAGGTTAAAAAATAGCTTGAGTCCCTTTTTTACCGGTTCAGAGAACAGCTTGGTGGACAGGAACGTCCCGGCCACTCTCTTGTTGATTTCCCCCAGAGTGGGATAGGGGTGCACGGCCGCGGCCAGTGTCGAAAGCCCCATTTTGCCGTTCATGACGGCGACCCATTCCGCGATGAGATCGCCCGCCCTGTGTCCCAGGATCTGTACACCAATCGGCATTTCTTTTTCGTCGAGGAGCATCTTGATTTTGCCGGATGCTTCCCTTTCGGCAAGTGCCCGGTCGTTATCGCGGAAGTTCTCAACCCAGACACTGTACCGGATCCCTGCTTCCATCGCACCCTTTTCATTCATGCCGATGCTTGCAAGCTCCGGATCGGTGTAGGTGCACCAGGGAAGGTACGTATAGTCGATCTTCCGGGGAAGGCGGAAAACGGCATTGGTTACGACAACGCCCCCTTCGTGACCGGCGGCATGGGTGAACTGGTATCCTCCGGTAACATCCCCGGCCCCATAGATGTGTTTTTGCGTGGTCCGGAGCCTGTCATCGAGTCTGAGGCCCCGGCCGTCAAACTCGACGCCGACACCTTCCAGGCCGAGTCCCTCAAGATTGGCCTTCCGTCCCGCAGCGACGAGGATCGTCTCGGTACGCAAGGTTTCTATTGCGCCGCCGATGGAGAGCAGAACCTCCCGCTCGCTTCCAAGATCGGTTACCCCCATGATTGCGGCATTGAGGTGGAACCGAACTCCCTCGGTCTGCAGGGTAGCCATGACCTGATCGGCCATGTCTTTGTCCTCCTTCGGGAGGATAGCAGCGCCCAGCTCGATGACCGTTACGGTCGTGCCGAGGCGGTTGAAGGCCTGCCCCATCTCGATGCCGATGGGTCCTCCGCCGATGATGATCATCGATTTCGGGAGGCGGTCGAGGGCGAAGATGTCCCGGTTGGTGAGGCAGGACGCATTTTCAAGACCCGGGATCGACGGGATGGCCGGGGAGGATCCCGATGCGATGACCCAGCTCTTCGCGGTAACGGGGGTGCCGTCGAGACTCACACGGTGATTGCCGATAAAAACAGGATTCCCGAAGTCCACACGAGCGCCGAGCCCGCAGAATCGCTCCACTGAATCGTGCCTCTGGATCGTACCGATGACGGATCGGATACGGTCTCTGACCCTTGCAAAGTCAACAGGCTTTACGTCTACCTCGGGGAGGCCGTAGGCCTTCGCATTTTTCGTCTGGTGATAGACTCTGGCCGCTTTGATCAGGGTTTTGCTCGGTACGCATCCAAAATGGAGGCAGTCGCCCCCCAGCTCTTTTTCTTTTTCGATGAGAAGGGTCTTCGCCCCGAGCCGGGCTGCCCCTGCAGCGACGGTGAGTCCCGCCGATCCTCCACCGATGATGCCGATGTCAAAGTCGTACGCTGGCATGAGAGAACCTTGCAATTTCGTTACTCAAAATTCCTTGCCGAAATCACTGGGCGATATCCCGCCTTCACCACGCTTCAGGTGCCGGATGCCGCTTGCGCCGGCAACAATCACGTCCGAAGCCAGGCCCAGGAAAAGCCCGTGCTCCACGATTCCGGCCCGGTTCTTGATCTTTTCCGCCAGGACGTGGGGCCTCTCGATGGGGCCGAAGTTGCACTCAAATATCCAGTTGCCGCAGTCTGTGTTAAAGGGGCTGCGGTCGGCGTTCCGCCGCATGTTCACCTTTGCGCCAAGCGATTCGAGGAACAGGGCCTGTGATTTCCATCCGAAGGGAACCACCTCCACGGGCACGCATCGTTTCCGGCCGAGGACGGGGGTGAGCTTTGCCTCGTCAACGACAATGATCTCACGCCGGCTGGCCTGGGCGATGATTTTTTCGCGCAGGAGAGCCCCGCCCCCCCCTTTGATCAGGTTGAGCTGCGGGTCCACCTCATCGGCCCCGTCGATGGTCAGATCGATGAGGGGGTTCTCGTCGAAGGCCCTGAGGGGCAGGCCGTACCGCAGGGCTTCTTCCTCGACCTGGTAAGAGCAGGGCACCCCGATCACATCCTTCAACTGTCCGGTTTTCATTTTTTCAGCGAGCATTTCCACGACGTGAATGGCTGTGCTGCCGTGGCCGAGTCCGACGATCATTCCCGATTGAACGAGATCGACGGCATAGGCCGCCGCCTGTTTTTTCAACTGAGCAACGTCGATAGTCATAGGTTCCTCCTTATAAAATTCCTTCCGTTAGAAGAGCAAGCCGTCCAATCTTGTCCGGACCCAGGTGGAGCCGCAGGACCCTCCGACCCCTTCCTGTCAGGGCCTGCCGGTCTCCCATGGCCTGGGCTGTCTTGAGGATCCCGAAGGTGATCGACGAGGTTGCCGATTCGGGATCGTCGGGAATCGGGACATCGTCGGTGTCGTCGGCCGTAAGCTGGATGAAAAATCCCTGTCCGCCGTCGCCCTTGTGAAGCTGCCCCGTCGAGTGAAGGAAACGGGGCCCATATCCCACGGTCACGGGAACGCGATAGCGGTCGCGAAGCCTCGTGCGAAAAACCTGGAGCAGGATATCCGTCTCGTCAGAGGGGGTCAGGTAGGCCATGATAGCGATGTATTTCCCCGGCACCGTTTCTTCCAGGAACCCTTCCAGGGCACTCATCGTATCCTTTCCTTTCACCGTTCCGTACACATCGACCCCGCCGAAACGAAGCGCCGGCGCCTCCTCCGGCAGCCTGCCGCTTTCCACGAAGGCCGTCACGGCCTCCCGGGCATTCACCTTGGCGGCTTCCACGTCGGGCTGGTCGAAGGGGTTGATTCCCAGAAGATGGCCTGCCACGGCCGTGGCCATCATCCAGAGGAAAAATTGCCCGCCCAGATCATAGAGGTCGTGAAGATGCAGAATCTCCACGGGGTGGCCGGCTTCCTCCATGGCCCGGATAAACGTCGTCGGGAACGGTTCCCCGGCCAGCTTGAATCCCACAAAAAACCGATCCGGTCCATAGACCCCGGGCTTGCCCGGAGCTTCGCGGTGCACGGGCAGGATTCCTTTTCCTTCCTTCCCGGTGCTTTCGGCAATGAGCTGCTCCACCCAGTCGCCGAAATACTGGATGCCGGGGGGCATGATCAGGGTGAGCTTGTCACGCCCGAGCTGTGCGAGGCGCCCCAGGTACGCGCCCAGCCTTGCGCTGCGGTTGTCACCTCCTTCCGGGCAATGGGAGGCATCACCGTTGGCCGCCATCGTTACGGCCCGTTCGAGAATCGTTTTGATATCGACACCGATGAGCGCCGCCGGCACCAGGCCAAAGAAGGAAAGCACCGAAAAGCGGCCGCCGATGTCCGGATCGTTCAGGAAGACCTGCCGAAAACGACATTCACGGGCAAGGTCTGCAAGCGTGGATCCCGGGTCGGTGATAGCCACAAATTGTTCACCGGCCTTTTCCCTGCCCAGCCTCTCGACGGCTTGACCGTAGAAGAACTTGAAAAAAGAGTGGACCTCGACGGTCGCTCCCGACTTCGACGAGACGATGAAAAGGGTTCTTGCCGGATCGAGCGTTTCTGCCTGGCGAAGCACGGCGGAAGGGTCCGTGCTATCCAGGATGGAAAGAGACGGGTATCCGGGCTGACTTCCGAATGTCTTTGCAAACACTTCCGGGGCAAGACTCGATCCGCCCATTCCGAGCAGAAGTGCATGGGTGAATCCCGCCGAGAGGACGTTCTTCACGAAGGTCTCGATCTCGTCAAGGCGACCCATCATGTCGGAGGTGCTTGTGAGCCAGCCAAGCCGATTCGCGATCTCCTTCGGGTCCGGTTTCCAGACGGTATGATCCTTTGCCCGGATGCGGTCGATGATGCGGTCCTTCCTGAGCTCGGACAGGGCCTCGTCGATCCTCTCGCGGAAGGCCCCGGCGTCAATGGACTGGCCGGTTTTGTTCGGTTCATTGATGCTGCTCACGAGGGTCCTCCTTGAGCAAGACGGGCGTACGGGCAAGAAGCGGAAGAAAAGGAAAAGCAGCGTACAGTCACGCTGCTTTATTTATACACAAACCTCCAGGAGAATACAAGCATACCCACAAGAAGCAGGCAGAATGCCGGGAGCGAAAGGCTGCGTCACTTCACATAATAACCGGACACCCGCCATTTGCCGTCCTTGTCCAGCATGGAGGTGACCGTCTCGACAGCGGATTGCTTATTCTCAAAGGATGTCTTGTACTGCATGACAACATATTCCCCGTCGGGGGCTCCTGGCAGGGTTCGGGCGTATTTCGACGAGGAGAGTTTCCTTGATTTGATTGTCCCGAGGGGCTGCCTGACACTCCTCATCATTTGCTTCCAGTTCTCTTCCGTCACAGCCGCTTTGAAGTACGATGCCGCCTCAGTCCAGCTCTCGGCGTATTTCCCCTGGTCGACGAGCGACAACCATATCCGGGCTGTGGCTTCGGCGGCCTTTTCCTTGTTCGAATCTGCCGGCGCAGTTTGAACCCAGGAAGCCACAAGAATCGCCGACAGGAACAGAACGAGCAAATTCTTCATTTCGAGTTATTCCTTTCCGATCAGCCTGAGCGCTTTTTTCACGACGTTTTCCACGGTAAAGCCGAATTTCTCGAAGAGAACATCGCCCGGCGCGGAAGCCCCGAAGTGATCAAGACCGATCACGTCGCCCTCGTCGCCCACCCATCGCCACCATCCCAAGGTGGCCCCGGCCTCGATGGCCAGACGTTTTTTCAGATTGGGCGGGAGCACTGCATCCCGGTAGCTCTGTCCCTGCTCGCGGAAGAGCTCCCACGACGGCATGGAGACGACCCGTGCGCGAATCTTTTTCACCGCGAGCTCGTCGGCCGCCCTCAGTGCGAGCGACACCTCGGACCCCGTGGCGATGAGGATAATATCCGGATTGTCACCCCCGTCCACAAGGACGTAGGCCCCGCGGCCCACCCCATCGACAACGGGGTATTTCGTGGCATCGAGGATCGGCAGGTTCTGCCGCGAAAGGACGAAGACAGTGGGGTTGCGGCGCTGGAGGGCCACTTTCCAGGCGGCAAGCGTTTCGTTGGCATCGGCTGGCCGGAGCACCGTCAGGTTCGGAATGGCGCGTAGGCTCATGAGATGCTCGATGGGCTGGTGCGTGGGACCGTCCTCGCCCACGCCGATGCTGTCGTGTGTGAATAGGAACAGGACACGGAGCTGCGAGATGGCGGCCAGCCGGATCGGGGGACGCATGTAATCGGAAAAAACGAAGAAGGTTCCCGTGAACGGGAGGATCCCGCCATAGGCCGCAAGACCGTTGGAGATGGAACCCATGGCGTGCTCCCTCACCCCGAAGTGGATGTTCCGGCCGCCGTAGCCCCATTCGCCGCCGACGGCGCCCTGCACGCCCGCGGGCTTTTCCCCGGGCTTCTGGAAGTCGCCCATGCCCTTGAGCCAGGCGAAGACGGAATTGTTGAGGTCGGCCGTGCCGCCGACAAGCTCCGGGATATTCTTGCCGAGAATCTGCAGAATGTCCTCGGAAGCCTTCCGGGTGGCAACGGACTTTCCCGCTGCGTATTCCGTCAGACCCCTGTCCCAGCCTTCCGGGAGGAGATCGGCCATCCGCCGCTTGAACTCGTCGGCCATCTCGGGGAAAGACTTTTCGTAGCGGTCAAGCAGGCCGGCCCACCGGCCTTCGGATTTCTTGCCCCTTGACTGGGCCCCGCGGAAGATCTGCAACGCCTCTTCGGGCACATGGAATCCGGGTTCCAGGGGCCAGCCGAGATTTTTCTTGGTTTCCTCAGTTTCCCTGGGTCCCAGCGGGGCCCCGTGGGCTTCGTAGCTTCCCTGCTTGTGGGGTGAGCCGAAGCCGATGGTTGTCCGCACGCAGATGAGGGAAGGCTTGCCGGTCTGATTCTTTGCCGCTTCGATGGCGGCATCGATGGCGGCGACGTCGTTGCCGTCCATGACCGTTTGGACATGCCAGCCATAGGCATCGTAATGCTTGGCGTGGTCCTCGGTGAAGGAGAGGTCGGTGCTTCCCGCCAGCGAAATCCGGTTGTCATCGTGCAGAACGATGAGCTTGCCCAGGCCCAGGTGGCCGGCAAGGGCGCAGGCCTCGTTTGCAACGCCCTCCATCAGGTCGCCGTCACTGGCGAGAACGTAGGTGTAGTGATCGACGAGAGGGAATCCCTCGCGGTTGATACGGGCCGCCATGTGGGCCTCGCCGATGGCAAGCCCCACGGCATTTGAGATCCCCTGGCCCAGGGGGCCCGTGGTGACTTCGATGCCCTCGCCGATTTCCCGCTCGGGGTGTCCCGGTGTTTTGCTGTCCCACTGGCGGAAATTCCTGATCTCAGCGAGCGGAAGATCGTAGCCTGTCAGGTGCAGCAGCGCATAGAGAAGCATGGAGCCGTGGCCTCCGGACAGGACGAAACGGTCGCGGTTGGGCCAGCGCGGGGTTGCGGGGTTGAAACGCAAGTGACGCGTCCACAGGACGTAGGCCATGGGCGCCGCCCCCAGGGGAAGGCCCGGGTGGCCGGATTTCGCCTTCTCGATGGCATCGATGGCGAGCATGCGGATCGTGTTGATACAAATATTATCCAGTTGCTTCGTTTCCTGCGTCATGATCTTTTCCTTAGCTCAGTTTTGGCTTCAATCCCCGCGCCGCCGCTCCCAGGAGGGCCGCTTTCGGGTTTGTGATGACATGGACGGGTATCCGGTTGACGAGATCCTGCATTCGCCCCTTTCGGAGGAATCTCTCCATGAATGTTGCTTTTTCCAGAAACGGGAGAACCCGCGGAGGGATCCCTCCTCCGAGGTAGACGCCCCCCGTCGCCAGAATTCTGAGGGCCGTGTTACCCGTTTCGGATCCAAGTATGGCGGTGAACAGGTCCAGTGTTGCGACACAGATATCACAGGAAATTTCCCGGTCAAGCGCTTTTTCGACGATGATGGGAACGGGGTCTGCGGTCCGGGCAAGTTCCCCGGAAAGCCAGTCGGGTTCTTTCGCGTGACCGTTGTCTTTCAGGAAGCGGTATAGGTTGACGATCCCGATGCCGGAACAGACTCTCTCGCAGCTCACGTGACCATGCATCCCGCGGAGGAAGGACAGGAGTTCACTTTCCAGTTCCGTCGCCGGTGCGAAATCGGCATGTCCGCCTTCGGAGGGATGTGCGACGTAGCGCGTTCCATCCCATGTGAGAAAGGCCTCACCGAGGCCCGTCCCCGGTGCGATCACGGCGAGGTTGCCGTGGCGGATGGGAGATCCTTTCCGGAGAGTAAAGAAATCCTCCTGCCGCAGGAAGGGCACAAAACAGGCGACGGCCTCCACGTCGTTGATTACATCCAGAACCTTCATCTTGAGGGTCTTCCGCAGACGAGCCCCGTCAATGGTCCAGGGGAGGTTCGTGATCTGCGATGTTCCTCCGAGCACCGGTCCTGCAATGCCGAATACGGCATTGGTTGCACGGAGGCCTGTCTCGTCGAAGAAGCGATGTACGGCCTCCTCGAGGCTGTCGAGATCGGCACTGCGGTAGACGACCTCGGCCAGAGGCCGGCGAAGTCCCCGTTCCTTCGAGAAGAGACCAAAATGGATCTTGGTGCCTCCGATGTCGCCCGCTAGTAACATTTCTTCTCCTTTCAGGCTCCCTCTCCCCGCTTTTCCTTTTCTCTCAGCTTGCCTCTCGCGAAACGCACGGCCAGGATGACGACGGCCATGGCGGCAACGAACACTCCGACAATCACCCAGGGCACCGTTCCTGTCGTGGCCGCACTGATCAGGACGTCGGTCCCCACAAGGTAGACGATGGTCCCCGGCAGCATGCAGAGCCAGGACCAGAAAACGTAGGTCGGGAAAGGAACCCTTGTGAGACCGAACCCGTAGTTCAGCAGATTGAAGGGAAACAGGGGCACCAGTCGCGTAATCGCGACGATGACGGCTCCGTGCTCCTCCGTCAACCGGTCGAGGCGCTGGAACTTCTCGTTTTCCGAAAGTCGCCGTATGATGGCATCGCGGGCGAGGTAGCGAGCCACCAGGAAAGCGAGGCTTGCTCCGAGGGTGGATCCGATGCTCACCAGGATCACCCCCTTCAAGGCACCGAAGATGGCCGATCCGGCGATTGAGATGGGCAGTCCCGGTACGGCGGCCACGACGGCAACGACATAGAGTCCCACAAAGACCACCATACCCGGGTTGCCCAGGGACTCGATCCAGCCGCGAAGTTCCTGCAGGCGATCGCCCAGTCCGAAGACACGGGCAAGTACAATCAGGGAAAGAACGACTGCCGCAAAGAGGACCAGCTTCCAAATGTCCTTTACCCTTGCCCCGGCAGTGCCCCGCTTGTTCTCCATGCATTCCCTTTCAGTGATTTTTATAGAAGCGCGCCAGGTTTTCCGGGGACATTCCCAGGAAGTACAGTGTGATGATCGTCCAGTTTCTCAGCGTGCAAAAGACGATGCCTTCCTTTTCCTGGCGTCGGGCTGATGAGGTCACAGGCTCCGGCAGAATAAAAATGCAGTCGCCGCGGTCCTTGATCCGGCGCATGATCTCCACGTCCTCCATCAAGGGGATGTCCAAAAATCCGCCGAGGATTTCGAAATAGTCCCGCCGGAAGAACTGCGCCTGGTCGCCGTAGGGGATCCGGGTCAGCCGCGATCGGAAGCAGGCCGCCCGGGCGATAACGCGGATCGACGGCCGGGTTGTTCCATATCGCAGATCGAAGGCCCCGGCCACGTAGCGGCCGTTCGAGAGGGTCTCGGCGATGCGCCGGAAGGCACCCTGTGGAAGTCGGGTGTCGGCATGGAGGAAAAGAAGGAACTCCCCTTTTGCCGCGGCAGCCCCGGCATTCATCTGCCGGGCCCGTCCCGCAGAGGCGGTTAGAAGGGTCACGTCCTTGCGGAAAATGCCTTTGATGGTCTCCCCGTCAGGGTTACCGTCGACGACGATGATATCGACGGGCCCGCCCTCCGCGATCCGAAGGACGTGATCGATGAGCGAATCGATCTGGTGGGCTTCCCGCAGAACGGGGATGACAACGGAAACGGAAAAGTTGCTCTGCAGTGTCATCGGTGCCCCGCAAACCGCTTGCAAATTTCTTCCATCCGGTTGCGGTTGACTTTGAAATCGTAAGACCCCGTGCGCGAGGCAGAACGGAAATGGATGAGCCCGGCGCTGTCATCGAGGAGAAACTCCACGTCGTCGACGAATTCGAAGACGGCGGAGCGGAATTCGACGTGAATGTAGTCCTCATCGGCCGTGATGATGGTTGAGCGTGCCATGGATTGGAGGACCATCAGGAGTTTCTCCCGGGCTTCCTTCCTGGTACCGGTATAGCGGATGGGTTCGATCCGGTGGCTTTCCACCGGGTCTTGTGTACAGACACAGTTGGGCCTGTCCGGACAGGGTCGAAGCTTGCCGTCCGTCAGACCCGTCGTTTCCGCAATTGTTTGCTGGCATCCCGCCATGGTGATCAGGCCGAAGATCAGGAAAGGAAAAAACAGGAGCTTCATCGAACACCCCCGACGGAAAAGCACATTTTAAAGAAATACCACCGTGGCCGTGAAAATTCAATGCGCGCCTATTTTCCGTCTTTCGGTGCGCCGGAGGCCGTATCGGAAATCTCTTTTTCTTTTTCCGCGGAAGGATGGGGCGGGGCATCCGTTCTCTCGGCGAACTCCGCCGTACCGGACGTATGTCCCGGCAGTTTGGGGGCTCCCGAGTCCGGCGGTGGTCCGTCGGAAGGCGCCGTCATGATCTCCTCGTACTCTTCGATGACGATGCCTCGCTTGACCATAATCCCGTAAACGATCTCGGCGCGCTTCTCCACATATTTCGATGTGCCCGTGGGGTTGTATCGGAGCGGGTTGGGAAGAACGACGGCAAGCCGTGCCGCCTCCTGCGGAGTCAGTTCTTCCGCCGACTTTCCGAAGTAGTGGCGCGAAGCGGCCTCAATGCCGAAAATCCCGTCGCCCCACTCGGCCACGTTCAGGTAAAGCTCGAGGATGCGCCGCTTGGAGAGGGTGTTCTCGAGGCGCCACGTAAGGAGGGCCTCTTTGGCCTTCCGCAGGGGATTTTTCGAAGGAGTGAGAAAGAGGTTCTTGGCGAGCTGCTGGCTAATCGTGCTTCCGCCATACTTGAGCTTGCCCGCCTTGATGTCTTTCTCGAGTGCCTTCTGCATGGCCTCGAAATCAAATCCCTCGTGCGCAAAGAACTTGTCGTCCTCGGCGATGAGCACGGCCTTTACGGCATAGGGAGAGATCTTCGAGAGGGGTACCCATACCTGGGTTATCTTCTTGTTCTTGAGACCCTTGTACTCCCAATCAAATTCCCGGTGGGTCATGAAGGAGGTCTTCGGGGGGTTTTTCTTCTTGAGTTCGCCGACATCATAATAGAAAAAAGCCATGGCGGTGTAAACAAGGACCGCCCCCGCCAGAAGGAAGACCGCGATGAGGAGAAAACGGGTTAATTTTTTCAGGACATCCATAGGGTCAAGACCGAGGGTTGCATGAAAACGTGCTTTTATCGCCAATGAACGGGGAAAGCAATAAGCATTTTTTGCCTTCGAAGAAGACTGGAATAAAGCATGGTAATCCGTTATAAAAATAAAGGGATAACTCACTGAAAAGACGGAGGCTCGATCATGGCGGAATTAACCATCATCACGGCGGACGATTCCTATGAAAGGACAAAATCGGGGGAAGCCCTCCTGGTCTGCGCTTACGAAGACAAAGAGCGATTTGAGAATTTCCATCTCGAAGGCGCGATTTCTTTCAGGGAATTTGAATCGAGGATTTCAACGCTGCCCAAAGATAGGCAGATAATATTCTACTGCGCCTGACCGGAGCAGGCGACCTCTGTCCGTCGGGCAGAGCAATACAAGGAGGTGGGCTTTACGAACATCAAAATCCTCTGGGGCGGCGTCAAGGCCTGGGAAAAGGCGGGGTATCCGCGGAGAAAGGAATCCGCCAGGGGCAGCGAGAAGAAGAATCAACGATTCGTTCCCGGCAAGGGTCGGGCAAAAAAAGGTGTCAATCTGGCTCTTCAGGGTGGTGGTGCTCACGGTGCCTTCACCTGGGGTGTCCTTGACCGGATATTGGAAGAAGAACTGCTTTATATAGAAGCCATCAGCGGCACAAGCGCCGGGGCAATGAATGCCGTTGTCGTGGCCGACGGCCTCATGAAAAACGGCAAAGAGGGTGCCCGCCAGGCACTGCGGGAGTTCTGGAAGGCAGTGAGCGACGCCGCACGGTTCAGCCCGCTTCAACGGATGCCGGCCGACAGGATGGCAGGGAACTGGAATCTTGACCGTTCACCGGGCTATCTGTTTTTCGGACTGCTTGAGCAACTGGCGTCGCCGTACCAGTTGAATCCATGGAACATCAACCCGTTGCGGGACATATTGGCAAAGCAGGTTGATTTTGAACGGGTTCGCAGTTGCAACCTCGTGAAGCTGTTCATTTCCGCGACAAAAGTAAAGACGGGAAGGGCAAAACTTTTCGAACGGACGGAATTAACGTTGGACATGGTCATGGCCTCGGCCTGCATTCCGCAGCTGTTTCAGGCCGTGGAGATTGACGGGGAAGCCTACTGGGATGGCGGGTACATGGGAAACCCCGTTCTCTATCCCTTCGCATACCACTGCACGTCGAGGGATGTCATTCTCGTCCAGATCAATCCCGTGCAAAGGGATGAAATCCCGAAAACGGCCCAGGAGATCATGAATCGCGTCAATGAAATCACGTTTAACGGCGCACTGATGAGAGAGCTCAGGGCCATCGAATTTGTAGGTCGGTTGCTCGACAAGGAAAGCGTCGACCCTGTCCAGTATAAAAAGATGCTCCTCCACGTCATCAGCGCGGAAGACGTGTTGAAGGGCCTAAATGCCTCGAGCAAGCAAAATGCCGAATGGGAATTTCTCGTTCATCTGCATGACATGGGTAGAACGACTGCGGCAGAATGGCTGGAGAAAAATTATCAATCCGTGGACCAGGAATCCAGCGTGGATCTCCGTTCGCTTTTCCAGTAAACGCAAGGGTCAATGCTCCATTTCATTCGGCCATGATCCTCTCGCTGTCGTTGATGTCGCGCCAGCGGTAGGGAACAGACTCGCGTATCGCCTCCGGGATCTTCCCGAATTTCCCCTCGAAGGCCTCCAGGAACTGCTCGCGGCCACGGAAGAAATCGGTAAGTTTCTTCTTCAGCAGCTCCTTGTCGGGGAAGAGCCGGTGGGCGATCATGAGATCCAGGTTTGCCCTGTCGCACTTGATCGGGTAGTGCAGTCCCAGGTAGTCCGGCTCGTAACTGAAGCGAAGCTGGTAGCGCAGCAGGTCGTTGTAGGCCGCAAGCGACTGCCGAAGCGCCACCTTCAGATCGTCCTGGCCGATGGTCCCCGTGTTGGCGAGGTAGCACTTGATGCGGCTCTTCCTGAGGATCTCATAGAAAATCATGGCGTGCTCGAGCCGGTCGCCCGCTACGAAGGGGTCGAGAAAGAACTCGCGTTTGAACCTGCCTGCCTCCTCGGGAATCCCGCCTGAGCTCTCGATGGACTCGCCATAGATGAACTGCATGGTTGCCTGCTCAGGCGTGAGCTTGCTGATCACGTTGGCCAGCGGGTTTCGCGTGAGCATGACGATGTAGTGGAGCCTGTCGGCGCGAAGCCCGGGGCTTGCGATCTCGAGCTTCTCCCGCGTCACAATGGCGCGGCCGTTGCCGGTCTTGCGGGTATCCATGAAGTCCGGCATGTAGGGGTATCGGGTGATGGCCACGTTTTCCAGGAAGGCGTCCTTCGACTCGGCCGCCCGGAGGATCTCGGGCTGGCTCTGATCAAGGCCTTCCGTTTTCACATAGAGCCCGCCGATCTCGAAGGCGGCGTAGCCGCCGTCGAAGGCGAAGGTCCCGCCGTCGTCGCCTATCATCTCGGAGGTCTCCCGGGGCAGGCGGGCAAGGCGGCGGCACAGCGTCGTCGTTTTCCCGGTGGCCGTGAGTCCCGAGATGGCCGTGACGACTTCCGTCAGCTCCGGCCGTTCCGTCTCGAGGTCGTAAATCCAGAGGAAGTCCCTGCGGGCGCCGGCATGGAGGAAGATGCCTGTCTTGTCGATGGCCTTCACACGCCAGTCCTCGAACATGAAGACACCCTTCTTCCCCTCGCCCAGGTAGATGGTGTTGCGGCAGATCTTGACCTGCTCCCCTCTCTTGTCGCCCATCCAGAGGCGCACCGCGATGTCCTTGTCCAGGAGTTTCTTCTTCTTGTTCGGCTCGAAGGCCTCGTCGGTGAAGAAAATGATGGTGTAGGTGGGCTCTTCGACGACCCTTGCCGCAGGGTAATCCATGAGGAGCTTGAGCCCATAGGCGATCTGCGCGTACTGCTCGGGCATGATGAAGCGCGCCGTGACCCCATCGCGCCCGTCGCCCACCATCGTGTCGAGGCAAACGATCTTTTCCTTGGATAGTCGCTCCACGGCCTGGCGGGCAAGCCTCTCCTCCGCTTCGCCGAAGGGGTGGTCGACGTTGTTGAAGGTGTGGGGAGCGCAACGGTTCATGGGCTCCGAGTCGGCAGCGACAGAGCCCGCCTGCGTCTGGATCACGCCCTCGTGGCGCAGGGCGATGCGCTTGAGTTCATCGAGAGTGCGGCCCTCGGTCAGGCGCTTCTCTTTTTTGGCGTCGATGTATATCTTGATGGCGGCCTGTTTGAAGGTGCTCATGGGCCTGTCCCTTTCGGATGTCCGCTTGTTGTGCGGCGAAATTTTGTCTGGAAATCAAGTCTAGGGAAGCGGTACCGGGCTGTCAAGGATAAAGCATCCATGACAAACGTGTTACGCTCACACTCGCGCGGAGATGAACCGGACGAGTCCCAACAGGCCTAAGCGGCGGTTTTCGAGGATTTCAAAGCCGGACGAACGCACAAGATCATCCATCCGGTGATTGATGTGCTCCCCCGCGAGGCGGACCGTCAGGGTGTTGAGCCGGTCCATGAAAGAGCCGATCAACGGGAGATCGATCCGCACGTGATCGAGAAGGAGGATCCGTCCGTCCGTCCTCGTCACCCGGCCCATCTCCCGCAGGCAGGGGACCGGATCCGGGACGGAGCAAAAGACAAAGGTTGCCACAGACGTGTCGAAGGAACCATCGGCGAAAGGCAGGTTGCAGAGGTCCGCTTCCTCAAATACGACCTCTCTTTTCTGCTCCCGGGCACGCTCACGTGCCTTCCTCAGCATGGCCCCGGAAAGATCCGTTGCCGTAACCCGGGCGTCCGCCGGATAGAAGGCGATGTTGAGCCCTGTCCCGGCGCCTGCCTCGAGAATCCGCCCCGACGCGCGCGCCCAGAGGATCTTCCGAAAGGATCTCAGATACCACTCAGAGAGCCTTTCGACGAGTCCGTAGTATTTTGCCAGACGGTCCCATCGCGCCTTCGTTTCCGCTGCGAGCGTTCTTTCCCGGTCCTCTATCACAATCCGATTCCGCCTGCGTTATTCTGTTGCATGCCCCGATTACTTTATTATATGAATGTCACATTGTCCATCGGTTGATCCTTTCTCATTCACCGTCGAAACCAGTGTGAGGCAGCCTCATGAAGATCACCTTTCTCGGCGCGGCGCGAAAAGTAACCGGTTCCTGCTACCACCTTTCCACAAACGGCCTGCAGCTTCTCGTGGACTGCGGGATGCATCAGGGGCATGATTCCGACGATTTGAACCGGGAGCCTTTCCGGTTCAACCCGAAGGAGATTGACTCCGTCTTTCTGACCCACGCCCACATCGATCACACAGGACTTGTTCCGCGCCTGGTCCGGGAAGGCTTTCGCGGGAAAATCATCACGACGGCCGCCACGGCCGAGCTTGCGAGGGTCATGCTGGCCGACTCGGCCCACATCCAGGAGATGGATGCCCAGTGGATGACGAAAAAGGCCCGTCGGGCAGGAAGCGAAAAAGTCATCGAACCGCTGTACACCGTTGAAGACGCCATCGCCTCCATTCCCTTCTTCGAGAAGAAACAATACGGAGAGGTCTATTCGCTCGACAGGGGCATCCGCTACAACTTCTGCGATGCGGGGCACATCCTCGGGTCGGGGACCCTGGAGCTCTGGTACCGGAACGATCCGGAAAAGAAAATCATTTTTTCCGGCGACATCGGGAAGAAGGGAAACCCCATTATCCAAGACCCCCAGCACGCGACCGAGGCCGACTACGTCGTGGTGGAATCTACCTATGGAAACCGTCTCCACAAGGGTGC
Organism: uncultured Syntrophaceae bacterium; assembly: GCA_964628025.1. Classification (GTDB taxonomy): domain Bacteria; phylum Desulfobacterota; class Syntrophia; order Syntrophales; family UBA2192; genus UBA2192. Next base: position 75,552 of record CAZVLL010000012.1, read on the forward strand.
CGAGGACAGCATCGATGAGCTCGTGAAGGCCGTCGAAACCACCTTCAAACGGGGAGGGAACGTGTACATTCCCTCTTTTGCGGTGGGCCGGACGCAGGATCTTCTGTATATCTTCAGTAAGCTCGTCCGGGATGGCCGTCTTGCGTCGCCCCTCGATATCTACGTGGACAGCCCGCTTGCCGAAGAGGCCACGAAGGTCTATTATTCCCATCCGGAGCTCTTCGACGAGGATGCTCGGCGTCTGTTCGGGGGAAAGAAAAGCAAAGCTGCCCGTGTGCATTTCACCTCCTCCGTCGACGCGTCCAGAAAGCTCAACCGAATCACATCGGGAATCATCGTCCTGGCCGGCAGCGGGATGTGCGATGGCGGGCGCATCCGTCACCACCTCAAGCATAACCTCTGGCGTCCCGAGTGCAGTGTCATTTTTGTCGGGTTCCAGGCTCGGGGAACGTTGGGAAGGGCCATCGTCGACGGGGCAAAAGAAGTCTATATCCTGGGCGAGAAGGTGGCGGTTCGGTCCCGTGTCTTCACCATCGGCGGCTTTTCCGCCCATGCCGACCAGAAGGAACTTCTGGAATGGCTGGGACTGTTCCGGAACAAGCCCGAGGTCTTCATCGTTCACGGCGAAGAAGCGGCAACCCTGGAGTTCGAAAGGCTGGTGAAGGAAAAGCTGGGTTTTACCACGCACGTGCCGGCGCTGGGGGAGAGTTACGAGATATAGGGAAAAGGGGCTAAGGAAAACAGGAAATCAGCTTTTCTTCAATGACAGATTGCCGGAGCGGGAGAAAGGAAACGTGCGGTCGAAGAGGCCGGCCTTCACAAGGGCCTTGCCCTCGATCCGATAGGGCAACTCCTGGCCGGTGATATAACTTTGTGCGATGGCCCCCAGGCTACCGAAACGGGCCGTCACGGGAATCTCGACCGGGGCCGAGGAGGAGGGGGGAACGGAAATTTCCTTCTTCAACGAGCCGCCGCCCATCTCGCGGTCGTTGATGTAAAGGATGTAGTCGAGAGTCTTCAGGCGCAGTTCATAGGAGTTCGGGTTCTGGATCTCGGCAACAAAGACGAGTGACGCGTCGGTAAGGGAAAGCTGCTGGATGTGGACCTCTTTCAGGGTGAGGGTGGGCTCCTCGAAGAAAAGCCCGGCGCACCCCGCAACCATCAACATGCCCGATAGGAGTATCGTCGCGTTTCGTCGATGCATGGAAACCCCTCCGCGCTTCTTCTATGTGAAAGCGGACAGCCTGTCAACTCACAAGAAGAGACCTTGGTCCGTGGAGTAAATCGATTGGGAGCAGGCGTACAATGGAAGCCCCCTGGCGAGAGTGGTTGAAAAAGACGAAATTCGTCTACTTCCTGATCATGGGGGGTCTGGCTTTTTTCGTGATGGTCATCATCCTGGGGACGCTGGAGATCATGTCGCCAGCCCAGATCCTGGAAATCGGCCGCTGGTACTTCTATTTGCTTGTGGCTGGTACAGTGCTCCAGATGATTGCCCGGCGCTTGTGAAAAGAAAGGAGGGAGGGTTATGGACTTGAGGGGGAAAGGGGCGGTTGTCACGGGCGGTGCGATGGGAATTGGCCTGGCCACGTCAAGAAGGCTTGTTCGGGAGGGCTGCGCCGTCACCCTGTGGGACCTCAACGCCACTGCGCTCGAAGCGGCGAAAAAGGAACTGGAGATGCAGGGCGGCAAGGTCTTTATCCAAGTCTGTGACGTAACGGACAAAAAACGGGTCTACGAGCTTGCAAAAACGGCCGTCTCGGAAATGGGGCAGGTGGATATCCTGATCAACAACGCAGGTTATGTTGTGGGCGGGGATTTCTTGGACCGGCCCGACGAGATATGGGAAAAAACCATCGATGTCAATCTGACCGCCACGATCTATACCATCAAGGCCTTTCTTCCCGCCATGTACGAACGAAACAGCGGGCATATCGTGAACATCTCCTCGGCCTCGGCGACACTGGGCGTCCCTTCGCTTGCCATGTATGCCGCCACGAAGTGGGCGGTCTGGGGTCTTACGGAGTCTCTTCGGTTCGAGGCCCGGGAACGAGGACGGAATGGCGTTCGATGGTCTTCCATCCATCCGAGCTACATTGCCAAGGGCCTGTTCGAGGGAGCGAAACTCGGGTTTCTCGGCAACCTGATTGCGCCGCTCCTGAAAGATCATGATGTCATCGCCGAGGCCATCGTGGAATCGGCCCTGAAGAAAGGGCGAACCTCTCCCAAGCGTCCATGGACGGTCCATCTGATCCCGCGGTTGAGGATCCTGCCCGACACCTGGTTTCAGGCGCTCGTGGTCATCCTGGGGGTCACGGGGAGCATGAAGAGCTGGGTGGGGAGGGGGAAATAATAGAGGAAATGAAATGAGGAAAGGAAGAAGAGAAGGATGGAGAAATATGATCCGTGCGGTCTTATGTTCCGGCGAAGAATGCCGATAGAAATACGAGATGGTATGGTTCTTGAAAGCCTTTTTCTCACAGCCCTTTGTTCTATAGAAGATTGAAATGATCCCCTTTGCAAAATCTGCCCTGGTTTCCGTGATATTCTGTGTGCTGACGCTTGGCGTCCTCTTTCCAGTTGCGCCTGCCAATGCCGACATTTACCGCTATGTCGACGAGAGCGGAGTCATGCACATCACCAACGTTCCCACCAATCCCGACTACAAGCTGTGGATCAAGGAACGGCGGGTGATCATCAAGGCGGGCATCGACCCGGTGAAATACGGGGAGATGATCGAAAAGGCGGCAGGAAAATACAGAGTGGACTATGATCTGATCAAGGCCGTCATCAAGACCGAGTCCAACTTCAACCACAAGGCCGTCTCTCCCAAGGGTGCCCGTGGACTCATGCAGCTCATGCCCAAGACCGCGTCGTCTCTCCAGGTGAAAGACAGCTTTGAACCTGAATCCAACATCGAGGGTGGTGTCCGGTACCTGCGCTACCTTCTCAACGTCTACAACGACCATCTGCCCTTGGCCCTTGCCGCCTACAATGCGGGCGAAGGAGCCATCGCGAAGTACGGGGGCATCCCGCCCTACAACGAAACCCGCGGCTATGTGAAGCGCGTCATGTCGCTCTACAGGCAGTACAGCGCGGAGCCAAAGGAGAAACGAACGGCGGCGGTGATATCGATGCGGCCCGAGATTGTTTCAGATTAGCACGCACAGTACGCGTGAGGATACGGGATTCCGGTTTCAGGAATCGGGGTAAAAAGATAAAAAAAGGATCGGTGAGCCAAACACTCCCGATCCTTTTACGTTTTATGTAATTCCCGAATCCGGCGTCCGGAATCCGGATTCCCGGGCTTCTATTTAACCCTCGTCCAGGTATCCGTCCGTCCGATCAGGGAGATGCCGATGAATCCGCGGACATTGAGGATGTCCGGTGATTCCAGGGTCATCTTGCACTTGTAGTCCTTCCCGTTTTCCGGGTCGTAAATCATTCCTGCTTCCCACAGGCCGTCTTTCACGAAAGCAAAATCCCGGAGGATAATCAGTCCCATGATGGGTGCGTTGCGCTTCGAGGCGTCGGTGTTCTCCCGATCTACCTTCTGTTTGCCTGCCATACCTTTCTTGTCGTCTGCGGGGTATACGGGCTCTTTCAGCCAGACGATTTTTCCGTAGTACTTCCCGTCGGCTTTATAGATTTCCACATTGGCCGTCTGCTTTCCGTTGAGCCACTTTCCCAGGATGGCATCCGGGCTTGCCGCATAAGCCGCCGTGACAGCGAAGCAAAACATCACCATCAAGCCAAGTACGAACCCGATCTTTTTCATCTTTACCCCTCCTCGGATGATATCGATAATCATTGAAAAACGACGGATTGGGAAGTCACGAAACAAATATCCGATTCGGAAAGGAGCATACCGAAGAAGGCCTCGAAAAGGAAGCGAAAAAGTGCAGGCAGAGTCACTAATATCCCATATAGGCCTGCATCCACGGCCTTTTCATCATCGTGAAGTAGGCCGCGAGGAGTGTTCCCTGCAATCGTGGCATGTGTTCGAATAGGCGCCAGTATCCCTCCTGCCGACGCTTCAGGACAAGGATGCGGCGAAATTCCTTCATGTCATAGCCGGGGTCGAGGATCTTGCGGCCGATTTCCCCACCACTCACAAGGGCAAACGGGATGCCCTCACCGGAGGCCTTCGATGCAAGACCGGCAGCATCTCCCGCCAGGAATATATTTCCGAAGCGGTGTCCCCGGTAAAGATGATTGATGACACCCCCCCTCAGGCGGATGCCATTGCGGAAGAACCCCTGTTCCTTCATAAACTGCTGGAGGATTACCTTGGCGAGGCCAGCCGAGAGGGTCTCCGGGTTGAACCCGATCCCGACGTTTGTGCAATCGCAGTGGGGGAAGACCCAGAGATAACCCGACCGGATGATTCCAGGCCGGAATTGAAAGACAACTTCCCGGGCTGACTGCCGAACTTCGTAGTACAATCCGATGCCGAATCTGGAAGGAAGACCGAGATGCCTTCTCACAATGGACCGGGATCCGTCGGTGGCGACGAGCTGCCGAAAATGGAATTCACCCCTGTCCGTCGTGACCGTATTTTCAGTCAGGCCCGTTGCCGTCGCCCCCGTGACCCGCTCGATGTTGGGAGCCGTCTCGATTCTCTGCAGATAATGGCAGGCCAGTGCCGAACGGTCCACCATTTTCAGCGGATGTTTCAGGTCGATCCGGATGGGCGGCTTTCCATCAAGATGCACCGTCTGAGAGTGGAACGTGAGTGCCTGCTCCTCGGGGACACCGAAATCCACGGCGATACGGGTGAGGCCTCCGGCGCAGATCTTGGGACCGATGATCCGGTTCTTTTCGAGGAGGAGAACACGAAGTGCCGAACCTGCGAGCGCCTGCGCGCAGGCCAGCCCCGCCGGCCCCGCACCAAGGATGATGACGTCAAAACGGTTGCTCATCGACACGTGCGCCGTCAGGTTCTCATTCCGCGGATTTGCCCGTGAACAGCTTTGCCCCGTCGCGGAGGCCCCCCTCGAGGCCGACGATGAAGCCGCCGGCATCCCGCACCTCCAGATCGCCCGCCACGGCGGTATCGTAGAGGGACTGATCGCAGGCAATCAGAGCGTGTTTCACTTTCATGCCCCGGTGGAGCCGGAACTCATTGCCGTTCACATAAACGGTGATCTTGTCGTCGCTCATGGAGTCACCACAATCCTTCCCTCGGTCCGGGGAGACACGGGGGAATGTTTCTTGAGATAGCCAAGGAATACCTCCCGCATGTCATCGCCCATCACCGCGTTCTTTCCTTCCCGGAAGATCCCGAAACGATCGCCGCCCGCGGCGAGAAAGTCGTTGGTCGTGACCCGGTAGACCCGGGCGGGTACCATGGACTTGCCTCGAATGGAAAGCTCCTTCACCCGCGAGCCTTCCGGCGCCCCCAGGTCATAGGTCACCTTCAGCCCCGACACCTGCAGCATTCCCTCCGTTTTTGCATTATATTCCAGGATGCTGACGATCTGGGTGCCCGTGAGGTCCATGGTCATGAGGTTGTTGTCGAAGGGCAGCAGCGTGTAGACCTGCTCCATGGTGATCTTTCCCTTCGGGATGGTCGTCCGGAGGCCTCCGTTGTTCTGAATGGCGACATCCGCCTCTGCTGCCTCGCGCATCGCGTCACAGACGAGGTTCCCGAGGTTGGACTCGAAGGGCTTCTTCGCGAGATCGACGCGGGTCTCTCCGACGACACGGTTGAACTCGCCGCGGATCTGGTCGTCATATTTTTTGATGACCCCTGCCACGCCTGCATCAAAGGGATCGCCGGGACCTGCTTTGACCTTCTGCAGTATCTTTCGCTCGGGGTATTGAACGATCTTCTTTGCGTTGGTGTCCACGGCGATTTTCATGACCCCCAGGAACTGGCCATAATAGCCTGCCTGGACGATGATCGTGGAGCCGACGACAACGGTCGTCTTCACCTCCGTGTGGCTGTGCCCTCCCACGATGAGGTCTATCCCGTTAACCAGCGAGGCCATCTCCCTGTCTTCATCGAGCCCCGTGTGAGACAGGACGATGATGAGGACGGCCCCTTCTTTTTTCACCGTTTCAATCAGTGGCGGGAGTGCCTTTTCGGCGGCGATCACCCGGTACCCCTTGATGTTTCCCGGTTTCGTGGTGTAGTGCGTCTCCGGTGTCGTAATGCCGATAACGGCAATCTTCAGGCCTTTTCGCTGGAGGATACGGTACGGCTTGACGCCAGGCAGGAGGCTTCCCTTTTCATCGACGATATTGGCCGAGAGGAAGGGAAAGGCGGCCGTTTTTCGAAGATCGTGCAGGACGTTCATTCCCCAGTCGAACTCGTGGTTGCCCAGGGTCATGGCATCGAAGCCCATCCGGTTCATGGCCTCGATGACGGGCTTTCCGTGGAAGAGATTCGAGACGGGCGTGCCCTGGAACATATCCCCTGCGGAAAGCAGAAGCGTGCCCTCCGGATTTTTTGCTCGTTCCTCCGAGACCATCTGCGCGATGTAGGCCATCCCCCCTGTTGCCGCCTTGCCTTCCCTGCCGGGTTTTGGCAGGAGGTGACCGTGGAAATCGTTGATGTGAAGGATCGTCAGATCAACCGTTTCGGCTCCTGCAGGGGAAAAGAACGACACGGCGAAGAAGATAAGGCTTGCCGACAGGACAGTGTGGATTTTCTTCATTGCCTTGTATTTATCTGCTCCTTGAGTTTCATGATCCGCTGCCAGGACTCGTCGATCCGCTCTCGGGGAATATCACCCTTCTCAACGAGCGACCGTATTGTTGCAGCGGTCCGGGCGGCGATGTCTTCCTCGTAGACGGAATTGTTGGCAAACAAAAGAATGTCGACTCCGGCGCGGATCGCCTGCCGGACAGCCGTCTCCAGACCGTACCGGGCGGCGATGGCCTTCATCTGCATGTCGTCGGAGATCACCACGCCTTCAAAGCCCATCTCCCTCCGTAAAAGATCGGCTACCGTTGCGGGAGAAAGGGTCGCCGGCCACAGGGGATCGAGCTTCCCGTTGAAAATATGGGCCGTCATGATCATGTCGGCCTTTCCGAGACGGATCAGGTTTCGGAAGGGATCAAGCTCCGTTGCCGACCAGCGGCCTGTGACGTCGACCAGGCCCTCGTGGGTATCCCCGGCGGCACTCCCGTGACCGGGAAAGTGTTTCGGTGCCGTCAGAATGCCGTAACGTCGATGGGCGTCAATGACGGCAAGGGCGTGACGGGTCACGGTGGAGGGGTCCCCGGAGAAACTCCGCTCGAGTCTGCCGATGATGGGGTTTTCGGGATTGAGATCGAGGTCTACGACAGGAGCGAAATTCACGTTGATTCCAACCCCTGCGAGCGTCTTCGCCGTGGCGTCTGCCTGTGTTTTCGTTTTCGTCAGGTTATCCTGCGCGCCCAGCCGTTTTTGCGAAACCGTTGGGGGAAAGCCATTCTTTCCTTTCAGGCGGCTGATCCGGCCGCCCTCCTGATCGACGGAGATGAGAAGAGGAATGGCCGCCCGCGCCTGCAGAGAGGACGTGAGGGTTTTTGTCTGCTTTCCCGTCTCGATGTTCCGCCCGTATGCGCCCGTGGGGACATCGTAGTCGAAGAGGACCACGCCTCCGATGTTCTGTTTGCGTATGTCCCGAACGATGGGGTGGTCGTCGGTTACGTACAGTCCCCGGAAGCCGACCATAATCATCTGGCCGATCTTCACATCCAGGCCGGGTGTTTCCTCTGAGGCGGCTGCGTCAGGTACCGTTCCGGCAAGAAAGACCAGGGCGGCGGCGATAAGAAGGATGCGTCGCATGGGGACCTTTTACCGGATAACGGCTCAAAAAGATAGGGGCGATCGTCCCGGTCTTCGGGCCAAGAAACCTGTTGATTGTCGGGGCCGTATTGTCATATACAACTCCGAGGCTGGAGCGGTCAGCCATGAACATCAAAGCGGAAAGAGCATGCGGAAGACATTTCTGTCAGTGGTTTTTTTCACGATTGTTGTCTGTATCTGCCTGTTTCCGAGCTTTGTCCGGGGACAGGGCAAAGACGTCGAAACACTTGTCCGGGAGAGGGCGCATCACACCAATCCGGGCTACCGCAACCCCTGGATGTCCGAGGAGCGAGCCGGCAGTACCATGCGGCTCATCGAGTGGAAACTGAGCCCCAACCCCTATGCAAAGGAAAAAAAGAAGAAGCCTTACTTTCCCGTCACAAGGCCCGATGTGGCGGCCATCCTCAAGGGGGATGACTCCATCACCTATCTCGGACATGCCACCTTCTGGATTCGGGTCGGCGGCCAGAACATCATTACAGACCCTGTCTTCGGGGACATCGTCTATTACATCAATCGCTACACCCCCTTTCCCCTGCCGCCCGAAGAACTTGCTCCCATGCAAGTCGTTCTCATTTCCCACAATCACTATGACCATCTCGACAAAGACAGCATCCGCAAACTCGGGACGGGCCCGCTCTATCTGACTCCATTGGGCTACCGGGAGTGGTTCGAGGACATCCTTCCCGGCGCGAAGGTCATCGAACTCGATTGGTTCCAGAAATACACGATTCACGGGATCACGTACCGGCTCCTGCCCGTCCAACATTGGACGAAACGCACACTTTTCAATACGAACCGGTCTCTCTGGGGGTCGTGGCTGATCGAATCGTCAGGCCGCAAGGTCTATTTTACAGGCGATTCGGGTTACTTCAGCGGATTTGCCGAGTATGGACGCAAGTTCGGGCCCATGGACGCTGCGCTTCTGCCAATCGGGTCCTATGAGCCGCGCTGGTTCATGTCCGTCTACCACATGGGTCCTGACGAAGCCGTACTGGCCTTCAAAGAACTGCGAGCAAAGAGCATCATCCCCCAGCAGTGGGGCGTCTTCGACCTGACCGATGAGCCGATGGATCTGCCGCCGAAAGATTTCCGCAAGGCCGCCGATAAGGCCGGTCTTACGGAAAACCAGGCTCCTCTCGTGCCCCATGGCGGAACTTATTACTTGCAGTAAAAAAAGCGTGCAGCGTATCGCGTGTAGAAAAAGAGTCCTTCAGGACATCAGCAAGGGATTCTTTTTTCACCGGGTGGCTTGAGGCTGGTCTCTATTAGAGGACGACTTTGACGGCGGGATGTTTGCGAAGACCCTCGTAGATTTCGAGGCGGCACTCTTCGCTCGTGACGATGATCTCCACATTGAGGCAGCGGTACTTTCCCGTCAGGCTTCTGTTGGACGGGGTTACGGTGTGGGGCCTTTCCTGGATTACCTGGGCAATGGCGCTTCGCAGAAGTTCCAGGTCCGATCCGATGACCTTGTAACCCCAGGGACAAGGATAAGCAATATCGGGCTTGCCGCCCGATTTGTTGATGGTCAACACACGACTCCCTTCGTTTTTCTCTATGAAAACCAGCATCCGACCCCTGTCGAGGCGGATTCCGACCTTTTCAGGCAGGGCCCTATTGGCGGCTGCATGATGAAGTCGTTTGGCAGGGCGGGAGTCCATCAAATCTTCGGGGGTCCCCCGATGCCGGGGGACCCCTTTTTTCTTCTGTTTCGAAAAACCGGAATCTAGTAGCGGGGCCGTCCGCCGCCGCCACCGGGACGCCTCATGCCGCCACCGCCACCACCGCGCTGGTCATCCTGGCGGGGGCGCGCCTCGTTTACGTTGAGCTTCCGCCCCTTGAGTTCCTTGCCATTCATCCCGCTGATGGCAGCCTGGCCTTGCTCGGCCGATGCCATCTCGACAAAACCGAAGCCCTTCGACTGGCCGCTCATCTTGTCCTTGATGATCGACACAGACGAAACCTCACCGTACGCTTCAAAACCCTGTTTCAAATCCTCTTCCGTGACACTGTAAGGCATGTTCCCAACGTAAATCTTCATCGACCTCTCCTGAAAAATTGATGTTTCCTGTAAGATGCCCTGATACAATTCCGACGCTTCCAAAGAACTCAACGAGTCGTTACCACATAAGGGGCTTGACTGCAAATGCTAATCATGCCCGCTTTCTTCTGCTTTCATTTCAGCGAGCGCTGCGTGCCCTTCGTGATCGAGGTCGGGGTGTCGAAAAAAGGGTCACTTTCCGCGTTCGGTCCGTCGAGCCGGATTCGGCCTGGGCTGCTGCAAAGGTAGAGAGTTCGCGGCGCATCGGCTGCCCTTTCGGGTTCATGGCGCGATCCAGGCCCCCTTGTCGCGGACGGCCCCCCCTCCCGCTGCTTTCCATGGACGGTTTTACTGAATAGTCGAAGTCTTCCAGTGTCCGCCGTTCGATCTTTTCGCCGAGGACACTCTCGATGGCCCATACGAAAGCCCTGTCCTCGCGCGTCACAAAGGTGAACGCATCGCCGGTCCGCGTGGCGCGGCCCGTGCGGCCGATGCGATGGGTGTACGCATCGACCGTATCCGGCATGTCGTAATTGATCACGTGCGATATCCGGGAGATGTCAAGGCCGCGGGCAGCGATGTCTGTGGCCACGAGAATCTGGTACTTTCCGCTCCGGAAGCCGCTGAGCGCCGTCTGGCGCTGGCTCTGTGACAGATCGCCCTGGAGGAACGTGACCGGGAACCCCGCTTTTTTCAGGTGCTTTGCCACACGTGTCGCCCTGTCTTTTGTCCGGGTGAAGATGAGGACTGAATCCATGTCGGTACGGTCGAGGACCTTCGTCAGCAGGGACGTCTTGAGATGCTGCTCTACGGGGTACAGGGCATGGGAGACCGTGGAGACCGGGGATGACTCACCGACCTGGACGGTGACGGGGTCTCGCAAGACTTCCTTTGCCAAGTGTCTGATTTCGTCGGGAATGGTGGCCGAAAACAGGAGGGTTTGCCGCTCTGCAGGGATTCTCTTTAAAATTTTCCTGATATCGGGCATGAACCCCATGTCGAACATGCGGTCCGCTTCATCCAGGACCAATACCTCCAAGTGGGACAGGTCAATGACGCCCTGGTCCATCAGATCGATGAGACGACCCGGGCAAGCCACGACGATCTCGGCGCCATCGTTAAGTTTTTTGACCTGCGGGGTCTGCTTCACGCCGCCGTAAACGGTGACGCTTTTCAATTTCGTCTTTCGGCCCAGTTGGATCAGGGCCTCATGGATTTGCTCCGCCAGCTCTCGTGTAGGGGCGATGACAAGCACTCGGACGCGTCTGCGTGGTCCTTCCATCAGTCTCTGCAGGATGGGGAGTCCGAAAGCGGCTGTTTTCCCCGTTCCGGTATGGGCCATTCCCATGACATCCCGACCCTGAAGGATCAGCGGAATACACTGGGATTGGATCGGCGTAGGTTCCTCGTAGTTGAGGGCCTTAATGCCCGCTTCGATAAGCGGGTGCAGCTTGAACAACGTAAAACTCATTAACAGATAAACCTCTTTTCTGACATTCAGTATTTGTTATGCTTCGGCGTTCGAGGGGATGGATTCCTCGCTCGAAGGCCCTGTCGGTGATTCTTCTTTGGAATTTTTGCTCTGGCGCCTAGCCATTTTTTCAGTTGCTTTCTTCTGTCGTTCTATCTCTTTTTGCCGCTTGATGAACTGGTTGTGATTCCTTTTTCCCATGATCCTCCTATGTGAACCGGCATGGCTTGCATGGATCAAGCCAAAAAAAATCCCCTAGCCTTTCACGGGCTCTGGGGACATTATGGATCCAAACCGGTTCAAAGCACGGATAACTTAGGGCATTTTCGCCTCATTGTCAAGGGTTATTTGGAATCACGGTCTTTTGAGGTCGACGGAGCCTGCGTTTTTCTGCGGACATCGAGAAGATGAAACAAAGCAAGGACCGGGTGTTTCCAGATCATTCTGGGACCTGCGTGCTGCATGACCGCCCGAATCCGCTCCCGCATTTCGGGCCTGTAGCAATGAACGGGGCAGTTGGCGCAGGTGGGCTTGCTTTCCCCAAAAGGGCATTTCTCGAGTCGTTCCTCGGCATATCGCTGCAGATCCCGGCAAACGGTGCAGAGTTCTCCGCAACTGCCGTGGCGGTCTCTGCAGTACATCCGGATCATGGCCTCGACGGTTTTTCTTTCCCGGTCGATTCTGGGGTTGGCTTTTGCCATGGGGACAATATAATGCGGCCGGCACCCGATGAAAAGGAATTTCCGAATCGGACCCGGCCGCTGAACAAGCAGACAATGCTTTTCTTTGTTAAGAAGCTACTTCATTTTGCTCGTGTAGACGTAATCGTTGGTTTTCTGGGCTTCGTGGCACT
>CAZVLL010000013.1:0-87014 GCA_964628025.1 uncultured Syntrophaceae bacterium
CCCCGTGGATGCCGTCCTTGCCGATGCGGCCCCCCGTCATGACGACGAGATCGCCCGGCAGGATCGATTTCGACCAGCTGGGCTTACCGAGGATCTCCGCGGGCATGAGCCCGGCGGTGCCGCAGTAGACCAGCGGCTTGCCGAGAAAGCGGTCGTCGAAGACGATGCAGCCGTTCACCGTGGGGATGCCGCTCTTGTTGCCGCCGTGCTCGACTCCCTCGCGCACCCCTTCATAGATGCGCCGCGGGTGCAGAATCCGTTTGGGAAGCGGCTTGTCGTAGAAGGGATCGGCGAAGCAGAATACGTCCGTGTTGAAGATAAGCCGGGCGCCTATTCCCGTGCCGAAGGGGTCGCGGTTGACGCCCACGATGCCTGTGAGCGCCCCGCCGTAAGGGTCGAGGGCCGAGGGCGAGTTGTGGGTTTCCACCTTGAAGACAAGGTTCCAGTCGTCGTTGAACTTGATCACGCCGGCATTATCGACGAAAACGGAGAGGCACCAGTCGTCGGCGCCGAGCCGCTCGCGGATCTCCTTCGTGGAGCCCTTGATGCAGGTCGAAAAGAGCGAATCGATCTCGATCGTTCTGCCGCCTTCCTCTTCGTAGCGGATAAGGCTGTTGAAGATCTTGTGCTTGCAGTGTTCTGACCAGGTCTGGGCGAGCGATTCGAGTTCCACGTCGGTGATCCGCCCACCGAGGCCGACTTTCCGGCGTTCCTCGAGAACGACCGGGTCGTTCATATAGGCCTGGATGGTCTTCATCTCCTCGAGGGACAGGGCAAGGGTCCCCCGGCTGCTGATTTCCATGAGCACGGCGTCGGGCACGTTGAGATCGATCTCCTCGACGCGCGGATCGTCCAGGGCCGTCACTTTCGGGACGAAGGGTTTCATGCCCTTCTTCGGATCCCAGCCTTTTCCGTCGACAACCTCGTATCGTTCGATGAGATCGTTGGCCAGCACGCCCGAGGCGATCCGCTCCGCCTGGGCCTGGTCGATCTGCCCCTGAATGACATACTGCCGGGACGTATAGACCCGGACGGGTTTTCGTTTTTCGATGACCAGCTCGATGGCTTCGGTGGCCGTTTTTCCCACGTTATCGGTCACTCCCGGGCGGAACCCCACCTCGATGAGCCAGTCAAAATCCGCGGCGAGGCCGCTGTTGACGGCGTGCTTCTGGATCACAGGGTCCGACAGGGGGCCCGTTGCGGCCTTCCTGAGTTCTGCCTTTGTGAGATCGCCTTCGATGGTAAAGACATCAACCGTGCTCACGCGCTCTACATCAATCCCGAGGTTCTCGACGATGCGCCTCTTTGTCTTCTCGCCCAGGGCATCCCGGATGTTTTTTCTGAAACCGATCTCGATTCGGTTGACCATGTTGTTCCTCTTTCTTTCGCTATCCGCGCAGGTTGTATTTTGCCAGCTTCAGATGGAGGCCCCTGCGGCTGAGACCCAGCTGCCGGGCCGCCTTCGAGATATTCCCCTCGCACTCTTCGAGGACCCGGACGATCATCTGCTTCTCGATGTCCCCCGTCTTCTCCCGGATGAGGTCCTTGATGGATTTTTTTTCGTCGGGTGATGCCGTCTGTGCTGCTGCCTCGACGGCTTCGATCAACTCGGCAGGCACATCCTCCATGACGATCTGCTCGCCTTTCGCCATGAGGACCAGCCGCTCGGTGAGGTTCTCCAGCTCCCGGATGTTCCCCGGCCAGTCGTGATCCCGGAAGAGATCCATGACCTCCTCGTCCACCCCGGTAATCAGCCGGCCGAGCTTCCGGTTGAATTTTTCGATGAACCACCTCACAAGCGGCGGGATGTCCTCCTTGCGCTCCCGAAGCGGCGGGACGTGAATCGGCATGACGTTGAGCCGGTAGAAAAGGTCCTCCCGGAAGCGGCCCTCCTTCACGTCCTGCTGGAGGTTGCGGTTCGTGGCGGTCACAAGCCTCACGTCCACCTTGATCGTCTGGATGCCGCCTACCCGCTCGAATTCCTGCTCCTGGATCACCCGCAGGAGTTTCACCTGCATGTCCTTGGAAAGCTCGCCGACCTCGTCGAGAAAAAGCGTACCCTTGTGGGCCAGTTCGAAGCGTCCCGGCTTGCTCGACACGGCCCCCGTAAAGGCGCCCTTCTCGTAGCCGAAAAGCTCACTCTCGATGAGGTTCTCGGCAATGGCGGAGCAGTTGATCTTGATGAAGGGGTTGAGCTTGCGGGGGCTGTTGCCGTGGATGGCTTTGGCCACCAGCTCCTTGCCCGTCCCCGTCTCGCCGGTGATGAGGATCGTCGTCGTGGTGGGGGCGACTTTCTTGATGACGTCGAAGATTTTCGCCATGTGCCCACTGGTACCCACGATCTCGCTGCGGTCGAGCTCGGTTGGGGCAAGCTGGACCTCCTCCTCGCTGAGCACCCGCGTCTTCACGGCCTTGCCGATGACATTCTTGAGCTCCTCCTGGTCGAAGGGCTTCGTGATGTAGTCGAAGGCCCCTTTCTTGAGGGCATCCACGGCCGTGGAAACGGTGCCGTGGGCCGTGATGATGATCACCGGGATCGACGGGTACTCCTCGACCATGCGGTTCAAAAGCCCCATTCCGTCGAGCTTCGGCATCCGCAGGTCCGTGACGCAGGCGGTGATGTCGTGGCGGCGCAACAGGGCCAGGGCCTCTGTCCCGTCGGCTGCCGTCTCGACGTCGTATCCCGCCTTCTTCAACATGGTCTTGAGGACCAGGCGCATGTTGACCTCGTCGTCGACGATGAGAATTTTTTTCGGTGGGATTTTAGACACTTGCGGCATCCTGGACGGCGATGTAAAGGCTGACTTTAGTTTACTTTGCTTGAGGCTGTCAAGCCGACTTTACGGTTGCGGCAGATTGAGCCGGATGTAGAAAATCGATCCCTGTCCCGGGAGGGACTTCGCCCGGATGAGGCCGTTGTTGTTCTTGACGATCCGCTGGCAGATGGAAAGCCCCAGGCCTACCCCTCTCTCCTTCGTCGTGAAGAAGGGCTTGAAGATGTTCTGCAGATCTTCCTGGGGTATCCCCTTGCCCGTGTCGCGGATGGAGATCCCGACGGCCTCTCCCTCTTCGCTCTCGATCCGGATTGTGCGGATGGTGAGGGTGCCTCCGTCGGCCATGGCTTCGATGCCGTTTAAGGCAATGTTCAGAATGACCTGCTTCATCTGCTCGCCGTCGACATAGACCTCGGGAAGGTCCGGATTGAGCTCCGTCTCGATAGCAATCCCTTCGCGCAGGCCGCTGGCACGGATGACCGCAACGGCCTTTTCGATGATCCCGTTGATGTTGAACATCCTAGGGCTCACGGCGTACGGTTTCGCATAGTTCATGAACTGGGTCACGACATTGTTGAGGCGGTCCGTCTCCTCGATGATGACGTCGAGGAGTTTCTGGTTCTCGGGATTGTCCGTCTCGGAGCGCAGGTACTGACCGGCGCCCTTGATGGAACCCAAGGGGTTGCGGATCTCGTGGGCCAGCGCCGTGGCCATCTCTTCGAGCAGCTGCGACTTCTCCTTTTCCATCTCCTGATCAAAGCCGTAGATAGATGAAAAGATGTCTTTCGCCTCGGGAAAGAAATAGTTGAAGACCTTCTTCATAATGACCCGGAAGGGGTCGTAGGAGATAACGATGATGAAGGAGGCTGTGAGCACGTGGGTGAAGTAGACCGGCGTGATGGTGCCGAAGAGCCCCAGGATGAAGAAAAAGACGCTCGTCGCGAAGAGCGTGACCACCGAGACGACGAGTCCCCGGACCATGATCTCGTAGATCTCGGGAAGCCTCGGATGCAGGATGACGACCAGCACGAAGTAAAGGAGCCCCGCCAGGGCGAGGTTCGAAACCGGCGGAAACCGAAAACCCGTATAATAGAAAATGTCAAGAAGGCTGACGGCGACCGCAATGGCGCAAGCCATGGTCACGTAGACCATCCGCGTGCGCTCGACGCCTGCGCCCCTCCCCCGGATGAACAGAAGGAGGGCCGAAAAGCAGTAAAGAATAACCAGGAACAGGTAGCCTAGGAGTACCTCTTCAAACCAATCCGACCGGGCCAGCGGCGTCAAGAAGGCCACAGCCCACAGGAGGCTCAACGCCGATGCGGCGGCAACTGCTTTCCTTGAGAGAAAAGTGTTGCCGCGCAGCATGTTTCGCGAGAATTCAACAAGAAGCGGCGGAAGGAAAAGAAGCCCCGCCAGGCTCATGATGCGCCAGAAGGGTGCCTCGAAGATGCTGTTGAAAAAGGTGCCTCCCTTCTGGAGAAAAAGGGCCAGGCACAAAAGTGCAAAGGAAAGCTGGACGACGTCCTTTTCCTTCTTGATGAGCAGGGATACCGCGATGGTGAGGCTCACCGCCGCCAGGATGAAGAGTTCCATGGTTGCTTATCCGATAATCAAGCGCTGATTATGCTTCCCCGCGCCGGGCGGGCGGTCGGGATTTCACCCTGCATGGCTCGCCTTTCTTCTTTCCGATCACGGCATGATGCTGATCAGGTTCTTCAACTGATCCGACAGCTGCCGGGTCTGCTGGCTGAGGATATCGGCCTTTTGCTGAGACTGCTTCAGCAACCCCTTGAGTTCGTCCGGCTTCAGATCGACGAGGCATTTCTTGACAAGCTTGCCCATGCACTGTTCGACCGTATCGCTATTCGCACATCCCGCGGCTTGCTGTTCCTGTATGGAGAAACTCTTCTGATCCGAGCAGCAGGCCTGCACTTTGGACCTGTACACGTCCTTGTAGTAGTACAATTCCCATATTCCCGGGAATGGGACATGAACGCCTGCCTCGCTGTACAGCTTGGTCGATGTATACAAATCCTTGTGCGCAATCTGGATAATCCCGTTAATCGTGTTGACCAGATTCGTACAGAGGATGTTCGTTCCCGCGAGTTCTGCCTTGAGCGGCTGCTGCAATGGAACCGGTTTCCCGGACGTCAGCGATACCTTCTCGGCTGCCTTCGGGACAACAGCTTTCTGCTCGGCTGCTTTCGGGACAGCGGCTTTCTGCTCGGCTGCCGGCAATGAAAACGGCCATGAGAAAACAAAAAACAGTATCAGGATCATTGGGGCAATTGTCTTCTGGTATCTCATCTCGACCTCCTCCTGTCGTAATCTCGAGGAATTTGACTGCACTATACACGTGACAAGACTCATTTGACTACCCATTTTTACTGGGACAATTCGAAGGAAGGGTACGCTCGCGGAACTCCGTAGTCTTTCTCACAGCTGTCCTGGGATTGCCGCCGCACTTTGTGGTGCATCCTCGTGAGTCAATGAAATATGATCGAAATCTGGCATCGGAGACGCCGGTGTATACCCCTCTTCCCACTGTGAACGGGAGTATACACTTTTTCCGATTATTGCTGCCCCCTGCCCCTCGTCCCCTTCCGTATTTTCTCTTTATAAATCATATCATTACGCCAAACACACCCCCTTTCCTTCCCCATGGCATATCTGATGCTTTTCTTTCGGCGGAGCCGCCCGGTGCGCGGCTCGATGACCGAGAGAGACAGCAAGAAGGATTGAAGGAGACAACAAAGATGGCAACGGGCAGGACCGCCATTGTATTTCCGGGACAGGGTTCCCAGCGCCACGGGATGGGCAAGGACTTCTACGAAAGCCTCCCCGAGTGCCGCCGGATCTACGAGGAGGCCTCCGACACCCTGGGGTGGGACGTGGCCGCACTGTGCTTCGGCGAGGACGAGAAGCTGAACCTGACCGCCTATGCCCAGCCCAGCATTGTGGTGACAGAGATCGCCATGCTGAAGGCCATCATGGAAAAATACGACATCACCCCCGACGTATTCGGCGGTCACAGCCTGGGAGAGTATACGGCACTGGTCGCGGCAGGCGTGCTTCCGCTCTCCACGGTGATCCGCATCGTCCACATCCGCGGTCGCCTCATGCAGGAAGCCGTTCCCGTGGGACTGGGTGGCATGGCCGCCGTGATCCGGAAAGACCTCAACACCCGGATGATCCGCGAGCTGCTTTCCGATCTTCCCATCGACGTCGCAAACATCAACTCGCCCAACCAGATCGTCATCAGCGGCCGGTCGAAGGCCATGCCCGAGGCGGAAGAGCGCCTCGCGAAGGCCCTTGCCGATGAGAACCCCACGCGGATCGTGGCCCTGAACGTAAGCGCCCCCTTCCACAGCCGTTTCATGCAGACTATCGAGGAGCCCTTCGAAGACGAACTCGCCTGCGCCAGAAGGCAGATGAAGGCCGAGAACGCCGTGAAGGTGACTTCCAACTATACGGGCAGCTTCCACTCCTCCAACCGGGAAGAGGTGCTCGATCGTCTCGTGGCTCAGCTTTCCAGCACCGTCCAGTGGTGTGACAACATGAGGGCCATCGCCTCGCAGGCCGACACCGTATACGAAATCGGGCCCAACCGTCCCCTCAGAGACTTCTTCAAAACGATCGGCGTGACCTGCATCTCGCTGACCACACTCTCCTCCGCTGAACGGACCTTCACCGGTAACTGATCGGAATGGACCGCCGCCTGCGGGAAACACTGACAGACCCACTGCACCCAAGGAGCACGACATGGATTTTCGCCTCAGTGAAGACCAGCAGATGTACGTCGATACCGTTCGGCGTTTCGTAAAAAACGAGATCCTGCCGAATATTCTCCAGATCGACAAGTCGCACCAATTCCCCTACGGGATCATCCGCAAGGCCTGGGAGATCGGAATTCTCAACCTGAGCGTGCCCAAGGAGGTCAAGGGATTCGAGATCGACGCCGTGTCGTCGGCCCTGATCATCAAGGAGCTGTCTTACGGCGACACGGGCATCTCCACCTCGGCCATGTGCAACGACCTGGCAAACACGGTCATCGCTCAGCATGGAAACGAGAAGCAGAAGGACGAATTCCTGGCCCCCTTTGTCCAGGCGCCCCTTCTCGCTTCCTTCTGCCTCACGGAACCCGGCGCCGGCTCGGACAACTCCTCCATGACCACCTTCATCGCCAAGGGTACCGACGGAAAGTACGTCCTCAACGGCGCCAAGTGCTTCATCACGAACGCTTCCTATGCAAAGCAGTTCACCGTCTTCTGCAAAGTCGGCAAGCCGACAGCGCAGCTTCTGGCCTGCTGCGTCGTCCCCGTCGAGGAGATGTACAAAGACGGGCAACTGCACATCCCCGACAGGCCGCAGACGGTGCTCACGGCCCGCGGCGGCGGCAGGGTCGTCATCGGCAAGCCCGAGGAAAAGCTCGGGCAGCACCTCTCCAACACGGCCACGGTGACCTTCGAGGACGTCATCATCGACGAGAGCCAGATCATCGGTGACCGCCGCCAGGGTTTCAAGTACCTCATCGACGTTCTCGACTTCGCCCGGCCCATGGTGGCCGCCATCGGCGTGGGGCTTGCCCGACGGGCTCTGGACCTCACCCTCCAGTACACCCGGGAGCGCAAGCAGTTCGGCCAGAGGCTCTGCGACATGCCCGTGGTGAGGGAAACGCTCGTGGCCATGTGGAAGAAGGTTGAGCTAGCGGATCTTGCCCTCATGAAGGCAGCCGTGAAGGTCCAGGAGCGCGATGAGGACCGCGGGATCTACTCGTCACTCGCAAAAAACACCGCTGCCGAGGCGGCCTTGTTCTGCGCCAACGAGGGGCTGCACCTGCACGGCGGCTACGGCTTCATGCAGGAATACGAGATCTCCAAGCTCGTTCGCGACGCCCACATTATCGACATCTACGAGGGCGTGCGCGAAGTTCAGCACATGATCATCGGGAGAGAACTGGTATAGGCAGGACCGAGGTCCGAGGAACGAGGAACAAAGGAAATAAAATGATTTACCTGCACGGACTCGGGCACTTCTACCCGGAAAATGTGGTCACCAACCGCTTCCTGAGCGATCTCGGAATCGGCTCCAGCGAGGAGTGGATCGAGGAGCGCGTGGGGATCCGCGAGCGGCATACCGTTCTGCCCCTGGAGTACATCCGGGAGACGAAGAACAGCGACGTCCGTGCCGCCCAGGAGGCAAGTCTCTACACGAACGGCCAGACGGCGGCCCATGCTGCTCGCATGGCCATCGAGCGCGCTGGGATCGCGGTGTCGGACATCGGCATGGTGATCTCCGGCAGCTCGGCCCCCGATGTGGCCTCGCCAGCCGAGGCCTCAACGGTGGCCGCGGAGCTGGGAATTGAAGTGCCCGCCTTCGACATGAACTCGGCCTGCACGAGCTTTACGCTGCAGATCCACTTCCTGTCGAACATGAACCCGGGGGTACTTCCCCCATACATCCTGATCACGCAGCCCGAGAACCTGACGCGCTGCCTTGATTACTCGGACCGCCGGTCGGCCTGCCTCTTCGGCGACGGGAGCACCGCCGCCGTCGTGTCGCTGACCGTGCCGTCCGGAAAAATCATCGACGGCACGCACTTCGATGCGAAGCCCTCCTGCTGGGACAAGGTGTCGATCCGCAGGACCGGCCATTTCGGTCAGGACGGAAAAGCCGTGCAGGGTTTCGCCATCCGCAAGACAACGGAAGCCCTGCGCGTCATCCAGGCGGCAAACCCCTCGCTCAACGGTCATCTCAAATTCGTCGGTCACCAGGCAAACCTTGGCATGCTGAGAACCGTCTGCGAGCGCTGCGGGATCAGCCCGGAGAATCACTGGCACAACGTGGTGCTCTTCGGCAACACGGCAACGGCGGGCGCGCCGGGGTCGCTGAGCCAGCACTGGGGCGACCTCAAGCCGGGGGATCACGTGGCCCTCGTGCAGGTAGGGGCGGGGCTCAGCTGGGCCCACATGATGCTGAACGTGAAGGAGCCGTCATGACATACCAGGAATTCATGGAGCGGAACCATTTCTCCCTGCAGGAGATCCTTGCCGTCGTCTACGGGAACCTCGTGTCGGATGCGCCCAAGGGCATGGACGCAAAGTTGCCGGCTCCGCCGCTTCTCATGGTCGACCGGATCCTCTCCATCACGAAGAACAACCGCCAGGGATCGATCGTGGCCGAGCAGGACATCCGCCTGGATGCCTGGTACTTCCAGTGCCACCTGCCCGGCGACCCGGTCCAGCCGGGCTGCCTCTGTGTCGATGCCGTCTGGCAGCTTCTCGGTTTTTTCTGCCTGTGGCGCGGGGCGCTGGGCACGGGAAGGGCACTGGGCTGCGGTGAGGTTTTCTTCAGTGGCCAGATCCGGCCCTACAACAAGGTGGTGCGCTACGAGATCAACGTAAAGCGCTTTCAGCACCTCAAGGACTCCGGGGCAAGCATCGTCATCGCCGATGCCGACATCTTCGTCGACAACGAGCTGATCATGACCTTGAAGGAGGCCCGGACGGGAGTTTTCCACGGGATCGCCTACCCGGATTACCCGCACAAGTCGGCAAACGCCGTCGGCGGCATCATGATGAAGGAACAGCCATGAGCGACAAACCAGTTGCCATCGTAACGGGAAGCGGCACGGGAATTGGAACTGCCTGCGCCAAGGCCCTGGCCAAAGATGGGTTCCGCGTGGGGCTCCACTACCGCAAAAGCGCCGCTAGTGCCATGGCCCTCCAGGCGGAACTGGGCAATGCCTTTTTGCTTCAGGCCGACATCACCGACATCAACCAGGTGGACGCCCTGGTGAACGGGATCAAGGAGCAGGCTGGGCGCGTGGATGTGCTTGTCAACAACGCGGGCCTCTCCATCAATGCTGACATCAACTCCATGAAGGTGGATCAGTTCGACGAGCAGCGGGCCATCACGAGGGGAATCTGGTACCTCACGAAACGGGTGCTCCGTCAGTACATGCTTCGGAAGGGAAGCGGACGCATCATCAACATCTCGAGCGTCGTGGGACACACGGGAAACGCGGGGCAGATTCCCTACACGATGGAAAAGGCTGCCCTGGACGTCTTCACGAAGTCGCTCTGCAGAGAGCTTGCGGGCCGCGACATCCTGGTCAACTCGGTGGCGCCCGGTTTTATCGATACGGAAATGACGTCGGTGCTGCCCGAGGAGATCCGCAAGAGACTCCTTTCCGGCGTACCGTTGGGCCGCATGGGAAAGCCCGAGGAGGTTGCCGAGGTGGTGGCCTTTCTCGCCACGAAAGGATCCTACATCACGGGAAGCGTCATTCACGTCAACGGGGGGCTCTATGGCGGCTGATCGCGAAACGAGAGAACGCGTTCTGGCGGCAGTGCCGCAGCAGGAACCCTTCCGGTTCATCGACGAGATCCTGGAGCTGGACACCGACCGCATCGTCGGCGCCTACCGGTTCAAGGAGGACGAAACCTTCTACCGCGGGCATTTTCCCGGGAGTCCAATCACGCCGGGGGTCATCCTCGTGGAGGCCATGGCCCAGACGGGTGTTGTCGCCTTCGGACTCTACCTCGTCATGGAACAGGGCCGCGCGGGGGTACTGGAAAAGCAAAAACTGACGACGCTTTTCACCGTGATCGATGTCATGGAGTTCACGGGCATCGTAAAGCCCGGCGAGAGAGTCATCATCCGGGGAGAAAAGGTCTATTTTCGAAAAGGAAACCTGAAAGCAAAGGTCAGCATGGAAAGAGAGGACGGGGCGCTCGTCGCTTCGGGCGTGCTGGCCGGCATGGGAGTCGATCTCAATGAGAACTAGGGTCGTCATCACGGGACTGGGAATCATGGCCCCGAACGGCCATGGCCTGACGGAATACGAAACGGCATTGCGCACTGGGCGCTCGGGGATCCGGTTCATCCCGAAGCTCAAGGAACTGGGTTTTGCCTGCCAGGTGGGTGGCGTCCCCCAGGGCTACGAAGAGCTGCGCGGCCGATACTTCGACGCCGAGGATCTTCTCTCGGTGAACGATAACATCGGATACGCCGGCATCGCCGCGATCGATGCCTGGCGCGATGCAGGCTTTGCCGTGCCGAAACCGGACAGCACCGAGGTGGACTGGGACACGGGGGCCATCATGGGCTCTGGGATCGGCGGCATGGAGACCATCGCAGGGGAAGTCGTCCCGAAGGTCAACAGCAACCAGATCCGCCGCATGGGCAGCACCATCGTCCAGATGGTAATGAACAGCTCCACGAGTGCCAAGATCGCCGGGATGCTCGCCCTCGGGAACCAGGTGACGTCCAACTCGTCGGCCTGCAGCACGGGAAACGAGGCGATCATCGATTCCATGTACCGGATTCGCAATGGGCTGGCGAAGCGCATGATCGCAGGCGGCTCCGAGGGGTCTTCCCCTTACATCTGGGCAGGCTTCGACTCCATGCGGGTCATGTGTCGCAAGTTCAACGACGATCCCGAGAGGGCCTCGCGGCCCATGAGCGCCACGGCGGCGGGTTTCGTGCCCGGATCCGGCGCCGGATCCTTGATTCTGGAGGATCTGGAGACGGCAACAAAGCGCGGCGCGAAGATCTATGCCGAGCTTCTCGGCGGGGCCGTCAACTGCGGCGGACATCGAAACGGCGGCTCGATGACGGCGCCCAACCCCGAAAGCGTCCAGCGCTGCATCCGCGCAGCTGTGGCCGACGCAGGGATATCGGTTGCCGACGTGGATGCCGTCAACGGGCACCTCACGGCCACCTTCGCCGACCCCTACGAGGTGAAGAACTGGGCCGTTGCGCTGGAGCGCACGCCTGCGAATTTTCCCTGGATCAACGCAACAAAATCGCTCGTGGGACACTGCCTCGGCGGCGCCGGCGCCGTGGAGTCCGTCGGTGTCGTGCTTCAGCTCTGCAAGGGGTTCATCCACCCCTCCGTCAACAGCGAAGACGTGCACCCCGAGATCGCGGCCTTTGCCTCGCGCATTCCGCAGCGGATGATCGAGGACCCGAACGTGAAGATCATCGCCAAGGCAGGCTTCGGCTTCGGAGACGTGAACAGCTGCATGATATTCAAAAAATGGGAAGGCTAAGGACAGGTCCGAGGTTCGAGGACCGAGGCAAGGAAAAAATCAAATCAATATAAATTCAGAAGGAGTTTGAAATGGACGAGAAGAAGATTTTCCAGGAGTTTTGCAACATCCTCAAGCTTTACACAAAAAACCCCGAGCTGCTCGACTCGGCGACAAAAGAAACCCACATCCTCAACGACCTGAAGGTGAATTCGGCGCGCCTTGTGGATGTGGTCATAAAGTGCGAAGATGTGTTCGGCATTTCCATCGATGACGACGAGGCCGACAAGATCCGGACCATCGGCGACGCCATAGAGATCATCACGAAGAAGGCCGCCTGATGACAGCGTTGAGGGTGGCGGGTTGAGGGTCGATGGAATATGGATCGTAACGACAAATTGCGGCTGGCGGTTCAGAACGCACTGAGCCGCCTGGCAGCTGTCTTTTACATTCCGTTCTGCTGCCTGGTCATCTGGCTCATGGGATACCGGTTTCGGGACCTCAGGGCCTTCCGGCGACAGTGCCTCGAGCATCTGCAACGTCATGACGGCGGGTGGCTCATCTGCGCCAACCACCTGACGCTTGTCGACTCGATATTTATTGCCGCTGCCATGCTGCCGTTCCGGCGCTACATGCTGCACTACCGGTGGTTCCCCTGGAACCTTCCTGAACAGCGAAACTTCAACCGGAACCCGCTCGACACGGCTGTCTGCTACCTCATGAAATGCATCCCCATCACGCGAGGTGGAGACCGTGAAGAGATGAAGCGGACGCTGGAAAAGTGTGACCACCTTCTTTCGTCGGGAAACAGCATCCTCGTGTTTCCCGAAGGCGGCCGTTCCCGGACGGGGCGGATCGATGTGGAGAATTTCTCCTACGGGGTGGGCCGGTTTGTAAAAAATCTTGACCGCATGAAAATTCTATGCATTTATTTTCGGGGCGACCGCCAGGAAACGTACAGCTCCATTCCCAGACTCGGCGATACGTTTACCATGGATGTCGAGGTGTTCGAGCCCCGCAAACTCGAATACAATGGGCTTAAGGCCCAGCGGGACTACGCCGGACAGATCATCCGGAAGCTGTCCCGAATGGAGGAGAGGTACTTTGAGAGTAGGGAACGATATCGTCGACTTGACGGATCCCCAGAACAAGGGAAAGAGTCTGGATTACCGATTCGTGAACCGGGTCTTGACATCCGCTGAGCGCAGTCGCCTCGATCACTTTCCGGATAAGGACGTCCTGCTCTGGTCTCTATGGGCCGGCAAGGAAACGGCCTACAAGATCCTCGTGAAAGACAACCCCGATCTCCCCTTTCTTCCCAAAACCTGCGAGGTTCACCTGGACGAGTACGGGTTGAGGGGCACTTCGACCGATCCCGGAAGCTGCAACCCCCACATCGACGGCGCCGTGGCCACTCCCCATGGCATCATCCCCATCCGCCTGTACCGGCGGTGCACCTACATCCATGCAATCGGCCTTTCTCAGGGGGAAACCCTTTTCGATTACGTCTTCTGGAGGGTTGAGGTTCTGCCGAATCTTACGGGAGTGGATTCGCTGGAAGTGGAATCCCGCATCGTCCGCCAGGCCCTCAAGCGGTGCGTTGCGACCCATCTCGGCTGGAATGAGAAGGACATGGAGATACGCAGGATGGAATCGGGCAGCCGTCCCGGGCCGCCGCGTCTGTACTACCAGGGCAAACGGACGACCCTCGATCTGAGCCTGAGCCACGACGGAAATTTCGGGGCCTACGCCGTGCTCATTCAGGATCCGGACGCGGACGCCAAAGGACCTTCGTATCCCGCTGCCGGATGCGAAATGGAAAACCCGGCACACTGAATTCTCTGCCTGTCGTCAGCCTGTTCTGCCCGAACCCGCTTGCCGGCTGTTCGATCAATCACCTTTCGGTTTGGTACTCCCACTCGCAGGATCAATCCCATATTTCCGCTTCAGGAATTGCTCACCCGTCGTGTGATAGAGCACGTAGGTCAAAACATCCTGCTCGGTTTTTGCCAGATCCCCGAGCTTCAGCCGGGCCGCTTCCATCTCCGGTTCAATATGGTCGGCCGGCCGATCCGTAATGGGGGTCTGACCTCGCTTGTAGCCGCGCAGCACCAGCTTCTGCACCGTCGGATCGACCGGTGCGGGAGTTTTGCCGTACAGTCCGTAGACGAGGTCCCGGAACGGGTTGCTGATCACCCGATATCGGCCGGCGATGACATTCATGACGGCCTGAGAGCCGATGATCTGCGACGTCGGGGTGACCAGCGGCGGTGTTCCTGCCTCTCTGCGAACGATCTGAATTTCCCGATGGACCTCGGGAAGGCGGTCAAGGGCATTCATCTCCTTGAGCTGGCTGATGAGGTTGGAAATCATTCCGCCCGGGATCTGGTGCGCGAGCACGCTCTCATCGATCAGCGACAGGGTGTTCGTCGCCAGGTGCTTCTGGTATTTCGGGGCTATCGTTTCCAGGTATTCCCCGATCTTCAGAAGGCGGAGAATGTCCATTCCCGTATCCCGACCAGTGCCTTCCAGCGTTACGATGAGGGGCTCCAGCGGAGGCATGGAGGTCCGCATCGCGTACGGGGCAACGCAGGTGTCCACGATATCCACGCCTGCCTCGATGGCCTTCAGGCATGTCATCGATGCCATGCCGCTCGTGTAATGGGTATGCAGGTGCAGGGGTACCGCGACCGTCTTTTTCAGTGCGGAAAAGAGTTCATGGGCATCGTAGGGGGCCAGGATACCGGCCATATCCTTGATGCAGATCGAGTCGGCGCCCATGGCCTCCAACTCACGGGCCTTCGAGAGATAATAGGCAAGATTGTAAACCTCACCGCCGAGATGCTGTCCCGTCAGGGAGTATCCGATGGCGCCTTCGAAATGCTTTCCGTTGCTCTTGACCCGCTCCACACACGTCTCGATGTTTCGAAAATCATTAAGGGCATCAAAGATACGAAAGATGTCGATGCCGACCTCGCAGGCCCTGTCCACAAAGGAGCGAACCACGTCGTCAGCGTAATGGCGGTACCCTACGAGATTCTGGCCTCGCAGGAGCATCGAAAAAGGGGTCTTTTTGATGTAGCGCTTCAGGATACGCGGTCTCTCCCAGGGGTCCTCACCCAGGAAGCGATGCATGGTGTCAAATGTTGCTCCACCCCAGACCTCCATGGCCCAGAATCCGATCCCGTCCATCTCCTCGGCAATGGGGATCATGTCTTCCGTCGTCATCCGGGTTGCATAGATAGACTGGTGGCCGTCCCGGAACGTGTTGTCCTGGATCTTGAGGGGCGTCTTGGGTTCCTGGTTCTTCATGGGATGATTCGGTCACGGTGCATGCACCTGTTCTCCATGGGTGTAACGACGGGCAGGGCGGGGGCCGGACTGGATCAGCGGACTCTTTCGTCTGTGTCGCTTCCGTTCAGTATGCTCAGGATCTCGGTTCCGTAGGTTTTCGCCTTCTTCGGGGAGAGCCGTCCGTTGGTGATCAGGCCGTCGTGGGACAGCGAATCGATCTTCGCAATGTCGAAAAGATCCTGGTCCGTCAGGATCATGAAGCGTGCGGTATTGGTTTCCTGGGCCTTGCGGAACCGCCACTTGTACAGCTCTCGCAGCCTTCTTTTTTTCTCGGCGTTCAGCGTATCGTATCCCTCGATCCCCCGATAACCGCGCAGATTGAATTTCTTTTCGGCCCATCGAACCGCGGCGATTCCCTCGAATGCCCGGGTTGCCTGCCACTGCAATCCTTTCGCATCGATCTCCGCCTGGAGACGGCGGTACAGCGGGATGAGATGCTGGGTGTCCTCGACGGCGTAATGCAGTTGCTCTTCCGTCAGCGGCCTCTTTTCCCAGCGGGAGCGCTGCATCTTCTTGGGCTTCTCCAGGCGCACGCCCAAGTACTGCTCTATGACGGAGGAGAGGGAAAGGTGATTGGAACCGAGAAGAGACGCCGCCCGGTGGGTGTCAAAGACGTTCCGGAACTCGAACCCGTAGTCGCGGTTCAGGATCCGGATGTCATTGTCGCCGGCATGGATGACTTTGGTCTGGTTCGTACTCGCGAACGCCTTTCCGAGAAAAGACAGGTCAACGCCGGTATCCAGCGGGTCGATCAGGTAGATGCGCTGCTCCGTGCCGATCTGCATGAGGCAGAGCTTTTCCCGGAAATATCGGAACGAGTCGTATTCGGTGTCGATGGCAATGACGGCTGCGTTCTCGATATCCTCCCGGACTTTCGGCAGTTTCTGCCTAGCGTCCACCCACAGCCACTTGACTTTCATGAAATCCGCCCAACGTTTTTTTTACCGTCTCTTTATAAACCTCTTTTTCTCGAACTGCAACCTCTGATCCGGGGAAATGACGTCTCCGCAGGACGATCGGCAAGGAAAGTGCGCAATGGCAAGCCGGGGTCGGTGCGGGGATGAACATTCAGAGAGGAAGGAACCGGAGGGCCTCTACCCCGATGAGGAGGACAGCGATGACGAGGAGGGCGGCATAGTCGGCCCGGGTAAGCTTCAACTCCCGAAGGTACGTACGCGGTCCCCGGTGATACCCGCGCCCCTCCATGGCCAGGGCCAATTCATCGGCCCGGCGGAAGGTGCAGAGAATCAGCGGAATGACAAGGGAGGCCAGCTTCCGGAGCCGCCTGACGATACCGTCGCTTCCGAAGTCTGCGCCCCGCGCCGACTGGGCCTCTTTCATTCGCTCGACCTCTTCGAGCAGCGTGGGAACGAACCGCATCGCCACGGAGACCATGAAGGCGATATCGTGGGAGGGAACGCCGAGACGCCGAAGGGGTCTAAGCAGTTTCTCGAGGCCGCCCACGAGTTCCGAGGGTACCGTCGTCATGGTAAGGACGGCGGCGCTCGCAACGAGGGCGACAAACTGCCAGGTCACGGCGGTCCCGCGCTCAATCCCCTCGTACGTTATCGCAGTGACGGCCCCGAAGACGGGCTGTCCGTCCGTCAGAAAAAGATGCAGGCTGAAGAGGACCGCAAAAAACCACACAAACGGCTTCAGCGCCTCCGCGACGCGATGACCCGAAAGGCCGGAAAGGGCAATTGCCGTAAAGAGAAATATCGTAACCACGAGGCCTTCGACGGCATTCGCGTTCAGGATGACCACGCTCAGCAAGAGCGCCGACAGGATCTTCACCCGCGGATCGAGCCGGTGGACCACGGAACGGCCCGGAACGTATTGTCCGAAGTACAGGGTTTTCAACGGATGCCCCCTGTGCCGGTCCCGAGAAGGGATGATATTTCGTGAAAGGCCTCGTCCACGGAAAGAATATCCGGTCGGACGCCGCAGCCCTGCTCCCGGAGGCGCCACATGAGTTCTGTGACCTGGGGTGTGCTGAGGCCGACGGATCTCAGGATGTCGGCCTCCCGGAAGACTTCCCTCGGAGCGCCGTCACGCAGGATCCTGCCGCCGTTCATCACGATCACGCGGTCGGCGTCGACGATTTCGTCCATACTGTGGGTCACATGGACAATCGAGATTCCTTCCTGCCGGAGATCATCCAGTACTCCAAGAACCCGCTCGCGCCCGGACGGGTCAAGATAGGAAGTCGGTTCATCGAGAACCACGTAAGCCGGCTTCATGGCCAGGATGCCCGCAATGGCCACCAGTCGCTTCTCGCCGCCGGACAGCGAATGGGGGGCTCGTTTGGCAAACCGGAGCATTCCCACCGTCTCCAGGGCCACGCCCACGCGGCCTCGGATCTCCGCAGGCGCAAGGCCGAGATTCCCCGGCCCAAAGGCGACATCCTCCTCGACGGTCATCCCCACGATCTGGTTGTCCGGGTTCTGAAAGACCATGCCGACCCGCCGGCGTATCTCACGATGGGCGGCGGGCTCTTTCGTGTTAAACCCGTCAACGAGAACCTCCCCTTCCTGCGGAACAAGCAGCGCGTTGAAGTGCTTGACGAGGGTGGTTTTTCCGCAGCCATTGGGGCCGATGACAGCCACATACTGCCCATCGGGAATCTCCAGGCTCAGCCATTCCAGGATGGGTGCATCCTTTGCGTCATATCGGAAAACGAGATGTTCAGCCTTGATCATAGCCGGATCTTGTCCTTCACTTTCATGGTAATCACCGAGCCGGCGGCAATTTTGAGCGCATCGCCGGGCAGAAAGGGCAATACCCCGACGGTGAGGGCTTTCTCGATGGATACCTTGCCGACCAAGATGAGTTGCAGAACGCCCAGTCCATAGACAGTGGCCGCGCCTGCCAGCATGGCAAACACGACCCAGACGAGTCCCGGCTTCTGCCGGGCTTCGACAATCCATCCTGTCACGAAGGCTCCGGCGACAAATCCAATGAGATAGCCGCCGGTGGGTCCGAGGAGCACGCCGAAGCCTGCCTTGCCGCCCGAAAAGACCGGAAGTCCAATCACGCCGAGAAGCAAATAGATGAATTGGCTGAGGGCTCCGAGTTTTCTGCCGAGGAGAGAGCCTGCAAGAAGCAGAAACAGCATCTGCAGTGTTACCGGTACCGGCTGCAGGGGAATTGCGATGAGAGCCCCAATGGCTGTGAGTGCCCCGAACAGGGACGCGTAGATCATATTTCGAGTGGATAACGTTTCACTGACCATCGGTGAGATTCCCTATCTTCTCTCCTTCATCCTGCTCAAAGGTATTCGACATCCCCCGCAATCACACGTTCGGCAATACCGCCCCCTGCATCCACCAGAAGAACACCGTCGTCGTCAATGCCTGCAATGACGCCCTCTAGAGACCGGTTGAACGATCGCACCCGGACATGTCTGCCTGCCATATCGGAAAGTTCCCGCCAGCGCCGGATCACCGGTGCAAAGCCGTCTTCTTCAAGAAGGTCATAGCTTCGCTCGAAGTGACCCAGAAAGGCCCCGAGAATCTCCACCCGCCGCAGGGGCCGCCCGACCTCTGCAGAAAGCGAGGTCGCCCGTCCGTTCAACTCAGCAGGAAAGCGCACCGGCGGAGTATTGACGTTCAGCCCCACCCCGACGATCATGTAATCGATGACATCGATTTCCGTGCCGATCTCAACGAGAATGCCGGCGATTTTTTTCCCTCCCACCAGAACATCGTTGGGCCACTTGATGCTGATACGGGACGTAACCATCGGGATGAGCGTCTCCGCCAGGGCCACTCCCGCAAGGAGGGTCATCTTCGGTGCATCGGCGGGCTGGAAACGGGGTCTCAGGATTAAAGAAAGATAAACCCCTCCACCGGCCGGAGAAAACCAGCTTCGCCCCTTACGGCCCTTCCCTCCTGTCTGGGATTCTGCAACGACGATCGTTCCCTCGACAGCCCCTCCGATGGCCAGGTCTCTCGCGAGGCGGTTTGTCGAATCGACCTGGCTCTCGAAAACGACCGGTTGGCCCAGGCGCACCGACTGGAGAGTCGCCCTGATTTCGGCGGGAAGGAGTCTGTCGATGACGTGCCGGAGCAGGTACCCTTTCCGAGGCGCCGAATCAATGACGTAGCCGTCGCTCCTGAGGCTGCAGACGTGCTTCCAGACAGCGGTCCGGGAAAGGCCGAGTTTCCGGCTCATGTCCCCGCCGGATACCCAGCTGCCGTGGGCTTCCTTGAGACTGGCAAGCAGGTGATGTCGCGTGTTCGTTGTCATCCTCGATGAACCTTTCTCGCAGGGAGCGACACCGGATACCATCACCGGCGCCAATTGTCAACCCTGTTTATTTTTACGGTTGACAATTGTTCGGGTCTTCCTCCGGGGTGCTTTCCGAGGAATTTGGCTTGCCCGTATCGGCAAATTCGAGTATGATTCCACCTCCTGAAAAGAAGCGTGAAAACATCGGAGGTATTTCATGGGCAGTCACAAGAGGCACGAGAGGAAGAAGGAAATCGACCGGAGGAGAAAGCGCCGCGAGAAGAGGCAGAAACTTATCGCCAAGGGCATCAACCCGGAAGAGAACGAAAAAATCAAGAAGATGAAGTAACCGGCCTGTCCGCCGCAGAATCCGGAAAACAACAATCCCCTTCGATCCCCCCTTAGAAAATGGGGAACGAAGGGGATTTGTGCACCATCGCATTACTTCGCCAGTTTTGCGGCAATACCGGCCACGTGCTTTCCCTGGTAGCGGGCTGCGGCCAACTCGTTTTCACTGGGCGAACGCTCACCCTGGCCACCGGAGATGGTCGACGCGCCATAGGGGGAACCACCGGTGATCTCGTCGATCCGCATCTGTCCCGCAAAGGCATAAGGAAGACCGACGATGACCATGCCCTGATGGAGCAGCGTCGTGTGGAAACTGAGAATCGTCGACTCCTGCCCGCCATGCTGGGTGGCCGAACTCGCGAAAACACTCCCCACCTTACCGACAAGGGCACCCTTCGCCCAGAGCTGACCCGTCGCATCGAGAAACTGGCGCATCTGGCCGCACATGTTTCCGAATCGTGTCGGTGTACCGAAGATGATGGCATCTGCCCCGGCCAGCTCATCGACCGTGCAGACCGGGACGTGGGCCATGGCCTTCTGGGCATCCAGAGCGCCCATCTTCCCGAGGATCTCGTCGGAGAGCGTTTCGGGAACCCGGCGCAAAACCACCTCCATCCCGGGAATTTCCTTTGCCCCCTCGGCGACAGCCTGCGCCATTTTGTAAATGTGGCCGTACATGGAATAATAGACAATGAGCACCTTCATTGGTTTTCCTCCTTTCTGTTTTCTGCCACTCTGAGTATCTCAGAACATTCAATCGTTGTCTACAAGGGACAGGGGTTCAGAAGGGGCGTTGTGCAGCTACTTAAAAGGATCGCATATCGGGGATCACTCCCGCAAGGACCAATCCGGAAAGGATGTTGAGGCAAAGAAGGACCAGGACCACGGCGCCGGCCCGGCGGTGGGCCTTGCGGATCTCCGCACGCCGGCCCTTCAGGACAAACTGGAGCTGTCCCAGGATAGAGGTTCCCGCAGCACCAAGGATCACCGCGGCCCCCACCCAGGCGTGAAGCACATCGAAGTGCTCTTCGCCGGATTCGGCCACCATGGTGACAGCGACCATGAATCCAAGAGCAAGCGAGAGAACCGCGCAGATCCCCAGAGCCCGGTGGCTTCTGAGCCACCAAGTTTTGCCTCTCATGAAGCGGGCGACAGCAATCCCCGCCGTCATGAGGACAAGACCGGTTATCATGAATCCGGCATGGAGAACCAGGAACATGTTTCCCTTCCCGTGAACGGCTCCTGCAGCTTCGGACCGGGAACCGGAAGATGCCTTCTTCTGCGATTTACACGCCGGGGCGGTACTTTTTCGTCAGCGATCCGCTGACACTGCAGACAGCCGTGACCTCGATCGTGTCGTCCGCTGTCGCCGCAAGGGCGTATGTATAGGTGAAGACGTCCCCTTCCTGCTTGGTATAGACACCGCGCTGAATGAGCTGGCCGTTCTTCTTCACCGTCACCTCTTTGACAAAATGCGTGCCGGGATTTTTCGATGGGTGGGTGATGGTCACGGAAAGAGTCTGTGTTTTGAAATCATAAAAAATGCGCATCGCCTCCGGACTGTTAGCCGACACCATGTAAGGCAGGCCGAGGATGAACAGGGCGGAAACTAGCAGGGTTAACAGACGCCGGGGGGCCTTCTTCTTCATAGGTGCTCTCCTTTCATGCTGACTTTTTTATCACGAGGCATTCAACAGCCCCAACATTTCATCAATCGTAGAGACCGGTTTCGCACAAGAGAAATTTTTGCAGATATAGGCCGTCGCCCGGCCGTCGCCGGTCGTCATATCCTTCGTATAGGGAGCGATATTCGTGACAGCCCCGGCGCCGGCCCCCTGCGGTCTGAACAGCAAAACCCGGTTGGGCAGGAACACGCGCCTCACAGCATCCAGCATTCGCTTCGTATCCGGTGCCCCGGATTTGCCGGCAATGACAATTTCAAACGGAGGGCCTTCGAGAAACTCCAGGGCACTCATGAGCTGGGAATAGGCCGAAGGGACTTGCCCGATGCTGCGGGCAATGGCCCGGGAAACCCCGATGGCTTTCTCCTCCAAATCCGACCTGCCCGTGATGCGTGACAGGCGCAGAAGGTTGAGCATCATCACCGAGTTGCCCGAAGGAATCGCCCCGTCGTAGCTGTCCTTCTGTCTGAAGAGGATCTCTTCTCCGTCATCAGCCGTAAAGAAAAAACCGCCCTCCTTCTCATCCAGAAAGTGCCGTATAGTTATATCGGCAAGTTCGAGGGCTGTCTTTAGGTAATCAATATCGAAAACGGCCTCGTAGAGATCCAGCAGCCCCCAGATCAGAAAGGCGTAGTCGTCAAGAAGCCCTTTTACTGCGGCCTCACCGTCCCGAAAACGATGCAGGAGCCTCCCGCGATCGTCTCGCAGGCGGGTAAGGACAAACTGGGCCGCTTTTTGCGCGGCCTCGGCATAATCCGGGCGATCGAGCACCTGTGCCCCTTTTGCCAGGGCCGTGATCATGAGCCCATTCCAGTCCGTGAGAATTTTGTCGTCTCTCCCCGGCCGGACACGGGACTCCCGAACCCGGAAAAGCTTCTCTCGCGCCGCTTCGAATTGTTCCCGGATCGCCTCCGGCGTGGCGTTCAGCGCCGCAGCCGCTTGATCGAGGGATTTGGCCATGAAAAAGATGTTGCGGCCCGTCTTTTCCCTGCTGGCCTCGTCAAGGAAGTTCCCCTCCTTCTCGATTCCGCAAATTTCAAGGATGAGGGCCGCCTCGTTGTCATCCAGGGCCTCCCGGATCTCCGATTCGCTCCACAGATAGAACTTCCCCTCCTCGCCTTCACTGTCGGCATCCTCGGCGCAATAGAAGCCGCCACCGGGGTCCCTCATGTCCCGCAGCACGTAGGTGAAGATCTCCTCGGCGGCTTTCGCATAGGGCGCCCGGCCCGTCGCCTGAAATGCCTCCAGATAGGCCAGGGAGAGCATGGCCTGGTCGTAAAGCATCTTCTCGAAGTGAGGAAGCCGCCATCGTGCATCGGTGGAATAGCGGTGAAATCCGTAGCCGAGCTGATCGCAGATGCCGCCCCTCCGCATGGCCGACAGGCTCTTTTCGACCATCTCGACGGCCTTCGGATCGCCGGTGCGCTTCCAATAGCGCAGAAGAAAGAGGAAGTGATGGGGCGAAGGAAACTTGGGGGCCCCGCCAAACCCGCCTTCGTCCTTGTCGAATTGCAGGGCCAGGGTCTCATAGGCTTTGCGGCAGGTCGTCTTACCCGACAGATCCCCTGCCGTCGACTCGGCCGATACATTCTGCAGGGCCAGCGTGACCTGCTCGGCCGACGAGAGCACATCGCCGTGACGGGTCTTCCAGATTCGCTGAATCCCCTGGATAAGTTCGATCATCCCGATACGTCCGTGACGATTTTCCTTCGGGATATAGGTGCCGGCAAAGAAAGGCTTGCGCTCCGGCGTCATGAGGATGGTCAGGGGCCAACCGCCGCTTCCCGTCATGATCTGGCAGACGGTCATGTAGATGCCGTCCACATCGGGCCGCTCTTCACGATCGACCTTGATGCAGACGAAGGCCTCGTTCATGAGCCGGGCCACCTCGCGGTCCTCGAAGGACTCGTGGGCCATGACGTGGCACCAGTGACACGTGGAATAGCCGATGGAGAGGAACACAGGCTTCTTCTCCACCCGGGCCCTCTCGAATGCCTCATCGGACCATGGGTACCAGTCCACGGGATTGCAGGCATGCTGAAGAAGATAAGGACTCTTTTCGCGGATAAGCCGATTCACTTTTTGATCCGCTTTCCTGCCCTTTGAACCCATTCTTCACCTTTTCAATATATCAGTCAATGCTTCCTCCAGCGTCGGATAGCGAAACCGGAAGCCCTCTGACAGAAGCTTCCTGGGAATCACCCGCTGGCCCTTCAGGATGACATCCCCGAACTCTCCCTTCATCAATCGAAGTATGAAACCGGGCACAGGGGGAAGAAAGGTCGGAACCTCCAGGACCCCGCCGAGAGTCGTCGTGAATTCCCGGTTCCGGATGGGCTCGGGCGCCGTGCAGTTGATGGGGCCCTCCATAACCCGTTTTTCCAACAGGAAAAGAAATATCCTGGCCAGATCCATCTCATGCACCCAGGAGAGCCACTGATTGCCGCTCCCGAGGTCTGCCCCCAAAAACATCCTGAAAATCGGGACGATTTCACCCAGAATTCCGCCGCTTCGACCCATCACGATGCCGAACCGGCAAAGCACCACCCGGACGCCATATTCCTTTGCCTTGACGGCTTCTGCCTCCCACTCCCGTGCGAGCACAGCGAGAAAGTCGGTCCCCGGCGGCGACTCCTCGGAGAGTTCCTCGTCGCCGTGAAACCCGTAGTACCCTACGGCGGAGGTGCTGAAGAGGTGCGTCTCTTTGCCCTTTCGCGCCGCCATGGCTTCCACAAGGTGCTTCGTGGTCAGGAGTCGGCTCTCCCGGATGGCGCGTTTCGTCTCGTCGGTCCACCGGGTAAAGATCGAGGCTCCGGCAAGATTGATGAATACTTCGTACTCCGGGACCCGCTTCTGCCAGGCCCCCCGGATCGTGGGGTCACCCTCCAGAAAATTTACCCCTGAAGGGAGACCCTTCCCCGACTCAACCTTGCGCATAAGCACCGTCACCGAGTGACCGTTCGCCGTCAACTCGCGGGCAAGCGTTGTCCCTACGAATCCCGTGCCGCCGGTCATGAGTATCTTCATTGCACACTCCGTGCGGGGTTCCATGTTCAGGGCCTCGTATTTTCCCCGACCCTGTTCCCTGGTCCCTCGATCCTGTACTTTTCTTTATTCCTTATCCCCGACAAGCGGCAGAACCTTATCTATTTTGAAATAAACGATGAACTTATTCTCGTCACCATATTTGCCGGATACCTCGGGGTATTTCTTTCTGCGCATTTCGCGGACCGCCTCCGGATCCTGAACTTCCTTCACCTTTCTGAGGTAGAGACGCCTTCCCAGGTACTTTTCACCGGCCTCCCTGAAGAGATAAGCGGCGCGCGGGTTCTGCTGAACGTTGTGGTGGGTCAGCCGGTCGGCCATGATGAAGGCGACCGTTTCCTCGTCGAGGAAGTGCGGTTTTGCATAGACGGCAGCGTCAACGGCACCCGCTGCATCCGCCGTGGCCAGAACGCCCATGCCGGTTGTCTTCTCAAAGTATTCGCTGAGTTTCATTTGCACCTCCTATTTTGCGCCTCCCTTGAGCAGTTCTGCAAATCGCCGATTCGCCTCTTCCCAGCTGACGATGTTCCAGAAGGCCTCGATGAATTTGGCCCGGAGATTCTTGTAGTCCAGATAGTAGGCGTGCTCCCAGACGTCAAGGACCAGGAGGATCGGGGACATGGGGTAGACGTTCACGTTGTGCTTCTCGATCTGCATGATGAGAGGGCGATTGGCCTGCCGGCAGAAGGCAAGCGCGGCCCAGCCGGAACCCTCGGCGCTCACGGCTGCCTGTGTGAATTCCTTCTGGAAGCGCTCAAACCCGCCGAATTCCTTGTCAATGGCCGCCCCCAGGACACCCGCAGGCTTCCCGCCACCGCCCTTGCCCGCCGGGGCCAGGTTTGCCCAGAAAAGGCTGTGAAGCAGGTGGCCGCCCACGTGAAAGGACAGTTCCTTGAGGGTGGACTTCATGTCGAGGTCGCTGCCGGCCTTGCGACTCTGCTCAAGTTTCTCGAAAACGGCATTGGCGCCGGACACATAGGCCTGGTGATGCTTTTCGTGGTGGAGCTGCAATTGTTCTTCGGAAATGTAAGGCGCCAATTCCTTGTAACCGTAAGATAGTTTTGGTAAAGAATAGAAGTGAGGTTTGTCCATGGTGTTCTCCTTTCATGGGAAGTGCGGGCTGTTGTTCGGGAGCGCATCCCGTGGGCAGCATTGTGAAGATCTTCGGGTTCCGAGCCGGCAACATTCGGAAGAGCGGAAGATCGGATCAAAAGGGATTCGCAGGAAAGGTCTCACCGGAGATGAGACCCTGTGAGCCGCTGAGACAAGCCAATTAACGGTAATTCTACATCAATGACCCCAAGAAAAAAAGTTCTAAAATAAAAATCCTGAACCGATCGGGAGGCGCCGGGTTAGATCATGAAAAAAACCATCGACACGATTGCCATCGAAGACCGGCATATGCCGCCTTTTTTCAGCAAAATCCCCCTGTCCATCGAGCGCGGCGAGGGGATCTACGTCTGGGATGAAGCGGGAAAACGTTACATCGACTTCACCGCCGGATGGGGTGTTACCAGCCTGGGCCATGCGCACCCTACCATTGCCGACGCCCTCGCCGAACAGGGACGAATGATCATCCAGAACCCGAACTCGGGGCTGACCTATTCCCCCGTCCGGGCGCGACTCATCGACCTGTTCATGGAGATCCTGCCTCCGAACCTCACGCGGATCTTCTTTGCCAACAGCGGGGCCGAGGCCAACGATGCCGTCATCAAGCTTGCCCGCAAAGTCACGGGCCGGATGGATGTCATTTCCACGGAACAGAGTTTCCACGGCCGCACAATCAGCACAGCCTCGGCCACAGGCCAGACCAAACACCGCGAACGGTTCAACCCGCTCATGCCGAATTACGTCTTCGTTCCCTATGGGGATGCCGCGGCCATCGGCGAGTGCCTGAGCAGGAGCACGGCCGCCGTCATTCTCGAGCCGATACAGGGGGAGGGGGGCGTCAACGTGCCGACCGAAGGCTATCTCCGGAATGTGGAAGATCTTTGCAGGAAAGCAGGCGCCTGCCTGATTGTCGATGAGGTCCAGACGGGGTTTTGCAGGACGGGCCCCATGTTCGCCATCACGGACCTTGGCATCCGACCCGATTTCATGACCCTGGCAAAGGGCATCGCAGGGGGATTCCCCTTCGGGGCGTTCGCGCTCTCAGAGGAAGTATCGGCAAAGCTTGAGAAGGGAGACCATGGAGGGACCTACTGCGGGAACCCCCTGGGCTGCGCCGTGGCCTACGCGGTGATCCGACATCTGCTGGATAACGACATCGAGCAGAACGTGAAGGCTGTCGGGGCGATGATCCATGAGCGGATGCTCTCCTGGAAAGAGCGCTACCCTTCGTTCATCACCGATGTGCGAGGACGGGGACTGCTGCTGGCCATGGAGATTTGCGACGCGCCGACGGCCGAGCGGATCTTCAGCGAGTCACTGAAGCGGGGCCTCATCCTCAACCTGATCCAGATGAAGGTCATCCGCCTCTGCCCGGCCCTCAACATCACGCCCGGCGAGGCGGAAGCAGCGCTTTCGATCCTCGACGAGGCAATCGAGGCGACCTTTCAGGCAGGGTGACGGCTTGCCTACTTCGCTGTTGACAGGCATATATTTCATGACTATAAGACTATGGGCTGTCCGGTGGACATACGAAGGCGATAGCCGATGTCGAGCGGCGATGGATCCCCGGATCTTCTCACGAAAATAACAGGAGGGAGATGGGCAAGATGAAAAAAGGTTCCATGATGATGTTGTTGCTGGCCTTATTGTTCGGCCTGGCGAGTGTCGGCTTTGCCGCCACGGTTACAAAGGTCGATGGCGACAAGATTACGGTGAAGGATGACAAGGGTGTCGAAAAAATCTTCACTGGAAACAAGGCGGGTCTCAAAATCGGAGACACGGTCACCGTGAAAGACGGAAAAGTCATCAAGACCGGCAGTTCCAGGGCTTCTTCGAATCTCAATCCCCAGCCGGAACCGCCGACACCGACGTCGGCTTTTCCGAAGGGCCCGGACCAGAAAAAAATGACGAGCACTCCGGAAGCTCCCACCACTCCCCCGAAGAAATAGTTTCCCCTTCAGCATATCCAACACAAAAGGCAGGGCACAAGCGGTCCTGCCTTTACCGTCTTCACCCACTCTGAATCAGTCCAAAATGGCGCGAAACGCTATCCATTTAGAATTATTAAATAAATGATCTATCTATGCCGGAACGGGATGGCACAAAATACTCTCAGTCAAACGTATTAGAGAAACCCTGCCATTCATCCAGCTGAAAATACTGAACAATTCCCCCATAGTTTTCCGGCCCCCTGCCTGGCACAAGTGGTGCTCCATGCACGAAGGCATCAGAGATCATTAATCCAACCAGGGAGAGGTTCATTATGACGATCACGGAAAAGCACCGGACCGAGTACAAGCTGATTGACCAAGTCATGAATGAATTGACGCAAGTGATGCAGAAGATTGACGACCTGGAGGTTTCTGCAGAAGACAACCGCATCGTGATAGAAGATTTGCGCAGAATCGCGATGATGTACCGCAAGACAATCGAGCATCTCCCCCATAGAATATTTATCAAGGATGTCAACTCGGTCTATATTTTCTGCAATGAGACATTTGCTCGCGATCTTAACATCAGTCCGGCCGAGATTATCGGCATGAGCGACAGCGACTTTCTCCCCGAAGAGCAGGCATTGAAGAACCTCGAACAGGAAGAGCAGATATTGCGCTCCGGGACGAAAGTGGAAGTCGAAGAGAAGCATGTCTTCTCGGAACAGGAATTGACCATGCTCGCGGTGAAGACACCCGTTCGGGACGACAACGGCGATATCATCGCGTTGCAGGTGGTGTTGCAGGACATCACGGAAGAAAAACGTCGAGCCGAAGAACAGGCATGCCGGATCGAAAATCTCGAGGCCCAGCTTGTCGGGGCGACGGCTGAAAATGAGTCCCGAAAAATCGAATTGGAGAGAATGGCCGCCCGGCGGAACCAATTGGAAACGGAGATCAAGGATTTACAGGCAAACATGAGCATGCAGATTGCCCTGCGTGATGCCGAGAGAGATCGGTTGAAAGAAGAGCTTCAGCAGAAGATGCTCGAGCGAAACGAGGCCGCGGATCTGTTGCGAAAATCCTTCACGCAGATTCAGAATCTGATGAATTCCGCTCAACACATCACGGGGCCATTCATGCAGGATGCACGATAGCCGTAAGAGTATCTTCCGGTTATTTCCACAACTACGGCTACGCATTTTCGTGAAGGGGTTGAAGGATCGGATTTTATTTTAGAAATGGAAGCAGCTCGTCCCGGCGGTAGGACACGGCCTGGCAGGCGGCCATGAGATCGCCCGCAGCATTGCGTACCTCGATATTGTAGTGCCCGATCCGGCGGGAACGTTCGACGAGTTTTGCCTCGGCCTGAAGAACATCCCCTTCGCGGGGAGCCTTCATATAAGAAACGTTTACGTTGAGGGCGATTTCGATTACGCCGCTTGAATTAGAGGCGATCTGGAAGGCCTCGTCGATGAGCGAGAAGATGGCCCCGCCATGGCAACGGCCGAAGATGTTGTGATGTTCCGGCCGGAAGGCCATCCGGATGAGCGCGTATCCGTTTTCGACCTTGACCAGTTCGAGCCCCAGTTTTTGCGCATAGGGCTCACTCTGCACTCTTTCCCGCAAAGCCTCAAAGATTTTTTCGCTCATGCTCCTGGCAGCCTCACCCCGGCCCTACAGGCTGTATACTTTCTCCCCCGGCAGCACCGTAAACCCGCTTTTCGTCAGGATGTCGATGGCACGGTCCGTCGCGTCAAAGCGGAAGATGATGATAGCGTGTTCGCCGCTTCGCTCCACGTAGGCGTACATGTACTCGACGTTGACCTTCTCCTTCGTAAGCGTCTCAAGGATGCTGTGGAGCCCGCCGGGACGGTCGGGGACCAGTACGGCGACGACACTCGTGCGGCCGACGGTGAAGCCGTTGGCCTTCAGGACTTGCTTGGCCTTCTCCACATCGTTGACGATGAGGCGAAGCACCCCGAAGTCGGAGGTGTCGGCAAGCGAAAGTGCCCGGATATTGATGCCGGCATCCTTCAGGACCCGCGTGACGAGCTCCAGTCCGCCCGGCTTGTTTTCCAGGAATATGGAAATCTGCTCCACCTTGTTCATGGCTGTACCCCCTTTGCTCGGTCTCAGATGTTGCGCTTGTCGATGACGCGCTTCGCCTTGCCTTCGAAACGCTGGATTGTCTTGGGTTCTACCAGCTTCACCTTGGTCGAGACACCCAGGTAGTCCTTGATGTCCTTCGTGATGCGGCGGCTGAGCTCCTGGAGAACCCTGACCTCGCCCGTTTCGGCAAAGACTTTCTCGCTCACCTCGACCTGCACTTCCAGGGTGTCAAGATTGTCCGCGCGGTCCACGATGAGCATGTAGTGGGGCTCCAGCCCTTCGATGTTCAGCAGCACCCCCTCGATCTGGGAAGGATAAACATTGACCCCGCGGATGATGAGCATGTCGTCGCTTCGGCCCGTGACGCGATCCATGCGGATATGGGTCCTGCCGCACCGGCAGGGCGCCTTCACGAGGCGGGAGATGTCGCGCGTCCGATACCGGATGAGCGGGAAGGCCTCCTTGGTGACGGTCGTGAAGACGAGCTCGCCCTGCTCACCTTCAGGAAGGACCTCTCCCGTCTGGGGATTGATGATCTCGGCGATGAAGTGATCCTCGAAGATATGCAGCCCCTGCTTGGCCTCGATGCACTCCATGGAAACACCGGGACCCATAACCTCGGAGAGCCCGTAAATGTCGAGGGCCGTAATGTTGAGCTTATTCTCGATTTCCTGGCGCATGTTCTCGCTCCAAGGTTCCGCGCCCAGGACGCCCACGCGAAGTTTCAGGGCTCGCATGTCAACGCCCATCTCCTCGCCCTGTTCCGCGAGATAGAGTGCATAGGAAGGCGTGGCGCAAATGGCCGTGGGACCGAAGTCTTGGAGGATCATGATCTGGCGCTTCGTGTTGCCGCCTGAC
Organism: uncultured Syntrophaceae bacterium; assembly: GCA_964628025.1. Taxonomy (GTDB): domain Bacteria; phylum Desulfobacterota; class Syntrophia; order Syntrophales; family UBA2192; genus UBA2192. The sequence goes on from CAZVLL010000013.1 coordinate 30,480, forward strand.
ATGGGAATGACGCTCGCGCCGAGGCGTTCCGCCCCGTAATGAGCGCCGAGGCCGCCCGTGAAGAGGCCGTAGCCGTAGGCATTGTGGATGATGTCGTTCTTCGTGAGCCCCGCCATGACAAAGCACCGCGCCATCAGCTCGGACCAGGTGTCGATGTCGCGCTTCGTGTAGCCGACGACGGTCGACCGGCCCGTTGTCCCGGAGGAGGCGTGGACGCGGACGACACTCGACATGGGAACGGCGAAAAGGCCGTAGGGGTAGTTGTCCCGCAGGTCCTGCTTGGTCGTGAAAGGGAGACGCTTCAGGTCATCGAGGGATTTGATGTCGTCGGGCTTGATGCCTGCGTTGTCCAAGGCACGCTTGTAGAACCCCACGGTGTGATAGACGCGCTGCACCACCTGCTGGAGCCTCTTGACCTGCAACGCCTCCAGTGCCTCCCGGGGCAATGTTTCGAACTCTTCGTTGTAGATCATATCCCCTCATCCCTCCTCTTGGATTTATCGTGCCTTCCCCGCGGCTTGCCGCAGCCCGAACAGGGGGGCACTATAACCGAATTTCACGGAGTTTCAAAGCGGTTTTACTCGCCACCGAATGATTTGTGATTGGAATCAAGGCATTTCATGCATATAATAAAAAGGGAGAGAACCTGAAAGGAACAGAACTTACAATGGCGACCATCAAGATCAAGGGCATGTCCTGCAATCACTGTGTCATGGCCGTAACGAAGGCCCTCGGAGGCATCGAGGGAATCCGTAACGTGAGTGTGGATCTTGCAAAGGGCGAGGCGACCTTCGACGAGGCGATGCCGGTGGATAAAGAAATTATCAGCGATCGTATCCGGAAAGCGGGGTTTGACGTTGTCTGAGAAGGTGACCGTCTCCATCGGCGGAATGACCTGTGCGGCTTGTGTCAGGCGCGTGGAGATAGCCTTGAAAGACGTCCCCGGTGTCGAGGACGCCTCGGTGAATCTGGCCACGGGGCGTGCAACGGTGACCCACAACCCCGGATGGGCGGGCACAGGCGGGTTGCACAAAACGATCACCGAGGCCGGGTACGAGTATCTCGGCATCCTCGACGAGACACGCGAGGATCCCATCGAAAAAGCCCGCGAGAAAGAAATCCGGGAGCTCACCGTCAAATTTATCGCCGGCATCCTGCTCAGCATCATCGTCTTCACGGGGACCATGCAGGAATGGTTTCCTTTCCTGGAAGGCTTTCCGAGGCAGGCGATGCTTTATCTGCTTTTCATTCTGACGACACCCGTTGTCTTCTGGGTGGGAAGCCGCTTCCACACGGGGGCCCTGAAAGCGCTGAAACAGAAAACCTCCGACATGAACACCCTCGTCTCCATCGGGGCGCTGTCGGCGTATCTCTATTCGGCCATGGCCACGTTCTTCCCGGCTGTCTTCGCGCACGCGGGGATGGAACTCCATGTCTACTATGACGGGGCGGCCTTCATCGTCAGCTTTATCATTCTGGGACGTCTCCTGGAGGCGCGAACGAAGGGAAAGACTTCCCAGGCCATCAAGCGGCTCGTGGGCCTCAAGCCAAAAACGGCTCGCGTGATCCGCAACGGCCACCCAAAGGACATCCCCGTTGAGGACATCATAAAGGACGACGAGATCGTCGTGCGCCCCGGCGAGAAAATCCCCACGGATGGCGTGGTCCTCTCCGGATCCTCGGCCGTGGACGAATCCATGCTCACGGGCGAGAGCATGCCCGTCACAAAGGAGCCCGGAAGCGACGTCTTCGGAGCCACCATCAACAAAAGCGGCAGTTTTACATTCCGGGCGACAAAGATCGGCGCCGAGACGGCGTTGGCCCAGATCATCCGTCTCGTTGAAGAGGCCCAGGGATCCAAGGCCCCCATCCAGAGACTGGCTGACCGCGTGGCCTCCGTCTTCGTGCCCGCGGTGATGGCCATCGCCTCTATCACGTTTATCGTCTGGGCTTTTTTCGTACCCGACCCGGTCTTCACGCGGGCGCTCCTCAATTTCGTATCCGTCCTTGTGATCGCCTGCCCTTGCGCCATGGGGTTGGCAACACCGACGGCCGTCATGGTGGGAACGGGGATCGGCGCCGAGAAGGGCATCCTCATCAAGGGGGGCGAGAGCCTGGAGAAGGCCCACAAACTGACCATGGTGGTCTTCGACAAGACGGGAACTCTCACGGTGGGCGAGCCGCGCGTGACCGATGTAGAAGTGGCCTCCGGCACCAACAGGAATCGAGTTCTCCGGATTGCCGCCTCCATAGAGGCCCTATCAGAGCACCCCCTCGCGCACGCCATTGTCGAGAAAGCCCGCGGGGAAGGCCTCTGCGCCGATCCCGTTGACGGATTTGAAGCCCTCTCGGGTATGGGAGCGCGGGCTATCCTCGACGGCAATCCCTGCATCTTGGGAAACCGGAAGTTGATGGAACAGGAGGGTGTGGATTTCCGTGGACTGGCCGAGACCGGTGATCGACTCTCCGGTCAAGCGAAGACCTGCGTTTACGTGGCCGATAGAGAACAGGCGGTGGGCATCATCGCGCTGTCCGACGTCCCGAAGGAGACCGCCGCCGAGGCGGTGGCAACCCTCCGGCACATGGGTCTCAGGGTAGCCCTGATCACCGGCGACAACGAAAGTACCGCAGATGCCGTGGCCAGGACCCTCGGCATCGACCGAGTGCTGGCTGACGTCCTTCCGGGCGACAAGGCAAAGGAAATCAACCGCATGCAGTCGGAAGGAGAGATCGTGGCCATGGTGGGTGACGGGATAAACGACGCACCGGCGCTCTCGGCCGCCGACATCGGCATCGCCATCGGCGCCGGAACCGACGTGGCCATCGAGGCCTCCGACATCACGCTGATCCGCGACGATTTACGGGCTGTGCCCGAGGCGATCAAGCTTTCCTTCCGGACCATGCAGACCATCCGGCAGAATCTCTTCTGGGCCTTTATCTACAACGTCATCGGGATTCCCATTGCCGCGGGACTTCTCTACCCTTTCTTCGGTATTCTGATGAATCCCGTCTACGCCGCCATTGCCATGGCGCTCAGTTCGGTGTCCGTTGTGACCAATTCTCTCCGGTTGCGCTGGTCATAGAGCCGGCAGTGAAGGCAGGGACGGATTAATCCACCCGTACGTGCTTCCAGCGTCCGCCGCGGAACCGCAGGGCCATGAGCAGGGAATAGCACATCATGGACGCGACCATGGCGACCCATACCCCGGTAGGGCCATAGTCCAGGCTGATTGCCAGAACGTATGCAAGAGGCAACCGGATCCCCCACATGCAGGCCACGATGATCCACATGGTAGCTCTCGTGTCTCCCGCCCCCGTGATCGCTCCCGAGAGGATGGTCCCCAGGGCGAGAAACGGCTCCGAGATCATGTTAATTCGAAGATAATTGGCCGTCTCATTAAGGACCGCCGGTGTCCTGGCCAGGATGGAAGCGAAGGCTTCGGCCCAGATGAAGACGGGGAGGGCCAGGGCACCCAGGAACAGCATGCCCGCCCGCGCCGTTTTCCAGCCCAGCCTTTCGGCCCGCTCAGGATTGCCAGCACCCAGATTCTGCCCGGCCAGGATCGAGGCAGCCATATTGAGGGCAAAGGCGGGCAGGAAAATGATGGCTTCGATCCTCAGGCCGTTGGTCAGGGCGGCAAGGGCCGTGACTGTACCTTCCCCAAGGCGCGACAGAATGTTGTAAAGCACGATGCTGCCGGCCTGCCAGGCTGCCTGCAGGAAGACCGAGGGCCAGCCGATGTCCACAATTCTTTTTATGATGGGAACGTTCAACTGCCAGAGGTCCGTGAAAACGCCTCTCCAACGCTTGGTGGTCAGCAGGATCACGCTGACGAGCATTCCCGCAGCAAAGGACGCAGCGGTGGAAACGGCGATGCCCAGATACCCCATCTCCGGGAAAGGCGGGATCCCGAAGACAAGGAAGAAATCGCCGGCAATGTTGACCAGGCTGACGAAGAACATGGTGAGCAGGGGCTTCTTGACATCACCGGCAGCCCGGAAGACAGCACTTGAAATGACAAGAAGATAATTCGGCCCTAGGGCGAAAGCGAAAATGCGCAGAAAATCCTCGGCCACGGCGCGGATCTCCGCGGGCATACCGGCCAGAGCCACGATTTCGCGGCAGTAGATGATCGTGGATGCGGTGATGAGGACGGCCACGAAAATGCCAAAAAGAAGCGACTGCCGGGCAATCTCGATGGCGCGCCCGAAGTTCGACGCCCCGACGGCACGGGACACCATGGCGATGGTCCCGGTGCCGATGGCGTTTGCAACGATGATAACGATAAAGAAAAGCTGGGTGACGAACCCGATGGCTGCCTGGACATCGGGCCCGATGAACCCCGCCACATAGAGATCGGCCAGGCCCACGAAAAAGTTGAAGACCATGATGAAAAAGGTGGGCCAGGACAGGTGCCAGATGTTTTTCCAGAGACTGCCTTGCGTCAGCTCCGATGGATGATGCTCGCCGATGGGTGGTCACTCCCTGAGGATCGATTCCCGTTTTGCCCGGTGCCCGGAATCCGTTAATATCTGAAAAGGGCCGCCACCGGCTCCCTGTCGGGCATTCTCTCCCGGTTTACGGCGTAGACTTTCCCCCCGGCACCCAGGGTCTGGATCGCGGCGAAGTCGATGAGGTCCTCATCTCCCGTTTTTGCTCCGGCGTGAAGAACGGCCCGGCCCGCCTGCGGGTCGAAGGTGCCCCATTTCTCCTGGCCCACCTCCACAAAGAGATATCCGACCCGGCCATGATGGGCAGCCGGCACGATCTCTTCGAGGTTGTTCGAGGCGAGACCCGTCCCGATGGATTGCTGATAGCGAATCCCGGCTTCCTCCTGCTCTTTTCGGAACCAGGGCTCCACGAGAGGCCAGGCGAGGGCGTGGAGATCATCGGCGTCCATCTGATCGGGATTGCCGTTGATGGCGTTCTCGAGCAGGTGCGGATAAGAATTGACCTCCCGATACATGGCGAAGACGTAATCGACACCGGCGAACACCAGGGGTGCTCGTTCCTCCTTGAGAGAAGGCTTGAGGCCTTTCTCAACCTGCTGCAGGTAGCGCAGAATGTTGTCCTTGCCGTAATCGGTCCAGGCGCTGGATCCTTTCTGCCCCGTTCCGCCCGACATGCCGGGCCGGATCCGAAGCTGCTTTTCGTAGACGTCGTACTTGAGGACCTCGTCGATGTTGCGGGGAACGCCCTCGGGCCGGGTCTCCTTCACGCTATAACGAGAACACTCCAGCAGACGCACGTCTTTCTGGCTGAGGACAAGCATATAGAACCGGCCCTCCGTGTTGAACAGGGGCAGCAGGGGCTTTATATGGAATCGTTCGGCCAGGACGACCGATGGCTGGAAGTCGACGGGAAGCCGGTAATGCCGGAAAAAATCGGGACACAGGAAAAGAGCCAGGCCGCTCGACTGCTGACGCCAGAAGGGATTGTTCTTTACAAGGGCCTGGAAGGGCTCAAGAAGTTTCTCCACTTCCGCCGGCCGGCGACCGCCGGTCACAAGCCGGTCTTCCGCTTCTTTGAGGAGATTTTTCAGCCGGATGGGGTTCTGCTGCACCTCTGCACCGGCCCTGTACGTGGGCATGTAGATGCTCAGGCACGGTGCCTTCCCTCTCTCGATGAGCAATCGCAGTTCGTCTTTGGAAAGCTCGTTCATAAACCCTCCATTCGCGCATGAATTGGATATCCGTACCTTGCCCGTCAATCCGGGTCTTCACACCCCGCCCGGACGGCAAGAGCGATATCGGGGCGGTCCGTGATGATCCCGTCGATCCGGTTGTCATCGAAGAGCCGCTTCATCCGCTCTTTGTCATTTACAGTCCAGACGGCGATCTTCTTCCCTGCCTGCTGCATGTTTTCCAGAAGGTCACCCGCTGCGAGATGATGGAACGGCAGCAGCCAGTCCGCATCCCCTGCCAGAATGCCTGCCGTCAGGGCCGCGGGATCTGCAAAAATGAACCCCGTTTTTACGCCGCGTCGATGCCTCTTGACCCGCTCGATGGAACTCGCATGAAAGGAACTCACCATGAAACACTCTTCCGGCAGGATGCCGGTGATCAGATCCAGAATGTCACTCTCGTAGCCTTCTTCCTTCAGTTCGATATCGAAACCGGTTCTCCCACGCGCCAAGGCAAGCACCTCTTCGAGGTCAGGGACATGAAAGCCCAGCGTCCGGGCCATGTCCCGGACCTCTCGAAGGGCAATCTCGTTGAGGGGTTTGCCCGCGATGTGCGGGTCGTGATGGATGACATAGCGCCGATCTCGCGTACGTCTCACGTCGAACTCGATCATGTCCGCGTGCAGATCGATCGCCTTCTGAAAGGCTTCCAGGGTGTTCTCCCTCGCCATGGAAGAAGCGCCCCGGTGAGCGATGACGAGTTTTTTCAATGGAGTCCCCCGTCATGAAATACTGAGCACTGTCTATCCGCGGATCATGACCAGCATCATCTTAAGCGGCTCCACCGCCCGGAGCGCGTGAGGCTCATCGGCCGGCATGATGATCATCTCGCCTTTTTTCAGGACGTGCGATTTGCCGGATATAAGGATTTCCGCCTGACCGTCGAGGATGCTCACGAGAGCGTCGAAGGGCGCCGTGTGCTCGCTCAGCCCCTGCCCCTCGTCGAAGGCAAAAAGGGTGACCGTGCCGGTCTTCTTCTGGATGATTGCGCGGCTCACGACAGAGCCGGCCTGGTACTCGACCAGCCGTCCCGTATCGAGAACCTTGGCCGTGAGGGTGTCTTTCTTCTCCTGGATCGTGGTGACCATGTCGAAGACTCCTTTCAATGAAATGGCTCCTGCCTCAGGCCTTCACCGCTTTTGCCATCTCTTTGCCGAGAGCGGCGCAGGCATCGAGGTCCGCCGGCTTGGGCTGCCATTTTGCCCTGACACCGGGGCAGGCCACGGGAATCTTGCTGCGCTCGAAGTGCTCCTCGATGACTCGTACCGACTCGCCGCTCCAGCCGTAGGAACCGAAGGCGGCACCAATTTTGTTCTGGAAACGCAGCCCCCGCAGATCTTCGAGGATCGGGGTGAGCGTCGGAAGAACCCCCTGGTTCACCGTTGAGGATCCGATGACAACGGCTTTCGCCTTGAAGATCTCCGTAATCACATCGTTGCGATCCGTAACGGCCATGTGGAAGATCCGGAAAGGGACTCCCTCGGAAGCAAGCCCGTCACCCACGGCCTCGGCCATCTTCCGCGTTGCTTCCCACATGGTGTCGTAGAGGATCACCGCCGTTTTCGCGGGAGTCTGGGCGGCCCACTCTTTGTACTTCTTCACGATCTGGAGCGGGTCCTTCCGCCAGATAATCCCGTGGCTCGGTGCAATCATGTCCACCGGCAGGCCGAGCGACAGCACCTCATCGATCTTCTTCGAGACGAGAGGGCTGAAGGGCGTGAGGATGTTGGCGTAGTATTTAAGGGCTTCCTCGTAGAGCTCCTCCTGGTCCACCTGATCGTTAAAGCGGAAGGCCGTAGCATAATGCTGGCCGAAGGCATCGTTGGGCATCAGCAGGTTTCTTCCTGCCAGGTAGGTGAACATGCTGTCAGGCCAGTGAAGCATAGGCGCCTCGATGAAGACAAGCTCTGCTGCGCCGATGGAGATGCGATCGCCCGTCTTGACGGCTCTGAACTTCCAGGGCTTGTGATAATGCCCCTCGATGCTCTCCATCCCTCTCTTGGAAACGACCAGCTCGGCCTGAGGTGCATACTGCATGATGAGGGGAAGCCCGCCCGAGTGATCGGGCTCCGCATGGTTGGCCACCACGATGTCGATCTTCGCCGGGTCAACAACGGCTCTGATGTTCTCGAGCCACTCCTCCTTGAAGGGAGCCCAGGCGGTATCGACAAGGACGATCTTCTCATCCAGGATCAGATAGGAATTATACGTGGAACCCCGATGAGTCGACAGCTCGTGGCCGTGAAATTTCCGCAGACCCCAGTCGGCGATACCGACCCAGTAGACACCCTTCATCAACTCCGTAACCATTCGAAACCTCCCGATTCTGAATCGTTTCCATTTTCCCAATATTTATTTTATCCTATCACCGGTGCCGAAATAAAGGAACAAAACATCACGGCCCCGATGTTGTCGCCACGTCGATAAAATTGCTTGACATCTCTGCCCCGATGTATTAGCTTGCGCGATACGTGACGGCGACAGAGAGCGAACCGGCAGGGTGCAGTAAAAGTTAGGGGACACGCAGTTTGAGGTTTGAGGTTGTTTACCACCACACTCGTACGGGTCTGGTGGTTTTTTGCTTTTTTCCAAAGCTGACATCCGACTTTTACGGGAAAATCTGAAAAACGAAGATGGAAGCGATGTCAGAAGGTACCGTGAAGTGGTTCAACGAGCAGAAAGGCCCTGCTGCCGCAAACGTGCAGGTCCTGGCGTAATAGAAAAAACATAAGGGTGGGCACCTTGGTGCAAATCGAGGTGCCTTTTTTTTCGGGGGGATCGTCGAATCCCCCCGCAGCAGTTCTACAGGGGAAAAGTGATTTCAATCATGCGTAAGGCAAACATCCGCAATGTCGCCATCATCGCCCACGTCGACCACGGCAAGACAACCCTAGTCGACGGCATGCTCAGGCAGAGCGGCATCTTCCGGGCCAACCAGGAAGTCATGGAGCGCGTCATGGACTCCATGGACCTCGAGCGCGAGCGCGGCATCACGATCATGGCGAAGAACACCGCCGTTTGGTACGGCACAACCAAGATCAACATCGTGGACACGCCGGGCCATGCCGATTTTGGCGGTGAGGTGGAGCGAAGCCTCAACCTGGTCGACGGCGCGATCCTGCTCGTCGACGCCAGCGAGGGGCCCCTGCCCCAGACACGCTTCGTCCTGAAGAAAGCCCTGGCGAAGTCGCTGCCCGTGATCCTCGTCATCAACAAGATCGACCGGGGCGATGCCCGCATCGAGGCCGTCGTCAGCGAGGTCTACGATCTCTTCATCGATCTCGATGCCAGCGAGGAGCAGATCGAGTTCCCCATCCTCTACACGAACGCCAAACTCGGCGTTGCTCATCGGAAACCGGGAGACGACTCCGCCGACCTGCAGCCCCTTTTCGAGACAATTGTCACCCATGTCCCGGGACCGGAAGCCGACGACAACGAAGTCCCGCAGTTCCTCGTGACGAACCTGGATTATGACTCCTACGTGGGCCAGATCGGCCTGGGGAGAATGATGAACGGGATTTTGGAAATGAACCGCGGGTACACCCTCTGCGGGCTGGACCAGAATGTCACCGGCGTCAAGTTCTCGGCCCTCTACACCTTCCACGGGCTTAAGAAGAAGACGGTCGATCGGGTCGAGTCAGGCGACATCATCGCCGTTGCAGGCGTGTCCGGCATCAGCGTCGGGGATACGATTACCGCCCTGGAGAATCCGAAGCCCCTGCCCCGCATCCGGATCGACGAGCCCACCGTGTCCATGATTTTCTACGTCAACAACAGTCCCTTTGCGGGCCGCGAAGGCAAGTACCTTACCTCGCGCCACCTGCGTGAGCGCCTCGAAAGAGAGTCTCTGCGCAACATCTCTATCCGGCTGAACCCCATGCCGGACCGGGCCGATGCTTTCGAGGTGTGCGGGCGAGGAGAGCTGCAGATGGCCATCCTCATCGAGACGATGCGAAGGGAGGGCTACGAGTTCATGGTTTCCCGGCCCACCGCCATCACCCGCAGGGAGAATGGAAAGCTCTTCGAGCCGACGGAGCGCCTATTCCTGGACGTGCCCGAGGGATTCACGGGCGTGGTGACGGAGAAGATTTCGACGCGAAAGGGGCGAATGATGAATCTCATCAACAAGGGGAGCGGCCGCGTCTATCTCGAGTTCGTGATCCCCTCGCGCGGGCTCATCGGCTTTCGCAGCCACTTCCTCACCGACACGAAAGGCGCCGGCGTCATGAACACCCTCTTCGAAGGCTATGAGCCCTGGGCAGGCTCCATCCCCCAGCGGGCCAACGGCACCCTTGTGGCCGATCGCGTCGGGAAGGTGACGCCGTATGCGAGTTTCGCCATGGCCGACCGGGGGGAGCTCTTCCTGGAGGTGGGCACTGAGGTCTACTGCGGGATGATCGTCGGGGAACGCAACCGCACGGGCGATCTCGACGTGAACATCGTCAAGGAGAAAAAACTCACCAACATGCGGAGCGCCACTTCCGATACGACGGTTACCCTGCGGCCGCCGCGCCTGCTGTCGCTCGATCAGTCCATCGAGTTTCTTGCCGAGGACGAACTGGTCGAGGTGACACCGGAGCACGTCCGCCTCAGGAAAATGGAGTTCGACCCGGCCAAGCGCCTGTCCATGAAGCGCAAGGAAGGTCGGATGGCGGACTCGGATTCCTAGAAAATCATTCGAAAGGTTGATTCAGTCACATGTTTGTTTCCATCATCGGCACCACAGCTTCGGGAAAAACAACGTTTTTCAGGGCCCTCGCGGGCGCGAACGGCAACGGAGGGAATAACGGGTTGCACTCGGCCAGCATCGAGGTACCGGACGAACGGATTGATGCGCTGACCCCTCTTTTCAACCCCAGGAAAATAACCTACTCGCGCCTCGACATGACGGATACGGTGGCCATACGTGAGGGGGAAGTCAAGAACGAAACCCTGGATGCAAAGTCCCTGCAGCAGATCCGGCAAAGTGACACCGTCCTGCTGGTGCTTCGCCATTTTGACAACGGCCATCCCGCCGACCCCGTCGGCGACTACCGGCGCGTCCAGGAAGAGTTCATCCTGGCCGACATGGTTCAGATCGAAAACCGCATCGAGCGGCTGCGAAAGCAGAACGCCGTCAAGACCCAGCCCGCGCTGCAGCAGGAGCAGACATTGCTCCAGCAGTGCCTCGGACATCTCGAGGCGGGGAACCCCCTGGTCACGATTTCCCTGAGCTGCGAAGACGAAAAAAAGATCCGCGGCTACCTGTTCCTTTCGCGCAAGCCCATGATGATCGTCATCAACTGCACGGAGGAACGAATCGCCGAGGCGGAAACGATTGCTGCACAGCTCCGGGAACGGATCCCGGGACACATTCCCGTGGTGGCCGCCTGCGGGCAGCTCGAGGCGGAGCTTGCTGCGATGCCCCCGGAAGAGCAGGCCGCATTCATGGCCGAATACGGCATCCGGGAATCGCTGCGGGGAAGGATCATCCGGCTTGCCTACGAGACGATGGGCCTCATCTCATTCCTGACGGTCGGCGAGGATGAGTGTCGAGCCTGGCCCATCCGCAAGGGAGTGAACGCCCAGGAAGCAGCCGGGACCATCCATACCGATCTTGCCCGGACATTCATCCGCGCCGAGGCCGTTTCTTATGATGACTTCATACGGCTGGACGGTTTTGCAGGCTGCAAGAAGGCGGGTGTCTGGCGACTGGAAGGGAAAAGCTATATCGTCCGGGACGGAGACATCCTTTCGATCCGGGCAGGTAGCTGAGACGGGGAATCGGGTGAAGAATCCTACTTGATGATCCCGGCGACGAGCACCAATGCAAGTCCGGACAGGAATGCCAGGGAAAGGATGAAAATGGAATCGGCGATTTTTTCGTAGAGGATCCAGCGTTTCCGGCTCCTCATCGAGGCATACGAGAAGAGGCAGGCTCCCAGAAAGAGAAAAATGGACACAACCGCCATCTCGTCGATGAGCGTCGAGTCCGCATAACCGAGCATCCTGATCACGCTGAACAGGGCAAAGCATATCCCCAGCAGATTGGCCGATGTTCCGAGAATGTGCTGGCATACACTCTGTCGTTCCCGTTCCGTCATGTCACCCTCACCGCTCCATTCATTCTGAACAACCATTTGCAAAAAGCGTTCTCAACTCGGCTCTCTACCCCTTCACCCGTTTCCCAATCTGCAGATTCTTCGCCTTTTCCTGGAGCGCCCTGTCTTCAGGATTCGTCGCTTCGATGACGACTCCATGGGGGATCCGCTGGGCATTCTTGTCGACATGAATGAAGGTGATAAAGCCGTCGACGAGAAAATCATCGTTGCTGTTGTCGACGACTTTGATGTACGAGACCAGGCGGGTCTGCCCGGAAAAGACCACCTTGCTTTCTAAACGGATGATGCACCCGTTGCGGATCGGCTTCATGAAGAGCATCCCGTGAATATTGAGACAGACGATGTGTTCCGGGTTGGTGAGACTCGCCGCGGCGATGAAGCCCGCCTCGACAAACCACATGGCGGTCTTCCCTGCAAACAGCGTCCCATGGTGGTTGAGATCCTCACTTTTCACCAGATGATTGGTGACGTGGGTGCGCAGCTTCATTTTCCCCCCACTCCTTTTTTGTCAAGTTTGCCGAAAAATGCAAGGCTCTTGCTTCGCTGCAAATCTCCGGGCGTTACGAAATCAGCCGCCGCGTCAAGGACCTCGCCAAACACAGCAACCCGGGGCAGCTCCTTTTTCTCGGGCCGGAGGCGCGCCAGGCAGAAACCGGCCGCAAACCGTTCGAAGGACGGCAGCAGCTCCGGCGATGCAAGGTCGATGCGGGCTGCCTGCGGCGCCTGCTTCTGCAGATCATCGAAATACGCATCGATCCGTTCTTCCAAAACAGAGAGCTGGATCGATCCTGCAGACCGCAACGGCCCCGACAGATTGAGACTGCCCTCGGTTAACTCTTTCCCATGTTTTTCAAGAAGCAGCGCCAGGGCGCTGCCACGATGGATCCCCCGGGTCTTTCCGATCGGGATGCCCCGGTCCCCGAATGGAAGCAGGCCGTATGCGCGCTCCAGAACATCGATGGAACCCGGGAGAGATTCACTGTAGCACCGGAAAACAAATTCGGAGCAGATCATAGGCTCCCGTCCCGTACTGAAAAGATTCAGGAGAAAGGTCGCTGCTGCATCCAGCGTTTCCCGGATGAGCCTTCCGAGAATGGACGATCCGGCAAGGTTCCGGGTAATGCACAAAAAAGCCAGAAGCAGGATCTGCTCGAAGGCATATCGCTCGCCACGATTCAGATAGTGCACCGCACGGCCCAGGACGGGATCGACGCTTGCCGGCGGTTCCTTCAGACGCCGGCACTCGACCCACTCGGCCTGCGCAATGCTTTTCCGCAGTTCCCGACGAATGACTCCTTCATGAACGGCCTCGCCGACGAAACGTCCTCTCTCCTCGTACCGGCCGAGGAAAAGCCCGGCATGGCTAACCTCCGAACGGTCGATGAAACGTACGACGTCGCTGAGCCGCCCGATGCCCCTGTAGAGCAGGACATCCGCCGGCATCAGCTGCGCGATCGGAACAGCCCTCTTCATAGGATAGTCCCCGTCCCCCAAACACAAAGACCCTCTCGTCTTCTGTCGCTCAAGCACTTCATGCGTTGCACACCACTCGCGGCACAAAGGTCTTTAGGTAATTGTACGGCCCGATTTCATGCAGGCCCGTCTCGGCAAAACCGAAAGGCGTGACCAGGGATGTCACTTCATCGGCAGAGAGGCGGATGGAAACCGGGGGCCCTGGAGGCCCGGGCACCTTGTTGAACTCCACAACGGCGAAGGTCCCATGGCGTTTCAAAAGCCTTCTGGCCTCGGCCAGTGCGCCCTCGTGGACGCCTGCCTCCCGAAGGTCATGAAGCACGGTGGCCATGAGGATCAGATCGATGCTGTCGCCGGGCAACGGAAGGACCCTGCTCACATCGGCGACCATGGGCCTTATGTTTTTCGCACCCCGTCTTTCGACCTTCTCCTGGAGCCTGTCTATGCCTTCTTCCCAGAGATCGACAGCATAGACGCGGCCGCCGTCGCCGATGATCTTCGCCATACCGAGTGTATACATCCCCGGACCGCAGCCCATATCCAGCACCGTGTGCCAGGGCTTGAGAGCCAGGATCCGGAAGAGCACATCGGCATGGATCAACTCGAAGCTGCTTTTCCCCGCTCCGGGGGGCTTGTCCGGCCGGTCATTATTCATGGCTCAAATGAAATGCTTGGTTGGATACCCGAGTTCTTTTTCTTTGAAGTATGAGACAAACTGTTTTTCTGTCAAGGACTTTCCTGGGCATGCGGTCGGGGCTTATTCTTTTGCTGTTTGCAGTTGCGTCTCGTTGTGCTAGAAACGCAGGAAAGAAAGAACAGCAGGAAGATTCTATTGCACTCAAAGAAGACTCTCTCGGCAAATCGAAGCCGGATCGCCCCTGAACAGTGGAACGACTGGCGGTGGCAGTTCCGCAACCGTGTCCGCTCGCCGGGAAGCCTCCATGAGTTGCTCGGCACCGGTTCTGCGCAGATCAGGCCTCTTCATAAGGTGATCCGGATCTACCGCTATGCCGTCACCCCCTACTACCTTTCGCTCTTCGATCCGCAGGCAAAAAGCGATCCTCTGCGCCTGCAGTGCATGCCAGACGAGCAGGAGCTTGTCTGCGGAGCTGACCGCACCGGGGACCCGCTGGAAGAGGAATCCCACAGCCCTGTGCCGGGCCTGATCCAGCGCTACCGGGACCGATGCCTTGTGACCGTAACAAACCGGTGTGCCGTCTATTGTCGCCACTGCAACCGCAAGCGTTTGTGGCGCTGTCGTGAAACCTGCCTGTCCGACGGAGACATCGAAACGATAGCGCGCCATGTTGAGAAGATTCCTTCCATCCGGGAGGTCATCTTCTCGGGGGGAGACCCGCTGACGCTCTCCGATGCCCGCATGGAAAGGATCCTGGCAAGATTCCGCGCCATTCCCCATGTAGAGGTCCTGCGACTGGGAAGCCGCATGCCCGTAGTGATGCCCATGCGGATCACCGACGCGCTCTGCGGCATGCTTCGCAGGTACCGACCGATCTGGTTTCTCACCCAGTTCAACCACCCCCGGGAAATCACGCCCGAGGCTGCGCAAGCATGTGACCGGCTCCTCTCGGCGGGCATTCCCGTTCTCAACCAGTCGGTGCTTCTCCGGGGCGTAAACGATGACGTTCGCACGATGCAGGACCTGCTGTATGGCTTGGAGCGCATTTGCGTCAAGCCTTACTACCTCTTCCACTGCGACCCCGTGCAGGGAACGGATCATTTCCATGTGGAAATCTGGCAGGGGATGCGGATCATGGAGACGCTGTGGAAATCCACCTCGGGCCTGTGCCTGCCCCGCTATGTTGCCGACATGCCGGGCACCAGGGGAAAGGTGCCTCTCCAACCCTTCACCCTCCTCTAAGCCTCTTAATTTCTTTTGACAATAAAAGAGAAATATATTAAAGGGATGCACTTCAGACAACCGAAAACCCGCGAGGGGAGAACCGAGATGTACAGCGCAAGCGACCTGAGAAAGAACCTGAGACTGATGCTGGATGACGACCCCTACATCGTTGTCGATTTCCAGTTCGTCAAACCGGGGAAAGGCCAGTCCCTTTACCGCTGTAAGCTTCGCAACATGCTCACCGGAAGTCAGATAGACCGCACGTTCCGCGAGGTGGACACCTTCAAACCTGCCGACACGCAGGAAAAGACCATGCAGTTCCTATACAAGGAGGCTGACGCGTACCACTTCATGGACAATGAGAACTTCGAGCAGATCGCCCTGACGGAGGAGTCGGTCGGGGATGCAAAAAACTTCCTCATTGAAAACATGGAATGCAAGATCCTCTTCTTCCGCGACCGGCCCATCGACATCACCCTGCCCAACTTCGTCGACGTCGTCGTGACGGAGGCTCCACCCTGGATCAAGGGCGACACTGTTTCGGGCAACTACAAGCCGGTCATCGTCGAGACGGGTTACAAGGTCAGCGTGCCTCCCTTCGTCGAACAGGGCGAAAAGATCCGCGTCGACACGAGGACGGGCGATTACCTGACCCGCGTGAAGGAATAGCCGGAAACCCCTCCCCATGAACAGCGATTGGAAGCTCGCGGCCAAGCATCGGGCCCTCGAAACGCGTGCCTGCGTTCTCCATGCCGTACGTGCCTTCTTTCGGTCCCGGGAATACCTTGAGATCGAAACCCCAAACCGCATCCCCTCCCCTTTGCCCGAATCGCACATTGACGCCCTCCCCACAGGAGACTGGTGGCTCCACCCCTCGCCGGAACTCTGCATGAAGCGGATGCTCGCCGCCGGCTACGAGAGGATTTTCCAGATCTCCAAGTGTTACCGGGCCCGCGAACGCGGCCCCCTGCACCTGCCGGAGTTCACCCTCTTGGAATGGTACCGTGCCGGTTACGATTACTGGCAGCTCATGGAGGAGTGCGAGGACCTGTTCCTCTCCATTTCAGGCGCCCTGGAAATGGAACGCTTGTTTCAGTACCGGAACCGCGAGATCGACCTCACAAAATCATGGGAGAGACAGACGGTGAAGGAGGCCTTCGAGCGATATGGGTCGATTTCCCTGGAAAAAGCCATGGCGGAGAACCGCTTCGAGGAAATCATCGCTCTGGAGGTCGAGCCCAGGCTGGGAATTCCGAAACCGGTTTTCCTCTATGACTACCCCTTTGCCCTCGGGTCTCTTGCGAGAACGAAAAAAGAGGATCCCGCCTTCGCGGAGCGCTTTGAGATCTACATCGGCGGGCTGGAACTGGCCAACGGGTTCTCGGAACTGACCGACGCAGAAGAACAGCGAGGACGCTTCAAAAGGGAAAACGAGACCCGTGCGAAAAGAGGCCTGCCGCCGTGCCCCATGCCGGAAAAATTCCTGGAGGCGGTCTCCCGGATGCCCGCATCAGCCGGTATCGCCCTGGGAGTAGACCGGATGGTCATGCTGTTTGCCGATGCCGCTTCTATCGACGAGGCAGTCAGTTTTGTGCCGGAAGATCTGTGATCCCGGTCCATTCTTTCCACACTTCATTCAAGATCATTTAACGTTTCATTCAATAAAACCGGTCCCATGGGGATTTGAAGGGACCGGAACAGAAGGCAAAGCGCCGATTATCCATTGCAATATCATATAGTTAATAATTATTTTCTGTCGCTGTCGCCTCATGGCACGCTCTTTTCAATAGGGTAGGTCAGCCGTTGCACACATGAAATTGAAATCATAAATAAACCGCCTGGAGGAGACATCATGAAAAGGACATTTTCGACACTGATTCTGGCTGGTTTCGTTGTTTTGATCACAGGGACGTTCTGTTTTGCCGAATTTGCCGCTGCGGGCGTGGAAAACTTCCCCTACTTCCACCTTGGCTGCCTGATCGTCGGCGGCATGATCATCGTTTCCCTGAAACAGAAATATCAGAAGATCTACCTCGGTGAGGCCGTCGGCAGCTTCGCCATGTACGCGATCCTGGTGGCCCTGTTCACGGCTCCGGTGGCCGAGACCCTCAAAAACCTGATGGGATAGCCGGCAACAGGATAAACCCTCCCGTCCGGGGTCGAAGATCAAATGAGATTTGGATGGGAAGAAAGAACAAAGCCGCCTGGCGTCTGCCAAGCGGCTTTCTTTCATCCGATTCCGGGCTTCTGGATTTTATGAGTCGACCTTTTCCACAAGCCAGGTTGTGCCTGTCTTCGAATCCTTCAGAGTTACGCCCTTTGCAGCCAGCTCATCCCGAATCTCATCGGCCCGTCTCCAGTTCTTTTCCAACCGGGCCTTGAGTCGCTCATCGATGAGAGCCTCTATCTCCTCGACGTTGAACCCCCGTTTATCCGCTTCCCGCAACCGGTCCTTCTCGAAATAGCTATCGGGATCTTCCGTGAGGATGCCCAGAACGCTTCCCACCTCGCGAAGCGTCCGCTCGGCCTCGTTGAGGACGAAGAGCGCCGGGGCTTCGGTCTTACCTCCTCCCGCTACGTAGGTGTTCAACTGCCGGACGATATCAAAAATAAATCCCATGGCACGGGCCGTATTGAAATCGTCGTCCATCCCCTCCCGGAAACGCTCCGGCAGTGCCTTGATTCGTTCCAAGAGCGCCTTTTCCTTCTCGGGCAGTTGTTCCTCTCTTATCGAAACGGCGGTCAATGCCTGGTCGGCGGCAAAGATATCGCGGATCTTCTTGAGGGTCTCGTAGAGGCGGTTCATCGCGGTCCGGGCCTCATTCAGAGCCTCATCGGAGTAATCCAGAGGGCTCCTGTAGTGGCTCTGGAGGACGAAGAATCGCAGCACCTCGGGATGGCAGTGTTTCAGAATCTCCCGGATGGTGGTGAAGTTTCCAAGCGACTTGGACATCTTCTCGTGGTCCACCTTGATAAACCCGTTGTGGAGCCAGTATTTCGCGAACGTCTTCCCGCTGGCGCCCTCGGACTGGGCGATCTCATTTTCGTGGTGCGGAAAGATCAGATCTTCGCCGCCACCGTGGATATCGAAGGTCTCGCCGAGAAAGTAGGCGCTCATGACGGAACATTCAATGTGCCATCCCGGACGCCCCTTGCCCCATGGGCTGTCCCACCAGGGCTCACCCTCCTTGCTCGCTTTCCAGAGAGCGAAGTCAAGAGGGTCCTTCTTCTTTTCGCCCACAGCAATGCGTGCGCCCGCCACCATCTCGTCAAGGTTGCGGCCGGAGAGCTTTCCGTAGTTCCTGAACTTCTTTACGGCGAAGTAGACGTCCCCTTCCACGACATAGGCGAGTTCGTTCTTTAAGAGCCGGTTGATCAGTTCGATCATGCCTCCGATATGCTCCGTGGCCCGGGGGGTGACGGAGGGGCGCTCGATGCCCAGCCGATCCATGTCGTCATTGTGTTCCGCAATGTATCGTTCCGAGACGTCCCGGAAGTTCACGCCCTCCTTGTTGGCCTTGGCGATGATCTTGTCGTCGACATCGGTGAAATTCTTGACGTACGTGACCTTGTACCCCCGGTAGCGCAGATAGCGTGTGATCACGTCGAAGTTGATGGCGGAGCGGGCGTGGCCCACGTGGCAGGTGTCATAGACGGTGACCCCGCAGGCGTAAATTCCCGCCTCGCCCTCTTTCACGGGAACGAAATCCTCCTTCTGATGCGTCAGGGTATTGTAGAGACGAAGAGACATGGTATACCTCGCATTCGATTGGCGTAAGGATCGGGATGAAGGGACGCTGGATGGGCCTCCAGCCTGTCGGCCGAAGAAACCCCCTTCAGCGGTATCCCAGGGACCCGGCTGCCTGTTCACGGAAAGAGGGCGATCATGTCCAGGGCCGTATCCTCCCGGAAATCGCACAGGAGGTTCATGTTCTGGACCGCCTGGCCGGAAGCCCCCTTTACGAGGTTATCAATGGCCGAAAGGACAATCACCCGGTTTGTCCGCGGGTCTGCGGAAATGCCGATGTGACAGAAGTTTGTGCCCTTCACGGAGGACACATTCGGGTACATTCCCTTGCGCAGGACCCGGACAAAGGATTCTTCCTTGTAGAATTGCTTATATAATGCAATCAGCTCGCCTGTGGAAAGCGTTTTTTTGAGGCTTGCATACATGGTGCTGAGGATACCGCGGGTGATCGGCAGCAGGTGCGGTGTGAAGGAGACCTTCACCTCCTCGCCGGCCAGCGCGCTCAGCTCCTGCTCGATTTCCGGGCTGTGCCGGTGCTCGTTCACCTTGTATGCCTTGAATCCTTCGTCAACCTCGCAGAACAGCGAACCGATGACCGGGTCTCGGCCGGCACCGCTCACTCCCGACTTGGAATCGATGATGATCGTGGCCGGGTCGATGATTTTCTCCCGGAGAAGGGGCGCCAGTCCCAGAATCGCGCTTGTAGGATAGCAGCCGGGATTGGCCACGAGCCGGGCCTTCCGGATTTCGTCGCGGTAGAGCTCGGGAATTCCGTAGACGGCCTTCTTGGCCAGTTCCGGGGCCGAGTGCTCATGGTACCACTTCTCAAAGACGATTAGGTCTCGAAACCGGAAATCAGCGGATAGATCGATGACTTTCTTGCCGGCGTCAATAAACGCCGGTGCGACGGCCATCGCTTCCCCGTGGGGGGTGGCCATGAAGATCACGTCGGCCATCCCCGCCAGATCTCCCGGCGATGCATCGATGAAGGTGATATCTGTCAGGCCATCGAAAAGGGGGTAGGTGTCGGACAGAGACTGTCCCTTGAACTTGCGAGACGTGATTCCCACCACCTGTACGCCAGGATGCCGCAGCAGTATCCGCATCAGCTCGAGTCCCGTATAGCCGCTGCCGCCGTAGATACCGACCCGGATCATGTTTCATCCCTCCACATAAAAAAGGGGGTTCCGAGAACCCCCTTGTCGTTTCGCTTAGCGCTTCGAGAACTGGAACCGTTTGCGGGCTCCGGGCTGTCCGTATTTCTTGCGTTCTTTCATGCGGGAGTCCCTCGTAAGGAAACCTGCCTTCTTCAGAACCGGTCGAAGCTCCGCGTCGAACTCGCACAGGGCCCTGGAGATGCCGTGCTTGAGCGCGTCGGCCTGACCGGCAATGCCCCCGCCGCCGACGTTGACGTAGAAATCGAACTTGCCCATCTGGTTGGTGATCTCCAAGGGCTGCTGAATGATCTTCTTCAGGACGTCCCGGGTGAAGTAATCATCGAAATTCCGGCTGTTGATGGTGAACTCCCCGCTTCCTTCTTTCATCCAGACCCGGGCAATCGCTGTTTTTCTCTTTCCCGTTGCATAAATACGTTTGTCGGTCATAACTGCTCCATCTCCGGTTTCGGTCTTACAGTTCTAGCAAGTGGGGCTTCTGGGCATCGTGGGGGTGCTTCTCGCCGGTGTAAATCTTCAGCTTACGAAGCATTTGCCTGCCAAGGGTGTTCTTGGGAAGCATGCCCTGTACGGCGAGCCGGATCAACTCCTCCGGCTTCTTGGCCAGAAGCTTGCCCGCGGGCCACTCCTTGAGACCGCCCGGGAAACCCGAATGATGGCGATAGATCTTATCGGTGATCTTTTTGCCGGTGAGCACAATCTTCTCGGCATTGACGACCACCACAAAATCCCCTGTATCGACGTAGGGTGTAAAGATGGCTTTATGCTTTCCGCGAAGACGGTAAGCGATCTCCCGGGCGAGTCGGCCCAGAACCTTTCCCTGCGCATTGACGAGGAACCAGTCGCGATCGACGGTATCCTTTTTAGCCATAAATGTACTCATAGACACACCGCTCTGGTAAAATTCGAAAGAGTGAAGATAGGTTAATCAGGGTTATTTGTCAAGAGAAAAAAACACCATCCCATCGGAATGAAGACCGGGCGTACGGAATTGACGTTTTCGAGGCCACGACCCCTTTCCCCCCGATGCTCTCCGTGAACGGGCTAGAAGCCCGTCCCTTGCCTGGAGACTGATCCTCCCCCGACACGGCCCAGTCCGGACAGGGAAAAAAGGACCATGAAGCGCCGATCGTCTACCAGGTCGGAGTAGCTCACCTCCAGCCCCCAGCATTGTCGGTGGAATTCCAGACCGACCGTTTTTTCCAGCGTCGTCTTGTCGAAGAGGTTTTCCCGGAAACCCGCGAAGATGTCAAGGAAAGATGTGGTCCGGACACGCCCGACAACACCGGCGGACTCGATAGAATTCTTCGTGTAGCGGTAGACGAACGACAGGCTGTCCCCCCGATCGTCTTTGAGAGCAATATCCTGATCGAGCCGCGCCCAGGCATTCGTGTTGAAATCGAAAGAGGCCCGTGTCATGAATCCCAGGTATGGAAAAGGGTTGATGTCCAGTTCCGCATCCAGGGGACCGAAGGGCTTGTCCAGAGGAACCGGGGGCGGAGTGGTCAGGTACAGGGTGGGCGGCGTGATGTTGTACGTCTGGCTCAGCTTCAACCGGAGAGCCTCCAGGTAGCTCACGCTGCCCTTTTCATCGCTTACGCGGCCGATCAGCGTATTGGTAAGGGCATAGGTGAAGCCGTTTTTCGAGTCGACGCCCGTCACGAAATCGGGACGGACCATCTGGTCCACAGAAGGAATGTAGGTGTACGTGACTTCCGGCTTGACGGCGTGCTTGACCTTCTGAATTTGTCCCCAGCCGGTGTCGAAGATACGGAATACCTCGGTCGCTGCCCCGAGTGCGACCGTATAGAGGGCACGGTTCGACGACGTGCCGGGCACTGTGGGATCGTTGCTTTGCGTGTCCCAGAGCGTCTCCCGGACACCCAGCTCGGGGGTGACGGTCGCGTAATTTCCAAAGGCCCAGGGCAGGGAAACCTTCGGGTAGACATCGAAGGCGGAACCTCGTACCCCGTAGTCGCGGTAGTAATAGCCGTAGCGGCTCGCAACTTCCCAGTTCAGGCGCGTCCCGGCGAGGGGCTGCTTGAAGCCGGTGAAGGTCACCTCCGGATAGCGCTGGAGCGTGTCGGCATTGGAGAGGCTCGTGAGATTGTCCGTGTACTGGCCCCAGGCAGTCAGGTTGTAGTTCTGCCATTCCTTGACGAGCCGGGCTGTGGAGTCGTAGCTCGTGAGCTGTTCATTTCCAACGAAAGAAATCCTGTCGAATTTGCGGTTGATGCTTCCGGCATAATGATCGAGGTAATAGTTGTGGGAGCCGAAATCCCTGAAATAATAGATGTCGGATATCTTCATCAGGTCGGCGCGGAAATACAACCCGGGGGCAAAGGTTGTCTCGTGGTTCCAGTACCAGGACCATCGATCCTGTTTCTCCGTCCAGTTACGGGGGATCCCCCCGGAGCTGTCCGAACCGGTCCATTGATCCTTCAGAAAATCCCCGTAGAAGAGGCCAAAGGTGCTCGAGGTCGGATGGTATCGGAATTCGGCGCCCTCCTTGAGGCCCCGTTTGTCCATGTAGCGGGTGTAAAGAGTCGCGTCATACTTGTCCGAGATAGCCCAGTAGAACGGGATTTCGACATCAACGCCCAGCTTATCCGCTGAGTATCCGAAATAGGGAAACAGCAGACCGGTCTGGCGTGTTGTCTTCGCCGGGAACATGAGCCAGGGAAACCAGGCCACGGGAGTATCGCGAATCTGGAACGTGCCGCTCTTCAGTGTTCCATAACCGTCGACGGTAACGTCCACCTCCTTCCCTGTGAAGCGCCAGTCGGGCAAGGGACCGTCGCAGGTCGTGGCGGTTCCGTCTTTGATGCGGTAGGTGGCCTCGCCGGATTTCTCGATTTCGCCGCCCGTGACATAGAGGTGATTTTTGATGAAGAACATGCGACCGTCGCGGGCGATCCCCTTCTTCGTTTCGAGATTGACCTGGATGATGTCACCTTCCAGAATGTCCCCCTCACTGAAAAGATACGCATGGCCGTGGGCCCAGGCATCGCCTGTTGCCCTATTCAGGGTGACCGAGTCGGCCTTCAGGAATCCTCCCGTGAAGGTGATGACCACATCCCCCTCGGCGCGGTACGTGTCAGACACCTGGTCGTAGGAAAGGCGGTCCGATTCGATCTGAACGGGTCCTTCCTTTGCTGCTTTTTGCAGGCTGATTTCCTGCTGTCCCCAGACCGCAGAAACCGGCATCAGCAAAATCAGCATGAGAAGACAGACCGTCTGCGCCACGCTCGATACATCTCCTTCTTTGCGGTTGCCCTTCATGAACCGCACGGCCCCGAAGTTCTCTTTCGTTTGTCCCCCGATACCGGTGAGACCTTCCTGGAATCCATCGACGGGATGAACAGCGGACGCACGGCCCCCACGAGGTAGAGGGATCCGGCCACACAAATCAGGTCATCCTCACCGGCCGCCGCCCTTGCCCGCTGAACCGCCTCCAAGGGGTTTTCCACAACCTCCACGCTGCGGTTCCATCGCAGGCTTTCTGCCGCAAGCACGTCCGCTTCAAGGGCCCTGCCTTCCGGGGGCCGTGTCACAATCAGCTTATAGGCTAGTGGGGCCAGCCTTCGAATCATCGCCCGGTAATCCTTGTCGGCAAGAATTCCGAGCACGAGAACAAGTCTTCGATAGGTGAATTCCCTCAGTGCCCTTTTGAGTGCCGCTGCGCCGGCCGCGTTGTGGGCTCCGTCGAGAAGGACCGTAGGATGCTCCCCCACGACTTCAAGCCGTCCTTCCCAGCGTACAATCGCAAGGCCTCTGCGGATGGCCTGCTCCCCGATGCTAAAACCCTTCTCGCGAAGGACTCCCAGAGCCGCCAGGGCGCATGCTGCGTTGTCCCGCTGATGCGCCCCTTGCAGTGCCAGGCTGATATTATTCAACTCTATTGCCGGGCCCCGGATGTCGATGAGACCGCCTCTCGTCGCGCGAACCCGGATCTCCCGACCCAATCGCAGCAGGCGTGTCTTCCTCTGGATGCAGGCTTTCTCGATGACGGCCAGAACAGGGGCCTGCTTCGCTGCCGTGACGCACACACTGCCCCGCCTGATGATTCCCGCCTTCTCCCGGGCGATGTCTTCAAGGTGAGGCCCCAAATATTCAGCATGGTCCATGGCGATATTCGAGATGATGGAAAGCTCGGGACGGACGACATTCGTGGCGTCAAGCCTGCCGCCCATGCCAACCTCGAGAACGGCCATATCCACCCGGCACAGGGCAAAGTGAAGAAAAGCGAGGGCCGATGCAAATTCGAAGTAGGTAACCCCTTCGTGATCCGCCCGGCGCACCTTCCTGATACGTGTCCGAAGGGTTTCCTCGGGGATCATGGCCCCGTCCACCCGAATCCGTTCCCGGAAGTCGACAAGGTGGGGAGACGTGTAAAGGCCGACCCGATAACCCGCCGCTTCAAGAATGGCAGCGAGGGTCGATGCAATAGAGCCTTTCCCGTTGGTCCCGGCCACAAGGATGCTCTTATAGCGTTCCTGGGGGTTACCGAGACGTTCCAGTACCCTCCTGACGGGACCGAGACCCGGCCGGATGCCGCGGCTGTGCAAACTGTCAAGATAGGCAATCGGATCCGTCAGCGGTGCAACCGTTCCGCGCCCGTTGGTCCTTGAATCTTGAACCTTGACCCGAGTCCTTGCCACCTGCCACCATCATCCCGGCCGTTCGTCGGCGAAAGGTACCACAGCCGCGAGGACAGGGGCAACCCCTTTATGAGGGGAATCCCGGTAGGCGATAAAAAAAGGCCGCAGGATATACGAATCCTGTGGCCCTGCTCTATCCTACGTCATGGGCTCAAAAAGAAAGACCTGTTCTTCCCGCATCCTCAGAACTGAGGCGTATTTTTTCTGTGCGCCGCAGACGCCCGCTTTTACCGGTCTCTTCAGTCCGGAATGACCTTGAAGACCTCGTCTCCGGGCCTTGCCCGATCGGCAACCTTCACGCCGATGTAATCACCCGGCACGGCCTTTTCGACCTTGGCATTGTTGACCTCCATCGACTCGATGACGCTCTCGAAACTCGTCGTGTGGCCCACAAGCTTTATCGTATCGCCCACATTGATCTCGCCGGCTGTGATTTTGATCGCCGCAACGCTGGGCTTCGCGAAGAATTTTACGATTTCGCCTATTTTCTCCTCTGCCATGGGTAAATCCTCCTTTCTTCCATATCTTCGCTCGCTGTTTATTATAATCTTTCGCATTGAAAATCAAGGGCAAAGGCGGATCGCCCCGGAAACGAAAAAAGGCAGGGACGATTGTCCCTGCCTTATCATCGAGCTTCTTGGAGGTTTCTTATTCTTCCTTGGCGGCCTTTTTCCCGGTCGTTGTCTTTTTCGCCGCTGTCTTCTTCGGCTTGACCTCTTTTTTGGCCTTCGGTTCTTTCTTGGCCTTTGGCTCTTTCTTGATCTTGGCTTTGGGCTCTTTTTTGGCTTTCGCTTCTTTCTTTTCCTTCTTCTCCTTCTTCTCGGAAGAAGGTTTGTCCAGCAGTTCGATGACGGCCATGGGGGCACTGTCGCCGGCACGGAAGCCCGTTTTGACGATCCTTGTATAGCCGCCCTGCCGTTCGGCAAAGCGGGCTCCAATTTCGTCAAAAAGCTTCTTCACGACGTTCTTGTCCCGTATCACGGCTGCTGCCTGGCGACGTGCATGGAGGCCACCCCGCTTGGCCAGCGTAATCATTTTTTCGGCCACCCTTTTCAGTTCCTTCGCCTTCACATCGGTGGTTTCGATCTTCTCGAACTGCAGAAACGACGTCACCATATTTCGAAGCATGGCTGCACGATGGCTTGTGGTCCTGCCCAGCTTCCTTCCGCCTACCCCGTGTCGCATTGTGTACAATTCCTTTCAGAAAATACTGATGATGCTGTTGAAAAATACCCGTCTGCTTCGTTTCCATCATCCCTTGCCGGTCAACGTACGCAAAAAGTACGCCTCCCTCCTCGGGATCTCGGGAGCCTTGCATCCAGGCATTTTTGAACGGCCTGGACGAGCCTGACAAGTTACTCGGCGCTGCCGGCCTCTTCCCGATTCCGGGGCGGCCAGTCAATCTTCATGCCGAGGGAGAGCCCCATCTCGGAGAGGATCTCTTTAATCTCGTTGAGGGACTTACGGCCGAAGTTGCGGGTCTTCAGCATCTCCGCTTCCGTCTTCTGAACAAGCTCACCGATGATGTGAATACCGGCGTTCTTCAGGCAATTGGCCGACCGTACGGAAAGCTCGAGTTCATCCACACTTTTCAGTAGGTTCTCGCTCAGCTTCTCGCTCTGCCCGGCTTCTTCCAGCACCCTCTCTTCTTCGATTTCCTCGAAGTTGATGAAAATGTCCAGCTGATCCTTCAGGATTTTCGCCGCAAAGGCGACGGCATCCTCGGGCGGCAGGCTGCCGTCGGTCCAGACCTCGATCACAAGCTTGTCGAAGTCCGTGATCTGGCCCACGCGGGCATGGCTCACGGTATAGCTCACCTTCTGGAGAGGAGAGAAGATGGCATCGATATTGATGGTTCCCTCGGGTTGGTCTGGATCGCGTTCCCGCTTGGCCATGACATAGCCCTTGCCCATCTTCACGACCATCTCGGCCCTGAGCTTACCGCCGCTGGTGAGGGTTGCTATGTGGTGGTCAGAATTGAGAATTTCGACATTGGCATCGGTGATGATGTCTCCTGCCTTTACCGGGCCTGCCTTGGAGGTATCAATCTTGATGGTCCGGGGAACATCACCGTGAAGCTTGAGGCGAACACCCTTGAGGTTCAGGATGATGTCCGTCACGTCTTCTTTCACACCGGGAACGGTGGAGAATTCGTGCAGAACACTGTCGAAACGCACGGATACAATGGCCGCCCCCTGGATGGAGGACAGCAGTACGCGCCTCAGCGAGTTCCCCAACGTGATTCCGTAGCCCCGCTCGAGGGGTTGGACGGTAAATTCCGCGTAGGATTTGCTGTGTGTCTTCTCGTCGATCTCGATCCGCTTCGGTCGGATCAGGCTGCGCCAGTTTCTCTGCATAGTCGCTCTTCCCTCTGGCTGTCAGGCTGCTGAACAGCCCGTAAAACGTTTTTTCGTCCGGGACTTACCTTGACAGGTTACTTGGAGTAAAGTTCGACCACCAGCTGTTCCTGAACGGGCATGGTGATGTCCTCCCGCGCCGGGATCGCCTTTACGACACCCTTGAAGTTGTCCTTGTCCAGCTCCAGCCACCCCGGAATGCCCCTGCGGGCTACTGTCTCCAGGGAGTCGAGGATCGGGAGGACCTTCCTGCTCTTCTCTCTCAACTCAACGATGTCGTCCTTTCGGACCATGAAAGAGGGAATGTTGACCTTCTTGCCGTTGACGAGGAAATGATTGTGCCGTACAAGCTGCCGGGCATCGTTCCGGGAAGGGGCAAAGCCCAGCCGGTACACCGCATTGTCGAGCCTCCGCTCCAAGAGCATGAGGAGATTGGAGCCCGTAATGCCCTTCATGCGGTCGGCCCGTTCGAAGTAGCCCTTGAACTGCTTCTCCAGCAGCCCGTACATCCTCTTCAGGCGCTGCTTCTCGCGAAGCTGAACACCGTAATCGGAGTACTTCTTCCTCGCCTGTCCGTGCTCACCGGGTGCATAGCCCCGCCGCTCGAATGCACACTTTTCGGTGTAGCAGCGGTCACCCTTGAAAAACAGCTTCAGGCCTTCACGACGGCAAAGCCTGCATTCTGAGCCTCTGTAACGTGCCAAGTTGTGCCTCCCTGTTAATTCTCGTGGGTTTTTCCTTACGCCTTACACGCGCCGTCTCTTCGGTGGACGGCAACCATTGTGGGGAATCGGGGTCACATCGCGGATCAAGCTGACCATGAGTCCTGCCGCCTGCAATGCCCGCAATGCCGATTCACGACCGGAACCCGGGCCTTTCACATAAACCCGCACCGTGCGCAATCCCTGCTCTTTCGCTTTCTTGACGGCGGTTTCAGCGGCCATCTGGGCTGCGAAAGGCGTCCCCTTCCGGGAACCCTTGAATCCCGACATCCCCGACGACGCCCAAGAAATGACGTTCCCGCTGAGGTCGGTGATGGTAACGATGGTATTATTGAATGTCGACTGGATGTGGGCAATCCCCTCCGGGACATTTTTCTTTTCTCGCTTCTTTCCGGTCTTTCTCCTCGGATTGGCCATTGGTCCTCCAGATAATCAATAATCGTTATTACTTTTTCTTGCCTGCGATCGCCCTGCGGGGTCCCTTGCGGGTCCGGGCATTCGTGTGCGTTCGCTGGCCTCGACTGGGAAGTCCTTTGCGGTGCCTGAGGCCCCGGTAGGTTCCCACGTCCATAAGTCGCTTGATCGACATGGAGATGTCCCGACGAAGATCTCCTTCCACCTTGTGCTCCCTGTCGATTGCGTTACGAATGGCCGTCACTTCCGCATCGGTGATCACATCCGTTTTCGTTTCGTAAGGAATTCCTGCCTCGCGGAGGATTTCCCGCGATTTGGATCGGCCGATCCCGTAGATGTAGGTTAAGGCGATCTCCATGCACTTGTTCTTGGGTAGGTCAACGCCTGCAATTCTTGCCACTGCTCAGGCCTCCTGAAATGGTCTTTTGTTATCCCTGGCGCTGCTTGTGCTTCGGGTTTTCGCAGATCACCCTTACAACGCCGTGGCGCTTTATGATCTTGCACTTGTCGCACATTTTTTTTACCGATGGTCTTACTTTCACGACGAACACCCCTTATTTCAATCGGCCGGCAGCCGTTTTTCACCCTACTTCGACCGGTATGTGATCCGCCCCCGAGTCAGGTCATAGGGCGAGAGTTCCACCGTCACCTTGTCGCCCGGAAGGATCTTGATGAAGTGCATCCGCATTTTCCCCGAAATGTGGGCGAGCACGCGGTGCCTGTTTTCCAGTTCCACCCGGAACATGGCGTTCGGCAGCGTCTCGATGACCGTGCCTTCCACCTCTATGGGTTCTTCTTTTGCCATATGCTCCCCGCATTCAATCGATCCGGCTCAGAATGACTGGCCCGTTTTCAGTAATGGCCACGGAATGCTCGAAATGGGCCGACAATCTCCCGTCGGCCGTTACCACCGTCCAGCCATCCTGCAACACATCCACCCGGTAGGTCCCTTCATTGACCATGGGTTCGATGGCGAAGACCATCCCCGGCTTCAACTCGATTCCCCGGCCGCCCGAGCCGTAGTTGGGGACTTGGGGGTCCTCGTGGAGACTCTTCCCGATACCGTGACCCACGAGATCCCGGACCACGGAGTAGCCTTCGGCCTCGACGTGACCCTGGATGGCGGCGGAGATATCACCGATGCGATTTCCCGCCTTGACCTCCACTATGCCCCTGTAAAGAGCTTCTTCCGTCACCTGGAGGAGCCGCTTCGCCCCGGAGGTGATCGCCCCCACGGGAACGGTGATCGCTGCATCCCCGTAATAGCCGTCGTTGAGGATGCCGAAATCGAGGCTGATGATGTCCCCCTCCGCCAGTTCCCTCTCCGAAGGCATCCCGTGAACCACCTCGCTGTTCACGGAGGTGCACAGGGAGTACGGATACCCCCGGTATCCCTTGAACGCCGGCCGCGCACCCTTTTTCAGGGCCAACTCCTCGCTCAGCCGATCCAGTTCAATCGTTTTGACCCCCGGCCTGATCTTTTTCCTGAGTTCCTCCAGGATCGCGGCAACGATGGCATTGCTCTTCCTCATCTTTTCAATCTCCTGGCGAGATTTCAAGATGATCATGATCCGGTCTCCTTACCGCCGCTTCGCCAGGCGTCCTTTCTTGAGGAACCCTTCATACTGTCTGGCCAGGAGATGGGTCTCGATCTGCCCCGCCGTGTCGAGGGCCACACCGACGATGATCAGCAGCGCCGTTCCCCCGAAGTAGAAGGGAACGTTGAAGTAGACCATCATGATGCTCGGCAGAACGCAGACCGCGGACACGTAAAGAGCCCCGCTGAAGGTCAGCCGGCTGAGCACATGGTCGATGTACTCGGCCGTTTTCTTTCCCGGCCGTATTCCCGGCACGAAGCCCCCGTGTTTCTTCATGTTCTCCGCCACATCGGTCGGGTTGAACACGACGGCCGTATAGAAAAAGCAGAAGAAGACGATGAAGCCCACATAGAGCAGCTCGTAGAAGAAACGACCCGGTATCAGCGCATCGGCCACAACCTTCATCCACGGGTGTGGGATGAACTGGGCCAGCGTGGCCGGGAACATGATGATCGACGACGCAAAGATGGGCGGAATCACGCCCGACGTATTGACTTTGAGGGGAAGGTGCGTCGTCTGCCCTCCGTACATTTTTCTCCCCACGATCCGCTTGGCGTATTGCACGGGGATGCGTCGCTGTCCCGTCTCCATGAAAACGATGGCGCCGACGACGGCTACCATGAAGACAAAGAGGAAAAGGACGGCGATAATCCCCATCTCCCCCGTGGACACGAGCCGGAACGTATTGATCACTCCCTCGGGCCCGCGGCAAACAATGCCGGCAAAGATGATGAGCGATATGCCGTTGCCGATCCCGCGCTCCGTGATCTGTTCGCCCAGCCACATGATGAAGGCCGTGCCGGCGGTCAGTGTGATGACCGTCATGAGGCGGAAGCCCCAGCCGGGGATGATCACGATGGACGCGCCTGTCGGGCCAGCCATGTTTTCGAGACCCACGGCTATTCCCAACCCTTGGATGAGGCTGAGCACTACCGTCCCGTACCGGGTGTACTGGGTGATCTTGCGGCGTCCCGCCTCCCCCTCCTTCGACAGCCGCTCCAGGTGGGGCACTGCGATTGTAAGCAGCTGCAGGATGATGGAGGCGCTGATGTAGGGCATGATCCCCAGTGCAAACACCGAGAGGTTGCTGAGCGCCCCTCCCGCAAACAGGTCAAAAAGCCCAAGGAGCGATCCTTTCGCCTGATCGAAAAATGCGGCAAGCGCCGCCGTGTCGATGCCGGGCGTCGGCACATGGGCTCCGACCCGGTAGACGGCCAGCAGCACGAAGGTAAATGCGATGCGCTTCTGGAGCTCCGGGATCTTCTGTATGTTTTTCAGTCCGCCAATCAACTTCGGTGACCTCTTATTCGATGACTTCGACCTTGCCGCCCGCCGCCTCGATCTTTTCCTTCGCGGCCTGGCTGATGGCGTTTACCCTCACGGTAAGGGCCTTCTCGATCGTTCCCTTGGCAAGAATCTTGATCCCGTCTCCGGCCCTCCGGATCACGCCCCCGGCCAGCAGGCCTGCCACATCAACGGGGATCTCCCCGGAGAAGCAGTTCAGCTGATCCAGATTGACGATGATGATCTCCTTGCGGAAGATGTTCTTGAAGCCCTTTTTAGGAAGCCGGCGCGAAAGCGGCATCTGGCCGCCTTCGTAACCTGGCCTCGAATTGTGGCCCGACCTGGCCTTGAGGCCCTTGTGCCCCTTCGTGGAGGTTCCGCCATGTCCGGAACCGTCTCCCCGGCCGATCCTCTTTCTCTTCTTCCTCGAACCCTCGGGGGGGCTCAGTTCATTCAGCTTCATGATCTTCCCCTATCCCAGCTCTTCCACCGACACCAGGTGGCCGACCTTTCCCACCATGCCCCGGATCTCGGGCGTGTCCTTGAGCGTTACGCTCCTGTTCATCCGGACAAGCCCCATGCCGCGGAGCACTTTCCGCTGTTTCTCGGGCCGCCCGATGTAGCTCTTCACCAGTGTGATCTTCAGTTTTTTTTCCACGGTCCGTCCCCTTGACGATCGTCTAAATTTCCGCCACGTCCTTGCCCCTCAGGGCCGCAATCTGAGCGGCAGTCCGAAGCCTGCGGAGCCCGTTGAGGGTTGCCTTGACGAGGTTGTGGGGGTTGTGGGACCCCAGGCACTTCGTGAGCACGTTATGCACGCCGGCAACTTCCAGTACGGCGCGAACGGCGCCGCCCGCGATTAGACCTGTTCCGTCCGAAGCGGGCTTCAAAAGCACCCGGCCCGCACCGAATTCCCCGACGATTTCGTGTGGAATCGTGCGGTTTCCGATGGATACCTTCACCATGCTCTTGCGAGCCTTTTCCATCCCCTTGCGGATGGCCTCAGGAACCTCGTTCGCCTTTCCGAGCCCTGTGCCTACGGACCCTTTGCCGTCCCCGACGACCACGATGGCGCTGAACCGAAACCGCCGGCCGCCCTTCACAACCTTGGCCGTGCGATTGATCGCGACGACACGGTCCAGGATCTCCGTCTCTTCCACCTTGAATTCTCTTCTGTCCCTATCCAACGGTCACTCCCTTTTGTGAGTTTCGGGTTCTAGAATTTCAGGCCGGCTTCCCTCGCACCCTCGGCCAGCGCCTTCACCCGGCCGTGATACAGAAAGGAGCCGCGATCATAGACAACCGCGTCAATCTTCATGGCCAAAAGTTTCTTCGCCATGAGTTTGCCCACCTCGCCTGCAGCGGCCGTTTTTTTCATTTTCGCGATCGTCTCGACGATCTCCTTGCTCCGCGTGGAGGCCTCCGCCATCGTGCGGCCCGCGTCGTCATCGACGGCCTGGACGTAGATGTGTCTGGCGCTCCGGAAAACAGCAAGGCGAGGACGGACGGCCGTTCCGGTGACCTTTCCTCTGACACGCTTCTTTCGCTTATCCCTGACCTTCTGGATTTTTTT
Source organism: uncultured Syntrophaceae bacterium (assembly GCA_964628025.1). Lineage (GTDB taxonomy): Bacteria > Desulfobacterota > Syntrophia > Syntrophales > UBA2192 > UBA2192. The sequence continues at coordinate 63,131 of CAZVLL010000013.1, forward strand.
CGCTGACGATAACACTGTTCTGCCTCTCTGTGATTGTAGGGGTTTATGCCGTCCCGAACCTTATGCGCCGGCGGATTTGCCGACCTTGCGCCGAACGACTTCGCCCGCATATCGGATGCCCTTTCCCTTGTAGGGCTCCGGCTTGCGCTTGCCGCGAATCTCTGCGGCGACACGGCCTACCAGTTCCTTGTCGATCCCGGAGACGGCAAGGATCGTCTGCTTCTCTATTTTCACGGAGATTCCCTGCGGGACCTCATACGTGATGGGCACCGAGTAGCCTACAAAAAGCTTGATCGTCGTACCCGCAAGCTCTGCCCGGTACCCCACTCCGGAGATCTCGAGTCCTTTGGTAAACCCCTCGCTCACTCCCGTAACCATGTTGGCAATGAGAGTCCGCATAAGACCCTGAATAGCTCCGGCCCGCCGGCTCTCGTGGGTGGTTCGCACGCTGAGGGCCTTCCCCTCCTGAACCACTTCGATGTCCCGGGACAGCACCCTTGAGAGGGACCCCTTGGGTCCCGAAACCTTGATCTCGCCGCCGGCAATGCCAACCGTCACCTTGTCCGGCAGGATGATGGCTTTTTTCCCGATTCGTGACATGGATGTCTCTCCTGACTTGCGCTTACCAGACGTTGCAGATGATCTCGCCGCCAACGTTCTGCAACCTGGCTTCCTTGTCCGTCATGATCCCGCGGGGCGTCGAGACGATAGCGACCCCGAAGCCGTTGACCACCTTGGGGATCTTCTTGCTGCCGACGTAGATCCGTCGACCCGGTTTGCTCACCCGCTGGAGATCCTGAATGATGCGCTCTTTCGTGTCTGTGTACTTGAGGTAAATCTTGAGGATGTCCCTCTTGTTCTGGTCCTTTTTCACATCGAACCCGCTGATGTAGCCGGTCCGCTTCAAAACCTTCACAATCTCCAGATTCACCCGCGAGAGCTGAGCGTTCACGCTCCGGAACTTCATCCGGTTGGCGTTACGGACTCTCGTCATCATATCCGCAATCGGATCGGTCATACCCATAAAGCCTTGCTCCTCCCCATCTACCAGCTCGATTTGATGACACCGGGAATCTCTCCCCAGGAAGCATATTTGCGCAGACAGATGCGGCACATATTGAACTTGCGGTAGTACGCCCGGGGCCTCCCGCAGATCGGGCAGCGGTTGTACTCGCGGACGGAAAATTTCTGCTTCCTTTTTGCTTTTGCAATCAGGGATTTCTTAGCCACGGTGTTCCTCCGTTTCGAATCCTAATTCCTGAAGGGCATCCCCATGAGCTTGAGAAGATGCCTGGCTTCCTCGTCGGTTCTCGCCGTTGTGACGATGACCACGTTCATGCCCTTGATCTTGTCGACCTTGTCGTAGTCGATCTCGGGAAAGATGAACTGCTCCTTGATCCCCATGGCAAAGTTGCCGCGGCCGTCGAAGGAGTTGGGCGAAATACCCCTGAAATCGCGAATTCGGGGAAGCGCCACGTTCACCAGCCGGTCATAAAACTCGAACATCCGATCCTTCCGCAGGGTAACCATGCAGCCGATGGACATGCCCTTGCGCAGTTTGAAGGTGGCGATGGACTTGCGGGCCTTCGTGATGACCGCCTTCTGGCCTGTCAAGGCCCCGATCTCCGCCGCGGCGCTGTCGAGAATCTTGATGTTCTGAATGGCTTCGCCCAATCCCATGTTCACGATGATTTTCTCCAGCCGGGGCACCTGCATGGTGTTGTTGTACCCGAACTGCTTCATCATGGCCGGTACGACTTCTTTTCTGTAGTGGTCTTTCAGTCTTGCCATTGATCTCTATCCCCGGTTTACCGAGCTCCTAAAATGACTTTCTACCCTCTTCTGCAGTCTGCCCAAAAACGGTCGGATGCAAACCGTTTTATTTTATTGCAACACCCGCTTCGCGGGGCTTTCCGGCAGGGTTCAACCCATTCATGGCTGTGCCCCCGGTCAACAGTCTGCTACTGATCGAGCTGCTCGTTGCACTTTCTGCAGAAGCGCACCTTTTTGCCGTCTTCGAGAGTCTTGAACCCGATCCGAACGCCGGTGTTGCACTTCGAACAAACGGGCGTGACGTTGGAAGCGTGAATCGGCGCTTCCTTCTCCATGATCCCGCCCTTGCTCTTCTGATCGGGCCGTTGATGCCTCTTGATCATGTTGAGCTTCTCGATCACGACTTTGTTCCCGTCGGCAAGGATCTTTGTAACCTTGCCGGTTTTCCCTTTTTCCCTGCCGGCGATGACCTTTGCCGTGTCGCCTTTTTTCAGTCGGTTCGTCTGCATGGTCGATTCCTGTTCCCTGCCGCTCACAGAACTTCTGGAGCCAGCGAGATGATCTTCATGAACTGCTTGGCGCGAAGTTCGCGGGCTACGGGCCCGAAGATGCGCGTCCCCACGGGCTCCATCTGGTTGTTGATGAGTACCGCCGAGTTGTCATCAAACTTGAGGAACGTCCCGTCGGTCCGCCGGACCTCTTTTTTCGTTCGGACCACAACGGCCTTCATGACGTCGCCTTTTTTCACTTTCGCGTTGGGGATGGCTTCCTTGACGGAGACCACAATAACATCCCCCACGGTGGCAAACCGCTTCCGCGATCCTCCCAGCACGCCGATGCAGGACACTTTCTTTGCGCCCGAGTTATCTGCGGCATTCAAAATGGTTCGCATCTGAATCATATCGACACCCCGTTCAAATCTGCCTGTTTCCGACCCCGGGCTACTTCGCCTTTTCCAGAATCTCGCGCACTCTCCAGCGCTTATCCCGGCTCAGAGGACGGGATTCTACGATCAGAACCGTGTCGCCGACGCCACACACGTTCTTCTCGTCGTGGGCTTTGTATTTCTCGTGCTTGCGAACATACTTCTGAAAACCCGTATGCTTGACGAGCCTCTCGGTGCTCACGACGACGGTCTTGTCCATCTTGCTGCTGACGACGACTCCCTTGATGGTCCGCTTGTTACCCCTCTGGTCCATACCTATTTCTGCAACTCCTTCCGCTTCATGACGGTTTTGATGCGGGCGATGTCCTTCCGGACATTCTTCAGCGCCGCGGGGGAGTCAAGCTGCCCCGTCGTGTGCCTGATTTTCAACTTGAAGAGCTCGTCCACCAGGTCCCGTTCCTTCACCCGGAGCTCGTCGATGCTGAGATCCTTGATTTCCTTAATCTTCATCGAAGATATCCCTCGTCAGAAATTTCGTCGGAATGGACAGTTTGTTGGCCGCCAACCGGAAAGCCTCCTTGGCCACTTCCAGTGTAACGCCTTCCATTTCGTACATCACCGTGCCGGGCTTCACGATCGCGATCCACCCTTCCGGAGCTCCCTTCCCTTTGCCCATGCGCGTTTCGGCGGGCTTTTTCGTGAACGACTTGTGGGGGAAGATGCGGATCCAGATTTTCCCGCCGCGCTTGATGTGGCGCGTCATGGCGACACGGGCGGCTTCGATCTGCTGGGCCGTGATCCGGCCCGGCGCCAGGGACTGGAGCCCATATTGTCCGAAGGAGACCTCGTTCCCCTTGGTGGCCTTGCCGCCCAGGTTCCCCTTCTGGATTTTTCTGAATTTGATTCGTTTCGGGCTTAACATCGTCTGTGTCTCCTCGTAACCGGCTTACGGAATCCTACGCGCTGGCCTGTTTCTTGTCGGGCAACACGTCCCCATGATAGATGAGCACTTTCACTCCGATGGCTCCGTAAGTCGTCCGCGCCTCGGCAAACCCGTAATCGATGTCGGCCCTCAGGGTATGCAGGGGCACTTTTCCCTCTCGGTACCATTCCGTCCGGGACATTTCGGCTCCGCCGAGCCGACCCGAACAGATGATGCGGATGCCCTTGGCACCGAACTTCAGGGCCGATTGCACGCTCTTCTTCATGGCCCGCCGGAAGGCAATCCGCCGTTCGAGTTGCAGCGCTACGTTCTCAGCCACAAGCTGGGCGTCGATTTCAGGCTTGCGGACCTCGATGATGTTGATGATCGTCTCGCCGCCCGTCATGCCATCGAGGTCCTTCTTGAGCTTCTCGATCTCGGAACCCTTTTTCCCGATGATGATCCCGGGGCGCGCGGCGTGGATGTTCACCTTCGCCTTGTCGGCGGCCCGCTCGATCTCGATCTTCGAAATGCCCGCGTGGTAGAATTTGCTTTTCAGGAACTTGCGGAGCTTGATGTCCTGGTGGACGAGGTTGCCGTAATTCTTTTCGGCGAACCACTTCGAGCTCCAGCCCTTGTTGATCCCCAGCCTCAATCCGATCGGGTTTACCTTTTGACCCAAGATCAAACCTCCTTGGTGTTACTGCTCGTCGAGGACGACGGTAATGTGGCTCATCCGGTGCTTGACGGACGCAGAGCGTCCCATGGTCTTCGCTTTGAATCGCTTCATGGCCGGCCCCTGGTCCACGAATATTTCCTTTACGTAAAGGATCTTCTCATCGATGTTCGGGTTCTGCGTCGCGTTGGCCAAGGCGCTCTTGAGTACCTTTTTCACGAGTCCGGCGGCCCGCTTGCGCGAGAAAGCCAGGATCCGGTCTGCTTCTTCGACCTTCATGCCCCGGACGAGGTCGACGACGAGCCTCGCCTTCTGCGGCGATATCCTCACAAACTTTGCAATTGCTTTTGCTTCCATGACGTACCTATCTCCGGTTTTCCCGTTTCACCGCTTGCAGCGACTACTTGCGCAGCTTGGACTTGCGGTCTCCGGCGTGGCTGAAGAACGTCCGCGTCGGAGCGAACTCGCCGAGCTTGTGGCCCACCATATTTTCCGTGACAAACACGGGGATAAACTTCTTGCCGTTGTGCACGGCAAAGGTGTGCCCGATAAACTCCGGGGTGATGGTGGAGCGGCGCGACCAGGTTTTGATGACCCCGCGATCCCCGCCCGCATCTGCTCTCCGGACCTTCTCCTCAAGCTTCGCCTCGATGTACGGACCCTTCTTGACTGAGCGTGCCACTATTTCTTATCCCTCTTCTTGATGATGTATTTATCGGTGGTCTTGTTTTTGCGTGTCTTGTGTCCCTTGGTCGGCACGCCCCAGGGGGTGCAGGGGTGACGGCCGCCCGACGTCTTGCCTTCGCCGCCGCCCATGGGATGGTCGACGGGGTTCATGGCCACACCGCGGACTTTGGGGCGCTTGCCCAGCCAGCGGGTACGGCCGGCCTTGCCGATGCTGATTCCCTCGTGCGTGACGTTTCCCACCTGACCGATGGTGGCCTTGCACTCGATGTGTACCTTCCGGACTTCACCGGATGGAAGTCTCACCTGGGCGTAGGATCCTTCCTTGGCCATGAGTTGCGCGTATGTGCCGGCGGATCGGACCATTTGGCCACCCTTACCGGGACGGAGCTCGATGTTGTGGATGAGCGATCCCAGAGGGATGTTTCTCAAGGGCATGGTGTTGCCGGGCTTGATGTCGGCCGTAGCGCTGGAAACGATGGGATCACCGACCTTCAAATCCACCGGCGCCACGATGTAGCGCTTTTCGCCGTCTGCGTAGCTGACCAGTGCGATCCTCGCCGAGCGGTTCGGGTCGTACTCGACAGACTTCACCTTCGCAGGGATATCGGTCTTCTCGCGGCGGAAATCCACCACACGGTACTTTCGCTTGTGTCCGCCTCCGCGGTGGCGGGTGGTCACGCGGCCGAGGTTGTTGCGGCCTCCCGTTTTCCTGGCCGGCTTCGTGAGACTCTTCTCGGGCTCCGTGGAGGTGATCTCCTCGAAGGTCGAGTAGGTCTGATACCGTCGGGCCGGCGTGGTCGGTTTCATGGTCTTGATCGCCATCGGTTGTTGTCCTTATCCTAGACTTTGTCAAATATCTCGATGCTGCTGCCGGGCGCCACGGTGACAATGGCCTTCTTCCAATCGCTCTTCTTGCCCTGCAGGCGTCCGTAGCGCTTCTTCTTTCCCAAGACGTTCAGTGTCCGTACATCGACGACTTTCACCTTGAAGAGCTTCTCCACGGCCTTCTCAATCTCGATCTTGTTGGCCCGCGGGTTCACCTCGAAGATGTACTGGTTTCCCTCGCGCATAAGGGTTGTCTTTTCGGTCACGAGCGGTCGTCGGATGATCTGATGGAGTTCCATTATACCAGCGCCCCCTCTATCTTCTTGATCGAGGGCTCCAGAAGCACGAGACTGTCGTACTTCAGAAGATCATAGACATTGATGCCCTCGCATCGCATCATTTTCACATCGGGAAGGTTCCGGGAAGACTTCTCGAGGACTTCGTTCGACCGGTCGATGACGAAGAGGGTATTCTTCAGTCCGAAACGGTCAAGGACTTCCTTGAACATTTTCGTCTTGACCTCGGCCAGAGGAAAGTCCTGGATCACGAAGATTTTCTCCTCTTTCATCTTCATGCTGAGCGCCGAGATGAGGGCGAGTTTGCGCACCTTCTTCGGTACCGTATAGGAGTGGTCTCGCGGGGTCGGCCCGAAGACCGTTCCGCCGCCTCTCCAGAGAGGAGAACGGATCGTACCCGCGCGGGCCCGCCCGGTTCCCTTCTGGCGCCAGGGCTTCTTGCCGCCGCCCCTGATTTCACTGCGCTCCTTGGTGTCGTGGGTGCCCTGCCGTTTCGCTGCCATCTGCATCCGGACGACTTCGTAGATGACGTCCCGGTTGATCTCGGCTCCGAATACGGTGTCGTTGAGCGTCACCTCGGCAACCTTGTTTTTCTTGATATCGTATACACTCACCACGGGCATGGCTTATTCACTCCAGTTGCTTCTCAGCTCTTTTTGACGGCGTTCTTGATCACGACGATTCCGTTCTTGCTCCCCGGGACCGCCCCCTTCACGAGGATGACGTTCAATTCGGGGCGCACCCCTATGATGAGGAGGTTCTGCACCGTCTTGCGCTCGTCGCCCATATGTCCCGGAAGCCTCTGCCCCTTGAACACGCGGGAAGGTGCGGCGCTCGCCCCGATGGAACCGGGCGCCCGGTGGAACATGGATCCGTGGCTGGCCTTGCCGCCGCGGAAGCCGTGTCGCTTCACGCCGCCTGCAAATCCGCGGCCCTTGCTCGTCCCGGTGACATCTACATAGTCTCCCACCTCAAAGATGGACGCCGTCAATTCCTGCCCCAGTTCGAATTCGACGGACGCCTCGATCTTGAATTCGCGCAGCACCCGGAAAAACCCCCGGTCGGCCTTTGCGAAATGACCTTGGAGAGGCTTCGTCACATTTTTCTGCCGCTTGCGATCGAAACCGAGCTGGACCGCGTTGTAGCCGTCCGCGTCTGTCGTCTTTCTCTGTATTACCGTACAGGGACCTGCCTCGATTACCGTGACGGGCACCGAGGCGCCATCGGCGGCAAAGATCTGCGTCATCCCTAACTTTCTGCCTATCAATCCCTTTTCCATAGCTTCCACTTCCGCGCTCGTTGTGCGTGAGAGAATGAAAAAGGAGATGGACCAGAGGTCAACCCCGTCCATCTCCGCATTGTCACGCGTTACAACTTGATTTCCACATCAACCCCGGCGGACAGGTCCAGCTTCATCAGGGCGTCCACCGTGGCCTGCGTGGGATCAATAATATCGATGAGCCGTTTGTGGGTCCGCACCTCAAACTGCTCCCGGGACTTTTTGTCCACGTGGGGCGAGCGGTTCACACAGAACTTGTTGATCATCGTGGGAAGCGGAATGGGACCCGCCACGCGGGCACCTGTGCGCTTCGCTGTGTCCACGATGTCCTCGGCAGACCTGTCCAGCAGCTTGTAGTCGTATGCCTTCAGACGGATTCGAATCTTCTGATCAGCCATGAGTCGGTACCAAATCCTCGCTTATTCAATAATCTCGCTGATGACACCGGCGCCAACGGTCTTGCCGCCCTCACGGATGGCGAACCGCAGCTGCAGTTCCATGGCGATAGGGGTGATGAGGGTCACTTCCATTTCCACGTTGTCGCCGGGCATGACCATCTCGACTCCCGCCGGAAGGTTCGCTATGCCCGTCACATCGGTGGTGCGGAAGTAGAACTGGGGCCGGTAGCCGGTGAAGAACGGGGTATGACGCCCGCCCTCTTCCTTCGTCAGGACGTAGACCTGGGCCTTGAACTTCGTGTGGGGTGTAATGGAGCCGGGTTTGGCCACGACCTGACCGCGCTCGACGTCCTCGCGCTTCGTGCCGCGGAGCAGGACACCGATGTCGTCGCCGGCTCGCCCTTCATCGAGGGTCTTGCGGAACATTTCCACGCCCGTGCAGACCGTCTTGAAGGTAGGCCGGATGCCGATGATTTCCACTTCTTCTCCCGTCCGGACGATTCCGCGGTCCACGCGGCCCGTCACGACGGTGCCGCGGCCGGAGATGCTGAAGACGTCGCCGACGGGCATCAGGAAGGGCTTTTCGAGGTCGCGCTGCGGCTCGGGGATGAAGCTGTCAACGGCATCCATGAGTTCGAAGATGCACTTGGCCTCAGGGGAGTTGGCGTCGTCGGACTCCAGGGCTTTCAGGGCGGAGCCTCGGATGATGGGCGTTTTGTCGCCGGGGAAGGCGTACTTCGTGAGAAGCTCCCTCAGCTCGAGCTCGACGAGGTCGAGAAGCTCGGGGTCATCGACAAGGTCCACCTTGTTCATGAAGACGAGCATATAGGGAACCTGCACCTGGCGGGCCAGCAGGATGTGCTCACGGGTCTGGGGCATGGGGCCTTCGGAGGCAGCAACAACGAGGATGGCACCGTCCATGTGGGCTGCGCCCGAGATCATGTTCTTGATATAGTCGGAGTGCCCCGGGCAGTCGACGTGGGCGTAGTGGCGCTTGGCCGTCTCATACTCCACATGGGCGATATTGATGGTCACACCGCGCTCCTTCTCTTCGGGAGCGTTGTCGATCATATCAAAGGACATAAACTGGGCCAATCCCTTGGAAGCGAGGTGCTTCGTTATCGCAGCGGTCAATGTGGTCTTGCCGTGGTCCACGTGTCCGATGGTCCCGATATTGACATGCGGTTTCGTCCTTTCGAATTTTTTCTTCGCCATCTCCAGTTACCTCCTTCATGATTCCATAAAATGATCGATGTTACGTTATCTGGCCCTGTGCCTTAATTCCTCTTTGCGATGATGTCCTTGGCCTGTTCCTCCGACACGGTGTTGTAGTTCAGAAACTGCATCGTGTAGGTGGCCCGTCCCTGCGTCTTGGACCGGAGGTCCGTGGCATAGCCGAACATTTCGGCCAACGGTACCTCGGCCTGCACCGCTTCGGATCCCGGCCGGGACTCCAGGCTGACGATCTTTCCCCGCCGCGAAGTCAGGTTGCCGATTACGTCCCCGATGTATTCCTTGGGAACAACAACCTCGACAGACATGATGGGCTCCAAAAGGACCGGGTGAGCCCGCTTGACTCCTCCTTTGAATCCCATGGAGGCGGCAATCTTGAACGCCAGCTCCGACGAATCCACCTCATGGTAGGAACCGTCCACGACGGCCACCTTCACATCCACGACGGGATAGCCGGCCAGCACACCTTCCTCCATCGCCTCAACGATGCCCTTTTCGACGGCCGGGATGAACTCTCGCGGGACCGCACCGCCGATGATCCTGTTTTCAAAGAGCAGGCCCTTCCCGGACTCGTTGGGCGCGATTTCGAGCCAAACATGGCCAAACTGACCTCGCCCCCCGGATTGCCGGACGAATTTCCCTTCCGTCCGGACGGCCTTGCGAATCGTTTCCTTGTAGGCCACCTGTGGTCGGCCGATATCGGCACCAAGGCTGAACTCCCGGAAAAGGCGGTCCACGATGATTTCCAGGTGGAGTTCGCCCATCCCCGAAATCAACGTCTGTCCCGTCTCCTTGTCCACCCGGACTTTGAAGGAGGGGTCCTCCTTCTGTACCTTGCCTAGGGCAACGCCCATCTTCTCTTCATCGGCCTTCGTTTTCGGCTCGATGGCGACGGCGATGACCGGCTCCGGGAAGTTCAGGGTCTCAAGGACAATCAGCCGTTCCGGCTCGCAGAGCGTGTCGCCCGTCGTCGTCGACGAGAGGCCCACCGCGGCTACGATATCCCCCGTCCGGGCTTCCTTGATGTCTTCGCGCTTGTTGGCGTGCATCTTCAGGATGCGGCCGATGCGCTCTCGTTTTTTCTTTGTTGCGTTGAAAATGTAGGAACCCGCATTGAGCACTCCCGAGTAGACCCGGAAGTAGGTCAGCTGCCCAACGTAGGAGTCCGTGACAATTTTGAAAGCGAGCGCAGCAAAAGGCTCGTCGTCGCTTGCCACCCGCGAGACTTCGGCGTTTTTTTCTCCTTTCCCCTGTACCGGCGGCATGTCCATCGGTGAGGGAAGGAAATCAACGACCGCGTCCAGGAGCGGCTGGATCCCTTTGTTCTTGAAGGCGGCGCCGCAGCAGACCGGAATGACTTTCATGGAGAGGGTCTGTCTCCGGACTGCGGCAAGAATATCCTCCGGGGAGAATGTTTCGCCTTCCAGGTATTTCTTCGTAATTCCATCATCGAGATCCGCCAAGGACTCGATGAGGTGCTGCCGAGCGGTACGGACCTCCTCCTCAACGTCGGCGGGAATGTCCCGGATGGAGAATTCCGCCCCGAGACCGTCGACATCGTACATCATCGCCTGCATCCAGACCAGATCGACGATTCCGCGGAACTTGTCCTCGGCACCGATGGGAATCTGAACGGGTACCGCATTGGCACCCAGCCGATCCCGGATCATCTCGACGGCCTTGGCGAAATCGGCGCCCACCCGGTCCATCTTGTTGATGAATGCGATCCGGGGCACGCGGTAGCGATCGGCCTGCCGCCATACCGTCTCAGACTGAGGTTCGACGCCCTCAACGGCCGTAAAGAGGGCCACGGCTCCGTCGAGAATCCGCAGAGAGCGCTCCACCTCGATGGTAAAGTCCACGTGACCGGGCGTGTCGATGATGTTGATCCGGCAGTTACGCCAAGAGCACGTCGTGGCGGCGGACGTAATGGTAATCCCCCGTTCCTGTTCCTGCTCCATGAAATCCATCACGGCAGTGCCGTCATGAACCTCTCCCATCTTGTAGGAGATGCCCGTATAGTAGAGGATTCGCTCGGTCACGGTCGTTTTACCCGCATCGATGTGAGCCATGATCCCGATGTTACGGACATTCTGTAAAGCGGTCGCCCGTGCCACGATGAAACACCCTAATGTTGTGAAAGAGCTCTAGAATCTATAGTGGGCAAAGGCTTTGTTGGCCTCGGCCATTTTGTGCACGTCCTCGCGCTTCTTCACGGAGGAGCCACGGTTTTGCGCTGCATCCATGAGTTCGCCGGCAAGCTTCTCTCTCATGGTTTTTTCCGCACGCGACATGGAGTTGCCGATGATCCAGCGGAAGGCCAGAGCCTGGCGCCGTTGAGGGGACACCTCCGTGGGGACCTGATAGGTCGCACCGCCGACACGTCGCGAACGAACTTCAATGACCGGCTTCACGTTGTCAAGCGCTTTCTCGAATACGCCCAAGGGCTGCTCCTTGGTCCGCTTCTCGATAATATCGAAGGCACCGTAGAGTATACTCTCGGCGGTGCTCTTCTTGCCCTGTTTCATCAGGCTGTTGACGAACTTCGCCGCGAGCACGCTGCCGTGCTTTGCGTCGGGCGTGATCTGTCGTTTCTGTATTTCTCGTCTTCTTGGCATAAGAATTACCCCGATCAGCTCGGCTTCTTGGCGCCGTATTTTGACCGCCCCTGTTTACGATCCTGGACACCGATGGCATCAAGGGTGCCCCGGACGATGTGGTAACGGACACCGGGGAGATCCTTCACGCGGCCTCCCCGGACGAGAACGACCGAGTGTTCCTGAAGGTTGTGGCCGATGCCCGGGATATAGGCGGTCACTTCGTAGCCACTCGTGAGACGAACGCGGGCCACTTTGCGCAGTGCCGAGTTGGGCTTTTTCGGCGTCGTCGTGTAGACACGAACACAAACGCCGCGCCGCTGCGGACAGGACACCAGTGCCGGGGTCGTCGTTTTCTTCCGGACTTTCTCTCTGCCTTTTCGCACTAACTGGTTAATCGTCGGCATGAAACTCCTTCTGTCCCTTTCTGTCCAAATTGAAGGGGGTTGCGAAAGCCTGTTTTTTTATCAATTTGCCGCCTGGATGTCAAGCGTTTTCTGCGGCAGCTTCTCACTTTCCTTCTCATCCCCTTCGACGACAATTCCGAGCCTCTTGTAGAGGGGCAGACCGGACCCTGCCGGGATGAGACGTCCCATAATGACATTTTCTTTGATACCGCGAAGGTAATCGACCTTCCCCGCAAGGGCCGCCTCGGTGAGGACCCTTGTCGTCTCCTGGAAGGATGCCGCCGAGATAAAGCTCTGTGTCGAAAGAGAGGCCTTCGTGATCCCCAGCAGAATGGGCTCACCGATGGCAGGCTTTCCGCCCTTGGCAACGACCTTGTTGTTTTCCTCCTGGAAGCGCCCCTTCTCGACCTGTTCATCGGCGAGAAATGTCGTGTCCCCGGAGTCAGCCACCCTCACTCGTCGCAGCATCTGCCGGACAATAATCTCGATGTGCTTGTCGTTGATCTTGACGCCCTGCAGACGGTAGACCTCCTGGACCTCGTCCACGAGATAGCGGGCGAGTTCCTTCTCCCCCTTGATCATGAGCAGATCGTGGGGGTTTGAGGCCCCATCCATGAGAGCTTCGCCGGCCTGAACCCGGTCGCCTTCCTGGACAGTGATGTGCTTGCCCTTGTTGATGAGGTACTCCTTCTTGTCGCCCACATCGGGGGTGACGATGACGCGACGGCGCCCCTTGACGTCCTTGCCGAAGGAGACGATGCCGTCGATCTCGGAAATCACAGCGAATTCTTTCGGCTTTCTCGCCTCGAAGAGCTCCGCGACGCGGGGCAGACCGCCCGTGATGTCCTTCGTCTTCGTGGTCTCGCGAGGGATTTTGGCGATGATGTCGCCGGCCTCTACTTTGTCGCCTTCGTTGACACCGATATTAATGCCCACCGACAACAGGTAACGGGCCGTGTTGCTCGAACCGGGAACCTTGGCCGTTTTGCCTTCCTTGTCCTTGATGGAGATGCGGGGCCGCAGGTCGGCATCGGAGAACTCGATGATGACCTTTCTGGAGAGGCCTGTCACTTCGTCCACCTGTTCCTGAACGGTTTTGCCTTCGACGACGTCTCCGTACTTTACAATCCCGGGGACCTCGGCGAGGATCGGAATGGAGAAGGGGTCCCATTCGGCAATGAGGTCGCCGCGTTTGACCTTGGCGTTCTCCCCCAGTTTGACGTGCGCCCCGTAGGGGACCGGATACTTGCCTCGATTGCGGCCCTCTTCGTCGAGGACGTGGATCTCGCCGTTGCGGTTCATAACGACGAGGTCCTTGCCGCGCTTGACGTAGTTGATGTTGACGAACCGGATCGTCCCGTCGTGGCGCGCTTCCAGGGTCGAGTGTTCCTCGAATTTGGCCGTACCGCCGATATGGAAGGTCCGCATCGTAAGCTGGGTGCCCGGCTCGCCGATCGACTGGGCCGCAATGATCCCCACGGCCTCGCCGATGTTGACCAGGTGCCCGTGTGCGAGGTCACGTCCGTAGCACTTGGCGCACACACCGTACTTGGACTTGCAAGTGAGCCCCGAGCGGATCTGGACCCGTTCGATGCCGGCGTCGTCGAGCCGCTTCGCAAGCGCTTCGTCGATCGCCTCGTTGGCCTTGACAAGAACCTCACCCGTAAAGGGATCCACGATGTCGTCAAGGGCCACGCGCCCCAGAACGCGTTCACCGGCCGGCTCGATGATTTCGCCGCCTTCCACAAGGGCCTGTACAAAGATTCCGTCGAGAGTCCGGCAGTCGTCCTCGGTGATTGTGCAGTCCTGGGCCACGTCGACGAGCCTGCGGGTCAGGTAGCCGGAGTTGGCCGTCTTGAGGGCTGTATCGGCCAGACCCTTGCGGGCTCCGTGCGTCGAGATGAAGTACTGGAGCACGGTGAGTCCCTCACGGAAGTTGGCCGTGATGGGCGTCTCGATGATTTCACCCGACGGTTTCGCCATGAGGCCGCGCATGCCGGCCAGCTGTCGGATCTGGGCGGCACTGCCACGGGCACCCGAGTCGGCCATCATGTAGATGGGGTTGAAGCTTTCGAGGTTGTGCTTCTTGCCGTCGGCGAGTTCGATCTCCTCGTTGCCGATGCTGGAGAGCATTTCGGCGGCGACTTTCTCCGTGGCCTGTGCCCAGATGTCGATAACTTTGTTGTAACGCTCGCCGTCGGTGATGAGCCCATCCATGTATTGCTTCTGGACTTCAAGGACATCCTTGTCGGCCTTGGCCACAATGTCCTTCTTTCCCGCCGGGATCACCATGTTGCTGATGGCAATGGACGCCCCGGAGACGGTGGCGTAGCGGAAACCCATGTCCTTGATCCGGTCGGCCAGGATGACCGTGGCCTTGTCACCGCAGGTGCGGTAGCAATAGTCGATGAGGTTGGCCATCTCCTTCTTGTTGATGACCTTGTTGATAACCTCGAAGGGAATCTCCCGCGGCAAGATCTCGTAGAGGATGATGCGACCCACTGTCGTTTCGGTGATGTGCCCGTTCATGCGGACCTTGACCTTCGCGTGGAGATCCACCTCACCCGAGTCGAAAGCCTGGCGAACTTCTTCGGGCCCCGAGAAGGTCATATCAGTACCCCGGCTGTCCGAACGCGAGCGGGTCATGTAGTAGATTCCGAGAACGATGTCCTGGGAAGGCACGATGATGGGCTTGCCGTGGGCCGGCGACAGGATATTGTTTGTCGACATCATGAGCACACGGGACTCCACCTGTGCCTCGATGGAAAGCGGCACGTGGACGGCCATCTGGTCGCCGTCGAAGTCGGCATTGAAGGCCGTGCACACCAGCGGGTGAAGCTGGATGGCCTTGCCCTCGATGAGAGTGGGCTCAAAAGCCTGCATGCCCAGCCGGTGAAGCGTGGGGGCACGGTTGAGGATGATAGGATACTCGCGCACCACATCGTCCAAGGCGTCCCACACCTCTGGAGTCTCCCGCTCGACCATCTTCTTGGCGCTTTTCACCGTCGTCACGTAGCCTTTCTCCATGAGACGGTTGTAGATGAAGGGTTTGAAAAGCTCCAGGGCCATCTTCTTGGGAAGGCCGCACTGGTGGAGCCGCAGATCGGGCCCGACGGTGATGACGGAACGGCCTGAGTAGTCCACGCGTTTGCCCAGGAGGTTCTGGCGGAAGCGGCCCTGCTTACCCTTGAGCATGTCGGACAGGGACCGCAGGGGGCGCTTGTTGGAGCCCGTGATGGCCCGGCCGCGCCTGCCGTTGTCGAAGAGCACATCGACGGCCTCCTGGAGCATCCGTTTCTCATTGCGGATGATGATCTCGGGGGCGTTGAGCTCCATGAGCCGTTTGAGGCGATTGTTGCGGTTGATGACGCGCCGGTACAGGTCGTTGAGGTCCGAGGTAGCGAAACGGCCGCCTTCCAGGGGTACCAGGGGCCTCAGGTCCGGCGGGATCACGGGTATCGTTGTGAGAATCATCCACTCGGGTCGATTGTCCGACTTGCGCAGCGCCTCGACGACGCGGAGACGTTTGGTCAGTTTTTTCCTCTTGGTGTCTGAGGTGGCCTCCTTGAGATCCGCCCTCAGTTCTGCGTCCAGGGCATCCAGATCCAGTTCCTCAAGGAGTGTGCGGGCCGCCTCGGCGCCGATGCCGGCCACGAAACCGTTGGCCCCATATTTCTCGCGACACTCCTGGAATCGCTCTTCCGTCAGAAGCTCTTTCTTTTTAAGCGGTGTGTCCTTCGGATCCAGGACCATCCAGGATTCGAAGTAAAGGACCTTCTCCAATTCCTTGAGCGAGAGGTCGATGACATTGCCGATCCGGCTGGGCAGGCTCTTCAGGAACCAGATATGGGCAACGGGGGCTGCCAGTGTAATGTGCCCCATGCGCTCACGGCGGACCTTCGACTGGATGACCTCAACGCCGCACTTTTCGCAGACCACCCCGCGGTGTTTCATCCGCTTGTAGCGTCCGCAGAGACACTCGTAGTCCTTTACGGGGCCAAAGATCTTGGCGCAGAAAAGCCCGTCGCGTTCGGGTTTGAAGGTCCGATAGTTGATCGTTTCGGGCTTCTTCACCTCGCCGTGCGACCAGGAGGAAATCTTCTCCGGGGAAGCGATGGACATCTTGATGGCGTTGAATCGGATGGGATCCTTCGGCTTTTCGAAAAAGCTGAAAATATCTTCCACGTTCCGTACTCCTTATTTTGAGGATCGAGGTTCCAGGAACGAGGACCGAGGTTTTCCCCTGGATCCTGTACCCTGCACCCTGGACCCTGTTGTTACTCTTTCTCGACCAGTTCCACGTCCAGGCAGAGGCTCTGGAGTTCCTTGACAAGCACGCTGAAGGATTCGGGCAGGCCCGGCTCGAGCGAATGCTCGCCCTTTACGATGGCCTCGTAGATCCTCGTGCGGCCCGCCACGTCGTCTGATTTTACCGTGAGAAACTCCTGCAGCGTGTGAGCCGCACCGTAGGCCTCCATGGCCCAGACTTCCATTTCTCCCAGACGCTGGCCGCCGAATTGGGCCTTGCCGCCCAGGGGCTGCTGCGTGACGAGCGAGTAGGGGCCGATGGAGCGGGCATGGATCTTGTTATCCACCAGATGGTGAAGCTTGAGCATGTAAATCATGCCCACGGTCACATGCTGCTCAAAGGGATCACCGGAGCGGCCGTCGAAGAGGATGGCTTGGCCTTTTGTCGGGAGACTCGCCTTGCCGAGCATGTCCCGGATTTCGTCCTCGGTGGCCCCGTCGAAGACCGGAGTGGCTACCGAGATGCCTTTCTTGAGGCGTTTCACGAAGGTGCGGATTTCGTCCTCGGAGGCCCCGTCAATGAACCGGTTGAACTCGTCGGAGTTGTAGATCCGCTTCATCTCCTTCTTGAGAACCTCGATGCCGGCGTTTTTCTCGACCAGGGCGTTGATTTTCACGCCGATTTCTTTGGCGGCCCAGCCCAGGTGCGTTTCCAGGATCTGTCCCACGTTCATTCGGGAGGGAACACCCAGGGGGTTCAGGATGATGTCCAGCGGGGTGCCGTCCTCAAAGAACGGCATGTCTTCTTCGGGAAGGATCCGAGAGAGAACGCCTTTGTTGCCGTGGCGGCCCGCCATCTTATCGCCCACGGAGAGTTTGCGCTTGATCGCGATGTAGACCTTGACGAGTTTGATGACGCCCGGAGGCAACTCATCGCCCGCCTTCTGCTTGTCTACCTTCTCCTCGAAGTAGGCTTCGATGAGATCCACTTTCCGACCGAGGTTGTCTAGCATCCCCCGGATGTTCTCCTCGAGGGTCTCTTCCTCCAGCGAGATGCTCTTCCAGAGGCTGAAGGAGGTTTTCTCGAGAATCTCCGCGGTGATTTCCTCGCCTTTCTTGAGGATCGTTTTCTTTTTCTTCGGGTCGACGAGCTTTCCGGCGGAGACTTTCCCGACGATCAGGTCATAGATTTTGCTTTTCACCGTCTCGGAGATGATCCGGATCTCGTCATCGCGGTCCTGGTAAATCTTGCGGATTTCGTCCTCCTCGATCTGCTGGGAGCGGCGGTCCTTCTCGGCACCCTTGCGGGTGAAGACCTTTGCGTCGATGACGATGCCTTCCACTCCGGGAGGAACCCGCAGAGAGGTGTCGCGAACATCTCCCGCCTTTTCGCCGAAAATGGCCCTCAGGAGCTTTTCTTCGGGGGACAGCGTCGTTTCGCCCTTGGGGGTAATCTTGCCCACGAGGATATCGCCGGGCTTCACATAGACACCCATTCGGACAATGCCGCTGTCGTCGAGGTTGCGAAGGGCCTCCTCGCCCACGTTGGGAATGTCGCGGGTGATCTCTTCCTTGCCGAGCTTGGTGTCTCGGGCCATCGTCTCAAACTCCTCGATGTGGACCGAGGTGTAGATATCCTCTTTCACGATCCGCTCGGATACCAGGATGGAGTCTTCGTAGTTGTAGCCTCCCCAGGACATGAAGGCGACCATGACGTTTCGGCCGAGCGCCAGCTCGCCGTCCTGCGTCGCCGGGCCGTCGGCGATGATGTCGCCCGCAGCCACCCGGTCTCCCATCAAAACGATGGGCTTCTGGTTAAAGCAGGTGTCCTGATTGGTGCGCTGGTACTTGGTCAGGTTGTAGATGTCGACGCCGGTGTCAAAGCTTCCCCGTTCGGCCTCGTCGCACTTGACGACGATGCGTGAGGCATCGACGCTTTCGACGACTCCCTGGCGCTTCGCCGCGACGACGGCACCCGAGTCCTTGGCCACCACCATTTCCATGCCCGTGCCGATGAGAGGCACTTCGGGGCAGAGCAGCGGAACGGCCTGGCGCTGCATGTTGGAACCCATCAGCGCGCGGTTTGCGTCGTCGTGTTCCAGGAAGGGAATCAGCGCGGCGGCCACGGAGACGAGCTGGTTCGGCGAAACGTCCATGAGTTCCACTTCTTCGGGCACGACCGTGACGAACTCACCCCCCCGACGGGCATAGATGAGCGGTTCCGTGAAACGCCCCTTGCTGTCCACGGCGGCGTCGGCCTGAGCGATGATGAACTTTTCTTCTTCGATAGCCGTGAGAAACTTGATGTCATTGAGCACCCGGCCGTTTTCCACGAGCCGGTAGGGCGTTTCGATGAAGCCGAATTCGTTGACCCGGGCATAAGTCGAAAGCGACACGATGAGGCCGATGTTCGGCCCTTCCGGGGTTTCGACGGGACAGATCCGGCCGTAGTGGCTGTTGTGGACATCGCGCACCTCAAAGCCCGCCCGCTCACGGGTGAGTCCTCCCGGACCCAGGGCCGAGAGCCTGCGCTTGTGTGTGATTTCGGAGAGCGGGTTGGTCTGGTCCATGAACTGGGAAAGCTGGCTCGATCCGAAGAACTCGTTGACCACGGCCGAAACGGGCTTTGAGTTCACCAGGTCGTGGGGCATCATGGTCTCCACGTCCTGAAGACTCATTTTTTCCTTGATGGCCCGCTCCATGCGGATGAGGCCGATACGGTACTGGTTTTCGATGAGCTCGCCCACGGAACGGATGCGGCGGTTGCCCAAGTGGTCGATGTCGTCGACGCTGCAGTCGCCCTCGCCCAGCTTGAGACTGATGAGGTACTTGACGGCCTCGAGGATGTCTGAGTTGCGAAGGGTCGTCACGTCGACGGGAACGTCGAGTCGCAGCTTGTAGTTCATCTTCACGCGGCCCACATCAGAAATGTCGTAGGTCTCGGGATCGAAAAAGAGGCTCCTGAAGAACCGCTTTGCCGTTTCCGGGGTGGGCGGGTTCGAGGGCCGCAGCCTCTTGTAAATTTCAACAATGGCCTCCTCTTGGGCCTTATTCTTATCCAGGGAATCGATCTTGTCCTGCACCAGGGTCTCCATGACGGAGGCGTTGGTGCGGTCCTCGTCGAGGTGGATGAACTGCAGCTCCCGGATGCCTTTGCTCATCAACAGTTCCAGACGATCCTTGGTGAGGTCTTGGTTGCAGCGCACGAGGACCTCCCCCGTGGAAGGATCGACAACATTCCGGGAGAGCACCCTGCCCACAAGGTAATCCTCGCCGACGGGAATGCGTTTGATCTTAAGCTCGTCCATGCGTTTGAGGGCAAGCTTCGTGATCTTGCGGCCCTTTTTTACGATAACCTCGCCACCCTTGGCCTTTGTCTCGATGTCTTCGGGAGCCTTCTCGTTGGCCAGGAAGGATCCCACATCGAGGTAGACCTTTCCATCCTCGAGGGTGATTCGTTCGATGGGGTAAAAAAAGTTGAGGATGTCCTCCGTCGAATTGCCCATGGCCTTCAGCAGGATCGTCACGGGCATCTTGCGGCGGCGGTCGATGCGCACATAGAGCTGGTCCTTCACGTCGAATTCGAAGTCGAGCCAGGAGCCCCGGATGGGGATGATGCGGGCCGAATAGATGAGTTTGCCGCTGGCGTGGGTCTTTCCCTTATCGTGATCGAAGAAGATTCCCGGCGAGCGGTGCAGCTGACTCACGATGACCCTTTCGGTCCCGTTGACGATGAAGGTTCCGTTTTCCGTCATGAGAGGGATCTCACCGAAGTAGATCTCCTGCTCTTTGATGTCCCGGATGACTTTCTGCTCACTCGTCCGATCGGCGTCGAAGACGACGAGCCGGACCACGATCTTCAGCGGCGCCGCATAGGTGAGACCCTTTGCGATGCATTCCTTGACGTCGTAACGGCTTTCGCCGATCTTGTAGCTCACGAATTCTAGGGAGCACTTCCCGCTGAAGTCACTAATGGGAAAAATGCTCTTGAAGGCCCCTTGTAGCCCGAAGTTCCCGCGCCTTTCGAGCGGTGTGTCTTTTTGCAGGAACTTCTCGTAGGACTTCATCTGGATGTCGATCAGGTTCGGGACGTCGATAATCTTCTGGATCCGACCGAAATTCTTCCTGAATTCACGCATCATGTTTTCTTATTCCTCAAATAAATGTACTACCCCGTCAACGCCTCCGGGTTTCCTCCGACCTGCCTTGCAGGCCGCACCGGGAACCGAGGCCCTTCCGGTCATCCCGGAAGAGCACTCCATCCCCTGATCCTTGGAAACCCGTATCGCCGCTACGGGGAGTAATGGTCGATGCCTTACGATCAATGTTTTATTTGATCTCGACAGTCGCGCCAACGGCCACCAGCTTTTTCTTGATCTCGTCGGCTTCCGCCTTGGCAATGCCTTCCTTGACCGGCTTGGGCACGCCTTCGACCAGATCTTTGGCTTCCTTCAGTCCAAGGCCCGTGATGGCGCGGATTTCTTTGATGACCTGGATCTTCTCGGCGCCGAAGCTCGCGAGAATGACGTCAAATTCCGTCTTCTCCTCCACCGCCGCCGCAGGAGCTGCACCGGCAGCCACGGCAGCCACGGCCACAGGGGCCGCCGCGGAGACGCCGAACCTTGTTTCCAGTTCCTTGACAAGCTCGGAAAGCTCGAGCACCGTCATCCCTTCAATATACTTGATAACGTCTTCTTTCGTAATAGCCATGTTTCTCCACCCTTTCTTACTGGTTTTCTGTCTCTTTTTTCTGCCTGTAGGCCTCGAGGACCTGCACAAGACCGCGCGGCACGGCGCTCAGCACCGTGACGAACTGCGTCGGGACCGCCACAAGAGTGCCCAGGAGTCTCGCCAGAAGCACTTCCCTGCTGGGTAGATCGGAGATCATCTCCAGCTGCTGCCTGGAAAGCAGCCTGCCGTCCATCCATGCGAACTTGATGTCCAGCTCGGGGTTTTTCTTGGCGAACTCGATGAGAACTTTCGTGGGAGATGCCACGTCATCGCCGATCATAGACAGCGAGAGCGGCCCTTTCAGAGTGTCCTTCAGGCCGGAGAAGTCCGTCCCCTGGGCTGCGATGCCCAGAAGAGTATTCTTTACGACCCGGAACTCGGTTCCCGTCTTGCGCAGTTCATTCCTCAAGGCAGTGATCTTCTCCACGTTCATGCCGCTGTACCCGGCTAGAACGGCGAGCTTGACGCTTTTGAGCCTCTCGTGAAGCTCTGCTACTGCCTGCTCCTTTTCCTTTCTGTCCAACCTTGAACCTCCTTTCCCACGGTCAATTGCCTTTCCCGGTTGAGGGGCCGGAAGGCCTTCGAAAGTCGGAGCGCGCTACAGGGAGAAACATGACTGCTTGAACGAGGGTCCACCCGGCGGGAAAATCCGCCGCTTCCTGTTCCATCCCGTTGCGTCGCCGCGGGAGCGGCTCGGCTCGAGGATGCCGTCTCGGCAGGCCGGCCCGGGGGCCGATTAAACTCCCTGTACCTGCTTTCTCAGACTTTTCGTTTGTACGTTATGACATGACGGCCGGTTCTACTTCATCATGTTACGGATTTCCAGGGGATCGACCTTGACCCCAGGACCCATGGTGGTGGATAGGGATATGCTCTTGAGATAGGTGCCTTTGCTCGATGCCGGTTTCAGCTTGATGATCGTTTCCAGCAGAGCCGTCACGTTGTCCTGGAGTTTATCAACACCAAAGGAGGCCTTCCCGACGGGAGTGTGAACGATGCCGGCCTTCTCAACCCGGAACTCCACCTTACCCGCTTTCAGCTCCTTGACAACCTTTCCTACATCAAAGGTCACCGTCCCGACCTTCGGGTTGGGCATCAGCCCCCGGGGACCCAGAATTTTGCCGAGTTTGCCGACGGTTCCCATCATGTCCGGCGTGGCCACAACGCGGTCGAAATCCAGCCAGCCCCCCTTGATCTTCTCGACGAGGTCATCGGAGCCCGCATAATCCGCTCCCGCATCAACGGCTTCTTTTTCTTTCTCGCCCTTGGCGAATACGAGAACCGTGATCGTCTTGCCCAGGCCGTGGGGAAGCGCAACACTCCCCCGGACCATCTGATCCGCATGTTTGGGATCGACGCCCAAGCGGATTGCCGCGTCAACGGTCTCGTCGAATTTTGATTGAGCCGAGCCCACCGTCATTTCGACAGCCTCACGCAGGGGATAACGTTTCCCCGGTTCGACTTTCTTCCTTGCCTCTGTGTATTTCTTGCCTCTGGCCATTCCTGAAACCCCTGTTATTGAGTCACTTCGATGCCCATCGATCTGGCCGTCCCCTCTACGGTCCGGATGGCCGCATCGATGTCCACACAGTTGAGATCCTTGAATTTCAGCTCTGCAATCTCCTTGACCTGCGTTGCCGAAACCTTGCCTACGGTCTCGCGCTTCGGGTCGGCGGCCCCCTTGGCGACCTTGGCTGCCTGTTTCAAAAGCACCGAGACCGGGGGCGTCTTCGTCACAAAGGTGAAGGAGCGGTCGGCGTACACGGTGATCACCACGGGAATGATCATGCCTTCCTGCTTGCCCGTCATGGCGTTGTAGGCCTTGCAGAACTCCATGATGTTCACGCCATGCTGGCCGAGTGCGGGGCCGATGGGGGGAGAAGGCGTGGCCTTGCCCGCCTGGATCTGCAGCTTGATGTTCGCAATTACCTTTTTTGCCATTTCTTCATCACCCTGTGATTTTTATTCTGGACAGCCATCTTCTTCCGCTTACACCGCGGCGACCTGGATGAAGTCGAGTTCCACCGGTGTGGCGCGGCCGAAGATGCTCACAATGACCCGGAGCTTGCCTTTCTCGGGTTTCACCTCGTCGACGATACCGTCGAAGTTGGTGAAAGGGCCATCGATAATTTTGACGTGATCCCCCACGTCGAAGGAAAATTTCGGCTTGGGCTTCAGCGTTCCCTCTTCGATGCGGGTCCGCAGGACCTCCACATCCTCGTCGGGAATGGGCGTGGGCTTCTCCTTGGTGCCGATGAAACCCGTTACCTTGGGCGTATTCTTGACAATGTGCCAGGTGTCGTCGTTGAGCTCCATCTTGACAAGCACGTAACCCGGAAAGAACTTTCGCTTCGACGTCTTCTTCTCACCGCTGACGAGCTCCACGATATCCTCTTCGGGAACGAGAACGTCGGAGAAAAAGGCCTGCATGCCTGCCGACTCGATTCGTTCCTGGAGGGAGACCTTGACTTTGTTCTCAAAGCCCGAATAGGTATGGACGACGTACCAGCGGAATGCCATGTCTTCGCTACTCCAGAATCATCCGGATGATCTTGGCAAGACCGAAGTCCACAAGCCCCAAAACCAGAGACACGATCACCACCAGAACAACGACAACCGAGGTGGACGCGATAGCCTGCTTGGGGGTGGGCCACGTGACTTTCTTCAGTTCCGTCTTGGATTCCTTCAGGAACTGCTCAACGATAAACAGGATGTGCTTTACCTTGTCCAACGCTTTGTCCTGTTAAGAAAATGGCAGGCCAGGAGGGATTCGAACCCCCAGCATCCGGATTTGGAGTCCGGCGCTCTAGCCGTTAGAGCTACTGGCCTGTACCCCTTTCCTTGCTGCCGTTATTTCGTTTCCTTGTGCGATGTGTGGGTCTTGCAGAACTTGCAGAACTTCTTCATCTCGAGGCGGTCCTGCATG
>CAZVLL010000014.1:0-76117 GCA_964628025.1 uncultured Syntrophaceae bacterium
GGCGATCTCGTCGTCATGACGGGGGGCCGCATCGGCAAGGACGGCATCCACGGGGCGACGTTCTCTTCCGAGGAGCTCCACGAGGACTCGCCTGTTTCCGCCGTCCAGATTGGCGACCCCATCATCCAGAAGAAGATGACCGACTTTCTCCTCCTTGCGAGAGACCGTGGACTCTACCGGGCCATTACCGACAACGGGGCAGGCGGTCTTTCCTCCTCCGTGGGGGAAATGGCACGCATGTCCGGAGGCGTGGAACTGGATCTGAAAAACGCCCCTCTCAAGTATGCCGGCCTCAACCCATGGGAAATCCTGCTCTCCGAGGCGCAGGAGCGCATGAGTCTTGCCATCCAGCCCGAGAAGGTCGATGAGTTCATGGAGCTTGCCCGGAAGATGGAAGTAGAGGCGACGGTCCTCGGGAAATTCACCGACACCGGAAAGTTTCATGTCCGTTACGGCGGGAAAACGGCCGCCTGCCTCGATATGGAATTCCTCCACGACGGAGTTCCCCAGATGAAGCTGACCGCTCGCTGGATTCCTCCGAGGCACCCGGAGCCGGACGTCCCGGAGCCTGCCGACTACGGCAGGGCCCTGAAGGCGATGTTTTCGCGGCTTAACATCTGCAGCAAGGAGTCCGTCGTGCGGCAGTACGACCACGAGGTCCAGGGCGGAAGTGTTGTGAAGCCGCTGACGGGCGCGGCCAACGACGGTCCGAGCGACGCCGCCGTTGTCAGGCCGGTGCTCGAGTCCTATGAAGGAGTGGTCGTGGCCAACGGCATCTGCCCGCGCTACAGCGACATCGACGCCTATCACATGGCGGCCTGCGCCATCGACGAGGCGGTGCGCAACGCCGTCGCCGTGGGCGGCACGCTGGAGCGGCTGGCGGGGCTCGACAACTTCTGCTGGTGCGACCCCGTCCAGTCGGAGAAGACGCCTGACGGCCAGTACAAGCTCGCGCAGCTCGTGCGGGCCAACCTTGCCCTTTACGAAATGACACGCATTTACGGCGTTCCCTGCATCTCCGGCAAGGACAGCATGAAAAACGACTACCAGATCGGCGATACGAAGATCTCCATCCCGCCAACGCTGCTCTTTTCGGTCATCGGCCGCATCGAGGACGTGCGAAAGGCCGTGACCATGGATGCCAAGCGCGCAGGCGATCGGGTCTACGTGCTGGGCGAGACGTACCGGGAGCTGGGCGGCTCCGAGTGGTACGCCATGCACGAAACGGTCGGCAAC
The DNA here is from genome assembly GCA_964628025.1 of uncultured Syntrophaceae bacterium. Lineage (GTDB taxonomy): Bacteria > Desulfobacterota > Syntrophia > Syntrophales > UBA2192 > UBA2192. The sequence goes on from CAZVLL010000014.1 coordinate 1,237, forward strand.
GATGTGCCGAAGGTAAATGCAGGGCGCGCGATGGAACTCTACACAGCCCTTTCGAAGGCTATTCGCGAGGGGCTCGTGGCCTCCTGCCATGATTGTTCCGATGGGGGCCTTGGCGTGGCCCTGGCCGAGACGGCTTTCTCCGGCGGGCTCGGCATGGACGTCGATCTGGCCTTGGTTCCCGCAAGCGGGGTCACCCGGGATGACGAGGTCCTTTTCTCGGAGTCCCAGAGCCGCTTCGTCGTGACCGTGCGTCCCGCGAAGCAGGCTGCATTCGAAGCCGCGCTTGCCGGCAGCACCTGTGCCTGTGTCGGGACGGTGGCGGCCGGGGGAGTCTTCCGCGTGAAAGGTCTTGCGGGAGGCTTGATCCTCGAGGAGAAAATCGAGGATTTGAAGGAAGCGTGGCAGAGGACGCTGCGATTTTAGAGATTTCGATTGAACGCATTTGTAAGACAGGGAAGGAAGAGATGCCTAGAATAGTAAAATCGATCGTACTGACGGGAAACGGGACGAACTGCGAGAGGGAGATGGCCCATGCCTGCAGGCTGGCGGGATCGGACGAGGTGGACATTGTCTACATCCACGAGATTCTGAACGGCGAGAAGCGCCTCGACGACTATCACTTTCTGAACCTGCCCGGCGGGTTTCTGGACGGCGACGACTTGGGTTCGGCCAAGGCAGGCGCCAACCGGATCATCCACGCGAAGGTCAGGGGAAGCGGCGAGCCGCTCCGGGACGAGTTTCTCCGGTTCATCAACGATGGAAAACTGATCCTCGGCGTCTGCAACGGCTTCCAGCTCATGGTCAAGCTCGGCATCCTCCCGGCCTTCGACGGCGAGTACTTCAAGCAGACGGTGACGCTCTCCTTCAACGACTCGGGCCGTTTCGAGGACCGCTGGGTCTGGCTTGCAGTCAACGACAAGTCGCCCTGCGTCTTCACAAGTGGGCTCAAGAAAATCTACCTTCCCGTTCGCCACGGCGAGGGCAAGTTCATGGCCAAAAGCGCTCCGATCCTGAAACGGCTTCACAGGCAGAACCAGGTGGTTGCCTGCTATTGCACGGAGGGAAGCGACAAACCCACGCGGGAATATCCAGCAAATCCGAACGGCGCCGTTGATGCCGTTGCCGGAATCTGCAACGAAACGGGCCGACTCTTTGGGATGATGCCGCATCCCGAGGCCTATACGCACTGCACGAACCATCCCCGCTGGACGAGAGAAGATCTGCCCGAGGAAGGAATGGGGCTGGCCATTTTCAAAAATGCCATTCAGTTCATCCGGAGCGACGAGTTCGAGCAGCGGCCCGAGAAAATGGAGGAGCAGGGCTGATGCCGAAAGCCTCAAGGCCAAGATGGGGTGGAGGGTTGAGGGCAGAGGGTAGAGTGAAAGAAAAAGCCATAAGGAACGAAATCAACGAACAAACGAAATAGACGAAATAGACGAACGCACGAAACAGACGACGCGAGCCGAAACGCAAAAGGGAGGAGAAATGGCCGATACGTTCAAGGCAATGGTCCTGAGGATGGAGGGTGGGAATACCCGTCACGCCGTCGAGCAGTTGACGATCGGTGATCTTCCTGAAGGCGACGTGCTCGTAGCCGTTGAGTACTCTTCCCTCAACTACAAAGATGCAATGGCCATCACCGGCGTCGGAAAGATTGTCCGGGAGTACCCCATGGTGCCCGGTATCGATCTGGCAGGAACGGTCCTCGAGTCGAAGTCCCCCTTCTACAAGGAGGGCGACAAGGTCGTTCTCACGGGCTGGAGTGTGGGCGAGCGCTACTGGGGCGGTTATACCCAGCGTGCCCGAGTCAAATCCAACTGGCTCGTGCCGCTCCCCGAAGGGCTGGATACGCGTCATGCCATGGCCATCGGCACGGCCGGCTTTACGGCGATGCTCTGCGTCATGACACTTGAAGAAGCCGGGATCAAGCCCGGAGGCGGGACGATTCTCATCACCGGTGCTGCCGGCGGGGTTGGAGGCGTGGCCGTGTCCATTCTCTCCAACCTGGGCTATCGGGTTGCAGCTCTGACGGCTGCCGGTCAGGAGCATACCCATGCCTATCTGCAGAAGCTGGGCGTGACGGATCTCATCGGAGGGGACGAGTGGAGCGAGATGCCGAGGCCGCTGGAGACCCAGCGCTGGATCGGTGCCATTGACACGGTCGGCGGAAAAGTCCTGGCGCGGGTGCTGGCCGAAATGCAATACGGGGGATGTGTGGCGAACTGCGGAATGGCCGGCAGCACCGATCTGCCGACAACGGTCATGCCCTTTATACTCAGGGCTGTGAGTCTTCGCGGTGTCGACTCCGTCATGTGCCCGATCCATCGGCGCAAAACGGCCTGGTCCCGCCTGGTGAGGGATCTGCCTGCGTCGGCCCTTGAAAGCATCACCCCTTCGATCATCACGCTGAGCGATCTCCCGAGATACTCGGCCGATCTGCTGGCCGGAAAGATCCGGGGGAGACTGATTGTAGACGTGCGGGCATGAAAAGCCAGGGGGTAGGGTGTGGCGTGTAGGGTGTAGGTGAAAGAGCCAACACGAAAGAACCAGCGAAAAAGGATCGGGAAATGTCTTTCCCGATCCTTTTGTTTTTTCCCATGGGGTAGAGTTTAGGGAAACTGCGGTTCAGAACGCCTGAGATTCCTTCTGAAGAAGGAGAGGATCTGCGTCCCGGCTTTTGAAATCTTCCGGTCTTGACGTTTCCTTGCCCTTTTTCAGACGATACCTTTGCGCTTCCCGGTGATCGTTTTCGACTTTGAATGTCGCCATGACCGACGCCAGTTCTTCTGCATTGGCAGCATTCTGCTGGGTAACCCTGTTCATGTCCGCGACGGCGCTGTTGATCTGATTGATCCCGTCGGACTGCTCCCGGGAGGCCGCGGCAATCTCCTCCATCAGTTCCTGCACCTTTCTTGAACTGCTGATGACGCTGCCGAACGCGTCATTGGTTACCGTGACCAGTTTCTCGCCACCCCGCACCTTGTTGACGATATCCTGGATGAGGTTCGCCGTGTTCTTGGCCGAATCGGTTGCCCTCAAGGCCAGATTGCGGACTTCATTGGCCACCACCGCAAAACCCGCCCCGGCTTCTCCGGCCCGCGCGGCTTCGACGGCTGCGTTCAGGGCCAAAAGATTCGTCTGAAAAGCCACCTCGTCGATGTTCTTGATGATCTTCTGAGTCTCCTCGCTTGCACTGGCGATATCCTTCATGGACCGGGTCAATTCCATCATCGCGTTGTTTGATTTCTCAATCGCTTCCCGAACCACCATCATGAGGTTGTTTGCCTCCGATGTGTTGTCGGCATTTTTCATGGTCATGGAAGCCATCTCGTCCAGGGAGGACGATGTTTCCTCTATGGAACCCGCCTGCTCCGACGAAGAATCCGAAAGGACCACTGCGATGGACATGGACTGTCCCACCGCGTCTCCCATATTTTTGCGCATCGTGTTTACGGAATCGGCCAGCTCGCCGATCTCGTCCTTGGACAAGATCCGGATGTCCTGGGTCAGATCCCCTTCGGCCACTCTCCTGATCGCCGCCACCGTCTCCTTGACAGGCCCTGTAATCAGTCTCGACATCACGAGCGTGATCAGGATCGAAGAGAGGATCACCAGAACGAGCACCACGGCATAGGCGGTCATCAACCGGCTGGAGTTCTTGATGGAGTTCTCGTATTCTTCCTTGCCCAGCCGGTTCTCCAGGGCCATGAGCGCCAGCAGGGTTTTGCTGAGCACCTGGTATCTCTCATCGGTCACCGTCATGAACAGGGCTGCCCCGTTCACATCCACTGCGGCGACGTCAAGGATGCCCAAAGCCGGCTCCCGATATCCCGAAAGTTGCGTCAGAGTAGTTTCGTAGAGTTTTTTCTCGTCCGACGTGAGCTGAGGGTTTTTCAGAACGGTCTGCACGAAGGCGATGGTCTTCTCCATGGATGCCTTCTGCTCTTTTCCCAGGGCATCCACCTTGGCGGCTTCATAATTTGCGCCGGCCCAGCTGATCACTTTGTAGAGATTGGCATGGACATTCGCGATGCCGCGGCTGATCTCGGAGCTGTTCTGGTATCCCTGAAAATGGTTGTTGTAGATGTCATCTATGGCTTCCTTCTGGCTGGACAGGCCGTAATAGGTTCCTCCGGCTAGGAGCAGCATGAACAAAGCGACGGCCACGGGACCGATCAGGAGTTTTTTGGCCAGCTTCAGGTTGCGAAGAATGTTGATCATCTTTCCCTTCTCCTGTCGATGTGGGAATCGGACGGGATGGTTTCCCGTCCGACCCGCGTTCTTGCTGTTACTTGTAGGCACCGCAGGTGATGATGACGTCTCCCACTTTCTGATAGAAAACGACTTTCGCCTCTACCTTTTTCGTCGTCGGGTTCGTCCACTTGTAGTCTACGGAGCCGCTTGGCGAGCTTTTCGCTTTCTCGACCATTTCCTTCAGGAATTGCTTTCCATCGGAATCCTTCAGATCCCAGAGGACTTTTCCGATGAGTGCGGCATTTGCCCCGTGGGAGAGGATCTTTGCACTCATGTCCGCTACATAAATATAGAGGTCACGATCCACGAACTTACCCTTGGTATCGTTGAAAGCCTCGAAGGCCTTGGCCTGGCCGTTTGCCTTGTAGAACTCGACGGCCTTTCCCAGCAAAGCCTGTGCTTCCTTGGTTGTCCCTTTGCCCAGTGCCAGGGCGAAACCGGCAGTCAACGCGACGATCAGCAGTCCGATCCATACTTTCTTCATGTTTTCTCCTGCCTCCTCTTTTCTGGATTATTCTGAATTAACATAACCCTGCACGGATATCCGGCAGAAATGATTCCGGGCGGATGTTTTGCAACATTCGCGCCAAAAAAATGAGGTGGAAGAAAGAAGAAAAACAGAAAGGAAGCCGGGGCTTCGAATCACGGCAGCTCTGCGACGAACTTCTTTACCGCGACGGCCCAGCCATTCGTTACGATGCGGAGGCGGGTCTTATCCCCTTCCGCAAAAAACGCGGCTGTCACAATTCCCGCGCCGTCCTCGAAGGTCAGGCCATCGGGGCTATGCGTCTTCAATTTCAGGCCGAGACCGTCTTTTCCGAAGAAGGCCTTCAGTCGTGCGCCAAGCTCTTCCGTCGATAATGCCGTGCGCACATCAATGGAGAGCGACTTGATCTTTCCGGCGATCTCGCTGAACTGGCAGGGAGGAGCCTTCATCCGATCCCTAAGTTGGTGCATACGTTCCTTCATTATACGCAGACAGCCGCAATAATCCACCGAGAATATTGGCGGCAGAAAATCCCTTGACAAATAACCGGGCCCGGTCAAGATATCGGTCGGACGATTGGAATACCCCCGGAGCTGTTCGGTATCTGAAGTCAATCAGAAAAGCGGGAGGGACACATGCAACGCTGGAATCCTGTTATGCTGGTCATTGCGATTATCCTGTTGGCAGGTTGTGCTTCCATGCACGCGGCGGAGGTGCAAAAGGCCCGCGAGGCCGACAAGCTCACCGTTGGCACGGTGCAGCGCGAGATTCGAGTGGGGATGTCAGGCGCCCAGGTTGCGGAGGTCCTAGGCTCCCCAAATATCGTGACAACGGACGAGAAGGGCCGGGAGGTCTGGGTCTACGACCGGATCTCGACAGAGAGCGTCTACTCGTCAGGCTCAGCCCTGATCCTTGGCATCCTGACGGGTGGTTCCAGCGGGGGAGGTGGCCTGGCAGGGCAGAGCGCCGGCGCCAGTTCCACGACGCAGAAATCGCTCACGGTGATCGTCAAATTCGACGAGCAGAAAAAAGTCCGAGACTTTGCGTACCGTTCGTCATCGTTCTGATCGATATGAGCCGGCATCGCCGCATCCGTAAGATTCTGCTGTCAGGACTGCTTCTCCTGGCCGGCTGTGCCGCGGTCACGCCGGAGGTGGACCTGACCCTGACGCCGGAGATGCTCGCCCAGCGGCAGCTGCAGACGCGGCGCTTCGAGACGGCGGATGAGCAGAAAATTCTCAAGACCTGTGCGGCGCTGCTGCAGGATACGGGCTTCAACATCGATGAATCCGAAACGAAGCTCGGGATCCTGACCGCCTCGAAGGAGCGTGATGCAACCGATGCAGCGCAGTGGTCCGTCTTTATCGTCGGTGTCTTTTTAGGTGTAACCATACCGCCCGACAAGGACCAGATCATGAAGGCTTTTGTCACGACCCGGCATGTCGGCGAAAGCGGCAGGCAGGTCGCCGTCCGCGTGGTCTTTGAGCGCGTCGTGTTTGATGCCGAGCACCGCCTGAAGAAAATGGAAGCATTGAACGACCCGCAAATCTATCAGTCCTTCTTTGAGAAATTGTCGAAGGCATTGTTCCTGGAGGCCCATGATATCTGACCGATTTTACAGGAAGCTCCTGCTGCTGATCCCGCTGCTCCTGCTGGCAGCTTGCGCGACGACCCACGACCGCCTGCTCGACACGGACACGAGCCAGGTCCAACTGCGAAGCATCCAGTCGCGCGCCTTCGACACGACGGACAAGGAAAAGACGATGCGGGCCATCATCGCGACCCTGCAGGATCTCGGCTTTATGCTCGACAGGGCCGATTACACCCTCGGGGTCATCACGGCCAGCAAGGGGCGGGGCGACTCGATGCAAATGCAGGTGCCTGCCACCCTGAGGGTCACCGTGACGGTACGGCCGCGGGGCGAGAAGCAGCTTATGGTAAGGGTGAATGCGGAATATCAGAGGGGGCCTGTCACGGATCCCAAGCCCTATCAGAATTTCTTCAATTCTCTTGAAAAGGCGATGTTTCTGGAAGCCCACCAGGTCGATTGACACCCTGCCGTACTCATTGTGCCAAGCAAAAAAAGTTTGTCAAATCGGTTGCGGCGCGACACGCCTGGGCCGCCTTTCTTGTGCTCTTGACCCTATGCCCCTTTTTTCTTCTTGCCGGGTTTTGCCTTCTGCAGTTTTGCCTGGAGCGAAGCCTTGATGAAGGCCGCAAACAGCGGATGGGGCTTGCGGGGCTTGGATTTGAACTCGGGGTGGAACTGGCAGCCTAAAAACCAGGGATGATCGGGAACCTCGACAATTTCCACGAGCCGCTTGTCCGGCGAGGTTCCCGTGACCCGGAGGCCTTTCTTCGTGAGCGTTTCCCGGAAGTCGTTGTTGAATTCGTACCGGTGGCGGTGCCGCTCCTCGATTTCCCGGTCACAGTAAGCGCTGAAGGCAAAGGACTTGCTGTCGAGGACGCAGGGGTAGGATCCGAGGCGCATGGAGGCCCCCTTGTCCGTGACCTGGCGCTGCTCGGGCAGGAAATCGATGACCGGGTAGGGCGTCTCCTCGTCAAATTCGGTGCTGTTGGCCTTTTTCATCTGGGCAACGTTGCGGGCGAACTCGATGACGGCTACCTGCATGCCCAGGCAGATTCCGAAGAAGGGGATCTTGTGTGTCCGGGCGTAGTGGATGGCCTGGATTTTGCCCTCGATTCCTCGGTTGCCAAAGCCGCCGGGAACGAGGATCCCGTCAACGTCCTTGAACTTGTCGCCCACACCTTCCTTCTCGATCTTCTCCGAATCCGTGAAAATGAGCTTCACGCGGGCGTCGTTGGCGATCCCGCCGTGAGCCAGGGCCTCGTTGAGGCTCTTGTAGGAGTCCACGAGGTTGACGTACTTGCCGACAATGGCGATCGTGACCTCGTGTTTGGGGTTCTTCATTCGCGCGACCATCTCTTCCCACTCACCGAGACGGGGCTGGCCCGTCCAGATGTTGAGAAGGTTCACAATCTTGTCGTCCACGCCCTGCTGATGGAACATGAGCGGCACGTCGTAGATGTGCTCCACGTCCTTGGCCGTGAAGACGGCCTCTACCTCAACGTTGCAGAAGAGCGCGAGCTTTTTCTTGATATCGTCGGCGAGGTAGTTTTCGGTGCGGCACAGGAGAATATCCGGCTGGATACCGATCTGGCGCAGGGCTGCCACACTGTGCTGGGAAGGCTTTGTCTTCACCTCGCCTGCCGTTTTCAGGAAGGGAACCCAGGTGAGATGGATGAACGTCGCGTTCTGCTTGCCCACATCGAAGCGGAACTGCCTGGCCGCTTCGAGAAACGGCAGACCTTCGATGTCGCCTACGGTCCCGCCGATCTCGACGATGGCGACATCGCAGCCTTCCGAGGCCCGGTGGATGTAGTCCTTGATCTCGTTGGTGATGTGGGGAATTACCTGGACGGTGCCGCCCAGGTAGTCGCCGCGGCGTTCCTTGGTGATGACGGAGAAATAGACCTGGCCCGTCGTGAGGTTGTTGAGTTTGCCCAGCTTCGAGCTTGTGAAGCGCTCGTAGTGGCCCAGATCGAGGTCCGTCTCGGCGCCGTCGTCGGTGACGAAGACCTCGCCGTGCTGGAAGGGGTTCATCGTGCCGGGGTCGACGTTGATGTAGGGGTCGAGCTTTATGTTCGTCACGCGGAGGCCCCGCGCTTCGAGCAGGCAGCCGATGGAGGCCGCCGCGAGTCCTTTGCCCAGGGAGGACAGAACGCCGCCGGTGATGAAGATGTGTTTCGTTCTCATGCAGAAATCCTTTCTGTCAGGCCTTCGATAATCGTAGGTTGAGACTCCCCGTTTACAGCTCTTATTCCATGACATCAGGATCGAGGTCCGAGGAATGAGAGTCGAGGACGGAAAAAACCTCGAACCTCACGCCTTGATCCTCGAGCCTGTCATTCCCATTCGATCGTGCTCGGCGGTTTGGAGCTGATGTCGTAGACGACACGGTTGACGCCCTTGACCTCATTGACGATACGGCTGGAGATACGCTCGAGGACTTCGTGGGGAAAGCGCACCCAGTCGGCCGTCATGCCATCGGTACTCGTGACGGCCCGGACGGCGATCACGTTCTCGTACGTCCGCCCGTCGCCCATGACCCCCACCGTCTTGACGGGAAGCAACACCGCCAGCTCCTGCCAGACGTGATTGAAGAGGCCCGCCTTCCAGATCTCTTCGCGGAGGATGGCGTCGGCCTTGCGGACGACGGCGAGCTTGTCCTTCGTGATGGGGCCCAGGATGCGCACGGCCAGGCCAGGCCCGGGGAAAGGATGCCGCCCGACGAGGGACTCGGGAAGCCCCAACTCACGGCCGAGTTCCCGTACTTCGTCCTTGAAGAGGACACGCAGCGGCTCTACGAGCGACATCTTGAGCTTTGCGGGAAGGCCTCCCACGTTGTGGTGGCTCTTGATGACGGCGGAGGGTCCCCCGAAGGAGGATGTGCTCTCGATGACATCGGGGTAAAGCGTCCCCTGGGCGAGAAATTTGACCTTGCCCAGTTTCTTCGCTTCCTCATCGAAAACGGCGATGAACTCACGGCCGATGATTTTACGCTTACGCTCGGGATCGGTGACGTTGCGCAGCTTCCGGAGAAACCGCTCGCCTGCCCGCGCAAGTCGAAAGTTCAGGTGGTACTGGTCCCGGAAGGTGGAAACGACCTCCTCCACCTCGTTTTCCCGCAAAAGGCCGTTGTCCACGAAAATGGATGTGAGCTTTTTCCCGATGGCCTTGTGGAGGAGTACGGCAAGCACCGACGAATCCACACCGCCCGAGAGCGCGCAGAGCACGCGCTCGTTGCCCACCTGCTCGCGGATCCGCTGGATGTTTTCCTCAATGAAGGAGCCCATGGTCCAGGTGGGGCTGCAGCCACAGACCCGAAAGAGAAAGTTCTGGATGACGGCGATGCCGTTGACCGTGTGGTGCACTTCGGGGTGGAACTGGACGCCGTAGAGCTTTTGCCTTGGGTTTTCCATGACGGCTACGGGACAGTTCTCCGTGGTTCCGGCTATTGAAAATCCCCGGGGAAGCTTCGTCACCCGGTCGCCGTGGCTCATCCATATCCGTTGTTTCTCCTCGAGGCCGGCAAACAGCAGGGAATGTTTTCCCCGGTTGTTGAGCCGGAGATCCGCGGGCCCGTATTCCCGGAGGGCTGAGGCGGTGACCGTCCCGCCCAGAGCGTGCGCCATGAGTTGCGCACCGTAGCAGATTCCAAGTACGGGTACGCCCAGGGTGAAGATTCCCTCGTTGCACTTCGGCACGCCCTTGTCGAAGATGCTGGCGGGCCCTCCCGAAAGGATGATGCCTTCCACCTTCCGGGCCTTGAGTTCGGCGGGGGAGACATCGTGATTGAGAATCTCGCAGTACACGCGGCATTCCCGGACGCGCCGGGCGATGAGCTGGTTGTACTGGGATCCGAAATCGAGAATCGCGATCATGCCGGTGTTCCCTCCTTCGTTGGACCCAACGTTTTCCGGATCTTGGCGGCGACAAACTCAACGGACTCGCCGAGCAGGATCTCGATGGGAAGCCCCCCGAGATAGGCATCGTCCCAGGGGATATTGTACTCGTTCACAAGATTGCGGATATCGCGGTATCGGTCGCCCAGGATCTCCATCTTGTCGGCGGCTGTCAGGGCTGCATTGAAGTCCACGTGGACGAGAAGGAGCCCGCTCACCCCATCGCTGCTCTTGAGCAGTGGAACGATAACCAGCGGTCTTCCGTCCACACGCCCCAGGCCCACGTAAAGGTTCCCGGTGCGGACGATGGTGCGCTTCGTGCCGATGAGGGTTTTCGAGGTCTCCGCCCGGGAGATCATTCCAACGGAAACTCCACCGCGATTCACAATGGAGATCGTCGTGTCGTCTGTAGGATCCCCTTCTTCATCGAGGTTGCCGATCTCGTAGAGGGTATAACCCCGCACACCGGTGACGGCCTTCTGGACGCGCTCGAGGGCAAGGCTGTTATCGGTCTTGAGGTTTTTGGGGGCGAATTTGAGGCTGGCGAGCAGATCGAAGAGAACGCCCCGGATCATTTCTTCCTTGCGGCTGGTTCCGACGGTGACCGTCTTGGCCTGGTGGCGGATGGCATCGATGGGACGGGACAGCTCGTCGATGGCCTGGCCGAAGGAGATATTGAGCAGTTCAATGGGCGAGGCATTGCCGTCGCCCTCGCCAAAGTCGCCCCAGAAATCCTCCAGGGGGAGCTTCCCCGCCACGTACTTTGTCAGAAGCGAAATGTCCGTCATCGTACGGGCGTTCATCAGGCTGAAGCCACCGTGGTTCTTGCGCTCGTGGAACTGCTCCGAGAAATCCTTCAGCACTCGATGCAGGTTGCGGTCAAGGATCCGCTGGTAGAGGGTGTAGTTTTTGTGGTCCTGCTCGACGACGGCAAGACTGAGTTCGTTGCGAAACTCGCGGAAGAAGGCAGCGTCGTCGTCAATCGACGAGGCGGCATAGTATCCCCAAAGGTGCCCGGCCAGGGTGTTCAGGATCACCGGAAGCGGCATGGGCGCTCTCGGGACGTGGATCACCGAGTCAGCGATCCGGTCGAATCGGGGCTCTCCTTCCTCGGTGAAGACGACGACCGAGGCCTTGTGGGCCTTGAAAATCGCCGTGTCCTTGATCACGTCGCCCACGACCGTTTCGGGATTGCCGGCTGCGCAGACGAGGATCAGGGGTTCCGAGGAGAGGTCGATGTGCTTCTTGTCTTCGATGAAGTCCGACGAGATGGTCTTGTAACACAACTCCGAAAGCTTGATGCGGATCTCATCGGCCGAGGCCTTGTTGGGTCCGCTGCCCACGACGGCCCAGTATTTCTTCTGCCTGGCAACCCTCTCGGCCGAGCGCCGAATCTCGTCCTTTTTCTCCAGCACCTGCTGCATGAGGGCCGGCGCCTGTTCCAGAATCTGCAGCTCGGCGGCGATGAACGCGTCGGGGCGGGTTTTGAGGATCTGCGCAAAGGCAAGCGCCAGCACGTACCCCGCCACGATCTGCGAATAGAACGCCTTCGTGGAGGCCACCGACATCTCGATGTCGCGGCCGTCGCTCGTGTAGAAGACGCCGTGGGACTTCGTCGTGATGTCGGACTGGCGGCGGTTCACGATGGAGAGGATCGTGGCGCCCCGCTCTCCTGCCATGGCCACGGCGCGGTTCGTGTCCGTTGTGGTTCCCGACTGGGTCACGGCGACGACGAGCGTGTCCGAGAGATCGTCGCTGAGATAGAAGCCGCTCATTTCCGATGCCTTCTTCCCGAGGATGCTGAGGGGCGCACCCTGCAAGTACCTGCTGAAGCCGTCGGCGATGGCCTGGCCGGCCACGGCGGCCGTGCCCTGGCCGATGACGAAGATCCGGCGAAGCTTCTTTGCCTTGAGTTTCTTCACGAAGGCCTCCGGGAGGATATCCTGCCCGAGGTTGAAGCGGACTTTCTTCCCGCCGTCCTTTTTCTCTTCGATGCGGTACTTGCCGCGCAGGGTCTTGCGGACCGACTGGGCGGATTCGGTAATTTCCTTGAGGAAGAAGTGAGGGAAGGCGCCCCGGTCGATGTCGCGGGTGGTGATCTCGGCCTTCTGGACCATGGCTTCCGTCAGTTTGACGGGATGACCGTCGTAATAGAAGGCGCGGATCCCCGCAAGCCCGCCGACCGAGTGCTGATCGAGGACGAATATCTGTCCGGAGGAATCGGGAGCATCGGGGTCGCGGGGCTTCTCGCCGTCCATTTTGATGAAGCGCGATGTGCCCTCCACGAGGCCGTAGAGCTCCGAGGCGAACAGGTACTGGTCCTCGCGCAGGCCGACGAAAAGAGCCTGGCCGCTCCCTTTCAGGGCGAGGAAAATCTTTCCCGGCGCCACGTTGCTGGTGAGTGCGATGGCATGGGAACCCTCGAAATCGTTCACGGCCAGCCGGAAGGCCTCCTCGATGGTTTTTCCCCCGGCGAGGTAGCGCTCGACCTGCAGGGGGATCACCTTCGTGTCCGACGTGACCTCGGGGGCGATCTCGTAATGGTAGGCCGATTCAAGGAAGGAGCGGAGCATCTGGTAGTTGTCGATGTCCCCGTTGAGGACAACGCTGATCGTCCAGTGGCCGGGCCCGTATGCGGGGTAGAACTTCATCCCCGGGACGAATACATCGGCGAATTGCCCGGCAATCGGTTCGGGGATCGAGCAGAACCCGGCCGGCGGGAGAGTTCCGTTGGAGCCATCCGTAAAAAAAGTGTGGCTGTTGATGGGGTGGCAGTTCTCCTCGGTGATGGATCCCACGGAGGCCCAGCGGGTGTGGGCAAAGACCGAGTCGGAGAGGGTTCCCTCGCGGGCGAAGGCGTGAAAGATGCGATCCTCGCGGATGGCTTCGCGGAGCTTGCGCACGTTTTCGCCGAGCTTGCCGATGATGGAGGCCGTCTTGTAGACGAAGGAAAGGTAGACGCCGTCATCAGGGTGGCGATGATCGGCCATGAGGATGGAGCCGTTCAGGAGATCCTGCTTGACGGAACGTCGAAGGAAGTCTTCGTGAAGGCCCTCGCCTCTCACCGTCTCGATCGTCCTTTCCAAAGCATCCTTGTCTTTCAGCACAAAAGAGAACTGGATTCCCGCCGAGTCCCGTCCCCTCACCTCCAGCCGATCGATGCAGTTCAGAAGAAAATTGAGCCGGGAAAACTTGACGAAGCTTTCCGGGGTGAGTGCGTCGACGCGATCAGCATTGGCCAGGTACAGAATTCCCCCGATATTGTCGAGGATGTCTTTTTCGAGGCCCCAGAGAATGTCCTTGAGGAGGAGGATTCGGCGGTTGATGATTTCCATCTGTGCCGTGGCAAACGATCCCGCCTCGGCTTCCAGGAGCTGCTCCTCCCCGGCAAGGAAAGCAGCCATTTCGGGGACGATGGCCTGAAGGGCCGCTGCTTTGCCCGGATTGAAGAAAAGAATTTCGAAGTGAGGCTCCTGTCTCAGCAGGACGAGATCCTGCTCCATCTGCCGAAGGGGGTCGTCACCGGAAAGATACCCCTCAGGCTTGATCTTCCCCGCGGTCACCCTGGATAGGGGCGCCCGGCGGATTTCGGCGAAACACTGTGCGAGGTTTGCGCCGGCGTCGACACCGCGATGCACCGGTCCCTTTTTGACGGCCACGATGCCGGCAATGCCGCAGCAAAAAACCGCCGTGTGCGCCGGGAAAAGGATGATGGAAAAGGGAGGAGCCTGCCGGGGGTTGCGACCGACAAGGAGATGCCACCGCACGAAAGAGGTAAAGAGCCGCTTCATGGACTGTGCAATCATGGGTTCCTCTCAGGCCCTTCTCACCCCGGGTTCATTCTGTAGACGGCCACGTTCCGTTTCTCAGGAGCGTCGCCTTACCCCTGTGAAAGGAGGGAAGGGCTTCCAGGGCTCGGGATAGGCAGTGGTCTACCACAGACTGAAGCCAGGCCGTACCGGCATCGGCAGATTCCCGATCCAGGGCCCGGATGAAATCGATATAGTCAACGGCTCCTTTCGAAAGCCGCTCATCGATGATGTTCAGAAAGTGCCTTCGCCCGTTTTCCCCGATGGAATCGTCGGCGAGGCCCGCAAGCCTTTTCTCCGCTTCAGGCCAGTTCTGCAGGAGCTCTCGTTTCTGCCCCGTCTGGGCCGCTCTCGTCTTGTCCGACCGGAGCTTCCCGGCGACGAGAATGGATTCCTCCATCTTTGCGGCCAGGGCGCGAAGCCGGACGATTCGCTCTTCCACAGCGCCGTCGAGGATCTCCAAGGCACCCTCGTAGAGTGCGGCACCCCCTTCCCGGGTTTGCAGGAAAGGCCTGCGGACGTGCGTGTACCATTGCCGAAGTGCCGCGAGGTTTCCGATGTAGAGGAGGTTGTTGGCGACCTTTCGCTGCACTTCGCAGTAAAGACCAGGGTGATGGGAACGTTCGGATCGCAGGGCCGACCCCTTCAGGAGCATCCCCCCCTGGGGGCAGTCCTCTTCCCATACCGTTCCTGCGGCGATGACCGTGCCGTAGCCCAGCCTCACAGGCCCCACGAGGCCGCCCTGGCCTCCCAGGAAGATCGGAGCCTGTCGCATCATCACGCCTCGCGGGACATCGCCGATGAGCGACGCCGTGGCCTTGTCCCCGTTGGGCGTGAAGTTAAAGTGGATGTATGAGCTTCCGACTTCGCTGTGATTCGTTCGGCTTGTTCCTCCGGCCATGAGGCAGTCGCAGAAATTGATGAGGCTTCCCAGCGTGACGAAGGGCAACAGGATCGTCTGCTTTAGTCCCACCGTGTGGGCGCCCGAGGCCTCTTCTTCGAGGAGGCATCCTTCCCTCACCTGTGCGCCTGAACCCATCGAGGAGCGGGCAAGAAAGACGGAACGGGAAAAGAAGCCGCCCTTGAGCTCCACGTCGGGGCCAAGGCGGCAATCCACGAGGGTCACGGGAGATTCGAAGCCAAGTTTCGCGCCGGGGCCGATCAGGGTCTTTTCGCCGACAAGGCGGGTTCCCGGATAGAGGACGGTGCCCTTCGCAAAAATGCGCTCCTCCCTGACTTCATCGCCGACCACGACGGTCGATGGGCAAGGGATGGACACTCCCTTGTCGAGCAGCGTCATGATTTTTTTCGGAAGTTCCGTCGTCATCCCATCTCTTGGTGCCGGAAGGTTTTTACCTCCGGAGCATCTCCATTATTATGCCCTACGGGCAAGCATTTGCAAAAAAAGCTTGTGGACCCTTGCATCGCCAGTCAGTTCGGGGTGGAACGTGGCGACAAGGATGTTCTTCTGCCTGGCGAGCACTACCTGGCCCTCATAGAGAGCCAGCGCCTCCACCCCGGGGCCAGAACCCAGAATCCGGGGCGCCCGGATGAAGATCGCATGAAAGAGATTCTCCCCGAAAACCTTGCCGGGAATATCCGCCTCTCGGCTTTCCACCTGGCGACCGTAGGCGTTGCGTTCCGCGTCGATGTCGATCAGGTTCAGGAGCTCCTGCTTTTTCCCGTTGATTCGGTCTGCCATGACGATGAGTCCCGCGCAGGTGCCGAAAACGGGTTTGCCGGCTGCCGCGAACCCCTTGACGCTGTCAATAAGCCCGTAATCCGCCATGAGCTTTCGCATCGTCGTGCTTTCGCCGCCCGGGATGATCAGGCCGTCCACCTCGCCAAGCTCTACCGGCAGGCGGATCTCCATGGTCTCGACGCCCAGAGACTTCAACATCCGGATATGTTCGCGGAAGGCCCCCTGAAGGGCCAGAACGCCGACTCTCATCATGGACACCCTTCTTCACGCAAAGCGCCCCCGTTTCCCATAATCCCTGGTTTCGAGTCGGATGGAGAAAGGCTGAAAACGTGGCGGCCGCAAATCACGCTGGCAAGTGGCATGTGGGGGACCTGAGAGTTCCTATTTCATTTTTCCGCAGGATATCCCCAGCGTGGTCATCTTCTTCTGGAACGTGTTGCGGTTGATTCCCAGGTAGGCCGCCGCCGCCGATTTAACGTTCTTGTTGCGCTTCAGAGCGATCCGGAGCAGCCCCCGCTCCACGAGGGAAAGGATCTCGTCGTATACCTGGCTTTTGGTCCCCTGGCCTGCCGAGAGGACGATGACAAGCTCTTCGAGTTTCTTCTCGAGGACTTCGTCAATGCCGGGAAGAGTGGATGCCGTTTTGCGCGGTTGCTGAGCCTTCATGAGCGCCGTGTCCTTATTCTGTTGTTTCCGGCAGAGGCTTTGCCGGTTGTTGATCCCGCTTCAGGCTAACATCTTCATGACGGCAACGGCCATCAGGATCACTGCCGAGATCCAGGCTGCGATGATGTTCGAGCGATTCTCGACCGATGCTGTGAGAATTTCCTTTGCACCGTCCTCGACCCGTTCGGCCTCGACGTGGTCCATGAAATCCCGGACCAGCGCGCCGAACTGACCATAGGCATTGGACAGGACGTAGAACCCTTTCGTTGTCGACAGTACCAGGTAGATCTTCTTCCGGACTGCAAGGGCCCCGACGTGGGTAATGTCCGGCCAGTTGAAGGTTCTCCGCTTGAAAAACTTCGAGAGCGCAAATCCTGTGTCACTCACCTCGATCTTGCGCAGCGATGATTCGACCGCAATGACGGCGATGGGAATGAAGGCCGCCATCAGGAGAACTCTCTCGATGGCCGTCCCCTGCCGGAAAAAGGTCAAAACAAAGACCGCCAGCAAAAGCAGGCCATTCAAGGCAAGCGGCAGGACAAGTGCCCTGGTGATTGTGTAGGTCCGGGTCGGCATGGGTTCGTGCAACGGGAGTGCTGTCGTTATTCCTTTCGCCGGTAGGTTCCGCTCTTTCCGCCTTTTTTCAGCATCAGCCGGATGTCCGCCAGGATCATTCCCCGGTCCACGGCCTTGCACATGTCGTAGATGGTGAGCGCCGCTGCGCTGACGGCCGTAAGGGCCTCCATTTCAACGCCGGTCCGGCCCAGCGTGCGGACCGTAGCCTCGATCTCGATCTCGCCGAGGCCGGCGTCGGTGCAAAAGGTCACATCGACGGCCGTGATCTCGATAGGGTGACACAGCGGAATGAGGTCACTTGTTCTCTTGGCTGCCATGACGCCGGCGATCTTCGCGACGGCGAATACATCTCCCTTGGCGATGGTCTGCTTCTCGATGGCCCGCGCCGTTTCCGGCTTCATGAGAACCTTGCCCCGGGCTACAGCCTCCCGGCGGGACGCATTCTTGTCCGTCACGTCGACCATCCGGGACTTGCCTTTTCCATCGAGGTGTGTGAATTGCGGCATGCTCAACCTGCGACGGCAGGAGGGCCCTGCCGCAAACATAATGGCGCACGGTAGCACAGAAGAACGGGATCGTCAAGGCGCTTGCCGCAGCGAAAAATCAGTCACAGGGTATTATCCAAGCTCTTGTTATGGTTGACGATTGAGTGAAAAAATCGGCCGGTTACAACCCTGAAACGCGACGTCACGTTGCCTGTTGTCGCATCGGGGAGAAGGCCGTCCCTCCCTCCGAAAGTAATGATGTCCGGATGGTCTGTCTGTTATGCAAGCGAAATGATCTCCGAGTGCACCGGCTCGCCGAAGAAGGTCCGGGCCAGCCGGTCGAAGCGTTCTGTGAGATCCGTTGTGAGGAAGGTCCTTGCAGCATTGCGCGTGAGCCTCCGTTCCATCTCCGGATGGCGGTAAAGGTAGTCTTTCAGCTTTCCTGCCACGATGGTACCCTGTTCCAGGACGTCGACGCGGTCGGGTACATTTCGCCGGATCGTGTCATAGAGAATAGGATAGTGGGTGCAGGCCAGAAGCAGTGCATCGATGGTTTCCGCCCCGTCCATAAGCTCTGCAAGGTAGCGGCGGACGATCATCTCGGTGCCTTCCCAATCCTGCTCACCGGCCTCGATGATGGGCACGAGCAGCGGGCAGGCTTTCTGGTATACTTGGATGGACGGATTGAGTTTGCGGATTTCTCTTACGTAGGCCCCCGAGGTGACGACTCCCTCTGTGGCCAGCAGTCCGACCCGGCGCAGGTCAACCCTCTCAGCAACGGTTTCGGCCAGGGGACGGACAACACCCAGCACACGTCGGTCCGGGTAGGCGACAGGCAGGTATTCCTGCTGAATGCGCCGAAGGGCCTTGGCAGAGGACGTGTTGCAGGCAATGATGACAAGCGGGCACCCCCGGCGGAAGAGGTACTCGACGGCCGAGCGGGTGAAATCGTACACCACGTTCTGGGAACGGCTGCCGTAGGGCGCGCGGGCGTTATCCCCCAGGTAAAGGGTATCGTATTGCGGGATCGCCTCGACGACGCGTCGCAGAACCGTAAGCCCGCCGAACCCGGAGTCGAAGAAACCAATCATCTTGACCCTGTACACTGCTGTTATGGATTCCAATCGGATCGAAGCGTTTTTCATACAACAGGCTCCACGAAAAGGGAAGTTGAAAGTACTTGCAAATTTCAAGGCATGTTATAATATGCGCAACCGGGTATAACTTCAGCATAAATCGGTTTTTCCACCGAGGTCATCCGTCTTGATCGTCAGGGTCCTGAGCAGCGCGCTGGTCGGTATCGATTCCTTTCCTGTGGACGTGGAAGTGGATCTTGCTCCGGGCCTTCCGCAGTTTTCGACGGTGGGCCTGCCCGATGCGGCCGTCAAGGAGAGTCGCGATCGAATAAAAGCGGCCATGAAAAATTCCGGTTACCGCTTTCCTGAAAACCGGGTAACCGTGAATCTCGCTCCCGCTGATATCCGGAAAGAAGGGACCGGTTTCGACCTGCCCATTGCCCTGGGAATTCTGGCGGCCGAAGGGCTTGCCAAACGCGATCGACTTCGGGACTACGTGGTCATGGGAGAGCTGTCCCTGGATGGCCGCGTGAAGGGTGTACAGGGGGTTTTGCCGTCGGCCTTCATGGCCCGTGAACAGAAGGTGAAGGGACTCATCGTCCCCACGGACAATGCCGGCGAAGCGGCCCTGGTACAGGGTCTCGAAGTCATTCCCGTCGGGTTTCTCTGCGACCTGGTGGACTTCCTGAACGGGCAGAAGGATATCCCGGCCGTCACCTGCGAGGTCCTGTCGGCCTGTGACTCGGCGAGGAGTTACCCCGTCGATTTCAGCGAGATCCAGGGTCAGGAGCAGGCCAAGAGGGCCATGGAGGTCTCCGCCGCAGGCGGGCACAACATCCTCATGACCGGCCCTCCCGGTTCGGGAAAGACGATGCTTGCCCAGCGAATTCCGACGATCCTTCCGGAGTTGTCCTTCGAGGAGGCGCTGGAAACAACGAAGGTATACTCGGTCGCGGGGCTTCTGGACCGGCGCGAAACGATCGTGGCAGCCAGGCCTTTCCGTGCGCCGCACCACACGATTTCCGATGCGGGTCTCGTGGGGGGCGGGCACACGCCCAAGCCGGGCGAGATCAGCCTGGCTCACAACGGGGTGCTTTTCCTCGATGAGCTGCCCGAGTTCAAGCGCAACGTCCTCGAGGTATTGCGGCAGCCCCTTGAAGACGGGCAGGTGACGATCACGCGTTCGGTGATCACGGCTACGTTCCCCTCGAAGTTCATGCTGGTGGCGGCCATGAACCCTTGTCCGTGCGGATATCTGACCGATGCGCGAAAGAGCTGTCGCTGCAGCGCGCAGCAGATCCGGCAGTACCGTTCCAAGGTGTCGGGGCCGCTGCTCGACCGGATAGACATTCATGTCGAGGTGCCGTCCCTTCCTTACCGGGAGCTGGCGGGCGTCCGCCGGGCGGAGTCTTCGACGGACGTGCGAAAACGGGTACAGAAGGCCCGCGAAATTCAGCAGCAGCGCTTCGACGGCGGAACGACGCGAGTCAATGCCCGGATGACGGGAAAGCAGCTGCGCCAATTCTGCGCGCTGGAGGAAGAATCGCAGAGACTGCTCGAAATGGCTGTCGACCGGCTGGGGCTATCCGCGCGCGCCTACACGCGGGTACTCAAAGTGGCACGGACCATCGCCGATCTGGAAAACGAAACGGATGTTCGGCCGCAACATGTGTCGGAGGCGATACAATACAGGGCGCTGGATAGATCCGTTATATAGGAACAAGGAGAAAAGGATAAAGGTCAAAAGAAGTCAGAAGGAGGCTTGGAGATAGATGGAAAAGTTTGGAACCTTAACCGTAAAAGCCGGTCTTGCGGAGATGCTCAAGGGCGGTGTCATCATGGACGTGACCACGCCGGACCAGGCGAAGATTGCCGAGGATGCCGGCGCCGTGTCGGTCATGGCCCTGGAGCGCGTTCCTGCCGACATCCGGGCCGAGGGTGGTGTGGCCCGCATGACGGACCCGGCCATTATCGAGGCTATCATGAAGGTGGTGACGATTCCCGTCATGGCCAAGTGCCGCATCGGCCATTTTGTCGAGGCGCAGATCCTCGAGTCTCTGGGAATCGATTACATAGACGAAAGCGAGGTCCTCACCCCGGCCGATGAGAAGTACCACATCAACAAATGGAACTTTAAGGTGCCCTTCGTCTGCGGGGCCACGAACCTGGGCGAGGCCCTGAGGAGAATCGGCGAAGGGGCCGCCATGATCCGGACCAAGGGCGAGGCCGGCACGGGCAACGTGGTGGAGGCGGTCCGCCATATGCGGACAATCCATGATGAAATCGCAAGGCTTTCCGTGCTTCCTGAAGAGGAGCTCATGACGGAGGCCAAGAACCTGGGCGCCCCCTATGAACTGGTCAGGCTGGTCGCCCGGGACCGCAAGCTTCCTGTCGTGAACTTCTCGGCCGGCGGACTTGCCACTCCGGCTGATGCGGCCATGATGATGCAGCTCGGAGCCGACGGGGTATTCGTGGGTTCGGGAATCTTCAAGTCAACGGATCCGGCCAAGCGGGCCGCCGCCATTGTCAAGGCGGTGACCCACTTCAAGAACCCCGAGATCCTGGCCGAGGTCTCCAAATCTCTCGGCGAGCCCATGAAGGGCTTGGAAATTTCGAAGATCGGGAAGGAGAATCTTTTACAGGTTCGCGGGAATTAAGCGATCTTCTGTGTCTTGACGAACGGACCGTATTGGCGTATTGCAGAAAACATTGTGCCCGTTTCATATCTGTAACAAAAAGGGGAAATAACGTTCACGCGAAGAAGGAGGAGGGAGCAGGAATGGCCATGCAGATCAAAATCAGCAAAGTTTCGCCGGACAAGATGAAACCGAAACAGACCGATGAGTCGAAACTGGGATTCGGTCAGATTCTCTCTGATCATTTCTTCACCATGAAGTACAAAAGCGGACAGGGCTGGTATGATCCGCAGGTCGAGCCCTACGGACCTATCCCGGTCGATCCTGCAGCCATGAGCCTTCATTACGGACAGTTGATCTTCGAAGGGCTGAAGGCCTACCGCGGTGCCGATGGGTCCATCTATCTTTTCAGGCCCCTGGAAAATATAAAGCGGCTCAACCGGTCCGCCGAGAGACTTTGCATGCCCGCCATTGATGAGGAGCTTGGCCTGGAAGGCATTAAGCAGCTCGTGATTCTCGAAAAGGACTGGATCCCCCGGGGGCTGGGGACCTCTATGTACATCCGGCCCACCATGATGGCCACTGAACCGGCACTGGGTGTGCGCCCGGCCAACGAGTATCTTTACTTTGTCATTGTCGGGCCGGTGGGAGCCTACTATCCTCAGGGATTCAGCCCCACGAAGATCTACGTGGAGGAGGAATATGTCCGGGCGGTTCGCGGTGGAATCGGGTACTGCAAGGCCGCGGGCAATTACGCGGCGAGCCTGTTGGCTAGCAAGAAGGCCGGTGCCATGGGGTACACGCAGGTGCTCTGGCTTGATGCCGTCGAACGCAAATACGTGGAAGAAGTCGGGACGAGCAACATCTTTTTCCTCATTGGTGATGAGTTGATCACGCCGCCCCTGACAGGAAGCATTCTTCCCGGTGTGACCCGTGATTCCGTTATTCAGATCGCGAAGCACAACGGGATGACCGTGTCGGAACGGCTGCTGTCGATAGACGAGATCATGGCAGCCGATGCAAAGGGTGCCTTGAAAGAGTGTTTCGCCTCGGGTACGGCGGCCATCGTCTCGCCCGTCGGCCAGATCTACTACAAGGGAAAGGAAGTGCTGATCAACGGTGGAAAGACAGGCCCCGTGACGGAGAAGCTCTATAACCAGATTCTCGGGATCCAGTACGGCATGACGGAGGATCCCTTCGGCTGGCGGATGAAAATAGCCTAGAGTGCATCGAGGAGAGGGTTTCGGCCCTCTCCTTTTTCAAAGGCCCTTTACGGGCCCATCCCGAGGTACCTCGGCCGTGGAAAACAGGCATATCAGGGGTGACATAAGGGTCGGGAATGAACATCCACAGATATGTTTACAGGTATGTTGATAACTGTGTTTGTATCAGTGCCAACTTCAGGAATGACGATGTTTTTTGTCGGATTGCCCGCGGAACGTGCATAATAATATAGTAATGATTTCAAATACTTATTTATTGTTCCGTCATTTCCGGGTCTTGTCGATCCAACCGCCTTTGATTTGTTCACCATTAAAAAATCATGCCAGGTTTGCCATCTTGAAATCACATTTTTGCCATCCATCGGAATGAATATGAGAAACCCCTCTGCATTTCTTGTTATTTTGCCTTTCATTTTTTTTGCGGTCCCCTGCTGGGGGGAGGACACCCCCAATCTCGATGAGGTTGTCGGGAAGATTCAGAGCACCTATGAGCAGACAGGACAGGTCAAGGCCCGCTTCACCCAGACCGTGACGCTCAAGGCCATGAAGAAGACCGAGCGGGAGGAAGGCGTTTTCTACTTCAAGAAGCCCAAGCGGATGCGCTGGGTCTACACGAAACCGGCGGCAAAGGAACTCGTCATCAACGCGGAAAAAGCTTGGCTTTATGTCCCTGCCGACAAGATTGCGTATGTGCAGGATGCCGACAGTCTGTTCAAGTCCACGGTAAGTATCCGGTTCCTAGCGGGGATCGGAAAGCTCAAGGATGATTTCAGGGTTGCCTTTGCTGCAGAGAAAGGGTCGGATAAAATGGGGACCTATCTTCTCGATCTCGTGCCCATGAAACCCGAGGAGGGGGTAAAAAAGCTCCAGATTTCCGTGAGTCGTGAGAGCTTCCAGATCAGCAGGATTGTCCTTTTTGACCCCTACGGAAACACGACGACGCTGACCTTCTCGGGAATTGAACTCAACCGGGATCTGCCCGACAGCCTCTTCAGTTTCAAGGCCCCTGCGGGTGTGGATGTAATGGATATGGGGGAGCAGAAAAAGTAAGTGTGTCGGGTGTAGCGTGTCGGAAAGACAGAAGAATATAAAACGGGTCGGGGCGCAAATTCGAAGCCATTCCTCAAGGGTGTGGAAAATGGCGATGTCACCTACAACTTCTCGGGTAATGTATTCTGGAGAACTGAAGATTTGCGATTGAAATGTAGTAGTAATGTAATCAACTCAGAACTGTGGGAATAATGACCGTAACCACAGTGCCGGTCCCCGGAGTGGAATCTATCTGCAGGCTTCCGTTAAAGGCCATCAGCCGCTCGCGGATGCTGAAAAGGCCGAACCCGCATTCGACGGTAGGCACCCCGAGTGTCTTCGTGTCGAAGCCCAAGCCATCGTCTCTCACCTCTACCCGAATTTTGCCACTATCCATATGGATCAAGACTTGAGCATTGCGTGCTTTGCTGTGTTTCACTACATTGTTCAATAGCTCTCGGATCACCTGGAACAGAATCACCTTTATGTCCGAGTTCAGGTGTTTGAATGAATCCTGTATGTCACAGCGGATCTGAATTGGGTGGCTTGCCATCAGACGATCAGCAAACGACTCGCAGGCGGCCCCCAGCCCCATATCAAAGAGTAGGGGATTGCTGACGTCGTTCATCAGGGCGCGCGTTTCTTTGATAGATTGCAGAAGAAGCTCCTTGGCCTCCTTGACGGCCTGTCGGGATTCATCATCAACTGCCATTCTCTCAAGCTTATCGACCCTCATCCTGACTACTGCCAGGGTCTGTGCGATTTCATCGTGCAGTACCGTCGCGATTCTCTTGCGCTCACGCTCCTCTGCTAAAACCAACTCTGAAGCCAGCTTGCGCAGATCATCACGGCTGCTTTCAAGCTGTTCCGTGAGATTCTGCAAGTCCATCGTGCGCTCCCGGACCCTCTGCTCTAAGAACTCGTAAGCTTCTTGCAGGACCTGCTCGGACCGCTTGCGCTCGGTGATGTCAATAACAATCCCTATGTATCGCGCCAATTGACCGTCCTCATCACGCAATGGCCGCCCCCTAGACATTAACCAGCGTTCCGATCCCTCCTCGCGATCGTGCACACGCCATTCTGCATTCAGTTCTGCCCCAGTGGAGGCCGTTTCCTGCACTACATGTTCAACCATTGCTCGGTCATCTGGATGCACAATTTGCCGCCACGCTTCATAAGAGGGGTCGCAACTATGCGGCTCTAAACCATATAGCCTCCACAATTCTTCAGACCAGGAGTTTTCGTTGGTCCGCAGGTCCCATTCCCAGGAGCCGGCATTCGCGGCATCCAACGCTAAACGGAGACGCACCCCGCTTTCCTGTATTGCCGTCTCCGCCCGCTTGCGATCAGTGATATTGTCAAACACAGCCACAAAATATTCCTTGGCCGGACTGAATACGGAGACATCGAACCAAATTCCTAAAGATGGCAAGTACGTCTCAAACCTTTCCGGTTTCCCGGTTAAGGCAACTCGTCCATAAATTTCAAATAATTCGGGGTTGGACTCTCGAATACCAGGAATAATCTGGCTGACTTTCTGCCCAACAACGTTCTTCAGCTCCGTTAATCTTTCGAATGCGGGATTGACATCAATGTAGATAAAATCTTGAGGCAGATCATTTTCAAAGAGCATTTTGCAGTATGCGTATCCATCCAACATATTATCAAATAGAGAACGATGGCGTTCTTCACTCTCGCGCAGCAATTCCTTCTCACGTTTGAGGTTAGGGAATGCACCTTTCTCACACTCTTCCAACCGCTGACATATTATTTTGAGTTCTTCGATAAGTTGCTTCTTTGTCTTGTTCTCATTTTTCATAAACTATGCTCTCAATAAGCGAGTCGTTTTCACGAAAAAAACCGATCTCTTTGCAAAGGGGGATTCCTTACATTCTTCTACACTAGCCTCACTATGCGAGGTTGAAGGACGTTTGGGTCTACAGCAACGCGTGATATTTATCATGATTAGCAATTGAAATCTACAATGGCAATGAGGTTTTGCCGGTGACGACTTCAGGAAGCAAGTTACTACCATTCCTGAGATTTTCAGGCTCTAGGAAATATCCCCCTGAGAAAGAAAAATCCCCAGCCACTTGAGGCAGGGGATTATGAGGGGTGTTCCGTTTTCTTTTTCTCGACCCTCAAACCGCGGCTCTATACAATTTTCCCCGCTTGGAAGGCTTTCTCGAAGGCCCTGGCGATAACGGGGTCAAACTGCATGCCGGAGCAGCGCATGATCTCGTCATAGGCTGTCCGGTCCGACAAGCCCTTTCGGTAGGGGCGGTCCGATGTCATGGCGTCGTAGGTGTCGGCGATAGCAAGAAGCCTTCCCTGGATGGCGATCTCCTCCCCCTTGAGCCCTGCCGGGTACCCCCGGCCGTCGTATCGCTCGTGGTGCTGGGCAATATACGGCAACAAAGGCTCCAGAAAAGCGATACCGCTGATGATCTGGGCGCCGATGACCGGGTGGTCTTTCATGGACGCAAATTCCTCGTCCGTCAGTTTTCCGGGTTTGTTCAGGATGGTGTCGCTGATTCCCACCTTGCCGAGGTCGTGAAGAACGCCTCCCCAGTCAATCAATTCGAGATCCCGCCTGCTCCAGCCCATCTCCGCGGCTATGACCTTGGCGATCTGTGCCACACGGTTCGAATGGCCCCGTGTGTAGGCATCCCGCGCTTCCACGGAATTGGCCACGGCGCGGATGGTGTCGAAGTAACTTTTCTTGAGGTCCTCGAACAGGTAGGCGTTTTCCAGGGACAGGGAGAAGAATCCCGACAGGATATAGAGGAGCCTCAATGTCTGTTGGCGGATGAAGTCCTCGTCCTGCTCGAAGACGATGGTAGCGACTCCGAGGGTGCGATTCTTGTTCGAGAGCGGCGCAATCATGATGCTGAGCTTGCGGTGATCACCCTTGCCGAAGACCTCGGCGGGAATGCAGGCGGGGGTTCCGCTGTTGATGATCCAGCCGAAGGTTCCCGACCGGATATGGGCGTCGAGCTCCTGCTGTGCCGCTTCACCGAGATGCGGGGGGATGGAGATCTCATGGCGAAATTCGAAACCGTCCGCGTCGACAAGGAACACGGAGCATGCCTCGGTCTTGACGAGTTCCTGGAACTTGGCGATACCGGACTGGAGGATTTCCGGGATGTCGTGCGAAAGGATCATGTCCGAACGAAAGTCGGCGAGACGATCGATCTTGTCCTGGATGGAGATGAGGGCGCGGTTCTGCTCGTCGAGGTACAGAATCCTCTTCTGCATCGTCCGGTAGCTGCCGGCGTCGATCGGTGTGTCCCTGTGTTCCTGCATGATATCCCGTTCCGGATGCCCTACATCTCGAGGATTTCCATGTTTTCCCGGTAGAGCTTCACGGTTTTCTCCATGACGAGTTCAAGGCTGTTCAGACTGATCCCGAGAAGTTCCCACGCGTGCGTGTTGACGCCGGCCAGGCGCTTCTCGCCTCCCGCGCCGAGGCCCAGGGCCATGCAGAGAATGTTCCCGATGTGAACGGCTGCAATGTCCTTGCGCTGCGGAGCCGCCCCGTCGCCAAGGTGGTGAGCGCCGATCATGTCGGCAGTTTCGGGAGGAAAGCGCCAGTGCAGCGCCAGTGCACAGCCCACCTGGGGGTGGTCGACGCCAAAGACGTTACGCTCGGCTTCCACCATGGGAGTGCCGGTCCGCTGTACCTCGCTGATGACGGTGCTGAACTTGTCGGGGTACTGAACGGCGACGATCAGCTTTCCGATGTCATGCAGGAGACCTCCCGTGAATATCTCTTCGGGATTGCGCAGGTCTGCCGCCTCGGCGAGCACCCTCGAAGCCACAGCGCATCCGATGCAATGCTTCCAGAAATTCTTCTTGCTGAAGGTATCTGCCGTTTCCATTCCCCTGAACATGTCGAATACGGAGGTGGCGAACACAAGGTTTTTGATGGCGTTGAATCCGAGGATGACGATGGCGCGCTGGAGACTGCCGATCCGCTGGGGGAACCCGTAAAAGGCCGAATTGACGAATTTCAGCAACTTTGCGGCGATAACCTGGTCCTCGGAGATGATGTTGCTCACGGCCTGGATCGTCGCATCGGGAGACTGGAGCAATGTGCCCAGCTTGGTATAGATGACCGGCAGCGTAGGTATCCTGTCGAGGGAGCTGACGATCCGTTCGAGTTCGCTCGCTTTCATGCTCTCTTTTTTTCCCCGCATGCAATCTTGTCGGCTATTCCATTGCCTGCTTGATCTTCAGCTTCCTGGCAATCCGGTAGATCTCCGACATGATCGGGTTTCCTTCGAAGGGCGGAAAAATCTCGCATAAATTTTTCTCGATGGCCTCGATGACCTCGGGCGAAACGGTTTTCATTTCTTCCTGGTGCAGCTGATCTCTATCGAAGCCCTCCACGCCGGCTTCGGCGATACCCCAGGCCTTGAGGAGCATGATGTGCTTCTCTGTGAGGGCCAGGCCCTGCCGAATCATGATGTTACCGTGCTTGTTCTTCACGTCAGCGGCGACAACCATGCCTTCTTTGAGTTCGTTGATGTTCAGAATGCCCATCGAGGAAAAGCCCTGTACAATCCTGATTTGATAGCGTTGCCCGATCTTTTTGACACAGCAGTATTGCACGGGCGCATGAAATCATTCTGACACAATGCAAATATCGTGACATCCGCACTCCCGCACTTGCCGTTGACGTGACATGGATTTTCCGATAGGGATGTTGGAAGGACTGCAATAACAGGATGACGGGGCGCAGATAATGAAGATCCTGATGTTCGGATGGGAATTCCCCCCTTTCATCAGCGGCGGTCTCGGGACGGCATGCTTCGGGATGACGAAGGGCCTGGCGGAAAGAGGTCACAGCATTACGTTCGTGGTTCCCTCCCTGCCCGGAGCGGGCGGGGCATCCCACGTCGACCTGCTTGCCGCCTTTGATTACACGACGACAGATGAAACAGATCATCACGGAGACATCACCATCAGATCCGTCCGGTCGCCGCTGCGACCCTACATGTCCCGGGAGGACTACGGGAAGGTCCGCGAGGGGAGTCTTCTGGCAAGCCCGGGGCCTTACGGTTCCGATCTTTTCGATGAAGTGCGGCGTTACGGGGATGCGGCGGGTTCCATCGCCCGGCAACACCCCTTTGAGATCATCCACGCCCACGAATGGCTTTCCGTCCATGCGGCGCTGCGCGCCCGGAGAGAGAGCGGCCGCCCTTTCGTCCTGCACATCCATGCGCTGGAGATCGACCGCAGCGGCGGAAACGAGAACCTCGAAATCTGTGCAATCGAGCGATTGGGTCTTGCCGAGGCGGACCATGTCATCGCCGTGAGCCACCTCACGAAGGCCAGGATCGTCGAGCGCTACGGGATTGACCTGGGGAAAGTGAGCGTCGTTCACAATGCCGTTTCACAAGACGGGGCAAAAAAGGTCTCCGGCGCGGCGAAACGGAAGGGCGAGAGAATTGTCCTCTTCCTGGGGCGGGTCACTCACCAGAAAGGCCCCGGCTGTTTTGTCGAGGCGGCCTCGAAGGTCCTTCTCGTGTTTCCCGAGGTGACCTTTGTCATGGCGGGAAGCGGAGATCTCATGCCCCAAATGGTGGAGCGTGTCGCAGAACTCGGTATGGGCAGCCGATTTCTCTTTACGGGTTTTTTGCGCGATGAGCAGGTAGAGCGGATATACGCCGCAAGCGACCTCTACGTGATGCCGAGTGTCTCGGAACCCTTCGGGATTGCCCCGCTGGAGGCGATGCTCTATGACGTGCCCGTGATCATTTCGCGGCAATCGGGTGTTTCCGAAGTCCTCCATCATGCGCTCATCGTGGACTTCTGGGACGTAGACGAGCTGGCGAACAAGATCTGCGCGGTCCTCGCCTACGATGCCCTCGCTCGTGAAATGGTCGAGCGCAGCCGGGAGGAACTCGGGGCTCTCACCTGGGATCGCGCGGCCAGGGAAATCGAGGAAGTCTACAAACAGGCGACAGGTAACAGAGTTTCTTTTTAATGGCGTCTTTTTTCCTGTGACCTGACACCTTGCGCGTTAAGAGGCGCAGGGTGGATTCGAAATCAATGGATTGAGGAAAACATTGTGCCTTCTGTCGTGATCAATTTCCACGCTCACCTGCCACGCCCGTTGCGGCGTTATAGTTTCTTCGACATCGGTCACTCGCAGGCTTACGTCGACGAAGAGCAGAACCGCCGGATTCTCGAACAAACGGCGAAAACCTGTTACCTGCCGGTCAATGCAGGCCTGCTCAAGCTCATCCGGCGCCATCGCGGTGCCTTCCGGATTTCCTGTTCCATCTCTGGCATGCTTCTTGAACAATTGGAAGAGGGGCAGAAGACCGTTCTGGAGAGCTTTCGGAGGCTTGCCGACACGGGCTGCGTTGAGTTCACCGGTGCACCGTACCATCACTCCCTGGCGTTTATGTTTTCCGCCGAGGAGTTCCGGGAGCAAGTCGCCGTTCATCGGCGAAAAATTCGAGCACTCTTCGACTATGCTCCGCGGGTTTTCCGGAACACGGAGCTCATGTACGGAAACAATGTGGCAAGCATCGTCGAATCGATGGGCTTCCGGGTGATCCTTGCAGGCAAAACCGGCCGGCTGCCTGCGTTCGATGAGACGGCCTTTTACCGGCCCGAAGGGAACAATAAGATGAAAATCCTTTTCCGACACGATGCGCTCTCCGACGAAATCGCTTTTTGTCAGGCCGGGGGAGCGGGAGACGGGGAAGCACGGAGCACCGCTGCATTCGCCCGCAGGGCGGCGGAACGCTTCAGCGAGAAAGGGATTGTGAATCTCTTCATGGACTACGAGATCTTCGGGGAGCGCATCGGCGGAGAGACGGGGATCCGAAATTTCCTGGAGGCATTCCCGGGGACCCTGCTGAAGCGGCGCGACTGGCGGTTCCAGACGCCATCGGACGCAGCTGCGGAGCATCAGCCGGCAGACATCCTCGACATGCCTGTGCCCATCTTCAGGGCTGACCCCGGGGAGGACTCAGCCTACCTGGGAAATCACATGCAGAAAGACGCCGCGAACACACTCTATGCCATGGAAGGTCGGGTCCGTGAAACCGGGAAAAGGAAGCTTGTCGCCACCTGGCGAAACCTTCAGGCATCGGACTATTTCCTCCATATGCGAACAAATGGCCATACAGGCGGGGCGACGCGTCAGACCTTCAATCCCTTTCCTTCCCCGTACGATGCCTACATCAGCTATATGAACATTCTGAAAGATTTCTCCGGCAGGATTGCGGGGAAAACGGGGTTCCGAACATGAACGCGGATCGCAAAGACTTTCTGTTTGAAGTGAGCTGGGAGACCTGCAACAAGGTGGGCGGAATCCACGCGGTGCTCCGCAGCAAGATCGTCGCTGCCGTGCATACCTTCGGGGACCACTACGTCCTTCTGGGGCCCGATCTGAAGAACAATCCGGAATTCGAGGAGACCGAAGAGGATTTCTGGACGACCATCCGTGAAAACACGGCCATCAAGGATCTGCCGTGCCGATTCGGTCGATGGAAGGTGCCCGGCGAGCCGAAAGTCATCCTCGTGAACTTCACGAAGAAGTACAACAAGGACCAGCTTCTTTTTCAGCTTTGGGAGGATTACGGCATCGATTCCATTTCCGGTGGATGGGACTATGTGGAACAGGTCATGTTCAGCCATGCCTGCGGCGAAGTCATCGAGACGGTTTACAACCTCAAGGCAAAGCCGAAGGCGATGGGGGCCGTTGCACAGTTTCACGGCTGGGCCAGCGGGGCAGGGCTTTTATGCGTGAAAAAAAAGGTTCCCGAGGTCGGTACGGTTTTTACGCTGCACTCGACAGTCCTGGGCCGGGCGCTTGCCGCCTCGGGCATGGATATCTACTCCGAGATGGATCATATCTCGCCTCAGCGTGAAGCCCAGGCCCGGAACTGCACGGCCCAGTACTCCTTGGAAGCAGCATGTGCCCGCGAGGCCGACTGCCTCACCGCGGTGAGCGACATCACGGCGTTGGAGGCAAAAAACTTTCTGGGCCGATCTCCCGACGTGGTCACGCCCAGCGGGATCGACGTTGCGAGCATTCCCGATCTGTCCGAGTCGCGGGGGCCTGCGCTGAAGGCCCGAGAACGGATCCTTGCTGCTGCGGCGAAGTTCCTGCGAAGGCCGCTACCGGCCGATACGAAGATCATGATGATCTCCGGCCGCTATGAGTTTCACAACCGGGGAGTTGACATCCTCCTGCAGGCCCTGGGACGCATGGAAAAAGAAATGCCGGACAACCGGAGCGTGCTCGCCCTGCTGTGCCTCATCGGGGGTCATATGGACCTGATTCCTTCCCTGCACGCGGGAGCCGGAAAGCAGGAAGGAGGCCCCGTACCGATCACGACGCACCGCCTGAGCTACGAGGCCTCGGACCCCATCCTGGAGACCTGCAGTCGCCTGGGGCTCAAGAACGGTCCGCAGAACCGCGTGAATGTCATTTTCAACCCCGCCTACCTAGACGGCCATGACGGGTTATTCGACATGACCTATGACGACGTTCTCTCGGGGTGCGACCTGGGGGTCTTTCCCTCCTACTACGAGCCCTGGGGATACTCGCCCCATGAGAGCGCCGCCTACGCGGTGCCCACCGTTACGGTGGATCAGTCGGGATTCGGCCCCTGGGTGCTCGGCACGGCGGGCGAGAACCGGGCTATTACGGTCCTTACCCGTCGCGGGAAGGACATGGCATCCATCGTGGACGGTCTGTTCAACATCCTCAAGGATTTCTCGGGGTGGTCCGACGAAGACATTCTCCACCGGCGAAGGGAAGCCCGGCTCATTGCCGTCCGGGCGAGTTGGGACAGCTTTTTCCCCGAGTATATGCGGGCCTACGAGAAGGCGCTGACCGGAGCACAGTCCCGTGCCTCCAGGATCGGCGAGACCCGCGGCGAGGTGCGCCATGTCTTTGCCAGCTCGGGCTCGAACCAGCCCCACTTCCGGACCTTCACGGCCGTCGTCAACCTGCCGCAGAAGATCCTGCGCCTGAGGGAGCTTGCCTATAACCTCTGGTGGTCCTGGAACCCGCAGGCCCTGGACCTTTTCTCGCTCTTGGACCCGAAGCTGTGGGAGGAGATGGGGAACAACCCCGTGCGCATGCTCGAGACGGCGAGTCCCGATCGTCTCTCCGAGGCTGCCGAGAACGAAAGCTACATGAACCTCTACTCCCAGGTCTTTCAGCGCTACGATGCCTACATGGAAGAGCGGGGACTTGCCCGGGCGGCGGCCGGCCTCAACAACATCAAATGGTCGGCGCCGGTGGCCTATTTTTCGACGGAATACGGCCTCCATGAGTGTCTCCCCATTTATTCGGGGGGTCTCGGCGTGCTCTCCGGCGACACCCTGAAGACGGCAAGCGATCTCAATATTCCCATGGTGGGCGTGGGGCTGCTCTATAAATGCGGTTACTTCAGACAGACCATCGACAAGGACGGTATCCAGCAGGCCGAATATGTCGAGAGCGATGTCTCCAACATGCCCATCCAGATCGTCCAGGACGATCGGGGCAATGAGGTTCAGATCTCCATCGAACTGCCGGGGCGAACGCTTTTTGCATCCATCTGGGAGGTGAAAGTCGGCAGGATTTCGCTTTATCTTCTCGATACCGACGTGACCCGAAACACCACCCAGGATCGAAAAATCACGGACCGGCTCTACACGGCGGACCAGCGCACCCGTATCGAGCAGGAGATCCTGCTTGGCATGGGGGGCGTAAGACTCCTGGAGAAGCTCGGGATCAAAGCCCGGGTCTGGCACATCAACGAGGGGCACTCGGCATTCCTGCTCCTCGAGCGGGTGAGCAGGCTTATGGCCGAGGAAGGCCTGTCTTTCGACGAGGCGGAGGAGGTCGTCCGCGGCAGCACCGTCTTCACGACACACACCCCCGTCGAGGCCGGAAATGAGCGATTCAGCAAGGATCTCATGGAGTATTATTTTTCGGGCTTCGTCAAGCGCACGGGCATCACGTGGCCCCAGTTCTCGAATCTGGGACGCAGGGAGATCGGCGAAGACAGGCCCTTCTTCATGACGAACCTGGCCCTCAAGCTTTCTCATCGGAGCAACGCGGTAAGCCGCATCCACCGGAGTGTGGCTCGTCGAATGTGGCGCGACGTATGGAAAGGCTTCCACGACTCCGACATACCGATTCTCGATGTCACCAACGGCGTCCATATGATGTCCTGGGTGGCCCCGCGGATGAAGGAAGTTCTCGACACCTATCTGGGTCTCGACTGGGAGAAGAATATCGGCGACCCGAAGCGCTGGAAACGCATTTACAACATCCCCGACCCCGTTTTCTGGCGGGTGCGCTACGAGCTCAAGCAGAATCTGATCAATTTTCTGCGGGAGCACATCTCGCGGCACCGGATGGTCAACGGTTATCCCAAGACCTGGCGCGAAGAAGTTCTGGGAGGCATGAACCCCTCGGCGCTCTGGATCGGCTTCGCGAGACGCTTTGCGCCCTACAAGCGGGCCGACCTGATCTTCTCCGATCTCGACCGGCTCGACCGGCTCGTCAACAATGAGGTGAAGCCCGTTCACATTGTCTTCGCCGGCAAGGCCCACCCCAATGATCAAATGGGGAAGGATCTGGTCCATAAGATCATCGAAATGACCCGCGACCCGCGTTTCCGGGGAAGGGTCTTCTTTGTCGAGGACTACGGCATCGAGGCGGCACGCTATCTCGTCCAGGGCGTGGATCTCTGGCTCAACAACCCTCGCAGGCCCCTGGAGGCCAGCGGCACAAGCGGCATGAAGGTGGCCATCAACGGGGTGCTCAACATGAGTGTGTCCGATGGCTGGTGGGCCGAAGGGTACGACGGAACGAACGGTTGGACCATCGGGCCCGTGATGAAAGATATCGTGGACGAGATCCCCATCTCCGACGAGGCCGACGGACATTCCCTCTTTGCACTCCTGGAGGATACCGTGGCTCCGCTCTTTTACGACCGCGACCCTTCGGGCATTCCGCAGAAATGGATCCGGACGGCCAAGCGCTCCATGGAAACCCTCGTTCCCCAGTTCAACACCGAGCGGATGCTTTTGGAATACTACGCCAACATGTACATCCCCGCGGCCGAACGGGAACAGGATCTCGGCAGAGACGGCTACCGGCTTGCAAAAGAAGTGGCCGACTGGAAGCGGAAGGTTCCCATGCGCTTTTCCTCTACGCGGCTTCTTGAGGTGAGTGTCGAGGGGGTCACGGGTGACAGTGTCTTCGTGGGCAACCCATTTGTGGTCAGTGTGAAAATCGACCCGGGGAAACTCGAGCCCGGGGAAGTCATGGTCGAACTCGTCATCGGCCGAAGGAACGGCCACGATTTCATCGGTGATCCCGACTGCATGCCGCTTACGATGACGGGCCGCGAAGACTCGGGAATTCTCACGTTCACGGGCGTCTATATCGTGAAGGAAAACGGGCCCCATCTTTATGGTGTTCGCATCCTGCCCTACAGCCGCAACCTCGCCACGAAGCAGGAAGTAGGACTGGTTTTGTGGGGATGAGAAAAGAGGGGGTAGAGGGTAGAGGGTAGAGGGTAGAGGGTAGAGGGTAGAGGGTAGAGGGTAGAGGGTCAGAACCCACTGCAGACGAAGAAAAAGGATCGGCAAGGTGCTTTCCGATCCTTTTTCTTTTTTCTCGACTCTACCCGCGACCCTCGCCCCTTATTTGCGTCCGAACAGCCAGAAGATCACAGTCAGGACGATGCTGACGAGGATGCTCGTGGCGAGAGGAAAATAAAAAGTGAATTTCTCGCCCCTGAAGGTGAAGTCGCCGGGCAGGCGTCCGATCCAGGGAATTTTCTCGCCCATGACGACAAGGACGCCCACGACGACAAGGACGAGGCCGATGATGATCAAGGTTTTTCCGAAATCAAAGAAGCCGCCCATCTCGTTTATTCCTCGATGGTTTCAAGACCCTGTCGTTTTCAAATGCTGCCCTGGAACCACTGTTTGTTGAGCCAGTGCATCTTCTTCGCTTCCTCCAGCAGTTCGTCGCGGAAATCGGGGTGAGCGAGTTTGGTAATGGCGATGACTCTCTCCGGGATGGAAAGGCCCTTCAGGTAGGCCACGCCGTACTCCGTGACAAGGTAAGACACGTCTACACGCGGGACCGTCACAATCTCGCCGGGCGGGATCGTGGGCTTAACCCTCGATTTGAGGTTGCCGTTGCTGTCCTGGTAGGTTGAGTAGAAAGCCAGGATGGACTTGTTGCCGGGGTATCCAAGAGGCGGCTGACCCTTTGTGGAACGGTAGTAGGCCCCGCGAACGAAGGCAAGCTGGCCGCCGGTTCCCGAGTACTGGGCGGGGCCGATGGACTCGGAGCTCACCTGTCCCTGAAGATCGACGCCCAGGCAGGCGTTAATGGAAATCAGGTCCCGGTTCATCGAGATGATATAGGGGTCGTTCGTGAAATCGACGGGATACATGGCAAGCGCCGGGTTGTGGTCGAGCCAGTCATAGAGTTTGCGGCTGCCGATGGCGAAAGCCCAGACGATTTTCCCGGGGATGAAGGTTTTCTTTCTTCCCGTGATCAGGCCCGCCTCGTGTAACTCGCGAATCGCCTCGGTGACCATCTCCGTGTGGATACCGATGTCGCGGGCACCGCTGTCGGCCAGCAGGCGAAGCACTGCGTCAGGAAGCCCCCCGATGCCGATCTGCAGGCAGGGCCCATCTTTGGGGATCATCTCGGCGATGTAGCCGGCAATCTGCTTGTCCGTATCCGTTGCCGGGGCCGAGGGGATCGTGATCGTCTTGTCGGTGGTGTTTTCGATGACGTAGTCCACCTCGGACAGGTGGATGCAGTCGTCGTATCCGCCATAACACCAGGGCATGTCCTGGATGACCTCGACGACCTTGATCTTTGCCTTCTCGAAAACGGCCTTCTTGAAATTGCACAGGGGGCCGAAGTTGAAGTAGCCGTGCCCGTCCATGGGGGTGACGGTCTGCACGGCGATGTCCACATCGATATCTTCCCGGTAATAGCGGGCCGTTTCGCCAAAATTGTAGGGGATGTGTGTTCCCCGGTTCTCCGCGAGGTAGCGCCGT
The DNA here is from genome assembly GCA_964628025.1 of uncultured Syntrophaceae bacterium. Lineage (GTDB taxonomy): Bacteria > Desulfobacterota > Syntrophia > Syntrophales > UBA2192 > UBA2192. Next base: position 37,726 of record CAZVLL010000014.1, read on the forward strand.
GTGAGCCCCAGGATGTGCCAGTTTCCCACCCAGAAGCTATTCGCCTCGGGATCCTTCTCCATGACTTCGAAGGGGGCCAGGTGGCCCAGTGTCCTGATCTTGACATTCTTCAGCGCCCCCGCCCGCTGGGCCAGGGCACGGTCGAATGCGCGGGGCGGCTGGATGGTGCCGTAGTCGACCCACATGCCGTCCTGGATCAGAGCGGCAACCTGTTCCGCCGAGGCCGATTTCCCTCCGTACTTCGACATAACGAATCCTCCCTCTGTGATTTTTCCTGCTCCCGGAAGCAGATGATTGATTTCGTTTCCTTTGACTTCGGTTTGCTGTCTTTTACTGGATCGGGCAGATGGAGACCTTCAGCTTCTCCCCGCAATGACTGCAGAAGATCGTTTTTTCTTTTTCAAGAGGCTTTTCGCAAAAAAGACACCTTAGAAGCAATTCCGATTTGCAATATTCGCAGATCTTCTTCGACGGGTCCTGCGTCTCGAAGGCGCAGTCGGGGCAAATGAAGTAGGGCATGAATACAGTCCTCTCAGGAACGGGGAATCCGGCTTCCGGAATCGGGATTCCGGATAAGCAAATTAGAATTTCTTTTTCTGAGCCCCGATGCCCGAATCCGCTGAATCCCGGTCCCATTTGAATGGTTCCGTCTTCTCGAAATCCGGCGACAGGTCGCGATCGTCCACGTCCTGGATGAACAGGTTTTCAAATCCCAGATCGAGGGCCCGATCAACAACTCTCTCGTATTCTCCTTGTGTCACCCGTCGACAAAAGCGCGGATCGCCCGATACGACCGGAGTCGGCGTGTATTGCGACAGGAGGCTCAACGGAACGTGCGTTGAAAGGTGAGAGGCAATCAGATGGACGACATCCAGGCTGTTCTGCACTCTTCCGGGCAGGATCATATGCCGTATGATCACGCCCCGCCGTGCGATGCCGCCTGCCGTCTCAAGCCGCTCGCCCCTCTGGCGGATCATTTCCCGGATCGATTCCATGGCCTGTTGCCGGTAGTCAGCCGGGGCGGAACACTCGCCGGCATCTTTTTCATTGCCGTATTTGAAATCCGGCAGGTACACATCGACAATATCGTCGAGCAAACCGATGACATCGGCCTTCTCATATCCGCCGCAGTTATATACGAGCGGCAACTGAAGGCCCCACTCAGAGGCCGCCAGGAGCGACTCCATGATGGCCGGGAGCTGCGCGGTGGGTGTCACCAGTTCGATATTGTGGCAGCCTTTCAGCGCGAGCTCGAGCATCGTACCCGCCAGGGATTCCCGATCGATTTCCTCTCCCTGCCCGATGTGGCTAATCTGATGGTTCTGGCAGTAGGGACACTTCAGGTTGCAGGAAGTGAAAAAGAGGGTGCCGGCCCCTCCGGTTCCGGAGACGGGCGGCTCCTCGCCGAAATGCGGGAGTGCCCTCGCCAGAACGGCCCCGGGACCAAGGCCGCAAAACCCTTTTTCTCCCTCGAACCGATTGACCCTGCAGTCGCGGGGACAGAGGGTACAGCTTTGCAGAAGGCTTTGCAGGACAGGGACCTGCTTCCTGAGAGTATCTATTTTCGAGGGGCTTTTTTCTCTAGCCAAGGTTCAACGGCTCCGCGAGTTCTCGAATTTTCCCGCTTTCCACCTGCTCGATGAAGACCTCGCCCAGCGGGGCACAAAGCTCGGCGAGCTTGCGCCAGTTCAGGATACGGCCTGCGGGATCATCGACAAAGGTCTGGAAATCATCCCTGTCGGAGAGCTTCCTGCCGGGAAAGGTCTCTATGAAATCCGGCGACGGGTAGAGAACCAGGAGATTGTCGAGGAACTCGGTCTGCGGCCTTCTGCCTCGGATCTTCTTGTCAAACCATCCCGGGATGATTCGGTTCTCGTGGTGGAACAGGAGGGTTATGTCGTCTTCCCTCACGGTATAGTCATGATCCAGATGGTAGTCGACAATGCCCCCGTCGCGATAGACCCCGAGGGGCGCGCCGTAGATATCCGTCACCCCTTCGATGAAAAGCGGGATGGCCCCTGAGGCAAGAACGGCGTGCTTGAAATTGATCGCATTGAGCGGTACGGCGGTCCCCCGGAATCCGGGCCGAAGGCAGAATGGGGGCGGTCGCGGGCCACTGTAGAAAACCACTCGCTCGAAGAAGCGGAAGAGGTGTTTCCGGTTGATCCTGTTGAGAGCATAGCAGAGTGCGAGGCCTGATTTCTGAATCCAGGGCATCTCCGATGAGACGAGATTCTTTGCCCTTGCTGTTGTGACGGAGAGCCGGTAACGGTCATGGGCGAGCGCGAAGGGGATGGCATCGTCTTCCAGGAAGGTATCCAAAACCTCATGGAGGGATTTCCGAATACTCGACGGAGTGCTCCTGCGATCGAAGGGGATGGAGATGTAGGCGTCGAGAAGTCTTCGGTAGCTTTTTTCGGGCTCGGGTTGGAGCCATGCGGCAAACCGCCAGGTGCCGGCCGACGATCCGGCCAGAAGCAAAGGCCGGGATTTTGATCCCAGGATTCCTCTTTGGAGAAAGGTGAGGTCGAAGCCGCTTGCCGCGAGCCAGCGGGGCCCCACGCCCGGGCCCACGTAGGTTGTAACCCGGTCGAAGCGGAAGCCTCCATCCCGGATCATTTCCAATGCCCGTTTCCCAGCCCTGATGCAGAGCCGCTCCATTTCGATCCTTCTTTTGCCTGAGCGTTTCTCGATGTCCTTCGGCCGACATCGGGCCGGCGCTCAGGATGACTCATCCGAAAGTGTGCCATCATAATCCAGTTGTTCCTGAAATTCAACGCTTCGCTGGCCTTTCCCTCAACCCCTTGTAATAAAAAAATGCATACGGTATAAGGCAACAGGGGGTTGCTGTATGGACATCAAAGAACAGGTTCTTCAAATTGCGAAAAACGCCAGGCAGGCGGCATCGGCTGTCGCCAATCTCTCGAGCACCGATAAAGACGAGGCTCTCGTCGAGATGGCCCGGCAGATCATCCACCATACGGACTACCTCATCGAGGAGAACGAGAAGGATATCGAATACGCCCGGAGAAAAGGGCTCTCGAAGGCCATGATTGACCGCCTCACACTGGACGAGAAGGCCGTCCAGGCCATGGCGCGGGGGCTTGAGGAAGTTGCCGTTTTGCCGGATCCCGTAGGAAACGTCACCTCCATGTGGAGGCGCCCCAACGGGCTTCTGGTGGGCAGGATGCGGATTCCCCTGGGCGTCATCGGGATCATCTACGAGTCGCGGCCTAATGTGACCGTCGATGCGGCAGCCCTGTGCCTGAAGGCCGGCAACGCCGTCATCCTCCGGGGCGGCTCCGAGGCCATCCATTCCAACGCGGCCCTGAGCCTTATCCTGCGAGGCGTGCTCAGGGTCCGGGGACTTCCTGAAAACGCCATTCAGCTTATCCCCATGACGGACCGCGAAGCCGTCAACGAGATGCTCCAGCTCGACGAGTACATCGATCTCATCATTCCCCGGGGCGGCGAAGACCTCATCCGGGCAGTGGTGAGTCAGTCGCGGATCCCCGTGATCAAGCACTACAAGGGAGTGTGCCACATCTTTGTCGATGCCGGAGCCGATCTCGACATGGCCGTCCAGATCTGCATGAACGCCAAGGTCCAAAGACCCGGCGTGTGCAACGCCTTGGAGACGCTGCTTGTTCATCAAAGCGAGGCGGCTGGATTTCTCCCCGCTGTGGCTGAGGCCCTGGAGAAGGCGGGAGTCACGCTCCGCGGTTGCGAGAGGACCCGCGCCGTGCTGCCGGGGATTGAGGAGGCCACGGAGAAGGACTGGTACGAGGAGTACCTGGATCTGATCCTTGCCATTCGTGTCGTCGACGGGATCGAGGAGGCCATCGGGCATATCGAGAAATACGGCTCTCTGCACACCGAGTCGATCATCACACGCGACTACGACAATGCGCAGCGGTTCCTGAAAGAAGTGAATTCCTCGACGGTTCTCGTCAACGCCTCGACCCGTTTCAGCGACGGGTTCCAGCTCGGCCTGGGTGCCGAGATCGGGATCAGCACAACGAAGCTCCATGCTTACGGTCCCATGGGTCTCGAGGAGCTTACGACGCAGAAATTCATCATCTACGGAAGCGGTCAAATACGGACCTCCTGACGGAGAGGATCAAGGACCGAGATCCAAGGAACGAGGAAATAAAGAAAGTACCGTACAGAGCCTCGCGCCTCGCTCCTTCCGCCTCGTTCCTCAAAACGCGAATTCTTCGAAAGCCGAGTTCGGGACGGAACGTTTCGATGGAGGATGGCAGTGAAGTGGGGACTACTCGGCGGCACGTTCGACCCGATCCATCTGGCCCACCTGCGATGTGCCCAGGAGATACTGGAAAGCTTCGATCTCGATCGAATCGTCTTCATCCCGTCTGCCAACCCGCCTCTCAAGGATGGTTCCCGCATTGCCCCCTATAAAAACCGCGAACGTATGGTTCGTCTTGCCGTCGAGGGGAATCCAGCCTTTTTGTTTTCCGACGTCGAAGGCCGTCGCGAGAGCCGTTCCTACTCGGTGGATACCATCGATTATTTTCGTGAGACCTTCGGGAAGGAACGGGAGATCTATTTCATCATGGGTCAGGATGCCTTCGACGATATCCAGCGCTGGAAAAACTGGAGGCGACTCCTCACCCTGTGTCATTTCATCATCATGACCAGGCCCGGCTGGCGAAGGGCTCCCCTGCGGAAGGCTCTTCCTGCTGAGGTTGCCGCTCGCTTTGCCTATGACAGGAAAGCGCGCGGGTATCGAAGCCCTTCGGGTACGTTCATTTTCTTCACGGCCGTGACCCCGCTCGATATCGAATCGACGGACATTCGTGATCGCGTGAAATCGGGTCGCTCCATCCGCTATCTCGTCCCGGAAGCGGTCAGGGAATATATAGAAAGACAGGCGCTGTACGAGGACTGAAAACAAGGAAAGCAGGGAACAGAAGCCCATTTCCTGCCTGTCACCTTGCAGCATGATGGAGAAACAGTATCATCAAAAAATCCCTTCGCATCCACTATCTCCAGCATGTGCCCTTTGAAGGGCCGGGGTTCATTGAATCATGGGCCGTAGCGAGAGGTCACCGGCTGACAGCCACCCGTCTTTACGGAGGTGACGTTCTGCCGGCGATTGATGAGTTCGATTGGCTTTTCGTTTTGGGCGGACCGATGAATGTCTACGAGGAGGAACGTTATCCGTGGCTGGTCCGGGAAAAACGTTTCATCGGTGACGTGCTCCATGAGGGGAAAGTCGTGATCGGGATCTGTCTCGGGGCTCAACTCATTGCCTGCGTCCTAGGTGCGAAAGTGATGAGAAATCCCTGCACCGAGATTGGCTGGTACCCTGTAGAAAAAACTGCACAGGCCTCGCGGTCGGAGCTTTCCGGTTTTCTCCCCGATCGGTTTGACGCGTTCCACTGGCATGGCGATACCTTCGAGATCCCGCGCGGCGCCGTCCATCTTGTCCGAAGCGAAACCTGTGAAAACCAGGCCTTTGCTTTCGAAAATCGGGTTGTCGCACTCCAATTTCATCTCGAGTCCACCAGGGAAAGCGTGGAGCAGCTGGTCCGCAATTGTCCCGATGATCTCTCCGGTGATCCCTTCGTCCAGAGTGCGGAGGAAATTCTCGCTGCTCCGGATCGGTTTCGCGGGATCAACGATCGGATGGCTGACTTCTTCGACGGACTTGCGAAAGTCTCACCATCGTAAGCCTCGATGGCAGCGAAACCATGAGGGAAGAATCCGTCCGAGCCGTGCAGGGCTACTGCTTGAAACGCAATATAAAATGCGGTAAATTGAAAGAAACCATCTAAGGAGGGACATTATGGGTGAAGTTGTTCACACTTCTAAAATCAAGATCGTCAGGGAGACGGGACCTACCCGCAGAGCCATGATCGAGGGTTTTTCCGAGCCTGTCTATTACGGCGTTCACGGGGGGATCAAACGATTCTACAAGGTAGAGCCCGAGAAGGAGCATGCGGCGACGCTGGATCACATCGTTGCCGCCACCGCGGGGTGAATGATGGGCACACTGGCCACGGTGATGGCCGGAAAGAAGATCCCCACCCCCGAGCACCTCTACTGGGCCGATGTGGAAGGTGACATCGAGAATGTCGGCGGCGTCCTCAAGATTACAACCATTCGTGTGAAGATGCATCTCAAGTGTCCCGAGGAAAAGGTGGCCGATGCGAAGGAGTGCTTCGCGAACTACATCACGCGCTGTCCCGCCGCCCAGAGTGTCAAGGACTGCATCGCGCTGAAGGACGAACTCATCTTCGAACAATAGACGGCATGTCTCGATAAAAAAGGCGGGAGCCATCCCGCCTTTTTTTCTTCATGTTTCCCTGCTGCTCGCTCCTCACTCTTCACCCGGCGCCCCTTTATTCTGCAAGACTTTTTTCAGAAACGTCCCCGTGAGCGATCGTTCGTTTCCTGCCACGTCCTCCGGCGTTCCCTCGGCAACAATCCGTCCTCCACCCGGACCACCCTCCGGGCCCAGGTCGATGATCCAGTCGGCCGACTTGATCACGTCGAGGTTGTGTTCGATCACAACAATGGAGTTGCCCATGTTGACAAGGCGTATAAGCACTTCAAGCAGTTTGTGGACGTCGGCGAAGTGCAGGCCGATAGTCGGCTCGTCGAGGATATAGAGGGTATCTCCGCGAGAGGGCTTGCCCAGCTCCCGGCCGAGCTTGATCCGCTGTGCCTCACCGCCGGAAAGGGTCGTTGCCGACTGACCGAGCCTGATGTAGCCCAGGCCCACATCGAAAAGCAGCTGCAGTTTCGTGCGGATCGTCGGGACGTTCTCGAAGAAAACAAGCGCCTCGCTCACCGTCATGTCCAGAACTTCGGCGATGCTTTTTCCCTTGTACTGGATCTCCAGGGTATCCTGGTTAAAGCGCCTGCCACGGCAGATGTCACAGGTGATGTAGACGTCGGGTAGAAAGTGCATTTCGATCTTGATGAGGCCGTTGCCTTCGCAGGATTCACAGCGCCCGCCTTTGACGTTGAAGCTGAACCGTCCGGGTTTGTAGCCCCGTATGCGTGATTCCGGCAGCTGAGCGAACAGATCCCGGATGAAGGTGAAGGACCCCGTGTAGGTGATGGGGTTGGATCGAGGCGTGCGGCCGATGGGCTGCTGATTCATGACGATGACCCTCTCGACTCCGCCCAGATCCCGCACATTGCGTATCTTCCCGACTTTTCCCTTGTAGCGGTAAAGCCGCCGCGCGAGCACCCGGTAGAGGGTCTCCAGGACCATGGTGCTTTTGCCGGATCCGGATACGCCGGTTACGCAGGTCAGGACGCCTATGGGTATGCGGATGTCGATATCCTGCAGATTGTTCTCCGTGGCGCCCTCGAGGACAATGAAGCGCCCCGGGACGGGGCGCCGTTTCTCCGGAACGGGAATGCCGAGTCTTCCCGACAGATAGCGGCCCGTGAGGGATGCTTCGCTTTCCAGGATCTCCGCCGGTGTTCCCTGAAAGACCACTTCGCCTCCCTCGAGGCCGGCGCCGGGTCCCATATCGACGATTCCGTCGGAGGCCATCATCATGTCGGCGTCATGCTCGACAACGAGGACCGAGTTGCCCATATCCTTGAGGCGCGCAAGGGTTGCGATGAGGCGCCCGTTGTCGCGCGGGTGAAGCCCGATCGTGGGCTCATCCAACACGTAGAGCACTCCCGAGAGGCCCGATCCGATCTGGGTGGCCAGCCGGATGCGCTGCCACTCGCCGCCGGAAAGCGTTCCCGAGGCGCGCTCGAGGCTCAGGTAGTCCATTCCCACATCCAGCAGGAATCGCAGCCGGTCCCGGATTTCTTTCAGGACACGCTCCGAGATGGCTCCCTCCTGCTTCGTCATCAGCAGAGCTTTCAGGAATTCCATGGAGGCCGCGATCGAGAGTCGGCAAAGCTCGTAGATATTTTTCCCTCCCACCGTGACGGAGAGGCTTTCCTTTTTCAGTCGAGCACCCCGGCAGGCGGGGCATTCGCTCATGTTCAGGTAGCGTTCGAGATCCGTGCGCGCTTCATAGGAATCCGTTTCATGGTAGCGCCGGTCGAGGTTGGGGATAATTCCCTCGAAGGGCTTTTCCGTGAAGGTGCGCTTGCCCCCGTTGTCCGAGTAGAACCGCACAAGTTCATCGCCGGAGCCGTAGAGGATCATGTGCCGGATCTTTTCAGGAAGATCCTTGAACGGCATGTTGATGTCGAATCCGAAATGCTCCGAGAGAGCCTCCAGCATCTGGTGGAAGTAGATGGAATTTCGCTTTTCCCAGGGGGCGATGGCCCCTTCGCGGATCGAGAGCCCCGGGTCGGACACGACGAGGTTCTCGTCGAAAAAGATCTTCGTTCCGAGGCCGTCGCAGTCCGGGCATGCCCCGTAGGGGCTGTTAAAGGAGAACATCCGAGGGGCAAGCTCGGACAGGCTCACGTTGCAGTCGGAACAGGCGTAACGCTCGCTGAAGAGGACCTCTGACCCTCCTGCGATGTCGGCCTTGACGAGGCCGTCGGAAAGGCGGGCCGTAATTTCCAGGGAGTCGCGCAGGCGCTTGCGGATCCCTTCGCGGATGACGAGACGGTCGACAACGACATCGATATCATGCCGCTTGTGCTTGTCCATGGCGATCTCGTCCGCGAGGTCCCGGACCACCCCGTCCACCTTTACGCGCACATATCCCTCGCGGCGCAGCCTGCCGAGCTCCCTCTGGAACTCGCCCTTTTTGCCGCGGACGATCGGAGCCATGAGGGAGACGCCGGTTCCCCCGGGCAGGGTCAGGATCTGCTCCACCATGGTGTCAATGGTCTGTGAGCGGATTTCCCGGCCGCACTGGGGGCAATGAGGAATACCGATGCGAGCATAGAGCAAGCGGAGATAATCGTAGATCTCCGTGACGGTACCCACTGTGGATCGGGGGTTGTGGCTTGCGCTTCTCTGCTCGATGGCGATGGCCGGGGAAAGCCCCTCGATAGATTCCACCTCGGGCTTGTCCATCTGGCCGATAAACTGCCTGGCATAGGTGGAGAGCGATTCCACGTAGCGGCGCTGTCCTTCGGCATAGATTGTGTCGAAGGCAAGCGTCGACTTGCCGGAGCCGCTTACGCCGGTAATGACGACGAGGCTGTCCCGGGGGATGTCGATGCTGATATTCTTGAGGTTGTGCTGGGAGGCACCTTTGATTCGTATGTACTTCATCATGACTCGAATCCCCTTCTATCGCCCGCTGCAAAGGGGAGATGAAAAGGGGATTTTGCTTTCCTGCTCCTTCCCTATACCCTCTACCCTGGACCCTGTACCCTTCTCTTAGAGGCGAATTTCAATGTGCGCCTTCTGCCGTTTCTCCGCCAGCCATTCGGTGTACTTCTTGTCCATCTTTTCGCGGAAGATTTGCTCTTCCACATCCTCGCGGGTAGCCTTGACGGAAAGGCTGCCGCCTCCCTTCTTGTCGACGATTCTGATAATGCAGAATCCCTGAGGGGATTCGATGATATCGCTTGTCTCACCCGGCTTGAGGCTGAATGCGATCCCCTCGATACTCGGATGCATGCTTCCCTTTTCGACGTACCCGATGTCGCCCCCGGTGCGCTCCGGCCCAAGCGCGTTCTCGTTTGCCAGTGCCTCGAAGGGCTCGCCGCCCCGGATGCGCTTGAGAATCGACTCAGCCTTCGCTCGCTGTGCCGACTTTGCAGCCTCATCGCTCCCGTCGCGGACGGGCAGGGCAATCATCAGCAATCGAACCCGAAGTTTTCCTTCGTATTCGTTACGGTGCTCCTGATAGAAAGCGCCGATTTCTTCGCCCGTTACGGACACCCTTGGACGAATTTCCCGCTGCATGACACGCGCCTTGATCAGATCGTTTCGTGTTGCCTCGCGATACTTCTCGTAGTTTGTCCCCTCCTTGATGAGTGTCTCGCGCAGGTTTTCCATGGACACATTCCGCCTGTTCAGGGCGTCCTGAATCGTGCTTGTCAACTCCTCTTCGCGGATCGAGATGCCGAGTCTTCTGGCCTCCTGCCGGAGAATGACATCGTCAATCATCCTGCTGAGCAGAGCCTTCCTGGCCTCACCGACGATCCGCTCCCGGTCCTCGGCACGGATATTCTGCTCGTATCGTTTCAGAACGAGATCCACGGTGCTGTCCAACTCGTACTGCGTGATGATATCGTCATTGACAACGGCTATGACGCGGTCGACAATCTCAGCCCATGACGCCGTTACCGGTGCGATAAGCAGAATTGCGACGATTGCCAGCAGATTGCGAAATCGGTTCATGAATGTTCACCACCATCATCCCTTGCCGGGCGCCGTCCGGGGCTGTCCCGGGTTGGGCTCCTCGAGTCGGGTTTCTTCGATTTTGACCTGTTTAAGGCGTTCTTCGTCGATGCGGACGTTTGCCGTAGACTTGAGTGCATCGAGCCACTTCCGGAATTCCTGCTCCTCCTTGCCTTTTATAAGATCCGTTTTGATTTTCTCTTTTACTCCGGGAAGCTCGATCCAGTGCCCCTTCTCCTTTTTCAGAACCTTGAAGATGTGGAACCCGTAAGGGCTTTTCACGACCTTGCTCACGTTGCCTTCGGGAAGAGAGAAGACGACCCTGTCAAAGGCTTCGGGCATGACACCACGGGTAAAGACGCCGAGATCGCCGCCCCGGGAGGCTTCAGGGCCTGTCGAGATTTCCTGGGCGATCTTGCTGAAATCCTCGCCGGACTGGAGACGCTTCAGCACGATATCGGCGTTTTCCTTGACCGGTACGACAATCTGCGCCACATGCACCGCTTCTTCGGAGTAATAACGGCTTCGGTTGGCCTGATAGTAGGCCGCGACTTCTTCGTCGGAAACGGTGATTTTCGCGTTGACCTCTCGATCGATGAGCTTTTCGAGAAGAAGCCTCTTCCTCAGCTCCTCGCTCCATATCTTGTAGTCAACCTTTTCGCCGCCGAATACCTGGGCGAAACCTTCGCCCGTATAATCCTTCTTGATCTCCTCAACGCGTTTCTTGAGTTCTTCGTCATCCACCTTGAGCCCGAGCTGCTCGGCGCGGAGCAGCATGATCTTTTCCTCCACGAGGGCATCGAGGGCCTCTCGCTTGATGCTGTATATATTCTCTTCTTTCAGGTTTGAGGCGTTTCCCAGGAGATTGAGGGCATTGCGCAGCTTCACGGTGAAGTCCTTGACCTTGATCTCCGCCCCGTTCACCGTAGCGATGGCATCCTCCGACGGTGTTTTGAAGGTGGAGCATCCCACGCCAAAGGCCAGAACACCAGCTGCCGCCACTCCTATAAGGACTAAACACACTCTACAAAGGGGCTGAGGGCCGAGGGTCGAGGGTCGTAAAGAACCAAAAAGAATCTTTCCCGCCATTTCTCTTCTTCTCCTCACGTCCTTGACTCCCACGCTTCTTTCATTTCCCTGATTCTCCCTGTACTTTTCTGGACCCCTCGCCCCGCGACCCTCACCCCTTCTTCATCCCGCTTCCCCCCGCGCAAGCTCTCCGAGCAGACCCTGTGCCGCTTCGATGACCTGCCACTCGTGGAGATCCGGCATGGGGATGAAGAGCCTGTGGTCCGGCGAGAACCGCATCCCCTTCCATTTTTTTCGCGCCAGCTCGATAAGTCTCAGCGGGTCGATGGGGCTCGACTTGTGGATGACGAGGATCATGTTCCTCCCGTCATACTCCATTTTTTCGGCCATGAGGCTTTTCATGAGGTTGCGAAGGCTGATGACCTGGACCAGGTTCTGTACTTCCTCCGGCAGCGGTCCGTAGCAGTCCAGCATCTCCTCTTTTGTATCCAGAAGCTCTTCATCGCTTGCGGCCATGGAGAGTTTCTTATACGTGACCAGTCTTCGGTGTGTATCGGGCACATAACTGTCGGGGATGAAGGCCGGCAGTCCAAGGTGGATCTCCGGCTTGATCTCCGCCTCGGGCATCTTTTCGCCCCGCAGCTCCCGTACGGCCCGCTCCATGAGCTGCGTGTACATTTCGTACCCCACGACCGATATGTGCCCCGTCTGGGCCATCCCGACGAGGTTTCCTCCTCCGCGAATCTCGAGATCACGGGAGGCGATCTGGAACCCCGAGCCGGGCTCGGTGAACTCCTTGATGACCGTGAGCCGTTTCTGCGCATCCGGCGAGAGCATGGCTCCCGGCGGGATCAGCAGGTATGCCCGGGCTTCCTCCTTCGACCGGCCCACGCGGCCCCGCATCTGATAGAGCTGCGCCAGGCCAAACCGATCCGCACGGTCAATGATGATCGTATTGACCGAAGGGATGTCGATACCCGACCCGATGATCGTCGTACATATCAGAACATCGTACTCTTTACGAAGGAATTTTACCATTACCTCTTCCAGCTCCCGCGGTCGCATCTGACCGTGGGCGACGCCGATTTTCGCTTCCGGGACAACCTGCCCGATACGCCTTGCCATGAGGTGGATCGAGTGAACACGGTCGTGGATGAAGAAAACCTGGCCTTCCCGGGCCATCTCCTCAAGGATGGCCCTGCGGATGACCTCATCGTCGAATTCCAGCACCCAGGTCTTGATGGAGAGCCTTCCCTCGGGCGGCGTATGGATGATGGAGAGATCCCGGATTCCCACAAGTGAAAGTTGAAGCGTGCGGGGGATGGGGGTCGCCGTGAGCGTCAGCACATCCACCAGCGTGCGCAGTTTCTTGAGCTTTTCCTTGTGGGTCACACCGAAGCGCTGCTCCTCGTCGACGATGACGAGACCCAGGTCTTTGAAAACCACGTCTTTCTGCAACAACCGGTGGGTGCCGACGACAATGTCGACGGATCCCCGGGCGACCTTTTCGAGAACCTCCTTCTGCTCCTCCCGCGTCTTGAAGCGGTTGAGGGTCTCGACCCGGACGGGATATTTGGCCAGCCTTGCCCGGAACGTCTGGTAGTGCTGCTCGGCGAGGATCGTTGTGGGCACGAGTACCGCCGTCTGCTTGCCGTCCATGGCCGCGCGGAAGGCGGCACGGACGGCCACCTCCGTCTTGCCGAAGCCGGCATCGCCGCAGATGAGCCTGTCCATGGGCTTGTCGTTGTCCATGTCCAGGTTCACGTCCTCGATGGTGCGGGCCTGGTCAGGGGTTTCCTCGTACTGGAAGGACGAGGCGAACTCCTCGTAGTAGCGGTCGATGGTTGAAAAACCATGTCCTTTCATGGTGTCTCGGGCCGCGTAGAGGGCAATCAGGTCCTCGGCGATTTCCTCGACGGCTTTCTTGACGCGCCGCTTGGCCGTCTCCCAGGCCGTACCGCCCAGCTTGTCGATCCGGGGTTCGTCCCCGTCAGGCCCGATGTAGCGCTGAATCTGGTCGAGGCGATGGACCGGGATGTAGAGCCGGTCGCCGGCCTGATACTCCATGAGGAGAAAGTCGTTCTCGATATTGCCCACGGAGAGCCGCTTGAGTCCCCGGTAGATGCCGATCCCGTGGTCCGTGTGGACGACGGGATCGCCTTCGTTGAGTTCTCCGAAGGACTGAAGAAAATAGCCCTCGCGCGACCGTGCGGATCGGCGCCTGCGGGCCTTCTTCCCGAAGATCTCCTCCTCGCTGACGATGACGATCCGAAGACCCGGCAGGGCGAAGCCCTCGGCAATTTTCCCCTCGCAGAGGATCAGGCGGCCGGCTGTTCCTCGCGGTTTCAGGATTTCCTGGAAAAAGGGAGTCTCCGGCTGCGAGAGGGGAAGCGAATAATTTTCCAGGAGGTGGACCATACGGTGGAGTTCCTCCTCGCCCGCGCAAAGGTAGTGGACGAGGATTCCCTCGCGGGTCCATCCCTGAATCTTTTCGACCATGGGGGCGAGAAGGCTTTCTTCGCGCTGGACAAGGGCAGGCTCCTTCGGCCGCAGGCCCAGGTCCGTCTCGACGCGGAACCGGGTTACTGTATCTTCTTCCTCCGTTTGGCCGATCTCGATGTCCTGAAGCACAATCCGCCTGCGGCTCCCTGAGCAGTGCTCTGCTTCTGTTTCCGACAGGAAAAGGGCGCTTTCGTCGAGGTGAAACTTTTCTTCGTCCTTTGCCCGGAAAAAGAGGCGGCTGATGTCATTCCGGGCCTTCTCATCAGCCCGTCCTACGGCCAGAGGGTCATCGACGATGAGGATCCTTCCCTCGGGGAAGTAATCCGTGAGTTTTTCGAGACCTCCGACCGCGGTCTCGTCCATGTAGAAAAGGGGGGAAAATTGAGGGCTGAGCGACCCGGCCAGGCCGTTTGCAACCTTCTCGGCAAACCGGTCTGTCGCACGTGCGGTCAGTCCCAGCTCGCCCGCCCGGATTCGCAGGTTGCGAAGGGCTTTCCTGCGGGCCTCCTCCGGGAGGATGAGTTCCCGTGCCGGTGTCAGGATGAAGTCGACAATCTCCTTCCGGGAGCGCTGGGAAGCGACGTCCATTTCGCGGATCGATTCGATCTCGTCGCCCGAAAGCAGCAGGCGGTATGGGCCTGGCGCGGTGGGCGGGTAGATGTCGATCACGTTTCCTCGAACGCTGAAATCCCCGCCTTCCTCGACGAGAGGCACCCGGCTGTACCCGCCTTCGATGAGCTTTGCGGCGACTCCGTCCCGATCGATCGTGTCGCCGATGGAGATTCGGGAGATGAATCCGGACATGACGTCGCGCGGCACGACCTTCTGCAGGAGCGTCGCCCGGGGAATGATGACGATGGCGGGTCTTTTTTCGATGAGTGTCGAGAGGGAGCAGATACGTTCCCGCTCCACATCCCTCTGCGAAGAGAGCGCGTCGGGGAGCATGATGTCCCAGGGAGGCATGAGCCGGATGGCATCGGCGCCGGCAAAAAAAGCTGCATCCTGCGCAAGCCTGCGCGCCTCGTCGATACCTGCGCACAGGACGACAACCGTCCGCCGGGTCATCTCGTACAGGGCGGCGATGAAGAGAGCCTTCGATGATCCCTTCAGCCCAGTGACCGCTGTTTCCTCCTCTCGGTCCATGCGTTCGAGCACGGCCCGGAAGGCGGGGTCCGACTGAAGGAAATTATGCAGTTCGATATTCACTGAATAATCATAAGCCTGATGAATTAAAAAACCCCCCTTTTGTTCCCCTTCGGGAAAGGGGGAAAGAGGGGGATTTTCAGCTCAGCACGTTTTCGATAATATAGGACATCAATCCATAGAGTTCAAGGGTAAAAAAGTCTGCCTGTTCTTCCCGCGATTCCCCATGATCGTTGACATTCCCCGGTGATTACGATAGGTTCGTGGCGCTGCAATAATCTTTTTGACAGTTGATATTTCTACTGTGCCATTCCCCGCACAGACGGGAGGAGCAACCATGATATCCGTAGAAGAAGCCCTGAAGACCATTCTCGAGGGCATCAAGCCCCTCGGTTGCGAAACCCTTCCCATCACCTCGGCGCTGGGTTGTGTCATTGGTGAGGACATTGTTTCCGGCCGCACGATTCCGCCCCTGGCCAACTCGGCCATGGACGGCTACGCCGTCATCTCGGCCGACACGACGTTCGCGAGCAGGCAGAAGCCCGTTGTCCTGAATGTCCTGGAAGACGTGCCGGCAGGCAAGTTGGCCACGCAAGCCATTCACAAAGGACAGGCCATCCGGATCATGACGGGTGCGCCGCTTCCCGAGGGGGCCAATGCCGTTATTCGTGTGGAGGATACCGAAGCAGATGAAGATAGGGTAAAAATATTCGTCTCCGCTGATCCCGGTCTCGATATTCGGGAGGCGGGTGAAGACGTCGAGACCGGTGAACTAGTCATTTTGAGGGGAACCGTCCTGAGGGCAGCCGAGGTCGGGATGCTTGCAGCCCTGGGGCGCTCCTTTGTGACTGTTCACCAGCGGCCCCTTGTTGCCGTGGTCTCCACGGGCGATGAACTTGTGGAAGTTGACGAGGTCCCGGGGCCCGGCAAGATTGTGAACAGCAACGGCTACTCGCTGGCAGCCCTGATCCTAGAGGTGGGCGGTATTCCGTTGCAGGTCGGGATCGCCCGGGACAACCGTGAGGATCTGCTGGAGAAATTCAAAACCGCCGCACGGGCCGATATCATCGTATCCTCGGGAGGCGTCTCCGTCGGGGATTACGACCTCGTGAAGGACATCATGGCCGAGATCGGAAGCCGCATCCAGTTCTGGCGCGTGGCCATGCGTCCGGGGCGCCCGCTTGCCTTTGGCCGACTGGAAGGCAAACCCCTCTTCGGGCTGCCGGGAAACCCCGTTTCTTCCATGGTTTCTTTCGAGCAGTTCATCCGCCCCTCGATCCTGAAAATGCGGGGATATCAGAATATTTACCGCAAGACTATCCAGGCCGAGATGACCGAGGGCTTTGCAAAAAAGAAGGGACTGAAGTATTTTCTCCGCGCTCGGGTGGAGCAACGCGACGGAAAGTACTATGCATCCATGACAGGCGAACAGGGCTCGGGAATCCTGAAATCCATGGTGCTCGCCAACGGTCTCATTGTGCTGGCCGAGGACGTAACAGCGGTGAACCCCGGCGACAATGTTACGGTCCAACTCCTGGATCAATCACTCAATCTTTCCCCGGCCCCAGAGTATCTATAAAAACACCCCCCAAATACTGCAAGATTGCTTCCTACCCGAAGAAGGTTCGAATCGCGTTCATGACCTGGTGCAGCTTGTTGGCGATGACGGGTAGGCCGAGAGCAGGGGTCTGGATCAGAAACTGGGGCATCAAGAAAATCAAGAAAAACCCGATATATATGTGGAATACCGCAATGACCGTCGTCGCCGGGGAGTCGAGAATGGACCTGAGTCCGAAAGACGTGAAAAATCGCAAGTTTCGTCAAGGCCTTACAGGATATGACACAAAAGAAGTAAGCCTCTTTCTAAAGGATGTTGCGCAGGAGCTGGAGCGGATCTCCATGCAGAACGTCCATCTTTCAGAGGCGAACAAGGGTCTGGACAAACGCCTCGCCGAGCTCCGTGTTAAAATATCGCTGTCCTCTCACAAAGGTGCGGGGAACGCCAGAGAGGCCGGAAGCCAAGACAGGCAGGACGCAATCCTGCGCGAGGCCAGGCTGAAAGCGGATGAAATCGTACAACAGGCGGAGCATAAGGCGGCCGAAAGCCTGGCTTCTCAGGAAGAGGAGGCGAAAAGGAAGGCCCGGGAGGCTGCTAAAAGAGAGCTGCAGATAGAACGCGAACGAATCCTCTCGGAAGCAAAGGCGGCCGCAGAAAAGATTCTCGCAGAGGCCAGGGAGCAAGCTGAAGGGCAGGGTGCAGACATTGACGACTTCCATCATCGGGCCGAGAACATTATTGTCGCTGCCCGCGAGGAGGCCGAATCGTACAAGGCAAGGCTGAAGCAACAGATCAACAAGAAAGCGGAAAAGGAACGAGAAAGAATCCTCGCGGATGCAAATGCCGAAGCGACTTGTCTGCTGGAAAGGGCGAGGGCAAATACGCAGGAACGTGTGGAAGATGAACGGCGCGAAGCGGCCAGGAAAATAAAAAAAGCCGACGAGATGCTTGTTGAGGCGAAGATCAAGGCAAGGGAAATCCTGGATGCAGCACAACTCGAGGCCGAACAGTCCGCAGCCAGGGTCAGGGAAGAAGCAGAGCGGCACAGCAAAGCCCTGATCGAAGAGGCACAAGCCCGTGCGCGAAAGATCGTCGAACAGGCGCGAACAGAGACGGAGAAAAGCAGGAAGCAGGCGGCAGCCGACGTTGCGACTCCGGATGACAAGGGGCAAGCGAAGCTCATCCATAAACTGATGAAGAAGGTAAAGGCCGACAGCTACACGGACGACTACCAGAGGGAATCCGGTGATCTGGTTATCAGCAGGATGGAGGCCGTGTTGGCTTCCGATGCGGAACAGGAAGCCCGGTCACTTTTGAGGCAAGTCCAGGCCGAGACGGAACGATTAAAAGCCGAGCATGAGGGCAAGCTTGAGGAAACGAAGAAACAGTGCGACAACCTTCTGCAGGAAGCGCGGCGCGAAGCACATCGAATCACCGCGGCGGCGAAGCAGGAGGCGGACGCCGTCAGAGAAGAAATCGGAAAGCTGAATCACCTTCGTTGTGCCCCGGAGGAAGATGCTCGGACCGCTTCCTCAACAGCACACGGCGGCCAGCGAGCAGAAACCTTTTAACCTCAGGCGCCGCACCACCCAAGCTGGATGTTTTACTGTTTCATAAAAGAGTCTGGGGGCTGGTCTTTCCCGTCTCGATGTCGCTCAGCCTTGCATAGACGGCAACAAGTGAAGATTCACGAGGAAAACCGGGCCGCCTTGACCACACAGCGAAACTGGAGAAATAACAAAAAACAATCCGCGTCGCTTCGCTATGGCAGGGTGGCGGAATCCCCCGTATTCTGTGACACTTTCAACCGCACTCGTAACAGTCATTGATTCTCGATACCGGCTATAGAAATGCGTATTCAGAGGTAGCGGTTAGTGACCATTCTCGACAAAGAAAGGTTAAACACGTATCCCAAGATAATACTCTTCTTGTATGTGGTAATTTATGGGTATTTAATCGCTACTGGGTCGGGATATGCCGATTCAATGGGCAAGCCGATAGGGTCTGATTTTACTGCTTTCTGGGCTACTTCCTTCATGGTGCTATCCGGTGAACCCGCGCAAGCCTATAACGACGAGACGATTTACGCTGCGGAGAAATCAATTACGGGAATCGAGTACAACAATCCTGTCCCTTATCCGCCCATATGGTTTCTTATTGTTGCACCGTTGGCGCTGTTTCCCTACATTCCCTCGTTGATTCTGTGGCTCATGTTAACCTTTTCGGGTTTTCTGTACGTTACGCATAGATTTTCGCCGCATGTGTTGACGATATGGCTGACGTTATCGTTTCCCGGAACATTTCAGAATGTCATTCATGGACATAATGGATTCGTGGTTACGTTCATACTGGGGCTGGTTTTGCTTATTATTGAAAAACACCCTTTTGCGGCGGGTCTCGTCTTGGGGTTGTTGAGCTTCAAGCCCCACTTGATCATGATAGTTCCCATATTTCTGATAGCCGGGCGAGCTTGGCGAACTGTGGCGGGGCTGGGTATTTCAGTAATGATGCTCATTCTTGCAAGCACAGTTCTTTTCGGCATTGATACCTGGCTCCGATTCTTCGAAAAGATCCCTTTTATGATGTATTTATTGAAAAACGGGTTTTTACAGATGCACCAGGTTGTCTCGACCCTCGGCGCATTACTTCTGATGGGAATCCCTTACGATACGGCTGTTTGGATTCACCTTCTTTTCTCGTTGGTAGGAATCGGACTGACAACAGCGGCATGGTATAAAAATGAACCGCGTTACATAAAACACTCTCTTCTAGTTTTTACCATTCTTCTCGTCACGCCCTACGCAAATTCTTATGATCTGACTCTGCTTGCCCTGCCCCTCTGTTGGTTTGGCTGGGAAGCCTACAGGAGAGCCGAAATTTCAACGATTGCATCCTTGTTGTTGATAGCGGCCTGGCTTTTACCGCTTTTCACTGTCATTTTCGCTGCGCAGATGCGAATTCAGTTGGCCCCCTTTCTAATATTATTAATGTCTATCTGGACCTATATGAACAGGATACCCGGGAGGAACCCCGTATCCGGTTGACCAAGGCAGGGGGGCTTTCGAATCGTGTGTGCAAGCACGGCTCGCAGTCCGTGAGATCGGTCGTGGTTGCGGATAGATGTGTTGTGCTCCATGAATAATGTGATGAATAAGGTGCATCACCTCATAGCAGTCCCAACGTATCTCAATCAGTCTGATTCAATATCTCAAGGTATCGTTCGTTGCCGTCGTTCTGGATATTCCTAACCGTTGCCACCGTAAGTTACGTGATGGGTTTTCTCAAAAAGAATTGCCGAAGCGCAGCGTTTGACAATGCGCCAGGCGGGATCTGCCTCGAAGTACTTCCTGTAGTTCGAATCCGACGAAAGCAGGGCAAGGTCAAAGCGGTATGCCTTTTCCCAGGTTTCGAAGTCGGAGCGGTCCGCCTTAACGTATCTGAACAGGAATTCATCTCCATACAGTTCGCAACGGTCATCGATGAACACGCGAAGATTTGGCGCGTGAAATATGAGGAAACCACCGAATAGCATGTCATTGAAAATCGGCGAACCCTGCGGGTGGCTTCTCTCAAGCGCCTGCAATTCGGGAAGAACGTCGAGCGGCCAGTGAGCGCCATCGAGTTTTACCCACTTCTGAGCGGTCGAGGGCAATTGAGCCGAACCGTGAAGAGCAATCAGGGCGGCGGCGGTGACGATGGCCGCGACAACATATCCCGGAAATGGCGACTTCCGGGACCCTTCACCGGATTTCCTCGTTCGGAATACGAAAAGTCCCCGGTTCCCGAGGCGATGTACCCAGCGGCAGTGTGGGAAAATCTCCGCTATGGCGACTACAGCCAAAACGGCAAAGATGGGTGCGTGCCGAATCCTGGAAAGAGACAGTACAAGCCACACAAGGGCAATATACCAGGTAACCTTTCTATCCTTCTTGTCAGTTCCGGCGAGAAGGGCAATATAAAAAAAGCCGAGATAAAGCAAAAGCGTCACCGTTAGGTATGACGCTATACCGCCTTGCAGTAATAGACTCCAGACCGAGGCATGCTCATCGATGAGCTCCGAAACGGCCCGCGAGCCCATGATCTCCAGCCATGTCGCGGGAAGACCCATTCCGTAAGGGTTTATGAGTGGCGTGGCAAAGAGAAGAGCAACGAGTGCCCACAGGCCAGCAAGATGTTTCCAATGCGGGATTGGACAACTCCATCCTTTTCCACGGGCACACGTCCATCCGGCCGCGGTAAGGAAGAGAGTGAACAGCCCTCCTAGGACACCGCCGTGCGTGTTTGTCCATATCACGAACATCGGAATGAGCCACAAAAGAGTCTGAAGGCTGGTCTTTCCCGTCTCGATATCGCTCAGCCTTGCATAGAGGACAGCCATAAATAAGAGTGTAACGATATGGGGCCTGGCATGAAAGTGATGACTTCCGGCGGCCAGAGATAGAAACAGAATGAGTGCTCCCAACGCAAGGTTCATCCTAGAGGTCTCAATGCGCGAAGCCAGAATCGAATAAAGCAGGGCGATCAGGGACACCGTCAAGATAAAGAGACCGTCCAGCCCGGCAATCCTGTGGAAAACAGCCATGATGATCTCGCCCAGCCATTGCTGTGCGATCCATGGTTCTCCGAAACGGGTGAAGCTGAAGCTGTCAGTATGGAAGAGACTCCCTGTTTCCAGGATATATTGTCCGACGACCGTATGAAAAAAGCTGCCGGGGTCTTTGAACCACTGGTTCCGACCAGCCGTGAAAAGCAGGATCCAGACGGATCCGAACACAAGAAGGGGGAAGTCGAGAAGGATCCGCCGTTTCATTGCGTGAAAAATCCTGTGAAAAATGAAGATTCTTTTCGGGAATAACAATCCGCAAGTGCACGGGACATCACGTCGTGGGTATACAAAAGACCCAATGGTACAAGATTGCAGTAAAGCAAACCCCAGTATGCGTTGATGCTTTGTCCGATGAATAGGAAAAGCAGAACGTAGATCATGATTGTCAGTCCAGTTCTGAACCCGACAGGACCTCGCCATCCGAGAAACCCGATAAGCGCCAGCGGGGAAAAGAATGCCGTACACCAGGAAGGAGAGACGATCAGGAAAGGCTGCGTATGAATCGTCGCCAAAACAAATGTCCAGCCGCCAAATGCGAACCACTGCCCAAGATCCAGGTTGCCCCCGCTATTTGCAAATTTCTGCACCTGCATGGCATGAAGTATCAATGCGATGAAGAATGCAGTCACTCCGGAGAGCCAGATTGCCGCTTCTCCCCGCTTTCTCTCCAGCAGGGATGAGAACAACATGATTGCGACAAACGGCAATGCGAGCTCCCGGATAAACAAGGACAGGATGCCGGATGTCAGCGAAAGTGCCCTCCACCCTTTTCCATAGGCAAACAGAGATATGGATATCAAGATTCCCGCCCATAATTCGTGCATGAGGAACGCAGTGCCGACCAAGCTGTATACGGCCAATCCCGATAACGCTACGCTACCGGCGGCAATTCGAAGAATGGATAATTCCTTGACCGAGATGTCAATCCACAGCCATAAAGAAAACAATGACAGCAGAGTGGCAAAGATTTTTGCTGTCTCTGGGTTGGGCAGTCGGCCGATAAACATTGCAAGGAACGGCATCCGCCAATTAAATACACTGTGGGTTGGATACCCTCTATTCTTCAGCTCTTTGTAAGCAGCCTGGTAATATCCCTCACCCGAATGAATCTTTTCTACGATCCCGTAGTAACATCGAAAATCCTCTCCGCTTTTTTCCAGTTGTTCGAAGTTCTCCATTCGGAAGGCGATGACTCCGAAAAGCATCAGGCCTGCGATGAAAGTAACGATAATCAAAATGAAATTGCGAGAGAAAATGAAGCGGGAAAGGATAGAACTAACAGGCCCTCTTTGCATTCCGTTTCCTGTTTAATCGTTCAAGGATCTTTCAAATCATGAAGAGACCCAAGTTATCGGGTCAGCCTCAAGCCGCGATGGGCGGGAATATCGTCGAGAAGTTCAAAATTCGTGCGTACTGACTGGATGGTTTCACCCCGCTGCGAGATCACCGATTCCTGGATTGGCCCAAGCGTTCTCGATGCGGTCGCCAAGTAGGGAACTTTTTTCGGGTCGATACCCATAATGCGGGAGCACGTTGCATCAACGGCAGTCATGTTTTTCCCCAGCACCAGGATGCCCGCCTGTTTCGGACTGCCCATAATTGGGCCATCGCCTTCCATTCCGATGATGCCGTCGATGATCGCAAAATGAGGCTTTACCGTGGCATTGATATCCAGGATGCAATCTTCAATTCCTGCATGATGGAGAACATTCTTCGGCCATCCATAGAAAGACCCCGGCATCAGGCCGAAGAGGTTCTTCATGGACAGGGTCACGCCGGCCCAGTGGTGGGTCTTCAGTTTTGCCATGGACACGATCCAATCGACTTTCTGAAGAGTCAGCGGAAGAGTGAGCGTCTTTAATTTGCTGTGACCCCCCGCATTTGGGACGGTGTAGACATCGTCGTAATTAAGGTCGACAAAGGGCACTCGGTCTTCCTTGAGAACATCGGTGATACCCGTTTCTTCGAGAAGACGGAGAGTATCGCGGCAGTGACCCGACCCCTCCGCCACCATGACATTCGAGGCTCCAAGGCTTCGAAAGGCCTCGATAGAGGCACGAATGACAGCGGGGTGAGTATTGATGTGAGGCGCATCGGTCTTCGTTTCGACAAGATTCGGCTTCAGCAGAATCGATTTTCCCCTGATTTCTTCGGAGCGGATTCCAAGTTCTCCGAACCCGGAAAGAATGGTGGACCGGATGTCAGCGGAATAGCCTGGCACTCTTGCGACGAAGATTTCCGCCGGCGGTTCGCTTCGCGTGCAGGCCTGGAAGACCGGCAGTGCCAGAAGGGTGAGAAGACCGCGGGGGAGCATGCGGAAAACGAGGTCGCGCCGCGAGATCGCTGTTGAATGCCAGAGCGATCCAGATAGTAGGGCATTCAACCAGTCCCGATCATGAAAAGGCATGGATCAATCCTCCCTCCGCCTTCCGGGCAACGAACAGAAGGCACAGCAGGGATGTGTCGTAAGGCCCATAGCGTTCCTGACGATTGAGGCATCGGTCGAGCAGAGCGTTCGCATTGCGCGGTCGCTCCCCCCATGAGGCAAGACCGAGAATGGCCCATCCCAGGCTGAAAGGGGTTGTCAGTTTTTCAACAAAGCCCTTTAGCAGGGCGATGCTGCGCGATATGTCCTGTATTTTTACCAATCCGGTGAGTGCCGAAAGGGCAAGACCGGTGCTTTCGGGCATGGCGGCCAGTTCCGTGCCGAACACGGTCGTGTTCCCATAATTCCAGCCTCCCGAAGCGAGCTGGCGGTTCATGAGTAAACGGATACCCTCACCAACCCGTTCATGTGTGCCATAGCCCTCGACACGCAACGCGGCAATGGAAAGAGATGTCGGTTCAACCCAAGAGTGGGTTCCCTCGATCCAGGGCCAGCCCTTAAGAGAAGGATCGTGGCCTGCTGGATCATTCTCTCGCTTTTCGAAATGACTTCCTGTCGTTTTCAGAAGAAATGAAACAGACCGACCCCTCGGCTCATCGAACTCAGCTTGGCCGTGCCATGCGAAAACGGAAAGAGGCGTCGGCCAGAATGCCTGGGGGTGGCTTTTGGCCAGGCTGATTCGTCCATCCTCTTTTTGGCCGGTTGCAATTCGATTCCGCGTGGGGCGCAGAGAAGAGGCGGAATAGCCCCATAAGTCGAGGGCAATGACGACCCAGGCCGTTGCGTCGGGACGGTACTGGCCTTTCGGTCGCAAGGCGTATCCACCATCAGGAAGACCGCTTTTCAGTATGTTATCAATTGCCTTCTTCATGTTTTATGCTACCGAATCTGCGAGGCTTCTTTTTCCTTGTGCAATTATTTCTATGCTACGGATCATTATGCAATAAATGATTCATCATCCACAAGATCGGATTATTTCCTCCCCTGTGTTTTTCCGTCATGCTACTTTCAGAAAAATATGGCTTGCATGAAAGTTTCTGATCCAAATTCTTATATCAAAATCATATTTCTGGTCTAAACCCGTAGCTATTTTCCCGATGGTCAGATTTCCCTGGTCCAGATAGATTATAAATGTTCTCCTAATGAAATGCTGAACATCTATGAAATACCTCGCAGTAAACAACGAGGTATCCGGCAAGATGTCATGCTCGTGAAAATGGGCATCAGTACTGAATGCTGGATTCCCACTTTCGAGGGAATGACAACGTCGAAGCAAGATTCGGCGAATTCACCCGGAATGTTTTAAAGGGAAATCAACTTCTATCCGATATTACTGAACTGAAAGGATGATTTTATGAGTGCCATGATTAAGTTCAAATCAATATGTCGAATATTTTTACAAATAATTATCCCCAGCAGTTAGTTAGTGCCAAAAAAATACTTCATCATTTTGTGATGAGACGCATGTATTCGAATTTGCATGATAATATGTTGCTTCTGGAAATGTAATTATGTAAAAAACATCCTGCACATATTTTTCTGCAAATATTATAGCCAGGGAATTTATAGGCAACAAATATTGATGCAGTTGACCGTGAAGTCGAAATTGGTGTCGTCGCGACTTGTTTGATTCGATCTGGTAGGACATGATCAGCATAAAATAATTTAGTTTAAAAAACAAATACTTACACAATGAGCAATCAAATATTCATTAAGGGTAGTGATTCATATTTGGCTTTTGGCACGATCGATGCTGTACTGACGGTCATAAGACAGGGTGATAAATCACTCGAAAAAATTAAAGGAGGTCTTTGAAGAGTCAGGAAGGAAGTTTTGACATCAATAAAGAGGGGTTTGTTTTCAATAAATATTGATCTTTAACACTAAAATTAATGTCAGGAGGTTTTGAAAATGGAAAAGCTGATTCGTTTCTTTAAGGATGAGGAAGGTGCCACGGCTGCTGAGTATGCACTTCTCGTAGCTCTTATCGCGGTTGCCATTATTGTTGGTGCCACGTTCCTTGGGACAAGTATTAACACCAGACTGAGCAACGTCGGGACCACTGTTGGCAGTTAAACGAAGAACTTGCCGGAAGGCATGCATCCAGCCCTGATTTTGCTGGGTGCATGGCCTCCGACAAGAATTATCTATGTAAATATTTCGGGAGGTTCTGAAAATGGAAAAGCTGATTCGTTTCTTTAAGGATGAGGAAGGCGCGACGGCTGCTGAGTATGCACTTCTCGTAGCTCTTATCGCGCTCGCAATTATTGGTGGTGCTACGTTGCTGGGGACAAGCATTAACACAAAACTGAGCGACGTTGGGAGCTCAGTTGGTAGTTAAATATTAAATAAGCCGAAGACCGTGCATTCAACCTTGCTTTAGTTGTATGAATGGTGATCGGCAAGGCGTGTCCATGCATATGACGGGTTGATTCCTCATTGAAGTTCGAGCAGCGAGTTGGATGGAAAATACTTCTGATAAGCGAAAAAAACTGCACGGTGGCGATGTAAGCGCTGCAGCTACCGAATGTAAGATTGTATTCGTCGTGATAGCAGGAATCTCCATGGCTGCAGCAACGTCGATGGGGTTATTTCTCAACATGCTTTTTAAGTTTGGCTCGCAGGGTTGGTAGTGTTAACGAAAAGGCAGAACTGAAAGCGAAAC
The DNA here is from genome assembly GCA_964628025.1 of uncultured Syntrophaceae bacterium. GTDB lineage: Bacteria > Desulfobacterota > Syntrophia > Syntrophales > UBA2192 > UBA2192. Next base: position 63,870 of record CAZVLL010000014.1, read on the forward strand.
ATCGATGAACCCGATCCCCCTCCTGCTGCTGTCGCTGGCACTCATTCTTGCTACAATCTTTGACCTGCGTCAGCACAGAATTCCCAATGCCGTGACGTTTCCTGTCATGGTATCGGCAGTAATATTTTTTGCGTATTTCGATGGCCTGGATGGTTTCTTGCGAAGTGCAGGTGGCCTTTTCCTGGGACTTGTTCTTCTTCTTCCTTTCTACTTGTTTAGTAAAATGGGCGCTGGCGATGTGAAGCTCATGGGCGCAGTCGGAAGCATCTTGGGACCTCATGGCGTCTTTATTGCATTTCTCTACAGTGCCCTCGCGGGCGGTGTGTATGCGCTGTTTGTCCTTGCAAGAAGCAAGGTTCTTTCACAGACAGCAAGCCGCTATGGAATGATGCTGAAAGGATATGCCGGTACGCGGCAGTTGATCTATATTCCACCGAACGAAGGCAAATTGCCACCGTTGTGTTACGGTCTGGCAATTTCCGCGGGAACGGTTCTGTCTCTTTTATGGCCTTATAACTGAAATGATTGCCATTTATAAGATTTACTTATATAAAGAAACATTGCCGAGCACTGGCACGGCGTATGACAATCTCCCGTACTAAAGCGAGATTGCCACGTTTTGCTCGCGGTGAATTCTGGGGTTGCTTCTTTCGGGATCGACAAAATTGGTACGTAATCATTCAATCATCCAAAGTTTGCGTCAAAGGAGCGGGGGAACATGGAGAAGAAGATGTTGGAAGGCCTGAAGGTCAGGATGTCGCCGCCGGTCATCATGCTCGTGGTTGCCCTTCTAATTGCCGGTGTCGTCAGCTACTGGAGCTACGGCCTGCTGCAGACAAAATCGGCCGTGCAGACAACAACCGCCGATACCCAGCAGGTCGCCGTGGCTTCCTTCGATCTGAAATGGGGCACGGTGATTACACGCGAAGTCGTGAAAACGCAGCCATACCTGAAGGAGAGCCTTCCTACGGGATACATCGCTGATCCAGCGGCCGCGGTGGGACGAGTTGTCCTGTATCCGATGCAGATCAACGAGCCTTTTACCGAATCAAAGCTCGCCCCTGCCAGCGTGAAGGCGGGAGGCGTTGCTGCAATCATCTCACCCAAGAAGAGGGCCATGGCCGTGAAGGTTGACAAGGTTGTCGGTGTGGCGGGCTTCATCTATCCCGGCCACCGGGTGGATGTCCTGGTCTCCCTTGCAAAAACCGACAAGGTGCCCGAGCCGATCACGAAGACCGTTCTGGAGAACATCCCCGTCCTTGCCGTCGGCACCGAGATCGAGCAAACCGGTCAAAAAGAAAAACCGGCCCAGGTTGATGTCATCACTCTGGAGGTGACCCCCGAGGAGGGGGAAAAGCTTGCCCTGGCGGCTACGGAGGGAAAACTTCAGCTCGCCCTTCGTAACTACACCGATAATGAGGACGTGATGACCCGGGGCACGACGGTTCCGAACCTCCTGGCATCCTATGCGGGATCAGGCCCTGGGAAGAAGAGTACCGGCACGCGGCGTACAGCCCCCGCAGAACCGGCCAGGGGATTCACGGTTGAGTTGATCAAGGGCAACAAGGTGAGTGAAGTGAAATTCTCGAGGGGGGGTGAGTGATGATGCAATATAATAAGATAACCCGGCCGAGGCATATCGTTTCTTTACTGTGCAGTATCCTGTTTTGCCTTGCTCTTTTCAGCCCGGCAACGGCTGCTGAGCCCGAGAAAATCAATGTCGGCATGTCCGCTCCCCAGAAGGTGACCCTCACGGTGGGCAAATCGCTCGTTTTCGAAAGCCCGGTGGTGATCAAAAAGATTGCTATCGCGGCTCCGGAGTATGCCGATGTGACGGTTCTCTCACCCCGCCAGATCTATCTCATCGGAAAAGTCCCCGGGGCCACAAACGCTACACTCTGGGGTGTTGACGGCAGGATAGCCGCCATGCTGGATATCGAGATCATGCCCGACGTGAGCCGCCTCAAGGAAAAGATCCACGAGATGTTCCCGAACGAAAAGGAAATCAAGGTGACAGCAAGCCATGACGCCCTCGTACTGTCAGGCACGGTGTCGAACACGGCCAATCTTTCCCAGGTTGTTGCCCTGGCCAATGCCTACGCACCCCAGGACAAGGATAAAAAGGCGAAGGTGATGAACCTTCTCGAGGTCGGCGGGGTGCACCAGGTCATGCTGGAAGTGCGCGTCTCGGAAATGTCGCGGACGCTTCTCAGAAGACTCGGAGTCAATTTTGCCTATGATTACGGTGGGGCTTTCGGGATTTCTCTCCTGAAAAATCTCACAACTCTTCCAACCTCGGGCTGGCCTGGGAATCCGCTGAGTGTCACCAGTAACATCAACTCAATCTTGCACTTCACAAACGGGGCAGGTTCCTGGACTGCCTTCATCGATGCCCTGAAAGAAGAGGGATTGACCAAGGTCCTCGCAGAGCCGACGCTCATCACCATGAGCGGCAGGACGGCAAACTTCCTGGCGGGAGGCGAATATCCCATCCCGGTTCCCCAGAGCGGCTCAACCGGGGCGACAACCATCACCATCGAGTACAAGACCTTTGGGGTCGGTTTGAACTTTACCCCTACGGTACTCAGCAGCGGGAAAATCAGCATGGAAGTAAAACCGGAAGTTTCCCAGCTTGATTTTAGCAATGCCGTGGCCATATCAGGCTACGTTGTTCCGAGTATTACAACTCGACGTGTTCAGACGGTGATTGAGCTTGCCGACGGGCAGAGTTTCGCCATCGCCGGTCTCTTGAAAGATGACATCCGGGAAGTCGTGTCGAAATTCCCCGTGCTCGGCGACATTCCCGTCCTGGGTGCTCTTTTCCGGAGCACCTCTTTCCAGAAAAACGAGACGGAGCTTGTCATCATCGTAACGCCCCACCTGGTGAAGCCCGTGGATATGGCGAAGCAGACGCTTCCCACGGATCAATATGTGGAACCCAATGATTTTGAATGGTACCTCCTTGGAAGCCTTGAAGGCCGGGGAGAGCCGTCGCGGCCCTCTAAAAGTGCTGTGCCGCCAAAATCAAGCAAAGGCGGTCTTGAAGGGGACTTCGGCCACATCGCACCCAAGTGAGAAAGGAGAGAGACATGAACACAAGAGTGTTAATGCTGGTTGTCATATTCGCAGCGACATTGATCGCCGGCGGCTGCGCCATGGAGAAAAGCCGGCTGGAAAGAGACTACGGGACGTCCCATGAGCTCCAGAAATACAATCAGACCGCGAACCCGGAGGCTGAAAAAAATCAGGCGCCTGTAACAGGAATGAACGGGCAGGCAGCTCAGAATGCAGTGGAAAAATATCAAAAGGAATTTGAAAAACCGTCTCAGGCGTCGACGAGCTACCAGATCAACATCGGGTCGATGGGAAAGTAATATAATAGAGAGGGTCCGGCCATGAGAAGCAAATCTTCTTCTCAAAAGGGTGCATCGGCAGTCGAATTCGCCCTGATTTTACCATTGCTCATGCTAATCCTGTGGGGGATCATCGAGTTTGGCTTGTTGCTATACAACAAGCAGGTGATCACAAACGCCAGCAGAGAGGGGGCTCGGGCGGGCATCGTAGCAGCAACCAGCCGAGTGATTCCGGGCCCGGTGACTCCACCAGCCGCTGGTGCTTGTGTTAATCCGACAGTTCCTGCAGATCCGGTATCAATATCCTGTGTTGTAGGTCAGTATTGCAGTAATCATTTGGTTAGTTTCAGCACGACACCGACGAATCCTCAAGTTGTCGTTACGGGATATGCTGCCGCTGCGGCATTCGGAACGAACCTCACAGTAACCGTGAGCTATAATTATCAATTTCTTGTCTTTCATAACATTGCAAATGCTTTTTGGGGCGGGTCCTATAGTAGTATCCCGCTCACAGCAGTAACCGTTATGAAATATGAATGAGGTCATCAAAGAGGAGGTTAGGGCCATGAAAAATATGAGGGATCTATATAGAATTGGCCTAGACAAAAAGAACCAGGCTGGTGCAGTTATTGTACTGGTGACCTTCTCTTTGATTGTGATGCTTGGCATTATGGCTCTGGCTGTTGATGTTGGTTACTTGATGGCGGGTAAGAACGAGCTCCAGAATGCTGCCGATGCGGCCGCGCTTGCCGCTGCGCGGAAACTGGGGTCTATTTACGAGCCCATGTCTTACCCCGCGCAACAGACCTATGTGTGCAATTCAGGTGACATCGTGCCCGTTGCCCAAGCTACGGCTTTGGGTAATACGGCTGCAGGACAACCCGTTACTGTTCTGAGCGCGGATGTAGCCATCGGTAGGTGGGATGCAGCCACAAAGACACTTACTCCTACCCTCACTCGTCCTGATGCTGTCAGAGTGACCACTCGGAGAGAAGGCGGTAATCCGGTGGGAACTTTTTTCGCTAGAATCTTCAATATTGATGGGATATCCGTGACGGCCACTGCCACGGCGGCCCTTACCGGCGAGAGCACGGCAGGACCCGGAGGTCTTCCCCTTCCCGTGGGGATATCAAAAGCCTGGTTCACGAGTAAGCCACAATTCTGCGGCCAGCCCATTAAGTTCTACCCTACCAATTCTGCGGAAGGCTGCGCCGGTTGGCACGTCTATGAAGAAAACAAGGTCAATGCCAACAACCTTAAAAAAATATTGAATGGCTTGGAGAACGAGACATATACGAGCCCGGCGACAACCGCGGGCAGCTCTGTTTTCGAGTTTATCGGTGGAACGATCGCATCGGCCTTCCCGGACATGCAGTCGCTGTTCGATGCGATGAAAGTAAAAAACGACGGCATAATCGATGCCGATAATGATCCTACCACTTGGACGACAACGGTGGTGGTCTATGATTGGCCCGATTGTTCCAATCCAAACAAGCCAATTAAAATTATTGGTTTTGCCACGGTGGTCATCAGGCAGGTTCTGACATCGCCTCAGAAAGAAATCGTCGGAGATGTAATTTGTAATAATGTGGAACCTGGCCGCGGCAGTGGAGGACCGTACGGGACCCTGGGAAGCATACCTGGCTTGGTTCAATAACCAAATACGACAAGGAAGTCGATGGAATTGACAGCATTGAAAGTACGACTGGAAATAAGGGACGATTCGATCCGTCAGGAATTCACCCGGATCGTATCGTCGGTTGAGGGCTTCGGGACATACGGACCCGGGGATTCGGGAGCAGTGGACCTGCTCATTTTGCAGCTCGGGGACCGACCCGAGGAAGACATCAGGCAGGTCCAGCAGATCATTGGCTCAGGGAGTGCCCGCGATGTCTTCCTGACGTCGAAGCACATCAAGCCGGAAACCCTCATCGAGGCGATGCGGGCGGGGGTGAAGGAGTATTTCCCCCAGCCGATCAACAAAGATGAAGTCCGCAGGGCATTGATGAAGCTGCGGGATCAGCAGGCTGCTTTGAAACCGCGGAAGGCCGAGGGCCCCAAAAGGCAGGGAAAGATCATCAACGTGATCGGCAGCAAAGGCGGCGTGGGCACAACGACGGTGGCGGTGAACCTGGCCACGAGCCTGGCAGAGGCGGACCGCGAGAAAATGGTGGCCCTCATCGACATGAACATGCTCTTCGGCGAGGTCCCGCTGTTTCTGAGTATCGAGTCCGTCTTCGATTGGATGGGGGTGGCGAAAAACATCTCCCGCATCGATTCGACCTATCTGCTGAGCGTCATGTCCCGGCACATCACCGGGGTTCACGTTCTGCCTTCGCCAGCCAAGGTGCTCGACGAGTACCGGGTGACCCCACAGGTCATCGAGGCCCTGCTTGTGCAAATGCGGTTCATGTTCGACTACATCGTAATCGACAGCGGACAGGTCCTCGACGATATTTCGCGAACGATTCTGAAGCTCTCGGACAGCCTCATCATCGTAACACTGCTCAGCCTTCCCTGCCTGATCAACGTCAAAAGGCTTATGGATCACTTTCATAAATTTGGCTACCCCCAGGACGAGAACATCCAGATCCTGGTGAACCGTTACCACAAGCGATCCATGATTTCCTTGGAGGATGCGGAAAAAAGTTTAAAGAAAAAAATTCTGTGGAGCATCCCCAACGATTTTCAGACGACCATGAGCGCCATCAACCAGGGCAGGCCGCTCTCCGCCATGGATTCGGCGTCAGAGATCACGGCCAGTTTCCGGGAGCTCGCGGCCCTGACCGCGAACAAAGGCCAGAAGAAAAAGAGCATCCTGCCGTGGCGCTGACCGGCAGTTTCTAAGGAGCTGAAATAATGAACATGCGGATTATTCAAGGGTTGAACAATTCCTTCATGTCCACCAATGAATTCAATGAGCTGAAGGCAAAGGTCCATGATCGCCTGGTTGAGGTCCTCGATCTGTCTCTTATCGATTCCCTCGAGGATCAGGTCCTGCGCCAGGAGATCCGCCGCCTGACTGCGAATATCCTCTCCGAAGACGGCATGCGGGTTCCCCTCAACGCCGAGGAAAGGGAACGCTTCTTCCGGGAGATCCAGGACGAGATCCTGGGCCTGGGCCCCATCGAGCCTTTCATGCAGGATCCTGCTGTATCGGATATCTTGGTAAATTCCTACCGGCAGATTTATGTGGAGCGCCACGGGAAGCTTTACCCAACGGAAGCTCGCTTCAAGGATGATGCTCACCTGCGAAAAATCATCGACCGAATCGTATCGGCCGTGGGCCGCCGTATCGACGAGTCCACCCCCATGGTAGATGCGCGTCTTCCCGATGGTTCCCGTGTGAACGCCATTATCCCGCCGGTTGCAATCGATGGGTCGTCGCTGTCTATTCGTCGTTTCGCCGTCGATCCTCTGGAGCTGGAGGATCTCATTAGCCTGAAGAGCGTCACGTCGGAGATCGGCGAGATTCTGAAAGGCATCGTCCAATCGCGGCTGAATGTGCTGATATCCGGCGGCACGGGCACCGGAAAGACGACGATGCTCAATGTCCTTTCTCGCTTTATCCCCAACGACGAGCGCATCGTGACGATCGAGGACTCTGCCGAGCTTCAGCTCAAGCAGGAGCATGTGGTAAGGTTGGAAACGAGGCCGCCGAATATCGAGGGGAAAGGTGAGATCACGCAGCGGGATCTCGTGCGCAACAGCCTCCGCATGCGGCCCGACCGTATCATCCTGGGCGAGGTGCGGTCAGGCGAGGTGGTCGACATGTTGCAGGCCATGAATACGGGCCATGACGGATCGCTTACGACGGTCCACGCGAACGCACCGCGTGATGCGCTACTGCGTTTGGAAACACTGGTGGCAATGGCAGGGCTCAACATCCCCAACGAAGCCGTCCGACGTTACATCAGCTCGGCTTTGAACGTGGTCATCCACATTTCGCGACTGATCGACGGCAGCCGCAAGATCATGAGCCTTTCGGAGATCACGGGGATGGAAGGGAATGTCATCACGATGCAGGAAATCTTCTCCTTCGAGCAGACCGGTGTGGATTCAAACGGAAAAGTGGTGGGACGCTTCAAGATGACGGGGATCATGCCCCGGTTTGCCGAGCGTTTCAAGGCCCATGGAATCCCGGTGCCCTATGATGCCTTCGACCCGCGGAGGGTCATGGAAATCTGAAAACATCTGAACGGGAGAGAGCATGGAATTTTTACTGGTGTTCTTTATATTCATCGCCATTGTCCTCCTGATTGAAGGGGTTTTTCTGCTTTCCCGATCCTGGTGGAATCGGGAGGCTCGAAGGGTGAAAGCGCAGCTCCGGCAATTGAGCGTGGAGAAATTCGGTCAGGAAGGTGTGGACTTGGAGCGCCGCCGGATGATGAGCGAGATCCCCTGGTTCAACCGATTCCTACTGGGACTGCGGCTTCCAATCATCGAGTGGATCGAGCGCCTTCTCCTCCAGGCCAACCTGACCTACCCGGTAGGTGTCATCCTTCTGGCTTCGGCTCTGCTCTCCATGATTGGCTTCGCAGCGGCGTCATTCACCACGCGGTGGTTCCTTGCCAGGCTGGCCTTCGGTCTTCTTCTGGGTACCATTCCCATCCTCTATGTCTATGTGAAGAAGCAAAGACGCATCAGGCGTTTCGAGGAGCAGCTCCCGGAAGCTATGGACTTGCTTGCCCGCTCGCTCAAGGCGGGTCACGCATTCACGGGGGGGCTGCAGATGGTAGGGCAGGAATTTGATGACCCGGTGGGAACCGAGTTCAGCAAGACCCTCGACGAAATCAATTTCGGGGTAGGTTATGAGAATGCCCTGAAAAATATCTCTTCGCGCATCGAAAGCGACGATCTCAACCTCTTCGTGATTTCTGTCATCATCCAGCGGACCAGCGGCGGCAACCTGGCCGAGATCCTGGAAAATATCGGCCGCCTGATCCGCGAGCGTTTCAAGCTCAAAGGCCATGTCCGGACATTGAGCGCGGAGGCCAGGTTGTCGGCCTACATCCTGGTGGGCCTGCCCTTTTTGGTTGGGTTCATGATCTATTTATTGAATCCTTCTTATATCATGGTGCTGTTTACGGATCCCATCGGTCATGCCCTGCTCGTCTTTGCCGGCGTTATGATGGTTCTGGGTATTATCGCCATGAAAAATATGGTTGAGATCAAGGTATGAGGCAGCGCCATGAATGAATCTTTGCTTCTTTCCATCCTGATTTTTGCCGGACTTCTGCTGTTCCTTTTCGGGATCTATCTGCTCTTCAAGACGTGGGGCGAAAAGCGCCGGATTGTGGAAAAGATCGAGAAGGCCTCTATGTCGGAAGTTGTAATCGTATCGAGCGAGGGGTCCGCCGGAGGCATCAGTACCTTCATGAAACCTTTCGTCGACTTCACCTCCCGGCTGGGGCAGCAAATGGCGCCAAAAGGCGAGGAGGAGATTACTCATCGAAAGAAAAAGCTGATCGTGGCAGGCTACCGAAAAGCCAATGCCCCTATCGTTTTTTACGGGATCAAAATCATTCTGGCCATCGCGTTTCCGGCCTGTCTTTTCATTGCGCTGATGCTTGCCGGTGTTCCCGTCAATAAATTACATCTGCTGATCATACTTCTGTTCATGGCCCTTCTCGGGTTCTATGTGCCCGACCTGTGGGTGCGGTTCGCTGCTGCGAAGCGGCAGGAAAAAATCACTAATGGCTTCCCCGACGCCCTGGATATGATGGTGGTCTGCGTTGAGGCCGGGATGGGTCTGGACCAGGCCATCAAGAGGATTTCCGACGAAATGAAACTGACCAACAAGGTACTCAGCGAGGAGTTCGGGCAGATGACCCTGGAATTGCGAGCGGGCCGCTCTCGCCAGGATGCCATGCGCAATCTTGGCTGGAGAACCGAGGTCGAGGACGTCAAGAGCCTTGTCACGCTCCTGATCCAGACCGACAAGTTTGGTACCAGCGTTGCCCAGGCCCTCAGAGTTCACTCCGACACCATGAGGACAAAACGGCGTCAGAGGGCGGAGGAGAGGGCGATGAAACTGCCCGTCAAACTGATAGTCCCTTTGATCCTGTTCATTTTCCCGGCTTTATTTGTCGCGGTGATCGGGCCGGGAGCCATCAAAATATACCGGGTGCTCTTCCAGACCACAATGAGCGGCGGGGGATGAACGCAGCGGACAATCTCAAAGCCACGGACTTCTATGTGCCATTCAGGAGGAGCCACATGAGAGAAAAGAGTAGATTCCTGAAAGTCGTTTCCATGATGACGCTGATGACTTTTATCTTCATGACGATCTCGAGCTGCTCATGGTATCCGACCAGCTGGATTTCCCAGAAATTCTGGTCGATGGAAAAGCAGTCCGGCATGGATGAAAAGGATGTGAACCGCTTTGTCGGAAAACTCCGGATGCGTCCCGGAAACCCCGACTCACACTATCTGCTTGCCTGCTATCACCAGGAGAGGGGAAAGCACAAGGAGGCCATTGATGAGTTCGGCAAGGTGCTCTTCATTGATCCGTCCCATGTGAATGCGTATAACGGCAAAGGCATTTCGCACGACCAACTGGGCGAGTATCCGCGGGCCGTCGAAAGCTACCAGAAGGCACTCTCACTGGAGCCGAATCTGGATTACGTGTTGAACAACCTGGGCTATTCTTACGTCCTCCAGGGGAATTATGCGGCTGCCGTCGAGACGTTCAGCAAAGCCTCCATACTGAATGAGAAGGACAGCCGGATCCGGAATAACCTGGCCATGGCCTATGCCATGGCGGGGCATTATGATCAGGCCTTCCACGAATTCGAAACGGCCGGTAAAGGTGACAAGGGCTATGCCCATCTCAAGCTGGCCGCTGTCTACTATGAAAAGGCTATGTTCCGGCAGGCCGCCGAGAACTACAAGTTGGCGCTAGCGCTGAACGCATCCCCCGAAGCAGCCAGGAAAGGCTTGGAGGCCTCCGAGGAACTGATGAAGATATCCGAGGCCGTTGCCCGTCACGTGGAAATGGAAAATACCAGGGCCGCCCAGGAAGAAGATATCATGAATCCTGTCATCGTCGGTATGATGGCTGCGGCGCCTCAGAATGACATTGTGGCTGCAGACCATGTCCAGAGCGCCAGGAAACTCTACGAGGAGGGATCATTCAAAGAAGCCCGTCAGCAGTATTCCCATGCCCTGGCGCTGAACCCGGCCCTGGGTGCAGCCCGCAAAGGTCTGGTTGCCTCTGAATCGCTGGCACGGATTGCCGATGCCTCGTCCCCAGGCACCGAGACGGCACAGGCGAGCTCCGGCGAAGTGAAAGCGGTCCTTGCAGCGGGCAAAGACCTGCAAAAGGCCGGAATTGAGGTGTCCAACGGCAACGGGAAAAGCCACATGGCAAGGGACATCAGGACCTATCTCAAAGCGCAAGGCTTCAGCGTCGTTCGCGTGACAAACGCCCGTCACTTCAACCATGCCGAGGGAAGCATCCACTACGAGAAAGAGTATCGTGACGTGGCCATGGAGATCGCAGGGCAAATTCCCCAGATCAAAGACATGAAGGAAGTTGACAAGTGCGACCGGCCGAATGTGAAAGTGAAGGTTCTTATCGGCAAAGACCTGATTGCTTACCGGCAGGATTATCGTAATTAGCGGGAAAAAGGAAGCATGAATACCAGGTTGCGTTACTACACTGCGGCGGCAATCGCCCTTTCTATCATGGTTGGACTTGCAGGCTGTTCCTGGTGGAACAAGGACCCGGGTCCCATGGAAAGCAGCGGCTACAGGAAGATGCTGGAGTTGCAGAAAGACAAAGCCGCGGTGATGAATCAAGAGGTCGATACGGCGAAGAAGATGCCCGAACCCGACGCTCAGGAAATGGAGCGGCTCGGGGACCAGTACGTGCGCCAGGGAAATTTGAATATGGGCTTTGTCTATTACGAAAAGTCCCTGACCATGGACCCGAATCGGAACAGCGCCCGTTATAAAAAGGGACAGCTCTACCTGGTCAAGGGTATGACCAGTGAGGCATTACTTGAATTCGACGAAATCCTGAAAAAAGACCCGAAATATCCCTTTGCGTATGAAGGAAAGGGCCAGGCGGCCTTGGCGCAGGGCAAGCTGGACGAGGCCAAAGGTCAGTTCAAAGAAGCTCTCAGCCTGAATCCGGATCTCTGGCAGAGCTATTCTTTCATGGGCATCATCTGTGACCGTCAGCAGCAGTTCAAGGAAGCCATCGGGTATTATCAAAAGGCGATTGCCGTCAACCCCAAGTCGGGTCCCCTGTTCAACAATCTGGGGATGTCCTACTTCCTGAACGGTGAGAATGAAAAGGCGCTGCAGGCCTTTGTAACGGCGGCAAAGCTGGACCCGGAAAACAAAAAGATCTACAATAACATGGGGCTTGCCCTGGGAAAGCTCGGGCGCTATGACGAGGCCCTGGAAGCATTCAAAAAAGCCGGCGACGAGGCATCGGCATACAACAATCTCGGGTGTGCTTACCTGGCGGGTGCGAAATACTCTGATGCATCGGCGGCCTTTCAGAAAGCCATGGAACTCAATCCGAAATATTATGTGAAAGCCAGGGAGAATATGAAATACGCCGAGGCGTCAATGAAACGGGAGGCAGCCGCGCAACGATGAGGAGGCGTTTCAGCGGGCGATGGTCGAATACGGCTTGCTTGCATCAAAAACATCCGATTTCCTGGGGGATTTTTTCTGGCAGATGAATATTCTCCTGGGTTCGATGCCCCTGTGGCAGATGATCGTTGCCTGCCTCGTTATGGTCAGCCTCCTTCACTGGCTCCTTAAAAGTCGTTGAGTATTTTCCCACGGTCAAAACGAAGAACCCCCTGCAGATGAAGTTTACGTGAAAAAATTAAGGACTCCCCCGACAGCCAGTTCCTCTCCGGGATAAGGGTTACG
>CAZVLL010000015.1:0-64024 GCA_964628025.1 uncultured Syntrophaceae bacterium
ACAGATCCTGAACGATCGCGGCGGCCCGCTCGCCTCCCTGCTTGATGTAGTCCACATGGGGTCTCAGAGGGCTTTTCTGATCAATATCTTCCGCGAGCAGTTCCGTGTAGCCGACCAGAATCCCCAGCACGTTGTTGAGGTCGTGGGCCACCCCTCCCGCCAGCATCCCGAGGGCCTCCATCTTCTCGGACCGCTGCATGCGCTCTTCCAGACTTCGCCGTTCTGCATCCATCTGCTTGCGTTCAGTAATGTCACGTGTAACACCGTGCACTTCCACCCGATCGTTCTCCGGGTTGATGTAGTAGCTAGTGATGACCTCTGTCCAGACAGTAGAGCCATCTTTGCATGGCTGTTCTACTTCATTGGTGTAATATTTACCGGGAGGCTCCTTGCCCGAGAGAATGGCTTCTGACAAACTGCGAGTAATATTGAGCACGTATGCGCCGGCTTCTGCGGTGAGTGCCTGGGTTACTGGCTCAGCGAGAATCTCTTCTGGTGTGTACCCGCGCAGCCGCTCCACAGATGGGCTGACATAGCGGAAATACATCGTATCGACATCCATGATCCACACCACATCTTTGATATTCTCGGTCAGAAGGCGATATTGTTCCCTGCTACTCTTCAGCGCCTCCTCGGCCCGCTTGCGTTCGGTGATGTCGATCGTGAAACCTGCAAGCATGATGGGTATACCGTCTTTAAGTATTGGATACTTGGTTGTTTCGTAAATCCGTCCGTTGAATTCTTCCACCACATCCACACGTTTGCCATCGGTTAAAATCTTGAGATCATCGGCTATCATTCTTTTAGCAAGATCAGAAGGAAACAGCTCGTCCATTGTTTTTCCTATTGCTTGATGAATAGGCATTCCCAACAGATGCTCATAATTCTTGCTAAGACGTAGAGCGCGCATGTCTTTATCCTTGAAAAAGACGTAGACAGGGCTATGCTCCAGGAAGGACGAGAAAATAGCCTCATTCTCACGAATGGCATCTTCCGCACGCTTCCGGTCCGAGATATCTCGAGTGATAGAGAGAATATGCGGAATATCTTGTAGAACAATGATTTTGGCTGACATCAGGGCTGTGGTTACCGAACCATCCTTTCGGCGGAATTCTGCCTCAAGGTTGTCATATTGACCTCTTTCTTTCAATCCATCGACCAGCTCCTGCCGATCGGCCGGATTGCACCAGATATTGATTTCCAGCGATGTCTTGCCGATGACATCCTCCCGGGTGAAACCGGTCAGTCGTGTGAATCCTTCGTTAACGTCCACATACAAGCCATCACTCATGCGATTGATATTGATCGCATCTGGACTCGTTGAATAAGCTAACCTAAATCGCTCCTCGCTCCCTCGCAGCGCCTCCGCCGCCCGCTTTCGGTCAGGGAATGCTCCCTTCTCAGATTCTTCCAATCGCTGACGAATTATTCTGAGTTCTTCGATAAGTTGCTTCTTTGTCTTGCTCTCATCTTTCATGACATGCTCTCAAGGAGTGATTTGTGCTCGGGAAAATAAAAAAACCGCTCACTTTGCGCAAGGGCGATTCTTTACATTCTTCTAAAGTACCCTCACTATTTTATGTTGAAGGGTATTTGGTCTTCAAAGGCATGCGACAACTATCACGATTATCCATTGAAGTCTACGATAACAAAGAGACATTAACCGGCGACGATTTCAGGAAGCAACATGCGCTTCGATTAACCTAAAGCGCGTAAATATCGGAAAGAAGGAGGTTTATTATCCCCCAAAGTCCCCCTCTTTCAATCGGTAATCGTCATTTTATCTTCCGTGCAGGATGTCCATCCATCGGATGGCTTCCGTTTCGCTCACCCGGCCCAGGTAACTCTGCGTCGTCTTCAGGTCCTGATGCCTGAGGATGCCCTTCGAGATAATCTCCAGCGGAACACCGCTTCGGCTGGCATAGGTTGCCGAATAGCGCCTGAGGTCATGCGGCGTGATCTTCATCTTGAGCCTGGCGCCGAGATTCTTTATCATCGCCCGCGCCGTCGAGTAGCAGATCGGAAACAGCCGATCCTCCGATTCAAGGTTTGCTTCCCGGATGTAATCCCCGACCTGCTTTGCAACGGGTTCCGGCATGTACGCCACCTCGGCCTCTTTCCCCGATTTGGGCTCCCTCAGCAGGATTCTCCTTTCGGACACATCGGAGACCTTGATCTTCAGGGATTCGCCGATCCGGAGCCTGCAGCGGGCGTGCAGCTCCAGGATCAAGCGATCTCTCATACTTTGGGTGTTGTAGATCAGCTCGTCTACAAGCTCCTTCTCCGGGATCTTCCGCGAGACGGGCTTGGCTCCCTTGAAAGCCTTCGAAACAAGAGAGGCGCTGCAGGGGTTCCTCATCTCGAAATCACAGCGGTTGATGATGAAGTTGTAGAATGCCTTCAACTGGGCATACCTCAGCCGGCGGGTTGATCTCGCACGGCTCGCAGTAGCCCCCTCGAGGAAATGAAAGACCTCCTCCGGCCCGATGGTCTTCAGGAGCCGTTCTCCGTATTGCGATCCGAATCGCAGGAGCAGAGGCAGATAGCTCTGCAGGGTTCTCTTCTTGTGCGTTGATTTCTGATACGACTGGAACAGGTCGATGGCCTCTTTCGTCTTCATGGTACACCTCCGTTGCTTTTCGAGGGGGCGTTGGGGGTACCTTGATTATGACGACTTCAATCGGGAATCGGTACAGCGGACGGGGAGACCTTGGCAGGCGGAGCGATCCATAGATCAAAAACCGGGACGCACGGCCATGTCTTCCCTAAGATGCTGAAATCACATGATAAATACTTTAGCAGTTATTGCACCTACAAAGGGTGACTGCCGACACGTCATTTGGTGCTAAATATTACCGATTGAAAGCTTGTAACGCTCCGGTTCAGCGGCGGACCGCTTAGCGGGCCGTCCGCTGCAACCGGTTGTTAGGCCGCCGGGATCTCAGCCGCGGCGCGCCGCCTCGATCGTGGCAATGTCAATCTTTCGCATCGTCATCATCGCATCGAACGCGCGCTTGGCGGCAGCGGGATCAGGATCGGTGACCGCTTCCGTCAGGGCCAGGGGGGTGATCTGCCAGGACAATCCCCATTTGTCCTTGCACCAGCCGCAGGCACTCTCTTGGCCGCCATTGCCGACGATCGCGTTCCAGTAGCGATCCGTTTCGGCCTGGTCAGCGGTTGCGACTTGAAACGAGAACGCTTCGTTGTGCTTGAACGCAGGTCCTCCGTTGAGCCCGAGGCACGGAATGCCCATCACGGTGAACCAGACCGTCAACACGTCCCCTTCCTTCCCGGACGGAAAGTCCCCCGGTGCGCGGTGCACAGCGTCGACGGAAGAGTCTGGAAAGGTAGCGGCGTAAAACCGTGACGCGTCCTCGGCGGTCCCGTCGTACCAAAGGCAAACCGTGTTCTTTGCTATCTTTGTCATGACACTTCTCCATTGAGATTAGAGTTTGCACCATCCCCGCACGACTTCACTGTGTTTCGCGTTGGCGGCCTAACAATGTTTATAAGGACGATGAGTAAGACGGATAGCTTTCGCACGGATACTCTCTGCACTCACATTATGTTGCTTAGACGAAGAAAAAGCTTTCCATAGATTTTATACCTCAAAAGGATCAAGCCCGATATAAGGGAAGGGATGATATGCCTTTTCGATATTTCTTAGAGATGACTCAAGTTCTCCATTGACAAGGGTAGAGCACGTTGATGGTGCGGCTTCATGAGACGGTATGATCGTCATACTACGGTCCTTGTCATGGAAACATGTGCGTGGCCGGCTTACCAGCGCCAAGCGCGACATTTTACCTTGGTACCTACTATGCCGGCACGGCTGGAAAGAGCAGATTTCAAAAATGCCCCCTCTGCCACGCATAAGCAAGGATGAATGTTGAGCACCCTACCATTTATTGGACTACGGTAAGGATTAACGATTGAAATATGCTATTGAGGGATGATTGAAGCCCCCAAGCATTTCAGGAAGACATGCGCAGTGCGTCCCGGTTGATCATTCCAGACGCCACTTGAAGAGCCATTTTCTGGCGCCATAATTACTACCTTCCGATCCGTAATATTCAATCTCCCCTTTGTCACCCGGCTCAAGGCCATTGTGATCTGGTAGTGCCCTTCTGCCCCCTTCTCTATAGGGCATTTTTTCCTGATATAAGTTGGATCGATGGATCCCTTGTCTCGCTTTTTTACGGCCGGAGTAGGAGAGAATGGCGACGGCTTCGTCCTTCCGGATCTTCTCCGCGATAAACACGACAGACATGGGGCCCCAGTTTCCTTCCCAGATTCCGGAAAGGAGAGTCAGTTTGGGGGGGGGACTTCGTTCTCGTCCGGGGCGACGATCTTCATGTCATCGGGTATGGGGCAGTTGTTGATGGTCCGCTCCGCACTTGCGAATGGAATCCAAGTCAAGGCGATCAATAAAATGAAAACACTTAATGAACAACGTTCGAGGTTATCGCAAACCATACGCGCACTCCATCAGTCAAAAGCTCACAGGCAGATCCTAAAATAATTCAATGAAAAGAAAAAGCTTGACAATTACTCATGATCTGATTAATGTCCAGTGAAACGATAGAGATTATGGAGATATTGTCAGGGTATAATGAAGCTATCCACAAAAGGCCGATACGGTGTGAGGTTGATGCTTGACTTGGCCTTGCACAACGGTGAGGGGCCAGTACTTCTGAAGGACATTGCCCGGCGCCAGGGGATCTCGGAAAAGTACCTCTGGAACCTGATCAACCCCCTCAAAACCGTGGGACTCGTTCATTCCATTCGCGGGGCCCACGGAGGATACCGATTGGCCAAGAGCCCCTCAGAAATTTCGCTTAAAGACATCATGCAGGTGCTGGAAGGGTCACTTTGCCTCGTGGATTGTGTCGAAACACCCTCGGCCTGCGAAAGATCCCCGGAGTGCATCACGCGGGACGTGTGGTGCGAAGCATCGCAGGGCTTCCTGAAAACCCTGGAGGCCATGACACTCGAAAAAATGGTCGAGCGACACCGGGGCAGGGCGGAAGCGACTGCCGGATACTGCATATGATAAAGTCAGCATTGATGAAGAACGACGTGTTCATGGGAAGAGGTTGCGGCGGCCTTATGGTCATGCGCGAATCCATGTGCTGCTGTTGTTGCGGCCGGATGGAGGGCACATTCATGTGAAGATGCATGACATAATCCCATGAGAGCCCACTTGCCTGGAAATATTGGATCAGTCAGTGGGTTTTTTTGCAAAGAAATAGGAGGAAAAATGTCAGAGAGAAGACTCGATACTATTGTTGTTCACGCAGGTCAGGAAGCCCCCGACCCGGCGACGGGGGCCAGGGCCGTGCCCATATACCAGACCTCGTCCTATGTATTTCGTGATACGGAGCACGCTGCCGGCCTCTTTGCCCTCAAGGAGTTCGGCAATATCTACACACGGATCATGAACCCCACGACGGACGTCTTCGAAAAAAGGATCGCCGCCATCGAGGGGGGGACGGGCGCTCTTGCCGTTGCATCGGGGCAGGCCGCCATCACGTATTCCGTGCTGGCCGTCACGGAACTTGGCTCCGAGATTGTCGCGGGTAACAATCTCTACGGCGGGACCTATCAGCTCTTTCACTACACGCTTCCCAAACTCGGCAGAACCGTGAAATTCGTCGACTCGGGGAAGCCCGAAGAGTTCAAGAAGGCCATTACCGAAAAGACACGGGCCGTCTATGCCGAAACGATCGGAAACCCCAAGCTCAACGTGCCGGATTTCGAGGCCGTTGCGAAGATCGCCCACGAGGCAGGGGTTCCCTTCATTGTTGACAACACGGTGGGAGTCGGCCTGGTCAGGCCCATCGATTACGGGGCCGACATCCTGGCCACATCGGCCACGAAGTTCATCGGCGGGCACGGTACCTCCATCGGCGGCGTCATTGTCGATGCGGGGAAGTTCAACTGGGGAAACGGCAAATTTCCCGAATTCACCGAGCCGGACCCGAGTTACCACGGACTCAAATTCTGGGACGTCTTCGGCAATTATCCGGGCCTCGGAAACGTGGCGTTCATCCTCAAGGCCCGAGTCCAGCTTCTGCGGGATATCGGGGCAACGCTCAGCCCCTTCAACTCGTTCTTGTTCCTGCAGGGCCTGGAGACGCTTACCCTGCGCCAGAAAAAGCATTCCGACAATGCAATGGCCGTGGCGAAATTCCTCCAGCAACACCCGCTTGTCAACTGGGTCAATTACCCCGGTTTCGAGGATCATCCCTCCCACAAAACGGCGGCGAAATACCTCAAGGGCCATTACGGGGCGATCCTGGGATTTGGGATCAAGGGAGGGCTTGAGGCAGGCAAGAAATTCATCAACTCGGTGAAGCTGCTCTCCCACCTGGCCAATATCGGCGATGCCAAGAGCCTCGTCATTCACCCGGCCTCGACGACACACCAGCAGCTCACAAAGGCCGAACAGGAAGCCACAGGTGTGACAGAAGACTATATCCGGCTTTCCATCGGCATCGAAGACGCGGAAGATATCAGGGAAGACATCGATCAGGCCCTGAGAAAGGCAGCTGCATAGAACCTGACAGTAAGATTGGAGGAGGAGATTTGACATGAGGATATTCGACGATATCACGAAGACCATCGGGCGGACTCCCCTGGTCAGGCTGAACCGGATTACCGAAGGCATCAAGGCCGAGATCGTTGCCAAGGTGGAATCGTTCAACCCGCTCTCCAGCATCAAGGACCGGATCGGAGTGGCCATGATCGACGATGCGGAAAAGCGAGGTCTTTTGAAGAAGGACTCGGTGATCATTGAGCCGACCAGCGGCAACACGGGAATCGCGCTGGCCTTCGTGGCGGCGGCAAGGGGGTACAGGCTGATCCTGACCATGCCCGACACGATGAGCATGGAAAGGCGGCAGCTTCTGCAGATCTTCGGGGCCGAGCTGGTCCTCACACCCGGTGCGGAAGGGATGACGGGGGCCGTGAGGAAGGCAGAGGAACTGGCGGATGCGACGCCCAATTCCTTTCTGCCCCAGCAGTTCAACAATCCGGCTAATCCGGAAATCCACCGGAAGACGACGGCCGAGGAGATCTGGAACGACACGGACGGGAAGATCGATATTCTCGTGGCCGGTGTCGGCACCGGCGGGACCATCACGGGAATATCCGAGGTGATCAAGAAAAGGAAGCCGACCTTCAAGGCGATTGCTGTCGAGCCCGAGGCATCGCCGGTCCTCTCCGGCGGGCAGCCCGGTCCCCACAAGATCCAGGGGATAGGTGCAGGGTTTGTCCCACAGGTACTCAACCGGGAGATTATCGACGAGATCGTCAAGGTGTCCAATGACAACGCCGGCATCACCGCAAGGCGCCTGGCCAAAGAGGAAGGGATCCTTGTCGGGATTTCCTGCGGGGCCGCTCTGTGGGCTGCCATCGAGGTGGCAAAACGCAAGGAAAACGAAGGAAAGCTTGTCGTCGTCATCCTGCCCGATACGGGTGAGAGGTATCTGTCGACGTGGCTTTTTAAAGAAGGATAAGCGAGCTGTCGCCCAGAGGGCCGTACAACAATTTTGCCGGCTCAAAACCGCTTTGCGACGGTTCTAATGCTTGCTTCGCTGCGGACGCAAAAACTCACCCTTCGGGCTCAGACAGTTTGCGCCGCGGGCGCTCCGCTTCGCTAAGAACCGTTGGCGCAAAGACGCTTTCACTGAGCCTTGCAAAACCGTTTCATAACCCAACCGGTAGAGCAATGATTTGAGCGACAGCGAATAAGAGTAAAGGAAAACGAGGTAGTAAATTTTCATGAGCATTTCGGAAGCACATAACTTGATCACGGGCAAAGAAAGCGTCGGAATTGTTGAGACGCAGTTCTATACGTATGCGCACCCACCCGACGAGCTTAAGCTGGAGTGCGGCAAGACGCTGGGGACGGTCACGCTTGCCTACGAGACGTACGGCGCACTCAACGCGGACAAGTCAAATGCCATTCTCGTCTGTCACGCCCTGTCCGGCGACGCCCATGCGGCGGGGGTCCACAAAGGGGAGAACAGCCCCGGGTGGTGGGAAGACATGATCGGGCCTGGCAAGGCCTTCGACACGGACCGCTATTTCGTTATCTGCTCGAATGTCATCGGAGGCTGCAAGGGTTCTACAGGGCCGTCGTCGACGAACCCGAAGACGGGGAAGCCTTACGCCCTCGATTTCCCCATGATCACCATCGCCGACATGGTCAACGCCCAGCGGCATCTCATCGACCATCTCGGCATCGGGAAACTCCTGTCCGTAGCCGGCGGATCCATGGGAGGCATGCAGGTCCTGCAGTGGGTCGCCTCCTATCCCGAGAGGGTTCGCTCGGCCATCCCCATTGCCACGGCCCTGAAGCACTCTCCCCAGCAGATCGCCTTCAACGAGGTTGTCCGGCAGTCCATCATGGCGGACCCGGACTGGCGGCAGGGGAACTACTACGAGTTCGGCCAGCCGGCCAAGGGGCTTGCCGTCGCGCGCATGATCGGGCACATCACGTTTATGAGCGACCAGTCCATGGAGGAGAAATTCTCCCGGAAGCTGAAAAACGGCGACTACAGTTTCAAGTTCGGCGCTGATTTCGAGGTGGAGGGATACTTGCGCTACCGGGGCGATTCCTTCGTGAAGCGCTTCGACGCCAATTCCTATCTCTACATCACGAAGGCCGTTGATTATTTTGATCTGTCTTGCGGAAAGCTGGTTTCACGAGAGAAACCCGTCGATACCCGTTTTCTCGTGATCTCCTTCAAGTCTGACTGGCTTTACCCCTCCTATCAGTCGCAGGAAATCGTCCGCCAGTTGAAGGCGGGCTTCATCGAGGCGACCAGCTGCGAGATATCGTCCACCTACGGCCATGACGCCTTCCTCGTGGAGGTCGAGGAGCAGACCCATTTGATCAGGCACTTCCTGGAAAAGACGACCTATGGAAACGGCACGCTGGAATTTGGAATCTAAATACGCCCGGCTGGATCACCGGATCATCTTCGATCTCATCGAGCCCGGCTCGAAGGTCCTCGACCTCGGCTGCGGTTACGGTGATCTCATGTATATCCTCACCCGGGAAAAAAATGTCAGGGCACAGGGGATCGAGGTAGACGACTCGGCCGTCTACGAGTGCGTGAAGAAGGGGCTCAGCGTCTTTCACAGCGATATCGAGACGGGGCTTGTCGAATACCCGGACCGGTCCTTCGATTACGTGATCCTGAACCAGAGCATGCAGGAAGTCAAAAAGGCAGACTTCGTCATCGAGGAATCGCTTCGCGTGGCGGGAAAGATCGTGGTCGGGTTTCCCAATTTTGCCTATATTCAATCCCGTATTATGCTCTTCTTCCGGGGGCGCTCGCCGATCACGCCGTCGCTTCCCTACCGCTGGTATGATACGCCCAATGTCCGCTTCCTGAGTATCAGCGATTTCAGGGATTTCATCAGGGAGAAGCATTTGAAGACTCTTGAGGCGCACTACCTGGACGAAACGGGCGAGATCCGGTGGCTGCCCAATCTCCGGGCACTGAACGCGATCTTCGTCCTGGCGAAGGGCAATGGGGCATCGACAGTCTGTTAACCATCTTGTTCGGGAGGTGATGCTGTCATGTGGGAACATATCGTGAACCGTCAACAGGGAATCGTCAATTTCACGGAAGAGCTGAATCAGGCCATCGGCAAAACACGTGTACTCGTGGCAGGCGCCGGCGGCAATGGCGCGGTTCTCGACTTTCTTCTCCGGGTGGGATACCGGGATTTCGTCATCATCGACTTCGACATCGTCGAGGCGACGAATCTCAACCGCCTGCCGTTCACGCCGGAATATATAGGCAAGACCAAGCCGGAGGCATGGAAGGAATATATCCTGAAGGTCAATCCCGGGGCCCGCGTGGAGACTCATGTCCGCATGGTGACCCGCAACGACGAGAAATGGGTCGAGGCGGTCGTTTCCAATGTGGACATCGTGGCGCTGGGGACCTCGGATGTCGAGGCGAACTTCGTGATTGCCCGTGTCTGCCACCGGCTCCGGAAGCGGATGGTCATCGGGCCGGGGACCGCGAACTGCTGGGTCGTGAGCACGGTGACCCACGAGGGCGAGCTTTCGATCGAGAGCGTGGGAAACTTCGGGACCGAAGGACAGGATGTGAAGGATGTGGACTACAAAGCGCTCCTTCCGAAGTACATGAAGATTTACATGTTCCCGGGAAGGGTCGAGAAGATCTACCCCGAGACTCTGCAGAAGGTGCGCAGCGGAGAGATTCCGCCGAGAAACTGCAAGATCTTCGTTTCCATGGTGAATGCGGGCGCCTGCTGGGAGATCGTAAAAAACACGGCGGTGATGAACAAAATCATTCTTCAGAAGACCAAGATCATCGAGTTTCCCGTCATCCAGGTCTTCGATCCCTTCCGGGGAAGCGCGTATTATTACAATACGCAGACGGAAAAGATCGGGATCCCGAACTGGATCAACGGACGGATCCGCTGGTATGCTGTGAATCGGTAACGAATTCTCCCACATAATGGTTGACAAGTACCGGTCGATGGATTAATTACTACTGAAATAGTAGTGATGCCTCAATGGTTCGATATCGCGTATGAAAATTTCGGCAAAGGCTCAATACGGTGTCCGATTGATGCTCGCTCTGGCCCGGAATAACGGCAAGGGTCCCATCTACCTGAAAGACATTGCGAGGGCAGAGGACATCTCGGAGAAATATCTCAGCCAGATCATCATCCCGCTCAGGCGGGCCGGCCTGGTCCGCTCCACACGGGGATCACGGGGCGGATACACGCTGGCGAAAGAGCCCTCCGACATCAACATGCGGGAAATCGTGGAGGTCCTCGAGGGAAACTGCCTCGTGAGCTGCATCAAGGATCCCTCTGCCTGTTCCCGGGTTCCGACCTGTGCGAGCCGGGATATCTGGGTGCTGCTGGGCGGGAAAATATCCGAGACGCTCGGCTCGGTTACCCTGGCGGAACTGAACGGCATCGGACACGAAAAAACGAGAAAACAGCGCGGCGTCGTCAAGAGAGGGAAATCGCAAGCATGAAGGCCATCTATCTCGACTATGCCGCTACAACACCTGTTGAGCCTGAAGTGCTCCAGGCGATGACGCCCTTCTTTCGGGAAACCTTCGGCAATCCGTCGAGCATCCATTCCTTCGGTCAGCAGGCCCGTTCTGCCGTCGAGAACGCAAGAGAAAAAGTAGCTTCCTTCCTGGGCGCAAAACCATCCGAAATCGTCTTCACGAGCGGCGGGACGGAAAGCAACAACGCCGCCATCAAGGGGGTAGCCTACGCCAACCGGAAAAAGGGAAATCACATCGTTACCTCGGCCATCGAGCACCACGCCGTGACAGAACCCTGTCATTTTCTGGAGCAGGACGGCTTTGATGTGACGTTTCTGCCGGTGGATCCATACGGATCCGTGGACCCTCGCGATCTGGAAAGGGCAATCACCGGCCGGACGGTCCTTGTCAGCATCATGCACGCAAACAATGAAATCGGCACGCTTCAGCCCATAGCCGACATCGGAAGAATCACCCGGGAGCGGGGTATCTTTTTTCACACCGATGCCGTTCAGACCTTCGGGCATATGCCGTTCACCGTGGATGAACTGAACGTGGACCTGCTGAGCCTTTCGGCGCACAAACTCTACGGTCCCAAAGGAGTCGGGGCTCTCTATGTCCGACAGGGGACCCGGATGGAACCGCACATGCACGGCGGGGGGCAGGAAGGAAAGCGCCGGGCCTCGACGCACAACGTGCCCGGTATCGTAGGGCTGGCGAAGGCGGTGGAACTGGCGGAAAAGGGCATGCCTGAACGGGTGACCGGAATCAGACGACTGCGCGACAGGCTGATCCGCGGGGTCTGCGATCAAATCGACGGGGTCCATCTCAACGGCCACCCCGAGAAGCGGCTCGCGAACAACGCAAACATCTCCATTGAGCATTGCGAGGGTGAAGCCCTGCTTCTGAGCCTCGATTTGATGGGGATTGCCTGTGCCACCGGGTCTGCCTGTTCATCGACCAGCGTGGAATCCTCTCACGTTCTTCGGGCCCTTGGCCTCTCTGCCGAGCAGACACGCGGGTCGCTGCGTTTCAGCCTGGGAAGATATACGGAGGAAAAGGAAATCGATCGGGTCCTTGAGGTGCTTCCCAAGATTGTGAAGCGTCTCAGGGCCATGTCACCGGCATATCGAAGCGGTGCCCCGCCAGCCGGCGCAGGGGAGTAAACTCAGTAGCCGGGCCGGTGATGCCGGAAGGAGATCATGAAGGAGAAAGTGGTCATCGCAATCAGCGGAGGTGTCGATTCTTCCGTGGCGGCCTTGCTTCTGAAAGAGCAGGGTCACGAGGTTGTGGGGATCACCATGTGTCTCGGTGTCGCCGCCGAAATGGACGGCAAGACGAAATGCTGCGGCCCCCGGGAGATCGAAGACGCCCGCAGGGTCTGCCAGATGCTCGATATTCATCATTACGTCATGGATTTTTCCGGCGACCTGGAAGAGCACATCGTGAAACCCTTTGTGGAAGAATACGAACGGGGGAGGACCCCCAATCCCTGCGTGGCCTGTAACCGTCATATCAAGTTCGGGACGCTTCTCGAGAAGGTCACGGCTTTGGGCTTTGATTTCATCGCCACGGGCCACTACGCGAAGATCGGCAGAAGAGAGGGAAAATCCGTCCTCATGCGCTCCCGGGAGGCGCGAAAGGATCAGACCTACTTTCTGCATGCCGTCAGGCGGGATACGCTGGATCGAATTCGATTTCCTCTGGCCGATCTCACGAAAGAAGCAGTGCGCGAGATTGCCCGGAAGAACCGGCTCCCCGTATCGGACAAGCAGGAAAGTCAGGATATCTGTTTTATCCCGAAAGAGGGTTATGGCGCGTTTCTACGTTCCCGACTGGCGGGAGTGGCACCGGGGGATCTCGTGGACAAGAAGGGGACCGTCCTCGGCAGGCACGCCGGCATTGCCCATTATACCGTGGGTCAGCGGGCGAGACTGGGAGGATTGTCCGGGGATCCCCTTTATGTGCTGGCCATTGATGCGGGGAAAAAGCGAGTGGTACTCGGCGGGAAGGCGGACCTTCAGGCAACCGGTCTCGTGGCCGACCGGTTGAATCTTCTGGTCGACGAGCTGCCCTCGAAGGCCGTTGCGAAAATACGCTATGCCCATGCGGGAGCACCGGTCCGGGTGGAATGTGCCGGCGATCTGCTCCGCGTTTATTTTGACGAACCCCAGGAGGCGATTACTCCCGGTCAGTATGTGGTGCTTTACGAGGACGGCGTCGTTCTGGGCGGCGGGATTATCAGGGAGGTGATGCAGTGAACATCGTTGGGCAGATTCAGAAACTGAAAGCCGAGCGGAAGGCCGTTATCCTCGCTCACAACTACCAGATTCCGGAGGTTCAGGACATCGCCGACTTTGTCGGGGACTCGTTGGGGCTCAGCATCCAGGCCCCGAAGACCGATGCGGAGGTCATCGTATTCTGCGGCGTCCACTTCATGGCCGAGACGGCAAAGATCCTCTCTCCGGGAAAGACGGTACTGCTCCCCGACAAAAACGCCGGCTGCCCCATGGCGAACATGATCAACGGCAGGCAACTCCGGACGTTGAAGGCACAACATCCCGAGGCGAAGGTGCTCTGTTACGTCAACACGTCGGCGGAAGTAAAGGCGGAATGCGATCTGTGCTGCACATCGGCCAATGCCGTTGCGATGGTCCGGGGGGCGCTGAAAGACGCCCGCGAGATTATTTTTGTCCCGGACCAGTACCTGGCCGATTACGTCTCCGGCCAGACGGGAAGGCAGTTTGTACTGTGGAACGGCTACTGCCCGACCCATGCACGGATCCTTCCGGAGGATATCCGGAAGGCAAAGGACCTGCATCCCGCAGCCGAGGTCATCGCCCATCCGGAGTGTACTCCCGAGGTGAGAAAGCTCGCCGACCGGGTGACGTCAACGGAAGGGATGTGCCGATATGTCAAGGAGACGAAGGTGCAGGAGATTATCGTCGGCACCGAGGTCGGGATCATCCATCGTCTGCAGAAGGAAAATCCGGAAAAGAAATTTTATCCCGTATCGGAGAACGCTGTCTGCCCCAACATGAAGCTCATCACGCTGGAAAAAGTGCTCTGGGCCCTCCAGGACATGCAGCCTGCGATCGACGTGCCGGCGGACATCGCCGTGAAAGCGCGCCGGAGCATCGAGAGGATGCTGGAATACAATGAGTGAGAGTACCACGATACTCTACGGAACGATTTTGCCGGCTCAAAAGCGCTTTGCGACGGTTCTAAGACTCGCTGCGCTGCGGCCGCAAAAACTCGCCCTGCGGGCTCAAACAGTTTGCGCCGCGGTCGCTCCGCTTCGCCAAGAACCGTTTGCGCGAAGGCGCTTTAACTGATCCTTGCAAAACCGTTTCGCAGAGCATGTTGCAGAATGGAAATGTTATGAGAAAAGAAGTCACCCTGATCCGGATGGACCGCAACACGAGGGAAACCCTCCAGGGCGAAGTGGCCCGTGAGTATCCTCTGACGGTCATGCTCAACGACGAGCAGCTGGCAACGCTTCTGTGCTCGCCCGACGACATGGAGAACCTTGCCGTGGGGTTTCTCTTCTCCGAGGGCATTATTCATACAAAAGAAGAAATCCGGGGAATCGTCATCGATGAACCCAGGGGGATTGTCCGGGTGAGCACCGACTCGGCCGATGCCGTCGACCGGGAACTTTTCATGAAACGGGTCATCACGACGGGGTGCGGCCGGGGGATCTCCTTCTACAATTTCGCCGATCTGGATCAGAAGCAGCAGAAAGTCGAATCGGCTCTGAAGATTTCCCCGGTACAGATCCTGGATCTGATGAAGGCCTTCCATACCCGCTCGGAGATCTACCAGAAGACCCACGGAGTCCACGGAGCTGCCCTGTGCAGCGGCTCAGACATCCTACTTTTCAAGGAGGACATCGGCAGGCACAATGCCATCGACAAAATTTTCGGTCACTGCCTGCAGGGGGACATACCCCTTGCGGATCGGATCATCATGACCACCGGACGCATTTCCTCGGAAATCCTCTTCAAGGTGGCCAAGCGGAGTATTCCCGTTCTGGTGTCCCGATCGACGCCGACGGATCTGGCCGTCGGTCTTGCCGGCGAGCTTGGGATCACCCTTGTCGGTTTCGTCCGCGGGGGACACATGAACGTTTATGCGGAGGCAGGGAGGATTGGATAACACCATGAAAGGCAGGATCATCGCCGTCTGTATCAGCACGGATAAGGGTGTCCGGAAGACGCCATGCCCTTCGGGCGTGTTTCTGGAGAATTACGGCATGGCAAGCGACGCCCATGCCGAAAGAGGGATCAAACGACAGGTAAGTCTTTTGTCCGTCGACAGCATCGAAAAGATGAAAAGCATGGGCCTCAACGTGGGCCCCGGTGATTTCGCCGAGAACCTTACGGTGGAGGGAATCGAGCTTTACACGCTGCTTCCGGGAACGAAGCTTGCCGTCGGCGGCGAAGTGATCCTGGAAATCTCTCAGATCGGAAAGGCCTGTCATACGGGCTGCGCGATCTTCAAAGAGGTGGGCAAGTGCATCATGCCCAAGGAAGGGGTCTTCGCAACGGTTCTCAAAGGCGGCGAGGTTAAAACCGATGACCCGGTAAAGATTGTGACGTGAAGACGTCTGGACAGAAGGAAGAAGGACGGGGCCATGAAGACAAGAAGAAAGGAAAAAATGCTGGTGCCGGTTGTGGGAAGTGAAGATGAGCGGCTCTCCCGGCTGGCAAAAGAGCTCAGCACAATGAGCAACGGGCATTCGCCGGCCATGAGACGGGCCCACCACGATCAGCCGCTGCCTTCGAGGGACGTGGTCGTGGAAATTGTGGAGGCGCTGCGATCGGTTCTTTTCCCCGGGTACTTCGGCTACCCGGATCTCAAGGTCCATAGTGTTCTCTATCATGTGGGCGCCACCCTGGACCGCATCCAGCACCCGCTCCAGGAGCAGATCCGGCGCGGCCTGTGCTTTACCTGCCTCGAAGAGACACACTGCACCCCCGTCTGTGACGACCAGGCAAAGGCCATCACGACGTCCTTTCTGACGAGGCTTCCCGCCCTTCAAAAAATATTGGCCACCGATGTCAGGTCGGCCTTTGAGGGGGACCCCGCCGCCTCAAGCCCCGATGAAGTGATCTTCTGCTACCCGGCGGTCATGGCCATCACGAACTTTCGCTTGGCCCATGAGCTTCACGTCCTCGGCGTGCCGCTGATCCCGAGGATGATCACCGAGCATGCCCACAGCATCACCGGCATGGATATCCATCCCGGGGCGACGATCGGCGAATACTTTTTCATCGATCACGGCACCGGTGTCGTGATCGGCGAGACCTGCGAGATAGGCCGCAACGTCCGCCTCTACCAGGGAGTGACGCTCGGGGCAAAGAGCTTCAAACTCGATGAAAAGGGAAAACCGATCAAGGGAATCCCGCGACATCCCATTGTCGAAGATGATGTCACCATCTATTCCGGAGCGACGATTCTCGGCCGAGTCACGATCGGCCGCGGTTCTGTCATCGGGGGAAATGTCTGGCTCGTGGACAGCGTACCACCGTACAGCCGGATCACCCAGGCCCAGTCCATCCAGGAATATTTTGAAAGCGGAGGGGGAATTTGAAAGAAGAGTATTTGACAACCTTTTTTGTTTCGGAGAACATAAGATTGTGTTTCTGCGGAAGCCCTGAGAGAAACGGAAACCTGAAAATCGATTATACAGAAAGCGAGCAGAGGATATGTGGGAATACACGGACAAGGTAAAAGAGTACTTCTTGAAGCCGAAAAACGTAGGCGAAGTCGAGAATCCCGATGCCGTCGGCGAGGTGGGGAGCATCATCTGCGGCGATGCCCTGAAGCTGAGCATCAAGGTTGACAAGGCAACAAGCCGCATCGTCGACGCGAAGTTCCAGACCTTCGGCTGCGCCTCGGCCATTGCCAGCTCATCGGCTCTCACGGAGCTCGTCAAGGGGAAAACGCTCGATGAGGCATCGAAAATTACCAACCAGGATATTGCGGCCTATCTCGGGGGGCTCCCCGACGAGAAGATGCACTGCTCCGTCATGGGGATGGAAGCCCTCGAGGACGCCATCAACAAATACCGGGGCGAGAAGAAGGTCCTGCGGCCCGAGGAGAACATCATCTGCAAGTGCTTCGACGTCTCAGAGGACAAGATCAGGAAGACGGCCATCGAGAACAACCTGAAGACCGTTGACGAGATCACCCACTACACCAAAGCCGGCGGCGGATGCGGCCTGTGCATCCCCGAGATCGAGCAGATCCTGAAGGAGGTGTGGTCCATCACGGAAATCAAAGAAAGGCCCGTCGAAAAGAAGAAACTGACGAACATCCAGAGGATGGCCCTCATCCAGGATGTTTTGGAGCGGGAAATCCGTCCGAAACTCAAGGCGGACGGCGGGGACCTGGACCTCGTCGACATCGACGGCAGCAGGGTGATCGTCGGTCTCAGAGGGATGTGCGTCGACTGCCCCATGGGCAGCATGACGATCAAGGGAATCGAAGAGAGGCTCAAGGACGTAACCGGACAGGACATCACGGTGGTGGCAGAATGAAAACGATATATCTCGACAACAACGCGACGACGAAGGTGGCCCCGGAAGTTGTGGAGGCCATGCTTCCCTATTTCACGGAACTTTATGGCAACGCATCGAGCATGCACACCTTCGGCGGCCAGATCCACGGCAGGATCGAGGTGGCCAGGGCTCAGGTGGCGGACCTGATCGGTGCAGAGCCCGAGGAGATCATCTTTACCGGCTGCGGATCCGAGAGCGACAACACGGCCCTCATGAGCGCCGTGGAGTGCAACCCGGCAAAGCGGCACATCATCACAACAAAGGTGGAGCACTCGGCGATCCTGAATTTCTGCAAGCACCTCTCGGGAAAGGGCTACCGCGTCACCTACCTTCCCGTGGACACTCTCTGCAGGTTCAACATGGATGCCCTTCTGGAGGCTATCGACGATCAGACTGCCGTTGTCTCCGTCATGTACGCCAACAACGAGACGGGGGTGATTTTTCCGATCGCCGAGATCGGGAAGATTCTCCGTGACCGCGGCATTCTTTTTCATGTGGACGCCGTGCAGGCCGCAGGCAAAATCCCGATCAACCTCAAGGAGCTGCCCGTGGACATGATTTCCCTCTCCGGGCACAAGCTCCATGCGCCGAAAGGCATCGGGGTTCTGTACGTCAGAAAAGGCATCCGGTTCTGCCCCTATCTCATCGGCGGCCACCAGGAGCGTGGAAGGAGGGCGGGGACGGAAAACGTGGCGTCCATCATCGGTTTGGGCAAGGCCTGCGAGCTTGCGAAAAAGGAACTGGCCGGAGGAACTGCCCGCCTGGCGGCGTTGAGGGACAGGCTGGAGGCGGCCCTTCTGAAGAGCTGTCCCGATGCCGTCGTCAACGGCGACCGGGATAACCGGCTTCCCAATACGACAAGCATCAGTTTCGAATACGTGGAAGGGGAGGCCATTCTGTTGAGGCTCAACGAATACGGGATCTGCGCCTCCTCGGGGTCGGCCTGCACGTCGGGCTCCCTTCAGCCGAGCCATGTGCTGCGCGCCATGGGGATCCCCTACACGGCCATCCACGGCTCCGTCCGGTTTTCCCTGAGCAGCTACAACACGCAAAGCGAGACCGACCGTGTCATCGAGGTCCTGCCGCCGATCATCAAGGAGCTGCGATCCTATTCCCCCTTCGGGCGGGACAAGTTCGAGCAGTTCCTGTGCAGGCTGGATTCGGCCAGGGCGGATTGACAGGGCAACGAGCAAACGGCTTCCTTCATGCTATCGAGGGAGCGAGTAAAAGAAAGTAAACGATGGAGGTCACAAAAGTGAAGAGATTACTGATTGCAACCCTGATCGTACTGCTGACGACGGGACTCGCCTTTGCCAAGGCTTACGAAGTGAATAAGAAAGCAGGAGATTATACCGTTAACATCAAGATGGATAAGAACCCGCCTTCCGTGGGAATGAACAATATGGAGATCGCCATTGCCGACAAAGGCGGCAAGCCCGTAAAAGATGCGAAGGTGTTGGTTGATTATGGGATGGCGGCCATGCCGGGCATGCCGGCCATGGCCTACAAAGCAGACGCCATAAGCCACGGAGATCAGTATCATGCAGCCCTTAACATTTCCATGAAAGGCCCCTGGTATGTCAATATCAAGATCACGAGCCAGGGAAAGACGGTATCGACAAAGTTCACCTTTGACGCGAACTAGGACAACCGTGGATTCTGTCCAGTGGGGCCAGTGACACCACTCCGTGGCGAAATGTCTCCAGCCATTCCGGCAGAGGTGGTCCCCATCGGGTGATGGGTACCATGGGCACTACGTCTCCTGTTTTGCAATGATTGTTGTCCAATAGGTGATTCTCCATGCGCGACGAGAGATTCCCCATGGAACGTGCCGTCCTGTCAGGGAGCAGAAAGTCGTTTCTGAGGGTCCTATCCTTTCTGATGGTGCTTTTCTTTTTTCACGCCCCCGTCTTCGGTGAGGATCTGGAACTCCGG
This sequence comes from uncultured Syntrophaceae bacterium, assembly GCA_964628025.1. Classification (GTDB taxonomy): domain Bacteria; phylum Desulfobacterota; class Syntrophia; order Syntrophales; family UBA2192; genus UBA2192. Next base: position 19,559 of record CAZVLL010000015.1, read on the forward strand.
TGGCTCATCGATGAAGCCCTGCGCAATAATCGGGAGATGCTGGCCGCCCAGTCCAGGGCTGGCGCGTATGCGCACAAAATCCCCCAGGCGGGAAGCCTCCCGGATCCCATGTTTCTGTTTGGATATCAGAACGACACCCTGAGCAGTTACACGTACGGCCAATCCCCCGATGCGAAGTGGATGTTCGAGCTGTCCCAGATGTTTCCGTTTCCGGGGAAGCGGGGCCTGAAGGAGGACATGGCAAGGGCCGACGCCGAGACTCAGAAGGCCATCTATGAGGCCCTCCAGCGCAGGGTGATCTCGAAGGTCATCGAAAATTACTACGAGCTTTTCTTTGTCTTCAAGAGTCTCGATATCATCGGGGAACGGAAGTCTCTGTTTACGAGCCTAGAGGAGTCGGCCCTTGCGAGATATACCTCCGGCATGGCGTCGCAGCAGGACGCCATCATGGCGCAGACGGAGAAGTACATGCTTCAGGAGAAGGAGGAGATGCTCCGGCAGAAGATCCAGACCCTGGAGGGAATGCTGAATCTCTTCGTCGGGAGGGAGACGAGTCTGCCCCTGGGGCGGCCGTCATCCGGATCCGAAGCCAGGCTTGACGCGACGCTCGACGAACTGGTGAAAAAATCCCTTGAGCACTCTCCGGAGATCCGGGCGAAAGAGAAGATGATTGCCGGTGCCGAGGCGAAGGTGAACATGGCGAAGAAAGAGTACTTTCCCGACGTGACGATGAATGCCGGCACGGATCAACGGGGCGGGGATTTCACGAACATGTACAAGCTCACGGCATCCATCAATCTACCCGTTTATTTCAGCTCCAGACAGGAACCGGCTGTGAAAGAATCCCAAGCGCAGCTTATGGAAGCGAAGCACGAGCTCGATGCGACAAAACTCATGATTTCGTCATCCATCCGCGAAAACTTCGCGATGGCCACCTCGGCGCAAAGGCTTATGGATCTATACAGAAATGCGCTGATTCCGAAAATATCCCAGGATTACGAGGCGGCGCTTTCCGCCTATTCGATCGGGAAGGCCGATGCCCTCACGGTCGTCACGAGGCTCAAGGCCCTGATCGAATTTGATATCCTCTATTGGAACCAGTTCTCGGAACGGCAGAAAGCCATTGCGAGGATTGGGGCGTATACGGGGGATCTGGCTCCATGAGGCGGGCTCGAAACATGAATTTCTCATTCCACGGACTGTGAAGATGAAGAAAAAATACCTGCTCACCATCGGTACGGCACTCCTTGCGGCGGGGCTCCTGCTTTACAATGCGGGTGTTGAACCGCAGAAGTGGTTCAAGGAGAAAACTCCGTCATCTGTTTCCGCGCAGAGCGCCCCTTCAGGCGGGCACGAGGGCCACGGGGGGGCAGGTCCGGCCCCTGCTGCGCCGTCGGAGTCAAAGGCACCGGAGGAGATCCCCGCCGTTGAAATCACACCGGAGAAGCAGCAGCTGATCGGGGTCAAGACGGTCCCTGCAGCCGTGCGGCCCCTTCGCAAGGTGATCAAGACGGTCGGCAGGATCGAATATGACGAGCGAAAGCTCAGGACGGTGAACACCAAGGTTGAGGGATGGATTGAAAAACTCCATATCGATTATACGGGCCGTTATGTCCGGCAGGGAGAGCCCATGGCTGAGCTCTACAGTCCGGAACTCCTGGCGACCCAGGAAGAGTATATCAGTATCATAAAATGGCGAAAGGAGCAGGGGACCGCCACCGGAACGGGAGTGATGCTCTCCAAAGATGCCGATGCTCTCATTGAGGCGGCAAAGAAGAGATTGCAGCGCCTGGATATCTCGGATGCGCAGATACGGGAACTCGAGCAGACGGGAAAAGCCCGGAGAACCCTGACCATCTACAGCCCCGCCAACGGATACGTCGTACAGAAAATGGCCCTACAGGGAATGAGGGTCATGCCGGGCGAGAAACTCTTCGATGTGGCCGATCTCTCCACTGTCTGGGTCCTTGCCGATATCTATGAATATGAATTGTCTTCCATCCGGGTGGGCGAGACGGCATCCATCAGTCTGAGCTATATCCCCGGGAAAGAGTTCAAATCGAAAATCGATTATGTTTACCCGACGCTGTCCGGCGAGACGAGGACGGCCCGGGTGAGATTCACCATTCCCAACCCCGATGGCCGGCTCAAGCCGCAGATGTATGCCTCCGTGGAAGTGAAAATCAGTCTCGGGAGCAAACTGGCCATTCCCGATGATGCCGTCATCGACACGGGCGCCCGTCAAATCGTTTACGTGGACAAAGGGGACGGGTATTTCGAGCCGAGGGAAGTCATGCTGGGAGTGAGAGCGGAAGGCTATCGGGAGGTCTTGATGGGTCTGAAAGCGGGGGAGAAAGTCGCCGCATCGGCCGCCTTCCTTGTCGACTCCGAGGCGCAGCTCAAGGGGGTCAAGCCCCTCGAAAAGAAATAAGGCCCGAGATACGAGGAGCGAGGACCGAGGCAACAAAATAGAAATCCTCGAACCTCGCGCCTCGATCCTCGGACCTGCTATGCCGGGTCGCTTCAGAGCCATTTCCAAAGGTGAATCGAAAGATAAAGGAAGGATACGTCGCAGTTGATAGCCCGCATCATCGAATACAGCGCCAGGAACAAATTCGTCGTGATCCTCTTCGTGGCTTCCGCCATTGCCTGGGGAACCTGGGCCATGAAGAACACGCCGCTTGACGCCCTTCCCGACCTATCCGACACGCAGGTCATTATCTACACGGAGTGGCTCGGACGAAGCCCGGACCTCATCGAGGACCAGGTGACCTATCCCATTTCGTCCACACTCCTGGCGGCTCCCAAGGTGCAGGTTGTGCGGGGATTCTCTTTTCTGGGGAGTTCCTTTATCTACGTCATCTTCGAGGAAGGGACGGACATCTACTGGGCGCGAAGCCGGATCCTGGAATACCTGCAGGCCGTGAAAAACAAGTTGCCCGCTGATGTCAATCCCGTCCTGGGGCCCGATGCAACGAGTCTCGGCTGGGGATTTTCCTATGCCGTGGTCGATGAGACGGGAACGCACGACCTTGCGCAACTTCGCACGATTCAGGATTACACTCTGAAGCTTGCCCTGGAGAGTGTCCAGGGCGTTTCCCAGGTGGCATCCATCGGCGGCTTCGTGAAACAGTACCAGGTGACCGTCGACCCCAACCGCCTTGCAGCCTTCAACATCCCCCTTGCAAAGGTTCTCGAGGCCGTCAAAAAAAGCAACCGCGATGTCGAAGGGCGTGTCCTCGAACTCTCAGGTGTTGAGTACATGGTGAGGGGAAGGGGGTACATCCAGACAACGAAGGATATCGAAGATATCCCTGTGGGCGCCGGCATCGGCGGAACCCCGCTCTTCCTCAGGGACGTGGCAAGTGTGCAGATCGGCCCGGAGATACGGCGTGGCCTTGCGGATCTCGACGGGCGGGGCGAGGTGGCGGGCGGCATCGTTGTCGTGCGGTTCGGGGAGAATGTCCTGAATGTTATCGAGCGGGTCAAGGAGCGGCTGAAGCGTGATATCGAGCCCAGTCTTCCGAAAGGGGTCAAGGTCATCACGACCTACGATCGCTCCGATCTGATTCACCGGGCCATCGACACGCTGAAAGAAGAGATCCTGAAGCTTACCGTCGCTGTCAGCGTGGTCTGCCTCGTTTTTCTCTTTCACCTGCCCAGCGCGCTCGTGGTCATCTGTACGCTTCCGGTGGCGATCATCATATCCTTTATCTGCATGTACTACCTGGGCGTAACGTCCAACATCATGAGTCTCTCCGGCATCGCCATCGCCATCGGGGCCATGGTGGATGCTTCCATCATCATGGTGGAAAACGCGCACAAAAAGCTTGAGGAGTGGGAGGCCGCCGGGGAGCCTGGGAATCGCGTCGATGTCATCATCGAGGCGGCAAAGGAAGTGGGGCCTTCGCTTTTCTTCTCCCTTCTCGTCATCACCGTGGGATTTCTCCCCGTCTTCACCCTGCAGGCCCAGGCGGGCAGGCTCTTCAAGCCCCTGGCTTACACGAAGACCTTCGCCATGCTGTTCTCGTCCCTTCTGGCGGTGACGCTGACGCCCATGCTGATGACTCTTTTCATCCGCGGTAAAATCAGGCCCGAAGAAAAGAATCCCGTCAGCGTGATCCTTCACAGGCTTTATGAACCGGTGGCCCATTTCTCTTTGCGATTCAAGAAAACGGTCATCGTTGCGTCCCTTGTCATCATGGCCGTCACCGTTTATCCCTTCATGAAGCTGGGAACGGAGTTCATGCCGCCCCTCTACGAGGGAACCCTGTTCTACATGCCCGTGACCGTTCCTGCAGCCTCGATTTCCGAGGCATCAAAGCTCCTCCAACTCCAGGACAAGCTCCTGATGCAGATCCCCGAGGTAGCCCAGGTTTTCGGCAAGGCGGGGCGCGCCGAGACGGCCACAGACCCGGCTCCCCTGGAGATGTTCGAGACCGTCATCAACCTGAAACCGGAATCCGAGTGGCGTCCGGGGATGACGGTGGAGAGACTCAAGAATGAAATGAACGACGCCCTGACCATCCCGGGGGTGGCCAACTCCTTCACGATGCCCATCAAGGCCCGCATCGACATGCTGGCCACGGGTATCCGCACTCCCGTGGGGATCAAGGTCATGGGGCCGAAGATCGAGGAAATCGAAAAGATCGGCCTTCAGCTGGAGCATCACTTGAAGGATGTCCCCGGCACTCGAAGCGTCTACGCCGAGAGGGTCACCACCGGCTATTTTCTTGACTTCAACATTAACCGCCAGGAGGCGGCCCGTTACGGACTGAGTATCGATGACGTTCAGGAAGTCATCCAGTCGGCCGTCGGCGGCATGAACCTGACCACCACGATTGAAGGCAGGGGGCGGTTTCCCGTGAATGTCCGGTACCCCCGGGAGATGCGAAACGACGTCGAAACCCTCAAGCGGGTCCTGGTTCCCGTCATGTCGCAATCGTCCCCGGGAGCTCCATCTCCGATGGGGGCCGTGAAGCCGCTGATGCAGGTTCCCCTGGGGCAGATTGCCGATATCAAGTTTGTCAAGGGACCGACGGCCATCAAGAGCGAGGAAGGCCTTCTGGTGTCCTATGTTTTCATCGACTTTTCCGGCCGGGACGTGGGGGGCTATGTGGACGAAGCCAAAGCCAAAGTGGCCTCCCTGAAGATTCCCGAGGGGTATCGCCTGCAGTGGAGCGGCGAATACGAATATCTTATCACCACCCACGAGAGGCTGAAGTTCGTCATCCCGCTCACGCTGCTCATCATCTTCGTCCTCATCTATTTCAATACAAAATCGACAACCAAAACGCTGATCGTGCTCCTCGCTGTGCCCTTTTCCCTTGTGGGGTCGTTCTGGTTCCTCTACCTGCTCAACTACAACATGAGCATTGCCGTCTGGGTGGGCATCATCGCCCTGGCAGGTCTCGATGCCGAGACGGGAGTGATCATGCTCCTCTACCTGGAGCTCGCCTATGAACAGTGGAAGAAGGAGGGGCGACTGCGCACCCTGAAAGACCTCGAGGACAGCATCATGCACGGCGCCGTGAAGAGGATCCGGCCCAAAATCATGACGGTGAGCGTCATCCTGGCCGGGCTCATCCCCATCATGTTCAGCCACGGGACGGGGGCCGACGTCATGAAGCGTATCGCGGCGCCCATGATCGGCGGCGTGGTGACCTCAACCATCCTCGAACTCATCATCTACCCCGCAATCTACATGATCTGGCGGGGGCGGGAATTCAGTGAGAAGCCGCCCGCAATGTCGGTGACCCTCGAAGAAGATCAAAAGGCTTAGTTCCGGCGAAGCAGAGAAAGGAACCGCCGCTGAGAGAGTCGGGAAAAGAAGATTTCCTTGAAAATTCCGCGTTGTTCCACTATAAGGAATCCAGACAGTATCCATGTTGTCAGGGGTATGCCCCGGGGGGGGATATACCGAAGTTGTTCCATTTCAAGGTAAGGGAGGAGGACTAATCATGGCAAGTCGTTTGTTGAAGGCTTTGCTGCTACTGCTCCTGGGTCTTTCACTCGTCGGTTGCGCTGCGGGAAAGCCCTGGACATGCACAAAGCCCGTGGACCTGAACCCGAAGGTCAAGGCAGGTCTGGTACAGAAGGTGGATGCCTTTGAGGTCATCCTGGATGCCTCTGACTCGATGGGCGAGTATCTGACGTGGCATCAGAGGAAGGTCGATGCCGCCAAGGAACTCGTCAGTCTGATGAACCAGACCATTCCGGATATCAAGCTCCAGGCAGCCCTGAGAACCTACGGACAGGCGGATTTTCCTGTGTGGTCGGAAACGAAGCTCATCTACGGTGTGACACCCTGGGTGAGGCCCGCTTTCGAAGACTCCTTCAAGTGCGTCCTTCCGGGCGCCGAAAGTCCGCTCTCCTCGGCAATCGGCGGGGCGACCGATGACATGAAGCAGATGAAGGGCCCGATCGCCCTCATCATCTTCAGTGACGGGAAAGAGATCCCTTCGCCTTCGGTGCTCGCGGCCGTGAAGAAGATGAAACAGATCTACGGCAGCCGTCTGTGCATCTCGACGGTTCTCATCGGCACCGATGCCGGCGGGAAGAAGCTGCTCGAGCAGGTCTACAGTGAAGGCGGATCCTGCGGCGTGCAGACCACAGCCGACCGCATTGCTACGGCGGCCGGCATGGCCGATTTCGTGGAGAAAGTCTTCTTCGGCGGAACGGCAAAAGCATTTGCGCCGGGAGCAGGCGTAACCGGTGACGCCCTGGCCACGGTACTGTTCGATTTCAACAAGGACGCCGTCAAGTCGAATTACAAGAAAGACCTCGCGAAGGTGGCGGACCTGCTGAAGAAAAATCCCGGGCAGAAAGTCCGCGTTGAGGGGTACACGGACAGCAGGGGATCCAAGGCATACAACCAGAAGCTCTCCGAGAGAAGAGCGGCGGCCGTGAAGGCCTACCTTGTCAAGACGTACAAGATCGATGCGGCCCGCATCGAGACCGTCGGCTACGGGGCGGAAAAGCCCGTGGCGGACAACAAGACGAAACAGGGCATGCAGAAGAACCGCAGGGCAGTGCTCCTGAAACTGCAGTAAGGTCGGGACCGGCCATTCGGCGACAACAACGAGAGGCCCCGTTCCGATTCCGGATGCGGGGCCTCTTTTTTACCACCGCGCTGCAGTCTTGGAAGGATGAACGGATAGAAAGAAAAGGAGGGAAGCGATGATCAAGGAATTCAAGGAATTCGCCATGCGCGGAAACGTGGTGGACATGGCGGTGGGTATCATCATCGGTGCGGCCTTCGGCGCCATCGTAAAGTCCCTGGTGGACGATGTCCTCATGCCGCCCATAGGGCTGATGCTCGGCAATGTTGATTTCGCCAACTTCTTTGTTGTCCTGAAGGCAGGCAAAGTGCCCGGACCCTATGCAACACTGGTGGAGGCCAAGGCAGCCACGGCCGTTACGCTTAACTACGGCCTGTTCATCAATGCCATCGTAAGCTTTCTCATCGTGGCCTTTGCCGTCTTTCTTCTGGTGAAGCAGATCAATACCCTGAAGCGCAAGGAAGAAGCGCCCGCAGCCGTTCCGACGACGAAAGAGTGTTCCTTCTGCCTGTCGGCGGTTGCCCTGAAAGCGACACGCTGCCCCCATTGCACTTCGGAGCTCAAGGCCTGAGAAAAGGAAATCCCCAACCTCATCCGGGGTTGGGGATCCTGAAAACATTGCGTTTCAAAATGACGGTCAACGTTTCCGTCTGTCATCGTAATTCTGGTAGTGTTTGGTCGTTTTCGGATTCTCCATGTCGTCCAGAGACATCTTGGCAACCATTTCCAGCCCCAGGATATCCATCTTAATCTGTTTGATTCTTCTGTCGTAGATGGGGATCTCCTTCTTCAGTTTCTGCCGTCGGGCCATTTCCATGAAAGGTTTGCTGCCCAATTCATCGAGGACCGTATTGCGCAAGGCGGTCGTCTCCTTGAGTTTTGCCCGAAGGATGTCCAATTTGCCGGCCGCTCCCTCTTTCACTTCCTCAAAATTTGTGGGCCTCCCGAGTCCGCCCTGAGCGATGGGACGGATGTTGATCGGGGGGGAAGACGGCAAATCATCCGACATTGCCCGGCCGGTGATCGCGGAGGGCCGCTCCTGTCGTGATGTCTGGGCCGTCGGCAGAGCGGAGGGTCTGGAGTCCATGACGGTCCGGGTATTGACGACTCCGTACGGAACGGTGGATTTCTCACTCTCTTCCGTTGTCTTGATGCAGATATCGACGACGAAGCTGCCGGCCGGTGTGGAGAAGGGAATCACGATGCTCGGGCTTCTCAGGATGTGCGTGATGGTGTGGTCCTTGCCGTGTACGACCGTCGGAATGGCGGCGTAAACGACCAGCCCCATTTTTTCCATCCGGGTTCGTGATGCACCGGATATCATGTTCGTAATTTCCCCTGTGGCATCGATGATATCTCTCGACACATCCTTGAATTCCTCTCCCAGCATGTTGGAAACGATTCTACAGATGCATGACTCGGAAAAGCTCAGCGCGAGGGATCCGATGGCATCGCCGGTAATGCCGATGATACCGGACACATCGCCCATGGCCGTCTCGCTTTTTTTTATGGAGGGTTTTCCAGGAGAAGCGTCGATGAAAGCCATCTTCTTCAGGACTTCGATGGTGCCGTTCAAAAATGGGTTGATGTATTTAACGTCCATTGGTCTTTCCGTTACGGGGGTAATTGGATAAATGGGTCCACTAGTGACCGGCTTGCAGGAGCCATGCCCGCTTGACGGCGGCCGAGACGAAAATTCTCATGGCGCCGGGACACGTGTTTTCGGCAGACGAGATTCTGGTCCAAGGGAAAAGAATGCAATATTGGCAGGATTGGGGAAAAATGGTAATTTGTTCCGAGAATGTCGTAGTCATGGAGGATTGAGATGAAAATCGGGATTATCGGAATCGGAGGTGTGGGAGGATATTACGGCGGGAAGCTGGCCATGAAATATGCCGGCACCGTCGAGCACCAGATCCTGTTCTTCGCCCGGGGCGCTCACCTCGAGGCAATCCGGAAGGATGGGCTCAAGCTCGTGACGGTTGACGGGGAGTTTACGGCAAGGCCGACACTGGCCACGGACAATCCTGCCGAAATGGGAAAGCTTGATCTGGCCCTGTTCTGCACGAAGAGCTACGGGCTCGAACAGGCGGCGCAGGCCATCGCGGGGAATCTCCGCGAGGATTCCGTGGTTCTGCCGCTCCTGAACGGTGTGGACATATCAGAACGGCTCCGGGCGGTACTGCCCAGGGGGATCATCCTTTACGGCGGCGTTTTCGTCAGCTCGGCAATTCAGGGCCCCGGCGTTGTGAAACAGGTCGCCGGTACGGGTCAGCTCTTTTTCGGTCCCGAGAACAGCGCCGATGTGGAGAAGTACCGTCCCATTGAGGCCCTGCTGCAGGGAGCCGGTATCAAGGCAGGCCTCGCTGCCGATGCGATTCTTTCCCTCTGGACAAAGTATATCTTCATCGGTCCTTTGGCCGGTGTGACGTCCTTGACGGGAAAAGCCTTCGGTGCAGTCCTGGAGGACGCCGAAGCACGGAAGATGCTGGAGGGGATGATGAAGGAGGTGGAGGCCGTCGCCCGGCGGAAAGGCGTCGGTTTCCCGCAGGATATTGTGCAGGCCTCCTTCGCCAAGGTTACCGCATTTGCTCCCGCGACGAAAACCTCCATGCAGCTCGACTACGAGCGGGGCAACAGGACCGAGTTCGACATCTTCATCGCCTACATGGTCAAGGCGGGGAAAGACCTCGGCATCCCGGTGCCGCTCCACGAGAAAGTTTTCGGCGAGCTCAAGAGAAAAGATTAGCGGGGGTCGGATAAGACCGACCAGGCATGGATAACGAGATCGATGAGAACGGGTCCACCGGCAGGGGATCCGTTCTTTTTTCGAGGGGTCACGCGGCGATGCGATGGATAGGGGATTCCGTTCCAGCTGCCGTGTGCAACAACCACGTTCGCGGCTTTGGCCCAGCCGCCGATGACCTCGGTCCCATTTTCTGATTCCAGACTTCAGCCCATCATGGGCTGGATTAGCGTTGCCACATGGCGCGCAATCGCAAGGCAGGCCGTGAGCCCCGGTGACTCGATTCCCACAAGGTTGACCCATCGCGGCAATCCCAGGCGGCTCTCTTCCCGGATGACGAAATCCCGGATCGCCTCGCCCGGACCCTGAAGCTTTGGCCGGATGCCGCACATATCGGGGCTCAGGGATTCCCGGCGGATGCCGGGAAGGTACTTTCGGATTGCCTCGCAGAAGGCATCCCCTTTTCCTTCATCGACCCGGTAGTCGATACTGTCGACGTATTCCACATCGGGGCCGAAGCGGACCCGCCCGCCCAGATCGATGGTGGCATGCACGCCGAGACCCTCGTGCTGCGGTGCCGGTACCGGGTAGACGAGGTGCCGCAGTCCCGGCGAGGGCGATACGGAGAAATAGCTTCCCTTGCAGGGTCTCAGGCGATACCGTTCCGCATCCAGGTCGATGCCGGGCATGGCCGCCACGCGATCCGATTGCAGGCCCGCGCTGTTCACGACCACTTTCGATGCAATGCGATACTCCCCGTTGTTGATATCCAGTTCGTAGCTATCGCCTGTAAAGCGTGCCGCCGTCACCGAGGAGCGGAAAGCCGCAGTGACGCCGTTTTCTGTTGCGCCGACGAGGAGCGCGCGCATGAGACTGTGCGAGTCGATGATTCCCGTGGAGGGGGAGAGAAGCCCCGACAGTGCGAAGACGGCAGGCTCCAGCGAATGGATGACGCGTCCGCTGAGAAAGAGCAGATCATCGACCCCATTTTGTGCCGCTTTTCCCTGCAGGGTTTGAAGGGCTTCCTCTTCGTCGGGACTTGTGGCGACAATGAGTTTGCCTGTCCGCCGGTATGGAATTCCCCGCGTCTCGCAGGTCTCGTACAGGAGCTTCCGGCCCTCGATGCACAGCGAGGCCTTCAGCGATCCTTCGGGGTAATAGATGCCGGCATGGATGACCTCACTGTTGCGGCTGCTGGTTTCCTGTCCGTGGCTTTCGTTTTTATCCAGGAGGAGGATGCCCCGGAACTGCTTTGAAAGCTCCTCGGCAATGGCCAGGCCGACCACGCCTGCACCGATGGTGGTGATATCGAAGGGATGTTTTTCCATGACACCGCCTGCAATTCTTGATATGCAAGGAAAGGGCATATCTTTTTGCGATTCCCGGGTGACGAAGCCCGTTCTTTGCTTGTCCTATAAATCAAATAACGGGAGCGAGTCCAGATGAAAAAGATCGCATTGATTTGCCTCGTGCGAATGAAAGTTCCCGTCCCACAGGCGACGGCATCATGGAAAGCTGTTCAAGGGAGTGGCGCCGGTTTAGGCGTGCACGTGGAAGGATACGTCAACGAATGATCGGCCGGCGCGTTACAACCGGACAGATGGAAAAAAAGATGTCGGTGACAATATTGCGCGTCATCATGATCATTCTTTGCGGCCTGGCGGCATTCTCCGGATATCCGGAGAGTGCCTCTGCGGCAAAGGACCTGCCGTTTACGCAGGGCGAGAGAATGGTCTACCAGGCGAGGTGGGGGGTTATCCCGGCCGGCGAGTCCGTCATCGAGGTCCTTCCCGACGAGATCGTCAACAATGTCAGAACCTATCACTTTGCAATGACGACGACCACGAATGCCGCGCTGGATTTGTTTTACAGGGTCCGCGAGCGCAAGGATTCCTACATGGACTTGAAGCCGATGCGCACGCTTCTATATAAGGAGCGTGAAGAGGGGAAGCATCCCCGCGATGTTGTTGTCACGTATGACTGGGGAAACAAAACCGCAACCCGTTACGATTACGGCAAGGCCGGGAATCCGATCTCTCTCATTCGCGGTACCATCGACCCCCTGGGACTTTTCTTTTTCATCCGGATGAACAAACTCAAGATGGGCGATGTGCTGGAATTTCCCGTCACCGACGGCAAGAAGCGATGGGACGTCAAGGCGACCGTTGTCCGTGAGGAACGGCTGACGATCAACAGCAAGGTCTATGACACCTTCCTCGTCATCCCCGACATGCAGCGCCTGGAAGACGTATTCAAGAAAAAGGATGAACAACCGGACCTGAAGGTCTGGTTTTCCGCCGATGAAAGGCAGATACCGGTGAAGATCGAGAGCAAGGTGATCATCGGGAGCTTTGTCTTTGAGCTGGTCTCGGCCACCTTCTGACAGGCTGATGAACAACAGCCATGACAAACAAGGCCGCTCGTCTTATATGCAGATGTCGGCACCCAGACAAATGGAAAGCAGCAGATGGGGTGATTTTCAGGACGGTTTCTCGAAGAACGTCTGTTGGTCCCTGGGAAACCTTTTTGATCGTCGCGCTACCGTGACCGGGACACCCACTCCGGGAACTTCTCAGCGAACGGCAAGGGAAAACGTGGCATGTGCTGCCAAATATACCAACAACATTTATTATCCTTGACCGTCCTGCAGTTTCTGCATATCATCTGAATACATTCGTAGATATTCCGGATTGTAGCCCTGTCCATTCAACCACCTTACCTCTAACCTTCTGGAATGCCGTATGTCCGGGTTTACTCTCAAACTGCCCGTATGACTGGCCCCATTGGGATTGATGTTCCCGCTGGGGTCATTCCTGTCTGTCTGCCTGCCTTGAATTATTCCTACTATCGGATTTTGCATGAGTTCATCATGCATTACAGGAAGGAGGAGGGAAATGGACAACGAAATGACAAGAAGAGAGTTTCTCAATGCAACGGCAGTAACAGGCACTGTTCTGCTTGCGGGTAATTTATTGCATGGAGTCTCCATGGCTCAAGAGGTGGTCAGAATTCCGGAAGCCGACAACATCACCATCACGGTGATTACCGACAATCTTGCTAATGCCAACCAGCCAGATTACAAGATAGCCAAGAGACTCAAGCGAGTTACTTCTCCATTAGACAGCGCACCGCACGGCGAGCACGGTCTGGCCTACCAGATTGAAACTGTCGTCAATGGGAAATCCCATTCCTGCCTTTTTGATTTTGGCGCAGATCCCCAGGGGGTCATGAAAAACATGAACCTCCTGAAGATAGATTTTGCGAAAGTCGAAGCCCTTGGAATCAGCCATGACCACTGGGATCATCAGGTGGCTTTTCTTGAGATCATGAAAGCAAAAAAGGATGAGCTCCGAAAAGGCATTCCTCTTTATGTCGGAGATCCATTCTTTGTGGGAGCGTATCAGAGGTTGCCTAATGGCGATGTTATCAGCCTGCTGGGCCTGAAAAAAGAAGATGTTGAAGGGTTGGGGTTTATTAAGATTGTGGAGATAAAAGGCCCGGCCCCGTTCATTCCCGGAGCCTATTTCGCAGGGAAAGTCGAGCAAGTGACGGACTATGAAAAAGTCCCGCCCAGCTTTGTGGCCAAGAAAGGAAACGAGTATGTGCCGGATACCTTCCCCGGGGAACAGGCTGTGATCCTGAATGCCAAAGGAAAAGGGCTGGTTGTGCTTTCCGCATGTGCCCACAGGGGAATCGTGAATACCGTAAAACACGCACAGAAGATGACCGGAATCGAAAAAGTTTACCTGGTGATGGGTGGGTTTCACTTAACCGGTGCCAAACCGGAGGTCATTCAGAAAACGGTTGCCGATATGAAAGCGATCAATCCGGAATATATTGTGCCGACCCATTGCACGGGTTTCGAGGCGATATCGGCCTTTTCCAGAGAGATGCCCAATCAGTTCATCCTCAACACTGCCGGCACCAAATACGTCATCACTTCCTGAGCACCTCCATCGTCGGTGTGGCTTTTTCTGAAACAATAAAGGCAGAACCACCGTGGCTCTGCCTTTATTGTTTGGCGGTCCTCTGCCTTCGCGCCTTCTACCCGTAAGTGTCAACTCCAACGGGTGCTCAGAGTCGTCCCCGCAATTCTTCCACGATCGGTTTTGCCGCTGATGCATCCTTCAGACGGATGGCGCCGATGAGATAACGATCGGATTGCTCGATATAGACGCCCCGGTAAAGGGGATCGCCGGCTGTCATGGAAAGTCTGCTGTCGGATTTCGTCGACGCGATGATTGTTCCCGAGGCTTTCAGGCTGGCCTGATACTCATCAAAGGCCTTCCGTGCGGCAGCAGCGGAATCCTCGATCACCACGAAGACCTGCGAACGTTCACCGCCCACGACGGCATCCGCCGTCATCCCGCGACGGAAGAAGGGATACCCCAGAACGCTCTGGGCGATATATCGTTCCGTCTTTGGTACGACACTCCGTACATTCAAGATATCGAGTTCACGGGGGCGACTCTTGCCGGGGGACAGTTTCGCCGAGATCGCACGCCCGCAGGCTAGGAACGTGTCCCGGCCCGGTGTGGGCGTATCGGTGGCCTGCAGCTTCACAAAAAAGCGGTCCTGGTAGAAAAGCAGTTGCGAGGACGACAGGAAGCAGTCGGCTCCCAAATCGCACCCCGGTGCCTCTGCCTTTCTGTAGTTGGAGTAGATCCCGAAGGCATCGAGAAGGGAGCCCATCCGGTACACATCGGCCACCAGCGGCGACCCCGACGTAGTCTTCTTTACATACCGGGCCGTCACAAGCGAGTCAAATCCGTAAGGGAAATAGAGCTCCGCTTCGCCGTTGATGTGATCGAAAAGCGTGTCCGCCGTGTACAGGGCCGGCTTCTCGTCCATGACCCATCCTTCCGCGCAACCTCCGGCAGGCAGGATCGAAAGCATGGAGTCGTTGTCTGCGCCACACCCCGGTGCCGCTGATAGGGTGAACAGGGCAATACTGAGGATCAGAGAAACAAGCAGACGGATTTGTATCATCGGTACGTTCACCTGCGTCCGTTCGTTCTGTGCTTATGCAAGCAGTTGCCTGGCGCGGGCCATCTTCGCTGCGATGTCGAGCCCGTTCGCGCATCGTGCCGTACACTGTCCGCAGCCGATACATGCCGCTGCAGAGGCCGAAGTGGGGACCTCGTTGTAGGTGGCCCGGGCAAGCTCCGCGCTCCGGTATGCCTCGGCATACATGAGGCTTCGATTGACCGTGCTGATCGCAACCCCCCTCGGACAGGTGTCTTCGCATTGTCCGCACATGTGGCAGTACCGGGACGCGATGGCGGCTCCATAGTATCGCAGGATGAGATTGTCTGCGAGAGTGAGGCGCATCCCCATGACGGCGATGTCCTCCCGGAGATGGCCCATGTCCCTCATGCCGGGAATGGCGGCGGTGACGCTCTTTTCCTGGAGCGCCCATTTGAGGGCCGCCTGATGGGGGCTGATCGGGCCCAGTGCATCTGTTGTATAGCCGCCTGCCTGGGTTTTCATGGCAATGACTCCGATGCCCGCTTTTGCGGCACTCGCAACCGCTCTCTTCAGTTCGTCACTGCTTTTGAAATTGTATTTGACGAGAATCGTGTCGAAAAAGCGGTCCTTGTCGTCCACGATGGCGTTGACGACCTCGGTCTCGTTGGTGTGAGTGGTCACACCAAAGAAGCGCACCTTTCCCTGCTGCCGCAGCTTCACGAGGGCTTCGCGCGTTTCGGGATCGAAGAGTCTTTCCCGGCCGGTCACGTTGTGAAGCTGGATGACATCGATGTGATCCCGCTCGAGTGCGCTGAGGCTGGTTTCTACGTCGCGGAAGATATCCTCTTTCTTCCTGGAAGTTGAGAAGATCTTTGTCGCCACGTAGACCTTGTCGTGCATCCCCTTCAAGGCCTTTGCGACAATTTCTTCATTGCGGCCGTTCATATAGCGCCGCGCCGTATCGACATAGTTGATGCCGTTCTCGAAGGCGACCCGGATCACCTCTGGCTCGGGCGTCAGCATA
The DNA here is from genome assembly GCA_964628025.1 of uncultured Syntrophaceae bacterium. Classification (GTDB taxonomy): domain Bacteria; phylum Desulfobacterota; class Syntrophia; order Syntrophales; family UBA2192; genus UBA2192. The sequence goes on from CAZVLL010000015.1 coordinate 35,358, forward strand.
GCCCCGAAGCTCACAATGGTGATCTTGAGTCCCGTCCGGCCCAGGGTACGGTAAACGGGCGCGGGAAAGGTGAAGGGTCCTGTCGCGGCCGGCTGTGATGCACCGGCCAGGCCCTTCCAGCCGATCAGTGCCGATGTGGTGCCCAGTACACCCAACTTCAGAAAATCTCGTCTTTTCATTGCAGAAACTCCTTTATTTCTTGTCTCAACGGTCGGTCGCCCACTTCAACCGCCTGCTACGCCCGTTCGCCAGCCTTGCGAAGCAGAAGCTCCCAGTCTTCGTCGACCATCTTCTGGATGACGTCCAGGTCCTGGTCCGTGAGATGCTGAAAGCGGCCCTGGATCTTGAAATACTCCCGGACGGGGAACCGTTTGGGTTTGAGGTTGATCGTGTAGCGCAGGCCATCCTCCACCTCGTAGAGGGGGAAAATGTTTGTCTGAACGGCCATGCGGGCGATCTTGACAGCCATCTCCGAGGGAATCTTCCAGCCCGTGGGGCAGCTGGCAAAAATGTGCAGAAAGCGGGAGCCCTTGACGGATTGGGCCTTCCGGACCTTCCCGATGAGGTCTTCCGGATGGGAGATGCTCGCCGTGGCCGCATAGGGGATGCGATGGGCCGCCAGGGCCTCGACGATGTTCTTCTTGCGCATCTTCTTCCAATCCTTACCGGGGGTCGTTGTCGTCCATGCCCCATAAGGCGTGGAGGAACTGCGCTGAATCCCCGTATTCATATAAGCTTCGTTGTCGTAGCAGACATAGATGAAGTTCTCGTTACGTTCCACGGCGCCCGAGAGAGCCTGGAATCCGATGTCGAAGGTGCCGCCGTCACCGGCCCACGTGACGACTGTCGTTTCCGTGTCGCCCTTCATGTCCAGGGCGGCGCGCACGCCGCTTGCCGTAGCACCGCCCGTCTCGAAGGCGGAGTGAATGACGGGGATCTTCAGGGTCGATGTCGGGTAGGGCCCGGCGATGACGGACCAGCAGCAGGCCGGGATCACCATCATGATTTTCTCGCCGAGGGCCTTGAGCACAAACCGCATGGCGATGGCGGCGCCGCAGCCCGGGCAGCCTACGTGGCCGGGATACATGAATTCGCGTTCGGTGAGCTCAAGATCCATGTTTGACCTCCTGAAGCCCGATCCAGATGCTCTCCCGCTTGGGGGCAGCGCTGTTTTTCGTTTTCCAGTATATTTCCTCGAGAACCTCAGGCGTCACGTCGCGACCCCCGATCCCGGCGATATACCCGTAAACGGGCGCATGGTCCGGTGCGTTGCACAGGGCTGCGCGGACTTCCTGGGCGAAGATGCCGCTGGCCCCGAAGGAAAAGTTCCGGTCGATGACGGCGACCTTCTTCGCGTTCTTGAGGGCCCGGCGGATGATGTCAACGGGGAAGGGCCGGAAGAGCTTCACCTTGAGGATGCCCAGTTTCTCCCCGCGGGCTCGCAGATTCTCGAGGACAAGCCGAGCCGTGCTGGTGATTGTACCGGACGTGACGAAGATGATCTCCGCGTCTTCGCAGGCGATGGCCTCCACGGCTCCGTAGCGGCGCCCGAAGATCCGCTCGTAGTCGTCCTCAATGCCGTCAAAATTTGTCAGTGCCGTGTCCATGGCCGCGGCCATATCGTGGCGCATCTCCATGTAGACGGCCGGTGGGACGAGTGGCCCGAAGCTGCAGGGGTTCTTCGTGTCGAGTTCGAAACGCGGTGCGTAGGGGGGTAGAAACCGGTCCACGGCCTCCTGCTCCGGAACGTCGACGGGCTCGTAGGTGTGGGAAAGGAAGAAGGCGTCGAGGACGACCATGACGGGAAGGTTCACCGACTCGGCAAGCTTGTACGCCTGCAGGGTCGTGTCGACGACCTCCTGGCTGTCCTCGCAGTAGAACTGGATCCAGCCCGTGTCGCGCTGGGCGAGGCTGTCGGTTTGATCGACCCAAATGTTCCAGCCCGGTGCGAGAGCCCGGTTGACCTCCGCCATAACGATGGGGAGCCTGGCGCCCGCTGCCCAGTGCAGCAGTTCATGCATGAGGGCCAAGCCCTGCCCGGAGGTGGCCGTGAAGGTCCTGACGCCCGCGCTCTGCGCCCCGATCAGGGCGGCCATGCAGGAATGTTCACTCTCCACCCGGAGGAACCTGGCGGTCATTGCCCCGGTAGCGCAATAATCTGAAAGGGTTTCGACGATGTGGGTCTGCGGCGTGATCGGGTAGGCCGATACGACCTGGACCCGGGCGAGCCTCACGGCCTCCGCCACGGCCTGACTTCCTTCCAGGACACGTTTCATCGGCTTTCCTCCTCGAGCGTCATGGCATTGCGGGGGCACTCCACCACGCAAAGGCCGCAGCCCTTGCAGTAATCGTAGTTGATGTGCCGCCCCTGGACCGACGGATCGTGAATGACGGAGAGATCAGGGCAGAAAAGGTGACAGTTGTCGCACTGATTACACAACCCGCAGTGGAAGCACCGCTCCGCCTCCCGCATGGCGATATTGCCGGAGACGCGAAGGTCGATCTCGGCAAAGGACCGGGTTCGCTCCTCGCGGACGAGTCGGGGCTGGCTCATCCGTGTCGTGTAACGGAAGTAGTCCGTGTTGATTTCCTTGTAAGCAACCACATGCGGGTTCCGGAGGCGTCTCTCGCCGCCCATGTAGATTTCCATGGAGAGCGACGGCCCGCTCCCGACGGCGCAGGCGTTGAGTCTGGACGGGATGGCGTCTGGGCCTTCGCGAAAGAGTGTATCGATGGCCATGGCGGCCTGCTTTCCCGATGCAACGGCGTGAACCACGCTCTTGATGTCACTGGTCAGGTCTCCGCCGTAGGCCGTCACCGAAGGGCCATCTTGTTTGACGAGAGTGCAGCTGCTCAGCGTCAGGATCGAAGAGGCCTCTCCCTGTGGGTTGTACCATTCCTCGGAGACCTCGGCGCCGGTTGCCTTGAAGAGGCGGTCGACGACAACCTCGGAGGTTTGATTCCCGTCGGGTTCCACGCGTGCGCGGGCACCGTCCTCACCGGTCACCTTCATTTTGCGCAAGACGACCCGGCAGCGCCCGTTTTCGGATTCGATCCCGGCGGGGGCCACGAGATCCACCAGCTCGACACCTTCGTCGAGGGCCATCTGTACCTCGTCCCCGAAGGCGGGCATGTCTTGACGGCGCCGCCTGTAGAGGATTACGGCCCTTCCGCCCATGCGGACGATGCTCCGGGCCACATCGACGGCTGTGTTGCCGCCGCCGATGACGGCAGAGATTCCCTCACAGGCGGGCGATTCACCGCTCCGGAGTGCGGAGAGGAACTGAAGCCCGCCTGATACGCCGGCAAGAGATTCTCCGGGAACTCGCAGTTCCGTGGTCTTCCCGTGTCCGCAGGCGAGATAGACAGCACGATACTCCGACTGGAGATCCTTCAGGAGATCGGCCGTAACGGGTTTGCCCCTGTGGATTCGCACGCCCTGGAGTTCGATCCCGGCGATCTCTCTCTGCAGGACGGAAAGCGGAAGACGGTAGAGGGGGATTCCCCAGCGCAGGATTCCACCCGCATCCTCTGTCGCTTCGAAGACATCGCTGGCATACCCCAACTGCGAGAGGAACCATGCGGCCGCAAGGCCCGAAGGACCTGCCCCCGCGATGGCCACTTTTTCGGGTCGCGAGGGAAGCCTTTCCATCAGAGGTTTGAGGTCGTAGCGTTCCGCTGTGTCGGCGAGGAATCGCTCCAGAGAATGGATGGCGATGGGGTCGTCGAACTCTCCCCGGTTGCAGACGCCTTCACAGGGGTGAAAGCAAACCCGTCCGCACACGCCGGGGAACGGGTTTTCCCGAAGGATGGATTCCCAAGCCTCCTTGAAAAGCCCCTGGGCGGTGAACATTTCGATCTTGCCGATGTCTTCCCCTGCGGGACATGCGGCGCTGCAGGGCGCCGTCTTTTCGTCATAACGAGGGCGAAGGTAGCGCCAGGATCCCGTTTTGTTATTCTCCGTCGAAAGGGTCGAACGAGGCATGATGTGGATGGGATTCTCCGCTCTCGCCGTTGCTTCCGATTTTTGCGCCATCGTGTTCACCTTGGTTCGTGATCATTCCTGGAAACGATAGCCATCCCGGATGGCCTTTATGCTCAGGCTGCCGATCTGGTGGGCTCCACGAAGCGGACGGCCTCGCTGGCCTCCCTGGCGGCCGTGGCATTTCGCTCGGCATCGCCCGGCACTTCCTCCCGGATCGCCGCGAGGACGTCATCCAGGGGGGGCATATCCAGAATACGGGCAATGGCTCCCATCATGGCGGTGTTGACGATGGGATGGGTACGGCTTCCAATCTGGTTGTTCAGGGCGATTCGACTGGCATCTACGTAAGCAAGACGGAACCGGGAATAGACATCCATGTTTGGAGGGGGTTCCGGGCTGTTGAGCAGGATCGAACCGCCGGGTTTGAGGCCCCGCGTGACGTCGATGCTCGCAAGAAGTGTTTTGTCCAGGACCACAACGTGGTCCGGTGTGTAGACATTTGTTCGAAGGAGGATCTTTTTCCTGTCGAGGCGAAGGTAGGCTTCGACCGGGGCACCGCGTCTCTCTACGCCGAAGAAAGGAAAGCTCTGGACCTGGTAACCCGCCCGGAAAAAGGCCTTGGACATCAGGATGGTCGCCACGACGGTTCCCTGTCCCCCGCGGCCGTGGAAACGGATTTCCAGCATTGCTGCCTCCCTTCTCACCAGCCTACTGGGGCTTGTTCCAGACAATGACGATAGCCCGTGCCGGTTTGTCGTCGAGCGCCCGGAAGCTGTGATTCATCTCCGATTCGAAGTAGAGGGAGTCGCCTGGGTAGAGCACCTCGACGCGGTCGTCGGTCCGGAATTCCATTTTTCCTTCGAGGACGAAGTGGAATTCCTCGCCGGCGTGGCTCATGAAAACCATGGCGCTCGTTGCCATGGGCTGGAACTCAACGAGAAAGGGCTCCATGTGCTTCTTCGGGTTCTTCGGTTCGAGGGACTCGTAGACGTAGTCCACTTCGCCTTCCTGGTGATGGGGTCTGCGCTTGACCTTTACCCGTTCTCCGCTTCGGGTGACGGAGAGCTTTTCCATCTCCACCTCGTCCTCGAAAAAAAAGGCCATGCTGACATCGAGGGCGCGGGAAATCTTGAGCAGGATCCCCAGGGGGGGGACAGCCTCGTCTCCCTCAATGCTGGAGAGCGCTGCCTTGTCAATTTGCGTCTTCGTGGCAAGATCCTGGAGGGTCAGATGTTTTTTCTGGCGAAGTTCCTTGATTCTCTGGCCGATTTTCAGCTTCTCGGCCCCCGGGAGCGTGTCCTTGCTTTCGTCCATGGCAGTACCTCTTGAAGGGGTATCGTGATGTTCGATAATACAGACCCGAAAAGGATCTGCTGTCAGATCGGATATTTGAATACCCGATAAAACAGGGGTTGATTGGTGACATCGTCATTATCATAGGAAATATTCAAAAGCAGATTCCCGTCAGAGTCAAATTCATGAATTCTGAATACCATCGCGGATCCGCCGACAAAATTTCCATCATAAATCTGGCTGCTGCTCATAATCGGGGAATAGGTTACGTCCATGGATTTCAGCAGCGTACAGCGGTTGATCCCTTCGTCGATCAGATACAATTCAAGCATGCTCTTCGTTTCCGTCAGCGAAAGAACTTCAGGCGACAAATAGGCATTCCAATCAATGCCTGAATTATTCACCCGGTAATTATTATTATAGAAATGGATGTAGTATTTTCCGTTGCCGGGGTCGCCGGGATTCTCGGGCCCGGCATACGTGATGGTATGCTGGCCCAGGTTGGGGATCAAGACACGGCCCGTGATCGAAGTCACTCTGTCGAGCCGTGTGCCATAGGAATAGATGCCCTGATTGTCCGTGATGAGATACCGTAATGTCTTCGTGCCATAGATGTCATTGATTTTCAGGATGGCCGACATTTCTCTGCTGCTGATCAGCAGTGATGTCGTGGCATCGATTTCTTTCATGACCGAAAGGGAATTGCTGTGGAACCAATCGGTCGAATTTTTCGTGAAATCGTACCCCGGGAAATACGTTCTGAGATCGAGGTGGATCACACCGATACCGGTATCCATGTCGATTTTAAATATTTGGTCCTCTTTACGGCCGGCTCCATCCACGAGAACCAGGATGTTGTTCTCGTCGATGACAAAATCATGGTGCAGCGTGTAAGGTGCCATGCTGTATAGTTTTTCTACTTTTCCAAGGCTGTTGACAACGGCAATTTCATTGATGGAACTCGCATAGATCATCTTGCCGTTCAAGAACACAATTTTCGGGTTGTTAGAAGACGAGATGGTTATCTGGCCTCGGATGATTCCATCGTTATCGATCATCAGGGACGTGCTCTTCAGCCATGCCGCCGCATTTCCTGCAGATTGACAGGAACTGATAAAAAGACCTCCTGAAGGTGTTCCGTAGGGAGTCACGATGAATTTTTTCGGATAATCAGGCTCATAGGATACCATGTTGAGCACCGGAGCATTGACTGGAAACGTATTCGTCGATACGACAATATTGCTTGCGTTGAATAAGGTAAGAGTAATCGTGTTCGTGACGCCAGGCACCAGACCGATGATTCTGAATTCATGCTGCCTCGTTACGCTTCCGTAGTTGATTTGCCTTGAGAACTCGGGAGTGGCAACCCCATCGATGTCTGCGTTAATCCTGTACTCAACATATCCTTCTTCAGCGGATCCGAAATAAACGTACAGTGACAAGTTGTTGGTTCCGAACGGATCCAGGATCACGAGCGGATTGTCCACGGTTCGACCCGCTTTCAAACCGTCAATCTCTCTTTGCACGTCTTCCTGATAGCTGAGCGTGTATATATTCTCCGGCCTGGCGGTCGCCAGGGCCGTCAGATTTGGATTGTTGGCTGTTGAGGAACCGCCACCGCCTCCCCCGCATCCTATGAACCCGAGGAAGAGTGCATAGGCCAATGATAGGATGATGAGAGGACGGTATTTCGTTCCATCGCTGATGAAATTCATTGAAAGCATTCCGGGATCATTGAACTTATCGTTGCATAAACAAAGAGTTATCTCTCTTGTGCGTCCTGCGTCATTTCGAAACGGCCGGTCAGATGAGACGCCAGCCGTTCAGGCGGATCATTTTTCGCCCGAATTGCTTTTTTACGTCGATAGTCAGGGGGTAGGGGACGGAGAAACGTTTGGGAATGTATACCTTGATATCATTAATAACATCAAAAACATACCCCTCCTGCTTTGCCGGCACCCCGATTGTCAGTTGTGGCTCGAAGGCAACCCGCCCGCAACAAAGGCCGACGGGCTTCGTATCCAGCAGGTAGATACTCCCGCCTTTTTTTCGGATGTGGTCGCGCGCTTCGTCGGTGACGGAGATCATGGGTTTTCCTTCGTTTTCGCGAAAGAAATGGCGGGTCACATACTCTCGTATATCCCGGTTCTCCCGGGGTTGGAACCCACGAGGAATTCCGAGCAGTATCGATGTCCAAAACATGAATATAATTTAAGCCAAGGAAAGGTGGATGTAAAGGAAAAAGGCCGAAAGAATCTGTTTGACATTGGTCGTTCGAGCTACTAAAAGAATAATACGTTTTTTAACTGTATACAAAATCCAAAGGGATGATCCGCAAGGTTCTACTCATATTTATTTATTCGATTAATCAAGGAAGAAGGAGGCGTTTATGAGTGCACTGTATCTGATGCTCATATCCTTGTGCGTGTTTGCTCTTGCCTATCGGTACTACGCAGCGTTTATCGGCGCGAAGGTACTGATGCTTGACGACCGCAACATCACCCCGTCCATCACCTGCAACGATGGGCGTGACTACGTTCCGACCAACAAGTGGGTGGTCTTCGGCCATCACTTTGCCGCCATTGCCGGGGCGGGCCCGCTCATCGGTCCGACGCTTGCTGCCCAGTATGGCTGGGGGCCGGGATTTTTCTGGATCCTGCTGGGGTCTGTCTTTGCGGGCTGTGTCCATGACATGATCATCCTGTTCGGGTCGGTCCGTCACAAAGGCCAGTCTCTTTCCGTCATCGCCAAAAAAGACGTGAGCAAGATCACCGGCATGGCGACGGCCTTCGTCGTTCTCTTCATCATCATCGTGGCCCTGGCGGGCCTTGCCGTAGCCGTTGTCAACGCCCTCTACAATAACCCCTGGGGTGTATTCACCATCGCCGCGACGATTCCCATCGCCATGGTCGTCGGGGTGTACATGTTCAAGATCAAGCCCGGCGCCATCCTTTCGGGTTCCATCGTCGGTGTTATCGCCGTCTGCGCAGCCGTGTTCCTCGGTGCTCCTGTGGCTGAGTCCGGCATCGCCGGCTGGTTCACCTACGACAAGAAGGCCCTCTCGATCATGCTTCCCGTATACGGGTTCTGCGCGGCGGCCCTGCCGGTCTGGCTTCTCCTGGCGCCCCGTGACTATCTCAGCACATACATGAAAATAGGTGTCGTCGCGGCCCTAGCCGTGGGTCTCTTCTTCGTGAACCCCATGGTGAAGATGGACTTTACGACTCCCTTCATTTACGGCGGCGGGCCCATCATTCCAGGACCTGTCTGGCCCTACGTGTTCATCACCATCGCCTGTGGTGCCATCTCCGGTTTTCATGCTCTCATCGGTTCCGGAACGACGCCCAAGCTCATCGAGAAAGAGACCCAGATCCCCATGGTCGGCTACGGCGCCATGCTGACAGAGGCCTTTGTCGGCGTTATGGCTCTTCTGGCGGCCGTGACACTGGTCCCGAACGATTACTTTGCCATCAACACGTCGGCAGCGGTCTTTGCGAAGCTCAACATGCCCGTCGTCGACCTGCCCGAACTGAGCAAACTTGTCGGTCTCGACGTTTCCCACCGTCCCGGCGGCGCCATCTCGCTGGCCGTCGGCATGGCCCACGTCTTCGCCAACGTCGGCGAGGGACTGCGGCATACGATGAAGTACTGGTTCCAGTTCATCATCATGTTCGAGGCCCTCTTCATCCTCACGACGATCGATGCGGGAACACGAGTGGCCCGCTACATCCTTCAGGACCTTTTGGGATACGTCTACGAGCCGCTCAAGAGGACCGACTGGATGCCCGGCGTCGTCGTGACGAGTGCCGCCGTGTCCTTTGCTTGGGGATACATTCTCTACACCGGTGACATCTCTACGATCTGGCCCATGTTCGGCGTGACAAACCAGACGCTGGGATCGCTGGCCCTGGCCATCGGGACGACGCTGATTCTCCGGATTGGACAGAAGAAAGTCTATGCCCTGATCACGGCGATACCGTGCGCCTTCGTGGCCATTACGACCTTTGCAGCCGGTATCATGAACATCCAGCTCTATCTGAAGCGGGACATGATGCTCAATACGATCCTGAGCGTTGTCATTCTCGTTCTGGTGACGATTATCATCGTGGACAACGTCCGGGTGTGGATCGGTCTCCTGAAGACCGAGAAGCCCATCGGGATGAACACCGAGCGGGACATCGTGTACTGTCCTCTTGTTCCGGCAGACCACGCACCCGATGACAAGACATTGGCGTAACTCATCGTAACATGACGAAAAAGGGAGGATCCCGCGGTCCTCCCTTTTTTATGATCCGGCTCCAACCAGCTTGCTATTTTCATCTCTATGACTACATTACCGTTGCAAATGGCGAGTTTATCTGGTAAACGCTTATTTCTTTTCGGGCAGGTTATATCGCACTGTCAAGAGCATGTATTTTAGCTTCAAGCATTGCCATGAGCACAGGGGGGTGGCGACGTGGCCAAGGTTCAAGACGTTACCGCAAAAGATCTGAAGCAGATCAAGGCCCTTCTCCAGTCGAAAATAAACGAATTGATGGCAGAGGCGGGAAAAACCGTCATCGATATGGCGGGACAGGAAGAAAAGCTTCCGGACCTCAACGACAGGGCTTCCCAGGAAGCCGAGCTCAATCTTGAGATCCGCATTCGCGAGCGCGAGCGGAAACTGATCCTGAAGATGCGCGAGACCATCGAGCGAATCGATGCGGGTCTTTACGGCACCTGCGAAGAATGCGGCGAACCTATCGGGGTTAAGCGCCTTCTGGCGAGGCCTGTGACTGTGCTTTGCATCGAATGCAAGACCCTCGAGGAGCGACGGCAGAAACTGCAGGGAAGAAGCCCGGAAACCCTGCCTGCCTTCTTCGCGGACTGAATCGCTGCCGAACCGGGGGCGCATTTCTCAAAGAACGGCACCTCTCTCCCAGCACCAATCGTTAGAAGCACTCCCTCTCTCCGTGTAGTGAACTTTCCAGACGTGCAACAGCGGGCCGGATGTGTTGCATCCTTCTTCTTTTCATAGTGCAAAGATCAGCTGACAACCAGCCAGGGGGCAAGGCGATTGCAGAAAATATTCCATTGACAGCGTTACAATATATCGCTATATAGCAATTCATAAATATGGAGGGCAAGCGATGAAGGAGCTTATCAGGGTCATGAAGGCCCTCTCGGACCCGAATCGGGTCAAGGTCATCAAGATGCTCCAAGAGAAGGAGCTGTGCGTCTGCGAGATTCAATCTGCCCTCCGCCTTGCCCAGCCCACTGTATCCAGGCACATGAAGGTACTCGAGGACGCAGGGCTTGTTGCATCGCGGAAGGACGGGCTCTGGGTCAATTATTCTCTGAACAGCGACGGGCATCCGTACGCAACAACCCTGCTCCGGCACCTCCAAGACTGGCTCAGGGACGATCCGGATATCCGCAGGATGATGAAAAAGCTACCTCTCATCTGCCGGGAAGATATCTGCCGGAGATAATCGATTCTATGCATGAAAATGAATTAGGTGACACAATATGATCAAAGCCTTCGCCGACTGGCTCACCTACGACATCTTCGATATGCAGGCTGGCACCCACCTCGCCGAAGCCGTGAATTTCTTCGTCTACGATACCATCAAGATTCTCCTGATGCTGACGGTCATCATTTATGCAGTGTCCATTGTCCGGAGTTTTTTCCCGCCCGAGAAGGTCAAGAAAATTCTGGCCAACAAGGCCGAGTTTGTAGGGAATATCCTGGCAGCCCTTTTGGGAATCGTCACCCCCTTTTGCTCCTGCTCAGCCGTGCCTGTGTTTATCGGCTTCCTGGAAACCGGTGTCCCGCTGGGTGTGACCCTGACGTTTCTGATCGCCTCACCCATGATCAACGAAGTTGCCCTTGTCCTGCTCTGGGGGCTCTTCGGCGCCCGGATCGCCCTTATCTATATCGTCACAGGCATGGTCGTGGCCATCATGGCCGGCATGATCCTGGGTAGGATTCCCGCCGTGGAAAGGATGGTAGAGGACTATGTCTGGCAGATCCGAATGGGTGATATGGAACCCCCGAAACTCACATGGAAGGAACGGGCGGAACAGGCATCCCTGCATACGCAGGATATCCTGAGACGGGTGACCCTGTATGTCCTTCTCGGGATCGGGGCTGGCGCCGCCATTCACGGCTATGTCCCCATTGATTTCGTGGCGACCTACGCGGGCCGTGACAACCCTTTCGCCGTCCCGCTGGCCGTCTTGATCGCCATTCCCCTTTACTCCAATGCCGCCGGCACCATCCCCATCGTCCAGGCTCTCATGGGGAAAGGAATGCCCCTCGGGACTGTACTGGCCTTCATGATGGCTGTGACGGCCATATCGTTTCCCGAGATGGTCATCCTGAGAAAAGTGCTTAAAGTGAAGCTTCTGGCCATCTTTGCCGGCATACTGACCATCGCCATCATTGCCGTGGGCTATTTGTTCAATGCCATCCTCTAAGAAAGGAGAGAGACCGTTATGGACATCAAGGTACTGGGACCGGGATGCCGGAATTGTGAAAAACTCGAGGTGGATGCCAAGCAGGCCGTGAAGGAGTCTGGAGCTGAAGCGACCGTTTCGAAAGTTACTGACATGGCTGAGATCATGCGTTACGGGGTGCTGAGCACCCCCGGACTGGTGATCAATGGAAAAGTGAGGTCCTATGGAAGGCTTCCTTCGGTCAAGGAAATCCGGACATGGATAGAGGAAGAAAAAAACAAGTGAAGAAAGACAGCTGTTGTCAAACGCGACCGGGGATTGGAGCATCTGAATCATACCCCCGAAGATTGTGATGACCGATCTGATCAAGAAAGGTGCCGGGAGGGGAAACCAAGCTGCAGAAAACGGTAGCCGGCGTGTCTTTTCCGTGCCGGCCGAGCCGGATAAGGGTGGGTTTTCTTCGCCCGGAAGGAGGATTTAACGATGTCTTACAAATCGATGGGGTTCATCGGTGGAGGAAGGATCACGCGGATCTTTCTGGAAGCGCTTAAGCGAAAAAGGATACTTTCCGGAACCGTCGTTGTCAGTGACGCAAGCGGTGAGGTGTTGGAAAAGCTCAAGGCGAGATTCCCGAAAATAGCGATCTCACAGGGCGACAACGGGAAACCCGCCGCCCAGGAGATTGTGTTTCTTGCCCTTCACCCTCCGGCCATCGGCGGCGGTCTCGGTGAGATTAAGCCGGCCCTCAAGCCGGGAGCTGTTCTCGTTTCCCTGGCCCCCCGATTCACAATCAAGACCCTCTCGGAAGGACTGGACGGATTCAACCGGATCGTCCGGATGATACCCAATGCCCCATCCATCGTCAATGAAGGATACAATCCCGTTACCTTCGGGCCGGGTATCACAAAAGAAGAAAAGATGGACCTTTCCAGACTTTTCAAAAAGCTGGGAGACTGCCCCGAGGTGGACGAGGGAAAGCTCGAGGCTTATGCCATGATTACGGCGATGGGTCCCACCTATCTCTGGTTCCAGCTTTACGAACTACTGGAGCTGGGCAAGTCCTTCGGCCTGACTGACAAGCAGGCATGGAAAGGGATCAGGAAAATGCTGAAAGGCGCCCTCGAGACCATCGATGAATCGGGACTTTCTCCCGACGAGGTCATGGACCTCATTCCCGTGAAGCCTTTGGGCGAAGACGAGGCGGTGATCCGGAACGCCTACCGGACGAAGCTTACCGGGCTCTACCAGAAACTCAAGGGGTGAAAGGTTCTCCGCAATGAGCAACGATATCGTGCAGGTTCTGATTGGTGGTCGGTCAATCGGAATCGTCGGCCTGAGGAAGGTGATGGCCGACTTGGCCGGGAACGCTTCCGGCAGGACAGACGCTGAATGTCGCGAATTTCTCTTTCATGGCATTTCGGCGCAGAACTACATCTCGCCGAAAATGGAAGAGGCTTACAAGGATGCCCTGTTGCGTGCGTTTAAGGCCTTCACCGGGGAGGCAACAGAAGAGTTGCCTGTCAGTGGAGTTCGCATCCAGGTTTTGGGGCCGGGCTGTCACAATTGCGCGAGGCTGGAGCAGGACGTCCGTGAAGTCCTTGCCGAGTTGAAAATGCCCGGTGAGCTTTCCCATGTGACGGATCCCGCCGAGATCGCAAAATACGGTCTCATGGGCGTCCCGGCCCTGGTCATCAACGGCCGCGTGGTCTGCGTTGGTACTCTCCCCCACCGGAACCGGATCAAGCAGTGGCTCATAGACCTGCGGGCATCCGAGGAATGCAAAGAAGGCAAATAGAGAGAGGTACTATGTCGAGTGGTATCGTGAAACGATTGTCCTTTCTGGATCGCTTTTTGACGCTGTGGATCTTTCTGGCCATCGGCGTCGGAATTGCTATCGGCTTCTTTCTGCCCGGTGTATCCGAATTCATCATCGGCCTGCAGGTCGGTACGACATCCATCCCTATCGCCGCGGGCCTGATCCTTATGATGTATCCCCCTCTCGCCCGAGTGAAGTACGAGCAGATGGGAAAGGTGTTTCAGAATAAAAAATTGCTGACCATCTCCCTGCTGCAGAACTGGGTGATCGGCCCCGTGGTCATGTTCGTTCTCGCCATCATTTTTCTCCACAACTACCCGGAATACATGATCGGCGTCATCCTGGTCGGTCTTGCGCGGTGCATTGCCATGGTCATCGTCTGGAATGAGCTCGCCGGTGGAGACCGGGAACTGGCCGTGGGTCTTGTGGCCTTCAACGCCATCGCCCAGGTCCTCTTTTATGCCGTTTATATCTATGTTTTCATCACTCTTTTTCTCAACTGGTTCGGGCTTGCACAGTCCATCAACATCAATGTATCCATGGCGGAATCGGCCAAGACGGTATTCATATACCTCGGCATTCCCTTTCTTGCCGGTCTCATCACCCGCTATTCCCTGATCCGGTTCAAAGGGAGTAAATGGTTCGACACCGTATTCATGCCGAAAGTGAGTCCCATTACGCTTGTTGCTCTCCTGTTCACGATTGTTGTGATGTTCTCAACCCAGGGAAACAAGATCATCCAGTCGCCCTTTGATGTCCTGATTGTGGGAATTCCTCTGACCATCTATTTTGCCATCATGTGGTTTATGACATTCTTTATTGTGAAAAAAATCGGGGGGAGCTACCCGCAAGCCGCGGCAGTTTCCTTTACGGCTGGGAGCAACGATTTCGAGCTGGCGATTGCCGTGGCCATTGCCATCTACGGCATTGATTCGGGGCAGGCCTTTGCCACGGTCATCGGGCCGTTGATCGAAGTCCCGGCGCTCATCCTGCTGGTCAATGTGGCCCTGACCTTTAAAAAGAAGTTTTTCCCAGGGGAACTAACGACGGGTGGGCAATCATGATCACAGATAGGGAGATTCTCCCCTGCAGGCCCCCAGGATGTATGGGTTCACCCTAGCAACACGCTTGTCTTGGTTACTGCAGTTCATCTTTCGTGTCGTCAGTATTTCTGTCTCCTGTCAGCAGCAAGTTGTCTTTTTATGATTGGAAGATGACTCTTTGGAATCATCGAGGCAGCAGCAGGAGCGATCATTCCGGCCCAGCATGGAATTGATAACCGCTGCGGCACAACCGACGCCGGTCTGGACGGATATGGCATCGAAGGGACAATTCCGGCTGCAGGCGCCGCATTCCATGCAGGCATCACGGTTTTTTATCGAGACGTGGGATTGATTCATTTCGAGCACCTTGTGCGGGCAGACTTCAAGGCACATTCCGCAGCCGGTGCATTTTTCTTCATCAAGCTTCAGGGTCACAACATTCTCGAGGTAAACGAAGTCTCTCATGATATCTCCTACATAAAAACGCGCGATGTTACCCAGGCCAGGAATCCGCAGCCTGCCATTCCTATTTCAAGAGGCAGGGCCCAGCGCATCTCTTTTTTCACTCCGGAAAGGGACGTATAGGTGGAACATCCGGTAAAATTCATCGCCAGATAGGCGGATACTGCGGGAATGATCAGCAGCCATGAGAGCGCCTCCAGCATCCCGGACCAGCTCTGCCAGTCACAGCCTCTCAAATAAAGAACAAATAAAGCCATCAGGGTCCCGATGAAAAATCCCTTTGTGGAAAAAGCCTTTCCGGGAAGATAAGGAAGCAATAAAGGATTCAACACCGCTCCCGCAAAGAGGGCGCTCAAAAATGACACAACCGCAAAGAGACCGTCGCGCAGAGCGTTCGCCCAAAATCCAGCATGACCGCCCAGGCCGCCAAGCAGAAAAAGAACGGGCAGAATCAGAAGTGTCGGTTTCAAGGCCTCGACGAACTCTATCGGGATCAGAACGGTCCGCTCCGACAGTTTGAATGTTATCCGGCGCATGTCAGGTGTGGCCTTGAGTCCGGACTCGAGATAAGCCGGCAGATCCTGTGCCCGGATGGGACCGTATTGAACCGAGAATCCCGAACGCTGCTTGACCTGATGGGCAGAGACTCCCGGCCCGGCCAACTGGGGCAGGATCAATCTTCGATGACGGACGAGTTCTTTCAACCCGGTTGCTTCGATGCGTCTTACCAGTTCGTCTGTGCCAAATGTTCCTTTTCCGGCCGCGCACCAGACATTAATCCCGTCTGTATCGAGCACCAGGATCCATCCATCCCTTCCGGTCAGGAAGTGGCGTAATTCGTCAAAGCTCATTTTGTAATTCGCGGATACGAAAACCGGCGAGCCGCTGTCCGGATTGCCCAATGCATAAAGACCGGGATCTACAGCATACTCCATCCGCCCGACCCCGAACCTGGCCTTGACGGTCCCCCAGTAATCCTGCGAGCGAAGCGTCGATGTGATTTGAGCTACGGCGCCCAGAGGAGTTGCAACGGTTCCAACAACAAAACTCTGGCTTAACCCCGGCATTTTCAATTCGGTATTTTCGACGGCGCAACAGCTGGGGTTGATCATCGTGAATGTCCCACCGGCGCGCACTTCACTGCTCATCGTTCGCTCCTCATCCTGTTATCCAGGGCACAATAGCTCTTCCCGATGGCATCTTTAATGAGGTTTCATCCTGCCTCATCTGTGCGCCCTCCTTTATTTCTCCTGTTTGTTTCCCGTGCTCAACCCTCTCATGACAGGTCCGAGAAACTCTGTGACGCGCTCCGCCAGATAATCGGCCTTGATCAGAGACAGACAACAGAATTCACCGTCTTTCTCCCAGCTGATGAGCGCCAGCTTGTCACCCGCCTTGATGTTTGCCTTGTCCCGCAGTTCTTTGGGAAGAACCATCTGGCCCCGTTCATCGACAGCGATCATGGATTCCACCTTGCAACAGGTACCCATCACTCCGGACGCACAGCAACCTGATTTCTTTTCTGATTTCGCCATTTCTAGACCTCCAGAGAACAATGCTCTGATAATTCTTACATATCAGATATGTTTGATATTATAGATCGGCGTGGCATTTGTCAAGAATAATGGTGTTGGAAAAATCTGTCCCGGAGGTGAATAGGTGAGTCGGGCCGTTGGGCTGATCCTGATCGCTTGGGGTCTGTGAGTTGCTGCTGATTCGATAAGCTGACGAAAAAGGGGGGAAGCCGCCCGTTACAGGTTTTCTTCAGGAATTCTTCCCTCGAGAAGCATTTCGATCTCTCCGTCGATCCTCTCGCCGAGGGCCTTGATCTCTTCCGCGTCGGAGGACAGGAAGCGCAGAAGATCGGAACGCTCCAGCCGGCCGGCGAGCTGCATGAAAATCGGACAGACACCTAGGATCATGGCTGCAGCGACCCGATCCGTCCAGGCTTTCCCTGACATAAGAGGTATGATCCCGCCACCGAACAGCCGGTAGACTGACGGGTAATCTTCCTCGTCAATGGGAGCTCTTGCGGCAGCCAGTGCCTCGATGGCTTTCAAGACTTCACGGAGCGGACGGTCTTCTTGCAGAGTTATACCCGCGGCATGGGGATCCAGGCCAAGCTCCACGCACCTCTGCAGGAGGGGCAACGCGTGCTCGGATTTGCGGGAAAGCGCAACCCAGCCGGGGTGATCCATCAGCAGAAGCCCCTCACGTTCTTTTTCCGTCCCCGGCTTTTTGAAATTCCCGTGAGTCATGCAGGGGCAGGGGCAATGGTAGCAGGCCCTGTTCCGCCCGAGTTTTCCCCGAAGGGCACCGGCAGCCTCGCTGCCGTCTTCCAGCCGTTTCACGACAGGGACAAATCCCTTGTTTGCCGTTGCACCCGAGGTCTGCAACAATTTCTCCACCGCTTTGGCAAGAGCGGGGTGATCCTCATGGAACGGGAGGCCCTCGATGCCGTTGAACAGGACAGCCTTGAGGTTTTTTGCGGCCAGCCTGGAAGCGAGGCCAGCCCGGTCAAGACTTCCGTGGCTGTCGACGGAGACAGACGCATAAGGCGAGTGGTGATCGGCTGCGGGGCCGGTGACGACGGAAGACCGGAACGCAGGCGCGTTTCTTCTCAGCCGATGCACCAAGTCGGGGACAGTCTTTCCCGATGCGTCCAGAACCGTCAGGACACGGATCTGACCACGACCCACGGATACGGCGCAGGGCTCCTTGGCTGCGCCCCGGATGACCAGGTAATCCACGCCTGAGAATTTCATCTCGGGCCCGCTCCGAAGCATGAAGGGTACGTGGCAGAGGTGGTCAAAGACGGGAGATCGAAACGTGCCCACAAGGAGAGCCGAAGCCGGCGCAAAACTCCCCGTCAGGGGACCGGTCCCGAGGATGAGAGAATCGCTTTCGTACTGGGAAAGCAGCCAGGCGTTCATCGCCGCGCCGCCGATATGGTCCCGGAGGGCATCGTCGGGCAGATCGGCCGTATAGGCCGTCTGCAGCGTGAGGTCTACGACGCCGATTTTTCCATTGTAGAAGGACCGATAGAGGCTCATGCGTTTGCCTCCCCGGGGGTAGCTTTCTGCCAGCGGAACCGGATCTTCGCTGCGCTGTAGGGACAGCGGTCCACGCATCGCAGGCACATGATGCACTCCGTCATGGGGACTTTTGGGGAGATGCCTTCGCGCAGCTCGCCGGCGTCGATGATTCCCACGGGGCAAACCTCGGCACACTGGACGCAGGAGAACTTCTTGCACTTGCGCGCCCCGATGACGATCTTGAGCAGCCGAAGCAGGCTCGCGATGCCCAGGGTGGCTCCGACAGGGCAGAGGTAGCGGCACCAGGACCGGCGTTCGGCAAGCTCCGTCGCGGCCAGGACCGGCACGATGGCCAGCTCTGCGCTTTGCATGACGGACTGGACCCCGTAGGACCGACACAGCGTCCCGATGGGGCAGACCGTGCAGAAGGCCTGGTAGCCCAGCACAGCGCTACTTCCGACGGCACCGCCCAAAATACCGTACTTGGCCATGCGGCTTTTGAGGAAATTCGGCCAGCCGAGCTTCTTCGGGGTGATCTTGTCCACCAGGTCCAGCACGAACCCGAAGGGACAGACCCAGCCGCAGAAGACCCTTCCGAAGAGGACCGTGAGGACAAGAAGAGCCAGGGCCGACGAGGCGCCGACAAGGATGAGAGTTCCCGATGAGGCAATATTCTGAAGCGTTCCCGTCGGGCAGGAGAGTTCCACCGTCCCTGCCCTGAAATAGCAGAACGTCCCCACGACGAGGATGACAAGGAAGAGAAACGACAGGGCCTGGACACTCCATCGGGCCGCCTTGATCCAGCGCAGGGCCTTGCCGCGCGTCCAGGTCAGGGCGTTTTCCGGACAGTGCTTCACGCACAGGGGGTTGCCTTCGCAGAGGTCACACTTGTGGATTTCCTGGCTTGCCGGGTCTTTCAGGGGCGCCGCTTCCGGGCAGGCCATGGTGCACATCCCGCAGTCGGTGCAGAATAGATCGTTGATCCGGACAATCCCGTCATCACCCTTTTCGATGGCACGGGTGGGGCAGACCTCCAGGCACAGGGGCCTGCGGCAGTGCTGGCACAGAACGGCGAAATGTTTTCCGAGCTTCTCGTCGGCGAGGACCTTCACGCTTGCCCGGGCGGGGGCAACCTTCGCGACGTTCCGCGTCGAGCAGATCATCTCGCAGGTCCCGCAGCCGGTGCACTTGGCGGGATCGAAGAGGATATAGTTGTTCCTTCGCGGCATGAACCAGTCGGAGAACTTCTTTTTTTCCGGGGCGCGGGGCCGCAGGTCTTCAAGTCTCAATTGAGGTTCGGGCTGTCTGGATGCTTCCATTCGTTTCTCTACGCGTTCCGTAAAAGGTAAATCTCCCGCCTGCAGGACGGGCAGGTCTCAAGTGCCTTGATCACATTTGCCGGTTCCGTCTTGAGCCTGCCGAAGACGAAATCCTCGACGGGAACGGCCAGGAAGAACCGTCCGCAGGCCTCGCAGTGCTTGGCGTTCTCGACAAGATTTTCCTCGATGGCTGCCTCGCGGAGCTTGCGGATCAGGTCCCGGCAGCTTACTCCCTGGGGGCATACGTCGGTGCCGCTGTTGCACTCCGTGCAGTACCAGATGTTTTTATCTTCGACAACGTTGTCGCCGACGAGCGTCTTCTTGATAATTCCCCGGGGCGACATCTCGATGCCGAAATTCGCGTACATCTCCGCCATGGGGCAGGCGGCCACACATCGGCCGCACTCGACACAGCCCGGGGACCCGGAGAGTTTCTTGGCTTCCTCGATTTTATCCAGCCTTTGCTTCATGGTGTTCCTTTTCCATCTTGACGGCGCAGACCTTGTACTCCGGTGTCTTGCACGCCGGATCGAGCACCGGGTTCGTGAGCATGTTGGCTCTCGCCTCGGTGAAATGGAAGGGTGCGAAGATGCTTCCTTTCATTACACGGTCCGTGATGCGCGCCGTTGTGACGATGCTTCCCCGCCGGGAGGTGACCCGGATTCTTTCGCCCATGCCCACGCCAAGCGCTCTTGCGTCGTCGGGGTGAATCTCCACGTAGGGATCCTCGATCTCCCGGTTGAGGAACGGTGAGCGACGCGTCATCGTTCCTGTGTGGTAGTGGGCAAAGACACGCCCCGTGTTGAGATAATAGGGGTACTCCGCGTCGGGCTTTTCCATGGGCGGTGTGTAGTCGGGGATGACGAACCGGCCCAGCCCGCGGGTGAATTTCTCGCCGTGGAGGAAACGCGTCCCGGGGTGGTTCTCGTCGGGGCAGGGCCACTGAAGGCCGGCACGCTCCAGGCGGTCAAAGCAGATCCCGGCGTATGCCGGGACCAGGTTGGCGTACTCCGACATGACCTCGGCAGGTGTTGCGTAGTCGAAGGGAAGCCCCAATGCCTTTCCCATGAGGCAGAGGATCTCGAAATCGCCCAAGGCCTTCCCGGGCGGATCGACTGCCTTGTGGAGAAGCTGGAATCGTCGCTCCGTGTTTGTGTAGGTCCCCGTCTTTTCGGCAAAGCAGGCACCGGGCAGGATCAGGTGGGCGAACTTCGCCGTTTCCGTGAGGAAGATGTCCTGGACGATCAGGAAGTCGAGCCTTTGCAGGGCCTCCATGACGTGGTTCACGTCGGGGTCGCTGATGCAGGGGTTCTCGGCCATGATGTAAAGGGCGCGGATGTCTTTGCCCGCGGCATTGATGAGTTCCGTTACCGTCCGTCCCGGCTTGTCGGAGAGTTCCATCCCCCAGGCCTTCTGGAATTTCTCCCGGATGGCCGGGTCGGCCACGGCCTGGTAGCCGGGGTAGAGGTTCGGCAGGGCCCCCATGTCGCAGGCGCCCTGGACGTTGTTCTGGCCACGAAGAGGGTAGATCCCCGAGAAGGGCTTCCCCACGTGACCGCAGAGCATGGCCAAATCGCAGATGGCAATCACGTTGGCCACTCCGCAGGCGTGCTGCGTGATGCCCATGCAGTAGACGATGGCGGCGTTTTCGGCCTTTGCGTAGGACTCGGCCACCTCGCGGATGACGGCCTCATCGATTCCCGTTTCCTTCGCGGCCTTCTCGATGGGCCAGGCCGCCAGGAACGTCTTGAGAGCCTCGAAGTTCTCCATCCGCTTAGCGATGAAGTCGGCCTTGTGGAGCCCTTTGTCGACGATGTGGCGCATCATGCCGGCCAGAAGCGGAATGTCGGTTCCGGGGTTGAGCCTCAGCAGCCTGTGGGCGTTTCGCGCCACCGGGGTCTCCCGGGGATCGATGACGATGACCCTGGCTCCCCGGTCGAGGGCCTTGTACACCTCGCCCATGAGGACAGGGTGGCTTTCGGCGGCATTGGAGCCGACAAAGAGGATGCAGTCGGCGCCGGCGAGATCCGAGATGGAGTTGGTCATGGCTCCGCTTCCCAGCGTCTGGAGCATGCCCACCGTCGTTGCAGCGTGGCAGAGCCTCGCGCAGTGGTCCACGTTGTTCGTCTTAAAGGCCGCCCGGATGAGCTTCTGGAAGAGGTAGTTCTCCTCGTTGGTGCACTTGGCCGACGAGAGCCCACCGATACTGTCGGGGCCGTACTTCTCGGCCGCTTCTTTCAATTTTCCTGAGGCAAGGGCGATAGCCTCTTCCCAAGAGATCTCCACGAAGCGGTCGCCTTTGCGCAAAAGCGGTGCCGTCAGACGCTCGGGGTGATGGACGAACTCGTGGGCAACCCAGCCCTTCACGCACAGCGACCCTCGGCTGACGGGGTTTTCCCGGTCGGGGTAGGTGGCCGCTGCGCGTCCCTCCTCGACCTTCAGGACGAGCCCGCAGCCCGTGCCGCAGTAAGGGCAGATGGTCCGGATAAACTCGGGGTTCATGGCTTTTTCCCCATGCTGTCGACCCAGTCGGGCACATCCTGCCCGGGACGGGGTTCTTTCGCAAAATCAAAGAGGACAGGCGACTTGCGATTTGCGTCAAGCCCCGCCTCGTAGTTGTAGTCTTTCTTCAAGGCCTCACGCATCGATAGCTGAAGTGTCATCAGCGGGATCCCCACCGGGCAGGCTTCCTGGCAGGCTCCGCAGGCCACACAGGTATCGGAGAGATGAAAGGCGCGGATGAGATGGAAGGAGACCATTTCCGCCGGGATGACACCGCGCTCCACCCATACCTCGTCCTCAAGCTTGCAGGGCACGCAGACGCAGATGGGGCAGGAGTTGCGGCAGCCGTAGCACTTGATGCAGCGCTTGAGCTGGGCGGCCCATTTCCCCAGCCTCTCGCCGGCGTCGCCTTCCAGGTAGGCCTTTACCCTTTCGTCTTCCATGGGGGCGATGCCTTCCACAATGCTCCCCGCGTCAAGCTTCTGAGGGTACGGACGGTTGCAGAGGCATGCCTTCGCCTGACTGCCGTCGCAGGCATAACCGATGGTGAGGAGACGACCTCGGTCGATCTGGTTGCGCTTCACAAGTTCCACGATGGCCCTCTCGTCACAGCCACGGACGACGACGGCCAGCCGGTATGTCGCAGGTTTCTCACGCAGGATTGACCGGGCCATCTTGGCAAAGAGCCACTTGGGTTCCAGAACGAGGGCATCGATCTCCGCGGCAGCGGTGAAGACGTGGGGATGAATCACGTCCCACAGGCCTTTCCTGAGCCCCAGGATGCCGTCGGCTTCCTTTTTCTCGATGATTTCTTTTGCTTTCTGTTTTATTTGTTCCAGCATATGTCCAGTTGTTTCGGGCTGTCGCCCTATAGCTCATGAGCAGGATTCTTCCTGCGAATAGACGGTTTTTGACCGCTCTAACGCTCGCTTCACTGCAGGCGCAAAAACTCGCCCTCCGGGATCAAACAGTTTGCGCTGCGGGCGTTTCACTTCGCGAAGAGCGGTTACCAAAAACGCGTCTAACTTCGCCATTCAGAATCCCGCTCAATCACCTTTTAAGAGAACAAGATTTAGGCAACAGCCCCGTTTTCCCATGATCACCGATCACACTGCCCCGCAGTCAGCCACGACGCCATTGAGGGCAGGCCCTCCAGCTCCTTGTGGAAGTCTCGAATCATGTCGGCGTACTGGTGCGATTCGTGGGCCGTCCCGAAGCCAAGCATCAACCGGTTCCCGCCGATGCCCGTCGAGTCAAGGAGCGTTTTGAGAAGCTCCAGGCGCTTGAGGGCAGGGTGGTTTGCGTCGTTGAAGCGGCACCCGCCGATGTGGCAGCCCAGGACGGCCACACCGGTCGCGCCGCTTGCGAGGGCGCGGATTACCGCATCCGAATCGACGTAGCCCGCGCAATCCACCGGGATCACGCGGAAGCTGGTGGGCAGTTCGATGCGTTTACGCCCGGCGCCATCAGCCCCGATGAGGCCGCACCAGCGGCAGGCGAAGACAAGGATTTTTATGTTATTCCCGTTGGCGGTCATCTCAGCGCACCTCCCGGAAGGCCCGCCGGATCATCTCGCCGGTGACCCGGTAGTTCTGTTCGGGCATCTGCATGGCCCCGTTCGGGCAGACGGAGACGCAGCTGCCGCAGGCCTTGCAGCGGACCTTGATGACTCGGCTCACGGACCGGTTTCCCGTTCGCTGAAGCCGGCAGGCTTCGTAGGGGCAGACGGCGACACAATTTCCGCAGCCCGTGCACGATTCCGCGTTCGCCGTTGCATGTCCGAGCTTGCCGCCCGGCACGCGGCTCATCGTGAGGGCCGACACGGTTTCCTGTCCCAGGAAGGAGGCCGCCTTGATGGCTGCCGCTTCACCCTGGGTGATGGCCTGATCCGACGAGACGGGCCACCGGGCCGTTCCGCAGATGAAGACGCCATCGTTTCGCGTCTCCAGGGGATGGATCGGGTAGACCTCGGCGTAGAAACCGTATTTATCCACAGGGACATCGAGCATTCGGGCAATCGCAGCGCCTTCGGGGTCCGGGATGAAGGGTGTGCTCAGGACGAGAAGGTCCGTTTCGATCGCACGGGTAACGCCGCTGATCGTGTCGTAAACCTCGACGCCGCTCGCCTGATCCTGCCCGCGAACCTCCGGAGGACGGTCCGTATCGAAGCGGATGAACTGAACGCCTTTCTGCAGGGCCTTGCGGTAATAGGCCTCCAACACGCTTCCCGGAGTCATGATGTCCCGGTGCAGCACGTAGGCCTTTGCTTCGGGGTTTTCGTCCATGACCCGCATCGCATTTTTCAGCGCAAGGGGACAACAGATGGTTGAGCAGTAGGGCCGCTCGCCGTTTCTGGCGCCTGCGCACTGGATAAAAACAGCCGATTTGCAGCGGCTGGCCCCTGCGGAGAACCGCCGTTCCATTTCCATCTGTGTGATGACGTTCTTGACCTTGCCGTACCCGTACATTCCCTGGGGGAAGAGGATCCGCGCGCCCGTGGCAAGCACGACAGCGCCCACTCGCAGGTCTGTGTTTCCCTCTGGGCCGGTCAGTTTAACCTTGAAGTCGCCCGCATACCCTTTGACGGAGGAAACCTTTGTTTTTCCGTAAAAATGGATAAGGGCATTGCTGCCGGATTCCTGGACGAGGGGCTTGATTCTTTCCGGCCCGGGCTCATCAGCGGGGTAGGTCTTCGTGATCAGGTTGAGCAGCCCGCCCGGGGTCGACCCACGGTCGACAAGATGGGCCTTGAACCCGAGACGAGCCAGGCCGGCAGCTGCCGAAAGGCCGGCGGGGCCTGCGCCGATGACGAGGGCTTCGGGCTGCACACGGACGGTGACATCTTTCGACTCCCGCCTGTTCTGAAGAAGTGCGAGCTCCATGTCGAGCTGGTTATAGGCCTTTTGGGATGCGCCCTCCGGGTCTTTTCCGTGGACCCAGGCACAGCCTTCGCGAAGGTCCACCGTGCGCACTTTCCGAAGGTCGACACCTTCTCTGGCAAGGCCGAGTTTCACAAATTCCATTTTTCCGTATGACGAGCAGGCACCGATGATGACCTTGCCGATCCCGCGTTCACGGATCAGGGCATGTACCCTGGCGGCATCGCCCGGCAGGCAAAGGGACTCCTGGATGGAAACGAAATCCACCGAAGGGCCGGTTTCGAGCCTCGCTTTGAGAGATTCCAGATCAACAACGCGGCCGATCTCGCCAAAGCAGTTGCAGAGGATGACACCAATTCTTGCCATTTCAGTTCTTTTCCGTAATCGATCTGAGTGCGGCCGACGATGCCTGGATCGCCGACTCCGTCACGTCCGCCGGTTCCATGACAAACCCGCACGATGTGGCCGATCGCTTCACAAACCCCTCGTCGTCCAACTCGGGCAGGGCAGTCCCGCCGGGGAGAGACGAGAGGGTCGGTTTCAGGTTTCCATTGAGGACCACCATATCAAACTTCCAGATTTCGCGTTTCTGCGTGGAGGTATCCTCGAATTTCACGGCGATACCGTCGCCGCCGGGCAGGGGGGTTATGAGCGAGGGCCGCCCGCGAATAAGCCGGACGCCGTTGCCCCCGAAATCGCGCAGGGCATATTCGTAGTAATCCCGGCCCACGGTGCGAAGATCCGTATAAAGGATCACGCAATGGACCTCGGGGCTTCTGCGCTTCACCCACTGGGCCTGCTTGAGGGCATGCATGCAGCAGACGGCCGAGCACTGGGGCAAAAGCCGCAGGTCTCTCGCGCCCGCGCACTGGATGAAGACGATGCTCCGGGGTGTTGCCTTGTTGGAGCGACACAGGATGGCTCCCTTGTTTTCACCGGCCTCTGCCTTCCATGCCTCGAATTCGAGCGACGTGAGGATGTCCGGATGGGTTCCCCAGCCATATTCCTTCAGGGGCTCCAGGCTCACCTCGGTGAACCCTGCCGACCAGATGACTTTCTCCACGGCCAGTTCCGACTTTTCTACTCCGCGTTCGAAGTCGATGGCCTTCGTGGGGCAAGCATCTACGCAGGTGCGACAATCCCCACATCGATTCCTGTCGATGAGATAGATGGGCGGATAGGCATGCTCCCAGATGGGGCGGGCGATGCCCTTCGGGCAGGCGCTTTCACAGCGGCCGCAATAGATGCAAAGCACCGGATCGATCACCGGCGTTGATTTCGCTATGACGGCCCGGTAGCGGCCGTTGGATTTCTCCAGGGTTTCAATGTTTGTTGTGGTGTGAATGGAGATGAGCGGATTTTCTTTGCATCGTCGGATCTCCGTCCAGAGAGGGCAGAAGGCGCAGTGATCCGTCGGGTAGAACTTGTCGAGTTTTGCGACCTGCCCGCCGAGATCGTATCCGCTCTCGATCAGGTGGACCCGGTGGCCGCTGCCCGCAAGATCAAGGGCCGCCGACATCCCGGCCACCCCGCCGCCGACAACAAGAACCGTACGCTTTTTCTTTTCTACTGTTTGCATGTTCTAAACCCTGGACCCTATACCCCTCTTATTCTTCCTCGTCTTCTTTAATGATTCCGTAATGCTCCCCGAGTTTCCTCACCCTCCCTTTGAGCCAATCCGTAAAGCCGGGCTCCCTGCCGTGCGCCGTGCGCCGGCCGCTCTCCTCCTCAAGTCGCATGGCGATGCGCTTTTCGGGGGGTGGCTCCCGTTTTACCTTGTCGTAATAGGTGACGATGGACTTGGGTTTCGTGGGGCATTTCTTCTCGCAGGCGTTACAACCTGTGCAGAGGTCCTCCAGGACAACAGGGTAGATGTCTTTTTCGAGCTTGATGGCATCGTAGCGGCAGGCATCGAAGCAGCGCGTGCACTTCTCCTCGCCTGTCCAGGAGAGGCATGTGTCGCGGGTGATGATGGCGTTGCCGATGTCGATCTCGTCGCGGGAGATCTTCGCGATGGCCCCCGTCGGGCACTCCTTGATGCAGGCCATGCAGAAGATGCACTTCTTGTGTTCGAGAACGGGGGTGCCGAAGCTCACGATGCCCCCGGCGATGCCGGCCGGCTGGATTGCGTCAGTGGGGCATACGTCGACGCACCGGTAGCAGCGGGCGCAGTATTCGAGGAAGGCTTTCTCTTCGAGAGCCCCAGGGGGGCGAGGCAGGGCCTTGGCCCCACTCACCTTAAAGAGGCCGAACAGGACGGTCGCTGCAGTACCGCTGACGAGAAGATGAATCGTGTCCCTTCGTGAAAAGGCCATAAATGTGCTCGCAGTTACGAAGCGTACAATTAGACGAAAGCCGGAAAAAAAGCAAGGGCGGGTGAGTGAGTCACCCGCCCCTGCCGTGAAAATCAATCGTTTAAAGGTTGAACTTCTTCTTGGCCGTGTTGACGTCGGCAATCAGGTAATCGAGGCCGTAGGCCTTGAGGGAGGCCTCCGTCGGAATACCCTTCTCATCCCAGCCGAAGAAGGCGTAGGTCTTTGTCTCCATGTCCTTCTGATCCGCGTCCGTGAAGATGGCGTCCTTTCTCGGACCGGCCGGGAGCTTCTCCTTGTACATGCGGATAGGCAGCCGGTCGTTCTTGGAGCTGATGCCCTCGCGGACGTTGAAGACGCGTTCGGCCGTGAAGATCCTCTTGGCCGTTGTCCAGTAGTCCTCGGTCTTCCAGTTCCAGCCGCACAGCGGGTTGAGCATGTCGGTGATGACCTTGTCCGTACCGGTGCCGAAGAGAAGGAAGTTAGTGAAGGAGCAGATACAGAGTGAGTCGGCCATGGTCGTCATGGCGAGGGCCTGGGGGCCCTGGCCTTCGTGGTGATCGCCGCCGCAGGTGCCCATGGTGTAGCTGTAGGCGCGAATCTTGTCGCCACGCGGATCGTGGGCGGCCAGTTCCTTGCCCTTCACCGTACAGGCGTAGTCTTCCGAGCCTTTGCCGATCTGCTTGGACATCTTGGCCACGCCCTGAGCCATGAGCTTTCCGGCCTTGCCTTCCTTGTAGGCGATCTTGCGGATCATCTCCATGTAGGTGTCGCCGTCGCCCCACTTGGGCTTCAGGCCGTCGAAGTCGGCAGGCTTCAGTGCGCCCTTTTCCATGGCTTCCGTCGAGAATCCGAGAACGCCGCCCGTGGAGATGTTGTCCAAGCCGTAAGCGTCGCAGGCCTCGATGAGGGCGATCATCTCGTCGAACTTCGTCATGCCCAGGTTCGTGCCCAGGAGTCCTCCGGACTCATACTCGGGGCCCTCGGCAACGAGGCCTGCATACTTGCCGCTGCGCAGCACGCCCAGCTTCAGGCAGTGCGTCGGGCAGTTGGTGCAGGCCGCATGGCGCTTCCAGAACGTCCTCATCGCTTCCTCGCCGCCCAGCTTCACGACGTCGGGATACCAGGTCGTCTGGTAGTTCTTCGTGATGAGCGAGCCATGGATGAAGTGCTTGAGCTCCATCAGGCCGCCCGTGCCCCAGCGCTTGGCACCTTCCCAGCATTCGCCCGCGACATTGCTATCCTTGTTGAACTTGGCGGCTGCGAGGAACTTGGCATTGTCGGCGACGGGCACGGCGTACTTCGTGCCGCGCACGGCGAATCCCTTGAGCTTCTTGTCGCCGAAGACCATGCCGGTGCCACTGCGGGCAGCGGCGCGGAAGCGCTCGACGATGATGCAGGAATAGGGAACGCCGTTCTCGCCGGCAGGGCCGATGACGGCCGTCCGGATCTCGGGGTCCTTCATCTCCTTGACCATCATCTCGTGGGTTTCGTCCGTCGTCTTGCCCCACATTTTCGAGGCGTCCTTGAACTCCACCTTGTCGTTGACCACGGAGAACCAGACGGGCTTCTTCGCCCGGCCC
>CAZVLL010000016.1:0-54790 GCA_964628025.1 uncultured Syntrophaceae bacterium
CCATCTTCTCGGCACGATTCAGACGCTCTTCCAGCTCTCGACGTTCCGACTCGGCACGTTTGCGATCGGTGATGTCGCGCCAGAGGCAGTGGTAGACAGAACGCCCCATGATGTCCAAAATCTGTGCGGTCACATGGATGTTCCTGAGATCTCCCTGTCGGGTGCGATGAAGCGTATCGAAGTCTGCCCTTCCTTCGCGGATCACTTCAGCAATCTTTGCCTGCGTGTCATCGCGCGATTCCTGGGCCTCCACATCGGGAATGCTCATGCGGGCAAATTCCTCACGGGAGTAACCCAACTGCCGGTGGGCCGCGGTGTTGAATTCAATAAATCGTGCTGTCACGGGATCGATAATGACAATGCTGTCGGGAGACTGTTCGAACAGCATTCGCCTTCTCGTCGCTTCCTCGCTGAGGGCGGCGTCGGCGAGCTTGTGTTCGGTGTTATCACGGATGCACGCAATTGCCGCGAGGGGCTCTCCCTTGCCATCATGTAGAACTGACGCTGTTATCGACAGATAAGCATCGCCTTTCGGCAGATGGGTAACAAAGGCCTCACCGGTAAGGGTGTTCCCATCCCTGCTGATGGTGGTGTATTTCTTCTCCCACTCCGAGTCGGGATGAAGGGCAAGATCAACAATACTGGGCCGTCTTTCACCATAGAAGGGAATTGTGTATTCGTAGTTTCCCTTGCTAAGCATGTTCCCTGCCTTGACCCCCGTCATAGTCTCGATAGCCCGGTTCCAGGCGATGACCTTTCCGCCTTTGTCAATAACCAACGTGGCGTCGGGAAGAAATTCGATGATGTCCGAAAACCTCTGGCGGGAATCTCTCAGTTCATCTTCCGCTTTCCTGCGGCGTTGCCTTGAGGCGTGTTCCTGTAGTTCCCGTTCGATGGCGGGGATCAAGCGGGCCGGCTTGTCCTTCATGACGTAGTCATGGACGCCCGCCTTCATGCACATCACCGCCGTTTCCTCCCCGATAGCGGCGGAAACAATAATGAAGGGGAGATCGAGGCCTGCCTCTTTCATCACCGCCAATGCGCGAAAGGCATCGAACTGGGGCAGGTTGTGGTCGCTCAGGATGAGGTCCCAGGAGTTCTCCTGGAGGGCCGCGCGCATGGCCGCCTCGGTTTCCACTCGCTCGTGCTCCACGTCAAAGCCGCCCTCCTGAAGCCGGCGAACCAGGAGCAGGCAGTCATCCAGTGAATCTTCCACGATCAATGTGCGCAGAGGTCTTCTCATGCCGTCCCGTTTCAGGTATTATTCGGCGGCGGCTCATTCCAGAGCAGCCAGTAAAGTCCCAGCTGTTTGACGGCCTCGTTGAACTGGTGGAAGTCCACGGGCTTGCGGACGTAACTGTTGGCGCCGAGAAGATATCCATTGATCAGGTCCCGCTCTTCGAGGGACGAAGTCAGGATGACCACCGGAAGAAACCGGGTGCTCTCGGTTTCACGGATCTTCTTGAGCACCTCGAGGCCGTCGACTTTTGGCAGTTTGAGATCCAGAAGAATGACCACCGGCATCTCCTTGAGGTCGCGGTCGGCATAGGCCCCAGTCCCGAAAAGATAGTCCAGGGCCTCCACCCCATCCCGGGCCACGATGACCGGATTCAGGATGCAGTTTTTTTCAAGGGAACGGACAGTCAGCTCCACATCGTCGGGATTGTCTTCCACAAGCAGAATGATTCTTTCGGACACGTTCTCTCCCCTCCTTTTTTATAACAGAGGCAGCGTGAAGTAAAACACGGCCCCCTTATCGACAGTTCCTTCTCCCCAGATCTCTCCGCTGTGGCGGTGGACAATCCGCTGCGCTGTGGCCAGGCCGATGCCGGTGCCGGGAAAGTCCCCCTGGCCATGGAGGCGCTGGAAGGCGCCGAAGAGCTTGTTTGCATAGGCCATGTCGAATCCGACGCCGTTGTCCCGGATGAAAAAGGCCTCTCCCCGGTCCGTTTTTATCCTACCCATCTCGATGCGGGCCGACGGGTTCCTGCCCGTAAACTTCCAAGCATTGTCCAGCAGATTCTGCAGGAGAACCCGAATCAGAACAGAATCCCCCCGGGCTGTCAAGCCCTGCTGAACCGAGATCTCCACGGACCGTCCCCCGTCATGCTGTCGCAAGATCACCAGCGCGTCAGCCGCCTCGGCACTGAGATCCACCTCCGTAATCTGCATCTGCGTCCTGGAAAGTCGGGCAAGCTGCAGAAGATCATCGATGAGATGGCCCATGCGCTGGGCGGCGGCGCGCACGCGGCGGAGGTAACCCCGGCCCCTCTCGTCGAGGCAGTCCCGATACTCTGTGAGAATGGCTTCACTGAACCCGTCGATGCTCCGCAGGGGCGCCCTGAGGTCGTGGGATACGGAATAACTGAACGATTCCAGCTCCCGGTTGATGGCCTCGAGCTGGGCCGTCCGTTCCCGGACGCGTGTCTCCAGATCCTCGTTGAGCTTCCGGACTTCCTCCTCGGCTCGCTTGCGACCCGTGATCTCAATGTGCTGCCACAGACGACCCGATTTTTTCCCATCAACGACGATCGGAATGAAATCGAACAGAAGGGTTCTGCCGTCGCGCAGGGCAATTTCGTTCGATCGGACGGTCTCTCCTTTCCGGACGACAGCGCCGATGTTTTCCTGTAAGCCTGCCGGATCGGCATAGCGGTTCAGGATCTTGCCCGTGAACTCTTCTGCATCGAGTCCGATGAGATCGGCCGGGTTCGCCTCCAGCGCTAACAGATCACAGAGAGCCTTGTTGACAAACTCCACACGGTTTTCCTCGGTCACCATGATGACTCCGGCAGAAAGGCCCGACAGAATGGTGTGAAGCCTCGCCTCGCTCTGCCGCAGGGTTTCTTCCGCCTCCTTGCGCTCGGTGATGTCGGTACAGGTGCCGATCCATTCCCGAATCGATCCGTCGTCGGCTATCACGGGTGCGCCGCGTGCGGCGAAATGACGATAGACCCCATCGTATCTGCGCAGCCGGTATTCCGTTTCGTAGCCGGCTTTGGCGCCGACGGCGCGCCCCCAGACGGCAAGTGTGCCTTCGCGATCTTCGGGGTGCAGGGCCGCGCTCCAACCATTGCCCTGGACTTCCTCGTCGCTCTGCCCCGTATAAGCCTGGAAACTGGGCATCTGCCCGCTGACCTGGCCCTGCCCGTCGGTTTCCCAGATGATTTGCGAGGTGGCGACGGCAAGAGAACGGAAGCGCGCTTCGCTCTGCCTCAACTCCTGATCAGCCAGCAGTTGCTCCGCAACATGCTGCATCAACACCCGTTTCCTGAAATAGATCAGAGAAAGAATGGATGACAGAAGCAAAAGAAAAGAGATCGCCGCAAGCTGAACATAATACGACAACCCCGACAGCAGGAGTTCGCGGCTGCCCCGCCCCATGAATACGGACCATCCGAGTGTTGCCGCAGGGGCATAAGAGATGAAACGTTTTGTTCCGCCGAGAAATGGATCGTCAATAGCGATGGACGGATTCTTTTCGGTTATGGCCTTGTCTTTGACGAAGTAGAAGGGGTACGGGGTTATTTCTTTTTCATGAGCAAACCGGGTGCTGAAAACCAGATTGCCTTCCCGGTCGGTGATGTTGGCAGAGACTCCGGGATCAAGAACGACGCGCTCTAGGATTTGTCTGAGCCCGAACGCTCGCTGGGAGTTTGCCAGAATGCCGATTACCTTCCCCGAATCATTAAAAATCGGGATGACGATCAGGCAGGCAATATCTTTTTCTGCGACGAGTCTTATGGACACATTCGACACGTAGGGCTTCCAGTCTTTGCTGATGCCCTTGTACCAGTCCCGATAGGCGAGGTTTTTACCGATTAGACCCGGGAAAGAAGGATAATTGACCCAGGCCGTTCCCTGCCGGTCTGCAATGAGCACGCTGTCAATGCCCGGGTTATTCTTGACCAGATTGACCAGGTGCACCCGGGCCTTTTCAGCATTTTTCTCCTTGACCGCCAGAACCAGGAGAGGGCGGTTGCTGTAGGATTCCATGGTCTTGATAATACTCTGGACGTGTTCCTCCAGAAGCAGGGAGAGCAGGTTCGCCGTTGCACGGTCATCTTTTAGAGATTGTTCCTCGATGCTCTGATAATGCTTGAAAGACAGGAATAAGGTCACTCCGGAAAGGACAAGAAAGACAAGAAGACCAAGCAGAACGATGTTTCTGCGTTCGACAAACCAGGGAAGCCGGGGCGCACTTTGTGTCGGCATTCTGTCCTCCTTGGGCCGGAGAAGAGAAAGGGACTGTTTTCTCGGTAATGAAAGCAACGCCTGTGCCAATCCTCGCGGAACCCGGTCGTTCCTTCGGGGAGAACGCGGACGAATATGCTAACACGAATGACAGCTGAAGTCCACACTGAGCGCCACGGTCGAGACGGTCGGCCGCGTCCCGTCTGCAAGGAACCGGGATCACCCACCATACCATCGTCCGCATGGACCGGGATTTTTCAGTAGGGATCCATTCGCGGCCCGAATCCTGCAATGCCTTTTATCACAGGGGATAAGGATACCGAAGCGGTCTTTGGCGGGTGAAAAAGAGGGTCATGAGCGGAAACGGAAATCCAAAAACCGTACAATCCAATAAATTATTCCCGGCGGGTCCTGTCCCTGTCACCGGGGCACCCATTTTAACTGATGACGAGCTCCTCCAGGAAATCATCCGGTTTCTTGATGGAGTCAATATCGGGCTGGATCCCGGCACACTGCAGACGCTGGACAACCAGGATGCCAGCACGAGCGACATCGATAAAATCAAATACAAGCTGAAGGAGGAAGTTACTGCACGCCTTATAGGCCGCGCGAATTCCGCGGCTATGTGCGGAAACATCAAGCCCGGTGACATCAGGGGCTTCACGGATGCGGTCATGCGCCTCGGCATGTTGCCTTCGAAAATGTACATTCTGAGCCTGGCACTCTTCACACTCTCCCCCGCCCTCGAACCTCTTGCTGCCAAGTCTTTTGCCCGGGCCATCATGGCCCGCGTCCTGGCGGAACAGATGAATTTCAAACAGAAGTTCGTCGAGCAGGCGGAGATCGGGGCCCTGTTCATGGAGATCGGCAAGGTGCCGATCCTTCTCTACCAGGAGGCCACAGGGGCCCGAATCACAGAGGAGTTCATCCTCCGGAACTACGGAAAGCTCGGTTCCATCGTCCTGGAGAAGTGCGGCATGTCCGGAACCTTCCTGGAGACGATCATGGAGGACTGCCTGAGTTTTTACGAGAAAACCTTCAGCGTGAAGGCCGTTATGGATATCGCCCGGATGATCGTCGAGGACTCTTTTACGCGATACCGCAAGCTCGTCATCGAGTCTTCCTTGGCCACGGTTCAGCTCGGGAACACGATCGGCCAGTTCATTGCCGATCAGTTTACGGCCGTTGGGTTTCGAAACTACCTCTCCATCAGGAAGCCGGAAGACGGCGACTAGACCGTCGCTTGAAACGCCCGGCCCCCGCCAGAATGTCTTCCTGCTCACGCTCGTTCCGCTTGCCATTGACCCGCATCGGGTGACAGCGTGTCCGTTATGAAAATAATCATGAATATTAGATAGTTATTCTATCTGGACCGACCACAAAAAGGATGCATCTTCTGATGAAAAATGATATGGTTCTCTTCAGTTCTCGATTGACAAGGAGCGCAGTTCAGAATGGAGCTTTATCAGAAAAACATCCCGGTGAATATCGAAGACGAGATGAAGAAGTCCTACATGGACTACGCCATGAGCGTCATCATCGGGCGGGCCATACCGGATGTGCGCGACGGGCTCAAGCCTGTACACCGGCGCGCGCTATTCGCCATGAACGAGATGGGCAACCGCTGGAACCGACCCTACAAGAAATCGGCACGCATCGTCGGCGATATCATCGGTAAGTACCACCCCCACGGCGATTCCGCCGCCTACGACACGATCGTCCGCATGGCCCAGGACTTTTCTTTGCGCTATCCGCTCATCGACGGGCAGGGTAACTTCGGATCTATCGACGGTGACCCGCCAGCAGCCATGCGATACACCGAGATCCGGATGTCCCGGATCACCGAGGAACTGCTGGAGGATCTTGAGAAGAACACTGTCGACTTCGTGCCCAACTACGACGGCTCCATGGAGGAGCCCGTGGTGCTCCCGGCGCGGATCCCCGTTCTTCTTCTCAACGGAACGTCGGGTATCGCCGTCGGGGTCGCCACAAATATCCCCCCCCACAATCTCAACGAGATTATCGACGGAACGGTGGCCCTCATCCGAAACCCAGACCTCACCGTCGAAGGGCTCATGAAGCACATTCAGGGGCCTGACTTTCCCACGGCCGGATTTATCAACGGCCGCGACGGGATCCTTTCGGCCTACCGGACGGGACGCGGCTCTGTCCGCATCCGGGCCCGGGCCATGGTGGAGCGGGCCAACCGAACCGATCGTGAGAGCATTGTCATCACCGAGCTTCCCTACCTCGTCAACAAGGCAAACCTCATTGAGAAAATTTCGGATCTCGTGAAGGAAAGGAAGATCGAGGGAATCTCGGATCTGCGCGACGAGTCGGACCGCGACGGCATCCGAATCGTCATCGATCTCAAGCGCGACGAAGTATCCGGCGTTATCCTCAACCAGCTCTTCAAGCACACCCAGATGGAAAACTCTTTCGGGATCAGCATGCTCGCCATCGACAATGGTCAGCCGAGGGTCATGAACCTCAAAGAGGTGCTCCAGCGATTCGTCGATTTCCGCAAGATCGTCGTCACGCGGAGAACCATCTTCGAACTCAACAAGGCAAGCGAGCGGGCTCACATTCTCGAGGGGCTTATCACGGCCCTGGACAACATCGATGCCGTGGTGGCCCTGATCAAGGCATCCGAAACCCCCCAGGCGGCGGCGGTCGGCCTCATGTCAACGTTCGGACTCTCGGAAGTCCAGGCGAAGGCCATCCTCGACATGCGCCTTCAGAGGCTCACGGGGCTTGAGCGGGAGAAGATCCTTTCGGAACACGCCGATCTCATGCGTTTGATTGCATCGCTCAAGGGCATCCTCGAGGATCCCCGGAAGGTTTTGGAAATCATCATCGAAGAGCTCGAAGACTCGAAAAAACGCTTCGGCGATGAGCGCCGCACGGAGATCGTCGAGTCGACGGAAGACATCGACATCGAGGACATGATCATCGAGGAAGACATGGTGGTCACCGTGTCCCACCAGGGCTATATCAAGCGTAATGCCGTCAGCCTCTACCGGATCCAGCGCCGCGGCGGAAAGGGAAAAATGGGCATGACCACGAAGGAAGAGGATTTCGTGGAGCACATTTTCATCGCTTCGACGCACAACTATATCCTCATCTTCACAAACCAGGGTCGCATCCACTGGCTCAAGGTTTACCAGATTCCCCAGGCGGGGCGCGCCGCCAAGGGAAAGGCCATCGTGAACCTCGTCGGCATGAACCCGGGCGAAAAAGTGGCCGCCATCCTTCCCGTCCGCGAATTCGAAAAAGACAAGTTCGTTGTCATGGCCACGAAGAAAGGCATCATCAAGAAAACGGATCTTGCGGCCTATTCAAACCCGCGCACTGGCGGCATCATCGCCATCAATGTCGAGGCGGGCGACGAGCTCATGGATGTCAAACAGACCAACGGCGGCCAGGAGATCTTCCTCGGGACCCGCAAGGGCATGGCCATCCGCTTCAAGGAAGACGACGTACGCGCCATGGGCCGAACGGCCACGGGGGTCATCGGCATCCGCATGGACGACGATGACAACGTCGTGGGTATGGAAATCCCCACGGAAGGCAACTCCATCATGACCGTCTCGGAGCGAGGTTTCGGCAAGCGCACCGAGATCGCAGAGTACCGTCTCCAGAGCCGTGGTGGAAAGGGAATCCTGAACCTCAAGACCACACCGCGGATTGGTCTTGTCTCAGGAATCCGGCAGGTCACGGGCGACGAGGACCTCATGCTCATCAGCAACTCCGGAAACATCATCCGCATCCGCGTCGGAGAGGTTCCCGTGCTGCACCGCGTGACGCAGGGCGTCAAACTCATCGATCTCGAAGTGGGTGAAAACTTCTCGGGGATTGCCCGCGCGGAGCGTGAGAGCGAAGTCAAGAATGGAGAAGATGTGGCCGAGGAAGATCCTCTCTTTGACGCGGTGGAAGGCGAAGAGGAAAAGAACGGAGAATAGAGGGCAAGGAAAACACAGCCATGGATTTGAAAAACATTCAGGAGTTTTTCTGGCCCACGATCCGCGATGCCGAGTCTGCAAAAAAAGCCGCTGATCAGGGATTCCTGGCAGCCCTTCTTTATGTCTTTCTGGCCCTAACCCCGATCCTGTCGGGCCAACCCGAGAAGATCTTTGACGTCGTCGTCGTTGCCCTCTGCGGCTACTTCACAAAACGGCTGTGGAGGACGGCAGCCATCGCCGGGCTTATCATGATGCTGCCGGAGTTTGTTTTTGCCCTGTCGGGAGGAGTCTCATTCCGGCTGGCCTCGGCGATTATTCTGTCCCTGATGTTTGTCAATGCCACCCGGGGAACCTTCCTGTATCCTCGCTACGCAAAACCGCTACAGCCCACGGTGGAGGTGATCCCGCCGGAGCCACCTCCATTCCAGGAAAATAATAACCCTCCACCCACAGGCATGAAGAGAGAGGGGGAAGATGCCGTCCATTGATGACAACATCTTCGGCTATTTCGAAACTTCCTTCTACCACGTCCTGTCGCACGACGCATGGCAGGGAGTTCAGAAGGAAGGCCTGAAGGCAGGCCCTGACGGGACGCTCTTCGTTCTGTTCACGGATGCAAGACCCGTCATTGAGCAGGCGGCAAGACGCCAGGGACTTGGAGAGTATGTTGTCGTGCGCTTCAGCCCCTGTTATGCAGGGATCCCGATGCCGCTGCCCGATGATGGGGTAATGGATCCGCACGGCTGCCGGGTCCGGCTATCCCGGCCGATCGAGCCGGGCATGCTGGAACTGCAAAGGTGAGGGAAAAGGCATGAAAAGCCCGCCGGAGGCATCCGGCGGGCTTTTTGTTGCGGCTCAGCGGCGGATCTTGCCGTGATGCTTCGTATGGGGGAGAACCGTTGCCGGCAGCGGCTCCGGCCCGACCCACCCGGTCGTGTCGATGCTGAAGGTTTTTCCGGTGTAGATCGTATAGCTGTGTGCGAAGTCCAGGCTCTTGAGATTGCCGACAGGTTTGTGGCCATGGAAGAAGAGATACTGCATCGGGCGGTCGAAGCTGAAGATGAGCCCTACGTAGGGACTGCCGGCATATTTCCCGAAAACGGCGCTGACCGATCGGTCGGAAGCGGGGAGTTTCGTAAATCGGACGGTGTTGTAGCCTTTCTTGAAGGACATTTCCGTCCTGACGACGATCTTTTCCATGATGGAAACCAGGGTCGCCGTCGGAATTTCCTCGCTCACCGTGACGTCGTCGGGGTCGACCTGGGCTGTGTACCCGATCTTGAGCTTGTGAACAAAATATTTGCCTGCCTTGGTGATTTTCGACTCGAACCGGCCCGATGAATCCGTAAGGTATTCTCCGACAATGTTTCCGGCCTCGTCCTTGACGGTAATACTGACGCTCTCCAGTGCCGAGCTTGCGGGGAGTTCCTTTACGGTGCCATCGATGAAGAAATCCGTAACGGGAGGCGGTACGGGCCCGTCCTTATCGTACTTGATCAGGACGGCATCGAGACCGCCGGGATTCCCGCTTCCCATCAGGCCCTCCGTAGCGCCGGCAAGGTAGATGGCGCCCGTCGAGTCGAGGGCAATTCCGTAAGCCCAGTCCTGTCCGCTTGTGCCGAGCTGTCGGGTGTAGATCTTTCGACCGTCCGGAGCGAGACGAGTCAGGAACATGTCGGAAGCCCCCAGATAGGGCTGACCGTCAAGGCCCGGGCCGTCGGGGTAGCCTGTCGCTCCGGCCACATAGATGCTTCCCTCGGCGTCCACGGCCAGGCCGAAGGCCTCGTCCCTCCCTGCCGTCCCGAACTGTCGGAACCAGAGTTTGTTCCAGTCCATGTCATATTTCGCGACGATGATATCCCGATCGCCAGTGGACGAGTTTCCATCAAAGGCCCCGAGGGTATACCCCGCCACGATGATATTGCCATCCTTGTCGACGGCGATGGCCTGGCCTGCATCATTGTCTCTGCTGCCCAGGACATGATTAGCCCCTGTCTTGTTCAAGGATGTGCCGAATTTCGCGACGAAGAGAGACCCGCTTTCGTAGCCCCGGACGATACCTGTCACATACAGGTAATCCGCCGGGAGATGGCCGTCGACGGCGATATCGTAGGCCGCATTGTGGACGGGATTCGTCGAGACACTGAACTGGTTGTAGAGTATCCGATATCCAGAAGGATCAATTGTCGCGATAAAGGCGTCGCTGTAGCCATCGATATCGGTTCCCCCGGAGAGGTCCCCCAGGGTCGAGCCCACGACGTAGACCGACCCGTTCTTATCAACAGCGGCCGCGTAACCATGATCGTCATAAGGGGTCCCGAACTGCTTGACCCACAGCAGGCGTCCCGTTGCGCTGTCGATTCTTGCAACGAAGGCATCGGTCCCACCCTTGCTCGTGTTGCCCGGAAGAGAGCCTGTCGTCCAGCCGGAGACATAGACATCCCGTGCAATGGTTGTATAGGGGATCGTATAGACGGCAAGCCCCTGGGCGATGTCTTCACCGGCAGAGCCGATCTGGACTGCCCAGAGCTGGTTCCCGTTCGAGTCGTACTTGGCCACGAAAGCATCGGCACCCCCCCTGGCGACTCCTCCCGGGAATTCCCCATAGGTGGTTCCTGCAACATAAACATTGCCTGCGAGATCGGTTACGACTCTGTAGGCGGTGTCGCCCTGGGCTGTTCCGAATTGCTTGATCCAGAGAGGCTGGGCCGATGCCGCGGCGGCAAAGGACGATCCTGCAAGCAGGGAAAAAAGGACGATGACGACAACGACGAGATGACGGCTTTTCATGGCTTCCCCTCCTGAAGCGCTCCGTTGCTCGTCCCTGAGCGATTATCCGGGCAATAAATGAATGGACGGGCCGGGGAAAAAGGCCGACAGGAAAAGAGGGGAACTTTCCGGCGGAATGCCAAGGACAACCCCCGGGTCCGGTATTCCGGAACCGGAGGATGTTGGCTCGCCTGGCAACCCTGCAGCCCTATCCCGCGCAAACGGGACGTAGGCCAGTGGTTTTGTGCCCCATCCTTTCGGACGGTTTACCCTTTTCAGGCGCGTTTGATCTATAGTCGGCAGGTTACGAGAAAAACTTGAACCGCACAGAAGGATTTGCCTCGGCATGTTTATTGCTTATTACGCTCACTAGCAGGGGGATGAGTCATGATTCAAAAGCGGAAAGTGATCATGATCGACGACAACAGAGAGATCTGTCGGCTGATGAAGGAGTACCTCGAGAAGACAGCGAAGTATGAGGTATCAATATTCACCGATGCAAGGATGGGTATCCATTATGCCCAGATCGAAAAGCCCGACGTGATCCTGCTGGACCTGATGATGCCCGATATGGATGGCACGGAGGCGGCCGAAGCCCTTCTCGACGACGAGGGAACCCGCAACATTCCCATTATTTTTATCACGGCTGCGATCAAGAAGGATGAGGTGAAAGATCGCCTCGGCCAGATTCACGGGCACCCCATTCTTGCGAAACCCGTGACCCCGATACAGGTGATGAGCGAAATCGAAAGGGTCCTTACCTTCTCCTGAAACACGCCACGCCTTTCTCGCCTTCCCGTCGAGCGTCCGCACTCAGATCATCACGGCCGTCACGGCATCCTCAAGGCTGATCACGCCCTGGAGCACCTTGTTGACGGCATCCTGCCTGAGGGTACGGATCTTGCCGTCCCGTTCCGCGGCCGCACTGATTTCGGCGGCGCTGACCCCTTTCAGGATCATTTCGCGAATCCCGTTGTCGTTCACCAGAACTTCGAAGAGGGCCGTGTGGCCCCTGAAGCCGGTGCTTTTGCAGGCAGGGCAGCCTGCTCCCCGGAAGAAGCGTCCCCCGGCCATCGACTCGAGACCCAGGGAAGCAAGGATCTGATCCGTCGGTTCGTAGGGCTCTCGGCAGGACGGGCATATCGTCCGCACGAGCCGCTGGGCGATCGACGCGGACAGGGCGGAGGCCAAGGGAAAACGATCCACTCCCATTTCGACGAGACGGGTGATAACGCCCGCCGCATCGGGAGATTGAATCGCGCCCAGGAAGCAGTGGCCATTGAGAGACGTCTGGACAGCCAGGGCAGCCGATTCGGCATCACGAATTTCTTTGAGGTAGACCACGTCGGGGTCCTGTTTCAGGATGAGACGGAGGCTCCCTGCCAGCGTGATACCGGCCTTGTGGTTGAATTCGATCTGGGTCAACCCTGTCATGGGGTACTTGACAGGGTCCTCCAGAGTGAAAATCTCCGTGCCGGGTTTTATCATCTTCCGGAGAATGGCATAGAGGGTCGTGCTCTTGCCGCTTCCCTCGGGACCTGACGCGAGCACAAGTCCCTGAGATCGCCCGAGGACGGCAACAGAGAGGCTGTCCAAATCCTTCGGGGACAGGCCCAAACGCTCCAGGCCGATGAGGCTCGTGCTGAGGTCCGTCAGATTGAGGATAAGGTTTTCGCCGTGGATACCCGGGATTGTGGACACGAGCACACTAATCTCCCTGTCGCCCACCCGATCGACGAACCGGCCTTCCTGGGGGACCCCCCGAATGCCGCTGTCGATGTTCGCGATGTCCTTGACCCAGGAGACGACGGGGATGGACATGGACTTTGGCAGGTCAGGCAGGTCATGCGTCTTTCCGTTGACCCGGAAACGGACACGGACGCTCTTTGTCTGAGGGGTGATGTGAATATCCGTTGCCCCGTCCCGGACCGCCTGCGCGAGCAGTGTTTCGAGGAGACGGTCGGCCGGATCGCTGCTGTCCGTCCCGAAAGAGACGGGTGCCGGCTTGGGCTTGGCTGTTATAGCCGCCCTGGCCGGGGGAGCCGGATTCGGGTTCGCGGGTTCGGACCGGACGTCAGAGAAATAATTTCCGGCAGGCATGTCATAGATCAGTCCCATCAGTCGGTCGAATTCGCGCTCAGTGCAGATGACGGGCGCCACCCCATCCTCCGAACGCATCCTCAAGAGGTCGAGAGCGTAGCGGTTCGTGGGGTCAGGCATGGCCACGACGAGATGGCGGGAAGTTTTTTTTAGCGGCGCCGCCTGGTATTTTCGGGCGAGGTCCATGGGAATTAATCTTGAAAGGCCAAGGTCAACGGGGTATTTGTCGGGCAGATAGCGTTCGATTTTCAGCTGGTGGCTGAGGATGTCCACGATTTGTGAATCCCGGAGAAATCCCTGCTGCACAAGAAGCTTGCCAAGCCGCAGGCCTGTATAGCGCTGCGCAGCCAGCGCTTCCTCGAGCTGAGCCTCGTCCAGGAGCCGGGCTTCCACAAGAAGCTCGCCCAGCCGTTTCCATTGTCCTTCGACGACCTCCAGGTCTTTCGAATCCGTTTTTCTTGCCGTTTCGATCTCGGCAATGAAATCGGGGAAATCCTCTTCAAGCAGCGTCTGTTCCTTGGCGATCG
Organism: uncultured Syntrophaceae bacterium; assembly: GCA_964628025.1. Taxonomy (GTDB): domain Bacteria; phylum Desulfobacterota; class Syntrophia; order Syntrophales; family UBA2192; genus UBA2192. The sequence goes on from CAZVLL010000016.1 coordinate 13,553, forward strand.
AGGCGGCACGGAGAAGAATTTTCTCCAGTTCTGCCACGTTGCCCGGCCAGGTATATTCGAGGAACCGGTCCATCACGTCTTTGGTAACACCGAGAATATTCTTCCGGAACTCCTGGTTGATAAGCTTGATGAAATAGTCGACAAGCAGCGGGATGTCCTCTTTGCGTTCTCTCAGGGGCGGTACGAAAAGGGTGACCACATTCAGGCGATAGTAGAGATCATCCCGAAAGGTTCCTTCCTTGATCATGGCCCGGATGTCCTTGTCGGTGGCGGCCATGATCCGGGCGCCGAGGGATATCTTCTCCCGGCCCCCGATACGCTGGAACTCGCCCGATTCGAGAACCCTCAGAAGCTTCGACTGGAGATTCAGGGGCAGTTCGCAGACCTGATGAAGAAAGAGTGTTCCCCGTCCTGCCTCCTCCAGGAGGCCGGTCTTTCTGCTCATGGCGCCCGTGAAAGACCCTTTCTCATAGCCGAAAAGTTCGATTTCAAGGACCTGCTCGGACATACCGTCGCAGTTGATGATAACGAAGGGCTCATTTTTCGCGGAAAAGTTGTGGAACGTTTTTGCCAGAAGCGATTTGCCGGTTCCTGTCTCGCCTTGGATGAGAACGGTGCGGTCTTCCGGCTTGATCATCAAGATCTGGTTGGACAGGATCCGCACGCGCTTGCTCTGCCCGATGATTTCCGGGAAGAGGGCCTTTCCCTCCACTTTGCTGAGCAATTCCGTCACCTGTTCGAAGACGGCGTTAAAGTCTTTGAGATCATCACCGGAGACCTGTTGCTTCCCATTTGTCTGTCTCGACACGGCGGGAATGGCCTGCACCCTGGAGATGAAGTTTTTCATTGGCTTCAGCAGAAGCCAGGTGATGAGAAGCGCGCACAGAAACGAAAAGGCCCCGATACCCGCTCCCCACCATCTCAGATATAGATCCGGGTCAGGGATGAGTCTCGTGTACTTCAGAATCTGGTGCGAGGTGATGACCGATAGAAGGGTGATTCCCCCGAAGATGAGGGGAACGAGCAAATAAAGACTGATGTTAAAACGGGATTGTTTCATGCCGTACTCACCTTAAAGAGAACCGGGATCGCCGCCGTCGAATTCAGAGGACGAGCCGGCTCATTTTGGAGAGGTATCCTGCAGGAAATGTACCAGAAAGCAATTGTTTTCAGCGGGATGGATCGTCGCTCACAGTTCGGATCCTTTTCGGTCCAGGCATCAGCAACAGAATCAACGTCACTTTTCTTTGGGTGATTTTTTGTTCATCACATCTCCCAGGGATCCGAATCCCTTGGGATCCTTCTGGAGATAGGGACGGAAAGAATCTTCTCTCTCTTCCTCGGGAGCCACAGGCGAGAGTGACAGGCGGCGCTTCTCCCTGTCCGACGACTCCACCACGACCTCGATCGGATCGCCCTGAACGAGGACCTCTCTCGGGTGGCGGATTTTCTTCCCTTTCGCCAGTCTGGATATGGGAATGAGGCCGTCAATGCCGGGCTCCAGGGTGATGAAGGCGCCGAAATCCGCCAGCCGCGATACGGTGCCCTGCTGGCGGGAGCCTTCCGGATATCTCGTCTCGACGTTTTGCCAGGGATCGGGAAGGGTCCCTTTCACGCTCAGCGTAATGCGGTCCCGCTCCCAGTCCAGGTTCAGAATAATGGCTTCGACGGTCTGGCCTGCGGTGAAACGATCCCGGATGTCTTCCACCCGACCCCAGCTGATCTCCGAAATGGGAAGGAGGGCTTCGACGCCGCCGATGTCGACGAAGGCGCCGAAATCCCGGACGGATCGCACGGTTCCTGTCACTTTCATTCCTTCAAGAAGCGTTCCTTTGATCGCATCTTTTCTTTTTCGCTCTTCCTCCTGGAGGATCCTGCGACGAGAGACGATGAGCTGCCGTCCACGCTCGGCGTACTCGATTACGATGAAAGGAAGTCGCTGGCCCAGGACGGTCGCCGTGGATTCGCCCCGCGCAAGGCCTGCCTGGGAGAAAGGACAAAATGCACGGTACGTCCCGGCAATTCGCACCTCGAGTCCCCCCTTGACCTCTTTCTCCACGATACCTTCCACGGGAATCCCGTTCTGCCAGGCCTCTTCGAGATACTGCCGGGCCGCGTCGCCGGAAACCCTTGTCGTGAATATCCGCTCACCGTGGCGGGAAGACAGAAAATAGGCCTTGATGGTGTCGCCTTCCTTCACCGTCAGCGTGCCTTCCTTGTCGAGGAGCTCATTTTTTTCGACGATGCCCTCGGTCTTTCCGCCGAGATCAATGAATACCCATTCCGTCGAAATCTTTGCAATCACGGCTTCCACGCTCTCTCCCGGTTTGAGCCGGACCGGTTTGCGATCGGTTGCCTCGAGAAGTTCGGCGAAACTTTTTTCTTCTTCCATGATGTTTTTCCGTCCCCAATGGTATTTGACTTCAAGCGCCGGGATCGTATAGCCCGGCAAGAGTGCAGGGGATTACTAATAGTCCGACTCGGTTCATTTGTCAAATCCTCACTGCGGGCTATTCCGACAGCGGAAATTAGCGCTTGAACGCGAGGCGGATAAAGGGTATCAATGGCACAGGCTTTGCGCCCTTCCGGGTGACTCACGCGAGGGAGTTTTCACAGATGCGAACCGCTTCATTTTCCGCCATTCTGGTCATTCTGACTGCCCTTTTCATCGGAGGGAGCCTGACGTTTTCCGATGCGGCAACCCTTTACCGATGGACCGACGTTCAGGGCGTTGTTTCTGTCTCCGAGAATCCACCGGAAGGGAATATGACAGTTGCCCAGGCCGTAGCCGGGGAATCTGAGGACAAGGCTCCTGTGCCCGAGTCCTCGGGGGAGAAGAAAGAGTTTCGCGTCCGCCCCGGGGAAGTGACGATTTACACGACACCCACCTGTCCGTGGTGTCACAAGGCGAAGGCCTGGTTTCGGGACAAGAGGATCCGCTACAGGGAAGTCGACGTGACGAGCGACCGCAGCGGGCTCGAAGAAATGATACGCGTCAGTGGTCAGACGGGAGTTCCCGTGATCGTCGTCGGCGACGAGGTGATCGTGGGATTCAATCAGAACCGTCTGAATGAAATATTCAAAGACTAAGAAAAACAGAAGAACGGTTTTCCCCGGGGTGGTTTTTCATTGACTTGCCTGAATCACCACGGTAATAAATACGTAAAAGGTATTTCCGCTCCAGCTATTCATACTCACACTCTCGTTCCGCAGTTCTAAGCCCGGTATTCTTCAGAAAGTAACTTCTCATCTCAAAGGCAAGGCCACCGAAAAAACAAGTCCGTAACAGAACGCTTCGTTTACCCGTCTGTATGGAGGGTATTTCGGAGCACCCGCGATCGGCAACAGGTCCATTAACTCCTAGCAAACTCCCGTTGCAACGGCACAAGGATCTCTTCAGGTGTCATTCCTTCCTTGGTGCTTGAAAACGGGAAAAAATCCAGAAAGGGAGGTGGTCGTATGCTGTTCATGATGATTTGCACGTGGGAACCAAAAGATGAAAAGGAAGTCAGAACCAAGCGAGCCAACTGGGAATGGCCGAAGGAGGTTCGGGTGATCTCGGAGTTCTTTGATCTCCAGGGTTGCCGGACCGTCTACGTAGTCGACTGTGACGCAGTGGGGTTCATCGCTTGCCGCGCAGCCTGGATCAATCTCCTTCGGTTCGAGGTATTTCCAGTGTGGCCTCTTGGAGCAACGAAGGAACTCGTGAAAGTACAGTGAGACGGAAAGCAACAGGTCCGCCGTGAAAGGAGGGACAAGATATGGGAAAGCTGGAACTGACGCCGGATGAGGAGAAGGAACTTCTTTCCTTCATTGAACGATATCTCCATGACCTTCGTGCGGAGATCGCCAACACCGATGACCGCGACTTCCGTCGTTCCCTAAAAAACAAAGATGGCATCGTCCGGAACATCCTGGAGCGCCTGAAGGTCATGACCCTTTCAATGTCCTGACGGCAACTTTCCCCCTGGAGGAGGAGTTAGGGGATACCATTGGGCAAAAAAACACCCCGTTTTGCAACGGGGTTCTTTTCAGGAGGGGGGAGGGAGACGACTCTGGGCAGAGTCGCCTCCCTGGAGGAGATCGTTTGTTCTTTGGTTTCTTCGTTTGTCGCTTTTTTCGGTTTCCTATTTTCACTCGTGCTGTCAAACGAGTTGAATATCGGTATTGCACCTTCCGTGCCGAGGCGGAACAATATTTATAACTACCAGAAACGAAAGAATATTTTTGATTAACCGCGAAAAAGAGTCATAACGAAGGACCGCTGAAACGGCAATAAATGTCGAACAACGAAAGCCATTAAATGGGGAAAAGCTGCAAAGACTGCATGAAAACTGAAGAAAAGTGCCCGACTCGACAAAATTGACGGAAAAAGACCGCTTTCGTAAAGAATAGGGTTGCCGGCAAAATACGGGCATTGACAGGTCCGGTCCGGTATCTTTACAATGAATTCATGAGGTCTTATCAAACATTTAACCATACGGCGGACCTCGGCCTGATCATCAAAGGCGAAACGGAAGAAGATCTTTATGCCAACGCCGCCATTGCCGTTTTCGACATCATAACGGATTTGCGCCGTGTCGAACCGCGGGAGACCCGCCGGATCGCCGTGGACGGAGGGAGCCCGACGGACCTGCTCATCAATTTTCTCCGGGAAATTCTTTACCTCTATAATGGGGAGCACTGGCTTCTTAAAGGTATCCGGATTCTCGAATTCAGCGAGAAGGCCCTGGAGGCCGAGGCCTGCGGAGAGCCGCTCGTGGAGAGGAAACACAAAATCTATAAAGAAATCAAAGCGGTTACCTATCATCAGGCCGAGGTCTGCAAAACTTGTGGGGGCTGGACGGCAAAGGTGATCTTCGATGTCTGACGTCAGGTTAAGAAGGATTGACGAGTATCGCTGGGAGGTGCCGCGGCAGGGCGCCATGCGCGTTCCAGGGGTCATCTATTCAAGCGAAAAGCTCATGAGGGCCATGGGGCAGGATGAAAGCCCGAAGCAGGTAGCCAACGTAGCCCAGCTTCCGGGGATTGTGAAGCACTCGCTCGCCATGCCGGACATGCACTGGGGATATGGTTTTCCCATCGGCGGTGTGGCCGCCTTCGACGTGAACGAAGGCATCGTATCGCCGGGTGGGGTGGGCTACGATATCAACTGTGGTTGTCGCCTCATGGTAACAAATCTTCGCCAGGAAGAGATTCGCCCCCGAATGGCGAAGATCGTCAGTACCCTCTTCCAAAACGTGCCATCCGGTGTCGGGTCGAAAGGGGACTTGAAGCTCTCCCGCAATGAAGAAAAACGGGTCCTCGTTGAGGGCGCCCAATGGGCCGTGAAAAACGGCTACGGCTCCCCGGGCGATCTGGAATCCATGGAGGACGGGGGTTGTATACCCGGGGCAGACCCGGAGGCGGTCAGCGAACGGGCTCTCGAACGGGGAAAAGACCAGCTGGGCACCCTTGGGTCGGGAAACCACTTCCTCGAGGTGGAGGTTGTCGAGGAGATCTTCGACCGGGACGTAGCCTCCGTTTTGGGAATCGAGGAAGGCCAGGTGGCCGTCATGATCCACAGCGGCTCCCGCGGGCTGGGACACCAGGTCTGCGACGACTACTTGGCTATGCTTGTGAAGCATGTCGACCGGCTTGGCTTCCAGCTTCCCGACCGGCAGCTCGCCTGCGCCTACATCCGGTCACCCGAAGGAAAGCAGTACCTGTCAGCCATGGCCTGCGCGGCAAACTATGCCTGGGCGAACCGCCAGTTGCTCATGCACTGGACGGGAGAGGCCCTCGAGCAGGCCCTCGGCCTCAGTCCTCGCGCTCTCGGCATGCGCCTTGTCTACGATATCTGCCACAATATCGCCAAGATCGAGGAGCATGTCGTCGACGGAAAAAAGATGACGCTCTGCGTCCATCGAAAGGGGGCGACCCGTGCCTTCCCGCCCGGGCACCCGGCGCTTCCGGAGAGATACCGAAAGACCGGACAGCCTGTGCTGATTCCGGGGGATATGGGCACGGGGTCTTATGTGCTCGCAGGGACGCTGAAGGCCATGGAGGAGACGTTCGGGAGCACCTGCCACGGCGCAGGGAGGGTCCTCAGCCGATCTGCAGCCATCAAGGCAAGCAAGGGGCGCTCCCTTCATCGCGAAATGGAAGACCGCGGGGTCATCGTCATGGCTGCCGCCAAGGGCACCCTGGCAGAGGAGATCCCCGAGGCCTACAAGAACATCGAAGAGGTCATCCGTGTTGTCCACGGCGCAGGGCTTTCAAGAAAAGTGGCCAGACTCCGCGCCATCGGATGCATCAAGGGATAAGCTGAGCCCTGCAAACTGCAGGGCGATTACACGTCTCACGTCCCGCCGTAACCCACTGTAACTTTTCCTGCCTCAACAATGACAGGAACGACACGCCTGCCGCCGCAGAGCTTCAGCATCTCCGGAAGCTTAGAGGCATCTTTCTTGACATCGATGTACTCCGCCCCCTCGCCATAGGCCGACCTGGCCCGGTCTGTGTAGGGTCAGCCACCCTTCCCGTAGATAACGACTCGATTCTCCATGGCCGTTCCTCCTTGTCTCAAGAGAAAATGCCGCTTCCGGGACTTTTTCTCCGGGCGGCCTTTCTATTGAAAATATCTTTAAACAACGTTGAACGTTCCTTTCAACCAAAACGCAGTTTTCCGAAGGTCCTCCCGGTGCCCCGGCCGGGCGCCATCGAAAAATGCAAAAGAATATTGAATGGTTATAAAATATTTTTTTCTCGGCCCCAATTTGGCATGATCGTTTCAATACCATAGAGCAACAATCGAAAATAAACCAGTCACAAGGAGGACATAAAAAATGAAAAAGTCGCTTTCGATGCTGGCCCTGACCGCGTTCATCGTTCTCATCACCGGAACCTTCAGCTATGCCGAATACTCCGCCGCTGGCGCCGACAATTTCCCCTACTTCCACCTTGGCGCCCTCGTGATTGGCGGGCTTACGATCCTTTCGCTCAAGCAGAAGTACGAAAAGATCTACCTCAGCGAAGCTGCCGGATCCTTCGCCCTTTACGCAGTGATGATCGCGCTCTTCACCTCCCCGGTTGCCGAAGTGCTCAAGAACATGATCGGCTAAGGCTAATAGAAAAAACAAACGGGCTCCCCCCTTAGCAAGGCGGGGAGCCTTATTATTTCACGATACTGCCGTCACCCATTCGCTTCTTTGCCTCATCATCCTGTCCAGTCCGAACTCGGCCTGAAAGCCCGGTAAATCCGTCGTCTTCCGGTAGCAGGCGCGGGGGTCGGAGAATTCATTCCGATCTCTTCCCGTTTCTTCGGCTCGCGTACTGCTGGAGGATCACCCCCGCCACGATGAGGACAAGACCCGCGACGGTGGAATGGAGGATTTCTTCCCCGACGAAAGCATGGATGAGGAAGAGCGATAAAAACGGTGCCGCATAGACAAGGTTGCTCACCTGGGCCGTCGTGCGGGAGAGCTGCAGCGCTTTGAGCCACGTGACGAAGGTGATCCCCATTTCGAAGAGTCCCACCCAGACAACTCCGAGAATACCCGCCATTGGCGGCACCCGGATGTCTGCGAAGAGAAGAGCCGCCACGAAGGTGAAGATCGAGCCGAAGACGAAATTGAGGAAGAGCTTGACGATCTCATCCCGCCGGTCCTTCACATTGTAGATCCAGAAGAGGGCCCAGATGATGGAACTGCCGAGCGCCAGCAGCGCCCCAGGCAGGTTCGTGAACTGGAAACCCAGCACGTCGCCGCGGGTGGAGATGACGAGAACACCAAAGAAGCTGATGACGATGGCCAGGATATTTTCCCAGCGGATGGGCTGCTTCAGGATCGCGATGGAGAACAGCACCAGCATGATGGGCCAGGTCCAGTTCAGCGGCTGCGCCTCCTGGGCGGGAAGCAGCGAATAGGCCTTGAAGAGGATCAAGTAGTAGAGAAAGGGGTTGAGAAAACCCAGTCCCGCCGACCGGATGATTTCGGTCTTCGAATACGTCGCGATGACGGAAAGTTTCCCCTGGGCAAGAAGGATGAGAAAGAGGGCCGCCATGGAAACCAGCGAGGCCCCGAGGAGCATCTCGATGAAGCTGAGATGTTGCAGGGTGATTTTGAAGGCCGAGGCCACGGTGGACCAGAGCAGTACGGTGGCGCCGGCATAGAGATAGGCCTTCGTCTGGCGCTCCACGAACGCATTCCTTTTCAGCCGCGAGAATGGGAGTAACGTGCTCCATTGTGCTAATCACAGAACGAATCAGGAAGCAACGGGAATATGGAAAATGCCCTTGTCTTCGCCCCGCCTATGGGCTATAGACGATTCCATCGTCGGCCGCCCGCCGCAACAAGGAGATGCCCATGAAACTTGCCGAAAATCTTTATGTCTACGAGTGGACGAACCACTTTGAAAACAACTGCAACAGTTTCTTCATCGGGGGAACCGTCGGGGCTCTGATCGACCCAGGGCTTAGCAAGCACCTGCCCGATTTGTTGAAGCGGATGGCGAAGGACGGCATCAAACGAGACGATATCCGGTATGTCGTCAACACCCACTCACATCCCGACCACTACGAGGCATCGGCGCTCTTCAATGGCTCGGAGGTACAAATCGCCCTTTCGGAGATAGAGATGGAATTCATGCAGGGGCCCGGAGTCAGCCTATACCGTCTTTTCGGCCTGAAGGCCCCGGTGGTTGACGTGACCCTGCCCCTGAAGGCAGGAGAAGTGAAACTCGGCGGCGAGACCTTCGAGATCTCGATCGTGCCCGGTCATTCACCGGGGTCCATTGGTTTCTATTGGCCGGCGAAGAAGGTTCTGTTCCCGGGCGATGTGATCTTCCAGATGAATGTGGGCCGGTCCGATTTCCAAGGCGGCGACAGCAAGCTCCTGAAGCAGAGCATTCGGGATCTCTCCAAGCTCGACGTGGAATACCTGCTCCCGGGCCACATGGGGATGGTCACGGGATCTGAGAATGTGAAGAGGAATTTTGAAAAGGTGATAGAGGGGATTTTTCCGTATCTATAAAGAAAGCGACCCGTATCTCCAGCCCCATCCCGAATCCTGATGCCAGAAGCCGGCGGCAGCCGTCCCCTTACTGCCAACCGATGGGCTCGTAGCCTTTCTCCTTGAGGCACTTGTTCACAAAGTTCTTGTAGACCGGGCTGGGCTCGGCGGCCTTGAAAAGCCCATGCGTAGCACCTCCCGCCGCTCCGCCTGCTGCCCCTGCAGCCAGTCCCCTGCCGAAGTTTCCCGTCACGGCCCCGATGGCGGCCCCGGTGGCCGCCCCGATGGCTCCACCTTTCACGGCCCCTTCGGCCACCTTGGAATCCTGGTTCTTCTTGACGCAGGCTTCGGCTGTCTGCATGCAGTCGTTGATATCCCGCTGGGCCTGGTCATTCCCAACCGTCTTCAGCTGGTTGTTCGGGTAGAGGACGGGTTTTTGCGAGGCCCCGCAGCCGACGAGGGCCAGGGCGGAAAGAAAAAGCACAGGCAACGCGTACTCTCTCATGGGCGCACTCCTTTTCGATCCTGATGTTCAAGACTCCCTTCGCCTTTTTCAGGATTAACGCATCACCGGCGATCCGGTCGACAAGGTTCACCGCACGAGCAGGCACCTTCTTTATTTTGCGTCAACGATTGCGTAGGTCACCGTCACGGTGACGCTGAACGTCTGCTCTCCCGGTGCGACAGGCACCGAAGATACTGCCGCGGCATCCATGCGTGCTGCCTGGTAAGGACCCGGGCGCCCGCCAGCCTGTTCCTCGATTTGGATCGGCTTTCCGATTTTCAGCCCTGCCGTTTCTGCATAAACCTGTGCGCGACGCTGTGCGTCCTCCATGGCTTTCCGGCGCGCGTTGTCAAGGAGCTGCGCCGGATCGACAACACCGAAGCTGATCCCCCGGACCTGGTTGGCCCCCAGCGAAACCGTCTCATCCAGGAAAGCCCCCAGTGTGGTGAGATTCCGCACCCTGACGTGGACCTCGTTGGTGACTTGGTAGCCGGAAATTTTCGGGGGCTCCTGCTGGGTCTTGTCGTAGTTGTAGCGCGGGGAGACATTGAACTGGACGGTTTGCAAATCCCTGTCCTCGATACCCCGCTTCCGGATCATGACAATGAGTTGGCTCATCGCCTCGTTGTTTTTCTTGAGCGCCTCGGCTGCCGTGTGGGCTTCGGTGACAACGCCTACCTGGATCTGGGCAAAGTCCGGTTTGCCGTGGGCCTCACCGGTCCCGACCACGGTTACAGATGGGGGTCGAGCGGGAAACGGTGCCGTCTGAGCAGTGGCGGTGAGTGTCGTAGCAACAATCAGTGCCAGGGCTGCAATAGCGGGGATGATTTTCATGATGTTTTCCTCCTTGAGAGGATTGTCTCCATGCAGTGCAAGCCCGGGATTGCCGGAAACCGGCACGGTCCGATTTTACCACAAAGCGGCCGCCCGGGAAGATTTTTCCTCGTCGTGACTGGTCACTCCGCCTCGCTGTTTTGCTGCGTCCGCAAGCGGTTCAGGGCCTGCTCGACGATGGTCATGAAGAATTCGTAGCTTTCCCGGCATGCCCTGTGAATGACAGGCGTGACAAGGTCCTTGTTCTCTTCGTAGAACAGATCCACCAGCCGCTGGTATTCCTCCGAGTCGAAGAGGATAGGCGTCGCATCCATGGTGAAGGCGTACCCGTGGAGGTACAGCGCCCGAAGCTTGATGTCCTCGAGGGCGTTGATCCGGCTGTTCCGAGTCTGTATTTTCTTTTCCATGTTTCGCTCCATTGAAAAATGTGAATCCTTGCATGAGTGCGGAAGGGCTTGGTGGGCTTGACGCAATGCATTGGACCTGCATGGCAGGCGGAAAATATCAGAGAATCGGGCACCTGTCAACTCAACGACCAGCTTGTTTTCCGAACTGTGGACAGATCTCCGAAGAGGCGGGATCGAAAGTACGGCATGCGCGGGGCCTCGTCTCGTAGATTGTGCAGACGAAACTACGTTCATGCAGGTCCAAGAATGGGCAGTGACGGATCGTCATGCCTGTGGCGACGGAAATAAAATGGCCGCCCATCCAGCGCGCGTCGTGGTGGGCCTGCAAAATATCGTCCCGGCCTTCGCGCAGCCAGCGTTCGAGGTCTTCGGCGCAGGCCTCGGCGACCATGTTGGCCATGCAGCAGGTCCCGCAGCGACTGCAGGGAGAGTTGGACTGACCGGTCAAAAGAGGCCTCGCTTGACGGAAGACGATTGTTCCTGATAAGGGCTCTATACACCGACGCATGCTGTGATGATAGGAAAAAGGTCGCCGCTTCCATGTCCTTCCTTCACGACACCCGCGAGTACCACCTGCACCACCCCGTCGATCTCATGACGGAATTCACTGTATGTGAATCCCTGGGGAATTCCAGATCGCCTTTCCTCCGGGCCCTGGGGATGTCGAAGACGTACGGGGCAATCCTGGGCGATTGTCTCCGGGAAAAGGGACTCCTGCGGGAAGGAACCCGAATCTGCGAGATCGGCGGCGGCTACGGAAGCCTCATGCGGGGCCTGCTGGAGGCCCACGGAGACCTTGTGGAGCGAACGGTCATGGTCGATCTTTCCCGTGTCCTTCTCGGGAGGCAGCAGCGTGCGCTGGATCCCTGGAGGAGCAAGGTCAGCTATGTCCTGGCCGATGTCCTCGAAATCGTTCCGGCGATATGTGGGATGGATCTGTTCATTATTAACGAGATGATAGGCGATCTGACCGTCTGGACGAATCTGGATCCCGGAGAACTGCCGCATGAAGCGAAGGCAGTCATCGAACGTTACGGACTGAGCATTCCGGAAAAGGAGCCGTTTCATCTGAATGTCGGCGCAATCCATCTTATCGAAGCGATCTGCAGGAAAAATATCTCCGCGTTCCTCTCGGAGCACTCCAGTGACCCCATCATTCCGCGGGAGATGCCGTTTCTGGAGAAAGGCCTGCACACGGACGGCTGGCCAAGGGAGATCCGGCTTACGGCTCATTCGGAATACACCATCCGGTTTTCCCATCTCGAGCAGGTCGCCCTCGCATGGGACCGGAAGATTGAAACGGGGTGCCTGCTCGATCTTATCGGGTATGCCAACGCAGAAAAGGCCCGGTTCGTCTTCAACGCCAGGGCATGCTCCACCGACGAACAGGCATTCCTTTTCGAATTTCTGGATCATGTGCGCGAATACCGCTGGCTCATCATACGGTAGATGAAAGATTTTTTCACGCCTTGCGAAGAGTGTTAGATTTAAGACCGGTGAGCCGTGAGAAGAAAATGAAGGAGCCGTTATTGATAAGACTGAAAGATCGGATCGGGGAGATGGAAGGACTGGGAAAGACGTCCACTGCTTCTCCGGTGTTTATGGCATGGAGGAGAGAGACGGAAGGCGTTCTTAAGGAGCTTTTCGGTGATGAGTCCGCCGAGGCCCAGGAGTTCAACGCAATTTACTACACGCCCGTTTTTCTCACGTGCCGCATGGACGACGACGCCTTCGAGGAGGCCTTTCACAATGGCCTTATGGAGGCGGAGATTCTCCTGCAATCCCTGCTGACCAAAATCAGGCAGAAGTCTGCAGATTCGAATTGTTTTTGAATGATACCCAGAGCGTGAGCATCCGGGTGGCCGCCATGGCCGTGATCAGCCTCGGTACCCAGAGCCAGAGGGCGCTGATCCCGAAGGTCAGAAACAGGAAGGGATCTTCCACCATGGAGTGGTTGATTCCGATGGAAAGCTGGAGCTCCTCGAGCTCTCCTTTCGAGATGTGGCCCTGTCGGGCCTCCTCCACGATGAGCGCTCCTCCGTAAGTCAGGCCGAAGACAACGGCCGTCATCCAGAGAATTCCCACCTTCTCACTCAGTCCCAGAATGCGCAGGAAAGGGGAAAGGGCCTTCACGAGAGGCATGACCCAGCCCATGCTCTTGGCGATCTCGAGCAGCGTGAGGATCGCCATGATGATGAAAAAAACCTTCACGGACAGGTTCAGCATCGAGATTCCCCAATCGGCCACCATCAGCCGAAACGCCTGCGTGGAGGCCCCCAGGGCGCCTGCCTGCACTGCGGCAGAGGGGTCGGTCTGGATGAAAAAGGTCATGGCGTAGACTGTGACCACGGAGGCGAGAATCCGGAAGAGCGTCGCCTTGATGGGGTTGAGACCGGATCTGGCCTGGATGACACCTTCCTGGATGAGGTTGTGGCTGATGAGAAGGAAGTTGGCAAGCAGGGTCATTTCCGCGACGGTGAAGGGCAGCACCGCCATGGCCGCGATACCGCCGTAGATGCCCGTGAGGCCCCCGATGAGGATGGGCAGGGCCGCCACGGCCGGCAGGCCCAGGAACCCCATGAGGGGCGCGAGCAGAAAGTCGACACTGCCGAGCCAACCGGTCCAGGCGAGCACGGCCGTCAAAAAAGAGACGGGGAGGATGATCTTCATCATCCAGAGAAAAGCACTCCACCCCCGGTTTAATCCATTTCGTAAACCTTTTTTGAGCTTTTCACGGGTATCGGTCACGACAGCTTGATGACTCCTCTCAGGCCCCGCTCGATTTCATCGCCCGACTGGACACCGACCATCCGCTTCAGGAGCTTTCCCCCCCGGAACAGCAGAAGCGTGGGAACGCCCTGAATGCCGTACTGAGCCGATACAACGGGGTTGATAGTGGTGTTGAACCGCGCAGTGAGAGCGGCTCCCTCGAATTTGACGGCAAGCTGATCGATGACCGGTGAGAGCATCCGGCAGTAAGGGCAGCTCGGAGAATAAAAGAAGACAAGGACCGGCTCCTCCGCAACCAGAATGTCCCGGGCGAAGGTTCCGTCGGACGTCTCCAGGGGTCTGATCGCAAAGGCCTCCACGGAAAGTGGTGCGTGACAGTGCCCGCAATGCGGCCGGTCGTCGATCCGCTCCCGGGGAATACGATTCCTGGTCCCGCAGCGCAGGCATTCGATGATGACGGACTCGTCTTCCACGGAGCGTTTCATTTTCATGGGAACTACCGTGCCACCTTTACCGGCGTCGTCTTCAAAATCCGCTGGAGATCGGCAGGAGTTACTTCCACAAGCAGCCCCTTCCTGCCGGCATTGACGTAGATCGCGGGGAGGGAAAAGATCGTTTCCTCTACATAAACGGGCAGGACTTTCTTTGTTCCGAAGGGGGAAGTCCCGCCGACCATGTAACCGGTGTGGCGGTTGGCTGTTGCCGGGTCGCAGGGCTGGACCATCTTCACACCGAGGATGCGGGCGAGTTCCTTGGTGGAGACCTCCTTGTCGCCGTGCAAGAGGACGATGAAGGGAGCCTTTTTCTCGTCCTCCATGACGAGTGTCTTCACAGTCAGGTGCTCGCTGACGCCGAGTTCCCTTGCCGCCACCTCGGTGCCGCCCCTCTCTTCGTAGGGATAGGGCCGTGCGATAAAGTCGACCTTATTGTCCTTTAACGACCGTATGGCCGGTGTTGCGGGGAGGTGATCCTTGCTCATGGGTTGTGCCCGGTGCGTAAATACTTTGAGCTATTTAACACGTTTTGCGCCGGTTTGGCCATCGGCAAATGGTTTTTCTCCAAGAGGAAGGGTCTGTATCCTCTTCAGAATTTTTCGTTCAAGGCCCGAGAGAGCAATGCGCGAAAAGCCTTTCATGGAAACCCACCGGAAATGCAAATCTTTTCTAGCTGCCGGCGTTGCTTCCCTTACTTTGCCGGCAAAGACGTGCACGGTGATGGAGAAGTGGGAATACCCATGCTCGACAAGAAAGATTTCCTTCCCCGAAATGACATTGAGGCCCAGCTCCTGCCGCAACGACTTGCGAAGCGTTGCCGCGGGCGCACCTCCTTTTTCGAGGACGCACTCCGGGAAACCCCAGAGACCGCCGAGGAGACCCTTCTGCGGGCGCTTTATCATCAGAAACTGTCCGGTACCGTTGCAGAGGAGGGCAACGGCAGCCTCGCGATGCGGGATCTCTTCCGCCGTTTTCTTTATTGGGATCGACTTCTGCTTTCCTTTTTTTCGGGCCCTGCAATCCATAGAGAGGGGACAGTTCGGGCAGCCAGGATCGCGGGGCGTGCAGATGCCGGAGCCGAGATCCATGAGGGCCTGGTTGTAGTGGCCCGGAAGATCATCCGGGACGAGTCGTTCCGCGAGTTCCCCGATCCTTTTTCTCGTGTTACCTCCGTCGATGGGGTCCTCGATTCCGAAGAGACGGGTCATGACGCGGATCACGTTGCCGTCGACGGCGGCAACGGGCTTGCCGAAAGCGATGCTCAGGATAGCCCCGGCAGTGTATGCGCCGATGCCGGGCAGCTTCCGAAGGTCTTCTCTCGTCGATGGCATCCTTCCATTGAGCTGCTCGGTGACGATGCGGGCCGCCTCGTGGAGGTGACGGGCACGGGAATAGTATCCGAGGTTTTCCCATGCTTTCAGAACATCGTCGAGGGAGGCCCGGGCCAGTGCCTTCAAGGAGGGGAAGCGCGTCAGGAAGCGCTTATAGTAGGGGATGACGGTATCGACCCGGGTCTGCTGGAGCATGATCTCGGAGACCCAGATCCGATAGGGGTCTTTCGTCCTGCGCCAGGGAAGATCCCGCCTGCTTTTCTGATACCAGCCGAGAAGTCGGCGGGGGATTTCCTTGTCAAGCTTATTTGGCATGGGAATAAGATAGTTCCCCTGTACTCGTGCGTCAACCAGTCAGGATCGAGGAGCGAGGATCCAGGATCGAGGTTTTTGAGGGAAGGTGAGGTTTTCCCGGTCTTCGTACCTCGAATCTCACGCCTCTACACGTGGTTGCGGAGCATCAGCTCGGCAGGATGCGGATTCAGGTAGGTCTGCTCCTTCAGGTAAGGCTGGTCGTACTTCCGGACGTAGTGGCCAAGCAGGGTGATGGGAACGATAAGCGGGAGGAGACCCCTTTTGAATTGACTGATCACCTCTAGCAGTTCCCGTTTCTCGTCGGAGGAAAGGTCATTCTTGAAGTAGCCCATGATGTGAAAAAGGACATTCTCGTGTTTTGCCGCCGTGGGCTTGAGGGCCATGGCCTCCATGAGAAGGATCTCGTAGCCGTCGACAAGCTGCCGGACCGGCAGCTCTTTGGCATGGGCCACGAGACTGCCCATCTCTTTGAGATGCTTCGGGCTGTGAGCCATGAGGAGGAGCTTGTTTTTCGTATGGAAATCCACGAGGCGGCGGATCTGCCTCGTTCCCTCCATGATTTCGCAGTAGCGCTTGCAGGTGAAGATGCGCTCGATGAAGTTCTCCCGAAGGGCAGGGTCGTGAAGGCGGCCCTCTTCCTCGACGGGGGTGAGCGGAAAATGCTCCATGAAGATCCGGGCGAAGACGCCCACGCCGACCTTCGACGGGATGCCCTTGTCGCCGTATACTTTGACGCGCTCCATGCCGCTGGAGGGGGAGTCGCTCTTGAAGATGAAACCGCAGAGGTCTTCCTTCTCCAGTTCCTCGACGCGCTTGCGCGCCCAGGTTTCCATCCGATCCGTGTGGTCGGCGCCGCTTCGAGTGATCACCAAACGCGGCCGTTGCGGGTTGCCGACAAGGCGGAAGGTATCCCGGGGAATGCCGAAGCCGCATTCCACCTCGGGGCAGACGGGCACATACTCCACGTATTTTCCCAGCGTGTTAACGAGGAACCGGTCCAGGGCATGCCCGCCGTTCCAGCGGACGTTCTGCCCCAGAAGGCAGGTGCTGATTCCGAGGCGAATCTTTTCCATGTCCGCCATGCTAGCAGATTCCACACGGAAGACAAATCCTATCTTGGGTTGCCGTTCTCGTTCAGGGGGAGATGTCCTTCTTGCAGGGGACATCCCCGGCGTGCTAAAAATCAAAACGGTGGGCAGGCACAACCGAACGGGGGAAGATATGGAAAAAATCAAACGCATTGCGATCGGGGAAAAGGTCTGGAAGGATCTGCGGGGGTGGGTCCTCGACCCGCTTCCCTTTGCGGGTCTCGATGGCCGGGCGCTGGGAAATCTCCATGTGGCCTCCATGCAGCCCGGGGCCGTTCGCGGAAATCACGCCCATGGCAGCGCTGCGGAGTGGCTGCTGTTCTGCGGGGGACCGGCAGCGCTTCTGGCGGGAGAGGATCCGGGAGTGGACGAGATTCTTATCCAAGGCAAAGAGCCGGAGCTCTTCGAGATTCCGGCCGGCCTGCCCCACGCGATCGTGAACCGTTCTGACCGGGAGATCTTCCTGGTTGTTTTCTACGAGAGGAAAGAGCTGGATACACAGCCGGTGAAAATCGTATAGTGCCCGCCGCGGATGTTGCACAGGCAGAAAGGGAAGGAGGATCCCATGCTGAAGAGGATGAAGAAACTGGTAAAGGACAAGGATGTCTGTGTTCTCGCCACCGTCACCAACAACGTGCCCCACTGCTCGCTCATGTCCTACGTGCCCGACAGGGATTGCCGCGAGATCTATATGATGACGCAGAAGGGAACGAAGAAGTACCGCAACTTGGCTGTGAACAGGACAGTGAGTCTTCTCATCGACACCCGCGAGGAGGATTGCGGGGCCGATCGCGCCCGGATCAAGGCCCTCACGGTGAGCGGGGTCTTCGCGAACATTTGCGACAAGGCCAGGAAGAAGCTCGTCCGACAGAAACTGCTGAAAAAACACCCTCAGCTCAGGCCGTTTGCGGAAGACCCCGACACGGAGGTCTTCGCCGTGAAGGTGAAGAGCTTCCAACTTCTCGAGGGGGTGAAGGATTCCTACTTCGAAAAGGTCAAGTAAAGGACCGAGGTTCGAGGAACGAGGATCGAAGGAAAGTCCTCAGATCCGGAGCTTTCGGAGGGCCGTCTCGTATTCCTGCTTGAGATGAGGGGATCCTGGCGCGCCGAGCGCTTTCCGGAGAATCCCTTCCGCTCGCGACGGATCAATCGCGGCCAGGGCCTTGACAGCGAGGATTTCCCGCTGTGTCCGTGGCGGATAGGCGCGGGTGACGGTTTTTTTCAGCGGGTCGAAAAACTGGATGTAGCCCCGGCCGATGGTCTTTCCGTAGACGTTGACGCTGATGGCGATCCCTTCGGTGGGGTTGTCCATGGCGTGGAGCCCCTCGTTGAGGGGAAGGACGAAGGTTGTCTCCCCCGGACCGTACACTTTGTATTCCGTCTCTCGTAGATCCGCGTAACCCTCCCGCTTCCCGTCATCGATCCGTTCATACTTCCTCTCCGCCAGCGCAGCACAGAGGGTCCCGATGATTCCCCAGGAGCCGTGGTCGTGGATGATGTCGGCGAGCCTTGCATCCCATATGTAGGCCAGCACGACGAAGGATTTGTCGGTACTGCGGAAGAGTGTGTATTCGTTGGGCCAGATGCCGGGCTTCTGGTTTTCGGCGGCGTTCGGCTCGAGAATCGTTTTTTTCAGATAGTCGAAGAACCAGTCCTGCCGGGATGCAAGTTCCGCCACCATCTCGCGGCTGTTTTCGATTTTCCGGAAAACGGTTTGCTCGTCGGAGAGCATCTTCTGTATTCGCACACAGAAGGCCTCGAACCGCTCCATGGGGCTACTCCTTTTCGTGCGCCTTTTCCCTGGGTTTGTGAGGAACTCCGTATTTGCGGATATGGGTCCACGATTTGTATTCTGGGGCATCCGGGCTGGCTGCCAGAGTTTCCTTTTCTTTCCCGTATTTCTTCCGGATTCCCTTGCTCTTGTACAGCAGGCGATCCTTCCCGACAGGGCAGACCTTCGTGCAGATGCCGCAGGGGTAGCTGCGCAGCTTTACCAATTCCTCGTGCATCTCGAGGCAGGCTGTCTTGTCGTAATCGCCGGCCACACGATCTTCCCGTGGCTTGATGGCGTTCTTGGGACAGCACTCGGCACAAAGTTCGCACCGGATGCACAATTCTTTCGGTTGCAGCGGATCGGGCGGGATCTTGGCGGCGGTGAATACAGACACAAAACGAACCCGCGGGCCAAACTCGGGAGTGAGGATGCACTGATTCATCCCGATTGTGCCCAAGCCCGCGTACTTTGCTGCCGGGACGTGGCCGAAGGCGGCGAGGTTGTTTTCCCTCAATGCCCGCAGGGTGGTATAGGTGTCGCGGGTGAAAGGGAACGAGGCGTGCCCCATGCGGTTAAGATAACGAGTGAGCTCAGCGGCGAGGTCATCGAGCTGGCGGTTCGTCGTCGTGTAGAGTTCCTGGTGAAGGGCCGACGGGGTGGTTTCCACGACAGGCAGCGGCATGGACATGCCGATGACGATGACGGTGCGGGCCTGTGGGAAGAGTGTCTTTGGACGAAAATCCGGAGGGACCTCACCGTGTTCGTCCCAGCGCTCTACCGGAGCAAACCCCACAAGCTCGGCGTTTCGCTCCCTGCAAAATCGGAGGATGTCATCTTTGAGGGCCTGGCCCTGGGAGGTGGTCGTCATGTCTGTTTTCCGCAGGCACATATCTTAACGCATTTTTCCGAGAAAAGGAAGACAATGCCTCGAAGGCGCACGGGATCTAATTATTTGATATTTCTCGGAAATAAAGTTTTTCCTTGATTTTTTATTCCGGGCCGGGGTAAAGAAACCCCACTTTTGCGTTCGTCGACTTGTTTCCAGGGAAGAAGCACAAGGAGGAGGGAATGCATTCTTTCAGAAAACATCTCGATCTGCTCTGTCAACCGTCCAGCCGCCGATCCTTTCTGAAGCTCGGAATTTTCGGCGCTGCCCTCCTGACGTTTCCCCAACGGGTCATCGCCTCTCTCGAACCGGTTTCCGCCCCGGAGTTGATCGGGTCCCCCGGCTGGCGTGAAGAAGCCGGTCTCATCCTCGAGCCCTGCGAGGAGCGCAGGCTCCATCTATACAGCACCAACACCGCGGAGACGTTCAACCGGGTCTACTGGGCCGACGGGGACTACATCCCCGAGGCGCTCGAGGAGATCAATTACCTGCTGCGTGACTACCGGGCCAACCTGATCAAAGAAATCGACCCCAACCTGCTGGACCTTCTTTATAGCCTCAACCAGAAACTCGAAAACGACAAGCCCTACCATGTCATCTCGGGATACCGATCACCCAAGACGAACGCAGCCCTGCGCAAGCGAAACCGTCGGGTTGCCCGGAACAGCCTGCACATGGCCGGGATGGCCGTCGACCTGAGGCTGCCGGACTGCCACGTGAAAAATCTCTCCAAGGCGGCGCTGGAGCTGCACAGCGGAGGGGTCGGGTACTACGCGAGGCGCGGATTCGTCCATCTTGATGTAGGGGATGTCCGCACCTGGCAGGACGGCAGGAAGAAAAAGAAGAAAGTGAAGAAGGCCTAGCGGCACAAGGGCCGCGGGTACAGGGGAAGAAAAAATAGAACTGCCTGTCAGGGCTTTACGGCTTTGGCAGGCTTTGTTTTTTTCTGAAGGGCCTTTTCCAGCCGTTCGTCCCTGCCGTAAATGTCTTCCAGAAAATGAACCGTCCCGTCGCCGTTTCCCCATGCCGTGAAGTAGAGAATGTGAACGGGTATGGGAGTCGGCAGGTTGGCGACCGTCGTCTCTTTCGTCTTCAGTACCGCCGATACCTTTTCAACCGTCCATGTCTTGCTGCCTTTCATGACGAACGCAGCCATCTCCATGGGCTTCTCGATCCGGATGCAGCCGTGGCTGAACCCGCGGCGCTCCTTTCGGAAAAGTTGCGGGTCCGACGTGTCGTGGAGATACACGCTGTGCTTGTTGGGGAACATGAACTTGATCCGGCCCAGGGGATTCCGGGGACCGGGTTCCTGGCGCAGGCGGTAGGGGAAGTTGTTTTCCGAAAGGGCTGACCAGTCGATGGAGGCAGGACCCACCTCCTCGCCGTTCTGTCCGGCCTTGAAGACCTTCATGTTTTCCTTGGCGAAGAAGTTCGGGTTTTTCTGTATCTTCTCGAGGGTCTCCTCCGTGGCGATGCTGTGGGGAACATTCCAGTAAGGATTCATCTCAATATAGGTCATCTTCCCGCTGAAGACGGGCGTTTTCTGGTAGGCTGTCCCCACGACGATCTTCATCGTCAGAACAGGCGCTTCATTCTCGACGACCTCGAGACCGTAGCCCGCAATGTTTACCATGATGTAGGGATTCCCAAGGTTTTGGGGAAGCCAGCGCCATCGTTCGAGATTGAGCTCGATCTGCCGGACCCGATGTTCCACCGGGACGTTGAGGGCTCGAAGCGTCCGTATGCCCGCAATTCCGTCGTCGAAAAGGCCGTGACGCTGCTGGAATTTCTTCACGGCCTCCTCGACGGCCTCATCGAAAAGGTCGCTTACACCATCCGCCGTCGCCGGCATGTCACCGGTGATCTTCAATCGGCTACGAAGAATGGGAACCCGGTCACTTTTGTTGCCTTTCTCGAGCCTCCCATCGCCGGGAATGACGGGCCAACCGCCTCGAACGGCAAGTCCGCGGTACACCGCCAGCGCTGTCTTGAGCCTGCCGTAGCCCTGCTGAGCCGGCAGGAGGATCTTCAGGCTTCCCTCGATGTCTCCGCCTTCCAGGGCGACGGACAGATGGCGAGCCAGATTGAATCGCGAGGGGTAGATCGTCCACTCATCGGTATGAAGGGTTTCCGGGTTGACACGGCCGTTGAGCAGATGGGCTGCATAAACGAGGTAGGCGTCGGACAGGAGAAATTCCAGACCGATCACTTTTCCCGTATCCGGGCCTTCATTCCGGGCCAGCGCTTGTCGAATATCGCCGAGAAGTGCCTCGATGCGCTCCAGGTGGTAGTCTTTCGGTGTCAGGCCTTCGGCATCGGAAGTTACAATGGCCTTCGCCAGAGTTTCCGCAATGGGCAACGGGTGGCCGTCCCGGGTCCAGGCCGGTTCGTATTTCCGCATCTGATAAAAGCGGATCACCGAGGAGGGGTTGCAGTATGGAGCCCCGGGACAGGCGATCTTCTGGACGGCGCCCGACTTGACGGCTCTCTCGATACTTTTTCGGATTTCTTCGTGCGGGGTCTGGGCCAGGGCATTGCTTGCGAAGCATACAGTCAGGGCAGCAAGCAGCAAAAGCCTGAGCAATGTTCCAGAATGTGCCGGAGTCATCGGTTCAACGCGGAGCAGGGGATTGCCATAAAAAAACCGCCAGTCGCCACTGGCGATCGCAGCGGTTTAAGGCCTACGGCGCTCGAGGTAGCCTTATACCGTGATCGACGGGGAAAGTCGACAGGTATTTACAGAAATCACCGCCCGAGCTCAAGCCGGGCCACTTTTTTCAGGTATGCGTCCATGTCGAACTTGCGACGCAGCCCCGCGTCGTTCATGTAGCGGACTTTGCCGAAGACCTTCCTCCCGGGCCATGCCCGGTCGTGCTTTCCAAAGCACCAGGCCACCCCGGCAAACCCGTTGGGGTCGCGGCCGTCCAGTTCATACTTGTTGTTGAGGGTGAGGGCCGTGCGGAAGGCTTCGGCAGGCGTGCGGCTCCATTCGAGGAGCTTCTTTCCCCAGTACATGCGCATGTAGTTGTGCATCTTGCCGGTGAGGACCATCTCCTTCTGCGCGGCGTTCCAGTAAGGGTCATGAGTTTTGCCCTGCTCCCAGTGGTCCGCATCGTAGAGGTACTCGCGCCGATCCATTTCGTGCTCGGCGAGGGTTGTTCTTGCCCAGTCCGGCAGGCTGTCATACTCGTCGTATCGTTCGTTATAGAAGACGAAGTTCATGCTGAGCTCGCGCCGGACGACGAGCTCCTCCAGGTAGGCCTCATCATGCGCCCCGGCGGAGCTGGATTTATTGTTGGAAACCCGGAGAGCGATGGTAAGGGGGGATATCTGGCCAAAGTGAAGATAGGGGCTCATGTGGGAGGAGTAGTCGAGCTCCGGGTCGTTCCGAAGATCAGCGTAATGGCGAAGCTTCTTTTCCAGGAACTCTTCGAGCAAGACCTTCGCCTTCGACGTCCCTCCCCGAAAGGCCCTTACGGGCAGGACGGTACGATCGATCCTCATCTTCGCGAGGAGGGCTTGAAAATCCTCCTCGCCGTCAACATCAAGCCGAAGATCCAGGGAGTCCTTCTTGACGGGTCTTTCCTTGAGAGGGATCAGGAAGTTTTGCAGAACCCGCTGGATCTTGGGCCTAAAGGTACCCGCGGTGTATTCCTCTTTCGGCGAAGATGTCTCCACCGGGACGATCACATCTGACTCTATCTGCATGACGGCGCAGGGAGAGTTTCTCGCGACGTAATTTCTCCAGAGCCGCTGGATGCGAAGGTATCCCCGGTCGGCAACCACGAGGGCCGCCTCCCGGGCCAGATGTGTTGCGGCCAGCTCGGGCGAGTGGTGCATGAGCACAAAACGGATGCCCCGGCGGTGAAGCCCCTTGCGGACTTCCTCGATTCCTTCCAGCATGAAGGTGTAGTGGCGAAGGTTTGCCTCGGGGAAGCGATCGGTGAGGCCGAAAACCACGACGACGGGCAGATGCCGGGTGTTTGCCTCGCTGATGGCATACTCAAGGGCATGATTGCAGTCGACCCGCTGCGAAGCCTGCATCCAATAGAGCACGTAGCGTCCGTCCTGGATGCTGCGCCCGTTAAGCGTCTGGATGCGAGAAGGAAGGATCATTCCCGGAATGTGGTTTCCCTATCGTAGGTACGTCGTTTTTTCCCGGAAGTCTTTTCGTTTGGCTCCGGTTGTCGCGGCGGGCTTGCCGATGCAAAGCAGGGCGACAGGATCTTTCCCGGGCTCAAGACCGAGGATCCGGCGGACTGCTTCTGCCTCGAAGAGGGAGAACCAGAGACTCCCGAATCCCAGCGCGTGCGCTGCGAGCATCATGTTCTGAACAACGGCGGCGCAGCCTTCCAGGTAGCCCCGGCCGGGCGCTTCGTCGAGAAACATGTCGGCGCCGCTCTTCTTCGGGTCGCCGATGACGGCAATGATGACGGGGGACTCCTTCACAAAGTCGATGGGGAATTTCTCCAGCCACTTCCATCCGCTTCTTTCGAAGATCTTCTTCTTGCAGATCTCGCTTTCAGAGAAAATCTTTTCTTTGATATCCCTGTTTGTGATAACGACAAACTCCCAGGGCTGTTGGTTGGCAGGCGAAGGGGCCCAGTTTCCGGCGTCGAGGATCTTTTCAATGTCTGTATCACCGAGCGCGTCGGGCTGGAACTTCCGACAGCTTCTCCGTTCCCTGATGGCTGTAAAAACGTCCATGATGACCTCCTTTCGAGAAAGTACAATGCCTTGCAGATTTATATCACCGGCTTTTTCGGGCTACAAGGGATATTGCCCGGTTCAATTCTTTTCGAGCAGGATTCCCACGATAGGGATGTCGGCATCGGAAAAGTCATAGAAGTGGAGATCTTTCGGCCATACCCAGAGGATCTCCTCGTGATCCCGGAGCTGGAAATCTCCGGATACGTGGGTGACCCGGTAGGCCAGCAGCTCGATCTCCCCGTGAGGGTAACGATGGCTGCTACGGCCGACGAAGCTGCCCACGATGACATCGATACCAAACTCCTCCTGCAACTCCCTTCGAAGACAGGCCTCGGGGGTTTCGCCCGCTTCGATCTTCCCGCCGGGGAATTCCCACTTGAAGGCAAGGCGACTCCCCTGCTTGCGACGGGCAATGAAGATCCTGCCATCTTTTTCGAGAATGGCGGCAGTGACGGTCATCTTCTTTGAATCGTGGTCTTTGGACGTCATCGGTTTCAACCCTTGGCACTCTGCCGGGGTGGCGTCAACGCGAAAAGCCCTTGAATCGGAGGGCGATTTGTGGAATAAAGAGCCCGCCCTTCAGAAAAGGACGTGAAGAAAAGGTGGACGCACTGTCGTGAAAAAGTGGACATGGGGGTTTCTTTACCTCCTCAGCATCCTTCTGGGCAATGCCTTTGTCATCTGGTTCGGCATTATTACCGTTGCGGGCCTGACCTTCCCTGCCGGGGTCGTCTGGATTGGACTCACCTTTTCCTTCCGTGATTTCGTTCAGCGCTACTGGGGCGACCGGGCTACCTGGGGCTGGATGATCGTTGCCTCGGTCATCACGCTCTTTTTCAATATTGAGATTGCGATGGCCTCGATGACGGCCTTCCTGGTATCGGAGAGTCTTGACTGGTTCCTTTTCAAGGTTCTCAATAGGCGTTCCTTTGCGTCTAGGGTCATCTGGTCAAACCTCGTTTCCTGTCCTGTGGATTCTCTCGTGTTCATCCTTCTTGCTTTCGGTCCCGTCTGGCCTGCCATCGTCGGGCAGGCAATCATCAAGTATTTGTCGGGGCTTATCGTTCTTCCATTCCTGATGATCCGGCAAAAACCCTCCACCGCCATCGCCTGAAAGGCTTTTCAAAAACGGCCAGATGTACCGCAAGCATCGTCTCTCGTCGACCTCCGGAGACCCCTCAATAAGATCGCTTAAGCCACAGGACAGAAAACATCCCAAATTAATTTTGCCATACAGTGCGAGTTGTCACAGTTGTTGCATATTTAACAAGGCGAATACGATATCCGAAACCCCATTTATCTCTCTCTGGGTGCCAGTTTCCCCTCCTTCACCTGGCACCCAACCTTTTTATTTAACCTCCTTTTTCCTCTGCCTGAACAAGCTCTAGGTTTCGTAAAACATCGGCGGCGCCTTGCTTTGCGCACATTCGGGGTTCACAAAAAGGGATCTCGACGGGTATTCAGTGAGCACGGGGAAAATCGGGTCCAGCGACGGATAAAGGATTCTCGGAAGCAACGAATAAACGATAAAGCGGGTATGCACCCGAGCCGTCAAGACGGAAAAGTGTCATCGGATGAAGCGTTCTGCCGGAAAATTGACGATTCCACGATGGTTCAACCACAGGGTTTCAGAAGGGTTCAGGCGAAATGGGTAACCCTGCAAAGAGGGCCTCTCTTCGTTATCGCATCATGAGGCATTTCGTACTCAGAAGTCGCGCTACGGCGTTCTCGGTGACAGGCTTCCGGAACAATTCTTTGCCTTCTCTGCAGATGAAGCCGTCATCCCTGTAAAAGACCCCAATGGGGATATGTTCGCCCCATTTCTCCGCTGTCCGAATGGCCTCGATCCGATCGTTCAGCGGCTCCTCTAATACTTGGACCCGTTCGCGATACCATGGATAGGAATTCACCTTATTGAAACTCACGCAAGGTTGCAGGATGTCGACGACGGATGTTCCCCTGAAGAGGATTGCGTCGCGGAGGATTTTCTCCATGTGCTGGGGATTGCCGGCGAAGGTCCTTGCAACGAAAGGTGCTCCGACGGTGAGAGCCACAGCCAGGGGATTGAAGGGGGTGTTGAGATTCCCCTGCGGATCCAGTGCGTTTGGGGTGCCCTGATCCGTCGTAGGGGAGCTCTGCCCTTTAGTGAGGCCATAGACTTTGTTGTCGCAGACAAGGATCGTGATGTCGAGGCGACGTCGTATCGTGTGAATGAAGTGGTTTCCGCCCTCGCCGTAATGACAGCCGTCGCCGGAGATGGCGATCACAGTCAGTTCCGGGCGTGCCAGCTTGATGCCCACGGCAAGCGGGAGCGACCGGCCATGAAGGCCGTTGAAATAACTGTACGGAAGATAGTGGGGCATCTTGGCTGCCTGGCCTATCCCGGAAGTGAGCACGATGTTCCTCCCCGGGATGGGCAGTTCTTTCAGTGTTTTTTCCAGCGTCGACCGGATGGGGAAGTTGCCGCAGCCCGGGCACCAGGCGATATCCTGTTTTAACATGGGACTCTTCCTCTCAGGCTCCCTCTCCCCGCCGAGGGAAAAGGTTGGGGGTGAGGGGGGATTTCTTCCTTCTTCAACCGATAATGTTCCTGACCCGTTCAACCAGCTCCGCAACCGTGAAACACTCGCCGTTGTATTTCTGTACAAGATGATTCACGTTCAGGCCGAGCTCACGCTTCAGCAGATTCGCAAACTGGCCCATGGCGTTGTTCTCGATGCAGATCAACCGCTTGCCTGAAAGCCCACTCACCATTTTCGATGTCAGGGGGTAGACCTGTCCGAAATGCCACGCCTCCACAGATAAACCAACGGTTTGAAGGGCCTCTACGGCCTCCTGGACGATGAGCCGGTTCGAACCCCATGAGATAAGGACCGTTGCGGCATCTCGATCGCCGAAGCGAACGGGCATTATGGCTTCCTGCCGGATTCCCTCAAATTTCCGTAGCCGCTTGTCGACCATCTGCACCCGCAGGTTGAGATCCTCGGTGATCTTGCCGTCCTCCGTGTGCTCGTCGGAGTCAACCTCGACGCGCGCCTCCGAGAGCCCGGGGTAGGTTAGCGGCGAAACGCCATCGGCTGTGATCGCGTAGCGTCTGTAGCCCTCCTCGAAAACGGGGTAATCCCGCTGCAGCAGCCCGGCGGAGGGGCGCCCTTCCATGATCTGGACGGAGTCGGCGAGGTACTGGTCCGTCAGGATAAAGACGGGAGTCTGGTAGCGGTCGGCCAGATCGAAGCTCTTTTGCGCGAGCGTGATGGCTTCCTCGATGGATCCCGGTGCAAGGATGATCCTGGGGAACTCACCGTGGCCGGCATGAAGGATGAAGTTCAGATCTCCCTGCTCGGTTCTCGTGGGAAGCCCCGTTGCCGGTCCCGGCCTCTGGGCGTCAATGATCACCACAGGCGTTTCCGTCATGCCGGCCAGCGATACAGCCTCTGTCATGAGGGCAAATCCCCCTCCCGAGGTGGCTACCATGGAGCGAAGCCCCGCATAGGAGGCTCCGAGAGCCATGTTCAGGGCCGCGCTCTCATCCTCGGCCTGCTCGAAATGGACGGGGATCTCCGCGGAAACGGTAGTGAAGTAATGCATGATCGATGTGGCCGGCGTCATGGGGTAGCCGGCCATAAACTGACAGCCGCCCAGCAGCGCTCCCAGGGCGAGCGCCTGGTTACCGTCGAGTTTACAGTGATCTCCTGCTTTCGGGGTAATGGGCACGCGTCCCGCAAAGTCCCAGCGGGCGGCAAAGCTCCACCCCTTCTCGAGGGCATTCCGCGCGGCGTCATCGACAGCCGCGGAGCCTGCTTTGGCGGAATCGGCGTCGATGACGGCGAGGATGATCCCGACGAGAATCGTGTTTGCAGCCGTGACATTGCGGAAGACGCCTTTGGCCTCTGTCTCGATTTCGAGGAGTTGTTCCGCGCCGATGAAAATTCCTCCCTCACGGAAGGACAGGCCGTGTCTTCTCTGCGTCTCACCGCTGTCCATGGCGATCATCATGTCCCAGGGTTTGCCACTCAGGGCATGGACGGGGCGGTCTGCCACGCGGATCATGTGGAAGTTGTGACCGCCGCGGATTCGAGACATGTAGTTCTTCGTGGCGAAGAAATGATAACCGATCCTGGAAAGAAGTTCCGTAAGTTCCATCTCGACGGAAAACATTCCCTGGCCGGCTTCTCCGCCGATGAGAACGTTGAATTCCATGATTTCCTCCCGTGATCCATCAGAGGGACACGAACGGTAAAAGGATATTATTCCCGGTCCGGGGGATAACCCTCGCGCTCCATTTCTTTGATGAGGTCCAGATAGACTTTCTGCAACAGCGACTCAAGGATCTGGTTTTTCTTCCACGAGGGGAACCAGTCGAGGTCCGATGAGTTGTCAGCGATAACCTGTTCCTTGATCTGCCAGAATCTCTCCTGGATGGCTGCAGCCTTCTCCTGGCCGAACTTTTCCTGATACTTCATCAGGGATTGAAGGAATCGTTCTCTTGTGGAGCCTTCCATGGGATGTCTGCCTTGATCACTTTGCGCAAGCGGTGTTGTTGAGGAGATGATGAGAAAAGGATGAGGTCGACGCTGTGAAAAAAGCCGGGGCGACGGCACTTCCTCGGCCGTCGCCCCGTTATTGGTTTCAGCTTATTTCAGGAGTTTCGGCGGTCCGCTGAGAGGGAAGCCCGCTTTTTCAAGGGCATCCACGATTTTTTCGACGGAAGTCTTCTCGTCATCGAAGGTTACGATGGCGATATGGGTGTACTCATTGATCTCTGCTTTTTCAGTTTTCGCAATGTTTGTGAGAGTCCAACTGACTCTCTCTCGTGTAAAAGGTCACTCGCAGTTCGGCAGCAGAAGTTGCACAACCCGCTCCTTTGCCATGGCTGATGACGCGCCGATCAGGATTGCGAGCGCAACGGCGATCAGCACCAGAATGCGTGTTCTCGATCTCATGAACGAACCTCCTTTTCTATTTTGGATATCTTAATCATTCACCCTGTCAAAATCCACACAAAAGTTGTTCCCGAGGGAGGATGCGCCTCCTTTATGCCCGTTTCGGGGTGGCTAGAGGGAAGCCTTCGCTTTCCGCACAATGGCCTCGAAAAAGGCGGAGTGCAACGGTTCAATGGCCACGAGGGCCCGGACCGGCGGCGTCTTCTCCAGAATGGCGGCAACTCGCCCGAAAGCGCGCCAGCCCCAGCTTTCATGGCCCTCGAAGACTAGGTTGGCAAGCTTTCCCCGCTCGATGGCCATGGCGACGATCTTGTCGAAGGTTGTTTCCGGTGTGAAAACTCTCCTTGGCCGTGGTTTCATCCGGATCGCCCCGGTCTTGCAGCCTGTGCGGCAGACCCCGCAGCCGAGACAGAACTCCTCTTCGTGCCGGGCCCTCTTGGCGGTCTTTTCCCCTTCCTTCGCCTCGACGGGAACCATGTCGATCAGGTCGACAGGGCAGAGCTTTACGCACTTGCCGCAGCCCCTGCATTTTGACTCGTCGATCTCGACCGTCCAGTTCGAGGTGACAATGGCATTTCGGATACCCATGACCCGGATGGCCTTCATCATTTCGCAGCAGCAGCCGCAGCAGTTGCAGATGTAGGCGGCATTTTTCCGCACATTGTCGCCTGTCTGGGCAAGCCCGAGTTCCTTGCACTGCTCCAGAATCTTGAGTGCCTCTGCGGTCGAGACGGGTCGCGCAAACCCGTTTTTCACCAGGATCTCGGCCCCCATGTTGAGGGCGAGGCAGTTTTCCATGGGCCGGTCGCAGGCCTTCCCGAGGTGGGAGGCCTTGTGCCGACAGGCGCAAAGCGAAACGGATATGGTTGAGGCCGATTCGATGAGCCAGCTTGCCCGCTCCCAGTCGAGGATCTCTGTGTGGTCCCCTTCCGGAAGGGCC
Organism: uncultured Syntrophaceae bacterium; assembly: GCA_964628025.1. Taxonomy (GTDB): domain Bacteria; phylum Desulfobacterota; class Syntrophia; order Syntrophales; family UBA2192; genus UBA2192. The sequence continues at coordinate 43,500 of CAZVLL010000016.1, forward strand.
TCCTCACGGACAAGAGATCGGCCGATCTGCGAATCGGCCGTAAAGACGGACCGTGCGAAGCGGTCGTCACCCTGCATATAGGCATCGAAGAGTCGCGCCAGTTCCTTCTGGGGGATCTGGTCATCGGCGCGCATGAACGTGTATTCGAAAAAACCGATGACGACGGGAGCCAGCGAGACATATCGGCGCCCGCTTCTTCCAATGTCGATGACGAGTCCCCGGAGGGCCATTTTGCTGATCCAGTCATCCAGGGCGGCGGGATCCATGCCCAGTTGCTTCGCAAGCCGACCGATCGTTGTGAACCGTGTCGGGATCCGGCGGGCGATGCCGGCCTCTTCAGGCGAGAAAAGAATTTTCAGGATGCTCATGAGATGGGGCGAATCGGGGGCACCCGTTACATTGCGGTCGAGGCGCTGCTGAAGAAGACGATATTCGCGGTCGGGATTGACGATATGACCCATGGGTTTTCCTTGGGGCAAGGCTACCACAGTCCCCTATTGCGGGAAAGGAGAAATCCTTTTTTCTTGGCCTTGACCGGTCGGTCGTGTTACAAAGTCAGTATAAGGCAATGGAGCGAATCGTCTTGGTATGGATCGAAGAACGTTTATAAAAAGAGGGGCTGCTGCCGGGCTGGGCATTGCGGTGCCGGAAGGCCTTTCGGGGCTGTGCCGGATCGTCGAGGCCGCACAGGGGCCGGATCTGGTCGCGGCGAAGGGGGCCTCGACTCCGCAGGTTGTCCGGTCCGCCCTAGATGCCATGGGCGGAATGAAACGCTTCATCGCCAAGGGCGATGTCGTCGTGCTGAAGCCCAACATCGGCTGGGACCGCACCCCTGCCTACGCCGCCACGACCAATCCCGAAGTCGTGGGCACCCTGGCAAAGATGTGCTACGAGGCGGGAGCGAAGAAGGTCAGGATCTTCGACAATACCGTGAGCGATGCCAGGCGTTGCTACAAGCAGAGCGGCATTGCCGACGCGGCGGCCGCGTCCGGGGCCGAGATGGTTTATATGGACAGCCGGAAATACCGGGAAGTGAAGCTCAATGGAACGGCCCTGAAGTCGTGGCCTCTTTATAACGACATCTTCGAGGCCGACAAGGTCATCAACGTTCCCATCGCCAAGACACACAGTCTCTCCGTGCTCACTCTGGCCATGAAAAACTGGATGGGCGTCATGGGAGGCGTCCGGTTCCGTGTCCACCAGCGCCTCGACGAGAGCCTCGTGGACCTGTGCCGGACGATCAAACCGACGCTTACCGTGCTGGACGCCGTGCGGATCCTTACGGCAAACGGTCCCACCGGCGGCGATCTCGATGACGTGAAGCGTCTCGACACGGTGGTCGTGGGCACGGACCAGGTTGCCGTCGACGCCTTCGGGGCCACCCTTTTCGGAATGAAAGGGAGCGACCTCAGCTATGTAAGGCTCGCCGCCAAGGCGGGACTCGGTGTCATGGACCTCTCGAAACTCAGCATCAAAAGGATCAGTGTCTGATCGGATGTTGACGCGCACACGCCGCATTGTTCAAAGTCTTTTTTTCGCCCTGTTCCTCTTTCTTTTCATCCAGACGGAGTCGAAAGGGACCGATGAACTGGGCTATCCGATCAAACTCTTCCTTGATTTCGATCCCCTGATCTTCCTGACGACATTTCTAGCCTCGCACACCGTGGAAGGGCTCTTCTGGTTGTCGCTGGTCTTCGTGGGGCTGACGCTGTTTTTGGGTCGTTTTTTCTGTGGATGGGTGTGTCCCCTGGGCACGCTGAACAACATCGTCGGGAGCCTTCGGAAAAAGCGGCCAAAACCGCCCGGCCCCGGCTGGTTCCGACTCAAGTACTTCGTCCTCGTTTTTCTCCTCGCTTCTTCCCTCTTTGGCGTGCAGCTGGCCGGGATGGTCGACCCCATTTCCCTGACCATCCGATCCTTTTCGCTGGCTGTCCACCCTGCCCTGAGCTACTCCGCCACATCCTTTTTCGACGGGGTTTACCGGCTGAACCTTCCCTTTATCACTCCCGCATCGGAAACCGTTTACGACCTGCTCAAGAAGACCCTCCTTCCCTTCCAGCAGCCCTGGTTTCTGCAGGGAGAGTTCATAGGCCTTCTTTTCGTGGTGGTCCTGGGGCTAAACCTTGTGCAGAGGCGCTTCTGGTGCCGGTTCCTCTGTCCACTGGGTGCGCTGCTCGGACTGCTTTCCCGTTATTCGGTCCTGCGAAGGAGCGTGAGCGAAGAGTGCGATTCCTGCGGGGCCTGCGTCGGCGTCTGCCAGGCTGATGCTATGCCGGCCGGCAAAGAGAAATGGCGGGCCTCGGAGTGCCTGGCGTGCAATAATTGCGACGACGCCTGCCCGAAGAACGCAGTGACCTTCGGTTTCCTGAAGGGTCGTCCTACGGGGAGCCTCGATTTGGGGCGCAGAAACGTGGTGGCCTCGTTTTTCTCGGGTGCTTTTGCCGTGCCGCTTCTGCGGATCTCCCCGCTCACGAAGCCCCGAATGTCAGACCCGAAGATCATCCGGCCGCCCGGGGCGCTTGAGGAACAGAAATTTCTCCAGCACTGCGTGCGATGCGGGGAATGCATGAAGGTCTGCATAACGGGTGGGCTGCAGCCGACGTTGTTTGAGGCCGGTGTCGAGGGACTCTGGACGCCCGTTCTGGTGCCGCGGATCGGTTTTTGCGAATTCCGTTGCACCCTCTGTGGACAGGTATGCCCTACGGGGGCCATCAAGCGGCTGCCGCTGGAGGAGAAGCAGCAGATCCGGCTGGGGCACGCCGCAATCGACAAGGGACGTTGCCTCCCTTTCGCGCATGCAACGCCCTGTATTGTTTGCGAAGAAACCTGTCCGACACCGAAAAAGGCAATCTGGATCGAAGAGGTGACGGTGCGGGACCGCGAGGGAAAAGCGATCCGCTTGCAGCAGCCCCATGTGGACCTCACGATGTGCATCGGTTGCGGGGCCTGCGAGAAGCACTGCCCTGTCGTCGGCCTGCCCGCCATCTACGTCACGAGCTCCGGAGAATCTCGCTCGGAAGAGCACCGGTTGCTTCTCCAAGCGCCATAGGCCTTTGGGGAGAGTACGAGACTTTCGGAGAAAAGAAGTTTTCGAAAGGCGAAAAACCTCCACAGGATTTTTCCTGAGGGGGTTCTTGATATTCTGCGGAAGAATCTCAGGCCAGAAGATCGATGATCCCGCCCTTGCGGGGTTTCATGCCGACGGCAACGGCACCTCTCTCCGTCAAGTGATACGTTGGAGGTTCGTCGTATTGCAGAGCGGCGAGAAAGAGGTCGACGACCACGGGACCCCGTGATGCATCGTGGACGAGTACAAATTCATCAGCGGGGGCCTGAAAAAACGGATGCGCATGTCCTCCACGGCCTTTACCAGGGCCCAGCGGGACAAGCGCTCCTGCCGGGTAACTTTCCCGGGAGGAAAGAATTTTCCCCGTATTTCCAGCCGAGGTCGGTCCGTCGATCCTCATAAGATCCCGCTTCAGCTGCCCCTTTGCGAAGGAGGGGCGCCCCAAGTTCTTCGAAAAAAATTGGCGGACGAGCGTCCGCTATCCCCCTTGCTTCTTCGAGAAAAAGTTCATGAGGAAATCCGTCTGCGCCGGAGACAGGTCGAACTTCAGCGCCGCTTCCTCGATGAGCTTGCTCTTCGTTTTTCCCTCATTCAGATTGTCGGAGATCCACTTGATGGCTTTTCTGATCTCCTCGCCCTCGGGCATGATTTGAGACATGATATGCTCCCTTTCCCTTGAGAAATGGCAGGCCGTAACGGAGTTTCAGGCCTGATCACGTGAGCAATATAAACAAAAGGCCCCGTTTTGTAAAGGAAATACAGCAGGTTCTTCTTGGCAAACGACCGCTTTTCCGGTATGGATATATGAACCTTTTCGGGGAGTACACCATGAAAGCAACCGTATATTTTTCCGATGCATTCGGAGAAGATGTAATTGTCGGGCTTTTTGAGCGGGTCCTGGCCGACACGGGCGGACGGATCGGAAGGGAAACCCGCGTTGCCGTGAAGCTGCACTTCGGCGAGGAAGGGAATTCCCGCTTTGTGTCTCCGGCCAATCTCAGGCCTATCCTTTCCTCCCTGGCAAGGCGCAGCAGCAATTTCTTTCTCACCGATGCCAATGCCCTCTACCGGGGCATGCGCCATAATGCGACGGACCACCTGAAAATTGCCCGCAAGCACGGCTTCGACCGGCTGGGGGTTCCCCTTGTCATTGCCGACGGCGAACAGGGCAAAGACGAGACGGCGGTCGCAATCCCGGGAAAGATCTTCCCGAAAGTCCGAATCGCCCGCCATATCGCCGAAGCCGGTGCCCTTGTCGCTGTCTCCCATTTCAAGGGGCATATGCTTTTCGGCTTTGGGGGGGCCGTCAAGAATCTCGGCATGGGTTGTGGATCCCGGGCGGGAAAGCTCGAAATGCACGCCGCCGTGAAGCCCTCCGTCAATGACAACTGTACGGTATGCGGAAAATGCGTCGAGGTCTGTCCCGCCGATGCGATCCTCCTCGGGGAAGACCGAGCTTCGATCGACCCCGATCTCTGCGAAGGTTGTGCCTCCTGCATTGCCGTCTGCGAGGTTGATGCCGTCGAGATTCCCTGGATGGCCCTGGCCTCGAGCGCCGTCATGGAGCGGACGGCCGAATATGCGCTCGGAGCCTTGAACGGAAAGCCCTGCATCTGTTTGACCTTTATCAACAATATAGCAAGGGACTGCGATTGCATGGCCGACAGCGAGATCATCGGACACGATGTCGGGATCGTCGCTTCGACGGATCCGGTAGCCTGCGAGCAGGCAGCCTTTGACCTTGTCAGGGCAGAACACGGCAATATCGACATTTTCAAGAAAGCTACCCGGATCGACGGGACCCACATTATCGACTATGCCGAGGCCATCGGACTGGGTCGAAGGGACTACGAACTCATCAGGATGTAACGCCGCCTGCGCGTCGTCCGGCCGGGTACGGTTCGTGCATCTTGAACATCCAGTTTTCCCCGTAAACATTCGAAGGAGCCGACGTTCAGGTATCATGGATAAAAGCATCAGCACCGCCCATCAGGCACGGATCCTCATCGTCGACGACCATTTCGAGATTCGGGACATGCTCCAGGAGGCAATGGTCCTGTCGGGCTACGAATGCTGCACGGCAGGCAACGGCCGGGAGGCCCTGGAGTGTCTGGCAGCAAACCACATCGACGTGGTGTTGACGGACATCAAGATGCCGGAGATGAACGGACTGGAACTTACGGCGCGCATCAAGAAGGATCACGATGTCGGTGTCATTGTCATGACGGGATTTACCGACGACTTTACCTATGAAGAGATTATCACGAGGGGTGCAAGCGACTTCATGCTCAAGCCCGTGAGCATCCCGGAGCTGTGCCTCCGGATCAAGCGCGTGGTGAGGGAAAAGGCCCTGCTGCGGGAACGGAACCAGGCCATGGAGAGGCTGCGGGAAAGCGAGCAACGTTACCAGGAACTGAGCATCACCGACGGTCTTACGAATCTGTTCAACTCGCGGCAGTTCTACTCGGTGCTTAACGGGGAGATCGAGCGCTCGAATCGCTACGACCACCCGCTGACCGTGCTGATGCTCGACATTGATGACTTCAAGAGATACAACGACACCTACGGCCATCTCGAGGGGGACAAAGTCCTGACGCGGTTTTCCGAGATCATCCGGGAATGCCTCCGCCAGACCGACTCGGCCTACCGCTACGGCGGTGAAGAGTTCTCCGTTATCCTGCCCGCCACGGGGGGTGAACAGGGTGTGATTACCGCCGAGCGGGTGCGGATCGCGCTGAAGAACGAGAGTTTCAAACCCGGTCCCGGCGAGGCAATCCAGGTCACGGTCAGCATCGGGGTGGCGCAGCACGTCCGGGGCGAGGAGATGATGGACTTCCTGCGCCGGACCGATCAGAACCTGTACACCGCCAAGGCCGGCGGGAAAGACCAGGTCTGCTTCATCGCACTGCCTTGAAGCGTAATGGTCGTTTGCATTCACTTTATCATTCCGGACACGCCTCTTTCCTTTTGCCCCATGTCTTGAGTCGTATTCCTGATACCTGCGCAAACCCGGTGCGGGAGCACTGCCGATTGTGTTGATGACGCACCTGTGCTAAAAGGCCAGCGGAGGCATCGATGGGTATTCCCGGGAATTTCATATCCTTGACGCATGTTGCGATGACGCAGGTTCTTCCGGCCGTAAATCGTTTTCTGGGCGGCTGGAGAGAGAAGGCAAAGAAAATTCCTGATCCCGAACTCCGTCGTCAGGCCCTCGCGGGTCTCGAGGAAAAGAAATTTCACTGCGAGGGCGGCGGTGTGTATTCTCTGCTCGCCGGAGATCGGGCCCACGAGACCATGCGCTTCATCGTCGCCTACCAGACGATCTGCGACTACCTTGACAATCTCTGCGACCGCAGCACCTCGCTGGACCCCGGTGATTTCCGAACCCTTCACCTGGCCGCGCTTCATGCGCTTTCCCCGGGGGTGGAAACGGAAAACTACTACAGGTTCCGAAAAGAGCAGGACGACGGCGGTTACCTGCCGGCCCTTGTCAGAACCTGCCAGAACGTGCTCAGGGAACACCCTGCCTGCGAGAAGATCGCCCCCCATCTGCTCGATCTGTCTCGCCTTTACGGTGAGCTGCAGGAGCACAAACACGTAAGGGCCGAAGAGCGGATTCCCCGCCTCGACGCCTGGTTTGCAGAAAATCGGGCGAAATACCCCGGTATCCTGTGGCAGGAATTTGCCGCAAGCTGCGGTTCCACGCTAGGCATCTTCTATCTTGTCTCCCAGACCTGGCGAAACGACCTGACGGACGACGTCATACTCCGAATGAGAGAGGCCTATTTCCCCTGGATGCAGGGGCTTCACATCCTGCTCGATTACTGCGTGGATCGGGAGGAGGATCATCGCGACGGGGAGCTTAATTTCTGCGACCATTACCGGAACGAGAGCGAGATGGAGGAGCGTTATCTTCACTTTTTCCGCACGGTGGACCGGGCATTGCCGAAACTTCCCAACCCGAAGTTCCAGCACATGCTCCTGCGGGGTGTTCTTGCGGTTTATCTTGCCGACGTCAAGGTAAGTCGCCAGAACCGCCGCGTCAGGATGTTTGCCGGACGGCTGCTGTGCGAGGGGGGACCCCTTGCCTGGTTCTTCTTTGTCAACTGCTGGGTGTATCGCAGGGTGAAGAAGAGCTAGCAGGATCGCGCAGGCAAACACGAAAAGAAAGCAACCCCCGCAGGGGGAAACGTGATAAAATGCACGGCATCGCAAGGGATTGATGCACGCAAGACGCCATAGAATCCAATCCCTTTTTAAAGGAGGTCAAGCATGAAGCTGAAGGTCGGGCAAAAAGCCCCCAACTTCACCCTGCCAAGCCACCTCGGCGGAAAGGTGACACTCGGTAAGTGTCTCGGCAAGGGTCCTGTCGTCATCGCATTTTTCCCCCTGGCCTGGACACCGGTCTGAACAAACCAGCTTCCCTCGTACCAGTCCGAAATGGACAAGTTCGAGGGGCTCAATGCCCAGGTCCTGGGCATCAGCGTCGACCACGTACCCTGCCTGAAGGCATGGGCGGATAGCCTCGGGGGGATCACCTTCCCATTGCTGAGCGACTTCTGTCCGCAGGCTGCCGTGGCGAAGAAGTACGGGGTAAGGAGAAAAGAAGGTTTTTCGGAACGCGCCATTTTTGTCCTCGACAAGTTCGGAGTCATCCGTTACATCGACATCCATGAGATTACCGACCGTCCAAAAAACAAGATCCTGTTCGCTGAACTGAAAAAGGCGATCCGGTTGGAGAAAGAGCTGCAGAGGACGGCGGAGAAACAGAAAGCGAAAAAATAGTCGGAGTCCATGAAACCATCGATCGAAACCATCGCCATCATCGGTGCCGGGGCCCTCGGGGCGGCTTACGGCAGCATCCTTTACGAACTGGATCCCCACGGTGTACTCTTCATCGCGAGTGGCGGGCGCTACGATAGATTGAAGAGCGACGGTGTCGTCGTGAACGACAAGCGCTACGACATCGACGTGGTGCGGCCCGAAGAAGCAGTGTCTGCGGACCTGCTCATCGTGGCGGTCAAGCATCATCATCTCGACCAGGCAATTGCCGAGATACGGCAGGCCGTCGGTCCGGGGACAACCATTCTTTCCGTCATGAACGGCATCGACAGCGAAGAGCGGATCGGCGCTGTTTACGGGATGGACAAGGTCGTCTACGGCCTGACGCTCGGCATCGATGCCCTCAGGGAGGGGAACAGCGTCAACTACACAAACCAGGGGCGGATATTTTTCGGCGAGTCGAAAAACCCCGGGATGACGAATCGCGTCCGACGAATCAAGGAACTTTTTGACCGGGCCGGGATCGCCTGTGTGATTCCGCCGGATATGATCCGCAGCCTCTGGTTCAAGTACATGATCAATGTGGGGGCCAACCAGACCTCCGCCGTCCTCAGGGCGAACTATGGTGCCTTGCGCTCTTCTCCCGAAGCCGGGGAACTGATGGATTCGGCCATGCGGGAAGTGATTGCACTTGCCCGGGCGATCAACGTCGATCTGGGCGAGAAGGACATTGAGGAATGGTACAAGGTGCTTGGGGGTCTGAATCCGGCAGGAAAAACGTCCATGTTCCAGGATGTCGAGGCCGGCCGGAAAACGGAAGTCGAAATGTTCGCCGGGACCATGATCAAGCTGGGCAGCCGTTATGGTGTGCCCACACCGGTAAATCAGAGACTGTTTGAAGAAATAAAGAGGATCGAGGCTTTAACGGGGGCCCGGGCCTGAACGGAGAGGATCATGAAACGAGGACTGCTGCTGGTTGACATTCAAAACGATTACTTTGCGGGCGGGGCAATGCAACTTTCGGGGATGGAAGCGGCAGCCGGAAAGGCAAGCGACCTTTTGCAGCATTTCCGGGCTCAAGCGGGCCCCGTTTTTCACGTTCGGCATCTTTCGAAACGGGCAGGGGCGACGTTCTTCATCCCCGATACCGCGGGTGCCGAGATTCATCCCGCCGTTGAACCCCTGCCTGCTGAACCCGTGGTAACGAAGTACTTCCCGAACAGCTTCCGGGGAACAAACCTTCTGGATCTGCTGAAAAAGGAAGGGGTCGAGCATGTTGTTGTCTGCGGCGCCATGTCGCAGATGTGCATTGATGCCACCACGCGGGCGGCCTTCGACTTCGGATTCAAATGCACGGTCATCGAGGATGCCTGCGCGACGAAGAACCTGACCTTCAAAGGGGAAGTTGTCCCGGCCTGGGCTGTTCACGGAGCCTTCATGGCGGCGCTGCAGGGGATTTACGCGGAGGTTTTGTCGGCAGGCGACTACCTGAAGTGAGTCTGGCACAGAACCGCAGCTATTTCCCGAGAGATTTCCTGATTCGACTCCAATACCACCACTTGCGCTTCTCTTTCGGCAGCGTGGGATCCTGCGCCTGGGCAATCGCTGCGGAGAGGACGTCCATCATGCAGGGGTCGCAGCGCTTTCCTGACAATTTGCCGAGACGATCGTAGAGTTTTCGCGCATCCTTGTCGACCAACTGCTCCACCCGGGAGATCCCCAGAATCTTCAGGTCGCGGACCGTTGCCGGTCCGACCGAGAACAGGTCCATCAGCTGGCGAGTTTCTTTTTTCTTCACGGTCTGTTTCCACGAAACAAGGAACAGGGGCCCATTCTGTTTTTGACCCTTGTTCGGCGTTATTTCCCGAGGGAGTCAACCAGCAGTTCTTCGAGAATCTCCGCTGCGTCCCGGATGTACGTCGGGCAGATCGTACGGAAAATATTTTTCTCCTTGGCGGCAATGAATCCTTCCGGGGTGCTCACGTCAACGCCCATGAGTTCGCTGCATACGATGGTCTTGTGGCGCGCTTTGAACAGTTCGGCGAACTCCTGGACCACCGCATAGGAGAACTCCTTCTGCTGCAGATCCCCTTTCTTTGTCATGCCGTGCACAAGGCCGATAACCATGCAGGCGCCCGTAACGGCCCCGCAGGTCCCGGCCATGCGGGCTATCCCGCTGCCGAAGCCGCCGGCGACCTTCAGCGCCGTTTCCCTGTCCATGCCCAGCTCCGGCCCATAGACCGCGAGCAGGGCCTGGGCACAGCTGAACCCCTCTGCGTGCGCTGTTGTCACTTCCTCAACGCGACTCTTTTTCATTATTTCCCCTCTTTTTGGGATGCATTCCCGATCTTGAAGAGCATGCAGGTTCCAGTGGCGTGGGCGTAGAGTTTGCCTTCAGCATCGGTCAGAAACGATTCCGATGTGGCCACATTGCCTCCCCGATGGATGACTTTCCCCTCGCAACGCATGGGGCCCGTCTTTGCCGTGACGGCGCGGACGTAATTCACCTTGATCTCGAGAGTCGTGTAGCCCGTGCCTGCCGGAAGGGTCGAGTGGACGGCGCAGGAAAGCGCCGAGTCCAGCAGCGTGCTGATCACCCCTCCGTGGACGGAGCCGATGGGGTTGTAATGGTACTCGGCGGGTGTAAACAGAAAAGCGATTTGCCCTTCCTCGACCTCGGAAAAATGAAAATCGACGAGATCCACGATGGGGGGAGGAGGGTAGTCGCCCCGGCCCATGCCGCGCAGGTAATCGAGTCCGCTCAGCGTGAGTGCCGCCTTGGCCCCGATCATGGGATCGCTCCAGGTAAACGTTCTGATTCGCTCCACCGTTTTCTGGGTTTCCATTTTTTATTTTCGCCTTGAGCCTGTCGTTAGAAGGTGCATGTTCCCGTCATGCAGCCGCCCGCAAATTCTGAGTCCGCCGCAACGAGATCCTCCTCGAGAATCACAGGGCCGCCGTCGGCACCCCGAAAGGAGAGAACCTGCTCGGCCCGGCTCCCGTAACGATAGATGGTGATTCCCTTGCAGCGGAGCTTGTGCGCCGTCAGGTAGATGTTGCGTACGTCGTCGATGGTTGACTCTGCGGGGAGATTGATCGTCTTGGACACCGAGTTGTCGCAGTGCTCCTGGAAGGCGGCCTGGATGCGCAGATGCTGCTCGGGCTCCACGTCGAAGGCCGTCACGAAGACCCGCTTGATGTCCCTCGGGATTCCCTTGATCTTTTGCAGGGTGCCCCATCGGGCGATCTCGGCAAGGATCTCCCGCTTGTAGATGCCCCGGGACCGGGCGACACGCTCGAAGATGGGATTGATCTCGAAGAGCCGAGTACCCGAAAGGACATTGCGCACGAAGCTGATCGCAAAGAGCGGCTCGATGCCGCTCGAGCAGCCGGCGATAATGCTGATCGTCCCCGTGGGGGCGACGGTGTTCACCGTGGCGTT
>CAZVLL010000017.1:0-49654 GCA_964628025.1 uncultured Syntrophaceae bacterium
CCATCTTCTCGGCACGATTCAGACGCTCTTCCAGCTCTCGACGTTCCGACTCGGCCCGCTTTCGATCGCTGATGTCCCAGTGATGCCATAGACGGCCGTACGATTTTCCATCTACATATAAGGGTGTGAAATCTCGCAGGCATGTCCGTCCGCCCCGCAAAGCAACTTCTTCGCCTATCACAGGATGTCTGCGACCGACGATTTCACCGATGCGGGATGCAGCTTCGTCAGGATTGAGATACGCATTTTTGATTTTTTCCATCATCTCATCTGACGGGAGATGTCTGAGGTCTTCCGGTGAGTCCTGCAGTTCGTAGTAGTCGCAGAATGCTTGATTGGCATACTCAACCCGACCCTCGTCTGTCACAAGCAGAATAGCGCTACGCAGGCTCGAAAGAACTGTATAGAAGCGTTGCAGGGTGGACTGCAATACTCCCTCGGCCCGCTTCCGCTCGGTGATATCGTGCAGGCAGAGCAGCAGGTGGGTCTGGTCAGCCGTATGAATGAGTGCCGTGGATCCCAGCAGCACGACTTCTCGCGGCTCTTCATCGCGCATCCATGTCGTATGGTGCTCGACGTTGAGGTGTTCGGCTCCAGTCTTGAGAGTGTCCTCGATGGCCAGTCGTAACGTACAATCCCGGCAGTTCGTCCCGAAGCCGCAACCGCTCGGATCATCCAGGGCATTGATGCAGCCGAACACGCCGCAAGCTTGCCCGCCTTTTAGGTCATCTTCGGAAACGCCTGTAAATGCCGTGAAGGCCGGATTCGCATAGAGCAGGCGCCGGTCCGCATCCAGTACGCACATCATCACCGGCGAGTGGTCGTAGACGGCCTTCAGTTCCTCCCGGCTACGGGCCAGCGCCGCCTCCGCTTTCAGGAGTCCCTCTGTTTTTCTGAACAGGGAAACTTTTCTCACGTAAACCAGGAAGAAAATGAGCAGCAGGAACAACAGGAAGGAAGTAGCCCCGATCTCGATAAAACGTCTGAATTCTGATGCATAAATGTCTTTCTGGGATCTCTCGATGACAACCGACCATCCGCTGTCTCCCACGGGAGCAACGGAGAGATGACTTTTCTCCTGATCTTTCTGCGGATCGGTTATTTCAAACTGCTGCTGTCTTTCCCGCAACGCCGATGCAACGGTCGGAAAGAATCGATGATCCGCAATGTTTTCCTGATAAGGATATTTGTTGCTGTACAGGATCTGCCCTGCCCGGTCGAGCACGCTCACGGATGTATAAGAACTGAAAGGCACCCGCTCGATGGCGTCATCCAGAAAACTGAGCCGTTGGGTGGTTCCGAGTATCCCGATGACCCGTTCTTTCTCATCGACGACAGGAACGCTAAGGGCTACTGCCAGCGCCTGATCGCCGACGATCAGCTTAAAGGCATTGGAAATGTAAGGCCTCCAGTTGGAGCTGATTCCTTTATACCAGTCACGGCTCGACAGGTCCTTTCCTATTGCTTCCGGAAACACCGGGAAATTCGCCAAGAGAATGCCCCGTTTGTCCGTCACGAAGGTCAGGTCGATTTCGGCATTCTTCTTGAGGTCGGACAGGTGCTTGTAAACACCTTCAAGGTCCTTATCCTTCACCGCATCGATGAAGCGGGGCCGCTGAGCATAGGACTGGAGGATTCCTATGGTTGCTTTGTTGCGCTCCAGGAGGAGGTCTGCGAGGAGGGTTGCCGTTGTCTTGTCAGCACTCAGGGCATTGTGCCTTGTGGTTTCAAAATGCCGGCAGCCCAGGAAAATGGCGAATCCAAAGATTAGAATGAATAAGCCGACAGCGGCAAACACGATAGAAGAGGGTTTGGCAATCCAATCGATAGGATGCCTATCGCCGGGATGAGAAGATTGGTTGCCCGTTTCCATGACGATAAATTCCTCATTATCTGACTTTTGAAGATTATATGGTTTTCGATATGAGTTACATTTGGACGCAGTAGTTATGAAGTCGTTTTTTAATGAAGGCAAGATTCGGACCAGCTGGCAGCATGATCGCATGGAATTGTCTTTGAAGTCGAGACATTAAAGTATCTCGTCATAAACAAACTAGAATCATCCTGCAAAACGCCTATCGGTGTATTAGTCGAAAGGATGGAGACAGTCTGAGTAGATCGGCTCTGCCTTATTCTTCGTTAAGGATAGCCGATTGAAAGCTTCTCTTCAGAGCCAGCTCACTTCCCTGAATATTTCAGGAAGATATTTTGGTCCGGCATGGCATCCGGTGTCAGGCCCCGTACAGTAGAGGGTAACAAGCCGTTTGAACCATGAACTAGTCAAGGGTGAGTTTGTCGATTTTTCCCCTGAGGCCCTCCAGCATGTCGTAACGGGTCATGTCATAATAGATGGGCGTGATGGAGATCATGCCGTTTCGGAGGGCCAGGAAGTCCGTTCCGTTTTCCTCTGACTCCAGGATCTGCGTTTCGCCGGCAAGCCAGTAATAGACGTTCTCCCGCGGATCGGTACGCCGTTCGAACTCCTCCATGAGGCGGGCCTGCCCCTGGCGGGTGACGACGACTCCCTTGATGTCCTTTTCCGGGATGGCGGGGACGTTGATGTTCAGCGGGATTCGTCTGTCCGGGTAATCGTTCAGCATGAATCGCGCCGCTTTCCGCGCGAACCGGGCGGCGAAGGTGAAATCGGCGTCACGGTTGTGGGTCCCCAGAGAAATGGCGATGGAGGGAACTCCGAGGATTGCGCCTTCCGTTGCAGCGGAAACGGTCCCGGAATACAGGACGTTGATGCCCACGTTGGCCCCGAGGTTGATGCCTGAAACGACAAGGTCAACGGGTCTGTCCGAGAGCTCACGGAGGCCGATCTTGACGCAGTCTGCCGGCGTTCCCGCCACGGCCCATCCCATGAACTGGCCATTTTTCCTGGCCTGCCGGACCATGAGGGGTCTCGAAATGGTGATGGCGTGCCCCACCGCGCTCTGTTCCACCTCGGGGGCCACCACGATGCATTCAGCATCCTTCGAAAGTTCCTGGTAGAGGGCGCCAAGGCCCCGTGCATAAATCCCATCGTCGTTGGTCAGCAAAAATCTCATGATTACTAGTCCTAATTGGTAATGACTCGAGCAGGATTCTGAACAGCGAAGTTAGAGGACAGCAAAAATAGCCTTTCAATAGGCCGGGGTGACATCGATAATCTGCTTCCCCTCCACCTTCAGGATAAATGACCCCCGCTGCATTTCGCCTTTTTTTGTCATGCGCACCCAGCCTGTCACGCCCTCGAAGGCCTCGGTCTGCTTCAGGCGGTCCCTCAAGGATCCGCGGTTCGTGACGCCTCTGTCGCGAAGGGCCTCCCGGAGCATCCTTGCCGTATCATATGCCAGTGCTTCCCGGTAGTCCGGCTCCCGACCTGTGGCCCCGTAGAGGGCGTCCGTGAAATTTCTCACCAGCGGTTTGCTGCTCTCCGCGAAGAAAGGCGCCGTCATCACAGCGCCCTCAAAGTATTCCGCTTCCTTGCGGAGTCCCTCGGGGGAGTACCATTGGGAGGTGCCGAGAAGCTGAATGCCTCGCACATCATGGAAGGCAAGCTGCGGCAGGATCATCCGCAGGCGCCGGAAAGTATCCGGGATATAGAGCGCGTCAAAATCAAGAACCGGCAGGGGGATATTTGCCGCTTCGCCCCCCTTTTTTTTCGGGGCGGGGCGGGGCGATTTGATTGCCGCAAGTTTTTTGATTTCCATGGAAAAGTCAGTCTGATCCGGTTTGTAAGACTGGATGCGGCGGATCTTCCCGCCCAGACGCTGGGCTTCAGCCCGGAAGGCGTCCATCATGGATGTCCCGTAGGTGTTGTCGGGATAGAAGATGACAAGGCGGGAAAGACCGAGGTCCCTGACGGCATAAGCGGCCATGGTCCTGGCCTCCCTGTCGTCGGAGCGCTGATCGCTGAAGACGAAATCTCCGGATCCTTCGACCATGTCGACAGGGCTCAAGACAAGCAGAGGCAACTGCGAGAACTGCGCTTCCCGGGCCGCCCGTGCTGCCGCTTCGAATTCCGGGGGGCCGATGACGGCCAGAACGCGCGGATCTCCGGCGAGTTTCGCAACAGCCCGGCTCGCGGCGGCGGGATCGCCACCGTAGTCTTCGATTTGAAGCGCAAGCGGTACGGTGCGCTCTCTGTCGTAAAGGCCAAGCCCGGCAATTATCCCGTCGAGAACGCGGTTTCCCAGGGCCGCCTGCTTCCCCGTCATCGGCAACAACGCACCGATGATGATCTGCTCTTGGGGTGCTGCAACCTGAGGGAAAGCAGCCGCGGGCAGCAAAAGGGTGGCTGCGCAAAGAGCAAGAAGGAGCAGGGGTTGTTTCATATCTTTTTGTCTGTCCAGTTGAGCAGACCGGAAGGCCGCCACCTTCGTATATACTCTTTTGCCGGTGTTTTTCAACTGTCCATACAGGAACCGGATTCCCGCCGCCTGACATTTCCGCCTGCTAAAAAAAAGGCCTGACACCGTGGGGGCGTCAGGCCTTCCGGGAAAGCCCGGTTACTTGTTTTCCTCGAACTCGGCGTCGACGACGTTGTCGTCCTTCTTGCCGCCGGCGGTCTTCGGTCCGGTTTCCGGTCCGGCCCCCCCGGCCTGCTGCTGCCCCGCCGTCTTGGCGTACATGGCCTCGGCGAGCTTGTGGGATGCCTGGGCGAGTTCTTCCTGGGCGCTCCGGATGGCGGCCGCGTCGTCGCCCTCAAGGGCTTTCTTGACTTTTGCCACATGGTCTTCGATCTTCGCCTTTTCCGAGGCGTCGATCTTGTCGCCGAATTCCTTGATGTTTTTCTCGATCTGGTAAACGAGCGCGTCAGCCTGGTTTCGGGCCTCGATGAGGTCCTTCTTGCGCTTGTCGTCTTCGACGTGGGACTCGGCTTCGCGCACCAGCTTTTCGATCTCATCCTTGGAAAGACCGCTCGAGGCGGTGATGCGGATGCTCTGCTCTTTTCCGGTGCCGAGATCTTTGGCGGAAACATGGACAATCCCGTTGGCATCAATGTCGAAGGCAACCTCGATCTGCGGCAGACCGCGCGGCGCGGGAGGAATCCCCACGAGCTCGAAGCGCCCCAGCGTCTTGTTGTCCGCCGCCATGGCTCTCTCGCCCTGGATCACGTGGATGCTCACGGCGGGCTGGTTGTCGGCGGCCGTGGAAAAGACCTGGCTCTTCTTGGTGGGGATGGTCGTGTTTTTCTCGATGAGCTTTGTCAGGACACCGCCCAGCGTTTCGATTCCCAGGGACAGCGGCGTGACGTCGAGAAGCAGCACGTCTTTCACTTCACCGGAGAGAACACCCGCCTGGATGGCGGCACCGACGGCCACCACTTCATCGGGGTTCACCCCTTTGTGAGGTTCCTTGCCGAAGATCTCGCGCACTTTTTGCTGGACACGGGGCATGCGGGTCATTCCGCCGACAAGGATCACCTCATCGATATCCTTCGGGGAGAGCCCGGCGTCCTTCAGCGCCATCTGGCAGGGCGGCACGATCTTCTGGATGAGTTCCTCCACGAGGGCCTCAAGCTTTGCCCGTGTCAGTTTCATGAGAAGATGCTTGGGCCCGGAGGCATCGGCCGTGATGAAGGGGAGGTTGATGTCCGTCTCCATGGCCGTGGAGAGCTCCATCTTGGCCTTCTCCGCGGCTTCCTTGATGCGCTGCAGGGCCATGCGGTCCTTGCGCAGGTCAATGCCCTGATCCTTCTGGAACTCTTCACAGACATAGTCCATCAGGCGCTGGTCGAAATCTTCTCCGCCCAGGTGCGTGTCGCCGTTTGTGGACTTCACCTCGAAGACCCCATCACCCAGTTCGAGAACGGAGATGTCGAAGGTTCCGCCGCCCAGGTCAAAAACGGCAATCTTCTCGTCTTTCTTCTTGTCGAGGCCATAGGCAAGCGAGGCCGCCGTGGGCTCGTTGATGATACGAAGAACGTTGAGCCCCGCAACCTTGCCGGCATCCTTGGTTGCCTGGCGCTGCGAGTCGTCGAAGTAAGCGGGAACGGTGATGACGGCGTCGGTCACCTTCTCGCCCAGGTAGTCCTCTGCGGTCTGCTTCATTTTCATGAGGATGAATGCCGAAATTTCCGCCGGGCTGTAGTCTCGACCTTTCACGGTGATCTGGGCATCGCGGTTGGGGGCCTCGGTGATCTTGTAGGCCACGATTCCCTTGTCGTACTGGACCTCCCGGGCAGAGAACTTCCGCCCGATGAGTCGCTTGATGGCATAGACGGTGTTCTCGGGGTTCGTGACGGCCTGGCGTTTGGCCGACTGGCCTACGAGACGCTCCCCTTTATCGGTGAAGGCAACCATCGACGGCGTAGTCCGGCTTCCCTCCTGGTTCGCGATCACGACGGGGTCGCCGCCTTCCATAATGGCCACGCAAGAGTTCGTCGTGCCCAAATCGATTCCGATCACTTTTCCCATGATGCTCAAACCTCCTGTACTGCTCGAGATGCTAGTTATTGTCCCTATCGTCTTTCGAGACGTTTTTCGAAACGGAAACCTTGGAAGGTCTCAGCAACCGTCCATGCAGCGTGTACCCGCTTTCGTATTCATCGACGACCCGGTTGTTTTCCATATCCTGCGTTTCTACCTGCATAAGGGCCTGATGCCTGTCCGGGTCGAATTCCTCTCCCCTGGAAACAATCTTGCGAACCCCGTTCTTCTCCAGGCACCCCAGAATTTGAGAATGGATAAGCTCAAGACCCTTCTGGAAGGCCTCGAAGTTGTTCCGGACCGACAGGTCTGATGACTGGTGGAGGGCCCGGTCGAGGCTGTCCAGAATTGGCAGAATGTCCTTAATCAGCTTTTCATTGCCGTATTTTATCGCGTCTTCTTTGTCTCGAGCCGCGCGCTTTTTGTAATTATCCATCTCCGCCATGGCGCGCAGGTACCGATCATGAGTCTCGGCAGCTTCTTTTCCCTTTGCTTCCAGGCGCGCAGTCAAGCTTTCCTCTCCCTTGACCTCCGGCGCGAAATCCTCTGCCGGTTGTTCGAGAGGACGTGCCTCCGGTACCCCCTTGGGGGCCGTCGGGTGAATGCTCTCGTCTTCTTTCCGGTGCTTCGTTTTGTTCCCCATGTGCGTCCGTATCTTTTCTTTCCCGGTTATGCGTGATCCGGCCGTTGGAACAGCTTCCAGTCCACGAGTTCGCAGATGGTGTGCGAAGCGACGATATGCACCTCCTGAACCCGGGGGGTTACGTTGGATGGCACATTGAGATGATAATCGGAAATCAGCCCTACGGTACCGCCGTCACGCCCCGTGAACCCGATCGTAATGAGCCCTTTTTTCTTTGCTGCCTCGAGAGCCTTGATGACATTGACGGAACCTCCGCTCGTGCTGAACCCCCAGGCGATGTCACCTTCCTGGCCGAGGGCCCGTATCTGTTTGGAGAAGATTTCCGAAAAATCGTAGTCGTTGCCGATGCTTGTCAGGACCGACGTGTCCGTCGTCAGCGCAATCGCCGGCAGGGGAGGTCGCTCGATGAGGAAGCGGTTGACGAACTCGCCGGCAATGTGTTGCGCGTCGGCAGCGCTGCCGCCATTTCCAAACAGCAGGACCTTGTTGCCTTTCTTCAGCGCTTCCGTGATGACATCGACAATCCGGATGACTTTGTCGAGGTTTTCGCGCAGAAAAGCCTCTTTCAGCTGATTGCTGTCACGAAAAATCCGCTTGATGATGTCTTCGATTTTCTCCACCCAATGCTCCAAACGTGTCCAGTTTCCACTGGCTGCCATCCTCCGGGAGGGGGATGGATCCAAGAAGCTGATATGAAAGATATTTTCAGCGAAAGGCATGTTCCGTTTCGCTTCCTCGAAGTGCAATTTATGTATCGGCCGGGGTGATGTCAAGGAACCCGGTGAGAGGAAACGTGATTTTATGAAAAAGCAGGGGAGGGGAGGCTAAGCGAGGGTGGAAGCCCGGAATGTGTCGCGAAGTTCTGCAACCTTTCCGCGGTTGAGCCGGGAAGTGTGGGTCAGGTACCCGCCGACACGGCTGATTCCTTCAACCCGTGCAGAACCACAGTCCGGGCAGGACGGTTTGAGACCGCGTACGGTCCGGCGACACGCAAAACAGACGGTGAATTCGGGAGAAAATACGATCTGGCTGCTTGCCGTTTCGTGGAAGGCCCTTGTGACGAATCGGGCGAGCTCGGAGGCATCCGGTTTGGACTCGCCGAGCCAGATCGAGGAGATGGCATTCCCGTCGATGAGCGGGTGAAAATGGCCCTCGCTCTTGACGCGCGTGAATGGGTCTGTCTTTGCGGCGATGTTCAGCTGCGTCGAGTTTGTGTAGTAGAGTTCGCCCCGGACGATGTCGCCCCGCACGAGACGCCCCGACGGGGGGGAATGGTATTTGAGATCGAGCCGGGCAAACCGGTAGGCAGTGCTCTCGGCCGGGGTCTGCTCGAGGATGAAGCGCATGCTGTGCTTCCGGCTGAGCTTGGCCGCCATCTTCAGCATATGTCCGAGGACGCTGATCCCGAATCGCAGCGCCGTGTCGTTTTCATGGAGCTGACTGTTACGGTGGATCTGAACGAGTTCGTTGAGTCCCACCATCCCGATGAGACAGGTCGCCTGATCCAGTTTCAAGTAGGCCGACCCTTCGCAATCCATGGAGAGCAGTGCCAGCGGCCCCCCGTCACCGAGGGCAAGGAGCTTTTCAATGAACTGCCTCTTCTGCACGTGCGCCTTGGCAACGATCTCCATGCGCTCCGAGATGAGAGAGAAGAGGCGCGTGTCGTTGCCCTCGGCAAGATACCCCAGCCTCGGGAGATTCAGGGTCACATTCTGGATGGAGGCATAGCGCATTTGCCAGGGATTGCGGGCCTCTTCCTGGGCCCGGCGGTCACCCGGGAAGTCGAGGCGACAGCACCGCAGGGCCTTGAGGGTCTGGTTGCGATCGAAGACAAAGTGGGGGTTTCCCTTCTCGGCCGCCACCTCGCAGACGTGAAGCAGGAAATCCTCGTGGCCGGTCGTCTCGAAGAAGTCCTCTGTGATCCGCAGAAGCGGCTTCGGGAAGAAGAAGGGGCTTCCCAGGGCGTCTCCTTCCCGGTAGATGTCGAAGAGAGCCCGGGCAAAGCGCTGCGCATCCTTTGCGTAATAACCGTAGGTCTTTCCCGTGAACTCTCCTCCGGGCCCGATGGCAGGGACGTCGCGCAGATGCCGGGGGATCTCCCAGTAGATGCCGATCTCCGTAAAAATGGCCTGGCCGCCACGGGACACGGCAAGCTGGGAGAACTCAAAGACGAGCATCTGGGCGATCTGTCCGATCTCCCGACCCGAGAGTTTTTCCAGGTAAGGGGCAAAAAAGACATTGACGGCATCCCAGCCGACAGTCCCCGAAAAATAGCCCTGCAGGACGGCGCTGTAACGGACCATGTGGGCCAGCAGCACTTCTGCGTGCCTGGCGGGCTTCGAGGCTGAAAAGGGGTTGGGGAGGTAGAGGCCGAACTTTTTGACGAACTCCAGGGTCTGGCTTGAGCTGTACGGTCGATCGATGTAGCCCAGATCATGGAGATGCAGATCCCCTCTCACGTGAGCGTCCCCGATATCCTGAGAGAAGACACCGTGCAGGGCATACTCCTTTTTGATGCCCTCGGCAAGGATCAGGTTCGATGCCTCGGGCCCGTGAGGAAGATTGGCATTTTCCTTATTCTGGTGAAGGATGATCTGGCTGACGTCGTAGAGGGGGAAGCCGAGGCGGGTGTGCATGCGCCGGGCCTGCTCGAGGCCCCTCTCCATGAGCTTCGCGTCGACAAGCTCCCGGATCAGGGGCGCCGTCAGGTACGTGAGTCCCGAGGCCATGATTTGCTTTTCGACGTCGAGACTGATCGCCTCGGCCGTGTCGGGGTCGACATAGGTCTCCAGCATGAGGGCATCGACAATCCTCTTGCGGTCCCAGTGAGCGATTTCCTCGTCGGAGGTCCTGACGAAGAGGGTGATGTCTGTCGTTTCCTTTGCGGCCACCGATGCTTCCTTTTTCACCAGTCCGTCAGATGTTTGTTTTGGATTGGCCACTAAGCGAGTCCAGCGCCTTTTCTGCAGCCCGGGCCAGGGTCTCGTCGTGGATGTGGGAGAGGGCGAAGACCCGGAAATGAACCACCCTGGCCGGGATGAACCGGTAGATGTCCACGAGCGGCTCCGGCGAGGTCATTCCCGTAGAAGGGTTGTAGATGTTGATCCGTTTGTTTTCCTCCGTGATGGGGTTTAGAGGTCTGGGGTCCTGTGAGGCGAGATCGACGCGGAAAGAGGTTCTGCGCAAATTCCGGGGAAGGTGTCTGCGGATTTCATCCTCGTAGTCCGTTGCTCCCGAGTAGCGGATGCCCCGGGGCAGCTCGTCGAGGGAGAGCTCCGTGACGAAGGACATCTTCCACTTGACCTCCCGGTTGTGGAGCTTTTCCCACTCCCTGCCGAGCCTGCGCTTTTGCGGGTCCGGATTGCGGCCCCAGCGCTGAACATCCCGGAAGAGAGTCCACTCGTCGCACTCGAGATAATCGTCGAGGGCCTTCGAGGGATTCCGGGGCAGCAACAGGTCCATGGTTTCGCGGAAGATCTCCTGCAGGTGCAGGTCGAGCGCCCGGGTGGTACGGTGGTAGTAGACGTTCCTGTACAGGTTGAGCCGGGCGTTCAGGAACCTCGAAAGGGCCGATATGCCTGCCTGGTGAAGGGTAAGGCCCTCTTCGGTGAAGAACGTGTAGAAGCGGAGGCGCGAAATGTCCACCATGTCGAGGGAAAAGCCCGTCATGAAGGCATCGCGCTGGACGTAGTCGAGGTTGTCGGCCGTGTAGATGCCCGAAAAAAGCTGCCGCAAAAGCTCCAGCCACCGCGGCTTCCCTGCATCCTGCCCGGTGGGCATTTTGATGAGGTAGGCGATCTGGGCGGGGTCGAGCGCTTCCCTCTTTTCAAAGGGACCGGTGGGACTGCGCCGCATGGCCGAGATCGTCTTTGCCAGCTTTCTCACGATGATCTTCTGGCCAAGATCCTCGTGAGTAATCCCGTATTGATCGAGGAAGTGGTCGTCGAAGAAGTGACCGAAGGGACCGTGCCCCACATCGTGGAGAAGACCCGCGAGCCGGGCAAGCTGCTCGACGAAGTTCACCGAGGGCGCATCGGGGCAGACGCTTTTCAGGCTGGGGTAGAGGTGCCTGCTGAACTCGCCGGCCATGTGCATGGTGCCCAGGGAGTGCTGGAACCGGCTGTGCTCGGCGGCAGGGTAGACCCAGCGGGCGCTCTGGAGCTGGTGGATCCTTCTGAGGCGCTGCAACCAGGGCGAATCGAGGAGATCCTTTTCCGTCTTTTCCCCCGGGGACCCCGGTCCCGGAACGGTGAACCATGCGTACTGGTAAATCGGATCGGCGATGAGCGCCTTGCCGGTGTAGATTTTCGCAAACTCAGGACCCTTCTGATTCATGAATGGGTTTTATCGGAAATCAACACAATGTTCAATCGATAATCGGGCTGGAAGGGAAAAAGGTTTGATTTCAGTACGTTGTTTGATAAATAGGAAACAGGATCATGCCGAAGGACGTCGACAGGATGCCCAACAATCTCAAAATAGCCCTCATCTTCATCCTGACCCTCATCGCAATAGGAACCGCCGGCTTTCACTTCATCGAGGGCTGGAACATCCTCGAGTCTTTCTACACCACTGTCCTGACCTTGACCACGGTGGGCTACGGCGATTTCGCACCGAAGAGCTCGACAGGGATGCTGTTCACCGTCGTGCTCGTCATCTTCGGCGTCGGCACCATGCTCTACACGGTCGGTCTGGTGGCCCAGATCATGTTGGAAGGCCGTTTGATGAAACTCATGGGGAGAGGAAAGATGGAAAAGACCATCGAGAAAATGAGCAATCATTACATCATCTGCGGATGCGGCCGAATCGGCATGCTCATCGCCAGGGAACTGGCTGCGGAGAAGGTGCCCTTCGTGGTGATGGACAACAGTCCCGAAGTGATTCAGAGAATCCAGGAGGAAGGCTTTGTCTACTTCCGGGGCGATTCGACCCACGACAAGTGCCTCATCGGGGCCGGGATCAAGCGGGCCAGGGGAATTGTCTGTGTGCTGCCTTCGGATGCACAGAATCTCTATGTGATCCTCACCGCCAAGGAGCTGAATCCAAAAATCTGGATTCTCTCGCGGTCCGAGGAGGAAGAGTCGGAGCACCGGCTGCTTCGGGCCGGCGCGGATCGCGTCATGTCTCCCTACACGCTGGGCGGAAACCGGATGGCCATGGCCATCCTGCGTCCCGCCATGCTGGACTTCATAGAAATCACCACTCGGAGGCAGAGCCTGGAGCTTCGCATGGATGAGCTTCCCATCTGCGAGGGTTCGCCCCTGATTGGGAAATCCCTAGAGGAATCCGAAATCCGCCAGCGCTACGGGCTCATCATCGTAGCCGTGAAAAAAGACTCGGGAAAAATGATCTTCAATCCCGTGGCTGGCTACGTTATCCAGGATGGGGATAAGCTGATCGCCCTGGGGGAAGAGGATAACGTCGCCCGGTTGTCCCAGGTGTGCCTCAGCTGATTCCGGCAAAAGGCGCAAGGCACAGAAAAAATGGGAAACCCCGGGGCCTGTGCCCGCCTTCTTCGCACCGCCTGGATGCTCACAGGCATTCTAGCTTTTTGTGTTTTTCCTCTACTTCGCGGGCCATCTGTTCGGAATGCAGCTGGAGCTTCTTTTGGAGGGACGCATCGCCCAGGGCGAGGATCCTTGCGGCCATGAGGGCGGCATTTCGTGCTCCCGCCTTGCCGATGGCCATGGTCGCCACGGGAATTCCTGCGGGCATCTGGACCGTGGAGAGCAGCGCGTCGAGGCCGCCGAGAGAGGTGGCATCGATGGGCACGCCGATGACGGGGAGCCTCGTCTGCGAGGCGATCACCCCGGCCAGGTGGGCCGCTGCCCCTGCGCCGACGATGAGGACCCGGACGCCTCGCTCCTCGGCCTCCCGGGCGAAACTCGTCGTTCGCTCCGGGGTGCGGTGAGCCGAGGTGAGAAAGAGCTCATAGGGAATATCGAACTTCTTAAGTGTCTCCAGCGCCTCCTTCATGATGGGAAGATCCGAATCGCTTCCCATCAACACGCTCACCAACACCGCCTCCTTCTTCTTGGCCTTCATCTCGCCCTCCTGTCTGTCATGCTTTCGGCGCGAGGTACAAGGTGCGAGAATCGAAGTTTCTGAGAGGAAAAATCCTTTCCTTCCTCGGCCCTCGTTCCTCGATCCTGATTAATGTTTGAAATGCCTCACGCCCGTGAACACCATTGCAATCCCATGCTCATCGGCGGCTCGGATCGACTCTTCGTCGCGGATCGACCCGCCGGGCTGGATGATGGCCGTCACACCGGCCTTTGCCGCCGTGTCCACGACGTCGCGGAACGGGAAGAATGCGTCCGATCCCATAACCGTACCCGCCGTGGGGCTTGACGCTTTCATGATGGCGATCTTCACCGAATCGACGCGGCTCATCTGGCCCGCGCCCACGCCGACGAGTTGGTCCTTTGTGGCGAGAACGATGGCGTTGGACTTCACATGTTTGACAACCCTCCAGGCAAAATCCAGTGCCTGGTACTCCTCTTCGGTGGGCGCGCGCTTCGTGACGACCTTTGCCTTGCGGACGTCCGTCTCGTCGGCGTCGCGCTCCTGGACGAGAAGCCCGCCGACGACACGCCGGAAGTCATATCCTTTTGTCCCGGCGGCGCAGGACGGATCGACTTCAATGAGGCGGAGGTTTTTTTTCGACTCGAATATGCTCAGGGCCTCCGGATCAAATTTCGGGGCTATCACGACCTCCAGGAAGAGCTTGGCGATTTCCTCGGCGGCCCTCCTGTCGACGGGCCTGTTCACGGCCACGATTCCGCCGAAGGCCGACACGGGGTCGGTCTCGAGAGCTTTCCGGTAGGCCACAAGAAGGTCTTCCTTGGATGTGGCTGCCCCGCAGGGGTTGGCGTGCTTCATGATGACTGCAGTCGGCAGCTCGAAATCACAGGCCATCTGCCAGGCGGCGTCGCTGTCCATGATATTGTTGTAGGAGAGTTCCTTTCCCTGGAGCTGCTTTCCGCCTGCGATCCCGGGCAGAAGCCGTGCCCCTTCGCGGTAGAAAACGGCCTTCTGGTGTGGATTCTCGCCATAGCGCAGATCCTGGACTTTCAGAAACTGCAGCGTGTAGACGTCGGGGAATTCCTTTTTTTCTTCCCCCGGCTGAAGGGTTCCCAGCCAGTTGGAAATCGCGGCGTCGTAACGGGCCGTGAGCTGGAAGGCTTTTGTGGAGAGCGTGAAATTCGTCTCCTCGGAGACCTCTCCGCCTGTCTTTTTCATCTCCTGGATGATTTTCGGGTAGTCGTCGGGGTCGGTGACGATGCTGACAAAGCGGTAGTTCTTCGCCGCCGAGCGGATCATGGTCGGCCCGCCGATGTCGATGTTCTCGATGGCCTCTCCGAGAGTGCAGCCTTCTCTGGCCACGGTGTCCTCGAAGCGGTAGAGGTTAACGACCACCATGTCGATCATGGCGATGCCGTGGGTTTCTGCAGCCTTCATGTGCGCCGCGTGATCGCGAAGCGCCAGCAGTCCTCCGTGAACCTTGGGGTGCAGGGTCTTGAGCCTGCCGTCCATCATCTCCGGAAAACCCGTGTAGGCGGAAACGTCGGTCACGTCGATACCCGCCGCCTTGAGCTGCGCCGCCGTGCCTCCTGTCGAGAGGATCTCGACGCCGAAGGCCTTCAGGCCTTTCGCAAAATCAACAATCCCTTTCTTGTCCGTGACGCTGATGAGCGCACGCTTGATCGTATTGCCCATTCATTGCTCCTCTGGTCGTTTGTTGATAACAGTCTTCCTTATCCTGCCCATAGGGATTCCGGGATTCAGCCCCGTACTTGCCGCATGTGGTCGATGCGCCGCTGGATGAGCATTTTCGTGCCGATGTCGGGTCGGTGATCGACAGGCCCTTTCACGGCCGAGATGGCGTTCTCGGCGATCTTTTCCGCCTCAACGAGGCTTGCGGCGATGCCCACAACCCCGATGGCCCGGGAGGTTGTCATGTACAGTCCGTCGGCCTTTTTGTCCACCGAGGCGTAGTAGAGCCGGGCGGTCCCCACATCGCCCACATCGATTTTCGCCGAGATCGAGGTCGCATCGGGGTGATTCTTGGGAAGCCCGTAGGCCCTGGGAACGATGTACTTGCAGACGGTGGCCTTCTTCTCGAATTCCACAGGGAGTCTGTCCAGTGTGCAGTTCACGATTGCCCGGCAGACCTCGACAAAATCCGTCTTGAGCAGCGGCAGGATGTTCATGGCCTCGGGGTCGCCGAAACGTGCATTGTACTCCAGAAGCCGGACACCGTCGCGGGTGATGATGAACCCGCCGTACATGACCCCTTTGTAATAGTCGCCCGTTTCCTTGTAAATGGCTTCCGCGACATGCTGCGTGATGGCAAGCCCCGCCTGCACATCTTCCGTCCGCATGAAGGGCAGGCTGTGATTGGAATCGGAATAGGATCCCATCCCGCCCGTGTTGGGCCCCTTGTCGTCGATGAAGCGCCGCTTGTGGTCCTGGACGGGCGGTGTGGCAACGACGGTCTTGCCGTCGGAAATGCACTGCAGTGAGAATTCCTCGCCCTCGAACTTTTCCTCGACGACAACGACACCGTATTCCTGCAAGACTTCTTTGCAATACTGGAAGGCTTCTTCCTTCGTCTGGAAGTGATCTCCCTGGACCTTCACACCCTTGCCGCCGGTGAGCCCGTCAGGCTTTACGACGATGCCCGGGAGCTGCGCCAGAAACGTCTCGATCCCGTCTGTCGATGTGAAGGTCTCGTAGCGGGGATTTCCGGGTATGCTGTACTTCCGGACGAGGTTTCTTGTGAAGGATTTTGACGTCTCGAGCCGGGCGAGATTCTGCTTGGGTCCCACGGAAGCGATCCCTGCTGCCTCTAATGCATCGACGACCCCTGCATTCAGCGGATCTTCAGGCCCGATAACGGCAAATTCGACGCCGTTTTCCTTTGCGAAGGCCGTGATGGCGGTCAGATCCTCGTAGGATCCGACGAGGACTTTTGCCGATAGCGAGGCAATCCCGGGGTTGTTTGTCTTCATGTAGGAAAAAAGCTTCGGGTTCTGGCCGGAGCGCATGACGGCTTCGGCAATTGCATGTTCACGTGCCCCGTTTCCGACCAGCAGCACACCGGGCATGAAACACCTCCTCATGGGTCCTCTGGAACGTAGAACTCATTGACTATAAAGGGAAAATATAAAGAAAGACGAAACGCATCATAACGGAAACGGGGCCTCAAGTCAATGAGGGATGAACCACGGCTTGTCAATTTGCAGTTGCTGTTATAATATTTTTTGTGTAGATGACGTGTCCGTGTCGAACAGGTCCGAATACCGGAGGAACCGGATCGATTGTGGCGGACAGGTCTTTCAACAGGAGAAAAACATGGGCAAGTACAGGATCGCCGTGATCCCGGGTGACGGGATTGGCAAGGAAGTGGTTCCCGAAGGCATCCGGGTGCTGGAGGCGGCCGGCGCCAGATTCGACATCGGCTTTCAGTGGGACGAATTGCCGTGGAGCTGCGAGTATTACGCGAAGACGGGGCGCATGATGCCCGAAGACGGCCTCGAACGGATACGCCGCCACGATGCCATTTTCCTGGGCGCAGTGGGCTTTCCCGGCGTGCCGGACCACATCTCTGTATGGGGCTTGCTGATCCCGATCCGCCGCGGCTTCCAGCAGTATGCCAACGTCCGTCCGGTCAGGCTGATGCCCGGGATCCAATCGCCCCTGCGCGGGCGTGAGCCGGGCGATATCGACTTCATTGTCGTGCGGGAAAACACCGAAGGGGAATATTCCGCTATCGGCGGGCGCAGCTTTGAGGGTACCGATCGAGAAGTGGTGGTGCAGGAAAGTCTCTTCACCCGCCACGGGGTGGACCGCATCCTGCGCTATGCCTTCGAGCTTGCCCGCACGCGGCCGAAGAAGCATCTGACCTGGGCAACCAAGTCGAACGGCATTTTCATCTCGATGCCCTACTGGGACGAACGGGCGCGGGCAATGGCCGTTCAGTACCCGGAGGTGCGAACGGACTATTATCACATTGATATCCTCACGGCCCAGTTTGTCCGCAACCCCGACTGGTTCGACGTGGTCGTGGGCACCAACCTGTTCGGAGATATCCTCTCGGATCTCGGACCGGCCTGTACCGGCACCATCGCCATCGCGCCGTCGGCCAACCTCAACCCGGAGCGGGAATTCCCATCGCTCTTCGAGCCCGTGCACGGATCGGCGCCCGACATCTACGGCCGGAACGTCGCCAACCCCATCGGCCAGATCTGGTCCGGCGCGCTGATGCTGGAGCACCTGGGGCACAAAGACGCGGCTGACGCGGTCGTGCGTGCCATCGAAACCGTCCTGCGCGAGGGACCGCGCTCGCAGGATATCGGCGGGAAGGCCGGCACGCAGGAGATCGGAAAGGCAATTGCCGAGGCCCTGTAGCCTGGAATCGGGCGCATTTTTTGCTTGCAAGGGCTTTTTTTCTGTGGTAGAGAAGCACCTGAAATTCGAATGGTTTCTGTTCGAGTGGGCCCTTTTGCCCACTTTTTTATTTTCAGGACAGGGATAGAGCATAAATTATTCTTTTCTCGCGCCACAGGCTATACGCAAAGAATGTCGTCCACGTACCGGGAAAAAATCGTCGAGCTGATTGAACCCGTCATCGAATCCGAGGGCCTGGAGTTGGTCGAACTCGAGTGCCTCAAGATGAAGACCCGGTGGCTCGTGAGAATCTTCATCGACCGTGAGGGCGGCGGTGCCACCTTGAATGATTGCACAGCCATCAGCCACCAGGTGGGCGACCTGCTGAACGTGCATGATCTGCCGCCGGGACCCTACACCCTCGAAGTCTCGTCCCCGGGGCTCAACCGGCCTCTGACCCGCGATAAGGATTTCGAAAAATACCGCGGCGGCAGGGTCCGTATCCGGTCGCGGGAGCCCATCGCCGGGTCAAGGAATTTCGTGGGCACCCTCGTCGAGGTTGTTGCAGAAGAAGGCCGAAACGTCATTATCATAGACGTGGACGGCAGGAGGGTCCGCATCGATCGGGACAACATCCAGAAGGCAAATCTGGAATACGAAATCACAGGCATTCGGGAGGGCTCAGGGCAAAGGAAATGATTTTTTTCGAAGAAACGGAACCGGATTTCCCAACGCCATGAGCCGCAAGCCAAAAGCCTTTGAAAGTGGAGGTCACGCATGTTTCCGGAGCTGAAACGTCTCATCGAGCAGATGGGAAAGGACAAGGGAATCGTGAAGGACGTCATCATCGAAGCCCTTGAGTCGGCCATTCTCACCGCGGCGAAAAAAAAGCTGGGTGCGAGGGTGGAGCTCGAATCCAAGTACAACGAAGAGGCGGGCGAACTGGAAGTCTTTCAGTTCAAGACGGTCGTTGAAAAGGTGGTCGATCCCGAGACGCAGATCTCCATGGAAGAAGCCAGGCGTGATCTCGACGAGGAAGCCGAACCCGGTGACAGTCTGGGCATGCGGATCGAGGCGTCGAGCTTCGGTCGGATCGCCGTCCAGACGGCCAAGCAGATCATCATCCAGAAGGTCAAGGATGCCGAGCGCGACAATATCTTCGACGAGTACAAGGACAGGAAAAGCCAGATCGTAAGCGGCTTCGTCCAGCGGTTCGAGGGCGGCAGTATTATCGTGAATCTGGGTCGCGCCGAAGCCGTGATCCCTCCGTCAGAGCAGATCCACCGTGAGACCTACAAACGGGGCGATCGGATCCGCGCCTTTATCGTCGATGTGAAGAAGATTTCCAAAGGACCCCAGATCGTATTGTCCCGCACCCATCCGGGCTTTCTTCGGGCCCTCTTCGAGCTCGAGGTGCCGGAGATCTCCGAAGGTTTCATCGACATCGTCAACGTGGCCCGCGAACCGGGAAACCGGTCCAAGATTTCCGTCCGGACCAACGACAAGGATATCGATCCTGTCGGGGCCTGCGTCGGAATGCGGGGCTCCCGAGTGCAGAGTGTCGTCCAGGAGCTCAAGGGCGAGAAGATCGATATCGTCCCATTCTCCGACGACTCGGTGAGGTATATCTGCTCGGCCCTCTCGCCGGCCAAGGTGAGCAAGGTCTTCATGTACGAGGACGAAAGATCCATGGAGGTCATTGTGCCCGACGACCAGCTTTCGCTCGCCATCGGCAAGAGCGGACAGAATGTGCGGCTTGCCGTCAGGCTCACGGGCTGGAAGATTGATGTCAAGAATGAGAGCATGCTTCAAAAGCAGACGGAGGAAGGGCCCAAATCGCTCATGAAGATCCCTGATCTGGACGAGGCGACGGCGGAACTTCTCTTCAAGGAAGGCTTCAAAAGCGTTTCCGCCCTGTCATCGGCAGACCCCGAGGCACTGAAGGCCATCCCGGGGATGGATGTCGATAAGGTCCAGGGGATCATAGAAAAGGCGGCGCAGTTGACGGACAAGGAAGCAGGCGAGAACGCCTGAACCGTGACGAACGGCGCAAGCCCTGGCTGAACCAAATATCTCGGGGGTTTCGAGAATGTCCAAGACAAGAGTATACGAACTGGCCAAGGAGTTCGGGATCGAAAACAAGGAGTTCATCGCAAAGCTGAAGACCCTTGGAATTGCCGTCAAGTCCCACTCCAGCACCCTTGAGGACAGCGAAGTCGAGCGGGTCCGACGCGAGTTTGCCGCCAAGGGCGAAAAGGAAGTGATCGAGAAGCGCGTCCGATCGACGGTCATCCGTAGAAGGTCCATTCGCATGTCTGCCGAGGAAGCCGCAGAGACCGAAGAAGCAGCCGCCCCCGAGGCTGCCTCTGAAGCCGAGGCGGAGAAACTCGAAAAGAAAGAAAAAGTCGAAATACCGGAGACCGGGGAAAAGCCCGATGAACAGAAGGCCGAGGCATCGCTCGCGGCTTCTGAACCGCCTGTTTCCGAGAAAGCCCCCGCGAAAGAAACGCCGATCCCGAAGAAAGACCCCGATCTTTCCCGCCAGGCTCAGATTATCCGAAGGCCCGAGCCCTCCGAGAGAAGAGAAGGGCCAAGGCCCCCTGCCGCCGCGCCGATGCAGACGCAGATCCGGAAGCCGGCCGGGGGAGGAGCGCCCGCGCAGCCTCGCGCCCAGGGGGCACCGCCTTCCGGTGCCGATGCGAGGGGAGTCCCGGCCACGGCCGACAAAAAAGGCAAGCGAGCCGTTGAGGTAGTCATGGACTCGACGGCGGCAAAGAAGAGGACCCTGATCAAGCAGGGCATCGACAAGAAAGACAAAAAGGTCCGGCTCCGAGAGGTCGAGGAAGAGGACTCCCCGCGGTGGAAGGGAGACAAGAGGGGGGCTGTCGTCAAAATGAGGAAAACGGAGATCACGGTTCCCAAGGCGGTCAAGCGACGGATCCGGATCTCCGAGGCCATCCGTGTCGGCGACCTGGCCAAGCAAATGGGTGTTCGGGCAAGCGACGTCATCAACAAGTTGCTCAATCTGGGCATGATGGTCACCATCAACCAGTCCATCGACGTGGATGCTGCAAGTCTCATCGCGACCGAGTTCGGCTACCAGGTGGAGGCCGTAACAGCCGAGTACGACGAACTGCTGCAGCGGACCGAGGCGGAGCCCCGGAACCTGAAGCCAAGGGCGCCCGTCGTTACCGTTATGGGGCATGTCGACCACGGCAAGACATCGCTCCTCGATGCCATCCGTCAGACCAACGTCATCGAAGGCGAGGCCGGTGGTATCACGCAGGCCATCGGCGCCTACCATGTGCACGTCAAGGGTCGCGACATCGTCTTTCTGGACACACCGGGTCACGAGGCCTTTACGGCCATGCGAGCCCGCGGAGCCAAGGTCACGGACATCGTCATTCTCGTTGTGGCCGCCGACGACGGCGTTATGGAGCAGACGGTGGAGGCCATCAACCACTCGCGTTCCGCCGGTGTGCCCATCATCGTGGCCGTCAACAAGATCGACAAGCCCAACGCCACCCCTGACCGGATCAAGCAGGAACTGGCCCAGTACAACCTTATGTCCGAGGACTGGGGCGGAGACGCCCTTTTTGCCGATATCTCGGCGAAAAAGAAAATCGGCATTGAGAATCTTCTCGATCTCATCCTCCTGCAGGCCGATGTTCTGGAGCTGAAGGCCGACCCGGATCGGCCGGCCCGCGGCATCGTCATCGAAGCCAAACTGGACAAAGGTCGCGGCCCCGTGGCGACTGTCCTCATCCAGGAAGGAACCCTGCGCGAGGGCGATTCCTTTGTTGCGAAGACGGAATACGGTCGCGTGCGGGCCATGATCAACGACCAGGGGCAGCGCGTCAAGGAAGCGGGTCCCGCGATGCCGGTGGAGGTCATCGGGTTTTCCAGCGTTCCTCAGGCTGGATCCGAGTTCATCGGCGTCGAGGACGAAAAGAAAGCCAAGAACATCAGCGAGTACTGGGTTCGCAAGGAGCGAGAGAAGGAACTGGCCGCCAGTTCGAAAATTACCCTGGAGCAGCTCTACCAGCGGATTAAGGAAGGCGCCAAGGAACTCAACGTGATCCTCAAGGCCGATGTTCAGGGGTCCCTCGAGGCCCTGATGGAAGCCCTCAACAAGCTTTCCACCGATGAGATCAAGCTGAAGCTCCTCCACAGTTCCACGGGCGCCATCACCGAGACGGACGTGATGCTGGCCTCGGCCTCCGATGCCATCGTCCTCGGATTCAAGGTGAGGCCCGGTGCCCGCGTCGTCGAGATCGCCGAGAAGGAAGGCGTCGAGATCAAGTTATACGACATTATCTACAACGCCATTAACGATGTGCGGGCCGCCATGGAAGGCCTGCTGGATCCCGAGTTCAAGGAAGTCGTCCAGGGGCGCGCCGAAGTGCGCGAGACCTTCCGCATCATCAAGGTAGGAACCGTGGCGGGCTGCTACGTGACCGATGGGAAAATTCCCCGGAGCGCCAGTGTCAAGCTGGTTCGCGACGGAGTGGTCGTCTATGACGGAAAGATCGCCTCGCTCAAGCGCTTCAAGGACGACTCCAGGGAGGTGTCCGCCGGGATGGAATGCGGCCTCGGCATCGAGGGATACAATGACATCCGAGTCGGTGACGTGATTGAGGCGTATGTCATGGAGCAGATCGAACGCAAACTCTAATCGGTCTGTCTGGTCTATCTAGTCAGGAAAATTTTTGGACCAGAGAGACCAGAACGACCAAATAGACCAGATAGACCATGGTTGTAGGTGTCGGGATCATTGAGGTGCACATCCACGAAAGCCGTTCCCTGAAGGCGAAACGCGGCGTGATGAAGAGCCTGATTCGGCGCACGCAGAACGAGTTCAATATCTCGATTGCCGAGGTTGACGGTCACGACAACTGGAAACAGGGCATCATCGGGTTTTCCGTAGTCGGCAACGAGCGGGGTTTCGTGAACTCGAAGATGGAAATGATACTGAACTTTGTCGAGAATCTCCACCTGGCGGAGGTCGTGAATGTCCGGAGGGAGATCACGAACTACTCCGACATGGTCGGACGATACGACACAGGGGCGCTGCCCGATGGATTTCAAGAGAGCTGACCGGGTTGCGGACCTGATCAAGCAGGAGATTTCCGACATTCTTCGGCGGGATGTTGGCGATCCGAGGATTGCGAACATCACGGTGACGGACGTCCGACTCACCGACGACCTTCGCTCCGCCCGAATCTACGTGGTAGAGCTCGGCAAGGACACCCTGAGCCCGGATGTCGAGAGGGGGCTTGCAAAGGCCAAAGGATTTCTCAAGCGCGAACTCGGCAAGCGGCTGCAGCTTCGCTATATTCCAGAGCTTGCCTTCTTCTATGACCCATCCTTCGAGTACGGGTCCAAGATTGAGAAGCTGCTGCAGACGGTCAGGAAAGACGAAACGGATGATCAACAGGATCGCTGAAATCATAAAGAGCGGCCGGACCTTTCTCGTGACCTCCCATGTGAGGCTCGACGGCGATGCCGTGGGGTCGGAGCTTGCCCTCTTCGAGACGCTCCGGGGCCTGGGGAAAGAGGCCGTCGTGTACAACCAGGACCGGACACCGCATATGTACGGGTTTTTGCCCGACGCGGATGTCATCGTGAACCGGATCGGGCCGCTGGACGCCTTTGACGCGGTCTTCATTCTCGATTGCAGCGAGATCGAACGCGTGGGCGATGAAGCGACGCGGATTGCCGGAATCCGGAGGATCATCAACATCGATCATCACATCTCGAACGACCGGTACGGCCATCTGACGCTTACGGATCCCAAGGCGAGTTCGACGGGCGAGATGATCTTCCGTCTTGTCGACGGAATGGGCATCGAAATAACACGGGACATGGCCGTCAACCTCTACACGGCAATCCTGACCGATACGGGGGCATTCCGATACTCGAATACGGGACCGGGAACCTTTGCCACAGCCGGACGGCTTCTGGAAAAGGGAGCCGATCCCGCCTGGATCGCCCAGATGGTCTACGAGACCTGTCCGTCCGTGAAGATCCGGCTTCTTGGCCGGGCGCTTTCCACGCTGGAGTTCGACTGGCAGGGCCGGATCGGGGCCGTCACCGTTTCGAAGAAGATGCTCGAAGAGGCGGGGGCCCAGTGGGAGCACACGGAAGGGTTTGTTGAATTTCCCCGCTCCATCGACGGCGTGCAGGTGGCCGCCTTCTTCAGCGAGATCGGTGAAGGCATCTATAAGGTGAGCCTGCGCTCCAAGGGGTCGTTCAGTGTCGAGGAAGTGGCCCGCAGGTTCGGTGGCGGCGGGCACATCAATGCTGCGGCCTGCCGTATCCTGGGCGATTACGAAACTGTGAAACGCAAGCTCTTTGACGCGATCCGAAACGGTGGCCGATGAATGGGGTCGTCATCGTCGACAAGCCGGCTGGAATCACATCCCATGACGCCGTCGACAAGGTAAGGAAGATCCTCGGCACGAAAAAGGCCGGTCATACGGGAACGCTGGACCCCATCGCCACGGGCGTGCTTCCCGTCTGTGTCGGGGAGGCGACAAAGATCGTCTCCTTCCTTCAGGGTGACGACAAGGTCTACGAGGTCACGATGCTCCTCGGTGTCCGGACGGATACGCAGGACGTGACCGGGAGAGTGATTGCCGAACAGGCGTGCCGGGTGTCGGAAACGGAGATTCATGACGTTCTGGTGGCCTTCTCCGGGACGATCACGCAAGTCCCCCCGCAGTACTCGGCCGTCAAGGTGCGGGGCAAGGCGCTCTACAAATGGGCCCGGAAGGGTGTCACCGTAGAAGTCCCGGCGCGGCAGGTCGAGATCCGGGAGATCCTTCTCCGGAAGATCGAGTTGCCCCGGGTGCGGTTTGCCGTGACCTGCTCCAAGGGCACCTATGTACGGACACTCTGCGCCGACATGGGCGACCGCCTTGGATGCGGAGCAACCCTGGAGAGCCTTCGAAGGACGCGAAACGGGATCTTCCGAGAGGAGAACGCGATCTGCCTCGCAGAGAACGGTGACGACGGCATCCGGACAAGGATTGAGCAGGGCTTCATCCCCATGATAGAGGCGCTGCCGGGCATTCCGGACATCGTGATCCCGCCGCTCTTTGAGGAGAAGGTGACAAAAGGCTATCAGCCCGATGCCGAAGGGCTTGCAGGCCTCCAAATCCCTTCTCTTGCCGAGGGAGATGTGGTAAAGTTCATATCCGGTGCCGGATACCTCGTGGCGTTGGCCAGG
Organism: uncultured Syntrophaceae bacterium; assembly: GCA_964628025.1. Lineage (GTDB taxonomy): Bacteria > Desulfobacterota > Syntrophia > Syntrophales > UBA2192 > UBA2192. Next base: position 24,683 of record CAZVLL010000017.1, read on the forward strand.
ATGCTCGTGCAGACGGAGGACATCCCGTTGCTGGAGCGGCGCAGCCAGGTTGCCAACATCCTGAGGGTTTTTAACGAATCATGGAAGTAATGGAATAAAACAGGTATAGTTCAAGAGCTAGACAAAGGGAGGTTTTAGGGACGTGCTTGACGCAGAAAAAAGGAAAGAGATTATTGCCGGTTACAAAACCCACGAGGGCGACACGGGCTCTCCCGAAGTGCAGATCGCACTGCTGAGCGCCCGGATCCAGTACCTGACCGAGCATTTCAAGACTCACAAGAAGGATCATCACTCCCGCCGGGGACTTCTGAAGCTCGTCGGTCAGCGCCGTCGGCTGCTGGAGTACCTGAAGAACAAGGAAGTGAGCCGTTACCGGAAGATCATCGAGCGGCTCGGTCTGAGGAAGTAGAGGCTAGGGCAACGATCGCACTTGTCGGTCCATTCGACATCCCGGGATCAGGCTTCTGAAATGGTGGTTTCGTCCACAACTTCGGAAAAGGGTTCTTTCAGGACAGGGGAGCCGTCTGCCTTTCGGTCGCTGCCGGGACACGTTTTGAACACTATCGTTATCAGTAAGGAGAAAGAAGAAGTATGAGTCAGATTTTCAAGAAAGAGTTCGCGGGAAGCGACATCACCATCAAGGTGCATTACATCGCCGGCCAGGCCGACGGTGCCGTCCTCGTGACCTACGGGGAAACCGTCGTACTTGTCACCGTCGTTTCCGCCCGGAGCCAGCGGGAGGGCCTCGATTTTCTTCCTCTCACCGTGGATTACCAGGAAATGACCTTCGCGGCCGGCAAGATCCCCGGCGGATTCTTCAAGCGGGAAGGTCGCCCCAACGAGCGAGAGATCCTGATCTGCCGGGTCATCGATCGTTCCATACGCCCGCTTTTCCCCAAGGGATACAACTACGAGACGCAGCTTATCGCTACGGTGCTCTCTGTCGACGGGGAACATGACCCGGATGTGGCGGCCCTGCTGGGCGCCTCGGCAGCTCTCCAGATTTCAAATATTCCCTTTAACGGGCCCATTGCCGGCGTCCGGATCGGCCGCATCGACGGCAAGCTCGTCGCCAACCCCACCTCGATGCTGGACAGCGATCTAGACATGTACATCGTGGGGCGCAAGGTTGTCCCGGGTACGGACGGCAAGCCCTATGACGTCAACCTTGTCATGCTGGAAGGCGGTGCCAAGGAGTTGGGTGAAGAAGACATCGTCCAGGGGATAAACCTTGCCCTGGAGTCCATGCGGCCCGTCATGGAGCTGCAGGACGAGATGCAGAAAGCCATCGGGAAGGCCAAGCGGGCATTTTCGCCGCCCATCATCGACGAGGCGCTCCGTCAACGGATCGCCGATCTGGTGACGGAAGGGTTCAAAGAGGCCTACGGGATTTCGGAGAAGCTCGACCGCTACGGGAAATTGAGGGACGTCCGGGAGAAGGCGATCGAGACCCTCTGCAAGGAGGATCCCGGTCTCAAACCCATCGTCGAGCATGTCGTGGAAAAAATCGACCGAAGTATCCTGAGGGAAATGATCCTGTCGCAGAAGAAACGTGTCGGTGGGCGGGCCTACGACGAGATCCGGGCCATCAGCAGTGAAGTGGGGCTCCTTCCCCGCACACACGGCTCGGCCCTTTTCACGCGCGGTGAAACGCAGGCCCTGGTGACGATCACCCTGGGGACCTCGTCGGACGAGCAGAGAATGGATTACATCACAGGCGAGGAGAGGCGTTCCTTCCTGCTGCACTACAACTTTCCGCCCTACAGCGTGGGTGAGGTGAAGCGCATGGGAAGCCCCGGCCGCCGAGAGGTCGGCCACGGGGCCCTGGCCAGAAGGGCGCTGCTTCCCGTCATCCCGAGCCAGGAGGAGTTCCCCTACACGATCCGCACCGTGTCGGAGATCGTTGCCTCGAACGGCTCCTCCTCCATGGCCAGTGTCTGCGGCGGGACCCTCTCGCTGATGGATGCGGGCGTGCCCGTGAAGGACGTCGTGGCGGGCATCGCCATGGGGCTGCTCAAGGAAGGCGACAATGTGGCCGTTCTCTCCGACATTCTCGGTGACGAAGACCACGCAGGCGATATGGACTTCAAAGTCTGCGGCACCAAGAAGGGCATCACGGCCCTGCAGATGGACATCAAGATCGACGGCATCAACGAGCAGATCCTCCGCAAGGCGCTCCAGCAGGCGAAAGCCGGCAGGCTCTTCATCATCGACAAAATGAAGGAGACGCTTCCCGAGCCCCGCAAGGAGCTGTCTCAGTACGCCCCCCGGATCATAACCATGAAGATCCGGCCCGACCGGATCCGCGACCTGATCGGCACAGGCGGCAAGAACATCCGCCAGATCGTCGCCGAAACGGGAGTATCCATCGACGTGGAGGACGACGGCACGGTGCTCATTGCCTCCATCGACCTCGAGGCCGCCGATCGGGCCATCGCCATGGTGAAGTGGCTCACCGAGGAGGCCGAGATCGGGAAGATCTACATAGGCACGGTAAAGAAGATCGTTGATTTCGGCTGCTTCGTGGAGATCATGCCCGGTACCGAGGGGCTCGTCCACATCTCGCAGCTCGACACGCAACGTGTCGCCAAGGTGACCGACGTGGTCAAGGAGGGCGAAAAGATCCCTGTGAAGGTCCTCGAGATCGACAGCAACGGAAAAATCCGCCTGAGCAGGAAGGATGCCCTGGGTGCAGACGTATCGAAAAACAGTCCTTTCTAACGGGATCAAGGTCATCACGGAGGAGATCCGCCACGTCCGCTCCGTGTCGATCGGCGCATGGGTCCGATGCGGATCACGCCACGAAGACGAACGGGTCAACGGAACGGCCCACTTCATCGAGCACATGCTCTTCAAGGGAACGGCCAGGCGGTCGGCTTTTGACATCGCCTCCGACATCGATTCTGTCGGAGGCGTGATGAACGCCTTTACCGGCAAGGAATTGACGGCGTTCTATGTCAAAGTGCCCGACTACCACCTGCCCCTCGCCATTGATCTGCTTGCCGACATCTTCATCAACTCCCTGTTCAGCCCTGACGAGATCGACAAGGAAAAGTCCGTTGTCCTTCAGGAGATCAGCATGGTGGAGGACACGCCGGACGAGTACATTCACGACATCTTCGAGAAATATTTCTGGGACGGGCATTCCCTGGGTATGCCCGTCCTCGGAACGAGAGACTCTGTCGACGGGTTCGAGCGCGCAAACATGATGCAGTTCTTCGCGGAGCGATACCGGGGGAACAACCTGGTGATTGCCGCAGTGGGGAACATGGATCACGAACAACTGGTGGACCTCGTTGCGAAGCTCTTCGGTGCACTGCCGGCCCTTCATGTGCAGTCCGCCGAGACGAAACCGCCCCATACGACCCGGCTTTCCTGCATCGAAAAAGACCTGGAGCAGCTCCATATCGTCGTGGGCACGCCGGCCCCGGCGACCCTGGACAATACCCGGTTCGCCGGCATCCTCATGAACTCCGTTTTCGGCGGAAGCATGAGCTCCCGTCTGTTCCAGGAGATCCGCGAGCGAAGGGGTCTTGCCTATGCTGTGCGCTCCTACATCGTATCCTACCGGGATACGGGGATGCTCAACATCTACGTGGGGACCTCGAAGGAAAAAACAGCAGAGGTCATTGACATCATCCTGGCGGAGATGCGGCGGATGAAAACGGAGCTTTTTACGGAGAGAGAGCTCCAGTCCGCGAAGGAACTGATCAAGGGAAACCTGCTGCTCAGCATGGAAAGTACCGACAACCGCATGCAGAAACTCGCGACCAACGAAATTTATTTCGGCCGGAACGTGCTTGCCGAAGAGACCGTCAGCAAGATCGAGGCCGTGACCGGCGAGGACATCCGGGCCCTCTCGGAATGGATGTTCTGCCGACCCAACCTGTCCATGGTTTTCCTCGGGGATATGAAGGAATCGGAAATGCCCACGGGAAACGTTGACCTTTAAGGTGACAGGTGACAGGTGACAGAATCACGTTGCCGACGCCATTTCCCTAATACCTGAAACCTGTGACCTGACACCTCGTGCGCGCTCCGTGCAGCGTCGAACTCGAGGGAATAAATCGTACGAAAGGTTCCGTCAGGCATGGAGCAGGTTCGTGTGGCCATTGAGCGGCTGAACGGGTCGGACGATCTCCCGCTTCCCCGATACATGACAGACCATGCGGCAGGGATGGACATCGTGGCCGCCGTGTCGGGCGAGGTTACCCTCTCGCCGGGGGCGCGCGCCCTCATTCCCACGGGAATTGCTATCGCCCTGCCGGAAGGCTACGAGGCCCAAATCCGGCCGCGCAGCGGATTGGCCGTGCGCAACGGGGTGACGCTCGTGAATACGCCGGGCACGATCGACGCTGATTACCGCGGCGAAATCCAGATCATTCTGATCAATCACGGTGACGAACCCTTTGTGGTACGGCGGGGCGATCGAATTGCCCAGATGGTCGTGGCGCCCGTTTCAAGGGTCCTGTGGGAGTTGAAATCGGCGCTGCCGTCCTCGGCCCGCGGAACCGGCGGCTTCGGGCACACCGGATGATGGAGTCTGCCCGATCGCATCCTTTCATGATTTTCAGTGGACAACACAGCTGAATTCGACTAATAGTTTTGAAACTGCGGATCTGCCGGCCCTCTGGTGTTGAGAAGCCAGAAACGTTGGATCATCTGCATGACCCCGGGTCGGCCGTAGAACGAGGGGACAAGACCGGATAGACCGGAAACGAGACGGAACAGACGAGAGTGAAGACGTTCAAAGTCAAGAAAACGATCGCCGAGATCAACGAGAAGATCCGTCTGGGAAAGGCCGTTGTCGTGACAGCCGAGGAGATGATCGACGTTGTCGAGCGACACGGCGATGTCGAGGCCGCGCGGCGTGTCGATGTGGTCACAACGGGAACCTTTGGTCCCATGTGTTCGTCCGGCGCTTTCCTGAACTTCGGTCACACCTCCCCCCGCATCAAGGCCCAGAAGGTCTGGCTCAATGACGTTCCGGCCTACGGCGGCATTGCGGCAGTCGACTGTTATATCGGGGCCACCGAGGTGGCCGAGAACGATCCGCTCAACAGCGTGTTCCCGGGCGAGTTCAATTACGGGGGCGCACATGTCATCGAGGACCTCGTCGCGGGAAACGTGATCCGCCTGCGCCTGGAAGGGTACGGTACGGACTGTTATCCTTCCCGCAAACAGGAGAAGAACATCCTGCTTCACGACTTGCGGGATGCCATGCTGTTCAACCCGCGCAACTGTTACCAGAATTACAACTGCGCCGTGAACATGTCCGACAAGACGATCTATACCTACATGGGGGTCCTGCGCCCGCGGATGGCGAATGCAAACTATGCCACGTCGGGGCAGCTCAGTCCCCTGTTCAACGATCCCTACTACCGGACAATCGGAATCGGAACCCGCATCTTCCTCGGCGGGGCGCAGGGCTATGTGGCCTGGCACGGCACGCAGCACCACCCGGATACACCGCGGGGAGCGAGCGGGGTTCCGACAGGCGGGGCGGGAACGCTTGCCGTCATCGGCGACCTCAAAGAGATGTCCCCGGAATGGCTGGCGGGAGCCAGTTTCCTTGGCTACGGCGTGTCGCTCTATGTCGGAATCGGGATTCCCATCCCGGTCCTCGATGAGGAAATGGCCCGCTTCACGGCCGTAAAAGATGAAGACATCGCGACACAGATTTACGATTACAGCATGGACTATCCCGGCGGCGGTGACATGAAGAGCCTGGGCGAGGTGACCTACCGGGAACTCCGGGGCGGCCGGATTGTCCTCAACGGAAAGGAAGTTGCCACGGCCTCCTTGTCCAGTTACTACCGGGCTCGACAGATCGCCGAGACGCTCAAGACCTGGATCGAAAAAAGAGCGTTTCTGCTGGGTGAGCCCCAGATGCTTCTGCCTTCGGTGAACCCTGTGCCGCCGGAGGGACGGCGAAAACGGTAAGTTCGATTCCTGGGGGATGGCGGATGAAGGTAGGAAAAGTCCTCTTGCTCTTCCTGATCTTTGCAGGGTTTGTCATCCTTTTCGGAAGCAGAGGGGTTCTGGACAACTACCGCCTGAGCCAGAAGCTTCTCGATCTGAGAAAGGCCAACGGGGAAATCGTTGCGAAAAATGATACTCTCAAGAAGGAGATCCTCCTTCTCCGCAATGATGTTCGCTACATCGAAAAAGTATCCCGCGACGAACTGGGGATGGTCAAGCGAAACGACATCGTCTACCGCCATGTAGAATAAGGATCTCCCGCAGTACGAAGGCAGCCGCCTGGTTTGTGCCTCCGGACCCGGAAACGGCAACGGGGGCTCTTTTTTTTTGTCAGGGTGTCAAAAATCTTTGCACTTTTCTCCCAAAGAGCCGTCATGGCGGGGAGTCCTGTCCTTTCACCCTGTCGATAAAAAACCGCCTGCAACTTTTTTCCTTTCATTTTTTCTATCCAAATGCCGATGACTACAACGTTGGAGGACCCACCGACAGACGGTCCGCCACAGGGAGCAGGGGGTCAGGAACCCGGTTCAGCGCGCTTTCCAGGGGTTTTTGATTGGGGTGACCCTGCCGAATTGGCAGCCCATGGCACGGTGTTTGCTTGAGGTTTTGCCTGTAATGGTGCGAAGTGAATCAGCCATAACCCTCTCCGCCTGTTCCGGTTTCAGGGCCGGGCGAGACCGCACAACACAGAGGATTCCATGCTCAAACTGAACGGCCTGTTTGCCAGCAAAAAGCAGATTGCGGGACTTGACATCGGATCCAGTTCCATCAAAATTGCCGAAATTACCGAGGGGCCCGAAGGATACGTTCTCCAGACCTACGCCAGCGTTCCCCTTGGGAAAGGCATCATCGCCGACGGCATCATCGTCAACCAGCCCGCCCTGGTGGACCGCATTAAGGAACTCCTCCGAATCTCCCGCTGCAAGGCCCGAAACGTTGTCACCTCCCTTTCCGGATATTCGGTCATCGCCAAGAAGATCGGCTTTCCTTCCATGGACGAAGAATCGCTACGCGAGCTGATCAGCGATGAGATCGAAAAATATCTGCCTTTCGGTGACATGAAGGATGTCAATTTTGATTTTCAAATCCTGGGTCCCAGCGAGATGAGCCCCGGACAGATGGAGGTCTTTCTCGTTGCCGCCAAGAAGGACGTAATCCAGAGTTACGTCGACACCCTCAAGAAGGCGGGAATGGAAACGGTCATTATGGACGTGGACTCTTTTGCCTTGGAGACCATGTACGAGGAAAACTACGATTACGGGCATGAAGATGTGGTCGTCCTGGTGAACATCGGTGCCAGCATGACGAACATCAATGTCGTAAAAGGGGGCGCCTCCATTTTCATCCGCGATTTTCCTCTGGGCGGTTATTCGATTACGGAAAATCTCCAGGACAAGACAGGGGTCTCCTTTGAAGAGGCCGAGCGTGTCAAGCTGGAGAAAGTCGCCTCGGGCGATGAGAAATGCAAAGAAGAGCTTCTCGGATATGCGGACTCTCTGCTTCTGGAAATTGAACGGTCCGTTGATTACTTCCGCTCCACCTATCCCGGCAAGTTCATCAAACATATTCTGCTTTGCGGCGGCACGGTGAAAATGCCCGGCATCGATGAAGCCCTTCTCCAGCGGCTCAACGTAGAAGTCGAGATCGCCAATCCGTTCCGGAAGGTAACCTTCGATACGAAATCGTTCTCTGCCGAAGACCTGAAAGACATCGGGCCACAGGCGTCTGTTGGTGTCGGGCTCGCCATGAGGAGGATCGGGGACAAATGATCAAGGTCAACCTGCTTCCCTACCGGGAAAAGAAGAAGGAAGTTCAGTCGAAGAACCAGTTTGTCATCCTCGGCGCCCTTGGTTTTGCTTTTGTTCTCCTGCTTGGAGGATTCCATCTCTTCACCGTGATGAAGCTGAACGACCTTGACAGTGAAGTTCGGAGCACCCAGGAGAGCATCCAGCAGATCAAAGCGAGTGTCGGCGATATCAACCAGTACAAGAAATCGAAAGAGGTACTGGAAAAGCGGCTTAACGTCATCAGCTATCTGGAAAAGAACCGGTTCGCCAAGGTCGTTTTTCTGGATGAGCTGACCTCCATGGTCCCGGTCAATCAGGTCTGGATCAAATCGATGAAGGAATCGGAAACGGATGTAAAGATCGACGGGTTCGCGAAGGACAATATCGCCATCGCCAGGTTCATGAGGAGCCTGGAAAAATCCAAGCAGCTCACCTCGGTCGATCTGGTCTCTTCGAAACAAACGGAAATCGCAGGCAACAGGCTGAAACAGTTCACGCTGTCCTGCGGTCTCAAGAAGGGGTTCTAAGCATGGCACTGAGCGTCGCTGATATCAAAAGCATGCCCCTGCGCCAGAAAGTCCTCGCGCTGATGGTGCTTCTCGTGCTGATGGGATTTGCCTACTTTTCGATCTACTACCAGAGTGCCATGCAGGAGGAGGAAAGGCTGACGCAGAACCTCGCCGCCCTCCGTCTGGAACTGACCCAGAAGCAGAAGCTCCTGGAAGAGAAGGTCAAGTTCGAAAAGGAGATCGCCGAGCTCCAGGAGCAGCTGAAGGTGGCCATGGCGAAGCTGCCGGAACAGAAAGAAATCCCGGGGCTGCTCATCTCCATGTCCGAGGCCGAGGGTCTCGGTGGGGTTGAGTTCCAGCTCTTTGAGCCTCTGGCCCCGGTCGAAAAGGAATTCTATGCCGAGCTTCCCGTGAAGATCTCGTTCACCGGAGCCTATCACGACACGGCCATCTTCTTCGAGAAAGTGGCGAAACTGTCCCGCATTGTCAATGTGTCCGATATCTCCATGGAGAGGCGGGAGTCTGCAAAAGACGGCAGCAATGCCAGGGGGCCCGTTCTGGCAACGTCCTGTCTGATCAAAACCTACATGTTTGTCGAAAAGCCCGTTGAAGGGAGCAAGAAGGCGGATGGAACGGACAAAAAAGCGGCTGAGAAAAAATAGGCTCCTGGCGTCATGCCTGGCCCTCTTCTTCCTGCTGGCGGTTTCGGGAACGGTTGCCCTGACGGCTGTCCCGCCCGCTCAAAAACCCGCAGAGGCAAAGTCGGAGACAGCCTCTCCGGAAATGCAGAACTATCGCTACGATCCCAGGGGAAAACTCGATCCCTTTAAGCCCTTCGTGCGGTTGGAAGTGTCCCCTGCTGCGAAGAAGGGATCGGAAAAGAAACCCACCGGCTCCTTCACGCCGCTCCAGAGGCTTCCCCTGGAAAAAATTCGTGTGACGGGAATCGCCGGGTCTCCGGAGAAGCGCGTTGCCATGGTCGAGGATGGCGGGGGCAAGGGTTTTATTATCAGCGTGGGCACCCAGATCGGGATGAACGATGGAAAAGTGGTCCAGATCCTTCCCGATCAGGTCATCGTGGAAGAGAAGCTTGACGAAGGCAAGGGAAAGGAAAAATATCACCGCGTGGCGCTGAAGCTCCATAAAGAAGAAGGCGAGGGAAAACCATGAAGAAGTTGAGCATGTGGGCACTGACGATTTCATTTTGTGTGATGCTGGTTGCCGGCTGCGCAACGATGAACGCCGGATCCGATCCAACGGACGGAGCGGCCGCCATGCCCGGTCAGGCGTCGCCTGCCGCTGCGGCCGCAGGCACAAAGGGACCGGCGGAAGCCGGCATCGGTTCTATCGAAAAAATCACCTTCAGCAAGGGGATCGACAAGGAAAGAATCATCATCTCCACGTCGAAGCTCACGGGATTCACGGCCTCGAGGGAATCGGCCAGGGCGCTCGTACTCACCCTTGACAAGATGCGCGTGCCCGATGACCTGAAGAAAAAAATCACCGAAAACGACCTCAAGGTCGTCGAGGGCGTCTATGCGAGCCAGGAAAAAGCGGGAGAGAAACCCGTTGCGGGCATCCGGGTTGTCCTGAAGGATTCCGTTCCTCATCTTGTGCGCGAGGAAGGCAACGAACTGATCGTCGATATCGATACGGCCTTCATGCCGCAGAGTTTCGCCATGACAAAGGAAGTGGAGAGGGTCCGGGCGACGCAACCCGAACCGGCGGCGACGGAGAACAAGGTCGAGAGAAGGGATAGAAAGGTCTACAAGGGGCAGAAAATCACGGCAGACTTCCAGGATGCCAACATCCGCAGCGTCTTCCGTCTTATCGCCGAAGTGAGCGGACTTAATATCGTGGCCGGCGAAGAGGTGAAGGGAATGGTCACGATGAAGCTCAATGAAGTTCCCTGGGACCAGGCCCTTGAGTCGGTCCTCGATGTCCATACGCTGGGGACGAAAGCGCAGGGCAACGTGATCGTGGTCATGCCTGCGGAAAAGCTGAAAAAGGCCGAAGAGCAGCGCCTCAAGGAGGACGTTTCCCGCGGCAGGCTCAAGCAGATCTCCATCGAGGCCCAGATTGTCGAGGCCAACGATACCTTCGTGAGGAGGATCGGCGTCCAGTGGGGCGGCGGCTTGTGGTCGACTGCCAACGGCGTGACCATGGGCGCACTGGGTGGATCGGCGGGCTACGCCACGGGCCTGACGACGGGCACGACGGGAGCGACGACAATCCCGCAGGCTTTTCCCAACGGGGTCGGGTTCGGCAACAGCAACCTGGCGGTGAATTTTCCCTACTCCTATTCGGCGACGCCGCTCCTGGGCGTTGTCGCGGGAGGGAGCAATTTCGTCGTAAGCGCGCAGGTCCATGCCCTGGAAACGCAGAATGAAGGCAAGATCATCTCTTCGCCCAAGGTCACGACGCTCGACAACGTCAAGGCCACCATCAAGCAGGGCGAAGAAATTCCCTACGTGACGGAGTCCACCTCGGGCGGCGTCGTCACGCGGACCGTGCAGTTCAAGGAAGCGGTGCTTAAGCTCGACGTGAAACCGACCATCACGCCCGAAGGCAAGATCTCCATGGAGATCAAAGCCACCAACGACTACGCCGATTATACGCGGTCGATCCAGGGCAACCCGCCCATCAACAAAAATGAGGTCGACTCCACGGTCGTGGTCCATAACGGGGATACGATTGTCATCGGAGGCATCTACAAATCCAACGATGCCAAGGGCACCGGCGGTGTTCCCGGTCTTTACAAGGTTCCTGTGCTCGGCTGGCTCTTCAAGGCCGAGGAAGAACAGAAGCAAAGACGGGAGATTCTAATCTTCATCACCCCGAGAATCATGACGGATGGCCGGGGAGGCTGACAGGAAGAAGGGACGATGTTGGGAAAGTAAAAAAGCAAGCAGATCGGAAAAAGAAAAGCAAAACCCCGCTTCTTCAGAAGTTGCGGGGTTTTGCTTTTCAATCTTGACACCCCAAGGGGGCTATGTTAGTCCCCCAATGGAACCGGCTGTTGACCGGCGGCGCGTCCCTCGATGATGCGCAACCATGCAGGTGCGGACACGTTGCAGGAATGAAAACGGACAATTCAAAAAGCAATTCCGGAGCGGTGAGTCCCACTGAGGTGCTGGACCGCAGGGAATTCATTGCCCGGACCGAGGCATGCCTCGATCAGGCTCCCGGCCACGCAGTCAATCTGGCTCTTGAACGCCTCCGGCTCTACCCCGACGACATGGAAGCGAGGATTGTTCTCGGCATCGGTTGGTATCGGAAAGGGGAAAGGGCCCCGGCGCTGGAAATCCTGATGGGCATTGCCGAGGATGTGATCCGGTGGTCGCCGGTTTTCGGTATTCTCTCTGAGCTGTGCCGGGAAGGAGGCCTTGATGACGCGGCCGGCCAGGCCTCCCGCATCTACATTTCCCTGAATCCGGAATCCCCGGAAGCCATTGCGAATCTGGAAGAAAGGCTGCGCAGGGAGACCCTGTCCTGCCCGAAGTTTGGAGCCGAAACACTCGAGGAAGAAACCGGGCTGCCCCGGGGGACCGACTTCAAGACCCTGACACTGGCCGATCTCTATGCCCGGCAGGGATACCGAGAACTGGCAGAAGCCCTGTTGAAGGAAATCCTTGCATCGGATCCCCGGAATCAGGATGCGCTGGAGCGGTTACGGAAGATCCGGCCGCAGACAAAAGAGGAAACAGGGCCCTCGACCCCTGATGAGGGTTTGCCGATTCTGCCTTCCTTGAAGGGTTTGTTCAGCCATGCGATGGAGGTTCAGCGGATAGAGCCCGATCATGCGGTGCCGGTTGTGCTGTGCCCCGGAAACGGACCGGAAAGCGAGGCCCCAGATCCCCGAGAGGCGATCATCGAAACCCTGAACCGATGGCTTGTCTCCATCGACAGGATGAAAACGAATGCCTGACCGGCCGCCCACCGCCAACAGGATCTCCCGGCTGCGGGCACTTCTGCGGCGCTCGGGCGCAGAGGCCTTTCTTATCCTGGACCTCAAAAACATCCGCTACCTGACAGGCTTCTCCGGCAGTGACGGCGCCCTCCTCGTGGGTCCCGGAAGACCGGTCCTCCTGGTGGACGGCCGCTATACGACCCAGGCCGGGGAACAGGCACCGGGAGCCCGGGTAATCCTCTACCGTGAAAAGACTTCCGGGATCGCAGAAGCCTTGTCCGCGGCCGGAGGGATCGAACAGGTCGGCTTTGAGCCTGCCGTCATGACCGTAGAGCTTCTCAGCGCCCTTCGCGGGAAGATGAAAAAAGTTCGATGGAAACCTCTTCAGGCAGAACTAGGCGCTATTCGTGCCGTCAAGGATCACGGGGAAATCGAGCTCATCGGCAGGGCAATTCGGATCGCTGCCGCGGCGCTGCGGTCGACCCTGCAGCGAGTCCGGCCGGGAGTGTGCGAGCGGGACATCGCCCTCGAACTCGAATACGCGATGCGTCAGGGGGGCGCCGAAACCCCCTCTTTTGATACGATCGTTGCGTCGGGTCCCAACAGCGCCCTTCCCCATGCACGGCCGGGCGCGCGGAAAATCCGCAAGGGGGACTTCGTCGTCATCGACTACGGGGCCGTCTATTGCGGGTACCGATCGGACGAGACGTGCACCGTTGCCGTCGGCCGCGGGAGAAGGCGGCACGAGAAGATCTATGCCGTCGTCAAGGAGGCCCATGACAGGGCCCTAGAGGCTGTACGACCCGGAGTTGCCTGCCGCGACGTCGATGGCGCCGCAAGAGACGTCATCGAAAAGGCGGGCTACGGTCCTTGCTTTCCCCATGGCACGGGGCACGGAGTGGGGCTCGATGTCCACGAAGCCCCAAGGATCTCGGCTCTCTCGGGGTCAATCCTCGAAGAAGGGATGGTCGTCACCATCGAACCCGGCATCTATCTGCCCGGCTTCGGTGGTGTCCGCATTGAAGACATGGTCCTCGTCGAAAAAGGCGGGGCCAGGGTATTGACGAAGTTTTCGAAGGAATTGCATGTGATCGACGCGTGAGGGAGGCATGGCCGGTTTTCAGGAGGATCTCTTCTACAGCCGCGAACATACCTGGGTGAGGGTGGACGGCAACATCGCCACCGTCGGCATTTCAGACTTTGCCCAGGAACAACTCGGGGAAATCTATTCCGTGGAATTGCCCGAACCCGATGCGGAAGTTGAGCAGGATGAGCCCTTTGGCGTGATCGAGTCGTCCAAGTCGGTGGCGGAACTCATCTCGCCCGTCAGCGGCGAGATTATCAGCGTCAACGAGGACATCGAGGACGATATGGGTGTGATCAACAGCGATCCCTACGGGACCGGCTGGCTGATCGTGGTGGAGTTGAGCGACCTAGACGAACTCAACAATCTCCTCGATGCAGAGGAGTACAGGGAATATGTCGGCGAAGAAGCCGGGATCGAGGAATGAAAAACCGTGGCGGCTGCTGCCCTGGCGGGTCCTGAGCGCCGGCGAGAATATGGCTGTCGACGAGGCCGTGTTCCGCTTGTACGGGCGGGAACGCGTGCCGCCTACGCTGCGGTTCTTCGGTTGGCAGCCTCCCGCCGTCTCCCTCGGTTACTTCCAAAAAACAGCCCGGGAGATCGATCCGGAAGCCTGTCGGTGCGAAGGGATCGACATCGTGCGTCGTCCGACCGGCGGCAAGGCGGTCCTGCATGAGCACGAACTGACCTACTCCCTTGTGGCGGGCATCAACCATCCCCTTTTCACCGGGGACATTCTCGAGACCTACCGGGTCATCAGTGCCTGCATCGTGGAAGCCCTCAAGCGAATCGGTCTTTCACCGGAGATGGTGTGCGATGGACGCTCCGCCGCCGGGACACTCCTGGAAGCCTATTGTTTTGCCGCTCCGTCAAAATACGAAATTCTCGTGGGGGGGCGAAAGATCTGCGGAAGCGCCCAGATGAGGGGAGGCGGGACCTTCCTGCAGCACGGGTCATTGCTCATCGATGTCGATCCGTCCCGGGCGGCCTCTGTCATGAGGGTTTCCGCTGCCGCGATCTCCGGGACCACAACGACTCTCCGGGAACAGCTGGGAAGGCGCATCGAGGCCGAAGACCTCGCCCCTATCCTCCGGGAGGCTTTTGAAGACACGCTGGGCATCGCCCTGGTGGAAGGGAACCTGACAACTGCCGAAGAGGCCTTGAGAAAAGAGCTGCTAGAGCGGAAATACGGCACGGACCGATGGAATCTGGAGGGGAAATTTTGATTGACAAATAATCTGTTTTCTAATAATGTTCAGTGGTTCTACGGGGAGAAATCGGACTCATGCATTCGCACGGCCTGTGAATCGCCTTTGATTCCGTTACGTTTTTTCCCTTGATGCCGGGACACGAATTTATAAGGAAGGGAGCGATCATTTTTGGAAGTCAAGGTTTTCGACAACGATGTCGACAAGGCATTGAAGGTCCTGAAAAACAAGCTGTCTAAGAACGGCCTGTTCAAGGAACTGAAGCTGCGTCGCGCCTACGAAAAGCCTTCGGTCAAGCGCAAGAGAAAAGCGCTTGAGGCGAGGCGGCGGCTTGCGAAGATTCAGAGACGGCGTCACTCGTAATCGGTCTAATGGACGTATTTTCACAGACAGCCTTCATCGGGGATAGGGGCAGGAATCACGCGAGAGGATTTCTGCTCCGGTCCCTGTATTTCGTCTGATGAAAGAAAAACAATATCTTGTCGATGCCCTTTCCATCAACGAGTCTTGGCGAATGTTCCGCATCATGTCGGAATTTGTCGAGGCCATAGAGGAACTCTCCGATATCGGAAGGGCCGTCACCATCTTCGGCTCTGCCCGGACAACCCCCGGCGACAAATACTATCAGAAAACGGAGCATCTGGCCCGGCTGCTGGCTCAGAAGGGGTTCAGTGTGATCACGGGCGGTGGACCCGGCATCATGGAAGCGGCTAACAAGGGCGCCGCCGAAGCGGGCGGCACATCGGTCGGGATGAACATCCGTCTTCCCTTCGAGCAGACGCCCAACGAGTTCGCCAACGTCAAACTCTACTACAAATATTTCTTCATCCGGAAGGTTATGTTCGTCAAGTTCGCCATGGCCTACGTCATCTTGCCCGGTGGGTTCGGAACCATGGACGAGCTCTTTGAGGCTCTTACCCTGATCCAGACGAAACGGATCAAGAGTTTTCCCGTCATTCTGATGGGGAGCGAGTATTGGAAAGGGCTTATCGACTGGATGAAAGAAACCATGCTGACGCACGGCATGATCGTCCAGGAGGACTTGGACCTGCTTCATGTCGTGGATGAACCGGAAGAAGTCGTACAATACATCCGGAAATTCGTGATCATCTGATCGGGAACAACCACGAACAGCAAGAAACATCCCAATCCCGCCTTCGAGAATATTGTCTTTCCCGTTTTTCCTGAAAGCGATTGCCTGCGGACCTTGCAGCGTTCCGGATTCCCTGCATCCGGGCACAAAGAATTGCTATTGATGTATCGCGGCCGGTTGTTATAGTCTTTCAAAGATTTTTCCGGAGACTGAAACAGGATGATAAGCCAGAAAGAGCCGGGCGCAGAGAGGAGCCTCGAGAATGTCCTGAAGGACATTTCGAGAGGAAAAGGTTCGTCCTGTTACCTTCTTTACGGCGATGAGGAATATCTCGTCGAGGAGGCCCTGGGGAAACTCGTCGATGCTCTGATCCCGGGACAGGACAGAGACCTGAACCTCTTCATCCTGAACGACGAGTCTGAAGGGGTTGTTCCTGTCTGCGAGGCGCTCCTGACCCCCCCCCTCCTTCCCGGCCCCAAAGTGGTGGTTCTGCGCAAAACCCGCCTCTTCTATTCGAAAACCTCTCTGCCGGAACTGATCAGGAAAATCACCGACACCGTCCAGACGGACCTTCCCGCGGCGGCCAGGGCGTTCATGGTCTTTCTCGACGTGGCGGGTTGGTCTCTCGAGCAGCTCCGCGACGAAGGCTGGAGACGGATCACCGATGAACAGTGGCACGACGTCACCGGAGGAGAGGGGGCCGAAGACAGGGAGAAATGGCTCCCCCGGGTGCTGGAGTATTGTGCCGGACAGAGGGTTTCCGGGCGATCCGGTTCCGGCGGGACGGAGGCCCTGGAGGATCTTGTCTTGTCAGGACTTCCCGAAGGCCATTTTCTCATTATGTCGGCCGACACCGTAGACCGCAGAAAAAAGCTTTTCAAGACGATGGCTGACCGGGGTATCGTCCTGTCCTTCATCCGGACGCGGAGCGAAGCGACCCAGCGCGGCCGCATGGCGGAGACCCTCCGCGAGAAGCTTGCCCGGACGGGGAAGGCAATCAGTCCGGAGGCCCGCGTCGTCCTGGGAAAGAAAACGGGCTTCCGTCTGCGGGATTCCGCCGAAGCCCTCGACCTGCTGATCACCTACACGGGAGATCGAAAAACGATCGAGGCGTCCGATGTGGAGACGGTGATCGGACGGACCCGCGATGACACCGTCTTCGATCTCACGGAAGCCCTGGTCGGAAAGGATCTCCGCAAAGCGCTGGCAAGCCTCGGTGATCTGCTCTTCCAGGGAGTTCATCCCCTTGTCATTCTCGCCATGATCACCCGCGAGGTCCGATTCCTTTTCCACGGAAAGGTATTTCTCGATACGGGCAGAACCACCGGATTTCGCGCCGAGATGGACTTCGGACAGTTCCAGCGGAGCGTCTATCCCGCGATGAAAGAGCTTCAGATTGAAATGGGCAAGGGGACATCGCTTGCAGGCCAGCACCCCTATGTGATCTACAATGCATTGCGCAATTCCACGCGCTTTTCCTCCGGGGAACTGCTGGGGAACATGAACCGAGTGCTCGCCGTCGATGTGGCCATGAAGTCGACGGGGCAGGACGCGAGGCGGCTGCTTGAGCGATTGCTGATCGAGCTCTGCGGGCAACCTGTCCCCTGATACATCGAGCCTGCGGCAGCAGGTCAGAGCTTCTCCACGCTGCGTTGTTTGTGACGGTCTCTCTTGGAGGATTTTCGGGAGGGGCCTTTTTTCTTTGTTCCGCGGGACGGGGAATTTCCATCGTCATCGTCCTTGTCGGCGATGGCAGGGGCCTGTGCCGGGGCGCTCCGGGCCTGGCGGATCCGGGTCTCGAATTCCCGGGAGGGAATCGCCGTGACCCCCGCGCGAATGGCGGCATCCATGAGGGGACGATCCGAGGTGACGACGACCGTCTCATCGATCGGCTGGCGGACGAGACGCTTGATGACTTCGTCGGCTTTTTCCCCCCGTCGTGAATAGAGGATGTCGATGCCCGCTTCCCGGTCACGTTCCTCTTGGGGAGGGCCGCCCAGCCAGCCGTCGAACACGATGGTCATGCGATGACCCTTGGACCTTTTGTACCCGGCCAGCAGGTGAACCAAAGCCTTGCGCCCGGCTTCCAGGCTCCGGCGTTCCTGAAGCCGCAGCACGTCCGAATGCCGGATGAGGTTATAACCGTCAATGATGATGTGCATAAAGACACCTTCTCTCCCTTGTTTTAAAGAGATGGATGCGGCAAGTCAAGCCTTGGGACGGCAAGAAAATAGTTATGGACATTCCCTGCCAAAGTCTTATAATCGCGCCTACATTTGCGGGCACCTCGACCTTGACAGATAGAAAGCCCCGTGCTCCTGTAACGCCCGAATCCTATGGGTCAAAACGGAACAAACAACAAAGCCCTTCTCGAGAAGCTCCACGAGCTCATTCGGGGAAAACGGAAAGTCCTGATTGTCACTCACAATCACCCCGATCCCGATGCGCTTGCCGCGGCCTTTGCTCTGAAATATCTTTTGCAGTCAAAATGGAAGGTGGGAAGCATCGTTGCATCCAGCGGTGTTGTGGGGCGAGCCGAAAACAGGGCCATGATCCGCCACCTGAAAATTGACCTTCGATCTCTTTCCGAAATCAACATCAAGAATTTCAGCATCATTGCCCTGGTGGACACGCAACCGGGTGCCGGGAACAACTCCCTTCCGAAATCCATCATTCCGGACATTGTCATCGATCACCACGTGCCCATCCGGGCAAAGACCAGGCTCGCCAAGTACTATGACATCCGGACCGATTACGGCAGCACTTCAACCATCCTGGCCGAGTATCTGAGGGATGCGGGGATCGTGGAAGTGGATCGCAGAGTGGCTACGGCGCTGCTTTACGGGGTCCGATCCGACACGCGCGATCTCGGCCGAGGTGTGAGCCCGAAGGACATCGATGCCTGCATGTACTTCTACCAGCGGGTTCTTTTCCGGCTACTCTCGCAGATCGAGCACCCGGAGGTTCCGCGGGATTACCTGAGCATTCTTGAGAAGGCCATCCGCAATGCCCGCATCTACAAAGACGTTGTCACTCTCGATCTGGGCCACGTGGAGCACCTGGAAATCATCGCCGAGATGGCTGATCTCATGGTCCGCGTAGAAGGCGTGAAGTGGGTTTTGTCGGTAGGCGAATTCGTCGGCGATGTTTATTTTTCGCTGAGAACGAAGAAAAAATGGGGATCCGCCGACCGGATCGCCCAGAAGATGGTGGCGGGCCTCGGATCGGGGGGCGGCCACGAGATGATGGCCGGTGGGAAGGTCCCCGCCGGCGACAACCCCCACCACTCCGACAAGGAGCTGACGGACATTCTCGAGTCGAGGTTCCTGAAAACGCTCAAGCGCAGGGATCAGAAGGCTCAGACCCTGTTGTCGTTCAGTCAGGAGGCTGCCGATCTCCGAGCGCCGGAAAAAACCGAGATGCCCGGCGAACCGTCCAAACCTATTTGACCCCGCCGAGGATCGCTTTCATCCTGCCAATCGTGTCGCGGTACGAGGGGCTTCCAAAGACGGAAGCACCGGCTACAAAGATGTCCGCCCCGGCCTCGGCAAGGGTGCCGATGTTGTCGGGCGTAACGCCCCCGTCGACTTCGATGGCGACGTCAAGACCGCCGGACTGTATGATTTGGCGGGCTTTCCGGATCTTGGGGAGCATCCCTGAAAGGAACTTCTGCCCGCCGAAGCCCGGGTTGACGGTCATGATCAGCAGAAGATCGATATCGGGCAGGATCTCCTCGATGCAACAGAGCGGCGTTGCGGGGTTCAGCGATACTCCCGCCTTGACCTTCTTTTCCTTGATATAGCGTACGGTACGATGCAGGTGGACCACCGCTTCGGCGTGGACCGTGATGATATTGCTCCCGGCATCGACGAAGGCATCGATGTACCGGTCCGGGTCTTCGATCATGAGGTGCACATCGAAAGGAAGGGTGGTCGTCTTTCTGAGGGATGAGACCACGCCGGGACCGATGGTGATGTTCGGCACGTAGTGGCCGTCCATAATGTCTATGTGGATCAGGTCTGCGCCGGCCTTCTCCACCGCCCCGATCTCCTCTCCGAGCCGGCTGAAATCAGCGGATAGAATGGAGGGAGCGATCTGCTTCTTCATCGGGTTCCCCTTTTTGCTTTTGACCTTTCTATATATCGGAAAGGGATTGTCACCTTCACCCCAACCCTCTCCCCTCAAGGGAGAGGGAGACGATATCGAAAGGGCCTTTGCAGACCCACAGCCTAATAGCGCAGACTGAGCGGCGGGAACGTCCGTCCCGTGTCGGTTTCTCGCAGACGGATTCTCAACTCCTGGGCCTTTTTCGCCTCCCCCGGGAAGAAGATGAATCCATAGGCAATCTCCTGGGGCGCTACAGCCCGCCGTTCCAGGGACCGGCTCCGAAGATCTTCCCGGATCTGCCTCTGGACTTCGGTGTCCGTCATGCCCTGGCTTCCTCCCAGGACCGCTCCTGTTGCTCCGCCGAGAGCGGCGCCTCTCATGGCCGCATCGCCTACGGCGCGGGACCCTCCGACAATTCCGATTGCCGCGCCGATGGCGGCTCCCGCTGCTGCGCCCAGCGCACCGTATTTAACCGCATTCGGGGCCACTTCGCCCAATTCAGTTTTCTTTGCGATGCGGTCATAGGCAAGCTTTGCATCCATGACCGGCCATGCATTGTTCTCGACGTCGATGAGAAACGTCTGCTCGGAGACAATCTCGAGAGGGTGACTCCCTTTGTTGTCGAAAATAACCTGGACGGGAAGGATCTCCGGCCGGATGTCAAAACCGAAAGCCCCCGCCGCTTCCTCCTGGTTATCCCAGGACTTGGAGGCGACGATGGCGCCGCCTACGGTCGTGGCATTGGGATAGGCCTGGGGCATTTTGAAGGGAACAACCTGGCGCTGGTACCGCGCGCAGGAAACAAAAAACACAGCCGTCAACAGGACGGCGATGAGAAACAAGAAGGATTTTCTGTTCGTCATATGTTTTGGCTCCATGCCTGTAAAAGGGTCGTTTGACCGTAATTACAGGGTGTTTCGACCTAGCCTCACCCTACAATAATGCCCAATGGATGTCAACGGCCACGATCGGACAAATGGCCATAGGCTTGGAATCTCTCCCTTTGCAGTTGAGGAAACGCACCACCCCCTGTGGCCGTTGACGAGCGTTCCTTCCAACTTTTTCCGCGCAGTCCTGCACCGCGATCCCGATGCCTATTCTATTGACAGGGCAAGAAAACCGCATTATCGTCGGCCGGTGCGTTACGTTATCTATAACATTCTGCTGCTTGCGGGATTTCTGGCGCTCTTCCCCTATTTCGGTTTGAAGATGCTGCTTGCGGGAAAGTACCGCCAGAGCTTCTGGCAGAAACTCGGATTGACGCCTGCCTCTGTGATCTCCGCGCTGAAGGGGCACCCCCGGATCTGGGTCCATGCCGTCTCCGTCGGCGAGGTCACTGCGGCAGCCCCCATTGTTGCAGCCCTGAAGGGAAGGCTTCCGCGGGCCTGTATCCTCGTTTCCACCGGCACCGAGACGGGCCAGGCCATGGCCCGCAAGCTCATCCCCCAGGCCGCCACCTTTCTGTATTTCCCTCTCGATATTCCCTTTGTCGTGAAAAAAGTGATGGGTCGCATCGCTCCCGATATCGTCGTCCTCACAGAGACGGAACTATGGCCCAATTTCCTCCGGCACTGCATGAAACGCCGCATTCCCGTTGTCATGGTCAACGGCAGAATTTCACCCCGGTCATTCCGGCGCTATTCGCGGACGTCTTTTTTCTGGAAAGAGGTGCTTTCCTCTGTTTTCGGGATCGGAGTGATCTCCGAGGTGGATGCGCAACGAATTCGGGCCATCGGGGCGGACGCGCAGAAAGTGCGCGTCATGGGCAACGCCAAGTACGACATCCTCGCCTCGAGGGTAAGCGGGGAGGTCTGGTCCAAGAAAGCGGCCCAGCTGGGGATGAAACCGGACAGCAAGGTCCTTGTGGCGGGCAGCACCCACGAAGGAGAGGAGGCCGTTGTTCTCGAGGTGTACGGAGAGCTTCTGCGCGAATGGCCCGACTTGAGGCTCATCATCGTGCCGCGCCATCCCGAAAGGGGCAAGGACGTTCGTGATCTCGCGACAAGAGAAGGGCATTCCTGCATTCTGATGAGCGACATCCGGGCAGGCAAACGGCCGGATCGCGAGGTGGTGGTTGTCGATGTGATCGGTGAACTTTTCAGCCTGTACAGTCTCGCCTCCGTCGTCTATTGCGGAGGAAGCCTTGTCCCGAAAGGGGGCCAGAATATCCTGGAACCCGCGGCCTGGGGAAAGGTTGTCTTTTACGGCCTGTCCATGGAGGATTTCCTCAATGAGAAAGCTCTCCTCGAAGAGGCCGGGGCGGGTATTCCGGTCCGTAACGCCGGGGAGCTGCTCGAGGGAATGAAAAAGATGCTTTCTGATCCCGAGGCGCTCAGGCGTTGCGGGATGGAAGGCCAGCGGCGTGTCATGTCGAGCCGGGGCGCCGCCGAGCGCTATGCGGAGATGATTCTGAAAGCATTGGGGCATAAGGCAGATCAAAGGGTCGAGCGCCCCCGCTGAGTGGCAACGTTCTTGCAATCTGGGAGAAATAGAGAAAATCGCGCCGGGAAACGGGCAGGCAAGGGTTTCCATTTTTAAATTAGCTGTTGACAACCCGAATCCTTTCCTATATTCAGGTTGTACTTCAGTAAGGATTCCTCGGAAATGACGACGATGGGTGCCAGAAGAGAGTTCACGAACCTGACCGGGTTGTTGCGACTCGCTCTGCTCCTGCTCCTACAGGCAAACCGATCGCCCGTCGTTTTTAGAATTTAGGGAATCAAGGACGAAATTCTAAAGGCCATGGGCGAGAGCACATGGCCTTTTTTTGTGCCTTCTGCAAACAGGCGCAACGGGAGAAGCGATGAAAGAAGTAATCTGGTTCGGTCGTGGGGGCCAGGGTGCCGTGGTTGCAGCCCAGATCCTGGCGGAGTCGGCATACCTGGAGGGCTTCCGGGGCGTGACGTCGGCGCCGACCTTCGGTCCTGAACGGCGGGGGGCGCCTGTCACGGCTTCGACGCGGATTTCGAAGGAACCCATCCGGATGTTTTCCCAGGTCGAGATGGCCGACATCGCCATCGTCCTGGACGACACGCTTTTCAAGGTCGTCGATGTGAAGGGGCGGGTCCGAAAAGGCGGGATCATCATCATCAACACCGCCTGCAAGCCGGAAGACGCCGATATCAGCGGCGACTTCGATGTGGCTACCGTCGATGCCACGGGGATTGCCCTGAATCTTCGCCTTACAAAGGAAGGATCCCCGGTGATCAACACACCGCTGTTGGGGGCCTTTGCAAAGGCCACGGGGATCGTCTCTCTGGGAAACATCGAGAAGGCCCTTTGCAGCAAGCTCTCCGCGACGGCTGCATCGCAGAATTTCGAGACGGTGCAGGCGGCATACGAAGGCACGGCGATAAAAAAGAGTAAAGGGGAAAGCGAATCACCAAGAGGAAAAGGCTGACGTCATGAAGAAAAAAGACGAGAACATTTCGGCCATGTGCAAACCTGCCATCGGCGAAGCGGGCAGAACCGGCGACTGGCGGGACCTTCGGCCCATTATCGATCACGGCAAGTGCACGCCATTTGTGAAAAAGAAGGCCGCCTGCTACCTCTGCTGGCTCTACTGTCCCGAGGGGGTTGTGAAGGCGGGCATTCCCATCGAGATCGATCTCGAGTACTGCAAAGGCTGCGGCATCTGTGCCGAGGAGTGCCCACCCCGTGCCATCTCTATGGTGAGGGAGGACAAATGCGATGACTGACGCCCGCATCATCACGGGGAACCAGGCAGCGGCTCTCGCGGCGAGGCTTTGCGACGTCCAGGTCATTGCCGCCTACCCGATCACCCCCCAGTCGCAACTTGCCGAGATGCTCTCCCTCTATGTCGAGAGCGGCCAGCTGCGCGCCGAGTATGTCCGGGTCGAAAGCGAGCACTCGGCCATGACGGTCTGCATCTCGGCCTCCACCGTCGGCGCCCGGGTTTTCACGGCCACGAGCGCAAACGGCCTGCTCTACATGCACGAGCAGCTGCACTGGGCGGCAGGATCGCGGCTTCCCATCGTCATGTGCTGCGTCAACCGCGGCGTGGGAGCCCCCTGGTCCATCTTCAACGACCAGCAGGATTCGTTGGCCCAGCGCGACACGGGCTGGATCCAGATGTACTGCCGGGACAACCAGGAGATTCTCGACACGGTGATCCAGGCCTACCGGATTGCCGAGACGGTCTATTCGCCGGTCATGGTCTGCTACGACGGCTTCGTGCTGTCCCACACGATGATGCCGGTCATTGTGCCGTCCCCGTCGGCGGTGCGGCAGTTTCTGCCCCCCTACAAGCCGCACACGATCCTCGACCCCGCAAACCCGATGACCATCAACTCGGTCCTCCTTCCCGCGCGTCGCCCCGACTCGGAAGGCGTGCTCCGGGACGGCTACATGGAGATGCGCTGCAAGCTGCAGAGCTCCCTCGACAGGGCCCCGGAAACGATCCGCGAGGTGAGCAGCACGTTCGCGAAAGCCTTCGGGCGCGACCACGGCGGGATGCTCTGGAAACACCGGACCGAGGATGCCGAGGTCATTCTCACGAGCATGGGGTCGCTTGCCGCCGAGGCGACGGTGGCCGCCGATGCCCTGCGCGAAGAGGGAATCAAGGCGGGTGTGGTTGGAATCCGCGTATTTCGTCCCTTTCCGAAGGAAGATGTCCTCGAGGCCTACCGCAATGCCAAAGCCATCATCCTCTTCGAAAAGAGCATCAGCTACGGCTACGAAGGGGGGCTGTGCTCGGATCTCAAGGCCGCCCTTTACGGAAGCGGTATTCAGGCGACGATCCATGACCACATCGCCGGGCTGGGCGGTCGTGACGTGAAGGCCCGGGAACTCGTCGGGGCCGTCAAGGAGTCGCTGGCCCGGATCCAGGCAGGGGAACGGGCGTTGAAAACCACCTGGCTGAACTGTTACACGGAGTAGAGCCATGCCCCAGAATCTCTTCAAGATACACGAAAAGGAATACGTCCTGCCCGGCACGAGGGCCTGCCAGGGTTGCGGGCTTTCGATCGCCTACCGGTTTGCCCTGAAGGCGCTCCGGGAAAACACGATCGTGACGCTGCCCGCCTGCTGTCTTTGCGTTCTTCACGGGCTCTACCCTCTGACACCGGTCCTGGTCCCCGCCGTGAACTGCACCTTCGCAAGCACGGCTGCGTCGGCCTCGGGAATTGCGGCGGGGCTTGCCGCCCTGAACCGGACAGACACGACGGTTGTGGCCTTTGCCGGTGACGGGGGCACCTTCGATATGGGCATCCAGGCCCTCTCCGGCGCGGCGGAGCGCGGTACGGATTTCATCTACGTGGCCTACGACAACGA
>CAZVLL010000018.1:0-49191 GCA_964628025.1 uncultured Syntrophaceae bacterium
GACTCGGCGGACAAGGTGCTCACCCTGCTGGAGCAGAAGTACCTGAAGAAGTAGCAGCAAACCATTGCCGGGGGGAGCTTCCCCCCGGCAATGCAGCAACCAACGAGCCCTTCGGATCCGGGACAGGCTGATGACTCAGAAGGATATCGAATACTACGTCCAGGGTGTGACCAGCCGGAACCGGCTGGTCATGGCGAAAACGATCACGCTGATCGAAAGCACCCTGCCGGCTCATCAGGAAGCGGCCCGGGCCGTCATGGACGCACTGCTGCCCCACGCCGGCAAGGCCGTGCGCCTCGGGATCACGGGCGTGCCCGGCGCAGGCAAGAGCACCTTCATCGAGAGTTTCGGCATGATGCTCACTAAGATAGGACTCCGGGTGGCCGTGCTGGCCGTCGATCCGAGCAGTCCCCGGACGGGCGGGAGCATCCTGGCCGACAAGACCCGGATGGAGAAACTCTCCGTCAACGAAGGGGCATTCATCCGGCCCTCCCCTTCCAGCGGAACCCTCGGCGGGGTGGCCCGCAAGACCCGGGAGACCATGATGATCTGCGAAGCCGCGGGCTACGACGTCGTTATGGTGGAGACGGTGGGCGTGGGACAGTCGGAAGTCGCCGTGGCCTCCATGGTGGACTTCTTCCTGGTTCTCATGATCGCCGGGGCCGGGGACGAGCTTCAGGGAATCAAGAAGGGCGTCCTGGAGCTGGCCGATGCCATTACGGTCAACAAGGCAGACGGGGACAACATTGACCGGGCAAAAATGGCCCGGCAGCAGTACGAGACGGCCATGCACCTGCTCTCGCCGCCTTCGCCTGACTGGAGCACGCCGGTCACGATGTGCAGCTCCCTGAACGGAACCGGTCTTGCGGAGATCTGGGACATGGTTCTGAAACATCGGAAGATCATGCAGGAAAAGGGAGAACTGGAGAGGAAGCGGCACGAACAGTCCCGCCTGTGGATGTGGGCCCTGGTCAAGGAAGGCATGGAAGAGTGGTTTTACAAAAATGCACAGGTCGTCAACCTCCTGCCTCTTATCGAGAAGGAGGTGGTCAGCGGAAAGATCACGGCCACTTCGGGGGCGGCCCGAATCCTCTCTTTCCTCGAGAATTACAGTTTAACCACTACGTGAAGGAACCAGACGAGTCAGGAGGTCTATCCATATGAAGATTACGCGTGTAGATCACATCGGAATCGCAGTGAAAAGCATCTCTGAATCCCTGAAGGTCTATGAGGCGATGGGGCTCAAATCCGTAGGCGTCGAAGAGGTGGCCGAGCAGAAAGTGCGCGTCGCCTTTCTTCCCCTCGGCGAGGCCGAGATCGAGCTACTCGAGTCCACTGCCCCGGACGGCCCCGTGGCCAAGTACATTGAGAAAAACGGCGAGGGCATTCAGCACCTGGCGCTGCGGGTGGACAACCTCGAAGCGGCCCTGGCGGAACTCAAGGCCCAGGGAGTTCGGCTTATCGACGAGAAGCCGCGCTACGGAGCGGGCGGCGCGAAAATCGCCTTCGTGCACCCCCGTTCCACCGGCGGCGTACTGCTCGAACTGAGCGAAAGAGACTGAAATTCGCGGGCAAAAGCCCCTGAGAAAAAAGAAGAGGAGATAAACCGTGACGAGTAAAGAAAAAATCGATCTCATGAGGGCCAAAGAGAAGAAAATCGAACTCGGCGGAGGCGCCAAGGCTCTCGAGAAGGTGAAGGCCACGGGGAGGCTGACGGCCCGCGAGCGGCTCGGACAGCTCTTCGACGAGGGGAGCTTCGTGGAGATGGACAAGTTCGTGGAGCATCGCTGCACGAACTTCGGCATGGACCAGATGGAGGTCCCCGGTGAAGGTGTCGTAACCGGCTACGGCATGGTGAACGGCCGGACCGTATTTGCCTTCGCGCAGGACTTCAGCACCATGGGCGGGTCACTGGGCGAGATGCACGCCGCGAAGATCGTCAAGTGCCAGGACCGCGCCATGGCAGCAGGGGCCCCCATCGTGGGCCTCAACGACTCGGGCGGTGCCAGAATCCAGGAAGCCGTCGATTCGCTCGCCGGCTATGGGCGGATTTTCTACAAGAATACCATGGCCTCAGGCATCATCCCGCAGATCAGCGCCATCATGGGTCCCTCGGCCGGCGGTGCCGTCTACTCGCCTGCGCTCATGGACTTCATCTACATGGTGGACAAGGAATACGCTCAAATGTTCATCACGGGCCCCCAGGTTGTAAAGGCCGTCATGGGCGAGGAAGTAACCGCGATGGAACTCGGCGGCGCCATGACCCACAACACGAAAAGCGGCGTGGCCCACTTCGTGGCGGCAAGCGACGAGGACTGCATCGACCAGATCAAGAAGCTGCTCGGCTACCTTCCGCTGAACAACCGCGAGAAGCCGCCCATCGCAGCCTGCACGGATCCGGTGGACCGCATGGAGGAAAAGCTCAACACGCTGGTCCCCGAGGCCAGCAACCGCCCCTACGACATCAAAAAAGTCATCAAGCTCGTCGTGGACAACGGCGAGATCTACGAGAGCCAGGCCCTCTATGCCATGAACATGATCACCTGCTTTGCCCGCATGAACGGCCAGCCCGTAGGCATCATCGCCAACCAGCCCGCCGTGCTGGCAGGTTGCCTCGACATTAACTCCTCCGACAAGGCCTCTCGCTTCATCCGCTTTTGCGACTGTTTCAACCTCCCCATCCTTACCTTTGTCGACGTCCCGGGTTATCTCCCGGGGACAGGGCAGGAGTACGGCGGGATCATCCGCCACGGAGCGAAAATGCTCTACGTCTACCCCGAGGCAACGGTGCCGAAGATCACGATCGTCGTGCGCAAGGCCTACGGCGGATCCTACCTCGGCATGTGCTCCGGCCAGACGGGCGCCGACGTGGTCATGGCCTGGCCCTCGGCGGAGATCGCCGTCATGGGCGCAGAGGGGGCAGCCAAGATCATCTTTCGCAAGGAGGACCCCGAGAACCTGAAAAAGAAGACGCAGGAATACATCGAAAATTTTGCAACCCCCTACCAGGCGGCACGTCACGGCCTGATCGAGCAGGTCATCGAGCCCAGGGAGACACGGCCCATGATCATCCGGGCCCTCAAGATGCTCGAGAACAAGAAGGAAGACCGCCCCTGGAAAAAACACGGCAACATTCCTCTCTAGGACCGATGCCGGCTATGTCCAGGCAGGGCCTCTGAAGAGGATGACTTTTTATTCAAACGCACGAAGGAGGTTTTATTGATATGGAGATGGACAATTTCACATTTGGCGTCACGATGCTTGTGGCGGGGATGGGTGGCACGCTGGTCACCCTAGGGATTTTGAGCCTGATGATGGCAGGCCTGGGCAAGCTCTTTCCGTACAAGGAAGACGAAGGGAAGGAGGGCTGAGCCATGATGGAAGCAATCATTGCCGGATTAGGCGGACTGGTCATCGGCTTCAAACTGCTGTTTGTCAACTGGCAGAGCCTGATCATGCTCGGTGTGGGCGGCGTGCTTTTGTGGCTGGGCATCAAGAAGGACTGCGAGCCATTGCTCCTGGTTCCGATCGGGTTCGGCTGCATTCTGGTCAACATTCCCATGTCGGACGTCATGCTGAAGGACGGGTTCATCCGGACGATCTATGACGCCGGCGTGGACACGGAGCTCTTTCCTTTGCTGATCTTCATCGGCATCGGGGCCATGACGGACTTCGGCCCGGTGCTGGCCCAGCCCTACACGTTTCTTCTCGGGGCGGCGGGGCAGTTCGGGATCTTTTTGACGCTGCTGTTGGCCCTTTTCCTGGGCTTCCCGAAGCTCGATGCGGTCTCCATCGGCGTCATCGGCGCCTGCGACGGCCCGACGGCGATCTACGTAACCTCCAAGTACGCACCGCATCTATTGGGGGCCGTCGCCGTAGCGGCCTATTCCTACATGGCACTGGTGCCGGTCATCCAGCCCCCGATCATGCGGGCATTGACAACGGACAAAGAGCGCAAGACGGCCATGAAGTTCACGGCCAAGCCCGTCTCCAAGACGACGAAGCTGCTCTTCCCGCTGGTCATCACCATCGTGGGCGGCTGCATTGCCCCCAAGGGGCTTCCGCTTCTGGCGACGATCATGCTGGGCAACCTGATGAAGGAGTCCGGCGTGGTGGCCCGGCTCACGGGGGCTGCTGAAAACGAGATCGCCAACGTGGTGACCCTGTTTTTGGGTCTTTGCATCGGCGCCACCATGGCGGGGCCGGCCTTCATCCGGCAGGAGACCCTGATCGTGCTGGGGCTGGGCTTTTTGGCTATCTGCCTCGATACGGTCTGCGGGGTGATCTTCGCTAAGGGTCTGTACATCATGACGGGCGGCAAGATCAATCCGCTCATCGGCGCGGCGGGCATTTCGGCCTTCCCCATGGCGGCCCGCGTGGTTGCCAAGGAAGGCAACAAGTTCAACAAGAAGAGCTACCTCTTGATGCACGCCATGGGCGCCAACGCCGGCGGGCAGATCGGATCGGTCATTGCGGCGGCGGTCATGCTGTCGGTTCTGGCCGGTATGGGGATCATCCGCTAGGCGTGGCTTTGGCTGCAATAGCGAAACCGTATTTTTGTTCATAACGGAAAGAAGGAAATTGAATACAGAAAGGAGGCGAAACCCCTATGGCAATTGATGTGATAGCCCCCATGCCCGGCACGATCAAGGAGATCATCGTGAAGGTGGGTGATGCAGTGAAGGAAGACGAGGAAATGGTCATCCTCGAGGCCATGAAGATGGAGAACCCCATCGTGGCCCCGTCGGACGGCACGGTCAAGGAAATCAGGGTCAAGGAAGGTGACAAGGTCAACACAAGCCAGGTCCTGGTCGTCCTGGGATAACGGAAAGCGGTCCTCTCCCCATCTCGGCGGGGAGAGGGGAAAGCCCCTGAGCCTCGACGTCCCTGATCTTCTCTCGTCCGATGATGAAGAGGACCAGACCGACCCGGAATTCATTCACTGAAATGCGGTAGACTTTTTTGATGAAATGGAATAATCAGAATATATTGTTGAGCATACTATCAAAATCCAGTAGGGAGGGAGAATAACCTATGGAACTTTTCGGCATATCACTTGCGGCCTGGATGTCCATCCTGGCCCTCACCATCGTCATCATCATCAGTTGCGTCAATGAAGAGCTTCACGTCGGCCTCTTGAGTATCGCCTTCGCAATCATCGTGGCGGCAATTTTCATGAACGAAAGCGCAAACAAAGTCGTGGCTGGCTTCCCGCTGAGCCTCTTTATGATCCTCGTGGGTGTGACCTTCATGTTCGCCATGGCCCAGGTCAACGGCACCCTGGGGAAGCTCACGTCCTACTGCATTCGCCTCTGCGGCGGGAATATGATGTTGCTGCCCTTCATTATCTTCTTCCTGACCATTTTCATCACCACGATCGGACCCGGGAACATCGCCGGTGTCGCGCTCTTGGCCCCCATCTGCATGGCCATAGCGGGCCGCGTGGGGATGTCGGCCTTCTGTATGACGCTCATCGTCGTGGGCGCCGCCAACTCGGCCTGCTTCTCGCCCTTTGCCCCCACGGGGATCATCTCCCACGGCCTCATCGGTCGGATGGCCAACCAGATTCCCAATCTCTTCGCGACGATGTCCGTCGACCAGTTGGACTGGAAGATCTACTTCAACTCCATCCTGGCCCAGGGCCCCGTCACCGTGGCTGGCTTCCTGATCTTCGGCGGCTGGGCCTGGATGATGAAGCACAAGGGGGCTACGGTGGATATCAACACGATTGCCCCGAAGCCCGAGCCTTTCGACAAGAACCAGTGGATCACCATGACCTGCATCATCACCCTGATCACGCTGGTTGTCGTCCCGGCCCTGCCCGGCATGAAGCAGTTTTTCCCGAAATGGTTGCTCCTGATGGCCTCTAACGTCGGCACCATCGGCTTCGTCCTGGCCGGCATCATGATGCTCCTCAACGTGGCTGACAGCAAGGCTTCCGTGAAATCCATGCCCTGGTTCGTCATCCTGATGGTCTGCGGTGTCACCGTCCTCATCGAGGTCATGGAGCGCTCCGGCGGTCTTGCGGCCATGACGAAAATCATCGCCGCCGCATCGGGACCCACGACGGTCAACTTCTGGCTGGGCCTCGTCACGGGCATCATCTCGGCCTACTCGAGCTCCTCCGGCGTCGTCATGCCGGCCTTCCTGCCGCTGGTACCAGGGCTCCTGCAGCAGGTGCCTGGCTCCGATGCCATCGCCATGATCTCTTCGGTCAACATCGGCGCCCACCTGGTTGATACTTCCCCGCTCTCCACCCTGGGCGCGCTCTGTATCGCCTGCGCCGATGAGAGCGAGGACAAGGCAAAGCTCTTCCGGAACCTCCTGATCTGGGGGCTCTCGATGTCGATCGTCGGCGCCATCGTGTGCTGGGTCTTCTTCGGCATCCTCGGGATTTAAGGTTCGGGGTTCACTGACAACAACAGAAAGGCCGGGGGGATTCTCCCTCCGGCCTTCTCTTTTGGCTTGCGCCAGTGGCTTGCTGCTTGTTGTAGCTCTATTCAGTCTTTCCGGTATTTCTTCGCCCCCTCCACGTAAAGGTCATTTCCCTTCGTGTCGTTAATGACCACAACGGGGAAATCCTCCACTTCCATGCGCTGGATTGCCTCCGGGCCCAGGTCTTCGTAGGCCACAACATCTGCTTTCCTGATGCTTCTCGCCAGGAGTGCCCCTGCCCCGCCGGTGGCGCCGAAGTATACGGCCTTGTATTTCTTCATGGCCTCCACCACCTCGGCCCCGCGATTTCCCTTGCCGATCATCCCCTTGAGTCCCAGTTCCATGAGCTTCGGGGCATAGGCATCCATGCGGTAGCTCGTTGTGGGTCCGGCCGATCCGATGGGCTTTCCCGGCTTGGCCGGTGCCGGCCCCACGTAGTAGATCACCTGCCCGCGGATATCGACGGGCAAAGCTTTCCCCGCCTGGATGAGGTCGAAGAGCCGCTTGTGTGCCGCGTCTCTTCCGGAATAGATGACCCCCGTAAGGAACACCTTGTCTCCTATTTTCAACTTCTCTACATCCTGATCCGTCAGAGGAGTATTGAGCTTGATTTCTGCCATCTTGTATCCTGCGTAACGTCTAGTTTACTGAGCCGTCGGAATTATTCACGGGCCGCTGGCCGCTAAATCACTGCTTCCTTGTGCCGTGTCGCATGGCACTGGACGTTTACTGCCACAGGGAAACTCGCGATGTGGCAGGGTTCCACTTCGAAGAAAACATCAAGCGATGTCGTGTTGCCGCCGTAACCCATGGGCCCAATGCCCAGTTTGTTGATCCGCTCCAGGACCTCCATCTCAACTTTCGCCAGCTCCGGGTCGGCGTTGCGCTCGCCGATTTTGCGCACGAGGGCCTTCTTGGCAAGGAGTGCCGATCGCTCGAAGGTCCCGCCAATCCCCACGCCGACCACCGTAGGCGGGCAGGGATTGGACCCCGAGGCCTCGAGACGCTTGACGACGAAATCCTTGATCCCCTCGAGCCCCGCCGAAGGCGAGAGCATGTCCACACGGCTCATGTTCTCCGCCCCTCCCCCCTTCGGGACGGCAATGATCCGGACCCGGTCGCCGGGAACGATGTCGAAGTGGATCACGGCGGGGGTATTGTCCTTCGTGTTGGCCCGCGTGAAGGGGTGGCAGGCCGACTTCCGGAGATAGCCTTCCCGGTAGCCATTTTTAACCCCCTCGTTGATGGCTGTCTTCAGATCACCCCCGTCAATGTGGACATCCTGCCCGATCTCGACAAAGAGGACGGCAAGTCCCGTGTCCTGGCATATGGGGGACTGCTCATCCCGGGCGATGCGGGCATTTTCCTTGAGCTCTTTTAACACTTCGATCGCCACGGGGGATTCGTCCTTTTCGATGGCCCGGTCGAAGGCCGCAAGCACATCTTCGCCCAGGTTGCAGTTGGCGTCGATGAAAAGGTCGCGGACGGCCTTCGTGATTTCTGCTGCTTGAACTTCTCTCATCCTTTTCCCCACTCAGCCTTTCCTCAATCCCCTATCTCCCTATTTCTTTGCCATTTTCAGGATCTCGGCCACGAGTTTCTCGATCCCCTGGGCCACCTTCGATATCGTCGGGCCCAGCATATAGGCCGGCGTAGTGACGATCCGGTTGGCCTCGTCGATGACGATCCCGTCGACGGGGGTCTGCACGTGTTTGCCGCCCATGGCCTCGATGGCGCCTGCCGCGCCGGGGTCGTTACCGATGGTGAGCTTCGGGTTAGCCGAGCCGAGGACCTTGGCGGCGATCACGGGGGCGATGCAGAGAAAGCCGACGGGTTTCTTCGCGGCATGTATTTCCTTAATGAGCCTCGCCACCTCGGGGTTCACAACACAGTCAGGACCCTTCACGGCGAAGTCGCAGAGGTTTTTGGCCGCACCGAATCCGCCCGGGAAGATCAGGGCGTCCATGTCGGAGGCCTTCACGTCCTTCATGTTCTTGATCTCGCCGCGGGCGATGCGGGAGGACTCGCAGAGAACGTTTCTCGACTCCGCGCTGGGCTCTCCCTTTGTGTGGTCGATCACGTGCATCTGGCTGATGTCCGGCGCCATGCAGAGAATCTCTGCGCCGGCCTTGTCCAGAAAATACAGGGTCAGGGTGGCCTCGTGGATCTCAGCCCCATCGTAGACACCGCAGCCTGACAGAACAACACCGACCTTCGCCATGGGATTCACCTCCTGCTTGTCTGGATTGATTAAATAGGTGGGGCCGGGCACTGACCCCGGTCAGGATGGGCATGGTTTCCTGAAAACCCCGCGCAGAAATATAGATGAACACCTTGACGGGTGTCAATAAAAATGCGGCCCTGATGAAAAAGCCCCGATTGAGTGCGGGGCCTTTTCCGGTCGGCGGGCTGAAAGCTCACGGGGTCATCGTCTTCTTGGGATACTGGTAGATCTCGTACTCCGTGGGGGCCCCGAGAAGGTCATCGATCTTCCCCTGGATCTCCTTGCGCGGGTCGGTGGCGATCCATTTTTTCCAGAAAAAATCCGACTCCCAGATACTGATGACCAGGTAATCCTCCGGTTTATCGGTGCCATGGAGCGTCTCGCCCGAGATGTAACCCGGTTGCTGTGAGGCCGCACTCCGCAACTGGGTAATCAGGGACAGAAGTTCCGCTTCCTTCGCCCTCGGGGCTTTTCTCTTGATCATGACTTTAATCATAGAGCTCTCCTCCTTTCACCGGCAGGTTGTTGAAAAACGTCATTTCATGATCCGGTTGCATGGTTCCCGTTCACAGCGGTCCCGCTGCCGGGACCGGTTCGAATTTGCATCCAAGGGATCAGAAGAGATGGAACCGGAAGAGAAGATGTCGCTGTAGAATGAGACGATGTCTCTGCGTTAGAAATCGAAGTGAGGAGGATACGCCTTATTTCTTGGACTTCGACGGCGTCCGCTCCAGGTAGTCGCTGGGCTCCGCCTTGAAAAACCGTTTTTCGGGATAATGGTAGATGTCGTAGGTGGTTATCCTGCCCAGAAGGGAGTCAATCTTGTCCTGCAGCTCCTTCCTGGGGGGACTGGAAACCCACTTTTCCCAATCTTCGAGGGAATCCCATGTGCTGATGACGAGGTATTCTTCGGGGTTTGTCACGTGTCGCATGGTCTCGCCGGAGATGTAGCCGGGTTGTTTCGATGCCATGCTCCGCAGCTCCGTGATGAGGGACACCAGGTCCTTTTCTTTTTCAGCCGGCACCCACCTTTTCAACATGACTCGAATGGCCATATCGGTCACCTCCTTTTTGCGGAAGGATCTTGAGCCCATCCTGATTTAGGAATACATCCGTCCTTCGTCGAGTTCAAGTGTAAAGATCGTAGGGTGGTATGGATTTCGGTAATGGGTGCTTCAATCTGTCATGGACTCGACGACCCTGCGTATGCCTTCGCCGGCGCCGAGAGGAATGGAGATCTGGCCTGCAGGAACATCGTAATCCCGGGGATTGATCCGGATCAGGGTGGCCTTCCCTCCCCGGACGGTTCCCTCCGAGGTCATCCGGACGGTTGCCACGGCCTTGCCGGCGCCAAGCTCCACCACGGCAAGGGAGGCGCCCTGTCGAGAAAGTTCCTCTACCCACCGGTTGAAGCGGTCGCTCTGCATCCGTGTGCGGTGCGGGATCCAGTCCCAGTCATTGAACATAAGGACATTGGGACGGGCAAGGGCCCCGCACTGGGGGCACCGGGGAAGCGGGTCGCGAGCCCGGAACGTTACCTTATCGATGTCCGGTTCCACGCCGTGGGCCTCCCAGATATCTTGTGAGCAAAGCCTCAAACACTGGAGATAATGAAGGGAGCCGTGGCACTCCTCGATCCGGTCTTCGTCGAAACCGGCCATCTGGAACTGGCCGTCGACGTTGGACGTGAACACGAAATAATCTGCCGCCTTCTTTTTCCCGATCTCAAGGAGGAGATTGAAGCCTGCATGCGGGACCGTTTGTCGATAGAGGTTCAGGCGGTGGCCATAAAAACCCCAGGCCAGTTCGGGGTCTCTGTCAAACCACCAGGGGTTGGCCATTTCCACGAAGGAAAGACCCAGCTTCGCCATTGGCGGGTAGGCTTTCCAGAATCCCTCGTTGCCCCGGAAGTCCGGAAGTCCCGAGTCAACACCCATACCGGCGCCGGCCGTTACGAGGAGCGCATCGGACTCGCGAAGGGCACGGGCTGCCCGCTTGAAATTCTGATTCAGATCCATGATTTTCTGAAAGACTGGTTCGGGAATGAGGCCTTACAGCATGCGGCGGTGCAGCTCGTTGCGCAGGGCACGTCCCTCCAGGGAGTTCAGGACGATTTCCTCAATGATTTGCTGCTCTTTCTGGTTGTGAACGACACCTTCAAGGACAATGCGGCTGCCGTCGTAGGACAACTTCAAGGTCGGGGCATGAATTTTTTGGTTCGTGAGGACACGGGCCCGGATGCGAGCGGCAACGGCCCGCCCTGCCAGAAGGTCCCAGGTGTCAGGGGTGATCATCTGGTCTCTTGCCCGGAGGGCATCGACAATGATTTTCGAGATCTGATCGTACGACTGGGTCGCCGCGTTGAAGACCATGTCGTAGTTCTTGAGGTCGAACCAGTCCTTACCATAGATGGCTTTGACGTAGCCGACGCGGGCCTTGTCCGTCCGCCTGACAATATCCTCAGCTGCCTTCTCGCCGAGTTCGGCCTTCTCCATGAGTCGTCGCACTCGATCCTCGAAAGGAGCCGTGAGCCGAACCTTCAGGACGAAGGGAAGACCCTGCAGGACGAAACTTCCGCCCTGGCCGATGATGATCGCCTTATCCCTCGTGGCATGTTCATAGATGTATGCCTCCAGAAGGGCCACGAAACCGCGGTATTCCCAGTCGTACCGATCCCAGAGGGATGGGCGTTCCTGGTCGAGCTCTCGGAAGAGACGCTCCCAGCGCTCGCCTGCTTTTTTCATGTAGGCGATGCTCTGATCCTTCCCGGAGCATTTGTACCCCAGGGCTTCGCCGATCTGGGTTGCAACCTCCTGGCCGCCGCTTCTGAAGTCGAGGGATAACGCAAGTATCGCCATGAGCCATGACCCGTGATCCGTTTTTTTGGTAACGAGGACAAGACCGGAAAACACTGATGGGGAGGCCTTGATACGTTCCCTTTGTGTCACGTTGCATCATAGCGATCCCCGCTTCCTTGTCAAGGAAAAAAAGAGGCCTTCTCTGATTCTAACCTGTCGGATATGCGATATATTTTCGCCACAGGAACGAATCGGACGCCCTCTGTCTGCGGGCTCTCGTTATTTCACTCACCGCACTTACCTTCCTCGCCGTGCCGACCGTTCTGCTGACCCTCATGCTGACTCATCGGCGGGTCCGATGAGAGGCAGAAAAAATCCCGGTCACATCACCGATTGTTCTTGATTCCCTGAAGTGTGAGGGTCGCCAAGGCTGTGAGAATCAGGGCGCCACCCCACCCCTCCCAGAAGGACAACCTTTCCCCCAGCAGAACATGGGCAAAGAAAAGCCCCAGAACCGGCGTGGCCAGGGATCCGAGACCGGCAACACCGGCAGGCAGGACTTTCAGGACATAAAACCACATCAGAATGGCCACTGCGCTTGTCAGCACCACATTGTAGACCATGGCCCCGGTGAACCAGGGAGTCCAACAGATCGACGCCGAGGGAACGACAATCGCGATGACCATGAGGATGAGACCGCCGAAGAGAGCCTGCCATGCTGAAAGGGAAAGCACGTCCATCTCGCCGCGGCGGTCCATGCGCTTTGTCACGATTGCGCTTGCCGCCCAGGCCAGCCCGCTCAGGACTGCGAGCGCACTCGGAAACAGGTTTCCCCGGTAATTCCAGGGCTCCAGCAGCAGGACAAGCCCTGCCATAGCCAGAATCATGGCGACCCACTGCCCGCCGCGAGGACGCTCACCCAGCAGCGGCCAGGCCATCAGGATGAGCCAGAAAGGCATCGCGTACACGAGAATGGCCATCTTCCCGGCTCCCCCTTCGACCAGCGCCCAGGTGGCGAAGCCGACGGAGAATGTCGTGCAGAGAACACCCACGAGGAGGGTCATCAGGATATTCCGGGGGCGCAGAGGCCTGCCTTTCCAACCCAGAACTCCCAGCAGGATGAGCCCGCCGCCGATGGTCCGAATTGCAGAGAAATCGAAAGGGGCGGCATAGCGCATGGCCTCCTTGACGAGGACCCAGTTGTAGCCCCAGATGAAGGACATGACGATCAGCGCCAGGAGGGCGTTCCGGATTGCGGTCTTCTTTACGTTCACGGGCACCTGATACGAAAAAAGGAGCCTGACCGCATCGGCAGACTCCTTTCCATTCTATTTGGTGGTCCCACAGGGAATCGAACCCTGGTTTCCGGCGTGAGAGGCCAGCGTCCTAACCGCTAGACGATGGGACCATTTGGCTGGGGGACAAGGATTCGAACCTTGGTAGCAAGATCCAGAGTCTTGAGTCCTACCACTAGACGATCCCCCAGTATGTTTCCGATTTGGAATCCTTGACGGTTAGACGAATCAAACTGAAAAGTCAAGATGAAAAAAAGCAATGACCAACCTCCCGGTACCCGGCACTCGGGGAAAAGACAGGTTTCATTCGAGATATGGCGGGGTTACCTGTGCGGCAGCGAAGCAAAAAATGCTTGACAAATCGTGGATATTGTAATTAATAAATGCTCTTTCGCGAAGGCTTCCTTCGGGAAGCATTGAATTTATTCGCCAGGGACTCTCTTTGAAGATTCAAGTATCGCTCATTCCCGAGGAAGGGCGCCAACTCCAGTACTCCCTTGAGGGAGATTGGTGCCGGGAATATCTGCAGAAGGGCGCCGGGACCGATTTCCGCATGCACCCGGCCCACGTTTCCGCGGAGATTCACAAGATTCTGGAGACGGTGACTCTCGATGTCAGCGTGGAGACAATCTTGGACCTCGAATGCGGGCGGTGTATCGAGCTTTTTGCGCTCCCTGTCCGGAGCGGCTTTCGATACACCCTTGTCCCCGCGCGCGACCAGGAGGAGGAGAAAGCGGAACTCTCCGACGAAGACGTATCGTTCAGTTACTACCAGAACGACCTGATCGACCTCGACGCCCTGGTCTACGAGCAGATCATGCTTCAGATCCCCATCAAGCCCCTGTGCGCGGAAGCCTGCCGGGGATTGTGCGCACAATGCGGATGCAACCTCAACGCGGCGTCCTGTGAATGCAGGCCCGGGACCGTCGACAGCCGCCTGGAGGCCCTGAAGAAGTTCACGGTAAAAAAACAACCCTGATGGAGAACCCCATACTATGCCAAATCCAGTAAAGAGACACTCAAGATCAAGACGGAACAGCAGAAGGGCCCACGATTTTATCAACGCACCGGCCGGCGCGGTATGCCCCCAGTGCAACGAGCCGAAGCTGCCCCACCGCGCCTGCCTGAAGTGCGGTACCTACAAGGGCAAGGAAGTGGTGAACGTCGACAAGGGTGAATAGCTCCGGCCCCGAGGACCCTATGGGCGGCCAAGGCATGCGACGGACACCCAAGTGGCCACGCTTATCGTGAATATCGCCGCTTGGAGTGTGCTCGAAAAGGGTCCGGGGGCTCCATGGCAGGTCACTGCCTAGGTGAATACGGTGCGCTTTGCGCGGCCGGGGTATTGAGTTTTGCCGATGCACCGCGGATCGTACAGGCCAGGCCACCTATTTACAAAAGACCGTCCTTCCAGGCGAGGACCGTGAAGGTTCTCTCGGGCAGGAGTTGAGGGCATGAAGCTCAAGGGCAAAGTTGCACTGGTGACGGGCGGGTCCCGGGGGATCGGCAGGGCCGTAAGCGTGCGACTTGCCGGGCAGGGAGCATTTGTTCTTGTCAATTACGCCCGCAACGAGGAGGCCGCCCGGGAGACGCTTCGCCTCATCGGCGAGGCCGGGGGAGAAGGAAAGATCGTCCGCTTCGACGTGGCGGACTACAAGGCCTCAACCGATGCGATCGCTGCGCTGATTAAGGAAAAAGGCCGGATCGATATCCTGGTTAACAACGCCGGCGAGTCCCGCGACGGCCTGCTGGTACGCATGAAGGAAGAAGACTGGGATCGCGTTATTGACACGAACCTGAAGGGGGCCTTTCACTGCTGCCGTGCGGTGTCCTACACCATGATGAAGCAGCGCGGGGGACGCATCATCAACGTCTCGTCGGTCGTCGCCCTGTCGGGCAATGCCGGCCAGGCGAACTACAGTGCATCGAAGGCAGGAATCATCGGGCTGACGAAATCCCTGGCCAGAGAACTGGCGCCGCGAAGCATCTGCGTCAACGCCGTGGCGCCCGGCCTGATTTCAACAGATATGACCTCCACCATGACGGAGGAGCAGCGGGAGAAGGTTCTCGCGGAGATCCCTCTTTCCCGGCTGGGCACACCGGACGATGTCGCCGGTGTCGTGCTGTTCCTGGCCTCCGATGAGGCCGGATACATCACGGGACAGGTAATCGGGGTCAACGGCGGCCTGTACATGTGATCCTGTGCGGAACCGCCCTCGACAATTGACCATCACGCGGAGAAGGACTTAACACGTTAAGGAGGCCTTGAATGTCCATCGAGGAAAAAGTAATCGAGATTATCGTGGAACAGCTGGATGTGACCCGGGAAGAGTGCGTACCGGAAGCATCTTTTATAGAGGACCTTGGCGCGGATTCCCTCGACCTTGTCGAGTTGATCATGGCGATGGAGGAAAACTTCGGCATCGAAATATCCGACGAGGAGCTGCAGAAGATTCGAACCATCCAGGATGCCATCCATTACATCAAAAAGAAGAAAGGACTGGCCAGCTAGGCAGTCTCCGTGGAGCAGCCTTTGGAGCGGCGTGTCGTCATCACCGGCATGGGAACCGTGAATCCCGTCGGCAACAATGTCGATGAGACGTGGGCTTCCCTGTGCGCGGGCAAGTCGGGCATCGGGCCCATTACGAAATTCGATGCTGGCGACCATGCCACAAGGATCGCCGGAGAAGTAAAGAACTTCAATCCGCTCCTGTTTGTGGACAAGAAGGAACTGCGGCGGCTCGACGAGTTCATCGTGTATGCCTTGGCCTGCGCCGACATGGCCATGAAAGATTCGGGGCTTGTGATCGACGATGCAAACACCGAGCGCGTGGGAACCATCATCGGCTCGGGCATCGGGGGCGTCAAGACCATCGAGAAGGAACACTCCGTCCTGGAGCAAAGCGGCCCCAGGAGAGTTTCCCCTTTCACCATCCCGGCCGTCCTTCCCAACCTCGCTGCGGGGCAGGTCTCCATCCGCAACAGGGCAAGGGGACCCATCGGCTGCACCGTCACGGCCTGCGCGGCCGGGACAAGCGCCATTGGCGATGCGTTCCGGGCCATCCAGGGGGGCTACGCCGACGCCATGATTGCCGGTGGTATCGAGGCAGCCATCACCCCCTTCGGGGTGGCCGGATTCAATGCCATGCGGGCGCTCTCGACACGGAATGACGAACCGGAAAAGGCCAGCCGGCCTTTCGACCGGGATCGCGATGGATTTGTCATGGGAGAAGGAGGCGGAATCCTCATCCTGGAGGAACTCTCCCTTGCTCGCAGAAGGGGCGCACGGATCTACGCCGAGCTCTGCGGATATGGCTGCACGGCCGATGCCTTCCATATGGCGGCCCCGCCTCCCGGACACGAGGGGGCTGCAAGGAGCATGGAAATCGCCCTGAAAACGGGCAGGATAGCGCACTCTGCCGTCGGATACATCAACGCCCACGGCACAGCAACAGCGCTCAACGACATCTACGAGACCCAGGCCGTCAAGCGGGTCTTCGGAGATCACTGCCGGAAACTGGCGGTCTCCTCCACGAAGTCCATGACGGGGCACCTCCTCGGCGGAGCGGGAGGTCTCGAGGCCGTTGTGGTCGTGAAAGCCATTTGTGAAGGAATAGCACCACCGACGATCAACCTGGACAACCCCGATGAGGGGTGTGACTTGGACTACGTGCCGCACAGGGCGAAAGAGATGAACATCGAGGCCGCCCTGTCGAACACCTTCGGCTTCGGCGGTGTGAACGCCGTGCTGGCGTTCAGAAAGTTCAGGGATTGAGAGGGAACCGTGAAGGTCATTATCGGGGCCGACCATGCCGGGTTTGCACTCAAGGAGTCCGTCAAGGAAATGCTTTCATTGACCGGCTGCACTGCCGTCGATGCGGGGATCCACCGCGATGAGTCCTCAGATTACCCCGACTACGGGAAGGTCGTCGCAGAGGGGGTTTCCTCGGGAGAGTTTGAGCGGGGAATTCTCGTGTGCGGTTCCGGTGTGGGCATGGCGATTGTGGCCAATAAGTTCCCCGGCATCCGGGCGGCCCTGTGCCTCGACGAGGAGACGGCAACGCTGAGCAGGCAGCACAATGATTCGAACATCCTCGTGTTGGCCGGACGCAAGACGGAGCCCGCCACGGCCCGGCGAATCGTCAAAACGTGGTTGGAGACGCCCTTCGAAGGGGGGCGTCACCAGAAGCGCCTCGACAAGATCCGGGAGATCGAACAACGACTCTGCAAGTAAAGCAGGAGGATAGAGAGACGATGTCTATGTTGAAGCAGGTGGATCCCGAGGTGGCGGCCGCCATCCTGGAGGAAACGAAGCGGCAGGCAGGGAAGCTGGAACTCATCCCGTCGGAAAACTTCGTCGACGAGGCAGTCCTCGAAGCCCAGGGTTGCATCATGACAAACAAGTACGCCGAAGGATACCCGGGTAAGCGATATTACCACGGCTGCGAGTTCGTCGACATCGTCGAGAAACTCGCCATCGAGCGGGCCAAGAAACTCTTCGGGGCCGACCATGCAAATGTTCAGGCACACTCAGGCACCCAGGCCAACATGGCCGTCTATTTCGCCGTCCTCCAACCGGGAGACACGATTCTGGGAATGAACCTGGCCCACGGCGGGCATCTTTCCCACGGAAGCCCCGCCAATTTCTCGGGACGCTTCTACAACGTGGTCCACTACGGCGTGGACAAGCAGACCGAGCGCATCGACTTCAACGATGTGGAGGCCCAGGCGAAAAAGCACAAGCCCAAGGTCATTGTGGTCGGGGCGAGCGCCTACTCCCGGGAAATCCCCTTCGAGCCTTTCCGGCAGATTGCCGATCAGGTAGGGGCTGTGGTGCTTTCGGACATCGCCCACGTCGCGGGGCTTGTGGCGGCAGGGGTCCACGTCTCTCCCGTGCCTCTCTGCGAATTCGTGACCACGACAACCCACAAAACCCTGCGGGGCCCGCGAGGCGGCATGGTTCTGTGTAAAAACGAATTTGCCAAGGTTCTTGACAGCCGCGTTTTCCCGGGCATGCAGGGCGGGCCGCTCATGCACGTCATCGCCGCCAAGGCCGTGGCCCTCAAGGAGGCCCTGACGGACGAGTTCAAACAATACCAGGTCCAGATCCAGAAAAACGCCCGCACCCTGGCGGAAACTCTCATGGCCGAGGGATTCCGTCTCGTCTCGGGCGGAACGGATAACCACCTGATGCTGATCGACGTGACCTCCATCGGGGTTACCGGAGCCGAAGGTGCCGACGCCCTTGACAGGGCAGGGATCACAGCCAACAAGAACATGATCCCCTTTGATACGCGGGGCCCCATGGTGACGAGCGGCATCCGCGTCGGCACCCCGGCCATCACGTCACGCGGAATGAAGGAGGCGGAGATGAAACTCGTGGGCCGGTTCATCGCAATGGTCCTCAAAGACCTCAAGAACGAGAATACCATCCGCAAGGTCCGCGAGGACGTGCGTCAGCTCTGCGAG
The DNA here is from genome assembly GCA_964628025.1 of uncultured Syntrophaceae bacterium. Classification (GTDB taxonomy): domain Bacteria; phylum Desulfobacterota; class Syntrophia; order Syntrophales; family UBA2192; genus UBA2192. The sequence continues at coordinate 18,222 of CAZVLL010000018.1, forward strand.
CGGTTCCCACTGTACAAGGAGCGCATCGACAGGGGATAGGGGCCCGGGGACAGCGCTCAGGGAAGGTATTCGGTAGCGGATGCGATGAAGGCGGTGCGATGACGGAGGCAAAAGGAAAACCCGGGCAGGGCATCAACCGGCCCAGCTGGGACGAGTACTTCATGGATATCGTAAGCCTCGTCTCGCGTCGCTCCACCTGCCTGCGGCGGGGCGTGGGGGCCGTCCTGGTGAAAGATAAGCGCATCCTGACGACGGGTTACAACGGCGCACCGAGCGGGCTCCGGCATTGCCTGGAAGTGGGCTGTCTGCGCGAGGAGATGAAGATCTCGTCGGGCGAACGCCATGAGCTTTGCCGGGGTCTTCACGCCGAGCAGAACGCGATTATCCAGGCCGCCGTCCACGGCGTGAGCATCAATGGCGCGACGCTGTACTGCACGAACCATCCCTGCAGCATCTGCCTGAAGATGATCATCAATGCAGGGATCACCGGCATCATTTACAGGGACGGCTACAGCGACGAACTGGCCGCCCGGATGCTCGAAGAGTCGAGCATCGACGTGAGGAAGCTATGAAGTGTCCCTTCTGCGCCGATACGGAGAACCGGGTGATCGACTCACGGATCAGCAAGGAAGGCAACGCCATCCGCAGGCGCCGGGAATGTGCTTCCTGCGGAAAGCGCTTCACGACATACGAATTCGTCGAAGAAGTGCTTCCCATGGTCGTCAAGAAGGACGGCCGGCGCGAGGCCTTCGACCGATCGAAAATTCTTTCGGGGGTCAAGAAGGCCTGCGAGAAGCGCCCTGTGAGCATCGACGACATCGAGGCCATCGTGGATCGCATTGAGAGGGCCTGCCAGGAGTCGCAGCAGAAAGAAATCCCCTCGACCTTCATCGGCGAGCGGGTCATGCAGGAATTGCACGATCTCGACAAGGTGGCCTACGTGCGGTTTGCCTCGGTATACCGACAGTTCCGCGACGCCAACGAGTTCCTGGACGAACTCAAGGACCTGCTGAAATCGAAATAAGAAGGTTTCGGGAATCCGGAACAAACAATCTGGATCCCGATGCCTGAAGCATGGAGCCTGTTTCTATGTTCACCGGCATCATCCAGGATATCGGCAGGGTCCGGAAGATTACCCGGAAAGGCGCCGATGCCCTTCTCGAGGTGGAGACGGCGCTTCCCCTCGACGATGTCAGGAACGGCGACAGCATCGCCGTGAACGGTGCCTGTCTCACCGTGACAGGCCTGACCAAGCAGCGTTTCATCTTCGATGTGTCCGCCGAGACCCTCTCGAAGACGGCGCTCGGAAGTCTGAAGGCGGACGGTCGCGTCAATCTGGAAAAGGCCCTTCGGATGAGCGATTTTCTGGGAGGACACCTCGTGCTGGGACATGTGGATTGCGTGGGGCGGATCGCCGAGAAAGAGGCACGCTCCGGCTCGATCGTCTTCGGGGTTACCCTGGACGCCGGGCTGTCAAAATATGTGGTCGCCAAGGGTTCCATCGCCATCGACGGGATCAGCCTCACGGTAAATTCGTGCGAAGGAAACCGGTTTTATGTTAATATCATTCCTCACACGGCGGAAAAGACGACCCTCATCGGCAAGAAAGCGGGGGATTCCGTCAATATCGAAACGGATATCATCGGCAAATACGTAGAAAAACTCCTGCACCCCGGAAAGGGAATCGACATGGACTTTCTCCGGAAGCACGGGTTCGATACCGAATAGGTGATTTATGGCTATCAGCGGCATTCTGGAAGCAATCGAAGACATCCGAAACGGAAAGATGATTATCCTCGTTGACGACGAGGACAGGGAAAACGAAGGCGATCTCTGCATGGCCGCCGAGTTCGTCACGCCCGAGGCCATCAATTTCATGGCCAAGTACGGCCGGGGCCTCATCTGCCTCACCCTCAACGAGCAACTGGCGGAAAAGCTTAGCCTCCACCTCATGGTAAACGACAACCAGTCGCGTTTCAAGACGGCCTTTACCGTCTCTATCGAGGCGAGGAAGGGCGTCACAACGGGCATCTCGGCCCATGACCGGGCCACGACGATTCGCACGGCCGTCGCGGACAACGCGAAGGCCGAAGACATTGTGAGTCCGGGTCATGTGTTTCCCATCCTGGCCCGCAAGGGTGGCGTCCTGGTACGCACGGGCCAGACGGAAGGATCGGTGGACTTGGCGCGTCTTGCCGGTCTCAAGCCCGGCGGCGTCATCTGCGAAATTATGAAAGACGACGGAACCATGGCAAGGATGCCCGATCTCGAGACCTTCGCGAAAGAGCACGGGCTCAAAATCGTCACCATCGCCGACCTCATCAACTTCCGGATGAAGACGGAATCTTTCGTCCGCCGGGCGGCCACGGCGACCCTTCCCACGGCCTTCGGCGGGGACTTCAGATTCATCGTCTACGAGAACGACGTGGACGAGATGAAGCACGTGGCCCTAGTGAAGGGCGAGTTCGGGCCCGAAGATGCCGTATTCGTGCGGGTGCACTCCGAGTGCATGACAGGCGACGTTTTCGGGTCCATGCGCTGTGACTGTGGAGACCAGCTCCACACGGCCATGGAAATCATCAACGAGGCGGGCAAGGGCGTCATCGTCTACATGCACCAGGAAGGCCGGGGAATCGGACTGGTGAACAAGGTAAAGGCCTACGAACTCCAGGAGCACGGACGCGACACCGTGGAGGCGAATATCGAACTCGGATTCAAGGAGGACCTGCGGGACTACGGCATCGGGGCCCAGATCCTCGTGGATCTCGGCGTGAAGAAGATCCGCATGCTCACGAACAACCCCAAGAAGGTCGTGGGCCTCGAAGGGTACGGAATGACGATCGTCGAGCGAATCCCCATCGAGATCAAGCCCAACGAGGTGAATCTGAGATACCTACGCACGAAAAAGGAAAAGATGGGTCACATCCTGAAAGTATAGGGTATCGGGGCCAGAAAGAAATAGAAAAAGAGACCGGACAATCGAGAGGGGAGCATGAAAAACGTTACCGAAGGAAAGATCGTCGCCCAGGGGATGAAATTTGCCATCGTGGCGAGCCGTTTCAACGATTTCATCAGCGGCAAACTCACCGAAGGGGCAATGGACGCCCTCGTCCGGGCGGGTGCCCGGGAGCAGGACATCCGGCTGTTCAGGTGCCCCGGGGCCTTCGAGATCCCGCTGGTGGCCAAGAGGGTCGCCAAGACAGGAAAGTTCGACGCCGTCATCTGCCTCGGCGCGGTGATCCGGGGCGCCACGCCCCATTTTGACTACGTCGCCGCGGAAGTCTCCAAGGGCGTCGCCCAGGCAGCCATGGAAACGGAGATTCCCATTGTCTTCGGCGTATTGACGACCGACTCGATCGAACAGGCCATCGAGCGCGCAGGCACCAAGTCCGGAAACAAGGGATGGGATGCCGCCCTTTCTGCAATCGAGATGGTCGATCTGTTCAGAAAAATGTAAATGCAATTTCCAGGCAGTCGCGGAAAGGTTGAAGCCGGATACGGTTGCATCCCGAGGCAAAGACCTGGCAGGATAAGACATGCGCCTCAGAAGGAAGGCAAGAGAGATTGCCTTACAGGTTCTTTACCAGCTGGACGTCCTCAGAATCGATCCCAAGGAAGCTGTCGATCTGTTCTGGCGTCATTTCACCGCCCCTTTGGAGGCCCGTGAGTTCGCCTCGGAACTGGTTGTGGGAACATGGGCCCACAGGGACGAAATCGATCAACTGATCAGCACCTGCTCGGAGAACTGGTCCCTCGAACGCATGGCCAGAGTGGACCGGAACATCCTGCGGCTCGCTGTCTACGAGCTTCTCTACGGCCAGGGGATTCCCCCGAAGGTGGCTCTCAACGAGGCCATCGACCTCGGCAAGGACTTCGGTTCCGAAAACTCGGGTTCCTTCATCAACGGCATTTTGGATGCCCTGTACACAAAACTGCGGAAAGATCATGCAGATCAAGGTGACAACGGAGAGCCTGGATCGGCTTCATCATGAGTGTCTGGTACTGGGCTTTTTCTCCGACGAGAGGCCGCCCAAGGGAAATGGCGGGTTTGTGGACTGGCGTCTCAACGGCCTTATCTCCAGACTGATCGCCGACGGGAAAATCAGCGGGTCTTTTGCGGAGCGGATCCTCATCGACTCTCACCACCGGGTTCCTCAACAGAAGATCGTCCTGTTCGGGCTGGGGAAACGCCGCGAACTCAGTCACGAAACCCTTCGGGACGCCGGTGCGCGGATGACCGAAACAGCGGTCCGTATACACTGTTACGATTTCGCCGTCGAGGTCCCCGGGGCGGGCCGATCCCTTCTCGATGTGGCCGAGATGACGACCCATTTCACGACGGGAATGTTCGACTACCTGTCGGAAAACGTCCAGCGTTTCACCTCCGTCACTCCCTGCCTGCTTTCCGAAGAATCCTTCTTTCAGAAAACCCTCCTGGGCATCCACAAGCTGAGGATTACGCTAAAAGACAAGGTCCAGATTGACATCCGGATCGAACGCGAAGAAGAAGATTCCCTTCCGCTCTGATCAACATCAAGCGCCACAGCGGCAGGGCCTTCCGGCGCACCGCGTTCCCATTACTCACCGACGGAGCGACAACCTCCGCCAAAATGCCGTTGAAAGAATCGACGGTGTGTGTTACGCATTTTGACAGCTAAAGCATGGGAGAACGCTATGGAGACGAGATACCGCCCCCATTCGATCGAAGAGAAGTGGCAGAAGCTCTGGGATGACCGCAAGACCTTCAACGTCACCGAGGATCCTTCCAGAAAAAAGTACTATCTCCTGGAGATGTTTCCCTACCCCTCAGGCCGCATTCACATGGGGCATGTGCGCAATTACACCATTGGGGATGTCGTCGCCCGCTACAAGCACATGAGGGGCTTCAACGTTCTTCATCCCATGGGATGGGACTCCTTCGGCATGCCTGCCGAGAACGCCGCCATCGACCACGGCATCCACCCTGCCAAGTGGACCAACGAAAACATCGAGAGCATGAAGGTGCAGCTCAGGCGCATGGGTTTCAGCTACGACTGGGACCGCGAGATTTCGACCTGTGAGCCCGCCTACTACAAGTGGGAGCAGCTCTTCTTCGTGTGGATGTACGAGAAGGGCCTAGTCTACAAGAGGGAGTCGGCCGTCAACTGGTGCCCGAAGTGCCAGACCGTGCTCGCCAACGAGCAGGTCGAGGCCGGGCAGTGCTGGCGCTGCGGCTCCGACGTGAAGGAGCAGCATCTCTCGCAGTGGTTCTTCCGGATCACCCAGTACGTGGAGGAGCTGCTGGAGTCCTGCGACAGGCTCACGGGCTGGCCCGAGCGGGTTATCACCATGCAGAAAAACTGGATCGGGAAGAGCTACGGTCTGGAGATCACCTTCCCCATGGCCGACGGCAGTGAGCCCATCCGGGTCTTCACGACCCGGCAGGACACGATCTACGGGGCCACCTTCATGCTCGTGGCCGCCGAGCACCCGCTCGTCATGCAACTCGCCAAGGGTAAGCCCATCGAAAAGGACGTCATGGAGTACGTCGAGAAGGTCAGGAAACAGGACAAGCTCATGCGGACCTCCGACTACTACGAGAAGGAGGGCGTTTTCCTCGATGCGTACTGCCTCAACCCGGTGACGGGCCGCAAGATGCCCATCTACGCGGCCAACTTCGTGCTCGCCGATTACGGGACGGGCTGCGTCATGGCGGTCCCCACCCACGACCAGCGTGACTTCGAGTTCGCAAAGAAGTACAAACTGCCACTGATCGTCGTCATCCAGGACCCGAAGAAGGCCCTCAACGTGGAAACCATGACGGAAGCCTATGTCGATGAGGGAATCCTGGTAAACTCGGGCCCCTTCGACGGGATGAAGAACACGGCTGCCATGGAGGCCATCGCGGCTCACTTCGAGTCCATCGGAAAAGGCAAGAAAACCATCCAGTATCGCCTGCGCGACTGGGGGATTTCCCGCCAGCGCTATTGGGGCGCCCCGATTCCCATTGTGTACTGTCAGAAGTGTGGCACCATGCCGGTGGCGGAAACAGACCTGCCCGTCGTGCTGCCGAAAGACGTGGAGTTCTCCGGCGAGGGCGGCTCGCCCCTGGCCCGGATCGACTCCTTTGTAAACACCACCTGCCCGGGCTGCAAGGGCCCCGCCAGGCGAGAGACGGACACGATGGATACGTTTGTCGAATCCTCCTGGTATTTCGATCGCTTCGCCTCGCCTCACTGCGACGTGAAGCCCGGCCTTGACCGGAAGGCCATGGATTACTGGCTTCCCGTGGATCAGTATATCGGCGGGATTGAGCACGCCATCCTGCACCTGCTTTACTCCCGGTTCTACACCAAGGTGCTCCGGGATTTGGGCGTCCTGGGCATCGATGAGCCGTTCACGAATCTGCTGACCCAGGGCATGGTCTGCAAGGAGACCACGAAGTGCGACGAGCACGGCCTCCTCTATCCCTATGAGGTCGAAGAGGAAAAATGCAAGAGATGCGGAAAACCAGTCGTGATCGGTAAAACCGAGAAAATGTCAAAATCGCTCAAGAACGTCATTGACCCGGACTACCTCATTGAGAAATACGGCTGCGACACGGCCCGCATGTTCTGCCTCTTCGCGGCGCCTCCCGAAAAGGATCTGGAATGGAGCGATCAGGGTGTGGAGGGTTCCTTCCGCTTCCTTGGCAGGGTCTGGCGGCTCGTCACGGACTACCTGGAGGACATCCAGGGCGTCACGCCTCCAACGGCAGAGGAGGAACTCGATGAAGACGTCAAAAAACTGCGAAGAAAAACCCACCAGACGATTCGAAAAGTGACAACGGATATCGAAGACCGTTTTCGTTTCAACACAGCCATCAGCGCCGTCATGGAGCTCGTCAATTTGATCTACCAGATGCCGCGGCCGCAGAAAGAAAACAGGGCTGCGCTGGCAGCCGTCAAGGAGGCCGTTGAGGCGGTCGTCGTTCTGCTGGCACCCATTGTGCCCCACATTGCGGAGGAGTTGTGGGAAATGATGGGGCATCAAGACACCCTTACCGGCGTACCTTGGCCCTCTTATGACCCGGCTCTGACCTCGGAGGAAGAGTTGACCATCGTCATCCAAGTCAACGGTAAGCTCCGCAGCCGTATCCTTGTGAGCGCCGACGAGTCGGAGGAGAAGGTCAAGGAGATGGCTCTGGCCGATGAGAAGACACAGAAGTTCCTCGATGGCGTGAAGGTGGTCAAGATCATCACCGTCCCGAAGAAGCTGGTGAATATTGTCGTCAAATAAGGAATTGGGGCCAGGGTTCAAGGCACCGGGTCAAAGAAACAGGACAAGAGAATGAAAACAATGGCAGTGAGTCAGACGAGGCGGAGTATTTTTGCTCTGTTTCTGTTCTCGCTAACCATTGTCGTGGCAGGTTGCGGGTACCGGTTCTCGCCTGGAGGGGAATGGATAGACAGCCGCCTTCAGACCGTCTTCGTGGACAACATTGCGAACACGACAAATGCACCCCTGGTCGAGACCTATGTCCGGAACAGCTTCGAGGATCAGTTCCGCAAAAGCAGCCGATTCCGGCTCGCCGACAGCAGGGAAACGGCTGATCTCGTCCTGAAAGGAACCATTATTGCGCTTACCTTGCCCGCTGTGGCCTATGACCGCTATGACAAGGCAACGGAAGGCAGGGCGGTCATGACGCTCGATCTCCTCTTCGAAGAGCGGGAAGCCAGGAAAAAAATCTGGGCCGTGTCAAACTTTTCCGGCAACGAAACGTACCGAATCGATCAGGCAAATCCCAACGCGACCTCGACAAGCAGGACGGCGGCTCTGCAGAAGCTGTCCAATGATATGGCAGAAAAAGCATTCAGAAACTTGATGTCGGGATTCTGAAGACAGGGTAAAGGGGCGAGGGTATAGGCAAGGCAAAGAAACGCCCATGTGCACATATGAAAAGCACATGGGCATTTGTTGTCTTTTGCTAGGCCTTCTTGAGGGCGTTGACCTTCTTGGTCAGACGGGAAACCTTCCGGGAAGCGTTGTTCTTGTGATAGACGCCCTTGGATGCAGCCTTGTTGATGACCTTGATGGCACTCTTGAGAGCCTTCTCGGAACCGTCCTTGTCGCTGCTTTCGACAGAGGCCAGGACTTTCTTGATTTCGGTTTTTGTCCCGGACTTGACGGCCACGTTGCGGACCCGGCGCTTCTTGCTCTGCCGGTCCCTTTTTTCTGCCGATCGATGGGTAGCCAAAAGAGTATCCTCCTTATTCGTACAATCTGAAAGTGGTTTTAATACATAAGTTTTCAGCCACTGTCAAGCTGAAATTTCCATATTCCAAGAGACGATTTTTCTGATAGAATGCAGGCACAGAAAAAATACCCTTCTGTCATGCGAGGTCTCCGTGTCCACTGCTGCGCATTATTATGAACTCGTGAAGACCCGCTTCGGCAAGGCGGGCATTGTCTGGTACGAGGACAAGCAGGGTCCCCGGATCACCCGGGTGCTCCTTCCCGCCCCCGATGAAAAAACTCTGCGGGAGATCCGAAGAATGTTTCCCGGAGCCGCGGAAAAATCCTGCCGCGCCGCCGTGAGTCTCGGGGAAAACCTTCTTGCCTTCACGAAGGGACAGGCTGTCTCCTTCGACACCATGATGCTGGAGATGAGCCGGGTGCCTCCCTTCCACAAAAAGGTGCTCCGGTTTCTCGCCGGCATCCCCCGAGGAATGGTCAGCACCTACGGAACCGTGGCCATGAAGACGGGCGCCCCGGGTGGTGCCAGGGCCGCGGGTCAGGGCTGCGCGAAAAACCCTTTTCCTGCCGTCTATCCCTGCCATCGGGTTGTCCGCTCCGACGGCGCACTGGGGGGATTCGGAGGCGGACTCACGCTCAAACGGGCACTGCTGGAGATGGAAGGGGTACGGTTCGACAAGAACGGAAAGGTGAATCGGGAGTTCATCGCTCCGTGACGGGAATACCGAACAGATGGATCCCTGTCGCCTGCAGCGTGTATCTATTATGATGGCCGCGATGTCTTCTGGGCGGGCTTCGGAACTTTCTGTACAGCCATATTGTCCCGGTGAATGACCTCATCGTAGTGCTTATATCCCAGTACCTGCTCGATTTTCGATGACTTCAGCCCCTGGATTTTGTGAAGCTCCTGGGCACTGTAATTGGCGAGCCCTTTTGCAATGGCCTTCCCGTCGGGACCGATGACGAGGACGGGATCTCCCACGGCAAATTCCCCTTCCACTTTCTCGATGCCCGAGGGCAGCAGGCTTTTGCCGTTCTCCACGATGGCCTTCCTGGCTCCGTCGTCGACAAAAAGTTTGCCGCGCGAGCGAAGCGTGAACGCGATCCAGTACTCCCGGCTCGAGAGGCACTCCGTCATGGGTATAAACAGGGTTCCCGTATCCTTGCCCGCAAAAATATCGGAGAGAATGCCTTTCTTCTTGCCCCGGGCGATGATGTAAGGAATTCCGCAGGCCGTCACCTTTCGCGCCGCCAGGATTTTGCTCCGCATTCCTCCCATTCCGGTCGGATCTGCCTCGGCCGTCGCCATGGATTCGATATCGTCGGTGATTTCCCGCACGACACCGATCAGCTTGGCCTTCTTTACTCCCGGCGCCTTGGGGTTGCGATCGTAGAGACCTTCCGTGTTGGTCATGCTGATCACAAGGTCGGCCTCGGTGATGTTGGCCACAACCGCGGCCAGATGGTCGTTATCCCCGAATTTGATCTCGTCTACGGCAACGGTATCGTTCTCGTTGATGACGGGAATGACGTTCCATTCCATGAGGGTGGACAGGGTGTTCTTCACGTTGATGAACCGCTTCCGGTCCGTGAGATCGTCCATGGTGAGAAGGATCTGGGCCACGAACATCCCGTGTTTGCCAAACGCGTTGGAATAGACGCGCATGACTCGCCCCTGACCGATGGCGGCGCAGGCCTGTTTTTCGGGCATGCTTTTGAGCTTCCCGGTTAATCCCATGCGGTGCTTGCCCGAGGCGATGGCACCGGACGTAACGATGACGATGTGGTGGCCCTTCCGGATGAGTTCCGCCATGTCGTCGACGAGCTGCTGGATGATGTCCCGGTCGAGACCCTCGCTGCCCGTGAGGACACCGGTACCGATTTTCACAATCACACGCCGGACGCCGGCGAGGAGTTTCTTGCGCTCAGTGCTCATGTTCTTCCCGAGGATCCCGTTTCAATTTTTTCACGACAGCCGCAAACAGGGCGGGGACGCCCTCTCCCGTAACTGCTGAAATTGCAAAGACGTCTATCCCTTTTCCCCTGAAGAAGTCAATTTCTTTTTCCACCCGCTCACGCGTCTCGGTAAGATCCAGCTTCCCGATCGCCACGACCTGGGGCTTCTCTATGAGTTTGGGGCTGTAGAGTTCGAGCTCCCGGTTGATCGTTTCGAAATTGTGCCATCCGCTCACGGGAGACTCGCCGGAGATATCGAGGAGATGGATCAGGACCTCCGTACGCTCCACGTGCCGGAGGAATCGAGTGCCCAGCCCCACGCCCTGATGGGCTCCCTCGATGAGACCGGGAATGTCGGCGATGACGAAGGTGCCGAAGTCCTTGTATTTCACAACGCCCAGGTTCGGGGTAAGCGTCGTGAAAGGGTAGTCGGCGATCTTGGGCTTTGCCGCCGAGACCACGGAAATGAGTGTCGACTTGCCGGCATTGGGGAACCCGATGACCCCCACGTCAGCCAATAGCTTCAGCTCCAGCCGGACCCAACCCTTTTGGCCCTCCTCGCCCGGCTGTGCGTGTCGGGGCGCCCGGTTGGTGGAGGTGGCAAAGAAGGCGTTCCCCTTGCCGCCCCGGCCCCCTTTCGCAACAACAAAGCGCTGGCCGTCCTCGACGAGGTCCACCAGCACTTCCCCCGTTTCATCGTCGGTCACGATCGTACCCACCGGGACATGAATCACGACGTCGGCGGAATTGCGTCCCGTGCAGTCGCTCCCTTCGCCATGCCCGCCATGACGCGCCACGTGGTGCTGCTGGAACTTGAGGTCCAGAAGTGTCCGGTGGCTTGCCGAGGCGATCATGACCACGTCGCCGCCCTTGCCGCCGTCGCCTCCGTTGGGCCCGCCCCGTGGGACGTACTTCTCCCGCCGGAAGCTCACGCAGCCGCGTCCCCCGTTTCCCCCCTCGACATAGATTTTGGCTTCGTCGATGAATTTCATTGCGATCTCAATAAAAAAGCCCTCGATTTGACCGAGGGCTTGGACAATCCCTTATCGCCGGACGACACGGCGGATCTTCACGGGGAAAGGCTAGGACGCGTAAACACTGACCTTCTTGCGGTCCTTCCCGTATCGCTCGTACTGCACAACGCCGTCAATCTTGGCGAAAATCGTATAGTCCTTGCCGATGCCGACATTCCTGCCCGGATGAATCTTCGTGCCAACCTGGCGAATGAGGATCGAACCGGCATTGACGGTCTCACCGCCATAGACCTTGATCCCTCTTCTCTGGGAGTTGCTGTCTCTGCCGTTGCGGGTGCTTCCCTGACCTTTCTTGTGTGCCATAACGATACCTCTGTCTAAATCGATATTTCCTTGATTCGGATCTGCGTGTTCGGCTGCCGGTGTCCCGTTTTCTTGAGAAATCCCTTACGGCGCTTTTTCTTGAAGATGATGATCTTGGGAGCCTTGCCCTGGTGAATGATTTCTCCCACGACCCTTGCACCCTCGACGACAGGAGTTCCCACGCGTGTCTCGTCCTCCTTCGTAACCAGGAGAACCTCTTCGAACACAACAGTGTCGCCCTTCTGTCCCTCGAGCTTCTCGACCTTCAGGACATCTCCCTCGGAGACCCTGTGCTGTTTTCCGCCCGTTTTAATGACTGCGTACATATCCGGTTCCTTGAAAGCAAATTGAAAGGAGCAATTATATGGATAAATCGGTGTTTGTCAACAAGTTTTATGGACCTGTTTTCCACCCTTTTTCCTGATCCGTGATGTCTTGTCCCTCTCTCTGGAGTTTTCCACGGAATTTGCATGCATCCTCAATGGGTGAGTTTCCTTCCCCGGACCACCGGGAAACGGAACGACGCGAAAAAATCAGGAAGTCGAGGAGATCCAAGATGCCGAAAATTCCCGCAGAGCAGCTCAGGCCGGGCATGAAGCTGGCGCGACCCCTGCAAAACTCATCCGGCATGGTCCTCATGGCCGAGGGAACCGAACTGACGGAGGCCCGCATCACGAAAATCGAGAACATGGGCGTGGAGAGCGTATACATCGACGGCCCGTCTCGACCGGCACCACCGAAGGAAGAACTCCTCGCCGCCTTGGACGGTCGCTTCGCAAGAACGGAAAGCAACTCCCATATGGCTCTCATCAAGAAGGCGGTCCGGGAACACATCGAGGCGATGTATGAGTAATCTGGACCCCAAAGCCCTTCGCGCCCGCGTCGAAAACATCAACACCGTCCCGACGATCCCCAGCGTGCTGAAACAGCTGTCCACCGTGATCGAGAACCCGAAGATATCTCTCAACGAAATCAGCCAGTTCGTCTCGCAGGATCCCGCCCTGACCACCAAAATTCTCCAGATGGTGAACTCGGCCCTCTACGGGTTCCCGGGCCGGATCTCCTCGGTGAATCACGCCGTCATGCTCCTGGGCATGAACGTCGTAAAGGGACTCCTGCTGAGCGTCTCCGTCTTCGAGATCATGCACAAGGCCATGATCGGTCTGAGGGAGCACTCCATCGGCGTCGCCATTGCCTCGAAGGTCCTGGCCCAGAAGAAGGGCCTCAAGGAACCAGAGGAGGTCTTTGTGGCGGGTCTTCTGCATGACGTGGGCAAGGTCATCCTCGCCCTCATGTTTCCCGAGGAATACGACAGAGCCGTCAAGGAATCCGAACGGTCGTCAACCGCCATTTTCGACACCGAACGCAAACATTTCTCCGAGACCCACGCCGCCGTGGCGGGCTGGCTGTCGGAAAAATGGCATTTTCCGAAAAAACTCTGCGAGTGCATGGCAAACCATCACCGGCCCCAGGTTTCCGCGCTTGCGCCGCTTGAAACGTCTATTGTCCACATGGCCGATATCCTCGTCAAGGCAAGGGGCATTGGGTTTTCGGGTGACAACATCGTTCCCGAGGTGAACCCCAGGGCCTGTGAGCTCCTGAGCCTCACGGAGGGAGACCTCCGCGAAGTTTTGAAAGAACTGGAGGACGCCGTCGAGCGGACGGAGGAAGAATTCAGGACCTGAGACACTCTTGCCCGGGAGGCGCCGGATCCCGAACGTCGAGGTAGATTGCAGCCATGAAAAACATTGTCGTCGTCTCTTCGGATATCGTCCTCGCAAGCACTGCGGAAAAACACCTGAAGAGCACCCATCGGGTCCTCGTATTCGGCAGCATCCAGTCGGCCATGGACTACATCTACAACTCTCCTCCACCCGACCTGGTCGTCGTGGAGGTCGACCATGCCGACCCCGTCTCCGTGGAGCGCCTGAGCGAACTCAAGGAAGACCCCTATTTCAGCAATCTTCCCGTGCTTGCCGTCTTCGGCGACGGGGCACACTCGCTTCCATGGGAAACTCTCCGGATCGAGGACTATCTCTGGCGAAAAGACCTGCACCGGGACCTCCAGCGCCGGGTGCTTCTGTCGATCCTCCGATCGGAGCGGATTGTAGAGATCAATCCCCTGACCCGGCTTCCCGGGAACATTTCCATCAACCGGGCCGTACAGGAGCGGCTCGACCGGAACGAACCCTTCGCGCTCGCCTACGCCGACCTCGACCAGTTCAAGCCGCTCAACGACCGCTACGGATTCTCACGGGGCGACGAGATCATCAAGATCACGGCGAGGCTCATCCGGAGCATCGTGACAAGCAGGCAGCGCCAGAGGAGCTTTGTGGGACATATCGGAGGCGACGACTTCGTCTACATCATGAATCCCGACCTCATCGAGAGCGCCACGCAGGAGCTTCTCGACGTGTTCGACCGGCTGATTCCCACATTCTATGACCCCCAGGATCAGGAACGGGGGTTCATCACATCGGTGGACAGACAGGGCAACGAGCGAACCTTCAACTTTGTCGGCATTTCCATCGGGATTACCGACACAGCTTCGGGTCATTTCGAGCACTTCGGCGAGATGACGGAAAAGGCCTCGGAGATGAAAAAATACGCCAAGCAATTCCAGGGAAGCTGCTTCCGATCCGACCGGAGAAAAACGGGGGCGGATTAAAAAAGGGCCGCGGGTGGAGGACGCCCGCTACCGGTTTACTGTTTCCCGCACCCTTTGTCCTGCAATGTTTCCAGACCGGCCAGGATCGTTTTCACTTTTGTTATCCCGATGCACCGGACAGTTTCTTCGTCCAGTCCGAGGGCATGGGTGAGGATTTCTGCGGGACGCACGGTCCTGCCGTCGGCAAACCGCAACATCATCTCAAGAATTCCCGATTTGCGGTCAACGGTGATCCCCTCCGCATAAGGACGGACGTCCGTCCTGGATATCTTCCCCTTGCCTTCCCTCTGCACGATGAAGGACCCCTTTGCCAGGAAGGCGGCGATGTCCTCTTCCAACCTCTCCGGAAAGGAACCATGGGGCAGGGTTACCCGGTAACGGAACCCCGTTACAAGCTTTGCTAGAGACAGATCGCCAACGGCCAGCCGGCTGATCTGCCGGATCTCGAGCCCTTCGGGCAGGGCCGTATTGATCATCGCCTGGGCTTGTTCTGTATCGATGGTCCCGCCTTCCACCTGGATATCTGCAAATTCCTCCAGGCTCTCCATGCCCACGGCCGTGGCAAAGGCAAAGGAAACCCTCGGGTGGGGGTGGAACCCTTCCGAATACCGGAGCGCGAGACCGCTTCGCTTGATGGCCCGGGTGAGGGCCGAAGACACCTCGAGATGAGAGAGAAATCGCGCCGGCCCTGTCTTCGCAAAGGTGAGCCGCCAGCGTGACACGGTGGGTGTCGCGACTGTCGGGGGCATCGAATTTTCGGTGGATGAGGCGACCTCCACCGTATCCCGAGCCTCGCGTATGGCGATGGCATTCCCGTCGCACACACCACAGTCCCTGCATCCCGCGATGCGACAGTCCGGGGTCGCTTCCCCTCGTTGCGACTTTTCATATTCGTCGAGAAGGAATTCCCGGTCGAGCCCCGTGTCCACCATTTCCCAGGGCAAGACTTCCCCGTGGCTCCTCTCGCGCAGATACTCTTCGGGCCGAATACCCGCTTCAGAGAGAGCCTGTTCCCAGAGATCGAAGCGGAATTGGTCGCTCCAGCCGTCGAAACGGGATCCAAGCCGCCAGGCGGTTTCTACCAGTTCCGCAAGCCTCTCATCGCCTCTCGAAAAGAGACCCTCTAGCAGGCTCATCCGGGCGTCGTGCCACTTGAAGCTGATATTGCGGTTCGTGAGACGACGCTTGAGGCGCGCCTGTTTCGCAAGCGTTTCCTCGACACCAATCTGGCGGATCCACTGGAACGGTGTGTGCGGCTTGGGGACCAGGGTCGAAAGGCCGAGGGTGACCTGCCGGCCCCGTCCTTCCTTCATGACGCGGTGGGCGAGATCGGCGATCCCCTCCAGGTCCTCTTCACTTTCGCCGGGCAGACCGATCATGAAGTAGAGCTTGATGGATTTCCATCCCCCGTCGAAGACACGCCGGGCCGTGGCGATCAGGTCCTCCTCGGTGTTGCCTTTGTTGATGATGTCCCGCAGACGCCGGGTCCCCGCTTCGGGGGCAATGGTAAAGCTCGTCTTGCGGACTTTGCGAATCTGTTCGATGAGCGCGGGGCTCAGGGTCTCCACGCGTAGCGACGGAAGCCCCAGGGCAACCCGCCCTTCGCTGTAGCGATCCATCAACGCTTTCAGAAGCGGCTCGATCCGGGAGTAGTCGCCCGAACTCAGCGACAACAGCGTGATCTCGTCGTATCCCGTGGCCCTGAGGGTCTCCTCGGCCATGGTGAGCAGCGTCGAGGTGCTGCGCTCCCTCACGGGGCGCCAGACCATGCCGGCCTGGCAAAAGCGGCACCCCCGGGTACAGCCCCGGGCGATCTCAAGGGTGATGCGGTCGTGGATCGTATTCATCAGCGGGATGACGGGCTTCAGGGGCAGCAGCCACCGGTTGAGGTCGGGGATGACACGCTTGCGGATTGTTGTGCCCTCCCGATAGACCGCCGGGACGAAGACTCCGGCAATCTCCGAGAGCCGCTCCAGGGTCTCTTCGCGCTGAAATCCCCTCTCCTTCGCCCGCAGAAGCAGGTCCGCGATTTCCGAGATCACCTCCTCGCCCTCTCCGATGACGATGGCATCGAAGAAAGGCGCCATGGGCATCGGGTTGAACGCGCAGGGCCCCCCGGCAATCACGAAAGGATCGCCCTGTCGGCGGTTTCTCGACCGCAGGGGCACACCCCCCAGCTCGAGCATGGTAAGGACATTCGTATAGGAAAGCTCGTACTGCAGAGAAAATCCGATGAGGTCAAACTCCGAAAGCGCTGCACCCGACTCGAGGCTTGTCAGCGCAAGCCGGTTTGCCCGAAGTCTCGCCTCCATGTCCGGCCAGGGTGCATAGACGCGTTCGGCGCAGATAGAAGGGTGGGCGTTCAGGATGGCGTAGAGAATCTGGAGCCCCAGATGGGACATGCCCACTTCGTAGGCATCGGGAAAGGCCAGGGCCACGCTCAGACGGCAGATGGATCGGTCCTTTTCCGCGGCGTTCACCTCGCCGCCGGTGTAACGGCTCGGCTTCTCGACAAGGGCTAGAAACGTCTCGAGCAGTTTATGTTGGGGTCCACAACAGCTCATCACATCCTTCGACAGGGCTCATTATGGCAGGCCCGAGGAGTGAGGATCGAGGACCGAGGAAAAAGAACCTCGAACCTTGTGCCTCGAGCCTTGATCCTACCTTTGGTCCGGGTACTTCCAGGGGTCCTTCATCATCTCCCGGTATTTCGACAGGATATATTGTTTCGGGAAGTGCTCCTTGGAGATGTAGGGAAGTGCATCTTTCTTGAAGCCGCCCAGTAACTCTCCGTATACGGCTTCGCGCTGACCGGCGGGGACGAAGGCCCGGTCATTGCGGTATTCGAAGACAAGGGGCGACCCGAATACCCTGATGGTCTTTCTGCAAGCCGACGGATCGTCGAAATACTCCTCCTTTACGACTACGGGGACCTTGACGACGACAACGACGGTGGCCGTATCGGCGGCGATCATGCGGGAGAGATCCCACACTTCCGCCACAAGCCCATTGGGCAGCCTGATCTCCTCACAGAGGGTCATGGGGGGGTCTCCTTCTCCTTTGTTCTTGACCTCGGGGGCGATTTTGCCTATATACCCGCTTGGAATGGCAGGGAAATTACAGTGCCTGCCTGCTCCATGTAACATCAAAAGGCAAGTCGGGGGAATCACCTTATGCGCGATCGGAATATTTTGCAAGGGTGCTGTTAATGAAACCGAATGCCATCCTGCTATTGACATGCCCCGACCAGAAGGGGATCGTCGCCTCAGTGTCGAATTTCATTTTCCATCACAGCGGTAACATCGTCCATGCAGCCCAGCACACGACGGAGCGCTCGAAAATTTTCTTCATGCGGATCGAGTGGGAGCTCGACGGGTTTGACA
Source organism: uncultured Syntrophaceae bacterium (assembly GCA_964628025.1). GTDB lineage: Bacteria > Desulfobacterota > Syntrophia > Syntrophales > UBA2192 > UBA2192. Next base: position 35,780 of record CAZVLL010000018.1, read on the forward strand.
TCGCCCGGGGAAAAATTCTGGATGCCTTCGAGCCGCTGTCAAAGAAATTCAACATGAAATGCTCGCTCCACTTCACCGACGTGGTTCCCCGGGTGGCTCTCTTTGTATCGAAACATATCCACTGCTTCCACGACATTATCCTGAGGCACAAGATGGGGGAGTTCAAGTGCCACATCCCTCTGGTAATCAGCAATCACCTCGAGCTCAAGCCCGCAGCGGAACAGTTCGGCCTGCACTACCTCCATTTTCCCGTCTCGCCGGAAAACAAGGTGGAGCAGGAAGAGAGAGAACTTGCCGAATTGAAGCGCCACAAGATTGATGTCATTGTCCTAGCCCGTTACATGCAGGTCCTCACGGACCGTTTCGTCAACCGTTACCCGAACCGAATCATCAATATTCATCACTCCTTCCTGCCGGCTTTCGCCGGGCGAAACCCTTACCAGCAAGCCTACGACCGGGGCGTCAAGATCATCGGCGCCACAAGCCACTACGTGACAGAGACCCTCGATGACGGCCCCATCATCGTCCAGGACGTCATCAAGATCAGCCACCGCGACTCCGTCAGTGACATGGAGATGAAGGGGAAGGACCTCGAGCGCATGGTGCTTGCCCGGGCGGTGAAACTCCATCTGGAGAACCGGATTCTCGTCCATGGCTCGAAAACCATTGTCTTTGAATGACGGGCTCGAGAGCCCCTTTGTGCATCTCTGCCAGCCCGACACGTCGAAATCCTGCGGCGCCTGCTGCGGCCTCTACAATTACGCCGATTCCGGCCGAGAGGACCTGGTGAAGCGGCTGCGAAATCGATCCTTGCTCTTTCGCCGGATCGTTCGTGGCCCGGAAGATCTCAGCCTTTTCTCGGAGACGGTAAAAACGATGGAGGATGACCGGAAGCGCTACGAGGTCATCCACTGTTGCGAGTATGTGGGGTTCCTCGATGCGGGGGAAAAGACGGTCGGCTGCCTCCTTCACCCCATGCAAAACGCCGGGCAGGACATGCGGGATATCTCCTTTTACGGTCGTGAGCTCTGCGACGGACACTTCTGCCCGAGCTACAGTTACATTGCGAAAGACGAAAAGCTTGCCATCCTTGAAATCCTGGACGACTGGTATCTCTACGGGGTCTGCATCACCGATATCGATCTCGTGAAAGAATTCTTCCGGCTCGTGAGCGAGGCATTGGGCGAAATGCCGGCGCCTTCGCGCTTCCGGGATCCTGCTCTCCGCGAGGCCGCGCGTCGCTTCTTCGAACTCAAGCTGTCCTGGCCCTTCCGATCCGAAGCCGCAAACCGCTTCGGCAAATACAGCTTTGACGGGACGGACTATTCCATCGACACCATCGACTACGGGACACTGGGTTGCGAAAAATCACGGTTCGACCGGATTTTTCTCAGCCTCCAGTCTGTTTTCCAGGATCGGGAAGAGGTCCGCAAAGGGGAGGAGCTGATCCGAAAGCACATCGAAGAAGTCATCGGCCGACACAAAGAACTCTTTGATATTCATTGACAATTCCTTCCCTGTTGACTAGTGTTAGAAATTGTGAAAAGGAGGGGACCATGGAGAAACTCAAGATGAAGGTCCTCTACTCCCGGGACGAGATCGACAGGGTGGTCCGGGGGCTCGCGGAACAGATTTCCCGCGACTACGAGGGAAAGGACATCGTGGTCGTCTGTGTTCTCAAGGGCGCCTTCATGTTCATGGCCGACTTGGTAAGACATCTGAAGGGGCCCTGTGTCATCGATTTTGTCAGGCTCGCAAGTTACGGCTCCGGCACAACCACCTCGGGAACGGTCATCGTCACGAAAGACATCGAGACTGCCATCACGGGAAAAGACGTTCTCATCGTGGAGGACATTGTCGATACCGGCATCACGCTGGACTTTCTGGTCAGAAAACTAAAGGAACACAAACCCGGCTCCGTCCGGGTCTGCACCCTGGTGGATAAGAAACACCGGCGCAAGATCGAATTCAAGGCCGATTACGTGGGCTTTGACCTGGATCAAGGGTTTATCCTGGGCTACGGTATTGATTTCGACGAGAAGGCTCGATATCTTCCGGACATTTATGTGATGGAAGAATGAGCGGCTTCGCCGCAGGCCCGAGATTCAAGGATAACGGTCAAAGGCAGAAGGAAAGAAGGTCCCATGATCATCCAGTGCAAACAGTGCGCGACGAAGTTCCGGTTCAAGGACGAGCTCATGACCGGCGATGGGGTATGGGTGCGTTGCGGCCGATGTCGCCATGAATTCTTCGAGGCCAACACGAAGCCCGATGCCGCCGTTGTATCGGCACAGGAGGAAACAATCCGCAAAGAGCCGGAGCATCCGGTCGTTTCCGGCGAAGAAGGTACCCCTAAGGAAGAGAGTACCGCCGTACAGGCACTGACACCGGAACCGGCAGATGCACTGAAACCAGCCGTGTCACTGGAGGCGCAGGGACCACAGGCCGAAGCAACGCCGGATTCTACCGGAGCGGACGAGGAGGAAGAAGAGGAAGAGAAGCCCCGGCGCCCCGGTTTCTGGACGCCTGGCCGTATTGTCGCCTATTCGGTCCTGGTGTTCCTCGTTGTGAGCGGCGTCTATTCCTGGCTCAACCCCGGCATCACAAGGGAAGTTCTCAATACCGTCTATCCGGGCACAGCAGATCGCATGCTGGGACCGGCACCGGCAGCGCCCGGGGTGACCGCCGGCGGGATCAGTTTCACCGAGGTCAGGGAACGTTTCGCGAAAAGCGCTACCTCAGGCGATATCCTTGTCATCTCGGGCCTGGCCGTGAACGAATATGAATACCCCGTGGCCAGGGTCAAGCTTCGCGGCAAGCTTCTGGACAACGCGGGAAAGGTGCTGAGCGAAGTGGAGACCTTTGCGGGAAACCTGTTGAACGATGACGAATTAAATCGTCTCACGGACAAGGAATTGCTGGCAGAACTGCAGAAGCCGGAAGGAAGCGACATGCCCAACACGGGAATCCGATCGCGGGCGAGCATTCCCTTCATGGTCGTCTTCATGAACCCTCCCAAGGAAGTCGATGAATTCATCATCGAGCTTTCCGGGGTGGAAAGAGCCGCGGCCAACTGATCCACGCCTGCTCAGAGAGTCTTGCCCGGTTGTCCCGGAGAATAGCGATGCGGTGTGCCCTACTGGCCGCAGGTCTCAGGATTCATACTCAATACCTTATGCCCTGGCTTTTCTTATGGATCGGTTGATCACCTTCGAACGGATCACGATCGAGCCGCCGCCGGAAGCGATCTACCGGAGGCTGGGTCACCGAAAGGACCTCACCCGAATCCGTCCCGACGAGGCAAAGACGCTCGGGGACCGCATCGAACAGGCTCGCACGATCATTACCCTGAAAGGAGCCGCCAGGAGGCTTCCCATTCTTTCGAAGGACTCCCGCCGGATTCAACTTCCCGATAATGAAGCCCTGAAAAGTGTCCATCTCGCGGCACTGCTTGCAGACTCGCAGGAGGTCCTCTTGATGGGGGCAACGGCGGGTGATGCCATCATGGAAGCCATCCGGCAGGACACGGCGGCAGACAACCTGACGCGGGCCATCGTCTTTGACGCCACGGCAAGCGAGATGGTCGACGCCGCCCTCGACTGGATGGAAGCCTTCTTTGCGAGGGAGTTGCGCAGGGAAAGCCGTCGGCTCACAAAAAGCCGATTCTCCTGCGGCTACGGAGATCTTGCACTGGAAAACCAGAAACTATTTTACGATCTTCTGGACCTGAAACGCTTCGGCGTCGAACTGACGGAACAATACATTCTCACCCCCGAAAAATCGGTCACGGCCGTGGCGGGGATTGAGCGTATCCACTGAGGGAAAACCAATGGCAAAAGGGCAGAAAGCATTCCTGGACATCATGAAAAAAAGGCCGCTCATTCTCGACGGGGCCACGGGCACGGAACTCCAGAAGAAGGGAATGCCCGCCGGGGTCTGCCCGGAGTTGTGGTGCATCGAGAATCCGCAAGTGATCAGCGGCGTCCACAGGGATTACGCGCGGACGGGGTCCGACGTGGTCTACACCTGCACCTTCGGGGCGAACCGCTACAAACTTTCCCAGTACGGCGAAGCCGATGTCCGATCCGTGAATCGCAGGCTCGCCGCCATCGCGAAAGCGGCCGTGAACGGGAAGGCACTGATTGCCGGCGACATCGGCCCCACGGGCCATTTCATCAAACCCTCCGGAGAAGTCGATTTCGAGGAGGCCGTCGCGGCGTTCAAGGAGCAGGTCGAAGGGCTTCTCGAAGGCGGCGTGGACTGTTTCGTCATCGAGACGATGATGGACATCCAGGAAGCGCGGGCGGCGCTTATCGCCGTAAAGGAATGCTGCGACCTATTCACGATGGTCACCATGACCTTCGAGCGCGACGGAAGGACGCTCAACGGAACCGACCCTCTGACGGCTCTCGTCACGCTCCAGGCCCTGGGCGCCGACGCCGTGGGCTGCAACTGCTCCACAGGACCCGATGATATGGTTCGGTTTATCGGGGCCATGAAGCCCTATGCGAAGATCCCGCTGATTGCAAAGCCCAACGCGGGACTCCCGAAGACATTGGGCGGCAAGACCTTTTTCGACATGGACGCCGGCGAGTTTGCCTCCCGGGCGGGCGCCCTCGTCGCCGCAGGCGCCGGAATCCTTGGCGGCTGCTGCGGCACCACGCCGGATCACCTAGCCGCCCTGAGGAAGGTCACGGCACGGAAAAAGCCGGTCCCGCCCCTGCGCAAATCGCTGGCCGCACTGAGTTCCTCCCGAAAGACGCTCCTACTCGAGGCGGACCGACCGCTCGTCGTCATCGGCGAGAGCATCAACCCCACCGGCAAAAAAGCCCTCCAGGAGGAACTCCGGGAAGGAAAGACGGCGCTGGTGCGCCAGATGGCCCGCGACCAGGAGACGGCGGGTGCCGATCTGCTCGATGTCAACGTCGGTGTCCCCGGCATCGACCAGGAAAAGACCATGGAAGAGGTCGTGCTGGTCCTGTCCGTCGCCACGGAGATTCCCCTCGTCATCGACTCGGCAAAGGTGGAACCCATCGAGCGGGCCCTGCGGGTCTACCCGGGCCGGGCACTCATCAACTCCATCTCGGGGGAAAAGGAAAAGCTCAAAAAGCTCCTGCCCGTTGCGGCAAAGTACGGCGCCATGTTCATCCTGCTCCCGCTCACGGACAAGGGCATTCCCGACACGGCCCCAAAGCGCGCTGTCGTCATCCGCGAGATCGAGCGCGAAGCGCGGAGGCATGGCTTCACTCGCGATGACTTTCTCGTTGACGGGATCGTCATGACGGCTGCCTCGAATCCGCAGGCACCCCGGGAGACCATCAAGACGGTGCGTTGGGTAACAGAGACATTCGGGGCACGGACGGTGGTGGGACTTTCGAACGTTTCTTTCGGAATGCCGGAACGCAAGTGGATCAACACCTCTTTCCTGGCCATGGCGTCCGCATCGGGACTCACGGCGGCCATCGCCAACCCTGCAAGCGAAGAGATCATGTACGTCAAAAAGGCCGCCGACGTTCTCGGCGGCAGGGACAGGGATGCGGCGGCCTGGATCGCACACTGCGCAAAGACTGCCGGCAGCGGTAAGAAGGCGGTGCCGATCGTGGTCCTCCCACCGGAGAGGAGGGTCCGGGAGGCCATCCTGAACGGAGACCGCGAGGCCCTGGCGGCACACATCAAGGCGTCGCTGGCTGCGGGCTTCGAGGCGGAACGGCTGGCACAGGACGTCATGATCCCGGCGATTGTCGAGGTGGGCGAGCGTTTCGGCCGGAAGGAATATTTCCTGCCGCAGCTCATCGCGAGCGGCGAAGCGATGAAGATCGGCATGGATCTCCTCGATCCCTTCCTGAAGGAAAGCCGGAACGCCGCGGTACAAAAGGGACCCATCCTCATCGCCACGGTGAAGGGCGACATCCACGACATTGGGAAAAACATCGTTGCCCTCATGCTCCGCAACCACGGCTACCGGGTCATCGACCTGGGAAAGGACGTGCCTGCCGAGCGAATCGTGCGCGAGATCGAACGCCATCAGCCGCAGGTGGTCGGGCTGTCGGCCCTCATGACGACCACCATGACCCAGATGAAAGAGATCATCGCGCTGGCCCGCAAGCATGGCCGGCAGTGTCCGTTCATCGTCGGCGGCGCCGTCGTGACAAAAGCCTATGCGGAGACCATCGGTGCCGAATACGCCCGCGACGGCGTTGAAGCCGTTCGGGTCATTCAAGAACTGATCGCCGAAAGTCAGATGGCAAGGGGTTGAGGTTCAAAAAATATTTTCTTTCCAGCCTTTTGCCATCGGCCTGAGATTGGTGTATACTTCGCCGGTCCGTGACGGGATTTCATCAACGATCCGGCACGGCAGGCGGAACCAAAGGAGAGTTCGATGGATCATGCCCAGATGAAGGAACGGCTTGCCAGGGTCATCCTGGAGAAGTCCTTCAAATACAGTGACAATCCTCCCTTTACGCTGGCCTCGGGGAGAAGGAGCAACTTCTATTTCAACTGCAAGCCCACAACCCTGGATCCGGAGGGAATGAACCTTATCGGCCATCTCCTCTTTGACATGATCCGGGACCTGGATGTCACGGCTGCGGGAGGACTCACACTGGGCGCTGACCCGATGGCGAACGCCCTGTCCGTGATTTCCTTCCAGCGCGGCAAGCCCGTGAGGTCCTTCATCGTGCGCAAGGAAACGAAGGAGCACGGAACGAAGAGCCGCATCGAGGGGACCGTCAAGGCCGGGGAGAGTGTCGTCATCCTTGATGATGTCATCACCACGGGCGGATCGACGCTGACGGCCATTGAGGCCGCCCGCGCGGCGGGGCTGCATGTGAAACGGGTCATTGCCCTCATCGACCGCGAAGAGGGCGGACGGGAAAACATCGAAAAAGAGGTCAGCGATGTCAGGGCCGTCTTGACACGCACGGAAGTCATGGCCTACTACGGCGTCAAGACCGGGTGACCTCTTGAAACGATACAGGCTGCTTCTCCTGCTGGCCTTCACGGCCATGCTTGGACTATTTCTTTGTGAAACGACGGCCTCTCAGGTCATCGATCGCATTGTTGTCACCGATTTTCATCCGCGAGATATCAAGGACGGGATTCCCCTCGGCTGGAACCTTGAATGGCGGGCGGGTACACCCCGGGTCGAGATCGAGAAAATCGATTCCACAGGGGTTCTGACGCCGAGAAGGAAGGGGCCGGGAGGTCTCGCCGAGTTTCGTTCGGGCTCGCAGCAAAACCCCTTCTGCCTGCGCATGCTCAGCGACGGAGAATCTTCCTTCGGGGTCAGCCGCAAGATGAGCGTGGACCCGAAGGAATATCCCTTCCTGAACTGGAAATGGGCCGCCAGCCGCTTGCCCGACGGCGCAGACATCCGCAGGCGAGCCACCGATGACCAGGCCGCCCAGGTCTACGTCATCTTCACCCCCACAGGGTTCCCGCATGCGCTGACGGCGCCGCTTCTGGGCTATATCTGGGATACGGAATGCCCGAGGGGAACAACGGGACGCAACACCCATCCTTTCGCGGGCAGGGTACGTTATGTCGTGCTTCGGAACAAGAACGACAAGCTGGGTCAGTGGATCACCGAGAAGCGGAATATCTACGAGGACTATCGGAAGCTTTTCAAGGATATCAACGGCGGTGATCCCCCCATGGTGGTGGGGGTGACCTTCTTTATCAACGCCCACAACACGAAGACCCAGGCCGAAAGCCGTTTCAGCGACGTCTATTTCACGAAAAACTAGCGGCAACGCCGCTACCCTTCCACCCTCATTTTGTTCACCAGGATATGGGCCCTGCGAATGGGCTCCGGAATGCGGTAACGTCGCGTGCATTGGAGAACCACATCCACGGCTCGCTTCAGACTCACCTTGTGGCCCTGAGAAACAAAGATCGGCTTCACGCGGTCTTTCGTTCTCACAACGGTCCCTATTACTTTTTCACCATGATGAAGCGAAGAGCGTTCCCCCCGCCTGCTGCCTGGCTCCTCGAAGGAACCGATGAGCCTTGTCTTGGCACATCCCACTGACGGAAGATCCAGGATCAGCCCCATGTGGGCCGCAAGACCGAAGCCCCTCGGGTGAGCCACTCCCTGGCCATCGAACAGAACCATGTCGGGCACTCTCCGAAGCTTCCCGAAGGCGGACAGAAGCGCCGGCCCCTCGCGAAACGAGAGAAGACCCGGAATATAAGGAAAGAAAGCCCTGTCGCTGTGACAGGCTTCCTCGACGACTTCCAGCGTTGCGGCATCGAGAAGGACGACAGCCGCATAAACCCTGTCATCTCCCCTGTTGCAGGAGATGTCGGCACCGGCAACGATACGGATATCTTGGGGCACATCGCCCGTTAGGATGAGTTTTTCGCGCAGATCAGACTGAATGGCCACCGCCGTCTTGTAGTCCACATCCCAGGGGTGGAGGTTGTTGACTTTCACAACTCAAATGTCATGTCGCAACACGCCCCCAGTACCTCCACCGCCGCATCGCTTTCCCGAATGACCCTCCGGCAGTGATCCACAATCTTGTCCATGGCCTTGTCTGTACGGTCCTGGTTGAGATGGAACAGGGTGAACTGCTTGACACCGGCTTCCATGGCCAGGCTCAGGGCATCGAGGTAGGACGAGTGCCCCCAGCTTCTGTGTCTCGCGTATTCCTCTCCGGTAAACTCGGCATCGTGAACGAGAAGGTCGGCACCGGCACAGAACTGCAGATAGCGATCATGGGGCAGGCCCCCGGGGTGGCTGTAGCCCAGTTCGTGATCCGTGATGAAGACGAAACGTTTCCCGTCCTCGATGAACTTGTATCCTTTCCCTCCGCCCGGGTGGCTGATGTCGATGGGCATAATGGTGACCGAGTCGATCTGGAACTTCTCGGGGCAGCCGTCCGAATAATCGATCCGGGCCTTCAGGTCTCCGTAGCTGACGGGAAAGTTGGGTGGGGACATGATCCTTGCCAGCATGGTACGGACGAAGTCCTCGGCAAAGGGACAGCCGTGGACACGGAGCTTTGTCCTGTCCGAGTAGAGCGGCCGGAAAAAAGGAAAGCCGATGAGATGATCCCAATGGGCATGGGTAAAGATGAGATCAACCTCGTTGATCCCTTCGGCAAGCAGGCTCTTGCCCAGCTTCCGGATCCCCGTCCCTGCATCGATGATGATGACACGGCCGTTTTTCGAGCGGATCTCGATGCAGGTCGTATCGCCACCGTACTTGATGTATTCGCTGCCGCAGACGGGAATTGATCCCCTGGCGCCCCAGATTTTGACGAACATGGTCTGCCCTCCAGCCGGCAACGGAAACGTTACATCATAACAGGTAATGCTTGAGGAGCTCCCTCGCCCGGTCAATATCTCTTTCGATCTGCTTCACCAGTTCTTTCGGGCTCCCGAATTTCATCTCGTCGCGGATCCGGTCGATGAAGAGAACATTGACGGCCTTCCCGTAGAGTTCTTCACGGGGAAAGGCGAGAAGATGGACCTCCACGGTGAGTTTGTTGTCGCCAAAGGTCGGGCTGTAGCCGATGTTGAGAACGCCGGGGTGGCGCTTGCCCTCTATCTCGGCAATGACGGCGTAAACGCCGAGGGCAGGAACAAGGTCTTTCTCCGATTCGATGTTTGCCGTCGGAATGCCGATCTCGGATCCCCTCTTGAACCCTTTTACAACGGTACCGCTCAGATTGTAGGGTCGGCCCAGGAGTTTCATTGCCCGCCGCACATCTCCCTCCAGAAGGGCATGCCGGACGCTGGTGCTGCTCACCAGGATGCCTTCGACCTCCACGCCTTCGATGGCGTCCACGTCGAATCCGAGCTGCTTTCCCATGCTGCGCAGGAAGACCTCATTGCCGGCCTTCCGGTTTCCAAAGGCCGTATCGTGGCCGATGATGAGCTTCTCGAGGTGAAGCGTGTCCCAGAGGATTTCCCGGACGAAGTATTCAGCCGTCGTTTTCGAGAAATCCGGTGTGAAGTCGATAAGAATGACGGCATCAATCCCGAGGCCTTCGATGAGTTTGAGCTTTTCTTCCAGCGTCGTCAGAAGGTAGAAGGGCGTCCGCTCGGGTTGCAGGACCTTCTGGGGATGCGGTTCGAAGGTGAGGACAATGCCGCTGCACTGTCTCTTCCGGGCCTCTTCAACGACCTTTCGCAGCAGCCCCTGGTGGGCCAGATGGATCCCGTCGAAGTTTCCAATGGTCACAACCGAACAGGTGTATTTTGCGGGGATCTTGTCCAGCCCCCTGATGACGTCCATGGGCAGTTCAGCCTTTCTTTTCCCGTCCTTACCAATCGTGGTTTCTTTGGCGGGCAGGTTTTGTAACATACCACGAAGGCCTTTTATATCAAGCCTGTTTTTGCTTGACAAGGTTTTGAGGATCATTATAGATTGACCACTCGTTAAACAGACGTGCCGAAGTGGCGGAACTGGTAGACGCGCTAGGTTCAGGGTCTAGTGGGTGTAAGCCTGTCCGGGTTCAAATCCCGGCTTCGGCACCAGACAACAAGGTGGGAAACCACTGAAATCAGGGAGTTAGAATTCTCGGTTCTAGCTCCCTTTTCTTTTGGGTCCCCTTTGGGGTCCCTTTTTCAGATGCTTCGTTCATGTCAGAAGCATTTTTCTCGGCGGCAGGGTTATAGACTCGCTCCATGAAGGCGCTCCCCTCATTCCTCTCGTAGTTCTTGATATACGAATAGTACTTCTCGTAAATCATTTGCATGGTCTCGTGGCCCATCATCTTCTGGACCCAACCGGGGTGCTCCCCTGCATCAAGCATCAGAGTGGCGAAGGTGTGGCGAGTTTGATACAGCGATCGAGGTTCCAGTCCCGCTTTCTTCAGCGCCGGTTTCCAGACATGGAAGTTTGTCGGCATGGGTTCCACAGGTTTGCCGTACTGATTTAGAAAAACGTAATCACCCTGTTTTCCCATAGTCATCTTCATCTGGTTTCGAAGTGCTTCGACCACTGGAGGGAGCATCCTGACGTCCCTGACCGATTTCTTGGTCTTGGGGCGTCCTGTTTCTCCCATGACCAGGGTTTCTCGAACCTTGATGACCCTCAGCTTGAAATCCACGTGTTTCCACTTCAGCGCCGCCATTTCTCCGAAACGCATGCCCGTGAAGAGGGCAACAATGAAAAAGTTGCGGAATCTCGGGCTGACGCAATCCAGAACCAACTTAACCTCTTCCATGGACAGGGGGTAAATGTCGGGTTTGGTGACTTTGACATTCTTGATCCTGTCCATTGGGTTACGGTCGATAGTCCCATCGAGAAACGCCATTTTGAGAACTGAGCGCATGGGGACCAGGACATTATTGATCCTCTTGGCAGAACAGGTCAGCTCGCTTACGAATTTCCGGATTTCGAGATAGCCGATGTTACTGATGGGACGATTCCCAAAATATGGGAGGATGTACCGATTCATGCTGTACCGGTAATCTGCCAAGGTCGATATTTTGATCTCCTTGGCAACAATCTTGATCCATTCCTCAGCTGCTTCGCCAAAGAGCTGACCCTCTTTCGGTTTTGGACGTCGGTCGGGAACGTCTCCATGAAGCATGATTTCCCGGAGATAGTTGTCCCGCAAGCGCCGTGACTCCGCGATGGATTGAGAAAGAGCTCGTTTTACTTTTTTCCCGTTGATTTTTGCTATGAAGTGCCAGGTAACACCTCGTAGCACCATGTTATGGTTCTTGTTTTCTCTTTTGTTTTCTTTGACCGCCATCATACCCTCCATACCTTTCTGGTTCTGTCAGGTATTCGCGGTCTTTCCCTTTTAATTTCAGCTCGGGCCACCACCTCCTTTTCTCGCTTAATAGACTGCCGCTCAAGCTCCTCGACGGCATCCACTGGATAGAGAACCCGGGAGGATCCCGGTGCCTGAAAGTACTTGAGCAGTCCTTTTTCCCGCCAGTTTTTCACAGATGACTGGCTAATTCGGAACTTATCAGCAACCTCTTTCTGCGTCAAATACAGTGTTCCATGATTTGCCTCTTTTTCCATCTCAATGCTCCCTTCCAGGGTCGTGGACGGGAGTAACATGGTTGGACCGAGGGGATGCTGGCTCCCTCGGTCACCAAATAATTAACATTATCAATCCGTTAGACCCTTCTCATTATTTTATATGTGAATTTGAATCTCTTGATGCAGAGTCATGATGGGCTTGCCGTTATCATCATTAATTACGGTCCTGCTCTCAACACCCTGAAGGGATTGACCCTCCTTAATCGCCTTGGCCACCACAAGGTTCCTGTCATGCAGTTTCTCGAGGGATGTAATGATACGTTCCCGGTTCCTGTTCCAATAAGCGTTTTCCATGATTTCACTCCTTTATTGTTTGCAGACGTCATAATCTGAGACTGTAAAATACAGCTGGCTCAGAAAAAATTTAATGTTACTAATTTATTCCGGGGAACGACAAAAGTGACATTATTGTTGATTATCCTCATCATATCAGCTAATTATACATCTACAAATTTCCGGAGATGCTCTGATGAACGATGAAAAATTGAGTATACGTAAGGCCCGAGAAATACAGAGAAGAGCGTCGGCTATAGACAGGCAGGATGTCCTAAACCTGATCCAACAGGCTCAAAACCATGTTTCAAAATCAGTCGACGGAGTGATTATTGCCCACATATTCAAGTTAGTCTTCACAGCTGGACTACATAGAGAAGAAATCCTATCCATGAAAATAAGAGACGTTATTGATAAAAAGGGAATCGCTAGAAATCATTTATCGGTAGGAGGTCGCAGTATCAGCGTTCCGACCATCATGAAAAAGGACCTAGTCGATTATTTGAAGTATTTAACAAGTAGAGGATACCCTGCCAATAGGACTGCCGATCTATTCCCCACAACCAGACTTTCCGGCAAGAAACAATCACAAGTAGCTAGGATGAAAAAACTGCATAGGGATATAAAACAGATCGCGGGTCCTTACGGATTCATCTTGGAAAAAATACGCCAAGCTGGCATTCGAGAATATTATGATCGGTTACCCACAGTGATGTCCGAAGAAAGGAAACTACAAGAAACAGCACAATTCGCACGGTGCTCCACTGATTCCATCCGAAGCATTCTAAAATCGAGAAAACCCGAAAATGACAAACCGGCACCATCGGAGCTCGCTCTCGTAGCCGACAGACTAGCCGCCCTCAGATATCATCAGGGAACAGACGAGGAATTGAAAAAGTTAGCTGCGGAACTCATCGGAGATATCAAGAAAGCAAAAGAAAGAGGTGAAAGTGATGTTTTCTTCAAAAAAGAGCTAATAAGACGCGTAGAAAAAATATTAATAGCCAGGAATATCAATCCAACAATCTGATAATATACCCACCAGAATCACTCTTACATTACCAACAAATAATATGTAAAAGTTAGGGACATCCCGCACAGGTTAGTTTAAAAAGAGTGGCAGTCAGCC
>CAZVLL010000019.1:0-48186 GCA_964628025.1 uncultured Syntrophaceae bacterium
TCGAAAGAATCAGATAAACCAGCGTTGCCGCCGTGAAGGCCTCGAATCCCTTGAACGTGTAGCTTTCTACCTGCCTGGCCTGATACGTGAGTTCCGCCACGCCGATCGTCATGGCCAGCGAAGAATTCTTCGTCAGGTTCAGAAACTGGCTGATGAGCGGCGGGATGGTAAGCCGCACCGCTTGGGGCAGGATGATGTATTGCATGGAGCGGACGTAGGAGAAGCCGGAGCTGCGGGCCGCCTCCATCTGCTCCTTGGGAATGGAACGCACCCCCGAACGGATGTCCTCGGCAATGAAGGCCGAGGTGTATATGGTGAGCCCGATAACGGCGGCGGCAAACTCGTAGTTCTGGGTGTTCAGCCAGTCATTGACGATCTCGGGAAGAATCTTGTAGGAACCGAAATACCAGAAGAAAAGCTGGATCAAAAGGGGGGTATTACGGAAAAACTCCAGGTAGCCCACGGCGAACCAGCGGACGGGCGCAACCGTGCTCATCCTCATGATGGCGATGATGAGGCCCAGCAGAAAGGACAATGTGATCGACACCAGCGACAGCTGGAGCGTGATATAGAGCCCCGAAACGAGCCATTCATGGTACTGGCCCGTCAGGATGACGGACCAGTCAAACTGGTAGCTGCCCATTGCCGAATGCCTCTGGAAATACCCGAGGAAAAACCCTGCCCCTGATTTATCAGAGGCAGGGTCCTGAACGCTCTTGCTTATCCCTGCCCTGTGGGGCAGGCTTCAAAGAGTTATCGGTCCAGACTCCCGTTCGAGAAACTTGGGGAATCGCTACTTGCCGGCTGTAATCTTGAAGGTCCTCTTCATGGGAACGTCCGACGTGGGGCCGAACCATTTCTCGAATATCTTTTTGGCCTCGCCGTTCTTCTCCATCTCGAGGAGAGTATTGTTTACGAAGTCCACGAGCTTCTTGTCGCCCTTGCGCATCCCGAGGCCGTAAGGCTCATCGGAGATCGCGAAATCAGTGAGTTCGAACTGCTCTTTGTTCGGGGCCTTGGCGAGCAGGTTCGCCAGGATCGATTCGTCCGTCGTCACGGCGACAACCTTGCCCTGCTGTAGGGCCAGGAAGGCTTGGGGATAGTCGTCAAAGGACAGGACCGTTGCCTTTGGCAGGGCCTTGGCGGCGTTCTGCTCCGAGGTGGAGCCCTTGGCCGTCCCGATCCTCTTGCCGTCGAGGTCGGCAAGGCTCTTCACGGTGCCTTTCTTCACGAGGAATTTCTGCCCCGTCAGAAAGTAGGTGTAGCTGAAGTCGATCTGCTTGGCCCGCTCGGCCGTCATCGTCATGGTGGCTGCGATGATGTCGATGTTGCCGGCTTGCAGCTGTGGCATCCGTGTAGCCGAAGTGACGGTCTTGAGCTCGAGCTTCACGCCCATTTTTTTGGCGATGTACTGCAGGAAGTCGACGTCATAGCCGACGAGATCGCGGGTCTTCGGGTCAATGTAGCCGAAACCGGGCGTGGAGTCTTTCACGCCGCCGACGAGAACGCCCTTCTTTTTTGCTGCGTCAAACGTGTCCTGTGCCAGGGCGACCCCCGCCAGGCCGGAAACAAAAGTCAGAACGGTGAGAATGACCAGAATCTTTTTCATCAGAGTCCTCCTATTAAAATATTAGTGCATGGGAGACAGAATTTCTTTCAGGAACTGCTGTGCCCGTTCATGCTTCGGGTTTTTGAAGAATTCTTCCGGGTGCGCCTCTTCTAAGATCTTGCCGTAATCCATGAAGACCACCCGGTTGGCCACTTCCCGGGCAAACCCCATTTCGTGGGTGACGACGACGAGCGTCATCCCCGTGTTGGCAAGCCCCAGCATGACCTGGAGCACCTCGCCTATCATCTCGGGGTCCAGGGCCGATGTGGGCTCGTCGAAAAGCATGACCTTCGGCTTCATGGCCAATGCCCGTGCGATGGCCACGCGCTGCTGCTGGCCGCCGGAGAGTTGTGCCGGGAAGGAATCACGCTTCTCGGTCAGTCCCACCCGCTCCAAAAGTGACATAGCCAGGCCCTCGGCTTCCTTTTTATTCATTCCGCGGACTTTGATGGGTGCGAGCGTGATATTCTTGAGCGCTGACAGATGGGGATAAAGGTTGAATTGCTGGAAAACGAAACCGATCTCGGCGCGAAGCTTCGTGATGTTCGTCTTGGGGTTGGAGAGGTCCATCCCATCGACGATGAGGGTGCCCTTCTGGATGGGCTCGAGCTTGTTGATGCAGCGGATGAGTGTCGATTTCCCGGACCCTGAAGGGCCGCAGACAACGACCACTTCCCCCCGCTTGACATGAAAATTGACCTCATTCAATACGTGAAGGTCCTTGAACCACTTGTGGACCTCGATGAACCTGATCATGGAACGCTCTCCTTGTGATCGATGGCCGGCGGGCCATCATCCGTGACAGCGGGAACGGCCGGTGAAACCCATGATGGGCCTTGGGACGAACGGTATTTTCTATTATCTTGCATACAAAAAATCAAGGATAATTTTTATGGGGCTCGTGCATGGCGAGCGGGAAAGGCTTGACAAACAAAAGAGAATAATTTAAGCAGTTTCATCGAGTTAGATGTGATCATTCCTTTTGGTAGCACCGCGGAAGGAGTTGCAAAGACTCGGGACGCGGTTTGCCATTTCTTCTGAACGATCAAACAGACCATATTGTTAAGGAGGGTTTTCGGATGAAGAAAAGAGCGTTCCTCGTCGTATCCCTGGTCCTGGCGCTGACGCTCGTCCTTGCGGGGACGTCGATCGCGCAACAGAAAAAATTCTTTGTCATTTCCACCGGCGGCACGGGCGGAACCTATTATCCCCTTGGCGGCATTCTGGCACAGGCGCTGACGGAAAAGGTGCCCGAGGTCGTTACGACGGCCCAGGCAGGACAGGCCTCGGTGGCCAACTGCAACCTGATCCGCGACAAACAGATTGAATCGGCCTTCGTCCAGAGCAATGTGGCCTACAATGCCTATGCGGGAGTTGATCAGTTCAAGGAAAAACCGGCGAAGAACCTGAGGTTCATCGCATCCCTCTACCCCGAGACGATCCAGATCGTCGCCCGTGCCGACTCGGGGGTCAAGACCGTGAAGGATATCAAGGGAAAGCGCCTTGTCCCCGGTGACCGCGGCAGTGGAACCGAAGTCGACACGCAAAATGTTTTGTCTATGTACGGGATGTGGGATGGCAAGAATTACATCGGGTTCAAAGGTGTTGACTGGCTCGGTTTCTCCGGCGCAGCCCAGCGTCTCCAGGACAAGCAGGCCGATGTGACCTTCACGACGGCGGGCTGGCCGACGGCGGCTATCCAGGAACTGGCCATCTCGGCGAAGATTATGCTTGTTCCCATCGAAGAGGCCAAGATCAAGGAGCTCACAACAAAATACCCATTCTACAGCCGAATCGTCATCCCTAAGGGGACTTACAAGGACCAGGAAAAGGACGTGGCCACCATCACCACGATGGCCCAGTGGGTCGTCGGGGCCGAGGTGCCCGATGACGTGGTCTACAAGCTGACGAAGGCTCTTTGGGAGGGAGGCTCCGCAAAGATGGCCAACGCCCACGCGCAGGGAAAGAATGTACAGATCAAGACGGCCCTGGCCGGCATGGCCATTCCGCTTCATCCCGGCGCGGAGAAGTACTACAAGGAAGCGGGCGTGATCAAGGAGCCCGCCAAGAAGGCCGCTCCGAAGAAGAAATAGGCCCGTCGAGTTTCCATGCGGGAGGGAAACCGGGCACTCCCTCAGGGGTGCCCGGTTTTTTTATATGAAGAAGTTTCACGGGACCCTGGCTGTCGCGGCCCTTCTTGTCCTGGCTGCCGGTTTCATTCCCCTGCACGGTCTTGAAGTGCGGGAGTCCGGCGGGACGGGAGGGGTCGTATTGCTGAAGAGGGTTGCGCCGGGCAACACCTTCACGCTATCCTTTGTCCACTCGGTGGAAAAATCCGAGGTTACCGATTATTTCCGCATTGACGATGACCACAGGATTATTCTATATCAATCGGAATTCAGCTCACTCAACACGGGGCTTCCCGCCGTCGTCTCAGGGGGGGAGGTCTTCGAGCGAACGGACAGAGGATTTCGACTTTCGAATCTCAACAGGGTCCTGCCCGATATTCAGCTCTGGGTCCACGAGGACCACGGTGGTACACTTTCGGTGAAGGGGGAGATCGTTTTCCTCCCCGCCCTTGCGGGAAACGGGCTTCTCAGAATTTCGATCCGGAGAATTTTCGTGTGGGAGATTCTGCCTTGGGCCCTGCGATCGTAGACTGACTGGAAGCGAGGATTGGCAGCATGGCAGATCAGAAAGAGATCCTTTCATCACCCGAACTCAAGGACGATATCGATCAGATCGCCAAGTACGATCCCGAGATGCGGTTTCGTCATCTCACGGGGCTTACGGCAAGACTGGTCTTTGCCATGACGATCGTCCTTTCGATCTTCCATATCTACACAGCGGGCTTCGGCGTCCTGCAGGAGTGGCGCCACCGCGCCTTCCACCTGGCTTTCGTTCTTCCGCTGGTCTTTTTCGTGTACACGATGAAGAAAGAGGTTCACCGGACAGGGGGCAAGCACCTTCTTTATGACGTCCTCTATGCCGGCGTTGCGTCCATGCTCAACACGACGGTCTTCCGGGAGATCCTCGGC
This sequence comes from uncultured Syntrophaceae bacterium, assembly GCA_964628025.1. Classification (GTDB taxonomy): domain Bacteria; phylum Desulfobacterota; class Syntrophia; order Syntrophales; family UBA2192; genus UBA2192. The sequence goes on from CAZVLL010000019.1 coordinate 4,648, forward strand.
CTTTCCTTCGGTTCCGCCGCGGCTCTTGCCATCGTTACCTTCGCCCTGGTCCTCTATTTCAAGCAGCGGGAGAATCTGCCCGACCGCCTGGCCCTCTATGTCGACCTTCCCCTCTACACGGCCATGATCGGGTTTGTCCTGTATGGGATCGGGATGGGTTACGCGTATTTAGACATCCGCTCCTGGTTCGAGGACCTCAACCCATCGCTTATCTTCTGGGGGATTTTCCTGCTCGGGATCTGTCTTGCCATCCTGGTCCTGTTCTTCCTCCAGTGGTTCCGGTCGATCTATACCCTCGTCCGGGATAAAACCGTCGACTACAAGCAGGACAACATGCCCTATTTCGATCTTTTCTTCGCGCTGATGTCCTGCATGCTTTCCGTCTATGTCTTTCTCGAATTCAACAACATCGGCATGCGGGCCGGGAGTCCCGATTTCGCCGAACTCGTCGTGGGGAGCTTTTCTTTCCTGCTCATCCTGGAAGGAGCGAGGCGAAGCATCGGCGCGCCGCTTCCGATCATCGCCATGCTGGTCCTCATCAACTGCTACCTCGGGCCCTACTTCCTCGATATTCCGGGCCTAGACATATTCGCTCACAGAGGCTACTCGATTTCGCGGATCGTCGACTACATGTTCCTCGGCACCGAGGGCATCTACGGTATCCCTCTGGGGGTCGTGGCTACTTTCGTGTTTCACTTCGTGCTCTTCGGGCTCTTCATCGCCCGGACGGGCCTCGCCCAGCTGTTCATGGACATTGCCATGGCGCTGGCAGGTTGGTCCTCGGGCGGACCCGCCAAGGTGGCCGTTATCGCCAGCGGCTTCATGGGCTCCATCAGCGGCTCATCCGTCGCCAACGCCGTGACGGTCGGCTCCTTCACCATTCCCCTGATGAAACGGGTTGGATATTCGCCGACCTTTGCTGCAGGCGTCGAGGCGGCGGCCGGAACAGGAGGCCAGATCATGCCGCCGGTCATGGGGGCTGCGGCCTTCATCATGGCTGAGTTCCTGGGGATCCCCTACGTCAAGATAGCGCTGTGCGCCGTTCTTCCCGCATTGACCCACTTTTTCGCCGTAGGATGGATGGTCCACCTCGAGGCCAAGAAAACAGGTCTTCTGGGTCTGCCCCGGGAGATGCTTCCCAACGTCTGGCTCGTACTCAAGGAGCGCTGGCTTCTCGTGGGGCCGCTCATCATCATTGTCTATCTGCTGATTACCGGGTCGAGCCCCTTTCTTGCCGCTTTCTGGGGGATTATCTTTGCCACTGCCACGGGGCAGGTCCATGATCGGACGAAACCGTTCCTGCTTCCGCTGTTCATCAGTGTGCCGCCGGTTCTCTTCGGGATGAACCCCTTCATGGATATCGAGCTGATCATCGGCTGGTTCGGCTTCATCGCCATCGCTCTCTTCTACTTCTGGCGGACCTCGGAGCTCCTCTCGACGGGCATCGCGCTGGGCATTTCGGCCCTCCTTACGATCCTGCTCTTCCTCCAGGTCGAACCTGGGCTTGCCGCTTTCTGGGCCAACACGCTCATCGTGGTCGTGGGGGTCTTTTACAAGGAAAGCAAGATGCGCCTGCCCGACATCCTCACGAGCCTCGAGGAGGGGACGAAAAACGCCATTGCCATTGGTGCGGCCTGCGCCTGTGTGGGCTTCATCGTCGGGGCGACGACGCTCACCGGGATCGGCCTCAAGTTTGCCACTGCCGTCATCGCCGTGGCTCATAACATTGCCGAGGTCCTCAACCCGCTGTTTTTCGGCCTGACGACGGTCAGCGACATCACCCTCTTCTTTACGCTCGTCAACACGGCACTTGCCTGCTTCGTTCTCGGAATGGGCATTCCGACGACGGCCCAGTATATCATCGCCGCCATGATCGCCGCGCCTGCACTCCTGCAGTGGGGCATCCATCCTCTGCTCTCGCACATGTTCGTCTTTTTCTACGCGATCCTCGCCGACGTCACCCCGCCGGTGGCACTTGCAGCTTACGCGGCGGCGGGGGTGGCCGGAAGCGACCCATTCAAGACGGGGTTCCGGGCCTTCAGCTTATCCAGCGCCAAGGCCTGCGTTCCCTTTGCCTTCATCTATGCGCCTATTGTTCTCCTCATGCCCTGGCTGCTCGATCCATCGGTTGAATTCGACTGGTTCTGGTTCCTCCAGTGCGCTGTCACTCTCCTCCTCGGTGTTTCGGCCCTGGGGGCCGCCGTGGTGGGCTACATCGGAGGGGGGCCGCTGCACTGGTTCGCGCGAATCCTCATGCTGGCTTCGGCCATCATGCTCATTATTCCGGGCACGCTCTCCGACGAGATGGGCATCGTCCTCTACGTGGCGCTTGTCGTTTGGCAGATCGTAAAATACCGGAAGATAAAGAAGAAGGCGGCCGAAACTGCCGCACAGGCCTGACGATCCGTTGTAAACGATAGGCCGGAACATCCCGGCAGAGCCGCAAGCACAGGGTAAGCAAAAGAAAGCGCCTCCGGGATGCAATCCCCGGAGGCGCTCTGATATCTTGGTCATTCCCTTCTACTCGCGACCCTCACCCCTCGTGCCGATTGTTCATTTGAACAGTTTGTCGAAGAACTCCTGCTTTTCCTTGGGGTAGGAGAGGGTTCCCTCGTGGTCGATGACGAGGCGACCGTCGAGATGGTCGATCTCGTGCTGGACGATGCGGGCCAGAAAACCCGTGTAGCGCTTGTTCACCTTGCTGCCGTTCACGTCGACAGCCTTCACCTTGATCTCCGTTGCGCGGGTCACCTCCACGCTGATGTCGGGGCAGGACAGACAACCCTCGCTCATCACTTCCGCATCCCCGCGGAGCTGGGTGATGCGAGCGTTGATCAAAACCTCGTAATTGTCCTTTCCGCCCACCCCTTTCTTGTCAAAGTCTTTCACCTTGAAGACGATGATCCGCTTGCTGATCCCGATCTGCGGGGCCGCAAGACCAAGGGCATCATTGCGCTTCAGGAAGGCATCGACGAGCGTCCGGATGTCCCTCTTTGCCGCTGCGTCGAAGGGGACAGGAAGATCGGCGGCCCGCTTTCTCAGCAGAGTCGCCTCCTCTTCGATCGTTTTCCCGTCACGCCAGAGCTGCCACGTAACGTGCTTTGTCATGGACAGTCCCCCGAACATATTTCTTTCGGCGATCCCTATAACACCAACAGCTGCCCATTTCAAGACTGCATAAGGCCTTGATCATTTGCCGTGCGTCTGCTAACGTCGCCTAACCGCAAGGTAAACGGCTGCCGGGCACACCCGGAGAGGTCCCTGTGATCAACAAAATTATCGGGCATGTGGCACAAAGGGAATTCGCCCGGGCCATGAATTTCCTGGAAGGAGGGCCCCCCTCGCTCCCGACGGCCCGTCCCGGAAGCCCGTGTCTTCTTTACATTCACGTCCCGTTTTGCGAGAAGCTCTGCCCTTACTGCTCGTTCAACCGGGTGACCTTCGATGAGGTGCTGTGCCGGGAATACTTCGGCGCCTTGCGCAGGGAGCTGTCCCTGTATAAGGATAGAGGCTACACCTTCGAAGGGATCTACGCAGGAGGCGGAACCCCGACGGTTCTTGTGGATGAGCTGGCTGCAACGCTTGGTCATGCGAAAAGCCTCTACCCCATTCGCGAGATCTCCGTTGAGACAAATCCGAACCACCTGACCGATCAGCACCTGGACACCCTGAAAAAAGCCGGTGTGAACCGACTTTCTGTGGGGATCCAGAGTTTCGACGACGGGCTGCTCAAGGCCATGGACCGCTATGAGAAGTACGGCAGCGGGGCATCCATTGCTTCACGGCTCAAGGAAATCGCAGGTCTTTTCGACACACTCAATGCCGACATGATCTTCAATTTTGCTGGACAGACACCGGAGATCCTCAACGCTGATATCGACCGGCTTCTGGAAACCGGGGTCGATCAGATCACCTACTATCCCCTCATGGTTTCGACGAAGACGCGTGAACTCGTCCACAAAACCCTCGGGCCCGTTCCGGAGGACCGCGAAAAAGAATTTTACGGGATCATCACGGAGCGACTCGTACCGCCCTACCGTTTTTCCTCGGTGTGGTGCTTCTCCCGCAAGGAAGCCATGATCGACGAGTACGTTGTCAATTTCGACAACTACGCCGGGCTGGGAAGCGGTTCCATCGGCTATTTGTACGGCACGTGCTACGCGAACACCTTCAGCATCCGCGACTACATCGATCAGGTAAATCGCGGGGAGATTCCGCTGATTGCCGCCAGAGCGTTCACCACCGGAGAGCAGGTGCGCTATGACTTTCTCATGAAGCTGTTCGGCATGTTCCTCGACCTTGCCGAGCTTCGGAAAAAATACGGCAAAGCGCTCGACTGGCCCCTCGGGACAATGCTGCTTCCATTCCGACTCGTCGGGGCTGTCCGCTATGACTACAGGAAAGACTGGCTCTACCTCACACCGCGAGGGCGCTACTATTGGATGATCATGATGCGGGAGTTTTTCACGGCCGTGAATAATTTCCGGGACTATTGCCGGCAGTAACGACCTTTTCCCTGCGCACAGGGCATGAGGGCAGGAACATGGACGAGCGCCAGAAGAACCGCCTGAAAGATCTTCCCAAAATCGACGAGATCCTTGCCAGCCTCGAGAGGAGGGGAACCCTCGAAAGAGCCCCCCGTGATAAGGTTCTCGAGGCCATCCGGGAGGTTGTCGGCGGGATCCGCGCCTCGATCCTTGCGGGAACTTGGGGTGACGCCGATGTTTTGTCGAACGAGGCTGCCGCCGATGCGGTTGTGGCCCGGGTCGACAGGCTCCACGAGTACAGTCTCCGGCGCGTGATCAACGCTACGGGAGTCATCCTCCACACGAACCTCGGACGGGCGCCACTGTGCCGGGAGGCTCTGGAGCGCATCGTTGAGGTGGGCCGGGGCTACTCCAATGTGGAGTTTGATCTGCTCTCGGGCAGAAGGGGGATTCGGTACGACCATGTCCGGGAGATCCTCTGCGAGCTCACGGGGGCCGAGGATGCCCTTGTGGTGAACAACAACGCTGCCGCGGTGCTGCTCGTCCTGAGCACGCTTGCCCGGGGCCGGGAAGCCATCGTGTCGCGGGGCGAGCTCATCGAGATCGGCGGCGAGTTCCGCATTCCCGAGGTCATGGAGCGCAGCGGTGCCGTGCTCCGCGAGGTGGGGGCCACCAACCGGACCCATCTTTCCGATTACGAAAAGGCCATCAACGAAAACACGGCCCTTCTCATGAAGGTCCACACAAGCAATTTCCGGATCGTGGGCTTTACCGAAGAGGTTCCTGTCCGGGAGATCGTCGCATTGGGCCGCCGTCACGGGATCCCCGTGATGAACGATCTGGGAAGCGGCTGTTTTCTGCGCCTGGAGAAATACGGCCTTGAACGAGAACCCACCGTGGCCGATGCTGTGAAGGAAGGCGCCGATGTGATCACCTTCAGCGGCGACAAGCTCCTCGGTGGTCCCCAGGCGGGTATCATCGTTGGGAATAAAGACGTGCTCTCGAGCATCAAAAAAAACCCACTTAACCGGGCGCTGCGCATCGACAAGCTGACCCTTGCTGCACTGGAGGCCACGGCGAAGCTCTATCTGAACGAGCAGGAGGCCGTCGCCGGTCTGCGCTCGCTTACGGCGCTTACGGAACCCCTCGAGATCGTTACCCGCCGCGCCGGGAGACTTTTGCGCATCCTGAAAAAGGAAAACATGCCCGCGGTGACGCTCACCTTGAAGAAGGGATTTTCCATGTCGGGCGGCGGGTCGCTGCCGACACAGCAGATCCCTACGATGCTGATTGCCCTGCACTCCGGGAAGATTTCGGCAGGCCGTATCGATGAGAAACTCAGAGCCCTGCCTGTGCCCGTGGTGGCCCGGATCGCCGGGGACGAAATTCTCTTCGACCCCCGGACCCTGGCCGCAGAGGAATTCTCCGAGATCCGGAACGCCCTGAAGTCCGTCCTGGCTTCGAGTGAGGAGGGATGACAAAAGAAGAAGGGACGAAGGCGGAGTATATCGTCGGTGCAGGCGAACAGGGTCTCCGGCTGGATGTTTACCTCTCGCAGAAGGACAGCACCCTTTCGCGGTCTCAGGCCAAGCGTCTCATTGAAGACGGAGAGGCGTTGATCGACGGCAAACCCGTGAAGGCAAGTCATCACCTGATATCCGGAGAAAAGATCTCCCTTCGCAAGCCGCCCCCGGCTCCTTCCGAGATTGTTCCCGAGGAAATTCCACTTCGCATTCTCTATGAAGATGAGGCCATCATCGTTGTCGACAAGCCCGCCGGCATGGTCGTCCACCCCGCCGCGGGAAACAGCCGGGGCACGCTGGTCAATGCACTGCAGTTTCATTGCCGGAGTCTTTCAGGGATAGGCGGGGTCATGCGGCCGGGCATTGTCCATCGCCTCGACAAGGGGACCTCCGGTCTCATGGTGGCGGCCAAGTCCGACGAAGCGCACAGGCGCCTCTCGGAGCAGTTCAAGAACCGCCTTGTGTCCAAACACTATGCCGCCCTCGTCCACGGCAATATCCGCGAGGATGAGGGAATCGTCGATATGCCTGTGGGTCGTCATCCCGTGGAGCGAAAGAAGATGTCCACGGCAAGCCGCCGGGGCAAGGCGGCCGTGACGCGCTGGAAGGTCCTGGAACGGTTTGACGGGTGTACCCTTCTTGAGGCGAAGATCGAGACGGGACGGACGCATCAGATCCGGGTGCATCTGAGCGCTCTGGGGCATCCCGTTGTCGGGGACAGTGTCTACGGCGGGTCAAGGCGGGCCGTCGAGGCCCCCGTGCTGCGGGCATTGTTGAAGAAACTCGTCCGCCAGGCCCTCCATGCCTGCAGGCTTTCGTTTCTTCATCCCGTCACGGGGGAGAAAATGACGTACGAGTCGGATCTGCCGGGTGATATTGCAGACATCTGCCATGATCTCAGGAGAAAAAATAAAGGGTAAAGGACAGACCCTCTGCATTGGCGATGCTTACATTAGCGGAAAAATCCCCCATCACGGTTGTCAAATCGGAAGAATTTTCCCGGCACTCCTCTATTTTGCACGGGTTTTGCACACGATTAGGAGGAGTGAGCGAGGGACCCTTTGCCTCCCTCAACGTCAGCCCCCGGGAGGGAGATCTTCCGGAGCACATCCGCACGAACTGGCAGCGGCTTGCCTCTGCCTTCGGAATACCCTGCGAGCAGTTCTTTGTCGTCAACCAGGTTCACGGTGAGAAATTTTTGGTCATCGAGGATGCGGCTTCCTGTCACTCTCTCGAAAACAGGCAGTACGATGCAATTGTGACGGACAGACCCGGCGTGGCCATCGGGATCAAGACGGCCGATTGCGCCCCGGTGCTTCTTTTCGACAGGAAGAGGCAGGCGATCGCCGCCGTCCACGCCGGCTGGCGGGGGACGGCCCTTGGGATCGCGGGGAAGGCCGTCCGGGTGATGGAAGAGCGGTTCTCATCCCGCCCGGAGGATCTTTTGGTCGCCATCGGTCCCGCCATCGGCCCCTGCTGCTACGAGGTCGATGAGCCGGTATTCGAAGCCATGTCGCATTACGGTGAAGCGGACCGGGTACTACGGCCGGGGCGGCGCGAACGGCGATGGATGTTCGACCTTCCGCTGGCCAACCGGATGCAGCTCGAACGGGCGGGCGTGTCTCCGGGACGGATTTCCGACGACCGGTTCTGCACCTGTTGTCGCGGCGGTCTTTTCTTTTCACACCGGCGCGACGGGGCGAAGACGGGGCGGCATCTGAATTTCATCCTGCTTTTGCAGGGGAAATAGCTCTTGACAAGGGGGGAAAGGATGGTGTAAATACCGGCCATCTCAAAAAGGCCTTTACGTCCTTCCCTTGAGGGAACCCACTGTTCGACGTACTACCCGTTGAGTTAATCCTGAGATACGATAAGAAAAACACCCACATCCATGCGTGCTGATTCTAAGAGGAAGGAACCTCCGTGTGCCTGCCGCCTTTCGGCAACCACGGGCTGAACCCGGCGCGCGAGAACATCAAGGAAAACCACCATGAACATCGTTGAGATTAAGCGAAAGCCGATTAACGAGCTGACGGTTCTGGCCAAGGAACTCAATGTGCCCGGCGCCAGCGGCATGCGCCGTCAGGACCTCATCTTCTCTATCTTACAAACCCAGGCCGAAAAAAACGGGGCCATTTACGGGGAAGGGGTTCTGGAAACCCTGCCCGACGGGTTCGGCTTCCTTCGTGCCGTGGATTATAACTATCTGCCGGGGCCCGATGATATCTACGTGTCGCCCTCGCAGATCCGCCGCTTCAGCCTGAGAACCGGGGACACCGTGTCGGGGGAGGTCAGGCCGCCCAAGGAAGGGGAAAAATACTTCGCCCTCCTGAAGGTGGACACCATCAATTTGGAAGGGACCGAACAGGCGAAAGACAAGATCCTCTTCGATAACCTCACTCCACTGTACCCTGACGAGAAGCTGAAACTCGAACACGACCCGGAGAACTTCTCCACGCGGATCATGGATCTCTTTGTTCCCATCGGAAAAGGCCAGCGCGCGCTGGTCGTCTCCCCGCCGCGGGCCGGCAAGACGGTCCTCCTGAAGGACATCGCCCACAGCATAGCGGCCAACCATCCTGAAGTGACGCTGATGGTGCTTCTCATCGACGAGCGCCCCGAGGAAGTGACGGACATGGAGCGAAGTGTCAAAGGCGAGGTCATCTCTTCCACCTTTGACGAGCCGGCGACCCGCCACGTCCAGGTGGCCGAGATGGTCATCGAGAAAGCCAAGCGCCTCGTGGAGCACAGGAAGGACGTGGTCATCCTGCTGGACAGCATCACGCGCCTGGCACGGGCCTACAACACCGTCGTTCCGCCGAGCGGCAAGGTCCTCTCGGGCGGTGTGGATTCCAACGCGCTCCACAAGCCCAAGCGCTTCTTCGGCGCCGCCCGGAACATCGAATACGGCGGCAGCCTCACCATCATCGCTACGGCCCTCATCGACACGGGGAGCCGAATGGACGAGGTCATCTTCGAAGAATTCAAGGGCACTGGCAACATGGAAATCATTCTGGATCGCCGGATTGCCGATCGGAGAGTCTTCCCGGCCTTCGACCTGATCCGCTCGGGCACGCGTAAGGAAGAACTTCTCACCCCGAAAGATCAGCTGAACCGCGTCTGGATCCTGCGGCGACTCCTGCAGGAGATGAATCCCGTCGATGCCATTGAGTTCATTATTGACAAGATGCGAAAAACAAATACCAACGAAGAATTCTTCGCCCTTATGAACCAATAGCAGCTCGGGGTCGGGTGTCGGAAAAAAAAGTATTTTTCATTTCCTGTACTCTGGACCCTGAACCCTGGTCCCGGCACCCCGAACGAAACGGAGGGTGCTGAATTTTTTGCTTGAAATTCCTCAAATTTTGACTATACTTCCACACTTCACGCGAAGGTCCGGTCGGAAATCGGGCCACGGCAAGGAGGAGTAAAGAAACCATGAAAGAAGGCATCCATCCCGACTACCAGGAAACGACGATTGCCTGTGCCTGCGGCAATGTCATCACGACTCGCTCAACGAGGAAGGACATCAAGACCGAAATCTGCTCCAAGTGTCATCCTTTCATGACGGGCAAGCAGAAGATCATCGACACGGCCGGCCGCGTCGACCGATTCAAGAAGAGGTACGCCGCCAGGGACGCTGCCAAGGAAGAAAAGGCAAAGTAAGAACAACAGGACGCCCCGTGCCGGTCCGGAACGGGGCGATACCTTCTCACGCTCCGGAAACGAACCGACATGACATCGAAGCTCAGCCCGGTGTATTTCCCTCCCCTGCGTCGCCATTTCCTCTAGGGCACTGAACGAGTGCCTTTCTGCGTCCGTGCCGCCCCGAAGGCAGCATCCCTTTCATCAGCCATAACCTGTGCAGACGGAAATCGAAGATATGTTTCAACGTATCAAGGATATTGAAAAGCGGTACGAAGAGCTGGAAAGGCTATTGAGCGATCCCGCCGTGATTGCCAACCGCGCCGAGTACCAGAAGTGCGCCAAGGAGCATGCCGATCTCACGCCTCTCATTGAGGCATTCCGGGAGTACGAGATAAACGGTCGCCAGCTCGACGAAGCCCAGCAGGTTCTGCGTGACGGTGACGAGGAGCTCCGGGAACTGGCCAAGGAGGAGATCCCCCAGCTCAAGAAGAGAATAGAAGAGATCGAGCAGCGCCTCACGTTCCTGCTGCTGCCCAAAGACCCCAACGACGAGAAAAACGTGATCCTCGAGATCCGGGCAGGGACGGGCGGCGACGAGGCGGGCCTTTTTGCCGCCGATCTCTTCCGCATGTACGCACGCTTTGCAGAGACATCGGGCTGGCGGGTGGAGGTTCTCAGTTCCAGCGCGGCATCGGGCATGGGCGGCTTTAAGGAAGTGATCGCCATGATCGAGGGCAGGGGCGCTTACAGCCGCCTCAAGTACGAAAGCGGTGTCCACCGGGTCCAGCGTGTGCCTGTCACCGAGGCCCAGGGCCGGATCCACACCTCGGCCGTCACGGTGGCCGTTCTGCCCGAGGCCGAAGAGGTGGAGGTTCAGATCGACCCCAACGAGATCCGGGTGGATGTCTTCCGCTCGGGCGGCCACGGCGGCCAGAGCGTGAACACGACGGACTCGGCCGTGCGGGTGACCCACATTCCCACGGGCCTCGTCGTGAGCTGCCAGGACGAGAAATCCCAGCTCAAGAACAAGAACAAGGCCATGAAAGTCCTGCGGGCAAGGCTTCTGGACAAGATGCAGGCCGAGAGTGACGCGCAGATGTCCGAGGCCCGCCGCAAGCAGGTGGGCAGCGGCGACCGCAGCGAGCGGATCCGGACCTACAACTTCCCTCAGGGCCGCATGACGGACCATCGAATCGGGTTGACCCTCTTCAATCTCCAGGCTATCCTGGACGGAGAAATCCAGTCGATCATCGATGCCCTCGCGAACTACTATCAGACGGAGGCGCTGAAAAACTCGGCGGCGTAAACAGGCCCTCCGCTCGCAAAGAAAGGATCACGGGATGCCAGGGGAAGACAAGCGCTCCATCGCCCGGATTCTGTCCCGCCTCACCGAGGTGTTCGAAAGGGCAGGCATCTCAACCCCCCGGCTCGATGCCGAGGTCCTGCTCTCCTTCTGCCTGGGCAGGGAACGCACTGACCTGTACCGGGACCTGTCGCTCGAGCTTGCCGATGAGCAGATCCTCCGGGTCCTGGAACTGGCCGGAAGGCGAAAACGCCGGGAGCCCATGGCTTATATCCGGGGCTGCCGCGAGTTCTGGTCCCTCAACTTCCGTGTGACTCCCGCCGTTCTTGTGCCGAGACCCGATACAGAGTGCCTCGTTGAGGAGGTTCTTCGACTCCGCGATTTCTTCCAAGGCGTGAATCCACGGATCCTGGACATCGGGGCCGGATCGGGTGCCGTCGGCATCGCCGTGGCCTCGGAATGGCCCGAATGCGATATCACGGCGACGGAGCTCTCGGCCCCGGCAATTGAAGTGGCCCGCGAAAATGCCGCACAACTCCTCGAACCGGACCGGAGGATCGCCTTCGTGCAAGGGGATCTTTTTGAAGGGACTCAGGGAAGCTTCGATATTATTTGTTCGAACCCGCCCTATATCAGCGAAGCCGAGTACGAGACACTGGCAGGGGAAGTCAGAATCTACGAGCCGCGGGAGGCCCTTGTGGCAGGACCCGATGGGACAGAGTTTCACCGCCGCATTGGTGAAGGAGCAAAAGACCGGCTCAAGCCCGGCGGGTGGCTTCTCATGGAGATGGGGGTGGAACAGCGAGCGGCCCTCACGGCGATCCTGGAGGAAACGAACCTCTTTGAAGACATCCGCTTCCGGGCCGACTACGCCGGCCTCGACCGGGTGGTGATTGCGAAGCGAAGGAATAACGCCTAACTTTGCATCCAGAACCTTGATCCATTCTACTGGGCATAGTAATGATGGAAGTCGAGACCTGAAGGAGATAATTCCTTGGATAAATTCATCATCGAAGGCGGGAAAAAACTTGAAGGGCGGGTGAAGATCAGCGGCTCGAAAAATGCCGCACTTCCCGTTCTGGTGTCTTCCCTTCTTGCCGACGGTTGGAGCACCTATCACAACATACCCGACCTCGCCGACATCCGGACCATCAAGAAACTCCTGGCCAACCACGGGGCGAAGATGGAGGGGGAGGGCGAGACGCTCCGCATCAACGGCGGGAATATCACCAGTTGCGAAGCCCCCTACGATCTTGTGCGGACCATGCGGGCCTCTGTCCTCGTTCTGGGGCCGCTCGTTGCGCGGATGGGGAAAGCCAGGGTATCGCTTCCCGGTGGTTGTGCCATCGGAGCCCGGCCCGTAAATCTTCACCTCAAGGCCCTGGAAGCCATGGGGGCCGAGATCGAGCTCAAAGAAGGCTACGTGGAGGCGAAGGCCAAACGCCTCCAGGGGGCCACGATTTACTTCGATGTCTCCACGGTCGGCGGTACGGAGAACATCATGATGGCGGCGGCCCTGGCAAAGGGGACAACCCGTCTGGAGAATGCCGCCCGGGAGCCCGAAGTGGTGAACCTGGCCGATACTCTCATCGCCATGGGTGCGAAGATCAGCGGCGCCGGTACAGATCTTGTCACCATCGAAGGTGTCGACAGCCTCATGCCTTGCGAGATCAGCGTCATCCCCGACCGGATCGAAGCGGGGACCTTTCTGATCGCCGCGGCAATCACGGGCGGCGACGTTATCCTGGAGGGCTGTTCTGCGAGCCACCTCGATGCCCTCATTATGAAGCTGAAAGAAGCAGGGGTGTCCATAACGGAAGTCGTGGGCGGGCTGCGCGTTCAGGGCGGCCCGGAGATTCGGAGCGTAGACGTAAAGACCCTCCCGTACCCTGGTTTCCCGACGGACCTCCAGGCCCAGATCATGGCACTCATGGCCGTAGCCAGGGGGGCGAGTGTCATCTCGGAAACCATTTTTGAGAACCGGTTCATGCATGTGGCAGAGCTCAGGCGTCTGGGTGCCGATATCGCCGTCGAAGGCCACAACGCCGTTGTCAACGGGGTGAAAAAACTCAAGGGTGCCCCTGTCATGGCAACGGACCTGCGGGCCTCGGCATCGCTCGTTGTCGCGGGGCTCGTCGCGGAGGGCAGGACAACCCTGTCCCGGGTCTACCACATCGACCGGGGCTACCAGGCCATTGAAACGAAGCTTACGGCGCTGGGGGCGAATATTAAAAGGGTAAAAGGGTAAGTAGAGGATCGAGGACCGAGGAACGAGGAAAAATTGACATGAAGATTGTTCGCACATCGGACAAGGGATTCGAAAAAGAGTTTCGGCGAATCAGCAACCGGGGAAAGTCTTTCGACCCTGTATTTGAAAAAAAAGTATTCTCCATTTTGCAGAATGTTGAAAAAAGAGGCGACAAGGCCCTTTTCGAGTACACGAAACGCTTTGACGGTGTGGTGCTCACGTCGAGTACGGTCGAGGTCTCGCCCACGGAGATCCGGGAGGCCCAGTGCAATGTCAGCAAGGAAGAGCTGGCCATCCTGGAGTTGTCGGCACGGCGCATCGAACGTTACCACAGACGGCAGCGTGTTAAATCCTGGTCCTGCAAGGAAGCAGGCATCGAGTTGGGCCAGAAAATCGTACCCCTTTCCCGCGTGGGGGTTTACGCCCCCGGGGGGCTTGCGCCCTATCCCTCGACGGTGCTTATGGCGGCCATTCCCGCCCGGATCGCCGGGGTGAAGGAAATCATCATGACGACCCCCGTCGGAAGAAGGGGGCTCAACCCTGTTATCGTTGCCGCGGCGAAGATTGCCGGGGTCGACCGGATCTTCAAGGTGGGCGGCGCCCAGGCCGTAGCGGCCATGGCCTACGGGACGGAGTCGGTCCCGGCAGTCGACAAAATCGTGGGGCCGGGGAATGCCTGGGTGGCCACGGCCAAGAAGATCGCCTTCGGCCGTGTCGGGATCGACATGATTGCCGGCCCCAGCGAGATCCTCGTCATTGCCGACGAAACGGCCGACCCTGCTGTTGCCGCAGCCGATCTTCTCTCCCAGGCCGAACATGACGAGCTGGCAAGCGCCGTTCTGCTCACGCCCGACGAGGACCTCGCAAAACGGGTGTCGGCGGCGGTGAAATCGCAGCTCAAACGGCTCTCGAGGGAGTCGATTGCAGTCGGAGCGATCAGGGACTACGGGCGGATTGTCATCACGCAGGATCTGGCGGAGGCCGTCGAGGTGGCCAACCGGTTCGCCCCCGAGCACCTGGAGCTTCTCGTAAAAGACCCGAAGGCACTGCTCGCGGGTATCCATAACGCCGGTGCGGTCTTTCTCGGACACTACACCCCGGAGGCCCTGGGAGATTACCTGGCAGGGCCCAACCATATTCTCCCCACGGGGGGCACGGCCCGGTTTTCCTCGCCGCTTGGCGTCTATGACTTTGTGAAGCGCATCAGTGTTCTTTCCTTCAGTGAATGGGCGCTGGGAAAATACGGGAAACCGGCGACAGCATTCGCCGAGATGGAAGGGCTCGATGCCCACGGCAAGTCTATTCAGGTGCGGCTAAAGGCAAAAAAATCTTGACAAATCAGCCAATCCGGCTAAGTTATTGCTCTCTTTCAAAACACATCTGTTCACCACAAGAGCGGGCGTAATTCAGAGGCAGAATGTCAGCTTCCCAAGCTGAACGTCGTGGGTTCGATTCCCATCGCCCGCTCCATTTTTTTCCTATAAAATTAATCGTTGAGCAATAAAGACGACCGGATGTCGTTCAGATAAACAAATTGTTCCAGACTTCTCTCCTCGAATATCTTCCATTTCTTGGCCTGCCTGTATAGCTGACTGGTGCGAATCTTGGAGCATCCTCTGATCTTTCATGGACATCCTTCGAAACGCATTCATTCTCGATCCGACGAGAATAGAGTTAGTTTCTGACTATTCGATGGTGTCATCGCCCAGCATTTGCCCCGATGAAATGTGACACCGATACATAAAGCTTCTCGGTTGACAAAATCGAGGCACGGCGTGGAGTCTTTCCTGAAAGGCTCAGGGTGGTACTTCTGGCCAGAATAGGGGATTACAATCGGTAATCGACACGTTCGAGATAAGAAAAAACAGGATCCATTCGACCCTGCCATTACCTTTCTGCCCTTGGTTGCAGATTCACCTCATCCTTTCTGGAATATTCATCTGGTAAAATAGAGAAAAGCACAAATAGAGCGGCGAAGAGCAGGAATCCATCTGCCGAAAATACCGACAGCATTATCAATTCCTATTTCGTGACGAAATACCTGTGCAGATTATTGATGATAGCTGATTCTACATCGTCCTTCGTGGATTTCTGCTTGCAAGGCGCCGCCTCGAAATACCTGATGATAGCACTTACGATCGCCTTTTCTTCTTGTAGCTTTTCCTGCTTCGCCTCAGGGGCAAATAGATCTTGAATGGGCATATTTACTCCTATCCTGAATCAGAATTGTGGCTAATTTCCCGTTCAATTCACTACATCAAAAGACCTTCATGAAAAATGGGCGCTCAGGGCCGGATCATTCAGACTCATTGCTGGATGTCGCAACTATGAGTGAGCGGCTTGGACCGTATTGCACAGGGAACAATGATTCACATTCCACAAACCCCCGCCCATCTTTGTATCCTTTTTCAGCCAGATATTGCCGCAGTACTGACACCGGATGATTGTATTGGTATCGCCTGCAAGGTGAGCGTAGCATTCCTGACAAACGTAGATGATGATTTTTCGATTACCCGCACTGATCTCCAGCGACACAGAGCCATTATTGCCCTCGGCGTCGCAGTTGCAGAATCTGCAGACAAATCCCCCCATCATACTTACCCGTCGTTAGGGTTTTCCCCCGTCTCTATGAAATCCTATGAATGCCGAGTTGCCTTTTATGCCACGGCGGATAACTTCCGGAGAATCGTGGATTCCTCTCTTGTCTTCTTGTGATGCCTGTTTTCCTTGAACCACCTTTGCGTGCATAGAGAACAGAGCAAATACAGGGTATTCATGATGCACCAGTCGATCCCTTCCCACTGCATCTGCTTTCCACAGTCATCACAAATGCAGGGTCCTTGATGGTGTCTTTTTTCAGTCTGTGAAGTAGGCATCGTCACCGGCCGTTCATCTCTGTCTTTGTTTGACATCACCGAGGCATCGAACATGCCAGGGGTGAATCGTTATATATCGTCAATAAAATTAGGATGATATGAAAATTGCGCTGGGTGAGGGCGTAAGAGGATACCGTGCGGATTTGGACTAGCATGTTTGATTTACGCAGAGTATCAACATGTTAGCTCACGTTGCCATTTTGGGATGGTCGATTGTGACGAATCAGAGTGCGGAATAATGAAACATGCCGAAGCCCATGTTTTCGGCGGCCGCTGCATTCCGTTCCGGAATGAACGTCCAGGGAGAATCCGGCTGGATGCTGGCGGGATTTCGCGGCAATTGTTCCGTTGACACGCGCGAATGTGCATCCTATACTTCGGCCGTCGAAAAACAGCGTTTTTTCAGCATTGGACCGGCTTCCCGCGGTGCCTGTGAGTCTATCCGTTGCATGTTCTTCAGCGTGAGCATACGGTCCGAAGGCTGCCGGGAGTTTGTCTTGGCCATGAAGGGGGTCTCCCGGGAATGCAGGGCGAAAAAGAAAGTGCAGATCTGAGGGCCCGAAGATGAGGACGACCGGACTGGAAGGTTTTGATTGGAGCAGGGGCCGATGGACCAACGCAGCGGTTCCCCAGGCCCAGGCCGAAATCGTCATAGCGTCCGACTGGGCGCCCATCCGGGCCTTCGACGAGACCGTTGAGCATTTTCCCGAGGCGGTCTACGGCGACGTGCTGCCGGTCTTGCGCCAGGGCGATCTGCGCATCGTCAATCTGGAATGCGCGCTGTCCGGAGACGTATCCCCGGTATGGAAGAGCGGTTCGGTCTTTAAGGGTCGCCCTGTGCATATCAACGGGTTGACCGCGGTTCCTTTCGAGGTCGTCACGCTGGGGAACAATCATGTCTTCGATTACGGACCGGAGGCTTTCAGCCAGACCCTGAAGCTGTTGAACAAGCACTCCATCCGTTCTGTCGGGGCGGGCATGTCTGTCGAAGAGGCCCACCAGCCCCTGATCATCGATCTGAACGGGGTCCGTATCGGGATCATCAATTTCAGCGAAGGTGAGGATCTGACGTCCGCCGTCTCCGGACCCGGAGTATTCGGATGGGAAGTCGATACGGTCGTGGACAGCGTCCGTGCGATCAGGCCGGGAGTTCACATCATCCTTGTGATCTGCCACGGTGGGGTTGAATATATCCCCTTTCCGCCGCCGTACCTCGCATCAGCCTTCCGGTGCATCGCCGATGCCGGAGCCGATCTGGTTGTCGGCCATCACCCCCATGTTCCGCAGGGTGTCCAGATATACAACGGCGTGCCGATTTGCTACAGCCTGGGAAACTTCGTCTTTTACCAGGAGACCGACCTCTTCTACCGTAAGCGGGGATACCTGGTGAAGGCCGGGATCTCGTGCGCGGGCCTTGCGCATATTCAGCTGGTCCCTTACGAAATCGGCTCCGAACGTCTCCATCTGCTGAAGGGGGATGAATCGGCGCTGTTCTTCGAGTCCCTGAAGAAGGTCTCCCTGCCGCTGGCGGATCAGGAGGGCATTACGGAGGCCTGGCATGGGTTCCTGCGTTATTACGGGCTCCAGGGTTTTCGCGACGAGATCGCGATGATCCTGGCTAAGATGGATCAGGAACCGTCCAAAGGCGCCGCCATGCTTCGCAATCGCATCGTTACCATGCAGCACCGGCAGCACTGGATCGATGCCATGACCCGGATCATGGAGGGGACGATCGATGACTCGCCGCAATGGGCCCTCGACCTGACTATCGAATGGTTGACGCGAAAGCGGCCTGCACAGGGAGTGCGGTGAGATGAACGCAGCTGCGCCCAAGGATACCTTCTCGATTGTCATCGCCGACTCGGGCATGGGCGGCCTCTCAATCTGCGCGGATATCGTCAACGGTCTGCAGGCGCGTCGAAGCTATCGGACCGTGTCATTGACCTATTTCAACGCCTGGCCGGAGCAGGACCGCGGGTACAATCTTCTGCCCGGCATGCCCGAACGGATCCGTGTCTTTGACCGGGCGCTCGGTGCCATGCTTTGCTATCAGCCCGATCTGATCCTGATCGCCTGCAATACCCTGTCGACGATCTATGCCCACACGCCGTTCAACAAACATGCCCCTGTGCGGGTGGTGGATATTATCGATTTCGGCGTCGACCTGATCCACGCGCAATTGAGCGCCCGGGCAGACAGCCGGGTCATCATTCTCGGCACGCCCACAACCATCGAAGCCGATACCCATCGAACGCGCCTGGTCGGGCGGGGCATTCTCGCGGAGCGCATCATTTGCCAGCCCTGCGATCGACTGGCGGGCGAAATCGAGAAGGAACCGGAAGGCGCAACCGTCCGGGCGATGGTCGAGAGCTACATCCGCCAGGCCGCCGAGCATGTCCCGGACAGGCGCGGGCCGGTTGCGGCCGCCCTGTGCTGTACGCATTACGGGTACAGTCAACGCGTCTTTGAGGCTGCTCTGCAGGCCGGCTTTGAGGGCCCGATCACAATTCTTAATCCCAACAAGGCGATGAGCGCGGCGATGCTTGCCGATTTCGCCCCCCAGGGGCAGGAGGACGTCCGGATCGACCTGAAGGTCGTCTCCCGCATCGTCTGGAGCGATGAAAAGATCGCGTCGATCGCCCGACTTCTGGAAACTACATCGCCCCTTACGGCCGGCGCATTGAGACAGTACCGGCACGATCCGGATTTGTTTACTTTTTGACGGCAAGGAGAGACCGGGATGAAGAAGGTGTTAATCGTAACAGGCCCTGGCGGCGATGCCCAGGGGTGGGGCGATATGAAGGTGACCCAGACCATGTGCGAGACCCTGAATGCGGGGGATCTGGCGGCTGAGATTGCCTATGTCGTGACCAAGGATGACTTCATGAAGGCCATTTCAACCCGCACCTACGATATCGTCTGGTGTGCCCTGTATTATTTTTCGCAGCGCGAGGACATCATCGGCCTCGGCGACGACAATGAATGGGTAGCTGATATCCTGGACGAGAGGAACATTCCGTACATCGGTCCCAATGCCCTGACGATGAAGCAGCTGATTCAGAAATACGAGACGCACCGGATCATGCATGAACACGGGGTGCGGGTCCCGGCCTATACTCTGGTGGCCCCCGGCGATGCGCTGCCTGATGTCCCGTACCCGGCCTTCGTCAAACCCAACTGCGAATCGCGCTCGGTCGGCATCAGCGACGAGAGCGTGGTCCACAACCCGCAGGAGATGGAGCAGCGCGTCAGGTATGTGCACGAGAAACTCGAGCAGGCCGCGCTCATCGAAGAGTATCTGCCCGGCCTGGAATATACGGTCCTGATGCTGGGCAACGGGAGACTGCAGGAAATCCTGCCCGGTCTCGTCACAGTCGACGAGTCCCACTTCGGCAAACATCAGATCCTGCGCAGCGATCTCAGGGGCGTGGGATTGACCAAGATCAGCATCCCGACAGACAGGGCGGAGGAGGCCAGAGAGCTGACCAGGAAGGCCACCGACGCCCTGAAGTGCTGGGACCATGTCCGGGTTGACATGCGCGTCGATGCCCGGGGCAGTTTACGGGTCATGGAGATCAACGGGATTCCCGGCTTGAAGCCCGTGAAGAGCTGGAGTCCCCAGATTTATTCGCTCTATCACCCCTCCGGAGGCGGACCTATGGAAGAATACCGGAACATGCTCCATCTGATCGTGCATTCCGCTCTCGAACGGCATGGTATCCACGAACGCACCGGGACAAGCCGGCCGTAATTATACGGAAGATCGTTATGAGCATTCCCTGCGAACCCGAGGTGATAGAACAGCTCCGGAACACGAAGCGGCTCCAGGGGAAAAGTGCGACCGGCGGGTTTGCTTTCGATCTGGATCTGTCCTCGCCGGCGCTCGTTGTGGCCATCCATGCCGGGCACAGCGTCCGTGAGGAACTGCTTCCCTTGATGCAGATCCCGGAAAAAGACCGCCTTTTCGAAGAGGACCCGGCGACCGACCGGATGATCCAGGGGAATGCAAACGTCATCTGGGGCCTGGATTCAAGGGCCGAGTACGATCTGAATCGCCCGGCCGACAACGCCCTGCCGCTGAGACCGGAGCAGTTCTGGGGCGTGCAGGTCTACCGCGTCCCCCCCACGGTTGCCATGAAGCATCGGTCCCTCGGGAAGCACGAGGCGTTTTATCGATTTGCCGGCAGCTGTATCCACGTTCTGCTGGAGCGTTTCGGTTTCTGCGTCGTGTACGACATTCACTCGTACAATATCTCGCGCCAGGTCGAAAAGGGAATCGAAAATCCTCCCCTGTTCAATCTCGGAACGGCGCTGCTCGATCGGTCGCGTTGGGGCAACCGGATCGATGCATGGCTGTATCAGCTGGGCAGAATTGAAATCCCGGGGATATGCACCACCGTGGAGGAAAACAGGGTTTTTTCGGGAGGAGGGGAACTCTGCCGTCGCCTGACGGGTTGGCACCCCGACATCCTGGTTCTCCCCACGGAGATCGCCAAAGTCTACATGGACGAACGCGAGGGTATCCTGCATGACCCGCTGATCGACGCCCTGGGCCATGGGCTTCACAGGGCCATCGCCGCACACACCTCACAGACAGACCGGTAAATGATCTCTTTTCCACCGGGCCTGTTTTCCTCAAAACCCACTTCCTTCCGTAGGAAAATATCTGAAAAAACCATTGACAAGTTGTAGCGAACAACTAAAATGAATGAACGTTCACTCCGTTATTGGCGGGCAGAGGTAGAGCGATGAAAAATGCAGACAAGCGTGAAGAGATCATGCAAGCGGCCCTGGAACTTATCGCGGAGCATGGTTTTCACGGGGCGCCGATGGCCATGATTGCCGATAAGGCGGGAGTAGGGGCAGGGACGATCTATCGTTATTTCGAGAGTAAAGATGTGCTGATTACCGAATTATATCGCGAGCAGGAAGAGAAGCTCCTGGCGTTTCTGAAAGAAGGCTATTCTACCGCAAAACCCATTCGGGAACGGTTTCTCCACATCGGCACGGCAGTTCTGAGGTATTTTATCGCAAATCCCCTCTACTTCCGTTACATGGAGCAATACATATACTCCCCCTTTGGAGTAGCCATGAAGAGGGATCGGCTTCTGGGTCAAACAGACGAAAACGATATATTCAAGATTTTTTTTGAAGATGGAATGTCTCAAAAAGTCTTAAAAAAATTACCCTTTTTCATTCATTTCGCGCTGGCTTTTGGTCCCCTGATTGTCCTGATACGAGACCATGCGCTCGGATTGGTCTCCGTGGATGACGCGCAGATCATGCAAGTCACAAAGGCGTGTTGGGATGGGATCAAGAAATAATAAATTCAGTTCTGGAAAACAGAGAGGTGAATGTACAGATGACCATCAAGTTGGCGCCGTATGCAAATCAGTTTAGAGCCAAGTTCATTACGGTTGTGGGAGTCCTTGCCGGGGCACTGATCCTGGCCGGATGCGGACAGCAGTCCCCTGCCGGGCCACAGTCCCAGGGCGGTCCGCCCGAAGTGGCCGTTGTGGAGGTGCAGGCGCAGAGGGTGGCGATCACGACGGAACTGGCCGGTCGGATGTCGGCCTATCTCGTTGCAGAAGTGCGGCCGCAGGTGGGCGGCATCATCCAGAACCGCCTGTTTAACGAAGGCGGGGACGTGAAGGCTGGCGATGTACTCTACCAGATCGACCCGGCTACCTACCAGGCCGCCTTCGCCAGCGCCAGGGCGGCCCTCGCCCGGGCGGAAGCCAATGTGACCTCCATCCGATCCAGGGCCGAGCGTTACAAGGAGCTGGTTGCCATCAGGGCGGTGAGCCAGCAGGAATGCGACGACGCAGTCGGGGCCCTCAAGCAGGCCGAGGCGGATATCGAAGCCGGCAAGGCGGCCGTGGAGACCGCCCGGATCAATCTGGCCTATACCCGCGTTACCGCGCCGATTGCCGGGCGCATCGGCAAATCATCGGTGACTGTGGGGGCGCTGGTGACGGCAAGCCAGGGCGCAGCGCTTGCCACAATTCAGCAACTCGATCCCGTCTATGTCGACGTAACTCAGTCGAGCGCCAGTCTGCTGCGGCTGCAACAGAACATGGCAAACGGCAATCTCAAGCGCAATGGCGCAGGCCAGGCAAAGGTCAAGCTA
The DNA here is from genome assembly GCA_964628025.1 of uncultured Syntrophaceae bacterium. GTDB lineage: Bacteria > Desulfobacterota > Syntrophia > Syntrophales > UBA2192 > UBA2192. The sequence continues at coordinate 26,863 of CAZVLL010000019.1, forward strand.
CTCCTGGAAGACGGCACACCCTATCCCCTGGGAGGCACCTTGAAATTTTCCGATGTCACCGTCGATCCCGGCACCGGGTCCGTCACCCTGCGCACCGTCTTTCCGAACCCGAAGCATATCCTTTTGCCGGGCATGTACGCGCGGGCCGTTCTGGAAGAAGGGATAAACGAGCAGGCGATCCTCGTCCCGCAGCAGGGGGTCACCCGCGACCAGAAGGGAAACGCCATCGCCATGATCGTGGATGCAAACGACAAGGTGCAGGCACGGGTCCTGAAGATTGATCGCTCCATCGGCGATAAATGGCTCGTCAGCGAGGGGCTCAAGCCGGGAGAGCGGCTGATCGTGGAGGGATTTCAGAGAATCAAGCCGGGCGCTGCCGTGAAGGCTGTCGCCTTCGGATCCAATACGGACAAGCCGGCCCCCGCAGTTGCTACGGAGCCGGTAGAAGGGAAAAAATAATGTCGAAGTTTTTTATCGATCGCCCGATTTTCGCCTGGGTCATCGCAATCATCATCATGCTGGCGGGCATCCTGGCGATAAAAATGCTGCCCGTTTCCCAGTATCCCGCGATCGCCCCTCCGGCGATCTCGATCGATGCGATCTACCCGGGGGCCTCGGCAAAAACACTGGAGGATACGGTTACACAGGTCATTGAGCAGAAGATGAAGGGGATCGACCATCTGCTCTATATCAATTCCACCAGTGATTCGGCGGGTTATGTGACCATCACCCTCACCTTCGACGCAGGCACCAGCCCCGATATCGCCCAGGTGCAGGTGCAGAACAAGCTGCAGCTTGCCATGCCGCTGCTGCCCCAGGTCGTACAGCAGCAGGGTGTCAAGGTGAGCAAATCGACGAAAAATTTCCTGCTGATCGTGGGATTCATCTCGGAAGACGGCAGCATGGATCGCTACGATCTGACGGATTACATTGCCACAAATGTCGAGGATCTGATCAGCCGCGTCCAGGGGGTCGGAGAGGTCATGAGCTTCGGCTCCCAGTATGCGATGCGGATCTGGATCGACCCGAACAAGCTCAACAACTTCAGACTGACACCGGCAGATGTGAAACAGGCCATCAGGACCTATAACGTGCAGGTTTCGGCCGGTCAGCTCGGCGGCACCCCGTCAGCCAGCGGCCAGCAGCTGAATGCTACCATTACCGCCCAGACCCTGCTCCAGACGCCGGAACAGTTCGGCGAGATCCTGCTGCGAACGGCGAGCGACGGATCAACGGTGCGCCTGAGCGATGTGGCCCGCATCGAGCTGGGGACCGAAAATTACGATGTGCGGGGCAACTACAACGGCAAGCCGGCTGCAGGCATGGCCGTCCGGCTGGCCTCCGGCGCCAATGCCCTCGATACCGCCAGAGCCGTCAAGGAGAAGATGGAGGAGTTGTCGAGATTTTTCCCTGCCGGCATGAAGGTTGTTTACCCTTACGACACGACCCCTTTCGTGAGGATATCCATTGAAGAGGTGGTCAAGACCCTGTTTGTGGCCATCGCGCTGGTCTTTTTCGTGATGTATCTCTTCCTGCAGAACTTCCGTGCCACCCTGATTCCCACGATCGCCGTGCCGGTGGTGCTCCTGGGTACCTTCGGTGTCCTGGCGGCCTTCGGCTTCTCCATCAACACGCTGACCATGTTCGCCATGGTGCTGGCCATCGGCCTTCTGGTGGACGATGCCATTGTGGTGGTGGAAAACGTCGACCGAATCATGACCGAGGAAGGGCTTTCCCCCAGGGAGGCGACACGCAAATCCATGGGGCAGATCACCGGCGCACTGGTCGGGATCGCCCTGGTGCTTTCGGCGGTGTTTGTTCCGATGGCCTTCTTCGGCGGCTCTACGGGCGTCATCTACCGCCAGTTCTCCATCACCATCGTATCGGCCATGTTGCTCTCGGTGGCGGTGGCCCTGATCCTGACCCCGGCGCTCTGCGCCACCATGCTCAAACCGGTGTCACAGGGGCACGATGCTCCGAAAGACGGTTTCCTCGGAGGCTTCTTTAGCTTGTTCAATCGCAGTTTCGACCGGGGCAGGCGGCTGTATCATTCCATCGCCGGTCGCATGCTGGTTACGGGGGGAAGGCAGTACTTGGCGATCTACCTTCTGATCGTGGCAGCAATGGGAGTACTTTATTGGCAAATGCCGACGGCCTACCTTCCCGACGAGGACCAGGGCATCCTGCTTGTCCAGATTCAGCTTCCGGCGGGCGCAACCCAGGAGAGGACCCTCAGGGCCGTCGCGGAGGTGCAGCGTCACTTCACCGTCGATCAGCAGGAGGCGGTGCAGGATGTTTTTGCGGTCGCGGGCTTCAGCTTTGCCGGCAGGGGACAGAACACCGGGCTCGTGTTCGCAAGACTCAAGGACTGGGATCAGCGGAATCGGCCCGATCTGCGGATAAACGCAGTAGCCCGAAAGGCCATGGGCGCCGTTTCACAGATCCGCGATGCCATGGTATTTGCCTTTGCCCCACCGGCCGTCATCGAGCTGGGAAGCGCGACCGGCTTCGATTTCGAGCTGCAGGACCGAAGCGGCATCGGCCACGAGAAGCTGCTGGAGGCACGCAATCAGCTCCTGGGGATGGCGGCAAAAAACCCGATCCTCATGGCGGTCCGTCCCAACGGCCAGGACGACACCCCGGAATTCAAGCTGGATGTCAACTGGGAACGGGCTGGGGCCATGGGTCTTTCCGTTGCCGAAATCCACGACGCATTCTCGACTGCCTGGGGGAGTGCCTACGTCAACGACTTCATCGACAAGGGCCGGATCAAGAGAGCCTATCTCCAGGCCGATGTAGGGTTCCGGATGCAGCCGGAAGATTTTGACCGGTGGTACGTCCGCAACAATGCCGGGACCATGGTGCCTTTTTCCGCTTTTGCAAAGACCCGCTGGACCTATGGCTCCCCCCGGTTGGAGCGTTACAACGGCTTTCCCTCGGTCGAAATCCTGGGCCAGGCGGCCCCGGGGAAAAGCTCGGGCGACGCGATGAAGGCTATGGAGGAAATGACCGCGCAATTGCCTGCCGGCATCGGCTTCGAGTGGACCGGCCTGTCCTATCAGGAACGGATGACCGGCTCCCAGGCGCCGGCGCTGTATGCCATCTCGATCCTGGTGGTGTTCCTCTGTCTGGCCGCCCTCTACGAGAGCTGGACGATCCCCTTTTCCGTCCTGCTGGTGCTGCCGCTGGGCGTGATCGGCGCCCTCTCTGCCTCCTGGTTGCGCGGTCTGCCCAACGACGTCTATTTCCAGATCGGAATCCTCACCACACTCGGACTTTCGGCGAAGAACGCCATCCTGATCGTCGAGTTCGCCAAGACGCAGATGGAGCACGGCATGGGACTCATCGATGCCACACTCGAAGCGGCACGGCTCCGTCTCCGGCCGATCCTGATGACCTCCCTGGCCTTCTTCTTTGGCGTCCTGCCGCTGGCGCTCACCACCGGCGCCGGTTCGGGCGCCCAGAACGCCATCGGCACCAGCGTCACGGGCGGGATGCTCACCGCCACGTTTCTGGCCGTCTTCTATATCCCGCTGTTTTTCGTCCTGGTGATCCGGATCTTCAAGAGACGAGAGCCTGCTCACGCACCAGCGCATATGCCGGACCCCACGACGTTGCCGGAGGATTGATAACATGATGCGAAAATCGTTACCGACATTGCTGATTTTCTTATTCTGTCTGGCCGGGTGCACCATGGCTCCGACATACACCCGTCCGGAGGCGCCAATTCCTGCCTCCTGGCCCAGCGGCCCGGCCTATAAACCCGTAGCAGCGACGCCAACCGCGACCGCTGCCGCCGACATCAAATGGCGGGATTTCTTCGTTGACGAACGGCTTCAGAAGGTAATCGATCTGGCACTGGCCAACAACCGCGACCTGCGCGTGGCCGCGCTGAACATCGAAAAAACGCGGTCCCTCTATCGCATCCAGCGGGCCGAACTGTTCCCGGCGGTCAACGCAGGAGGTGTCGCGAGCAAGGAGCGGGTGCCCGGCATCATATCGGGCACCGGACAACCTGCTACGGTAGAGTTATTCAATGTCCACTTAGGCGTCAGTTCCTGGGAGCTGGACCTTTTCGGCCGCATCCAGAGCCTGAAAGATCGGGCGCTCGAGCAATACCTTGCCACGGAGCAGGCCCGCGTGAGCGCGCAGATCTCTCTCGTTGCTGAAGTTGCCAATACCTACCTGACTCTGGCAGCGGACCGCGAAAATCTCAAGCTTGCCCGGTCGACCCTTGAGACCCAGCAGACAACCTATGAAATGATCCGGCGGCGCGCTGAAGTCGGGGCTTCCTCCGATCTCGACCTCCGTCAAGCCCAGACCCGGGTGGACGCGGCGCGGGTAGACATTGCCCGATACACGGGCCAGGTGGCCCTGGACGAAAATGCCCTGAACCTCCTGGTCGGTTCCCCCGTACCGTCCGAGCTGTTGCCCGTCGAATTCGGTGAGGTTACGGCACTGAAGGATATCACCCCCGGCTTACCCTCCGAGGTGCTGCAGCGCCGCCCCGACATCCTCCAGGCGGAGAACCAGCTCAAGGCCGCCAACGCCAACATCGGCGCTGCACGGGCGGCCTTCTTTCCTCGGATCTCTCTGACCACCAGCATCGGCACGACCAGCGACCAGCTCTCCGGGCTCTTCATGTCAGGGTCAGAGACGTGGCTTTTCGCGCCGCAAATCATCCTGCCGATCTTCGATGCCGGTTCGAGATGGGCCAGTCTGGATGCGGCGAAGGCGGATCGCGAGATCACCCTGGCCCAGTACGAGAAGGCGATCCAGGCGGCCTTTCGGGAAGTGGCCGACGCCCTTTCCCAGCGTGGGACCCTGGGCGATCAGCTGGAGGCCCAGCAGTCGCTGGTAGACGCCTCCGCCGAGGGGTATCGCCTCTCCGATGCCCGCTACACGCGGGGGATCGACAGCTACCTGCGCGTTCTGGATGCGCAACGCTCGCTCTACGGCGCGCAGCAGGGGCTGATCGCCATCCGACTTGCCCGGCTCGCCAACCTGGTGACGCTCTACAAGGTACTGGGAGGAGGCGCGTGACGGATTCAATGACCCCGCAAAAAAGCGCATTCCGATATTTTCCAATAAGGCAATGCTGAGCGAATTTCTATTTGCACGCGTAAGCATAGCGCGGGATACCTGGCACAGATCGCGGTCAGATGCCGATCAGATAAGAGTCGGGAAGGCCCGCCACCCTGATGGACGGTGTTTTCGCTTCCCATCGCCCGCTCCATTTTTGTCTGTTTTTTGCCGTTGACACTCCTGCGCACCTCCTCTAGCATTACGTCAATTCGTAGCAACGCACCAAGGATCCAACAGCGTAACCCGCGTCCATGCGGAAGGAGGAAAACCATGAGAAACAAAGCCATCGCTTTCCTGACGGTCTGCGCATTTCTTGTCGTCACCAGCTGTGCCACCATTCCGGAAGAGCATAAGGGTGCTGCAACGGGCGCCGGCATCGGCGCCGCGTCGGGCGCCGTACTGGGTGCTGTTGTCGGCGGGAGCACCAAAAGTGCGGTCATCGGTGGTCTTCTGGGCGCTCTGGTCGGCGGGGCCATCGGCCATTATTACTCGGACCAGAAGAAGACAAGGGCCCAGACGACCAGCCAATATGGCTACCGATCGACCCAGGGGAATGTCCTGCGGGCAGAAGAGGCATCCGTGGTGCCGCAAACGGTTTCGCCCGGAGGAACAGTCGAGATGCAGATGACCTATGCCGTCCTGACACCTGCCGAAGCGACCGAGGTCACAGTTATCGAGAGGCGTGAAATCCGGCTCAACGGAGTACTCGCCGGAAATCCCGAAGTGTCTGTCGTCCGCAAAGGGGGGACCTACATGTCGAGCATTCCTCTGACCCTTCCCGCCGATGCCAAGAAGGGTCTCTATGTGGTGACCAACACGGTGAAATCGGGGAATCTCTCTGAACAGATTCAATCGGCATTCACAGTACGCTGATTTGCAGGCGGCAAACAGGACGAACATGACAGAAGTGTCCCGGGCTCATGCGTTTCAGTCATGAGTCCGGGATGGGGGAGGGTCTCAGTTGTTCACGAGGGTTGATTCGTAGCACTCGGTGGTCTCTTTGCCGAGCTTCTCCGGAGATTTGTCTTTGTTTTTCCTGTTTGCGGGTTTTACACGCTCTTTCATTTGTTGACCTCCCGTTGGTGTCTGGCGCTGCGACCCGGACGATCTGTCCGTATGTTTCGATCCGCTTCCTGACCCGGTCTCCGGTCTTCTGTATCCACCCGTTCATGAACGGGGAGAAATTCCCCGCCCATGAGGGGTGTTAAGGAGATAGTCAGTAATATATCCGTGCGGGGTGACTGACGTAAAGGCTCACGATTCCAGTCGTGTTAGAACCGAACAGGACCGCACATCGGATCGGTCCAGTACTTCCCGTTGAGGATTTTCTCTTTTCCTTTCTTTACTTCCTTCTTCGTTTCTTTCGCTTTCATGGGATTACCTCCTTGAATATTTGTTCTTAGCGGAAAAGTGCCGGTCCCTTATCACTGTAATAAGGGCGGTTCACCGGATTTCTGACGATCCGTCCCGCTCGGTCTCCCGGCAGGCCGACCTGGGGCGTCATGTCCGTTTTTGCTCTCATCGTTGTTCTGCCTGTCATGGCACTCACGGTTCCTTTTGGTCTTGTGTGCTTTCGAGGCTAACCTAATCGATTGGCGTCGGGAAAAAAATCAGCGGCAGTCTGAAAGTGGGATAGGACAAGGTTCGAGCGTTTGCTCAGACAGGGGCACAACAGACCATAAGACACCGTCCGATGGACGGTTCGAGAAAAGAACCGGGTGATAGAGGAACCTCACGCCGGTTTCATGGCCGGAAATGGTCAAATCCGCTTGCCGCGATTTCCCGGGTGGATCCATCGGCTCCCCGGAGAAGGAGTGCCGAGCCGCCGGTGATCTCCCCAATCGGATAAAATCTGCAGCCGGCAGATTCAAGAGCGTTTCGCAGTCTGCCCTCGCATTCGGCCGGAACAGTTCCCAGAAGCACATAGTCTTCGCCGACGCGGAGCGAGAGCTGTTCGCAGCTTCGGTGGAAGTCCCTGCAGTAGGTTCGAAAGGCCTCCGTGACGGGGATCCTGCTCTGCTCGATGATCGCACCGACACCGGATTCTTCGCAGATATGGCCGAGATCGGAGGCAACGCCGTCGGAGACGTCGATGAGGGAGTTTGCAACCTTGAGACCCGCGATAATCCGGCCTTCCTTGATCTGGGGCAAGGGGTTGCAGTGGGCTTCCAGCAACTCGTCCCCCTGGGGAAAATCCGTTTTCGAGAGAATGAGATCAAGGCCTGCAGCCGATGCCCCGACGGCTCCGGTCAGAAAGATCACGTCTCCGACTTTTGCACCGGAACGATAGAGAACCTCATCCTCCTTCGCCCATCCCACCAGCGCGACATTGATCACAAGATGTTGCGGTGACGAGGTCGTATCGCCGCCCAGCAGATTGACCCCGAACTCCCTGGCGATGGACTTCATTCCCTCGTAAAGCTGATCCAGATATTCAACGTCGACGGTTGCCGGGATGGCAATGGAAATCACCGCCTCTCCCGGAATCCCTCCCATGGCGGCGATGTCGGATATGTTCACCGCCAGGGATTTCCTGCCGAGCAGATACGGCGTGATCGAATTCCGAAGAAAATGGATGTCCTCGACCAGCATGTCCGTGGTCAGCAGGGTAACCCGATCGTCCGGCGTCCTGAACACACAGCAGTCATCGCCGATGGCCTTGATTACGCCTTCTTTCCGTACAAGGCAACCCGCCGCAATCCGGTCAATGAACCGGAATTCTCCCAGCTCCTTCAGCTTCATCCGAATCCATCACCCCGGCCATTTTGTTGACAACTACGGGGCCAGCGGTCATTTTCTGGCACGCAGGACCTCGCGCTTAATCCTCTCGGCTGCAGCCCGCACATCGGGCTTGCCGCAGATGGCGGAAACAACGGCAATGCCGTCCAGCCCGGCCTGGATGACCGAGAACGCATTTCCTTCATTCATGGACCCGATTCCGATGATGGGCAACCGGGTTGCCCGCCGTATGGGGCCGATCCCCTCCAGCCCGATCTGATTTGTCAGTTCCGGTTTGGTCGATGTCACGAATATCGGCGACAGCCCCAGATAGTCCGCCCCCATGGCCTCCGCCTGTCGGGCTTCTTCCGGGGTAAATACGGACGCCCCGATGATCTTGCCGGGACCGAGAATTTTTCTTGCCACGGACAGGGGCAGGTCCTCCTGTCCGACGTGAGCACCGTCGGCATCGACGGCCAGGGCGATGTCGATCCGGTCATTGATAATGAGGGGAATGCCCCGCTCGCGCAGATATTTTCTTATTCCCAATGCCTCCAGGTAAAATTCGCGGGAATCCATCTCTTTCTCGCGCAGCTGGACGGCGGTGATGCCTCCCTCCACGGCCTGCCTGACGACCTCGAGCGTGGAGCGACCCAGCGAAAGCTTTCTGTCCGTGACGAGATAGAGGGAATAATCGACCAGCATCATCCTTCCTCCAGCCGTGCCCGTCTCTGAAAATCATCCGGGCTCATGGCGTAAAGGGAATCGATGAGGGCAATCATAAACGATCCGGGGGCCTTGGCCGAGGCTGCGGCCATCTCACCGGCAAGACCGAAAAAGGCAAGTCCGGCGGCGGCGGCGTCCAGGGCATTCGGTGTGACCGCTGCAAATGCGGCAATGGCGGCCGTCGCCGCGCAACCGGTTCCGGTGATGCTTCCCATCATCGCATGGCCGTTGCTGCATCGGATGATCCTTGTCCCGTCGGTGATCAGGTCAATTTTGCCGGTGACGGCGACAACCGATTTTATCTCTCTTGCCGTGGTTGTGGCGATTTCGGCCGCCTGCTCCACTTCGTGCAGCGAATCGACCCCCTTGGTCGAAAAGCCCGATGAGGCAATAGACAGGATCTCCGAGGCGTTCCCGCGGACAACCGCCAATCTCAGACTCTGCGTGATCCTTCTGGTTGTCTCTGTTCTCAGGGAAGTGGCTCCCGATCCGACAGGGTCGAACACGATGGGCACCCCCCTGCTGTTGGCCTTCTTTCCGGCCAGAAACATGGCATCGATCCACGGGTCGGAAAGAGTGCCGATATTGATGACGAGCGCTCCGGCCAGCGAGACCATCTCTTCAACCTCGTTGGGGGCATGAGCCATGACGGGAGACGCCCCCATCGCCAACAGGGTATTGGCCGTGAAGTTCATCACCACATAGTTTGTGATGTTGTGAATCAGGGGTTTTTCTTCTCTGATTTTTTTCAGCAGCTCTCTCAGATCAGGGTTTCTCATAAGTTATTCCTATGAAAAATCAATCATTCATCCAGACAAGAAGGCCGGTCTTCTTGTCTACGACCACGACCGGCCTCGAGTACGATCTTCTATTTTTTCATGGGCTCCATGGACGGTTCAGGCTGCGGACGGAGCCACTTCCCTTCTTCCTGATGAATCAAACATTTCATTTGCGTTTTTGTTGGTAGCTGATCATACACAATCCCGGAATACTTTCTAGAGAAAAATGGTCGTCAATAAATCAGTCGACTTGGATTTAAAATTTTGGTAGACAGCCTGTGGAAAAAGTCTTTCCCGTAGCGATCCGTTTTCGGTCTGGGAATGCAACAAGCGGATTGGTTCAGTTCCTGCTCTCACGGTCGACGTCTCGAAGGGAAAGGATTGCATCCCATGGCGCTCCGGCTTCTCCTCATCGTCCTGCTTTCGATTCTCACATCGCCCGCTCAGGCCCAATCCCAGCCCCCTTCGGGGAGCGCATCCTGGGTGACCATTTCGCCCGGCGCCAACCAGGAAATCATCGGAAAACGGCCTGAGGTCAAAGGCGCCGTTCTCGTCCCGGTGAAGAAAGAATCCATCGTCGTCATTCTCGACAGCACGGATGTGACCCAGCTTCTGATCTGGAAGGAAGGGGAGTTCTCCTACAAACCCCCGACGCCCCTTCCGGCAGGAAAGCACAAGCTGAAAATAACGGCCCAGGATATGTCGGGAAAAGCGCTGGCGGCCGAAATTCCCTTTTCGTCCAGGCAAACCGCCACTTTCGGGGAATTGTCTTCGGATAACGATCTGTCCCTGAATTATGAAAACGCGCTCCTGAAGCCCGATTCGCAGGGCTCGACACCTTCCGTCAAGGTGGAAGGCAACCTGAAGTCGGACACTCGCCTCCGGGAAAACGAGTGGGGCTTCGCCTTCAACACCAACATCCGCTACCTGGAGCAAAATCAGGGCGTCAGTTCCCCCCAGAAGAAAGGGCTCGATGTTGCCAATTATCTTTTCGCCGGGACCTACACGCGGGACCAGTTCAACGCAGGATTAGGGCTCGGCGACGTCACGGTCAATCAGAGTCCCTACGCAGCGGCGGACCTGGCGCGGCGCGGGCAGACCATCTCGGCGGACTACGGCCAGTTCGGCTTGAGCGCCTTCAATATCAAGAGCGAGCAGGCCTTCGGGTTGAGCGGAAATGCGCTGGGTCCGGGGGGGTCGGAAAACGAGGACTACATCCGGGGCGTTGTGGGCACGCTTCGCCTTTTCGAAAAGAAGCTGGAATTCAAAACCCTCTATGTCACCGGTGCCGATACGGGGAGCAACTCGTATAACACAACGGGAACGGTTTCGTCCCGAAAGGGAGAGTCCCTGGGATTTCTCCTTTCGTCCAATTTCTTTGATCAAAAATTCAAGACGGACTTTGAATTCGACCTCTCCTGGTACGATCCGGATACGACCGATACCTACGATCGGACAAGCGACAACGCATACAGGCTGAGCGCCGGAGGGACCGCGGGAAAATACACCTATGGCCTTCTCTATGAGCACATCGGCGGGAATTTTTCTCCCATCGGGAGCCCGTCCCTGGCACGTGACCGGGAAGGGGGGAAAATCACGGGCGGGGCCAACTATGAGGGGCATGCGTTCAATCTGCTGCTTTCCCGATACATCGACAATGTCGCGAAAAATGACCTTCTGCCGCGGATCGCGAATACCCAGGGAGTGGTCAATTACGTCTACAGCAAGCTGGCATATCTCCCCCTGAACCTGACCTTCCAGAAAGATTTCCAGGAAAGCGAGAAAGAGCCTGCCGGGGTGACGCCGCTCAAGCTCGATACCACGTCTCTGTCGGGCGGCATCAGCTACGTCCAGCCGATCTGGAACGTGGGCTTCCAGGCATCCTATGCCTACAAAGACGACCGCCAGGGCGACAGGGATTCCGATGCAATCACCTATACGTTGAACGGCATGCTGAACAAGCAATGGCTTGTCGTTGCACCGTCCCTGTCGTTCAGCCAGGCAAAGGAAGTCTCGACAGGCGTGCGCCTCGACACGTATACCCTGGGGCTGGCGGTGAACACAAAATGGTGGGAAGACAGGGTGTTGTTCGACGTGGCGGGGACCTACAATGCTCCTGTTGCGACCGACGACTCGACCAACAATCGCAACTTGAATGTGAACGCGAGACTTGCCTACAGCCTGAAGGAATGGTTCAAAGGCCTCATCAATCCATCGATCGCCGTGAAAGGATCGTACGTCAAGCTCACAGATCGGGTAAACCCGGCCCTGAACCAGGATGATTGTTCCGTGTTTCTGGTCCTGACCCTCAGCGCGCCTTACGTTTATTGAGAGAAGCCCTTTCCTTGCAGTTACTATAAAGCGAGGTTCATCGAAGGAGATTGAGCATGCGGAAACCGGCGGTGATTCAAGTCCTGTTTGTTTTGCTTATCCTCCTGGCCAGTTCTGAACTCCCGGCCCAGAACGTCATTCCGTCGGCGTCGATGACAAGCGTTCCGGCCGGAGCCCCCAGCATGACGACGATTACGTATCTGTTCACATCGGTAGGCCCAGCCCCCTGGACTTCCGCATCGGGTGACTTCCTGGTGGGAGGAACGGTCGTCGCAACCAATCCGACGCCGCTCAACGTCATCTTTCCTTCCGGTTCAGGGACCGCGACAGAAGTCCTGCAAATCCCCGTGCGCGTGATCCAGGCAACGTTGGGGAGAGGAACGAACACGTTCAGTTACAGGAGAGTCATTTCCGGTCCGGCCTTCCCCATCACGGCAACACTGACGTTCACGGTGACGACCTCCGCAGCATCGAGTTTTGCCATTACCCGCATTTCCCTCTATTTCGACAACCGGAGAGGGGAGGTCACGATTGGAAGAAATGACAGCAGGCTTCGGGCCTTCGCGGACATCTCCTTTCAGGGCACCGGTCTTCTCCAGGGATACTGGGAAGTCGATGGACGGATCATCTCGCAGGTCACGCGTTACCTGACCTACGGGTCGGTTGTCACGCTGGAAACCCCCAGGATTCCCCCCCTGCCGACCTTTGACACAGGGACCCACATCCTGAGATTTGTTATTACCAACCCCGTCGTTGATATCGGCCTGCCGCAGGCCATTTATTACATCACTGCGACGGATGCCCCGGTCAAGCCTGTCGAACTCCTCCCCGAACGTCCCGTGCAGGGCGCAGTGTTGTCCGACCCCTATGAATTTTCCTGGAGCGGAATTGACAAAAAAGCGGTTTACCTTGTCGAATTCTACGACGATCCATCCTCGACACCGCTTTTTTCCGCATACTCGAAAGTGTCGTCGTACCGGCTGCCGGCAGCGGTGCTGACCAATACGTTCCGTTCCGGGAAGACCTATTTCTGGAAGGTGAAGGGATTTGACGAGGCAAACCGCATTGTCGGCGAAAGTGCCGTCCGGGAATTCCTGATTCCGTAGCAAACGAAACTCATCCGTTCACGCATTGTTTCCCTTTCACGGGCCGTCGTCTCGGGGAGATGTCACTGAAGGAGAATAGGACATGGAATTGCCCACCTATTCCGATGTCGTGGATGCTGCTGAGCGCCTCAACGGCATTGCGCACAAAACGCCTGTCCTCACCTCCCGCACGGCCAATGAACGGACCGGGGCGGAAATCCTTTTAAAGTGCGAGAACTTCCAGCGCATGGGCGCCTTCAAATTTCGCGGGGCCTACAACGCCATCGCGCAGTTTTCGGAGTCGCAGCGTAAATCCGGTGTGCTGACCTATTCTTCCGGCAATCACGCTCAGGCCATTGCCCTGTCGGCAAAACTTCTCGGCGTGAGGTCGGTCATCATCATGCCCCATGATGCGCCGGCATCGAAAGTTGCAGCGACCAAGGGTTACGGGGGCGAAGTCATCACCTACAATCGATATACAGAAAGTCGCGAGGAGATCGGCAGGTGCCTGGCCGAAGAGCGGGGGATGACATTGATTCCGCCCTACGATCACCCGCACGTGATCGCCGGCCAAGGAACCGCCGCCAAGGAGTTGATCGAGGAAGCGGGACGCTTGGACGTTCTGCTCGTTTGTCTGGGTGGCGGTGGGTTGCTTGCGGGATGCGCCCTTTCCGCCAAAGCTCTCAATCCAAAATGTGTCGTGATCGGGGTGGAACCCGAAGCGGGGAACGACGGACAGCAATCGTTTCGAAAAGGGGAAATCGTCCAGATCCCGGTGCCCGACACCATTGCCGACGGGGCCAGGACAACCTGCCTGGGAACCCATAACTTTGCGATCATCCGAAAACAGGTGGACGACATTGTCACAGTGTCCGATGAGCAGCTCGTCGAAGCGATGAAATTTTTTGCCGAACGGATGAAAATGGTCGTCGAGCCGACGGGCTGCCTGGCGGCAGCCGCCGCGATGTCAGGGACGGTCAAGATTGTGGGGAAAAAGCTCGGCGTCCTGATCAGCGGCGGAAACGTGGATCGAGATGTATTTGCCAGACTGTTGAGCTGAGTACCTTTCCTGCTGATGTGCTTTGATCATGGATGCACCTTTGCTTCACCTCTTCCTAAATGCACTGCGCCTGTGGTAATCTGGTCTACGAAGGTAGCCGTAGGGTGTTCCGCATACCTGTTCCTTTGCGCCAGGGAGAGAAAACAGGGGATTCGAATCATGATGCAGCGCAGTGCGACAGCACAGGTAAAGGGAATTCCGGCAGGGAAAGCCCTTCAAGGGAGATTGCCATGAACAGATCGGCCGGTTACAGAATCGGTGTTTTCCTCGCTGTCATTCTTTTCACTGCGTGCCTCGCTGCGGCGGACCTCGCGCAGGCAGCCGGGGAAAAGCCGGAGACCGCACTGTACAGGGTCCCGGGGCGTCCCAAGGTTGCTCTCGTGCTGTCCGGCGGAGGGGCCCGGGGGGTCGCGCACATCGGCGTGCTCAAGGTCTTGGAGGAGCTCCGCGTCCCCGTCGACATGGTGCTGGGGACCAGCATGGGGTCCCTCGTGGGGGGCGTTTATGCATCGGGGCTGTCACCCGGTGAGCTGGAAGAGAAGGTGCGTGCCATCAACTGGGACACCATCTTCAAGGATGAGCCTGCACGGCAGGACATTCCCTGGCATCAGAAGAAGGATGATTACACGAACCTCTTCGGTCTGGAGTTCGGTTTCCGGGACGGCAAGATCCTCCTGCCCCATGGGACAACGGCAGGCTACAAGTTCGAATTTCTCCTCACGGACATGGTCGGCCTTGCGGCCGGACGGGAGAGCCGAAGCTTCGACACCCTGCCGGTCCCTTTTCGGGCCGTGGCGATGGATCTCGAAAACGGGTCCATGAAGGTCTTCGACAGTGGGGTCCTCGTCAAGGCCATGAGGGCCAGCATGTCCGTGCCGGCCTTCATTGCCCCTGCCAGTATAGGCGGACATCTCTACGTGGATGGCGGGATGGTTCGCAACCTGCCCGTGGACGTGGCCCGCAAGGCGGGCTGCGATATCATTATCGCCGTCAACCTGGGCACGCCGCCCCTTCGCCGCGATCAGCTCACCTCGGCGGCCGCCGTAGCCATGCAGTCGATCAACCTGATGACCGAGCACAATGTCCAGGCATCGCTTGGAGAGTTGACGGAGAAAGATATCCTGATCAAACCTGAGCTCGGGGAGTTCAGCTCGGGAGACTTTGTCAAGGCCATGGAAACGATCCCCATCGGGATCGCAGCAGCTCGGGCGGTGCAGGACAAGCTCGAACGCCTGAGCGTCAGCGATGCCGACTACAGGGCCTGGCAGTTAAGCCGCACCGGGAGGAAGCCCGCAGAGGTCAGGGTTGCCGACATCCAGGTGGAGAAAAACCTGAAATGGGTGAACCCCATCGTCATCGAGTCGGAGATAGAAAAGAAGCCAGGCCTTGTCGAATATCTGGTGACGAAGCAACCGGACGAGAAGGGCCTCAAGAAGCTGGAGGAGATCCCGTCGGCGATGAAGAAGAAAGACGGCGGCGAAGAGATGGACCTCCAACAGCTGCAGAACACCCTGACGACCATTTACGGCCGCGGCGACTTCGAGCTCATGGACTACAGCCTGGCCACGAAGGATGCAAAGCCGACCATCCTGGTCGAAGGTGTCGAAAAACCCTGGGGGCCCGACTACCTGAAGTTCGGTCTTAGTTTCGCCACGGATGCCTCCTCACCAGCGCGATTCAACGTCAGCGCGAGCTATCGAAAGACCTGGCTGAACAGCCAGGGTGCGGAATGGCGCACCGACGCCCAGGTGGGTTATATGAAAAGCCTCTACACCGAGTTCTTCCAGCCCGTGGGGGTCACCGTCGGGTCCTTTGTCTCTCCCTGGGCGGCCGTGGCAGCGTCCCCCGTCAATTACTATTACGACGGATCGTATGTCGGGCAGTACGGCGTCAGCAAGTACCGTGGCGGGATCGATGCCGGCGTCCAAGGGAAGATCGGGACTGTCCGGCTGGGGTTTTACCAGGGATATCTGTCGGCAAAGAGCGAATTCGGCTTTCTGCAGTTGCCCGATTACAACATCCGCCAGGGCGGATTTACGGGGAGGTTTGCCATCGACCAGCTTGACGACGCTGATTTCCCCCGTGAAGGCATTTTCCTCGGCGGAAACTTTTTTGTAACGAACGAAGCGTTCGGCGCCCAGGACAACTACAACAAGTACGAGCTGACCCTGAGAAAGCCCGTAACATTCGGCCCTCACACTCTCGCATTGGCGCTCGCGTATGCCGACAACGCAGGCAGCACCCTGCCGCCCTACGATCCGTTCATGATCGGAGGGTTTCTGAAATTGTCGGGATACAGATTCGATCAACTCGTCGGCCAGGGATATACCTTCGGCGAGATTGTCTACATGTACCAGTTCGGCAGCCTTCCCTCGCCTCTGGGAAAAGGGATCTACCTGGGCGGATCGATCGAAACAGGCCAGGTCCACCGCCTGTTCGACCCGAAAGCCCCCAGCGGGTGGCTTTTCGGCAGCAGCGTTTTCTTCGGCGCCGATACGATCCTTGGCCCCTTCTATGCGGCTGTCGGATATGCAGGCGACGGGAATGCCGGTTTCTACGTCATGCTGAGCAGACCCTGGGCGGTGGGAAGGTAGAGGCATAGGTCCCTGCCATGGCCCATCAGCACCTCAAAAGCGTCTACCGCCGACTCGTGGATCGCATCAACCTGTTTCCCCAGGGCGCACCGCCGTCGGAACTCCTCTACGGGATCCTCAAAATGCTCTTCACGGAGCGGGACGCTGAGCTCGTCTCGCTGTTGCCCATCAGGCCTTTCGATGCACGAAAAGCCGCCGCAGTCTGGGACATGGGGGAAAAGCAGGCAGAAACCATCCTGTGCGATCTTGCCAATCGCGGGATCCTCCTCGACATCGAGGAGAACGGCGAGCGCATTTACATCATGCCGCCGCCGATGGCGGGCTTTTTCGAGTTCTCCCTCATGCGGTTGCGGGCCGACCTCGATCAAAAGGCTCTCAGCGAGCTTTTCTACCAGTACATCAATGTGGAGGAGGATTTCATCAGGGCCCTCTTTGTGGCCGGCAAGACCCAGATGGGCCGTGCCCTGGTGCACGAACCTCTCCTTGCGGGAGACCATGCGCTGCAAATCCTCGACTACGAGCGGGCAAGCCACATCATCACGACGGCATCCCGCATCGGGATTGCCCTGTGTTACTGCCGCCACAAGATGAGTCATGTGGGACGCGCTTGCGATGCCCCCATGGATATCTGCATGACCTTCAACCGCGCGGCAGACTCCCTGATTCGCCACGGGATCGTGCGCCCTGTAACAGTATCGGAGTGCATGAAGCTGCTGGAACAAGCCTATGAATGCAACCTCGTCCAATTCGGTGAAAATGTACAGAAGCAGGTGAGTTTCATCTGCAACTGCTGCGGCTGCTGCTGCGAGGCCATGATCGCTGCCCGCAAATTCGCACACATGCACCCGGTTCACACTACCCGGTATCTTCCTGTCATGGACGAAGGAACGTGCATCGGATGCGGAAAATGTGTCGGACTCTGCCCTGTTGGGGCTGTGACCCTTATCTCGGCCGCGGGAAAGCGCGAACGCACGAAGAAAAAAGCGCATGTCGATAGGGAGGCCTGTCTGGGGTGCGGCATCTGTGTCCGGAACTGCAAGGTGGGATCGATGGCGCTGAAAAGTCGTTCCGAGAGAGTGATCACCCCCGTCGATTCGGCCCGCCGGATCCTTCTCATGGCCGTGGAGCGGGGCAAGCTCCAGAACCTGATCTTCGACTCGCAGGCCCTCTGGAGCCATCGGGCCATGGCATCCATCTTGGGGGCCATCCTGAAACTGCCTCCCGCGAAGAGGTTGCTTGCCTCCAGCCAAATGAAGTCCCGCTACCTCGACCGTCTCATCGACCACTACGATGAATACGGTCTTGCGGAACGCACCGAAAAGGGTCCTGATCCTTAAGTCTTTCAGACTAAAGCCAATATATCCGTGAAAGACATCCATGTATCCGGGCGCTCCGGAAAAGATGGGAGACGTCTATCATCGGATAAAAAGGAGATCCTCAAACATGAGAAAAATTTTGTACGTGCTTTTCTGGCTGATCCTCATGACCGTTCTTTTTTTCTCGGTCTCGAATGCAACCTTTTCATGGAGGTATCACGGATAAAACACGGTCCAGAGACATTCTTCTGTGAAAAGGGGACCGGTCTTTCCGGCCCCCTTTTTGCTGTCGTTTCCGCAGTTCCGGATTGGGAAAAATCCCGCCCGCAGTGTTTATTTAACCTCTCGTTATTACATGCAATAGTTCAATTCTTTTTTTCCTCGACAGGCCCCCCGAAATGCGATAACCTCCAACCATCCATGATATGAAACAAACACGAAAGGGGGTCTGTCATATCAGGATGTAAAGACCGATGTGAGACCTATCGGGAAATTTATTATCCCGGTGGTTTTCAACAACCTGTGAGGGCATCGGCTTTATGGTCCATTACGGCAGGAGGTTTTTTCATCATGTCAACGGTTGACCGCGGGAGTTCTTCCGCCGGGCCGGGCAGTTCTTCCGAAAACCGGACGGCCCGTATCATCGATTTTGATCTCGCCCGTTGCAGGAAAATCATATCCGATATTCATTACCGGCTTGCACGGTTTTCCAATTCCGACCGCTTTTACGAGGAATACGAACTCGCCCTGTACGAATACTTTGAAGGGCGCGGCGTCTATGGCGAAGACGAAGACGATCTCTACGATAACTTCCAGAGTGAGGAGGAGTTTTCCCGGTTTCTCACGTGGTATTCGCTGTACTTCGTCACCGACGAACACGACAAAACCTTTCCGGAGCTTTACCTCGACCGCCGGAAGAACCAGCTTTCCGCGCTGGAAAGGGAGATTTTGCAGAGTTATGCCCGGTCCGTGCTGAGCGTATACGAGGTCCAGCGGGTCGATCCGGGAAAAGGGGTCGAGATCCGGGATGTCTTTGCCGACCGGGTCTGTTATGTTTTCGACAGCGTCACGGCAAATACACTCTGCAAATGGGACCTGATCTATGCAGGCCTCATCGAGATCCGTGGGTATCATATCCTGGGCGGCATGCCGCTCACCGTCATTCCCCAGAAGATCAAACGGTTCATCGAGCAGAACCTTCTGGAAATCTATCACGAGGAGCGTGAAGATTACCGGAATTTCCGCGAATACCTGAAACGGACTTCGGCGGAGATCTACGCTCTTGTGGAAAATGCGGTCCGCAGCGTTGACCGGCCCGAGGCACCCGTTGATCCGGAGGCGGACAGGTTTTCCCTGACCAGCATCCTTTTCCGCGTGAACGATTACGAGGCATTTCTGAAGACCATCGAAAAGTCACCGGTCTTCACGGCGTCGGAAGCACGGAAGCCCGGTTCCTACCCGCCGGCGAAGGTGCTCCGTTTCTACTGGCTCCACAAGGAAGGGACGAAAGGGTCTCTCCGAAATGCCCCGGGCGTCCTCTTGCTCAAGAAAGATTCTCTCGTGGTCCAGTGTTCATCGGCAAAGCGGGCGGAAACCCTGCGATCCGTTCTCGACAAGATGTTCGGCCCTATCCTTGCTTACCGGACGACGGTCCACAAAACTGTGGAAAAAAGAGCGGAAACGGCAGCGGCGGGCACCTCCGAATCCCTGGAAGGGAGTACGACCGGCCGTGACACGACGTCGAGACAGTTCGACAACTGGATCGACGAGAAAATCCCGTCCATCGGAAACATCACCCCTCGGGAAGCCGTCCGGACCCCCGATGGCAAGAGGCGACTGATTGATCTTCTGAAAGAGTTCGAAAACCAGAACGAACACGCCATGCGCAGGGGAATCAAGGGCGCGGACGCAATTTTCTTTCCGGTTGAGAAGATCAGAAAGGAACTGGGGCTGTAGCGGAAGCATGAGCTGGGATCTCTTCGCCCCGAAAAGGAAAGACGGGGAGCATGTCTCCCATTATCGAAAGGGGCGGATCCGGGAAAAGCGCACCTATCGGAAAGGGAAGCTCCAGGGTCTATACGAATCCTATTACGAAAACGGGCAGCTTCTCGCGAGGATATCCTATCTGGACGGACAGAAGCACGGCGATGCCGTCTCCTATTACCGCGACGGTACGGTTCGTGAGAAATGCACCTTCGAAAAAGACAGGATCGTCGGCGAATACACGTCTTACTATGAGACGGGGCAGCTGCGGGAAAAGGAAAGCTACAACAAGGACGGGAAGATCGAGGGCGAGTATCTCCTCTATTACCGGAACGGCCAGATCAAGGAGCAGGAAAACTTCCTGCAGGGGAAGTTTGAAGGCGAGTACGTTTCTTACTACAAGAACGGGCAAGTCCGGGAAAAGGGGAGTTTCCGCAATGACAGACGGGAAGGGCCCTATGCCGCCTATGATCGCGGCGGCAGGCCCCTGGAACAGGCGATCTTCAAGAACGGCAAACTCACGGGAGCCTTCATGCTTCTCGGGGCCGCGGCCGGGTCGGCTGCCGCCGCCTACGACGGCCAGGGCGACGAAGATCTTGACGAGAACGAATTCGACCGCATGCTGAAGAAACTGGGCGATTTCGAGAAGAAGGCCGAAGAGAAAACCGAGGACTTCGAGGATGATGAGGAGGACGATTAATGGTTCAGAGCATCCTCCTTCCCACGGACGGGTCCGATTACAGCAAGACGGCCCTTGACTACGGCATCTACATCGCCAAGAAGCTTGATGCGAGGATTACGGGACTCCATGTCATCGACATCAAGGTTCTTCAAGGACCCGTCCTCAATGACATCTGCAGCTTCGCAAGTCTTTCCCCCGGCCCTGAATTTTTCTCCGTCATTGAAAAGGCCCTCGAGGCGAGGGCGGACAGCATCCTTCGTGAATTCCGGGACCGCTGTGAGAAGGAAGGGCTCAAGTGCGAGGTAAAGAAGACCACGGGGATCATCGACGAGGAGATCATCCGTGAAGGGCAAAACGCCGACCTTATTTTGCTTGCCCAGAGGGGCGAGCACTACCCCCTGAGCCGAAGCGTGTTGCTTGGCTCCACGGCAGAAGCGGTCGTCCGAAAGTCCGGAAAACCCGTCCTGGTCACCCCCGTTTCCTTCATCGAGATCGAGAGCATGGGCCTCGCCTACGACGGAAGCCCCTCCGCTGATCATGCTCTCCGGATTGCCGCCGAACTTTCCGACAAGGTACGCTGGCCCCTCACGGTTCTCATCGTAACGGATAATGCAAAGCTCTCGGCCGATCTGAGCGCGAAAGCGGAAGCCGCCCTGGACGACTACGAGATTGACAAGGACATTATCGTTTTGGGGGGAAAAGAGGAAAAAGAAATCATCAAATTCATCGAAGAAGGGTCCGTGGAGCTTCTTCTGATGGGGGCCCACGGTCATAGCCGGTTCAAGGAACTCCTTCTCGGGAGCACCACCTCGCACGTCATTCGCAAGAGCCGTATCCCGGTCCTGCTCACCCGGTAGAAAGGCATATCAAACCCGAACCAGTTGAAATCCCCGTTGTCTTTTATGCTTGGCTGTCCAGTTCCTTCCGGACAGCGCTTCCGAGGCTTTCCGATGCATAGGGTTTGC
>CAZVLL010000020.1:0-35978 GCA_964628025.1 uncultured Syntrophaceae bacterium
GGGTCCCCCGGTGTAAAAGCCCCCGACCGGTTTCCGGTCGGGGGCTTTTCTTCATCCACTCAGAATGTCCAAATCAATCTGCCCATAACCATCCCCTGTCTTTTTCCGGCATCAGGGATTCATCTCGTAGACATCCTTCAGTGCATAGACATGATTGTTCAGGACCCGCTCGTAGCGTGCCATGTCGACGGCGGGCTTGCGGATTATCTTCATGCACAGTTCCATCTGCTTCTCGGTGCTCGACGGCTTGTGGTAGATCTGCAGGGCATACTTCGAGAAGTCGCGGACCATGAAGTCGAAAATCTGATCCAGCAGGTCCTTGTCTACGCTGTAGATCTTCGCGTTCTCCAGGATGAGCTGCCCATAGACCACGCAGGTGAACAATTCGCCCAGGATAAGAAGGAAATCGATATCCTTCTGCTGTTCCGGTGTGGGGGTGGCCGTGGCCAGGAAGGCCTTGAACAGTTTGATCTGCTCCTTGAAGATGTTCAGGTTCGGCAAATCGTAGCCGTCGTAGGCCGGCTTGTAGTCATGGAACTGGATCTTGCTTAAGCCCTTCGTCGGCCCCTGTTCCCAGAAGAACGTGTCGTCGGCTATGTCGTTTCGCCTCGGGATCTCGGGGAACGTGCCGGGATTGAAGAAGTAGTTGGCCATGAACTTGATGATGAGGGCCATGTTGACGTGGGCCGTTCCTTCCAGCTTCGGCAAAGCCCGGATGTGGCGGGTGGCCATCTCGAAGTAGGTGTCCTTCTCAAAGCCCTTGGCAGCGATGACGTCCCAGAGCAGGTTGATGACTTCTTCTCCCTGCATGGTGACCTTCATCTTCACCATGGGGTTGTAGAGGAGGTAACGCCGGTCCTCGGCCGAGGCCGAGCGGAAGTAGTCCACGGCGCGCTGGGCGAAGAGCCGCATGGCCACCAGGCGCGTGTACGAATCGACAAAGAGCTGCTTCACCTGCGAGAACTCGGTCACGGCTTTCCCGAAGAGGATGCGGTGCGAGGCATGGTTGATGGCCTCATAGAAGGAGTGGGTGCAGATGCCGATGGTGGCCCACCCCAGGTTGAACTTGCCCACGTTGACCGTGTTGAGCGAGGCGTCCCAGGCTTCCTGTCCTTTTTCCAGGATCTCCTCCTCACGGATGGGATAGTCGTGCAGGTTGTACTGGGCCACGTACATCTGGCTGGCCACGACGTTTCTCACCAGCTCGAATTTCTCGTGATGGGAATCGACAGGAAAGAAAACGTACTCGCCAGTTCCGGCGACTTTGCCGAAGGTGGAGACGATGACCGCCTGATTGGCGTTCCCGATGTAGTACTTGTCGCCTTCGGCGAGATACGTGCCGTCCCCCTTGGGCTTGAGCATCATGTCCGTGGAGTAGATGTCGGCGCCGTGCTCCCTCTCGGAAAGACCGAAGCCGAAGATGCGGCCGTACTGCAGATGCTGGGCGGTCTTCTTCTTCACCTCCTCGTTCTTGCTCATCCAGACGGGACCGAGCCCGAGGATGCTCACCTGCCAGGCGTACCAGTACGACAGGCTGTAGAAGGCGAGGATCTCGTTCATCTCGCAGTTGCGGCAGGTGTCCCATCGGCAGTCGGCATCGCCGTACTTCGAAGGCGTGAGCAGCGTGGCGAAGATCTTGTTGTCCTTCAGGAACTGGACGAAATCCTCGTACCAGACACACCACTGATCGTCCTCCTTGATGTGCAGCTTTCCCTTGCGCTCGAAGAAGTCGATCGTCTTTCGCATGATCTCTTTTGATTTTTCACAGGGATAATCGCTTGCGTATTTCTTTGGATTGAACAGCATAAATTCCCCCTCTCACGTTCTATCTAATCGATATTCATTAATATTACGTCAAAATAGCTCGCGTTTACTGACCGGCGGTCAGTTATGTTTTGCTTTTTACACCATTTCCGGATCCATTGCAACGACATCCTCCCGGGTGTATCATCCCTTGCGCATCAACGATCTTGAGTCCAAGACAGGAAATGATATATCCTAACAGGACAACAGACAGACAGACAGACAGACAGACAGACAGACAGAAAAAGGAGATGCATATGGAGAAGCTTCTGCTGTTTTCCGCACTGGCGATGGTGGTCGTGGCGGCAGGAACCGTTCACGGGTATGAAATGGATGTCGTGCCTACATCGGCGGGTGATCTCAAGATCACCTTCATCGGCCACGGGACACTCATGTTCGCCTGCGGCGGGAAGGTCATCCATGTCGACCCCTGGAGCCAGCTGGCAGACTACGGGAAACTGCCGAAGGCGGATCTCATCCTGATCACCCATGAGCACCGGGATCATCTCGACACGAAAGCCGTTGATGCCCTCCGCACGGACAAGACGGTCATTGTCGCCACACGGATCGTGGCAGGACAGGCCAAGGATGCCCTTGTCCTGAAAAATGGTGATGTCATGGCCTCTCAGGGATTCACGATCGAGGCAGTCCCCGCGTACAACGTGGTGCACATGAGAAGCCCCGGCACGCCCTACCATCCGAAGGACGATGGAAACGGCTACGTAATCACCTTCGGCGACCGGCGCGTCTACATCGCGGGCGACACGGAGAACATCCCCGAAATGAAGGCCCTCAAGGACATCGATATCGCCTTTCTGCCCATGAATCTCCCCTACACAATGACGCCGGAGATGGTGGCCGATGCGTCGAAAGCCTTCCGGCCGAAGGTCCTCTATCCCTACCACTACGGGGAAACGGATCTGCAGAAACTGGTCGGCCTGATGAAGAGCGAGAAGGACATCGAGGTCAGGATCAGAAAAATGCAGTGAAGACAGGGTGCAGGGGCAAGGGTATAGGGAAAGAGTATTCATGCGTACGGCCTTTCCGTTGCTGAAGCGACCGAATAGGCCGGAAGACAGGCATTGACACCGGAGAAGAAAACGCGGGAGGAAAAAATGATCTACGTGATTGCGACGGTAGAGTTGAACGAAGGCGGGAAGGAAAAATACCTGGCCGAGCTAAAAAGAGTCACGCCCCTGGTTCACAAGGAAAAGGGCTGCATCGAGTACGGGCCCACGGTGGACATGCCGACGGGCATCCCCATCCAAATGCCTCAGCGCGCCAACGTTGTCACGCTCATCGAGCGCTGGGAGAGCGTGGAGGCCCTGAAGGTTCATCTCACGCAGCCCCATTTCCAGGAGTACCGCGAGCGGGTGAAGGATGTGATGAAGGGCGTCTCCATCCAGGTTCTCACCCCGGCCTGAAGAAAGACGGGCTAGCGTTTCTTGCCGAACAGGGAGCCCAGGACACCGCGCATGATCTGCCGGCCGATCTGGCTTCCGATCGCGTGGGCGGCGCTTTTGGCAAGGGCCCCTACGAGCTGTTCCGTCTGGGACTTGGGCTCCTTCTTTCCGGGTGCGGCCGTTGCTTCGGCAGAGGCCTGCTCGGCCTTCGCCAGGAGCTTCTCGTAGGCCGACTCGCGATCGACAGTTTTCTCGTAGGTCCCGAAGAGAACCGAACCCTGAACGGCAGCCGCCATCTCGGCGGGCTGCAGGGGCGTGAGGCTGCTGCGCGGGGGAACGATCCACGCCCTTTCCACCACGGCGGGAACGCCCTTCTCGTCCTGCATGGAAACGAGGCCCTCGCCCACGCCAAGCTCCAGGATCGCCTTCGTGGTGTCGAGCCCGGGGTTTGCCCGGAATGTCTCGGCGGCGGCCTTGACGGCCTTCTGGTCGCGGGGCGTGAAGGCCCGCAGGGCGTGCTGGATGCGGTTGCCGAGCTGACCGAGCACCGTGTCGGGAATGTCGAGCGGGTTCTGGGTCACGAAGTACACGCCGATACCCTTGGAGCGGATAAGACGGACGACCTGTTCGATCTTGTCCTCGAGGACTTTCGGAATATCGTCGAAGAGAAGGTGTGCCTCGTCGAAGAAAAAAACCAGCTTTGGTTTCGGTGGATCTCCCACTTCGGGAAGCTGCTCGAAAAGCTCCGAGAGAAGCCACAAAAGAAACGTGGCGTAGACCTTCGGTGATTGCATCAGCTTGTCGGCCAAAAGGATATTGACCACTCCCCTGCCCTTCCCGTCAGCCTGCAGGATATCGTTGATGTCCAGCGCGGGCTCGCCGAAGAACTTCGCTCCGCCCTGCTCTTCGATGACCAGCAGATTTCGCTGGATGGCGCCGATGCTCGCCGTGGAGACGTTCCCGTACTGAACCTTGAACTGCGCCGCGTTGTCCCCCACGTATTGCGACATGGACCGGAGATCCTTGAGATCGAGAAGCAGCAGTCCGTTGTCGTCGGCGACCTTGAAGACGATATTGAGAACGCCGGCCTGGGTTTCGTTCAGGTTGAGGATGCGGGACAGCAAAAGGGGCCCCATCTCGGAAACCGTTGTCCGGATCGGGTGACCTCGCTCCCCGAAGACATCCCAGAAGGCGACGGGATAGCCCTCGTAGGCGAACTCCTCCATCTTCAGTTCCGTCGCACGGGCGGCGATTTTGGGGTTGTCGCCGCCGGCTTTCGCGATTCCCGAGAGATCGCCTTTCACGTCCGCCATGAATACGGGCACGCCCAGGTTGCTGAACTGCTCGGCAAGGACCCGCAGGGAGACCGTCTTCCCCGTTCCGGTGGCTCCGGCGATGAGACCGTGCCGGTTGGCCATTTTCGGGTATAGGAAAATGTCCTGGGCACTCTTGGCGACGAGGATGGGAGACGGTTGCACAGTCATGGAACCTCCGGAAATTTCGTTGCAGCGTTGAAAGAACGAGACTGCGGCCCGGCCCGTCGGCCGGGCCGCGATCATCTCGGGCAGGATTCATCGGTTTCGCTATTTCTTCACGGGAGCTTTTTCAGCGGGTTTCTTCTCGGCGGCCTTCTTGTCCTCCTTCACGTCGATGCTCGCGGCCGTCATCGTGTACTCGATGGTGACCTTGGATCCGACCTTCGGGTCGCCCTTGATCTTGGTATCCTTCGTCGTGGTGATTTCCCATTTCTCGTTCCCCTTCTGGACCACGATCACACCGTCCTTTTTCTCCAGCACGGGACCGGTAACCTGGTAGGTTTTGGGACCGGCTGCCATGGCGACGGATACAAACAGAAATACGACGGCAAGGACAATCATGATACGCTTCATAAGTACCCTCCTTGTGATTTTGATGTGCCGCTAGTATAAAAGACGGTGAAGAAATGTCAAGAAAACCATTCCCGCCGGGAAAAACGAAAGCGCAGCGCCGCCGGAGTATGCCGACGCCGCGATACAAGGAGGGTGCGTGATGACGGAAGCGGAAATTCGCCTTTCGGGCTATTCACCCGGTGTTATCGGAAGAATCACGGAACTTCACGCCCTTTACTACCAGGAGCACTGGAACTTCGACATCAGCTTCGAGACCCAGGTCGGACGGGAGCTCTCCGAGTTTCTGCGGGATTTTGTCGAGAGAAGGGACTTCTTCCGAACGGCAACGGTCGGGGGCCGCTTCGCCGGTTCCGTCGCCATCGAAGGCAGGGAAGCCGGATCCAAGGGGGCCCGGCTTCGGTGGTTCATCGTAACGCCGGAATTCCAGTCTCTCGGTATCGGCCGCCGGCTGATCCGAGAGGCAATCGGCTTTTGCCGGAACGCCGGCCATCGCCGGATCGTCCTCTGGACGTTCAAGGGCCTCGACAGGGCCCGGTCACTCTACGAATCGGAAGGGTTCCGGCTTGACGTCGAGCATGACGTGACGCAGTGGGGAAACAACATCACCGAGCAGATGTTCGTTCGGGAGGAAATAGGCAACAGCCGTCCTTAATGTCTGCTCCAGAAGCTCTTCTTTTTGAACAGAACGCGGATGGTGTGATTGCCCGCGACATTGCTGAACGTGTAACTGGACACCGCACCGACGTTCACCCCATTGATCTGGACAGAGGAGACGGCATACCCGGAACCGGAAGTCATGGTGAACGTCTTGCTCCCGCCCGCGGAAACCGTCGACGTGCCGGCAGGCGAAATGGTTCCGCCTGTCCCGGCCGAGGCAGTAATGGTGAAGGAACCCGCATAGCCGGCCTGGGTCACGGCAAAGGCCTGGCCGCCGATGGTAAGCGTCGCCGTTCTCGAAGCGCTGCCCGTATTGGCCACAATGGCATACGATACCGACCCCGGACCGGTGCCGCTCGAACCTGCAGTCACGGTCAGCCAGGAGGCACTGCCCGCCGCCGTCCAGCTGCAGGTCGATCCCGCTGTAACCGCCACGGTTCCCGATCCCCCCGAGGAAGAAAAAGACCCGCTCGCGGGAGAAACGGAGAAGCTGCATGCGGCCGATGCAGCCGGAACAGCATAAGCAATCTCGTTGGAATAGTCGCTTTCCACGCCCGTCGCATCGTATGCCCTGGCCGCAAAGTAATAGGTCTTTCCCGCCTCGAGTCCCGACATGATGCAGCTCGTCCAGTTTCCCACGTCCACGGTCCCTGAATAGCTCCGGCTTGCCGACCCGCTATAGACCTTGTAGCCTGACAGCGAGGACTCCGGATTGGGATCCCAGGCCAGGGTCACATCGGCGGCCTTTGCCGACCCGGCTGTTATCAGCAATGCCAGCAACAGGATCGTCATCATGATACGAACAGGAAGAGAAATGAAAGAATGGTTGCAGATCATGCACAGCACCTCCGCGTGTAGACTCATGCCTGTGGCGTCCCGCACGAGAGGTGTGAGAAGTGTGACGGAATCACCTGGCAGCCCTGCCGCCCTATCCGGCACCGAACCGGACGTAGGCCAGTAACTTTGCGTCCCGCCCTTTCGGGCGGTTTGCCTTTTTCAGGCTTCAGAGATTATGATGGAAAGGTTTTTTCACTCTGTTTATCGGCATGGAGCGGTGAAACCTTAAGGCCTACCCTGAAGGACTTGAAGAAAAATGAAACCTGTATTATGTAGGCTTTCACAAAGTGGGGGTTTGCGCTCATTCCGCACCTTGTAGAATGGCCGGGAGGGAAAGCCCCGGCAAAAACGGAAGGAAGAATGAATTGAATTTGTCGTTGCACGTCGAACAGTTCCGGTACGGCCGAGACAACTTGGGGTACCTCATTTTCGGCAAACAATCGGCCATGGCCGTCGACGGCGGGGCCTGGCAGGAGATCATCGATTTTGCGGGCAAGCGCCACCTGGCTCTTCTGTACGTAACCCACACCCATCTCCACCATGACCACACCGAGGGAAGCGAGCCGCTTCTCGAGAAGTCCGGGGCGAGACTGATCCGCTTCCAGGAGCTGCAGCATGACTCGGTGATACCCCTTGACGGGGAGCCGGTCCGTGTGTATCGTACGCCCGGCCATTCCATCGACTCCGTGTGCTTTCACACCGGGAGGTATCTGCTCACGGGCGACACGCTTTTCAACGGGACGATCGGGAACTGTTTCTCGGGCAACCTCCGGGCCTTTTATGAATCCATCGCCCGGCTCATGGCCCTGCCCGATGACACGATTGTTTTTCCTGGTCATGATTATGTGGAATTGGCCATTGCGTTTTGCCGCCATCTGGATCCTGACAACGGCGACATCAATGCTTATATGAGCCATTACGACCCCCACTGCGTCTATTCTCTGCTTCGCGACGAGCGGAAGACAAACCCGTACCTGAGGTTCAACGACCCGAAGATGATCGAGATTCTCAGAAAACGGAGACTCCCCGTCGAAACCGAGTGGGATCGGTGGCAGTCGCTGATGGCGATTGAAGAGTAAAGATGGGTCGAGGGTGGAGAGCACCAAGAGATGTCAGGTATCAGGTTTCAGGAAAGAATAAAAACGTCGGACTATTTTGATCAATGGATATGAGTCTACTCCATCGGCTTCGTCTCATACTGACCGGATTCACGGTGAGTCTCGTGCTGGTTGCGACGGCTCTGGCGGGCAGCTACGAAGCGATCGAGATCGTGCCGACAAGGCCCGATGTGACGGTGCGGCTCCTGGTCATCAAGGCAACCTCAAAGCCGTCCACCGCAATGCTCCTGTTCCCGGGGGGCAACGGTGCGAAACACTTCGGCGAGAAAGACGGGCGATTCTGGACCGGCAAGAATTTCCTGATGCGCGCAGCCCGCGACCTTGCTGCCTCGGGTCAGATGGTTGTGGTCGTTGACGCTCCCTCGGACCAGTGTTACGGCATGTCGGACCCGTTCCGGACTTCGCCGCAGCACGCGGAAGACATTCGGAAGGTCATCGCCTACCTGAAAGAGAAACACCGCCTGACATCTTTGTACCTGGTGGGAACCAGCAGGGGAACGATTTCGGCGGCCTATCTTGGATCGGTGATCGATGAGCCAATGCTCGGGGGCGTGATCCTGACGGCCGTCTATCCCCCGTCGAATCTCAATGGGATCGACCTGACGGAAATCGACGACCCCGTTCTCATCGTCCATCACGTCTACGATGACTGCCGCGAAACCCCGTTTCACGGGGCGATGAGCCTCAAACAACAACTGACGGAAAGCCCGAAGGTCACCCTCGTAGGGGTGACGGGCGTGATTCCCCCCGCCTCGGGGCCCTGCGATGCCCTAAGCAATCATGGTTTCTATGGAATGGAACAGCCTGTCGTCCGGGTGATTGCGGATTGGATCGCCGGGAAGCCAATCCCGGAGAGGATCCCTTCAAAATAACCGGCAGATGGGTCCGTCACTCTTTCCCTGAACCCTGTACCCAAACCCCTTATTTCAGCGTAAGCCGATAGGACTTGACCCGCATCACCGGGTGGTAGGACTTCTTCATCGCAGCGAGATTGGGCAGGCTCATGTCGCTTTCCTTGTTGATGTAGCGATATCCCGCGAAGAGCTGCCTGGCACACTCATGGTCCAGAAACTGATAGAGCCCTTTCACATCGGAAAAGGCCTTTTCGAAATTGAGGATCGCCATTTCTTCGTTGAGATGGGAGACAATCCCGAAAGCGCTCACCGCGCCGTCCAGGCGGACGAGAATCCCCCTCAATTCGAGAGCATCCAGGTTCTCCAGCGCCGTGATGACGGCCCTCCGTTCACAGGCCAGATTGATGTCTCCATCGACATCGCAGTCCCGCTGCTCGCACCATGCCTCAAGAAATACCAGACATTCCTCAGCGCTTTCCGCCCGGATTGGCTCAACACGGGCCCTCGCCCCATTGCCCATGAATTCCCGCTCAAACTGGTGGATGAGATTGCGCTTGCGGACATACCGGTTTCCTTTCAGGCTCGCCAGGTCCTCCGCAAGGTAGACGTAATCCTCGAATTCTTCCTGCTCCTCCAGGAGAAACAGAGACTCCAAGCCCTCCCGGTGACGGTCCACGTAATCGCCGGAGGTGTACCAATAACATCGATGGCCGCACTTGACGGCGATGTCGCGCAGGGTCCCGGGCGGGATGTCTCCCGCAGGGGACAGGGGCAGGATGAGATGCCGATCCTCGGGACGGAGATCCGATTCGTTCGCAATGACGAGGAGATCGTCGTCAACGGCATACCGGGCATCGAAGACGCAGTTGCTCCACGCAATGAGCGACGGCAGGGAGTAGACGCTCAGACGGTAAGGAACGCTCTTGAAAAAATGTTTCAGTATTGCGTAGTCGGCAATTTCGAGCTTCTTGAAATTCATGAGTTCTTTTTCAGCATGAGAATCGATCCGGGCATTTCGACGAAACCGGTTTTCCGGTAGAAATTCCATGTCCCCGCTTCGGCCACAAGCCCGATCCAGCCCAGGCCGTCTCGTTGCAGCCGCCCGACGAGTTCGAGGACGATCCCGGTGCCGATTCCCTTTTTTCTGAATGCGGGGTGTACGGCAACGTCCTGGATGTAGGCATCGGATGCCCTGTCGCTGATCGCCCGCCCCATGCCTACGACCCTCCCCTCATGAGAAGCGATGACGAAGCAGTGGCTTCCACGGACAATGGCCCCGGCCGATTCCGAGTCCCGACCGCCGGGAGGCCCCCACCAGCCCTGAAGCCGGTAGAGATCAAGGAGTTCCTCAAGCTGTGACGCCGCGGGATCCGTTATGAATGTATAGACGATCTCCATCGCGTGTGGCTTTGATATTGCGTCCCCGCTCCTCAGCCCACCGTCCCTTCCTTGCGCAGTTTCTCAATTTCGTCTTCGCCGTATCCGAGGGCCTGAAGGATCTCCTGCGTGTTCTCGCCGTGAAGCGGCGCAAAGCGCCTGACCTGCCCGGGGGTATCGGAAAGCTTGGGCAGGATCCCCACCTGCTTGACCTTGCCCAACGTCGGATGATCAAGTTCGATGACCATCTTCCGGTGGAGGATCTGCGGATCCCGGAAGGTCTCATCGAGCGAGTAGACCTTGCCGACGGGAACATCGTTTGCCGCGAGCAGATCGAACCATTCATCCCTCGTCTTTGTCAGGAAAACGGTTTCGAGACTTGCCCGTATTTCATCAAATATCGGTTCCGGCCCCTGGAAGGTCATCTCCATGCTCCATTTGTGCGGCATGTATTCCTCTTTCCCGATGACCTTGCAGAGATTATCCCAGAAGTGCGGCTCCAGGCATCCGATGCTGAGTTGTTTCCCGTCTTTCGTCCTGTAGACGCCATAGTGGGGATACGCGCCCTGTGCCCAGGAAACACCGGGTTTCATCAAGGTCCCGTCCATGAAGAAACGATGGGTGAACCAGGTGATGAGGTGAAGCGCCCCTTCCATGTAGGTATGGTCGATGTACTGGCCTCTGCCTGTCTGAGTCCTTGCCTGGATCGCCAGAAGGATTCCGATGGTTCCGTAGAGGGACACGCCGGCAAAGTCCGCGATGATGTTCAGCGGGATGGAGGGGAGACCCGATTTCGGGCCGATGAGACCCAGGACCCCCGCCAGGGAGATATAATTGATGTCATGACCCGAGAAAAGCCTGTAGGGACCATCCTGGCCGTAGCCGGACAGGGAACAGTAGATGATGCGGGGATTGATCCCATTTATCGTCTTGTAGTCGACGCCAAGTCTCTCAACGACGCCGGGGCGGTAGCCTTCGATCACCACATCGGCCTCTTTTGCCATCCGGTGAAAAACCCGGCGGCCCTCTTCGGAACGAAGATTCAGCCCGATGCATTTCTTGTTGCGGTTCAGTGCAAAGAAAGCGGCTTCCCTCTCCTTGTCGGCGCCTCCGGGCGAATACCCCATATCGCCAAGGGGAAACGGTTTCGCCGGTTCGACCTTGATGACCTCGGCGCCGAAGTCAGCCAGAATCATGGTACACAGCGCGCCCGGGACGTAATTCGACAGATCGAGAACCTTAAGACCCTCCAGTGCCAGCATATCCTCCCTCCTTATGATACGATTGCTTGAAACGCGGGACATCATCCGTTTCTTGCCAAAGAACGGGGAACGCAAATCGGAACGGACAGACCCTGTGAAAACCCGGCGATTCTATAACACAGTTCGCGAGGCCGCGCCACCGAAACCCTTCCCGGGAAGGGATTCACGGCTAAGGACCGAATATCACAGCTAAAGCTAATTCTTGAATTTATTTCGATTTTCTGATATGTGCTCCGTGCAAATAAACGACAAGTTCTCTTTGCGGACGGGCCGGTCGACATTCCCCATCGACGGTAGAGGAGAGAGGAAAGAGGACGAGATGGATTCCCGTGCTAACACGGAGCGGGAAGTCTGCGGGCATTGCGGAAAGAGACAGCCGATTCTTAAGTGCACTGGATGTGAGATAGCGCTCTGTCAGGAGTGCGCCTGTTTTGAGCTGATCGGATCCGGATGTGGTACGGTTATCCCGGCGTATTACTGTCTTGTGTGCGTCAAGGATGCCCGGATTAATCCGAACGCAGTCTTCTACAATTGAAACCAGGCCCGGCACGGCGTGACGCACGCCGAAGAAGTGACCGCATGCGGGAATGGTTTTCCTTACTCACTCCGATTCAACAAATAATTTCGTGATCAGAAACCCCATCAGGATGAGCAGAACCGAGAGGTCTGCCCGCTCCAGCAGCCACAACAGAAATTCCTTCGCGACGACGATCTTGTTGAGAAAACTCAGACAGCCCGCGGGAAGATACTTCACCAGGGCAATGGCCGGGTATCTTGTCCATTCGTCATGCCCTATCCAGCCATAGATCTGGTACGCAAACAGTACGGTTCCAAAGAGGAAAGTGAGATTGGCCAGACAGGCAAGAAGGGAAAATCGTCTTGTTTTCGTTGCTGCTTTTTCGGGTTGGGAATACTGAAACCTCCACGCGGAATGCCCGTCGGAATGATCCATCGCAGACACCTCCTTATCCGATCCAACCCTTTGAGAGGGTTCGCCCGTTCCAGGCACAAGCCTCCGCACAGCGCAGATGAAGCAGCATGTAGAGGAGTATGGTTGTATAGCAGTTCGGTCTGAAGGCTTTCGATCTGTTAATCGGCTCGTCCCGAGTCATGCTTTAGGGATTTCTCAAATATTTCTTGTCAGGCACCTTTCTCCTGTGGCAGGATCGGCGAAACATCGGGTGAATCTTTTTTCCAGGAGGGATTGCGATGAACGGCGCGGAAGCCCTGTTGAAAACAGCCGAGGCGGCCGGGATCGAGGTGTGCTTCGCCAATGGAGGCACAACGGAGATGCCCATGATCCTGGCCTTCGATTCCATCACCGGAATCAAACCTGTTCTCGGCCTGTTCGAGGGCGTTTGCTCCGGTGCAGCGGACGGTTACGGGCGAATGAAAGAAACGCCCGCCCTGTGCCTCCTGCATCTTGGGCCGGGACTGGCCAACGGCGTGGCCAATCTGCACAACGCCAAACGGGCACGCACGCCCCTTCTTACGGTCATCGGCGAACATGCCTCCTGGCACGTGGCTGCCGACGCCCCGCTTTCCATGGACATCGAGGGGCTGTGCAGAACCTTTTCGGGGTGGCAAAGGACAACCCGGTCCGTAGAGAACATGGCGCGGGACACGGCCGAGGCGATCGAGGCAGCCTCCCGCGGACAGATCGCCAGCCTGATCGTTCCCTGCGATTACCAGTGGCAGGAGTACCGGGGTGAGATTCCCGCGGCAAAACGTTTCCCCTGCAATGCCCCGGACCGGCGCGTAATCGAGTCCGCTGCAAAGATGTTCAAGTCGGGGCAGAAGTCCGCGCTCATCATGAACGGCAGGGCCTTGCGCAGACGCGGCCTTCAGGCAGTCGCGCGCATCCGGGCCGCCACAGACTGCGATCTGTTCTCCGTCACCTTTCCCGCCTATGTAGACCGGGGCACCGGGTTGGTGCCTGTCACCCGCATCCCCTATTTCCCGGAGCCTGCAGCGGCGCTGCTCGCGACTTACGGTGCCGTCGTCCTTGCAGGAACGGACCAGCCGGTCAATTTCTTCGGATACGAGGGCCAATGGAGCAATCCCGTTGCGGCAGACGTGCCGAAGCTGCGCATTGACGGTGAATCCCAGGATGCATCCGAGGCCCTGGAGGCGCTGGCCGATGAACTGGGCACGCCCGGCATGGATGCCGCGGGCAAGGTCGTCGCCGGGTACCGGGTCCCTGATCTGCCGTCCGGAAAATTGACCCCCGAGAAAGCCTGCGCAACGCTGGCCGCCCTTCAGCCGGAAGGGGCCATCATCGTCGATGAGGGGCTGACGGCGGCCTTCTCCTATTTTGCCCTGGGCGCAACGCTTGCCCCCCACAGCTACATCGCGCTCACCGGGGGGGCCATCGGCCAGGGAATGCCCAGCGCCACCGGGGCCGCCATGGCCTGTCCCGACAGGCCCGTGATCAACCTGCAGGCCGACGGCAGCGCCATGTACACCGTCCAGTCCCTGTGGACACAGGCCCGGGAGAACTTGAACGTAACGACGCTCATCTGCTCGAACCGCAGCTACAACATCATCCAGGTGGAGCTGCAGCGCGCGGGCTTCACAAACCCGGGCCCCAGGGCCCTTTCATTCACAGACCTGGGAAATCCGAACATCGGTTGGGTGGAGCTGAGCAAGGGTCTGGGCGTTCCGGCCATTGCCGTCGACACGGCCGATGACCTGGCCCGGGAACTGAAGAGGGCCCTCCGGGAGCCGGGCCCGCACTTGATTGAGATGAATCTGTAACTCCTTCCACGGGCAGCAAACAAAATTGACAATGCTGTTTTCAATACCATTCAAGGAGGACGTCATGCAGAAGTACCGTTTGTTTTTCGCTGGTGCGGCAATCGGCGCCGCCATTCTGTTTTTCGGGTCCCTTCTGATTCCCGTTGTCTCGCCGGCTCGTGAGCCTTACGCTCTCGAAATGGAGGAAAACCTGGCGTCTCAAAATGCGAGTGCCCTGTATACACAGGCCCGGAATACGGCGAACAGCGCGAGGAACCTGGTCGGTGACATCAACAGGGAATATGCAAATCAATCCCCTGAACTGAATTCCAACAATCGAGAACGGATCGCCAGAGCAGGCCGGCTGATCCGGGCGAAGGAAGAGAGGGCCTATAATGAATTCATGAATGCGATCAATCTGTATAACCAGTCCATAAACGCATACCAGCAATGTATCAACATCGTCATCCGGGCAAACCGTTCTCCCGAACCCTACCGGACACGCATCAACAGCATCCAGCAGGAAATCATGTTCGTTCAGAATGAAGCAAACAAGATGCGCGCATTCTGGTCGGGCTACCAGTGGTACAATATGTAAAATAGGCATGGGGGCGGTGAAGCCGCATGGCAGGACATCTTTTCCTGACCCCTGTTTCTACATGCTGAACTCGATGATGTCGCGGTCCTTCAACACGTGCGTCCGCTCGACACGCATACCGTCGAACTTCGCCGATCCCCAGACCCGCGCGTATTTCAGCTTTGCCACGAAATCCTTGTGCACTTTCTCGGCCACATCCATGATGGTCGATCCCACGGGAACGGTGTAGGGCATGGACAGATCGGGCTCCTTCCCTGGCGGCTTGGAGTAGACGCGGATGACCCTCGCAAGCCTGAAGATCTCCTGCTTCAGGTCTTCGAGGCCGTCTTTTTTCAGGCAGGACAGCGCGATCATGGCGCAGCGGCCGCCGAAGGCTGTCTTCAGCCGCTCGAAGTTCTCAACGGCGCCGGGCTGATCCTTCTTGTTCGCTGCAACGAGAACGCGCTTCACCAGAACCCGGAACTCGCCCTCCCTCGGCTTCTCCGTCCGGATGTTCCACTTCTCCAGTTGATCGAGGATGAGGTCCATCTGGGTATCGCCATCCTCGGTCAGATCGATCACGATGAGCAGGGCATCAGCGACCCTCATGATCCCGGACACCCAGCCGTCGGTCGTTTCGTTTGCGATGGGGGGAAGATCGACAAGCTGAATCTGGATGTCTTCGTAGGGCATCATGCCCGGACAGGGCAGAATGGTCGAAAGGGGATAATCGGCGATGACGGGGGTGGCCTTGGTGAGATTCGCCAGGATAGAGGACTTGCCCGAGTTGGCAAATCCGACGAGCGCGATTTGTGCGGCTCCTTCCCGGGGAATGCTGTAGAGGCTGTCCCGGCCGCCGCCTTTCTTTTTGCGCTGCTCGATGGCCTCCTTGTTGAGCTGGGAGAGCCGCCGGCGCAGATCTGCCCTCAGGTGGTCGGTGCCCTTGTGTTTGGGGACCGTGGCCATCAGGTCTTCCAGCGCGGCGATCCTCTCGGCGACGGTGGAGGCCTGCTTGTATTTTCTTTCTGCTTCGAAGTAATCGGGCGGTAGATTGGCCGGCATCGGTTTATCCTCTTCCGGATGTCGGTCTCACTGCAAGACGATTCTATGTTTTCAAGGCAGACAAAATCAAGTGCAAAGACGACGGGAAGTGAGGCATGGTTTTATGGCCCATGCAGTCTCTAAAGCTCGAAGACCTTTCCGTCATCGGCCACGTCAAAATCCACAAGTTCCGTCTTTGAGAGCATGTCGACGCTCATGTGGGTGATGACGATGCGACGGATTCCCAGGCCGGCTGATTTCTCCGTGAGGGTCCGGTAGTCGAGATGGAAAGGGACTCTTTTCTCGTAGTAATAGGCCTCGGCGATGAGGAGGTCGGCACCGCGGGCGGCCTCGCCGAGTTCATCGGTCCACTCCGTGTCGCCGGAACAGGTGATGATTTTTCCGCCGACTTCGATCCGCAACGAGAAGGCGTTGTCGCCGCTGGGATGAAGAACGACAAAAGGTGTAACCCGAACGGCGCCCACCGACAGAGGGACACGAGGTTCCATCTCCCTGAGCTCGATATCGAATTTTCTTTTGACGTTCGAAGAGCCGGGAAAGAAGGCTTCCATGGCCTCGGGAAGCCTTTTCGCAAGACCCGGCGGACCCGCCACGAAAAGGGGCGTCCTTCGCCTGCTCACGAGCTGGGCATCGAGGATATAGAAAGGAAGACCTCCGAAATGATCCCCGTGAAGGTGGGTGAGAAAGACACTGTCGATGGTATTGGGATCGATGTCGAAACGGCGGAGGGAAACCATTGCCGAGGCCCCGCAGTCGATGAGGAATCTTCCCGCAGGATGGCTGACAAGAATGCAGCTCTGGAGCCTCCCGCCGCTGCCGAAGGCATCACCGCTGCCGAGAAACTGTACCTGAACAGATGAATCTTCTTGAGTCATGGGATGCCTCCATCCGCTCGCGGTCATCGACGATTGAACGAGGCGGGCAATGGTACAAAACCTGTACTCTGTACCCTTCGGCTGCTACTCCTCTTCTTCCGCGACGGTCTGCGGCAGCGTCCTCAGGTCGTAACGTTCCGCTGCCTTTGCTCCGGCCCGCAGGGCCTTGAGGTTGATTTCTTCCATCCCCGGCGGCACACGGGACAACAGGGCTTCTTCGAGGCTCTCCTGGGAAACGTCTTTGCTGAGAAAGCACAGGGCGCCTAGGGCCACCATGTTGGCCACCAGGTCCGTCCCGAGTTCCTCCCGGGCGATCTTCGTGAACGGAATGGAAACGGTTTTGCCCGTGGGCACCTTGCTCACAAGGGTGCTGTCCACAATAAGAAGCCCCGTCGGCTTGAGATCGCCGAAATAGGTATTGAGGGAGGCCTGGTTCAAAGCCAGCAGGAAATCCGGTCTCGACACCTTGGGGTAATCGATGGGCCCGTCGCTGATGACGACCTCGGCCTTGCAGGTGCCTCCTCTCGCCTCCGGGCCGTAGCTCTGGGTCTGGCTCACCTGTTTCCCCTCATGGACACCGGCCGCCTCGGCGAGCACGATGGCCGCCATGATAATCCCCTGCCCTCCTGATCCTGCCAGGCGGATCTCGTGGCGGAATGGTTTGTCCCCGGGCGTATTTCCCATCTGCATCATCCTTGAGACCGCGCAGGCGGCTTGGGCCCTGTACTTCCAGCCCGTGCCTTCTCGCGGACCTTCTCGTATTCTTCGTTGTAGGAGGTTCGGTCCGAATCGGAAAGGACGCCGATGAGGAACTTCCCCTCCACCTCCTCCGGCTTCATCTTCTCCGCCACGGGCTTCCGGACGCTGTTTTCCTTGAACCACTCGAGCATCTTCACGGGGCTCGCCATCTTGTTTCTCCGGCCGAACTGCGTGTGGCAGTTGGAGAGCACCTCCACGGAGCTGAACCCCTTCTTGCGGATACCGCTCTCGATGAGTTGGTCGAGAAGCGCCGCGTGGTACACGGTGCACCGGGCAACGTAGGAGGCCTCCGCCGCGACGGCAAGGGCCGAGATGTCAAAGGCGTGCTCCACCATCCCGTAGGGCGATGTCGTGGTCTTGGCGCCATAGGGTGTCGCGGGGGAATACTGCCCGCCCGTCATGCCGTACACCTGGTTGTTCACGATGATGGCCGTCATGTCGACGTTCCGGCGGGCGGCGTGGATGTAGTGGTTGCCGCCGATGGCCGTGGCGTCGCCGTCGCCCATGATGACGATGACCGTCAGATCCTCCCGGGAGAGCTTGAGCCCCGTGGCAAAGGTCAGTGCACGGCCGTGGGGCGTGTGAAGCGTGTTGAAATCGGCATAGGTCGTCATTCGTCCCGAACAACCGATGCCGGAAACGAGAGCCACCTTGTTCTTGTCGAGCCCGAGGCGATCGATGGCACGGATGAGCGACCCGAGAACGATGCCGTTGCCGCAGCCCGGACACCAGATGTGGGGGAACTTCTTGTCGTGCCGGAGGTACTTGTGAACCA
Source organism: uncultured Syntrophaceae bacterium (assembly GCA_964628025.1). Lineage (GTDB taxonomy): Bacteria > Desulfobacterota > Syntrophia > Syntrophales > UBA2192 > UBA2192. The sequence continues at coordinate 17,985 of CAZVLL010000020.1, forward strand.
GCCCGGTCATGCCCTCTGCCATGGGTATGTTCCTCTCAATAGTACATCTTGATGAGACAGTCGCTGATCTCGCGCGGCGTGATCAGGCGGCCGTCGATACGGTTCAAGGTTTCGACCCGGGAGCTGTCCCGGTGCACGCGCTTCACCTCCCGGCTGATCTGCCCGATGTTCATCTCGGGAACGAGGACGGCCCTGCACTGGTGAAGGACCGTTTCCACGTAACGCCGGGGAAACGGAAAGAGCGTGATGAGCTGGAGAAGCCCCGCCTTTACGCCGTGCTCCCGGGCCTCGATGATGGCCCTTCGGGCCGACCGGGCCACCGAGCCGTAGGCGATGACGGCGATCTCGGCGTCTTCCATCATGAACGTCTCGACCCGCTGGATCTCGTGGAACCCCTGGGTGATTTTCCGGAAGAGCCTCCTCATCAGGGCATCGATCTCATCGGAGCGCTGCGTGGGGAACCCTCTCTCATCGTGCGTCAGTCCCGTCACGTGGTGGCGATACCCGTCGCCGAAGGCCGCCATGGGGGGCACCCCCATCCCTGTGTCCTCGTAGGGGTGGTACCACTCCGGAGGCACGGTCGGTTTTGTGCGATCGAAGACCTCGACCTCGCCCGGTGCAGGCAGGACGAAGGTTTCCCGTGTATGGGCCACAACCTCGTCGGACAGGATGATGACGGGCACCCGGTATTTCTCCGCCAGGTTGAAGGCAAAAACGGTCGTCTCGAAACAGTCGCGGACCGACGAAACGGCCAATACGATGACGGGATGGTCGCCGTGAGTTCCCCAGCGGGCCTGCATGACGTCTCCCTGGGAGGCATAGGTTGGCAGCCCCGTGCTGGGACCTCCGCGCATCACGTTCACGACAACGCAGGGCGTCTCGGCCATGCAGGCATAGCCGATGTTTTCCTGCATCAGGGAAAAGCCGGGTCCGCTCGTGGCGGTCATGGACTTCAGGCCGGCCAGGGACGCTCCGATGATGGCCCCCATGCTGGCAATCTCGTCCTCCATCTGGATGAAGCTGCCGCCGCGGGCCGGGAGCTTCAGGGCCATGTGCTCGGCAATCTCCGACGCGGGGGTGATGGGGTATCCGGCAAAGAAGCGGCATCCTGCAGCCAGTGCCCCTTCGGCAATGGCCTCATTGCCCTGGAGAAGCAGAACTTTCTTGTCAGTTCTTTTTCTGTTCATGAAGGCTTCCCCCCCGATGCGGCATCCCGCTCCTGCACCGCGATGGCCAGGTCGGGACAGTGCATTTCGCAGAACCGGCAGCCGATGCATTCCTCGGGCCTCGCCACCCGCGTGCCCGTGTCGTCGCTATGAAAGACGCTCTTCGGGCAGAAGGCCGCACAGATGCCGCAGTTCTTGCACCAGGCCTGGATGATGACGGGCTGGAAGCGCTTTTTCGTCTTTTCGGGCCTGCGCGCATCGCCTGCACCGCCCGGCTCTTTTGCCTCGATTTTCGCTTTTGGTGCGGTCGTTTTCACCATGGTCATTCCGTCTTTTTGAAGGATATGCTTTTTCGGGAAAAAGCCTCATACCATGTCATCGGAGCAAGAACAAGCACTTTTCGCTGCCGCAAAATCCCGTTGACCGGTCCCGGCGTCTCCGCTATAGGAAGTGATAACGGTATGGACGAAAAAACATTTCTCATTCTCGTGATTGCCCTCTTCATCGGCTTCTTCGTCTTTTTCATGAGCCGGTCCGGAGAAAACGTCGGCATGCTCAAACCCAGTGACGCCATTACGGCGAATCTCGAGTCACAGACCGTGGGTCCCGATCTCGATTACTATTTCAGCGGGCCCGAATCGCATCCCATCGCGATTATCGGGGTGGAGAGGCGATTCCGCTTCGATTCGGCCGGTCAGTGGACGAAGGTCAGGCCCGGGGAAGAGGCGCTCAAGTTCCTCGTGGAAGGAATGCAGTCAGAGGCGCTGCAGCGCAACCGGAATCTCCGGGGATTTGAAATCGTCGATCACCGGGGCGAGCGCATCGGCGAGTGGTACTCCGCGGTAGGAACCGGGGCGGTCATCAAGCGCACGGGAATCGACAGCGTCGAGATTTATCCCCCGTCCCCGGCCAAGGTCGAGCCGTGAATGGGGGTCGATGGCTGAGGCAAGTTGAGTCTTGTGAATCGAATCTATAAAAAAGGCAGGGCCATTTCTGTCCCTGCCTTATCACTTCTATTTTACAGTCTCGCTCCTTCAGGTATCTGCTCACGCCCGCTTGTTTATTGAGTCAGATATATCCATAGTTGAACCTTGTCTGTTGTGTTCGCAGGCCCTCCAAGAAGCCAGACACTCATCTCCGGACCAATGATATCGAGCGTGAATACATGGTTTTGTGCGTTGATTGGCTGGTCGAAGCTCTTCGCCACCGTTGTTCCGGTGATCTTCCCCATGGAGACCTTGCATGATGTAGCCTTTGTCGCGCCAATCCCGACCGTCACCTTCTTGAACCCGCTGACATTCATCGGACCTTTCGCTCCATCGAGAAGCAGCATGGTCATTCCGTATTGGCTATAGGTAACCGTTAACGGGGTGTCGACGAAGTTAATGAATCGGGTTCCCGTTGTCTGCGCCAATACCGGCGATACCATGGCCAGCGCCAGGACGGTACAGATAAGAACAACTTTCTTCATACTCATTCTCCTCTCCAAATGTATTGATTCGATGCGCCGTCGAAGTATTGACTATACATCCTCAACGCCTTCTTCGTTTGGGAAGACCGTATCCATGCTTGTCCTCACCTCGTCGAGCCACTGCTTGCGTTGAGCTTCTGTGCTGATAATGATGACACTGAATGTTCGGCGGTGGAAGACCGGAACGCCGCAGAGACCGAAAACGCAATTCTTCCAGATCGTTTCCAGCGGGTCCCCCAGAACGCTCCTTTCTCTTTCCGGTTCCGTGTTCGCTGTATTGAAAACGACAGCAACTCTGGCTCGGAGTAATCCCTTCGGTATGCCCTCCCCTGAATCTCCTTCCAGAAACTCGTACGCAATTCCAGGACGAATCACTCTGTCGATCCAGCCTTTCAGGATGGCCGGGGGTTGACCCCACCAGTTTGGGTGAACAATGATGATGCCCTCGGCTTCCTTGATTTCCTCACAATGCGTTCTGATTGCATCGGACAGAACAGCGTCCTTGGGAATCTCCTTCCCCGTGAGCAATGGATCAAAGTTCTCACGGTACAGGTCATGGAAGAAAACACGATGCCCGTTGTTCTCGAGCTGCATGACCACGTTTTTCGCAATGGCATGGTTGAAGCTGTCGGGATCCGGATGGGCGAGAATGACTGATATGTTCATCGTCGCGGATGCATCTCCAGTGTCTTCACATAACCCCCCGCATCACAGGTCACGCTCTGTTCAGGACATCTTATGCCAGGCCTTGCGGCGGGTGGCTTACAGGCCTTTGCGTTCGAACAGCCAGAAGAGGCCCAGGAAAAGAGCCGACAGCACCGCAATGACGGGCCAGGGCCCCACCCCGAGGATTGTCTGGATCGTGATCTTCCCGTAGTTGCCCCATGTGAGAATCGTCGTCTTCAAAAGCGGGTAGGCCTCCGCAAACAAAGCCGCCCCGACCAGCATTCCCGCCAGGCCGAACAGCGCGTCCCACCTACCCTCGGCGACGGCCCCCACGGCCGTTCCCGGGCAGTAGCCTGTGACGCCCCAGCCGATACCGAACAAAAGCCCGCCGATGACGTTGGCCCCGACGACGGTTTCCTTGATGCTGAACTTGATGAGGCCGAACTCGTAGAGTCCGTAGAGCCCGATCATGGAGACGAGGATCGACGACAGCATGAATTTCATGATCGTCATATCGAGGATGCGCATGGCCCCCACCTGCTTGTCATACCGGAGCACCTGCCCCTTCTGGAGGAGAAAGCCGAAGATCATGCCCGTCACGAGGCCGGAAAAAAGCTCGTTCATCTTCTGTCACCTCCATAGAGGATTCGCGCCGTGACGATACCGGCGCCGAAAAAACACGCCAGGGCGATGTAGCCGCTCACCGCTATTTGAGCCAGACCGCTCAAACCGTGGCCGCTCGGTCACCCGTCGGCCATGCGGGCCCCGAACATCAGCACGATGCCCCCCAGAAAGGCCGCAACCCAGCGTTTGGCCTTCGAGGACCCGAAGCGGGACTCCCACATGGGCGGAACCGACATCGACGTGAAGTCTTTCGCAAACATCGCCGCCGCAAGGGCCCCGAAGAAAATGCCCGCAACGAACATCCACTGCCACTCGATTTTTATCTTTTCTTTCTGGTAATACTCCTGACCCGCCGCGTGCTCCGGTGCGACGGCCTGCTCGATCATGCCTGCGGTGCGGACGAAGGTCGTTGAGGCACCGAAGTACTTGCCTGTCAGGAATACGGACATCACGAGCAGCAGTCCGACGAGCCCCCCGGCGATATAGGGGGACCAGCCTTTGCGCGTCATTACTTTCATGATCCTCTCCTCTCAAATCGCAGAACAATCTTCCCGAAATGCCTGTCCTCCTCCATCATCCGGTGTGCCGCCTTCACGTCATCAAGGGGGAACACCTTTTCGATAAGGGGAACGATGGTCCGGTCGGCGAACTTCGGCAGGGCCCGCCGGGTGAACTCGGCGACGATCTCGCCTTTCTCGGAGACGGGCCGGGAGCGGAGCACGGACCCGATGATCCGCTGGCGCTTCACCATCATGAGGCCCAAGTTCAGCTCGGCCTTGATGCCGCTTGTCACGCCGATGAGGACGAGCCGACCCGCATAGGCGAGAGAATTCATGTTGGGCGCCAGGTATTTTGCCCCGATGTGATCAAGGATCACGTCGACGCCCCGCTTCGCGGTGAACTCCTTCACCACCACTGAGAAATCGGGGGTCTCCCTGTAGTTGATCACGACATCGACGCCAAGGGCCTTGACGCGGTCCATCTTCTCGGGAGACGCCGTGACGATGAGCTTCGTTGCGGGCACGAGGGCCCTGCAGAGCTGGACGGCAGCCGTGTTGACGCCGCCTCCTCCGCCGTGCAGAAGCGCACATTGGCCGTTGCCGATCTCCCCCAGGATGAACACATTCAGGAAGGCCGTGATATAGGACTCGCAGACGCAGGCGGCCTCTTCGAAGCGCATGCCGTCGGGAATGCGTATCAGGTGGCTTTCACAGGCCACGGCAAGCTCGGCATACCCGCCGCCGCCCACCAGCGACATGACCCGGTCCCCTTTCTTCCATCCGCTCACCCCCGGCCCGATTTCTTCGATGACCCCGGCCACCTCGAGACCGAGGATCTCCGAGTCACCCGGGGGCGGGGGATATTTCCCTTCGCGCTGCACCAGGTCGGGCCGGTTGATGGAGGTGGCCATGACACGCACGAGCACCTGGCCTGCGGCCGGGACCGGCGCGGGCGCCTCTCCGATTTTCAACACATCGACTCCCCCAAACCCTTCCATCAGAACCGCTTTCATGACCGCCTCCCGGAGAGTAAAGTATGATGTGAAAACGATACCCGCGCCAACGTGCGGAGTCAACGGGATTGTGAGGGCCCGTTTCCCTGTTGACGAAATCCATTCCATATCTTAATGAAGCTAGAAAGGCATGACGGAAGGATCTTCGATGAAACAAACACCCCCCGGCGGCAATCTGCACATGATCGATCTTCCCCTGCCGATGACAGGGTTCCGGCACTTCGTCACCAGCTGGGTCCATCGGACAGGCGAAACAACCGTTCTTGTCGACCCCGGGCCGGCCTCATCGATCCCGAGACTTGTGAACGAACTGGAAAGACTCGGCGTCAAACGTCTTGACCTGATCCTCCTTACGCACGTCCACCTGGACCACAGCGGGGGGGTAGGACATCTGCTGCGGAAATTCCCCGATGCGAGGGTCATCAGTCACCCCAGGGGAATGGCGCATCTGAAAGACCCGACAAAGATATGGGAAGCATCCCTCGGAAATCTTGCCGCGATTGCCGAGATGTACGGCAGACCGGATGCGGTCCCGGGCGAAAACCTGGGTTTCGAAAAGGTCATCGCCGCCGGAGATCTGACCATCGAAAGCCTCGAAACGCCCGGTCACGCCCCGCACCATCTCGTGTTCCGGATCGACGACGTCCTCTTCACGGGAGAGGCCGCGGGGATCTTTTTCCCTGTCGGAGATTCCTTCTATCTGCGGGTGGGAGCCCCGCCCGGCGGTTTCGACTACCCCGCCTATCGCCGATCCCTGGACAGGATCAGTACGCTGGACGTTTCGCTCTTGTGCTTCTCGCACTACGGCCACACAAAGGATGCCCGGCGGACCGTCGAACTGGCGCGGGATCAGCTCGATCTCTGGATGTCGACGGCGTCGAAACACAGGGGGGAAAAAGAGGGGATCTTCGAAGATACGGTTATTGCGGATCTGCTCGAAAAAGACCCGGCCCTCTCGCGTTTTGAGGACCTGCCCGAGGATGTGAGGGCCCGGGAGCGCTGGCACCTGCGCCACTGCGTCACCGGTTTCCGGTCCCATCTGGCAAAAGAATAGCCTCTTGCCCTTCTGTCAGGACTCGTCAATCTCGGAGAGAATCTCTTCGCCGGGGCGGGTCGGGATGGAGAAGTACCACCAGTTCTTTTCTGCCGTCCAGCCCTCCTGCCGTGCCGTTTCATCGCCCCACAGGCACCTGCCGGCAGGCCGGACGATCGTCTTCATTTTCTTGTCGGCCCGATGAATTCGCCGGAGCCAGGCTTTCCTGTCTTCTGCGGAGGCGATTGCGAGGACCTCCTCGAGAAGCTGCCGCCCGTCCAGATCGTTCAGATAGTCGTCAAGACCAAGGCTGTAGCCTTCTTCTACGGACCGGACGATCTCCTCCCAGTTCTCCGTCAGCCCCCGAAGCCCACCCCGGCTGACATGCTCCGGACATCCCCGCTTCCGCAGAAATTCACCTACCGGATCTTTTCCGTTCATGGCACCTTCTCTTTCTTTCCCACACCCCGCACCCAAACCCCCACACCCTGTTCATCAATGCTTTCTCTGCACCTGCCGTTTGAAATACGCCTCTCCGTCGGCAGGCCTGAAGTACGTGCGGATGACCCCGTTGCCGTTGAAGGCGATGAAATCCCCTGTCTCGCGGTCATATCGCGTGACGACCCCGTCGGGCCTGATGGATTCGAGGAGTCTCTTGCCCGCCGGCCGGTCGCGAAGCTCCTGGGCTTTTCTCAGGTATTGTTCCATCGTGATCGATTCGAACTCCCGGCCGTGCTTCCGGTAGTGATCGACTAGCTTCTGTCGCGACGCAAACCCGATTTCTGGAAGTCTGATCGGAGAGGGAGAGACACTCGACTCGGCTGCTGCCTCCGGCTTCGGGGTCACTGATGGAGGGGCCTGCGGAGAACCACAGGCAATCACAAGAAAAACCAGGAAAAGGAACATTCCCGCGCTTGATCGCATCCACCGGTCCGGAATCATTCCTGCCACGAAGTTTCCTCTTTCCGCCTCGCTTACTCGCATGCAGGAACGTATCACAGATGCCGCGGAATCAGGAATCCTTTTTGTCCAGGAGTCCCTTGATGAGGGTCAGAATCTCCTCCTGACGGAAGGGCTTGTGCAGAACGGCATGGGCTCCCAGCTTGAGGGCCATGGGGAGGGAATCCATGTTCCAGACCCTCCCGCCTCCGGAGACAGCGATGATTTTCACCGCCGGATCAATTTTTTTCACATCCATGATGGTTTCGAGTCCTTCTTTTTCCGGCATGAAAATATCGGTGACCATCAGGTCCGGGCGTTGTTTTTCGAACTCTTTCAAGCCTTCCCTGCCGTTTGACGCCGCCGAAACGATATACCCTGCGTTCTGCAGCATCAAGGTCAACATACCCCGGAAGTCATCTTCGTCATCAACAATCAGAATTCTTTTCATCAGGTTCGGCCCTTCCCGCCTTCGTGTCGCAGCATCTTGTCCAGCACGGCAGGCACCTCATGGATGCTCTGTTCCCCGAACGAGACGAAGCGGGGTCTCAGGAGATGCGCCCGGGAAACCAGCTCGTCGCTTCCGTAAGCCAGGACGATGATCAGAGGCAGATCGTGGAGAAGTTCCCGCATGACGAAGATCTCGTCGAGTTCCTCTTTCCGGGAAATGAAGAGGATCCCGGCCAGGATTTCTTTTGCCGGCTGGCAGAGCCTTCGGAAGAGGCTGCGTGCGGTCCGGTGCAGTTCGAGTCCTGCGTCCAATTCCAGATTTTCGACGGCATCGATAAGCCGGCGGTCACTTCTGCTTTTCGAGGGCGTAAAGAAGATCAGATTCATGGTGACACCTGTTTTGGCTGCCGTAGCTGCGACATACTCCGATGCAGTCCAAGAGTCGTGCCAGGACCTGTTTCTTAAATAGTTGTTCATTTTCAATGCGTTACGATTCTTCCGGTCGCAGAATTGCAGACCCTTCCGGCATGGATTTGTCTTGCGAAAAAAGACAGGCCGCGCCGAAGCCCGCCGGAACTGAAGAAAACGGGTCTTTTCAAACAAGACCGGTTCTTGCGAAACGAGACGAAATCCCACCGGGCAGGTGGGACCTCGTCCCATGGCCATTAGCGGGATCAGCTGGAAAGCCGATGACGCGGTTGAAGCCGGGTACTGACGGCTTTCCTTTTTCCGCGTCCTTTTCCAGTTGCCGCGACGGGGTCCGGCGTGGACGGATTCATCGCCGACTGTCGGGAAATCCGGTATTTCCCCATCAGGGCATAGAGACGGGGTCGCGACAGGTCGGAGATGCGGCAGGCCGCCCGGATGTCCCAGCCCGTGTGCGCCATGAGATGGAGAAGATACTGACGCTCAACCTCCGAGAGGGCCGATTCCCGGATGTCCTTGAGTCGACCCGGGACAGCGGAGACACCGTCCCCGTCACCGGATCCCGGAGACTCTCCGGCCTCCCGCCCCCGTGTGCCCGCCAGGGACCGACAGGCCAGTCCCACGCGGATGTGCGTCGGCAGGTGCTTGGGAAAAAGAATCGGCTCGTATCGCGCATAAGCGATGGCCCGCTCCAGCGTATGAACCAACTCCCGGATGTTTCCGGGCCAATCGTAGGAGACAATCGCTTCCAGAAATTCCGGGGCGTACCCTTTCACATCCATGCCGTACTGCCTGCACAGCTTGGAAATATAATGCACCATGAGCTCCGCACAATCCTCGGCACGCTCCCGGAGAGGGGGAAGCTCCATGGTCAGGGCCTTCAACCGGAAAAACAGGTCTTCCCGGAAATGACCTCTCTTCACCATCTGCTCGAGATCCCGGTTTGTCGCCGCGATGAGCCGGAACTGGCTCTTGACTTCGGACTTTCCCCCGATGGGGCGGAAACGGCGCTCGTTCAGGACCCTCAGGAAAGATTTCTGGATGGACGGGGGCATTTCGCCCACTTCGTCGAGAAACAGCGTCCCCCCATCGGCTTGGCGAATGAGCCCCTCCTGGGAACGGTCGGCACCGGTGAAGGCGCCCTTCACGTGACCGAAGAGAACACTCTCGACGAGCGTGGCCGGAAGCGAGGCACAGTCGACAGCCACAAAATTTCCCTGCGTCCGGTCGCTGTTCTGGTGAATGGCCCATGCGAAGAGGTCTTTCCCCGTACCCGTTTCTCCCGTGAGCAGAACGTTTGCGCTGCTGCAGGCTGCCTTTGCCAGAAGATCGATGCAGACTTTCATCCGGGGGCTGTGTCCCACGATTCCGTCGAGCTTCAGGATCATGGGCGGCTTCTCCTCCTGCTTGGCCTTGCGGTACTGCAGGGCCCGCACAAGGGGAAGGGTCATCCGTGCAAGGGACGACGGCTTCTCGATATAATCCCAGGCGCCGTTACGGATGGCCATCTCGGCCCCGTTGGGGTCCCCTTCGGCCGTGATGATGATGATCTCCGGTGCCGAGGGGGCCTCCCGGAGCTGCGGCAGGGCGTCGAGGCCGTTTCCGTCGGGAAGCCACACGTCGAGAAAGATGACGTCGACGGGCCTGGAAAAGGCCTTTTTAAGACCGCTCTCCAGGGTCGACGCCGCTTCGACTTCATGCTCCATCTGCTTCACAATGTCGCCGAGCATGCCCGACATCGCGTCATCGTCGTCAATGATCAGTACGCGTGCCATATCGCAGTGCCAGTTCTCCTTGATTTTCCATGACCTTGGAAACGGTATCGGCTATCTGCCGCATCACCAGCGGTTTCATCAGGTATTCGCGGATGCCGAGGCTCTTCGCCTTCTCCGGTGTCAGCCCCTCGCTGAAGCCCGTGCACATGATGATCGGGATATCCGGCCGAATCTTCAAGATCTCCTGCGCGAGTTCCATGCCCGTCATCTGGGGCATGGTCTGGTCGGTAATGACCAGGTCGAATCTTTCGGGACCGGCCCGGAAGGCTTCCAGGGCCTCCAGGCTGCCGGTATATGTGACCACCTCATAGCCGAGCTTGGCAAGGATCTTTCCGCCCAGCAGGGTCAGGGCCTCTTCATCGTCGACGAAAAGTACTCTCCCTTTCCCGACGGCGAGCTTCGATACGTCGACTTCGGCCTTCGTTGCTTCGGATTCCATCATGGGGAAATAGATGTCGAAGGCCGTCCCCTTTCCGGGCTCGCTCTCGACGGTGACAATCCCCCCGTAGCTCTTGACGATCCCGTGCACCATGGCCAGTCCCATCCCCGTTCCCTCACCGGGATCCTTCGTGGTGAAAAAGGGATCGAAGATCCGATGGAGAATGGCCGGGTTGATTCCTTGGCCCGTGTCCGAGATGGTCAACCGGAGGTAGGGACCGGAGCCAAGGTCACTGTGGATGGCAGCGGCACCCCGCGCATCCAGGGTGACTTCGGCCAGTTCGATCCCCAGCGTGCCACCCTTTTCGTTCATGGCATGGGCTGCATTGGTGGCGATGTTCATCACGATCTGGTGAATCTGGGTCGGGTCGGCAAGGATGGTCCCCGTGCCGGCCCGGATATTATGGCGTATATGGATCGTTGACGGCAGCGAGGCCCGGAGCATCTTGACGGCTTCCTTCAGCAGAGGAGCAATGCTGATCGGCTTGAGTTCCTGGTCGCTCTGTCGGCTGAAGGCGAGGATCTGCTTGACGAGATCCTTTGCGCGGAGGCCCGCCTTGAGAATGTATTCCAGGTTGGCCAGGATCTGCTTTTTCGTCACATTGCTGCACTGGCTCATCTCCGTATAGCCGATGATGGCCGCCAGGATGTTGTTGAAGTCGTGGGCGATACCGCCGGCCAGTGTCCCGATGGCCTCCATCTTCTGGGCCTGTCTCAGGCGCCTTTCACTCTCCGTGAGGGCCTCCTCGGCCCGCTTGAGATCGGTCACATCCGAGATCATCCCCTCGATGTGCAGGACCTTGCCTTCTCCATCCCGCACAATGCGGGAGTTGATGACCGTCCACAGGATGCTCCCGTCGCGGCGGCGCATCTGCACTTCGAATCGCTTCAAGGTGCCCGACTCTTCCAATATCCGGATGCAACGATCCCGCTCGCCGGAATCCGCGTATAGCTGTCGCCCGATATCGGTGACCTGCTCGATCATCTCCTCCGGTGAATGATATCCGAACATCCGCGCAAGCGCCGGGTTCACGGTGCGGTAGCGCCCTTCCGGGGTCGATTGGAACATTCCCTCGAGGGCATTTTCGAAAATGTGCCGGTATTGCTCCTCGCTTTTCCGCAAAGCCTCTTCGATTTGCCTGCGCTCGCTAATGTCTCTGAACAGAACGGCGAACCTTCCCTGTTCCGGACTGAAGGCAAGAACATCAAAATGCTTGCCGAGGGAAACGGAATAGTCTTCGAAATGAATTTGCTCACCCTGTAGAGCGACTCTTCCGTAGCGTTCGATCCAGGAGGGTTCTATGCCGGGAAGAACTTCCGTGACGTTCCGACCGATAATGTCCGCCCCCGGCAGGCCCGTGAGCATCTCGAAGGCCTTGTTGACGTTAACGAACCGGTAATCGACAGGGCGGCCCTCCGGATCGCAGACGATCTCGTGCAAGGCAAAACCGCTCATCATGTTATCGAAGAGAAGACGGTATTGCTCCTCGCTTTGCTTCAGTGCATCGTCGGCCCTCTTTTGCTCTGTAATGTCGTAAATGACCCCTATGAGTCCGGCCACATTGCCGTTGCCGTCAAGATAGGTTGCTTTGCTGAAAATGACATTGTGTCGTTCCCCCTGTCTGTCAGCGGCAATCGTCTCATAGATCTGGACCCCGGGGTTGTCAAAGAGCTCCCGATCTGCACGGTAATAGATATCCGCGATCTCTCTCGGAGCAATACCGTATACCGTCTTTCCGATCACCCGTTCCCTGGAACCGAAGAATATTTCACAGGCCTTGTTGCAGCCCAGATAGATCCCTTCTGTGTCTTTGAAAAAAACGGGGATCGGGATCGCGTCAATCAGGGTCTGCAGGAACTCCGTCTGGGTTTTGAGCACATTTTCGGAAGCCTTTCGGGCGCTGATGTCTTCAACAAAGCCTTCGAGACATGTAATCACCCCGTCTTCTTCCCGCAGGACCCAGGCATGGAGCATCCCCGTGAAGACGCCGCCGTCTTTGCGTCGATAGAGATTTTCGACCTGTACCGGACCTCCGCTTCCGAGAATCAGTTTCACCACGTTCAGGCGTCGCGAGGGGTCTGCATAAAGATCGGATGCCACGTCCCGCACGCTCGCCATCAGGTCGTCGACGGAATCGTAGCCGAACATGCGGGCATAGGCGTGATTGACCGTGATGATTTTTCCCCCGGGTGTGGATTGGAAAATCCCGAGAGGAGCATCCTCGAACATTCTCCGGTAGCGCCTTTCGCTTTCGCGAAGCGCCTCCTCTGTCCGCTTGAGATCGGTGATATCCATGGCGTTTCCCAGGATGGCCTGCCTCCCCTCGTAGATAATGGGGCTTACCGTCTCGAGGATCCACCGTACATCGCCCTGTTTCGTGACGATTCTGAACTCGTTCTGGATTGCATCTGAGCCTTGCAAAACCGCCCGGGATCTCTGCCGGGCCGACTCCCGGTCATCCGGATGAATCAACGACGACGCCTGGGTACCGACGATCTCCGAAGGTTCATAGCCTGCATAGGAGGCTGCGTTGGGATTGACAAACCGAAAGACGCCATCCTGGACGACATAGATGCCTGCGATGGACTTTTCAGCAAGCATCCGGAATACATTCTCATTGACGCCTTGGGATTCCTCGTTCGCCTTTCCGACCCCGATATCCGGGCCCATCGGTTCGATTTTTTTTAAACCTTCTCCACTCCGGTCGTCCTCTGCCATGACTCAGCCTCCGGACAGAATAAAAAATGATATCCTGAAGTAAAGCAAGTGATGTGCCATTTGTCTTGCCGGACAAGACATTATGTTCGATGCTGTCTTGCGGCGCAAGCAGAAAGAATCCGATGTTTTTTTATTGCGCAAGGGACCGCATCGTGCATTCATAGGCATCGCTGAAGCACCCCGGGTGAAAACCCGGAAGCTTGCTTCGAATGCGTCATTCCCGCGGAAGCAGGAATCCATCTGAAGACTGGATTCCGGGTCAGGCCCGGAATGACGACTGGAGGGCCGGACATGATCAGGGCTGTGATTTTCGACTGGGGAGGCGTGCTGATCGAAAACCCCACGGAAGAGATTCTCCAGTATTGCCGGGAATCTCTCGGAATCGGGGCGGGATGCATGCTGGCGGCGTACCGCAAGCTGATCCCCTACTTCCAAAACGGGAAGATATCGGAGGAGGAATTCTGGAAAGGGGTGCGCAGGCGGACCGGGGCGAAACGAGAAGTTCCCGCGTCGCTCTGGCTCGATGCCTTCCGGAAATTCTACAGGGAAAAAGAGGATGTTTTTGCCCTGGCCGGAGAGCTTTGCGGCAGGGGCTACCGGACGGGCATCCTCTCCAACACGGAACAATCGGCCAGGCCCCTGTTTGAACAGGAGGCCTATCGCATCTTCGACCCGATCGTGCTTTCCTGGGAAGTGGGTTCCTCCAAACCACAACGGAGAATCTTCGAGGTTTTGATCGAAGCCCTCTCCCTGGATCCGGCTGAGATTCTGTTGATCGATGACGTGGCGGCAAACATCACCGCGGCAAGGGAGGCAGGCATGCAGGGACTTCTTTTCACCGACACCGAAACGCTACGGAAAGACCTGGCCGGATTTCTCTGACCCCTCAGCCCTCCGCCCTTCTTTATTTCAAAAAAATGGGTGGGACGCGGGCCGGAGATACTTCGATCTTCCGCCAGACATCCCCCGTGACATAGGGCTCACTTTTGAGCCAGGCATCTACCTCGGCCCGGGAGGCATACTCGACGACCATCACGGAACCGGCCATCTGTTCGCGGTCATTGAGAATGGCCACCCCGTAGAGCGCCTTCCCTTCGGCAATCATTCTCTGGATTCCCGCCAGGTGAGCTTCTCTCGACGCCATGCGGCGCTCCAGAGCCTTGTCGTCGGTCCCATCGTAGGCAATGACCAGAAACTGCATCCCTTTCCTCCTGCCTGAGTTGATCAATAACCGCGTCCGGCGTTTTCCACCTTTTCGAGCACACCGTTTTCGAAAGTCAGCGCGTAGATATAATCGCCGAATCCGCGGTTGTAGTGCCACTTCTCGACGCGTTTCTTTTCCTTCTTGAAGGTCGTGTCACCGGAATCGGACCCGACGACAGTGCCCTCCTCCCTGTCGCCCAGTTCCTCCTTGAAATCGGGCTCCCCACAGATGCCGAGCACGCGGACCGTCGAGTCCCCGCGCACCGCCGTATCGCTGTCGCACCGGAATATGGCATCGGCTGCCCCTGCGGGAAAAATCCACAGGGTCATCCAGAGAGTCGCTGCAATCATCGCCCCGGCAACACGCTTTGTGCTCATCGCTCGCCCAACCTCCTCAAGGTCGTTTGCCTTCCTCTACCGCCCGCCCGAGGCCTTTTCCGCCGTTCCAATCGCCTGGTGCGCAAGGTCGATGGAACGCCCGAGGGTGTTCATCACCATGGTCGGATTGTGGAAGCCCATGCTGTTCTCGGCTGCCACAAAGTCCCAGTACCACTGGGCCTTCCGCACGAGCTCGCGGGCCTTGTCGAGCTCCGCCTTGTCGGCTTTCGGTGCCTTCGAGGCCTTGCCGATGGCCTGGTGAGCCTTCGCGACAGTCTGCCCCGCGGTGTGCTGCAGCTCGAAAACATTTGCCTGGATGTTCTTCACCCGGTCCAGAAGCCACTGCTCGCCCTGGGTGTGGCAGGTCCGGCAAGCTTCCTTGCCGTGCTTCATGGGGCTCGTCACCCAGTGGGAGGTGTATTTCTGCCCGTCGGCCTTCATGTAGGGCATGTGGCAGTCAGCGCAGGAAACACCGGAACCCGCATGCACGCCCCCGCTCCAGATCTCGAAATCAGGGTGCTGGGCCTTCAGCATTTTGGCCTCCGAGTCCGGATGTTTCCAATCCATCTCAAAGCCGTTGGGGACGGAGGAATAGTAGTCGTAAATCTGCTCGGGGTGAAGGCCGTTGGCCCAGGGAAGGACCACCTTCTTGTTCGACGGCACGAAGTAATACTCCACGTGGCACTGGGCACAGACGTAGCTGCGCATCTCCTCGCGGGAAGACTTCTTCACGTCGATGCCGCGCTGCCCCATGGCCTCGATAAAGGCCGGGTTGATGACGCGCAGGTTCATCGTTTTCGGATCATGGCAGTTGCCGCAGACGATGGGGTGCTTCAGTTTGGGGAGAAGTTCGAACAGGGGCATTTTTGCGTAATCCCACCCCTTCTCCTTGAAGATCTCGTCCAAGTGCACCGTCTTGCAGGTCATGCAGGCACCGGCGGTGGTCTGGTTTACTCGCTTGGTCTCCCGTATATCGTCAAGGGCGTACACATGCCCCCTGTCTTCGGAGTAGTCGATGCTGAAGGGCATTCCCTTGAAGTTGACGAGGATTTCAGGCTCCTTGATGGACTTCTGAACCTTTTCGCTGCCGCCGAATCCTGTCGGCGACGGGGCCATCTCCTTGTTCTTCAGGTAACTGTTGTACTCCAGCGGGTAATATCGGCCCCACACCGCGGGATCGTATTCGCCCTCGGGAATGTCGGCGATCTTCATCGTCGTGTAGGGAGTCCGCACAAAGATCTGCACCACGACAACAAGAAGCACGACCGTTGCGATTCCCAGCACCACCATCCAGATCTTTTTATTGCTGTCCAAGGATGATCCCTCCTCCCTTTTCAAGACCTCTCTTGTGAACGGAGAAACGATGGCACTTCAGGCAGTTGGCGCCGCCTGACCCCATGGGCGTATTCTGCACGGTAGAGAAGTGACATCTCAGACAGTTGCCGCCGGCGATCTCTCCCCCTTCCGCCGATATGGAGATGGCGGCGGGATAGACCCGGAACGTCTCGTGGACCAAGTCATTGAGACCGGCCTTTGTCTTGTAGGCAATTTTACCGATGAGATTGGTGTCCGGGAGATGGCATTCGATGCAGGCAAATTGCTTGTGGGTGGACATCTGCCATCGGTTGTAGACATGGTCCATGCTGTGGCAGGCGCCGCAGAGCTTGGGACTTCCCGATGCGTGGTAGCCGGCGGTCATCACGACGACCCCGATCACTCCGGCAACAAGACCCGCTGTCAGAAGCTTTGGGGGAGGCAGGCGGAGAAGGTCTTTCCAGTTCATGCCCGGGCGCTCTCTGTGGTTGTCGGTGGGTTATATCGTATCGAAATACTCCTGCCTGTGTACAGACAATAAAGAGGACCCTGTCTTCTGTCAAGGGGAAACCGGGAATCGCCGTTGATTCCCGAAATCCCTGGCCGCATTCTTCTAGCACAGATCCTGCACTAGAGTAGCTGGCGTGCCGGGGAAATGAAACCCGGAAGGAAATGTAAGAAAGAGGTGCCATGCCCGGTCATACGGAAAAGCCTTCTTCTGCGAGCATCCGTCCCTATGCGATGTATCTGGTCACTGTGTGGACGCTGCTCATCGGGATCGCCCTTGCGCTGGAATGGTTTCGGCTCGACAGGGATGCCTACAATCGCGTCCTGGCCGAAACCAGAATTTCTTTCGAGCGGGATATTCTGTTACGCCTGTGGGGAACGGGACACGGCGGTGTATACGTCCCGGCCACAGAACAGACACCCCCCAGCCCCTACCTTTCCCATATCCCCGAACGGGACATCCCGGCGCCGTCCGGCCGCATGCTCACCCTGATGAACCCGGCCTACATGACCCGGCAGGTCCATGAACTGGACAGGAAACTCTACGGCGCCCAGGCCCATCTTACAAGCCTCAACCCCATCCGCCCCGAGAATGCCCCCGACCTGTGGGAAACCGACGTCCTGAAGAGCTTCGAGCAGGGTTTCGAAGAATCCCATACCATTGTAATGATAGACGACACACCGCACATGCGCCTCATGCGTCCTTTTGTGACGGACAAAGGATGCCTCAAATGCCACGGTTTCCAGGGTTACAAGGAAGGGGAAATCCGCGGTGGAATCTCTTTTACACGGTCCATGGCGCCGCTTCTCGCCGCCCGGAACGCGAACATGCTGGCCGAGTCACTGGTGTACGGGGTGATATGGCTGGTCGGCCTGGGCGGCATCGGAATCTTTTTTTATACGGAAAAACTTCGCCTTGCCGAACGCATGAAGGCCGAGGAGGCCTTGCGGGAAAGCGAGACCAAATACCGCGGCATCTTCGAGAACGCCATCGAGGGAATCTTTCAGAGCTCGCCGGAAGGCCGCTTCATTCGGGTCAACCCGGCCATGGCGACGATATGCGGGTATGCCACTCCGGAAGAAATGGTTGCGGGCATCACCGATATCGCAACACAATATTACGTGACACCGGAAGATCGCGAACAATTCAAAAAGACCCTCGGCGAACAGGGATATACGGACAACATCGAGTACCAGATTTATCGCAAGGACAAAACGAAGATTTGGGTGTCCGCCACCGCCAGGGTTATCCACGACAGTGACGGCCGACTCCTCCACTACGAAGGATCCATCAAAGACATTACGGATCGGAAGCTATCGGACGAGTCTCTCCGGAAGTCGAAGGAGGAAGCGGAACGGGTGAGCAGGGAGC
>CAZVLL010000021.1:0-34465 GCA_964628025.1 uncultured Syntrophaceae bacterium
TGATCAGGACGGCGTCCTTGAAGCCCGATTCCGTGTCGATGGAGAAAATGACGCCGGACGTGCCGATATCGGAGCGGACCATTTTCTGCACGCCGATGGACAGGAAGACTGTCTCGTAGTTGAAACCCTTGTCGAAGCGGTAGGAGATGGCCCGGTCCGTGAAGAGCGAGGCAAAGCAGCGCTTGCAGGCATCGATGAGCGCCTCCTCTCCGCGGATGTTCAGGAACGTCTCCTGCTGGCCGGCAAAGCTCGCATCGGGCAGGTCCTCGGCGGTGGCGGAACTGCGGACGGCGACGTCTGTATTGGGTCCGTACTCGTCACAGAGCCTCTTGTAGGCTTTGACGATCTCGTCCCTCAAGTCTCCGGGTACAGGGGCGTTGTAGATGAGGTCGCGGACCTTCTTCCCCCGCGTGCGAAGGTTGTCCATATCGTGGGTGTCGAGGTCCTGAAGGACCTCCTTGATTTTGTCCCATATCCCGGCCGACGCGATGAGGTGGCGGTAGGCCGCTGCCGTGATGGCATACCCGTCAGGGATGTTGACCCCTTTCGTTTGCAGGTTCCGCCTCATTTCGCCCAGCGAGGCATTCTTCCCCCCGACCTCGGGAATGTCTTTTAACTGCAGATCGTCAAACCACAGGACCAGTTTTTCGTTCATTATACCTTCCTCCCCGAAGACGTTTATATCTTTCCATTCACCCTGAACGGCCGAAATTCCCTATCAGTTTTAGTACCGCAAGTCAACGGGAAACGTCCCGTGATCACCCCATGGCATCGGTGAGCTTTCGCCCCCCGAAGACGTGCATGTGAAGGTGGAAAATCAGCTGGCCCCCGTCGGGGTTGACATTGACGGTGACCCGGTACCCTTTCTCGGCGATCCCCTTCTCCCGGGCGATCTTCCGGGCGGTCCGGACCATCTCCTCGAGAATGTCCTTCTGGCTCTCCTTGACGTCGTTGAAGGTCGCGATATGCTCCTTCGGGACGATGAGTACATGGACGGGTGCCACGGGGTGAATGTCGTTGAAGGCGAGGATCTTATCTGTTTCCAGAACTTTGCTGCAGGGGATTTCTCCCTTGACGATCTTGCAGAAAATGCAGTCGCTCATCTCTCCACCTCCTTGATCGCAGCGTTCAGCGGGGTGCATCGGCTTTCGTTATTCGAATGGCCTGCTCCAGATCGAGGGCTCCCGTATACAGGGCCTTGCCCGTGATCACGCCAAGAATGCCCGAGTCCGCCACGGCCAGGAGTCTGTCGATATCACCGATCCCGGCGACACCGCCCGAGGCAATAACAGGAATCTCCACGGAACGGGCCAGACGCTCGGTGGCGGGCACGTTCACCCCCGTTTCCATGCCGTCGCGGCTGATGTCCGTGTAAACGAGTGCGGCAAGCCCGAGCCCCTCGTAGCGCTTCGCCACCTCGAGGACATCCGTACCGGTGGCCTCCGTCCAGCCTTCCACGGCGACCTTCCCCTCTTTCGCGTCGATGCCCAGGATGATCCGGCCGGGGTATCGGCGGCAGGCCTCGACGACGAACTCGCGGTTCTTCAAAGCTGCCGTACCGAGGATGATCCAGCGAACACCCATACCGAGATAAAATTCCACCGTGGCAAAGTCCCGAATACCGCCGCCCAGTTCAATCGGTACGTCGACGGCGGACAGGATCTTCCGAATGGCGGCATCGTTCACGGGGCGGCCTTCACGGGAGCCGTCGAGATCGACGATGTGGATGCGTTCGGCGCCCTTTCCGGCCCATCGCAGGGCAACTTCCACGGGATCGCCGCTGTAGACGGTCTCCCGCTGGAAATCCCCCTGGAGAAGCCGGACGCACTTGCCGCCTCGGATGTCAATGGCTGGAATGATTATCAAGGACTGTTGCTCCGAAACCGGTGGCCCGGTTCTGATCCGTATAAAAAGCCGGTACCCGGCAACTCCCTGGGCGGGACACCGGTCCGGCCCTGTCTTTCGGACGGTCGGGCCTATTGAAATCCCGGAAAAGTTTTCAGCAATTCATCGACGCCGTCTTCGGCCAGTTCGGCCGCCGTCACCCATTTCATGCCCCTGCTGAAAAACGTCGAGGCCTGAAAGACGTTTTCGGAAAACGACTGCTGGGTCTTGTCGTAGATCTTCCCCCAGACCAGCTCCCCGTCGCTCACCCGGATCAGGTAGACCCCGAATGTGACCGATGCCGGGCGCTCGGCCGAATAGGCATACCCGACGCGCTCCCGGAAGCAGGACACGTAACCGGCCACGATGCCGTCGGCCCCCAGGACCTTTCCCGTCTTCTGGAGCTGTTGCGGCGTCGTCGCTTTCCCGTCTTCGCCCCTCACCTTCTGATAGACGATATCACTCTGGTAGGGAGGAATGATAGAGAATTTCCCCGACTGCTCCATCTTCCCGAGAAAGAGCTCCTGTATGAGGGCATCGGCGTTCTTGGGCAAGGCGCAGGTGCTGTATACGGTTCCGCAGACCGGGCAGCGGGCCGTTCGGCTGGCGTCTTCGGACGTCAGCGTTTCGAAAGGAACAACGGCGATCCGCTTCAGGACGACGGGATCCTTCGCGGCTTCTGCCGTACGCACCGTTGTGCTCGATGCACATCCGATGAGAACGGCCGCAACCATGCAGAGGACTGCCACGAACGCACAACCGGTCTTCGAAAAGGGTTTCACGTTTTACCCCCGCCAAGAGGTTCTCAGTGTAGTGAATAGCGAATCAGGGAAAAGAACAACAAAGAAGATGAGCATCCAAAGATATTCTTCATTCTTAAAGGCTGCCCTTCGTTGACAGAACCCCCCGAATGCGAGTGTTCACGTTGACGGCCTCCCGCAGAGCGCGGGCAAAAGCCTTGAAAATCGCCTCTGCAATGTGATGGTTGTTCTTACCATACATGACATTCACGTGCAAGGTCATTCCGCTGTTATCGACAACAGCCTTGAAGAACTCCCGGATCAGCGCAAGGTCGAAGGCCTTGATCTTCCGGGTACCGAAATGCACATGGTATACGAGGCACGATCGGCCCGACAGATCGATGTGAACCGCCGCAAGACTTTCATCCATGGGAACCGTGGCGGACCCGTAGCGATTGATCCCCTCTTTCGCCTTGAGAGCCTCCCGGAAGACCTTTCCCAGGCAGATCCCGACATCCTCGATAAGGTGGTGATCGTCGATGTCCGTATCGCCGCTGCCCTTTACCGTCAGATCGAAGAGGCCATGTTTTGCCATCAGCGTGAGCATATGATCGAAAAACGGGATCGTCGTGGCAATCCTGCCCTTCCCCGTTCCGTCGAGATCGAGAAGGATACGGATGTCCGTCTCCGACGTCTTCCGGTCGATCTTTGCCTTTCTTGCCATGCCCCCTCCTGTTTTTACGCGTCCTTTTCTATTCGTGGGGACGTGACAGGACTCAGGACGCGAAGTCAGGCAATTTTCGGTAACCGCTCTTGACA
Organism: uncultured Syntrophaceae bacterium; assembly: GCA_964628025.1. Classification (GTDB taxonomy): domain Bacteria; phylum Desulfobacterota; class Syntrophia; order Syntrophales; family UBA2192; genus UBA2192. The sequence continues at coordinate 3,444 of CAZVLL010000021.1, forward strand.
AAGCGAAGCGGCCGCAGCGCAAATTGTTTGAGCCCGAAAGGGCGAGTTTTTGCGCCTGCAGCGCAGCGAGTCCTAGAGCGGTCGAAAAGAGTCTGTTCGCGGATGAATCCTGTTGCGGCCCATACTGCTAACTTAAACGACTTTGTTCAACGCGTACTCAATAATCCCCTCCGCCCCCGCCTCCTGCAGCAGTGGAACCAGATCACGGATGATCGTGCTGTCCACGACCGTCTCCACGGCGAACCACTCCTCGTTGTAAAGGTTCGAGATGGTGGGCGCCTTCAGGGAGGGCAGCAGGAGGATGACGCGACCCAGATTCTCCTTGGAGACGTTCATCTTGATGACCACCTTCCCCATGCCCAGCAGCGATCCCTTGAGCATCGTGCGGATCTGCTCGATCTTGCGGCGCTTCCAGGGATCGTCCCAGGCCTCCTTGTTGGCGATGAGCTGCGTGTTGGTCCGCATCAGTTCCTGGACGATGCGCAGGCGGTTTGCCTTGATGGTGCTGCCCGTTTCGGTGACCTCCACGATGGCGTCGACAAGCCCCTCGACCACCTTCGCTTCCGTCGCCCCCCAGGAAAACTCCACCTTGACGTCGATGCCGCGCTCCCGGAAGTAGCGCTTCGTGAAGTTGACAAGTTCCGTGGAAATCTTCTTGCCCTGGAGATCCTCAATTTTTGTCACAGGGGAATCCTCCCGGACAACGAGGACCCATCGTGCTGGTTTTGCAAGCACCTTGGAGTAGACCAGATCTTCGACCACCACGACATCCGACTCGTTCTCGATGACCCAATCGTGGCCCGTGAGGCCCAGATCGAGGGTTCCCGCCTCAATGTACTTGGACATTTCCTGGGCCCTCACCAGGGCGCAGGAAATCTCTTCGTCATCGATGTCGGGAAAATAGCTGCGGCTGTCGTAGCTGATCCGCCAGCCCGCCCTCTTGAACAGATCGACCGTATTGACCTCGAGGCTGCCTTTCGGTATGCCCAGTTTCAGTTTTTTCATTTGTAGACATCCTTCGGGTTGAAGATGAGTTCACCGACGATCTCCTCCCTTCCTCCAGAGATCTTCCGGTAGAAGCACGAGCGATATCCGGTGTGACAGGCTGCCTTGCCGACTTGATCCACCATGAGCAGGATCGTATCGTTGTCGCAGTCGATCCGGATCTCCCGGACCGCCTGAACGTTGCCCGAGGTCTCCCCTTTGACCCATAGTTCATTGCGGGACCGGCTCCAGTACGTAGCCTTACCCGTGTCGAGCGTCCTTTGCCACGAAAGCTCGTTCATGTAGGCAAGCATCAGGACTTCCTTCGTTTCGTAATCCTGTACGATGGCGGGAACAAGGCCGCCGCTTTTCTTGAAATCAGGTTCCACCATGACGGGTTTTGTTGTTCTCCTCTTTTTCCGGCCCGATTCCTTGACGCCGGGCGTTCAGCCTTTTTTCATGTAGCGAGTAATACTAAGGAAATGGCCCCGTTTTATCAAGCACTATTTTCTTTTCGCCTTGCCGGATATCCGATTTCATGCTAGAAATTCACGGAAGCTGTTCCTGTGCCCGGTGCGAAGGAAGCACTGAAATTCTGCAGATTCTCTTGAGGCTGCGCAGGCGACGTTCTCCTGTCGGCAGCCCGGATGGAGGTTGAAACCCATGTCGGTCCTGATCGGCGGCGGCGTATCGGTCATGCTGGGCCTGGTCCTGCTTGTCTTCTGGTACAAGCACTTCCTCGTTCTACTGGCGGGGGCGATTCCTGTCCTTCTCATCATGGGCGGGGCGCTTGCCGTCTATGTGGGTCTCGACGAACTGAAGGACAAAATCCGGGAGACCCAGGAAAAGGAGAAGGAGGAGCTCAACAAGGCCCGGGTCGAGCTCGAGCGGGCCAAAGCGGAGGCTGAAAAATACAAAGAGGAGCTGGAAAAGCTGAAGGACACAAAATAACACTGCAAGAAAGACCTTGACAGAAGTGGGAAAATCCAATAACCGATTTTCTCTGCTGAAAAACGGATACCGAGCAACATGAAAATGGCCATCTTTCAGAAAAACTGTTTCGTAGCCCGCCTGCATCCTTACTCCTACATGTATTGATGCCTGCTGTTCACCCCACAGGTGGGCATGCAGGCTTCCCGGAACAACCCGCGTATTTCACGTTCATCCCGCAGTGATGTCAGCTAAAAAGATTATTTGATTCCGGCAGACAACGGGATAGTATGAATCGTCACATCGGACAGACAGTCATCCAGTGGAGGACAACGCCATGAAAAAAATGACGACAGGAGTTCTTTCCTTCATCCTGCTGCTTGCGACAGCGATCACGTTCAGCTCGTGGACGGCGGTTGAGGCAGCAACCACCCTGACCTACAGCATTTTCTTCCCGCCCACCCATGCCCAGACAAAGGCGGCGGAGTCCTGGGTCAAGGAGATCGAGAAACGCAGCGGCGGAAACGTAAAGATATCCATCTTCCCGGGCGGGACGCTGACCCCGGCCGACCAGTGCTACGATGGCGTCGTTAAGGGGATCTCCGACATCGGCATGTCTTACTTCGCGCTCTCCCGCGGCCGATTCCCCCAGATGGAGGCGCTCGATCTTCCCCTGGGCTATCCCAACGGCCGGGTTGCCACCCGTGTGGCGAACGACTTTTACCGAACCATGCAGCCCAAGGCCCTGGAAAACGTAAAGGTCCTCTACCTGCACGCCCACGGCCCCGGACTTCTGCACACGAAAAAACCCGTAAAGACCCTCGAAGACTTCAAGGGAATGAAGGTCCGCTCAACGGGTTTCAGCGCCAAGATCGTGAGCGCCCTGGGCGCCGTCCCCGTAGCCATGCCGCAGGGGGAAACCTACGAGGCACTCAGCAAAGGGATCGTCGACGGGACGATCGGCCCCATCGAAGTCCTCAAGGGCTGGAAGCAGGCCGAGGTGGTCAAATCCACGACGGACTGTTTCGACGTGGGCTACACTACCGCGTTTTTCGTTGTCATGAACCTCAAGAAATGGAACGCCCTCCCTCCCGATGTCCGCAAAGTTTTCGACGAGGTGAGCCGCGAGTGGATCGACGTGCACGGAAAGGCCTGGGATGAGGCGGACAAGGAGGGCCGGGCCTTCACAAAGAGCCTGGGCAATCAGATCATCACACTTCCGGCGCAGGAAAGCGCCCGCTGGAAGAAGGCCGTCAGGCCGACGATCGACGAGTACATCAAAGAGGCGGATCAGAAAGGTGTACCGGGACGGCAGTCCGTGAAGGAGGCCGAAGCCCTGATCACCAAGTACCGGAAGCAATACAAATAGTCACCCTGGAACAGAGGATTCGTCCGTGCTTCGCACAATCGTAAAAACGATGGATCAGGTCGCAGCCAGGCTTAACAGTGTTTCGGCGGCGGCGGTCGTGTTCATCATGCTCCTGACCTGCGCCGACGTCGTGATGCGTCTTTTCGACCGGCCGATACCGGGTACCTATGAACTGACCGGTTATTTCGGGGCGGTGATCATCGCCTTTGCGCTGGCCTACACCTCCGTCGAGCGGGGGCACATCGCCGTGGAGCTCCTGGTCGACCGCCTGCCGGCAAGACCGCGTGCCCTCATCGAAGGGGCAGGGCACCTCGCGTCGGCCGCTCTGTTCGGCCTGCTTGCATGGCAGAGCCAGGTTTACGCGCTGGACCTCCTCGAGAGCGGCGAGGTTTCACTCACCCTGGGGATCCCGACGTGGCCCTTTGTTTTCAGCCTCACCGCGGGGTGCGGCGTGCTCTCGCTCGTTCTTTTCCTGGATGCGCTCAGGCAGATGAAAAGGGGGCTTGCGCCATGACGCCTGCCGAAGCCGGAATATACGGATTTATTATTCTCGTCGCCCTGATGTTTTTGAAAATTCCCGTGGGCTTCGTCATGGGCCTCGTGGGCTTGCTGGGTTTTGCCTTCCTCGTATCCTGGGACGCGGCGCTGCAGCTCATGGCCCAGGACTACTTTTCCATCTTCGGGTCCTACAACCTGACGGTCATCCCGCTGTTCGTGCTCATGGGGCAGGTCGCCCATCACGCCGGGATCAGCGGGAGGCTCTTCAACGCCGCCCACAAATTTCTGGGACACATGCGCGGGGGCCTCGCTGTGGCTACCATCGGAGCCTGCGCCGGGTTTTCGGCCATCTGCGGCTCCACGAGCGCCACGGCCGCCACGATGGCCTCGGTGGCACTGCCGCAGATGAAGAAGTACAACTACGACCCCGCACTTGCAACGGGTGTCGTCGCAGCAGGGGGAAGCCTCGGTATCCTGATCCCGCCCAGCACGATCTTCATCATCTACGGCATCCTGACGGAGCAGTCTATCGGGAAGCTCTTTCTGGCGGGCGTCCTCCCGGGAATCCTCATGGCCCTTCTGTTCATCGTCACGATATTCATCTGGACCTGGCTCAAGCCGGAGCTGGTCACGCCCTCACCGAAATTCACCTTCCGGGAGAAACTGGCCTCGCTCACCGGCGTCATCGAAACCTTCATCCTCTTCGCCGCCGTTATGGGAGGCCTCTTCATGGGCTTCTTCACCCCTACGGAAGCGGCCGCGGTGGGAGCCTTCGGAACACTTGCCATCTCCGTTATCGGGCGCAACCTGAGCTGGAAAGGGTTTGTCCAGGCGCTCAACGAAACAACGCGGGTCTCCTGCATGATCCTCGTCATCGTGGCGGGCGCCACGGTCTTCGGACATTTTCTCGCCGTGACCCGGATCCCCTTCGACGTGGGATACTGGGTGCAAGAGCTGCCCCTCTCCCCGAATATGATCATGGCCGTTATCATCTTCATCTACATCATTATGGGCTGTCTCATGGACTCGCTGGCCATGATCACGCTTACCATCCCCATCTTTTACCCCGTGATCACGAGCCTGGGCTTCGACCCGATCTGGTTCGGCGTCATCATCGTTGTCGTCACGGAGATGGGCGTGATCACGCCGCCTGTGGGGATCAACGTCTACGTCGTGGGCGGGGTGGCCCGGGACGTGCCGCTCCACGTGATCTTCCGAGGGGCACTCCATATGCTCATGGCCCAGCTGGCCACAGCGATCCTCCTCATCCTGTTCCCGCAGATTGCCCTGTGGCTGCCGTCGATGATGAACTGAGGACGATTCCCGTTGCACAACAGCCAAAATCGATTAGAATAGAATCGGGTCCGGGGCCACGACCCTGGAGGTTTATTTGGATGGTCGGGCTGCCCCCTGTCGTCACGACGGATGGCGGCTTTTTTTCGCGCTTCGAATCGATGAAGGGATGTGTCATGTTTTTTCTGCACGACGTACTGGTTATCATCGGCCTTTCCGCCGCCGTGCTCTACCTCTGCCACCGGCTCCAGATCCCGGTCATCGTGGGATTTCTCGTGACGGGTCTGTTCACGGGCCCTTATGGCTTTCGCCTGGTCGGTGACATCGAGGCGGTCACGACACTGTCCGAGATCGGAATCATTGCCCTGCTTTTCACCATCGGCCTGGAATTCTCGTTTGCGAATCTTCTCGAAATCCGACGCACGGCGCTTCTCGGCGGGACCCTCCAGATGACGCTCACGCTCGCGGCGGCGGCCGGCGTGGCCCATCTGCTCGGCCAGCCCTGGCGCCAGTCCGTCTTCATCGGGTTTCTCACGGCTCTGAGCAGCACCGCCATTGTCATGAAACTGCTCCAGGACCGGGCGGAAGTCGAAACGCCGCAGGGAGTGAATGCCCTGGGCATCCTGATATTCCAGGACCTCATCGTGGTCCCCATGATGATTCTCCTGCCCTTCCTAGGCGGGACGGCACAGGTCTCGCAGGAAAACATCCTGCTCCTCGTGGGCAAGTCCGTCGGTGTCGTCCTGTTCACGATTGTCGCCACCCGCTGGGTCGTTCCGTGGATTCTCCTCAAGGTCACCCAGACCCAGAGCCGCGAGTTGTTCCTGCTCACGACGGTGTTCATCTGCCTTGCCGTGGCATCGCTGACCTACGCAGCCGGGCTTTCCCTGGCCCTGGGCGCGTTTCTGGCCGGCCTGGTCATCTCCGACGAATACAGCCATCAGGCTATGGGCAATGTCCTTCCGTTCCGCGACATCTTCGCGAGTTTCTTTTTCGTCTCCGTGGGCATGCTCCTCGATCTGGGATTTCTTGCGCGGCATCCCGCCTATATCCTGACCATCGCCGGAGGGATTCTCTTCCTCAAAGCTCTCTTGGCGACAGGCTCCTCCCTCGTCGTCGGGCTTCCACTGCGGGCTGCAGCCCTCGTGGGGCTTGCGATCTGCCAGATCGGTGAGTTCTCTTTCATTCTTGCCGAAACGGGGAAAAATGAGGGGTTGCTCTCGGGCGATCTCTACCAGGAATTTCTGGCCCTCTCGGTGGTCACCATGATGGCGACCCCTTTTCTCTTCCGTTTCTCGCCACGCATCGTCGAACTCCTCATCCGCTTCCCTCTCCCCCGCCGCTGGAAGCGGGGAACCTCTCACATCCACGGCGCAAAGCGGTTTCACGAGAAGGGTCATCTCGTCATCATCGGCTTCGGCATGACGGGGAGAAACATCGTCAAAGCGGCACGGGAAACGAAAATCCCTTACGCTGTGCTTGACATAAACCCCGACCGGGTCCGCGACGAACGGGAAAAGGGCGAACCCGTCTTCTACGGCGATGCCACCCAGGAGGCCGTTCTCAACCACGTGAACCTCCGTCAGGCGCGGACGCTGGTCATCGCAATCAACGATGCCGCGGCCGCCCGGAGGATCACGACGATTGCCCGGAAGCTCAATAGCCGGGTCCACATCATCGTAAAAACCAGGTTTCGCGAAGAGATCAAACCGCTCATGGACCTCGGTGCCAACGAGGTCATCCCCGAGGAATTCGAAGCCTCCGTGGAGATCTTCAGCCGGATCCTCTCGCGGTACCTTCTTCCGGAGGATGAAATCCATCGCTTCGTGGAGGATATCCGGTCGGATGGGTACGCCATGTTCCGGAATCTCTCGAAGCACGCCACATCGTGCCCGAACATCGGAGCCTGCATGCCCGACATGGATCTCCGCTCACTTCGTGTCCATAAGACATCTCTCCTGGCCGGAAAGACGATCGCCGGGGCAAAGCTGGGCAAGCATTACGGCGTCACGGTGCTCGCCGTAAGGCGCGATGCGGAGATCATCTCCATCCCGCCGGCGGACCTTGAACTTCAGCCGGAGGACATCCTCTTCCTCGTCGGTCCGCCCGAAAAGATGATCGACCTCGAGGCGGCTCTTCGGGGGAAATAATGCAGACCGTGTTCCCGGAGGATTCGTCGGATCAGGATTCATTGGAGAGGCGTATGACGAGTGCGGTGCGCGTGGGCAGATAGACGCTGATTTCGTGGCACAGGGTCTGTCCCTTCCCGTGCGGTTGCGTGAAATAGACCTGGTAGGGATCCAGACGCCCATGCCCGCCGTAGGCCTCCGCATCGCTGTCCAGGACGAGCCGGTATTCGCCCGGTGACGCATCGACCCGGTAGCCGTCATAGGAGCGCGACGGGTGGAAGTTGAAGAGGAACAGGTGCCCCGCCCGTTCGAAGGCAAGGACCTTGTCATCATGGTGCTCGTGGAGAAGGCGGGGATTCCCTGATGCCAGAAGATTGTTCGTCCGGGCCAAGTCGATCATGTCCCTGTCAAACCGGGCCAGCTTCCGATAACGCAGGGTTTCGTCATCGACGAGGCTCCACTGCCGCCTCGCATACCGGTAGGACCAGCCGTTCCCCTCCCGGGGGAAATCGATCCACTCGGGGTGGCCGAACTCGTTTCCCATGAAATTCAGATAACCGTCGGCGGCCGTGGCCAGGGTGATCAGGCGGATCATCTTGTGCAGGGCCACCCCCCGGTCCACCCGGATATTTTCGCAAAAGACACTCATATTGGAATACATGTCGGCGCCGATCATCCGGAAGAGGAGGGTCTGGTCTCCCACGAGGGCTTGGTCATGAGACTCGACGTAGCTCACGCTCTTCTCGTCATGCCTGTGGTTGTTGAGCTCGAACCAGAGATGCCCCAGGGGCCAGTCCTCGTCCGCCCTTTCCTTCAGGAGTCGGACCCAGTAGTCGGGCACGCCCATGGCGAAGCGATAGTCGAACCCGGTCCCCCCTTCCCCGACAGGCATGGCAAGCCCCGGCATTCCGCTCACGTCCTCGGCGATCGTGACGGCATCGGGACGCAGATCGTGGATGAGACGGTTTGCCATCGTCAAATAGGCCATGGCGTCCTCGTCGACACTTGCGTCGAAGTAATCTCCATAGGACAGGAAGTCCTTCTCCAGACCGTGGTGCAGGTAGAGCATGCTCGTGATCCCGTCGAAACGAAACCCGTCAAAGCGGTATTCGTCGAGCCAGAAGCGGCAGTTGGAGAGGAGAAAGTGCAGCACCGGGTGTTTCGCGTAATTGAAGCAGCGCGACCCCCATGCCTCATGGCGACCTCGCGGACCGGAATGGAAATACTGGTGACCCGTGCCGTCAAAGCAGCTGAGCCCTTCCACCTCGTTCGAGGCGGCGTGGGAGTGGATGAGATCCATGAGCACGCTGAGGCCGTCGGCATGGGCCGCATCGATCAGTTCCTTGAGATCCTCGGGAGTGCCAAAGCGCGACGAGGCGGCGAAATAATTCGTCACCTGGTAGCCGAAAGACCCGTAGTAGGGATGCTCCTGGATGGCCATGAGCTGGATGACATTGTAGCCGGCACGGACGACACGCGGCAGGATTTTTTCCCTGAACTCGCGGTAGGTGCCCACGCCCTCTTTTTCCTGGGCCATGCCCACATGGGCTTCGTAGATAAAGGGGGATTGCGGTAAGCGGAGGAATCGATCGTGACGCCAGCGGTAACAAGCAGGCGGATCCCAGACCTGGGCATTGAATATCAGCGTCTCCGGATCCTGCACAACGCGCCGGGCCCAGGCCGGAATGCGGTCGCCCTCTCCTCCGAGCCAGTGCACCCGAAGCCGGTACAGATCCCCGTGTGTCATCGTATCCAGGGGAAGACGGACCTCCCAGAACCCGTCGGTCCCGTCCAGCGGTTCCAGGGCGAAAAGGGCATTTTCCTTCCAGTCGGTCATCGGCCCCACGAGTGAGACGCGCGTCGCATTCGGCGCCCACTCCCGCAGGACCCACTCAGCGCCGCGGCGGTGCAGACCAAAATACTCGTGCCCGCTGGCAAAGTCCGCAAGGCTCATCCGGTCGCCGGTCAGTCGCTTGTGAAGTTCCAGAGCATGGCCGATGCGCCTTTCCAGCACGTCGCGATAGGGCTTCAGAAGCGGGTCTTTCGCGACCAGGCGTTCCGCGGCCATCCCCGCCGTCTCTTGGTTCATGCGCTCTTTCTCCGTTACCGCGGCCTCCCGCACACGGCAATTCCCTCCCCCTAGACCTGTCCCTTCACCAGTTTGTAGAAGAGGATGACGGCCCCGACAGAGACGGCCGAATCGGCCACGTTGAAGGCGGGCCAGTGATAGGTGGAAATGTAGACATCGAGAAAGTCGATCACCTCGCCGAGACGGATGCGGTCGATCAGGTTGCCTACGGCACCTCCCATAATCAGCGACATGCCGTAAACCAGCAGCATGTCCTCCGTCTTCATCTTGGCGATGTAATAGACGATGAGCCCCACGGCGAGGATGGACACGCCGATGAGAAAGACCGACCGGATGATCGGGGATGCGTCGGCGAGAAACCCGAAGGCCGCCCCCGGATTCCTTACATAGGTAATATTAAAGAAGCCGTGAATGACGGGGATGGATTCGTGCAGGGTCATGTGCGTGTCGATGTAGACTTTCGTGATCTGGTCCGGCACGACGACCACCAGCACGGTCAGAACGAACAACAGATAGTTTCTTTTCACGATCACTCCTAAAGTGAAGGCGAAAGGATTGATGCCCTTCCGCCTTTTCTTTTTCTTCCGCCTACCCCCCGACCCTCACCCCTCGTCCCGCGAACCTGCTACGGCAGGTTCGAGAGGCACCTCGGGCAGATCTTCGGATGATTTGAGTCGCGACCCAGCTCTTCGCTGAAAACCCAGCAGCGCTGGCATTTATCGCCGCCTGCCTTCGCAACGGCGACCTTGAGACCGGGCATCTCCGTACTTTCGAATGCGCCCGCCATCTCGCCGTCCTTTTGCACGCGGAATCCGGAGATGATGCAGAACGCCCTCATGTCGTCCTCGTACTTCCCGAGAAGATCCATGAGCGGCGCGGGGCCTGTGACGGTCACGGCGGCATCGAGCGGGTGGCCGATCACCTTGTTCTTCCGGGCGGTCTCCATGGCTTTGGAGATCTCTGAACGCACCCCGATCAGTGTCTTCCAGGTTTCACCCAGCTTTTCGTCGGCCCACACCGGGTTCACCTTGGGGAATTGCGTCAGGTGGACACTGGCGGCTTTTCCTTCATAGGCGGGCATGCTCTGCCAGACCTCTTCCGACGTGAAGGTGAGGACCGGGGCCAGCAGTCGCGTCATGGTGTCAAGGATGATGAACATGGCGCTCTGGGCGGAGCGCCGGCTCTTCGACACCTTGCCGGAGGTGTAGAGACGGTCCTTGAGCACGTCGAGGTAGAGGGAGCTCAAGTCCACCGTGCAGTAGTTGTAGAGCGTGTAATACACCATGTGGAACTGGAAATTTTCGTAGGCTTTTCTCGCCCGCTCGACGACGGCCTGCAGCCGCTGCAGCGCCCAGCGGTCGAGTTCCTCCATCTCCGCATAGGAAACACCGTCCTTCTTTACATCGAAGTCGTAAAGGTTGCCAAGGATGTAGCGGCTCGTGTTGCGGATCCGGCGATACGCCTCGACGAGTCTTTCCAGGATCTCGTCGGAGATCCGGATGTCGTCGGTGTAGTCCTCGGCGGCGACCCACAGGCGCAGGATCTCGGCGCCGAACTTGTCGATGATTTCCTGGGGATCGATGACGTTTCCGACGGATTTGGACATTTTCTTCCCCTCGCCGTCGACAACGAAGCCATGGGTAAGTACCGTCGTGTAGGGAGCCCGGCCGCGCGTTCCCACCGACTCGAGCAGCGACGAGTGGAACCAGCCGCGGTGCTGGTCGCTCCCCTCGAGGTACATATCGCAGGGGGAACGAAGGGTGCTTCTCGTCTCGAGCACGGCGGCGTGGCTCACGCCGGAGTCAAACCAGACATCCAGGATGTTCGTCTCCTTGCGGAACGTCGTGCCCTTGCAGTTCGGGCAGGCGGATCCCGCGGGCATCAAATCCTTCGGCTCGCGCTCGAACCAGACATCCGCGCCGTGCTCGCGCATGAGCCCCACCACGTGATCGAAGATCTCTTTTGAGTACACGACGGTGTCGCAATCCTTGCAGTAGAACAGGATGATGGGCACACCCCAGAGCCGCTGGCGCGAGATACACCAGTCGGGCCGGTTCTCCACCATGCCGTAGATCCGATCACGGCCCCAGCCGGGAATCCACTGGACGTTGTTGATGCTCTCCAGGGCTTTTTTGCGCAACCCGTTTTTCTCCATGGAGATAAACCACTGCTCGGTGGAGCGGAAGATGATGGGCTTCTTGCAGCGCCAGCAGTGCGGGTAGGAGTGCTCGATATCGCCCACGCCGAGCAGCGCACCCACTTCCTTGAGTTTCTCGTTGACGGGGCCGTTGGCGTCAAAGACGAACAGGCCCGCGAAGAACTCCACGTCCTTCGTGAATTTGCCGTCCTCGTCGACGGGGGCATAGTTGTCGAGGCCGTACTCCATGCCGATCTCGTAGTCCTCGGCGCCATGGCCCGGTGCGATGTGAACCATGCCCGTGCCCGCATCGAGGGTGACAAAGGGGGCCAGGATGAAGACGCTCTCGCGGTCGATGAAGGGGTGTTTCGCCTTGAGTCCCTCCACTACCTCGCCGGGAAACTCGTCGAGGATCTCGTACTCCGTGAACCCGAAGGCGTCCATGCAGTAGTCGACGAGATCCCTGGCCATGATGAGAGCCTCTCCCGTCCTCTTCACCTTCACAGCGGCATAGATGAATTCCTTGTGGAACGCAATGGCCAGGTTGGCCGGGATCGTCCAGGGGGTCGTCGTCCAGATTACGGCAAAGACCTTCTCTCCCTTGAGTTTCGGCCGTACGGCCGAAAGGTCGGAAATCATCGGGAACTTGACGTAAATGGCCGGCGTCACGTGATCGCCGTACTCCACTTCCGCCTCGGCAAGGGCCGTCTTGCATGTGGCGCACCAGTAGACGGGCTTCTTGCCCTTGTAAACATCGCCGCTCAGCATCAGCTTGGCGAACTCGGCCGCCGTGATGGCCTCGTACTCATAAGCCATGGTGAGGTAGGGGTTGTCCCACTCGCCGAAAACCCCGAGGCGCTTGAACTCGTCTCGCTGGATGCCCACGTACTTCTCTGCATATTTCCGGCAGTAGCGACGCTTCTCGCTTTGCGAGAGCGCCCCTTTCCTGTCGCCCAGTTCCTTGTCCACCTGATGCTCGATGGGAAGGCCGTGGCAGTCCCAGCCGGGCACGTAGATGCTGTCAAAACCCGCCATGTTTTTCGACTTGATGACAAGGTCCTTGATGATCTTGTTCAGGGCCGTACCCAGATGGATATCGCCGTTGGCATAGGGGGGGCCATCGTGAAGGATGTAGGTGGTACGGCCCTTGGAGACCTCCCGGATCCTGTCGTAAATTCGGATCTGCTCCCACCACGTGAGAGTCTCAGGCTCCTTTTTGGCGAGACTGGCCTTCATGGGGAATTCGGTCTTGGGCAGATTCAGGGTTGCCTTGTAATCCATCGTAATGTCCTCCAGACATTATGGCAAAAGGCTAAAGGCAAAAAAAAGATAGACCCAGGAGACGGGGCAAGAGCCTTCAGCGGCCGTTTCGCATTTTAATTCTATGCACTTACCACATTGCTTGATGAGTTTCAAGGATGGATGAGGAAATAAAAAGGCCTCCCGCCGAAACGGGAGGCCTTTTTCAGTCATTGTAGAGGACACAAAACGTCCTGGTTTACATATCCATTCCGCCCATTCCGCCGTAACCGCCGCCACCGGGCATGGGCGGCATGGAGGATTCCTTCTTGGGCTTCTCAGCCACCATGCACTGTGTCGTCAGCATGAGCCCTGCCACGGAGGAGGCGTTCTGGAGGGCGCAGCGGGTGACCTTCGTCGGGTCAATGACGCCCGCCTTCACGAGGTCCTCGTACTCTTCCGTCGCCGCGTTGAACCCGAAGGGTCCCTTCTTCTCCTTGACCTTCTCCACCACGATGGAGCCTTCCACGCCCGCATTGGCTGCGATCATGCGAAGGGGCTCCTCGAGGGCCTTTTTCACGATGTTGACGCCCACCTGCTGGTCCCCTTCGAGGACAAGCTTCTCCAGGGCACTAATGGTCCGGATGTAGGCTACCCCACCACCGGGGACGATGCCTTCTTCCACGGCCGCGCGGGTCGCGTTGAGGGCGTCCTCGACGCGGGCCTTCTTTTCCTTCATCTCCGTCTCGGTGGCCGCACCTACGCGGATCAGGGCAACGCCGCCGACGAGTTTCGCGAGGCGCTCCTGGAGCTTCTCGCGGTCGTAGTCGGAGGTGGTCTCGTCGACCTGGGCGCGGATCTGCTTCACACGGCCTTCCAGTTCGGCCCGGGAGCCGGCGCCGTCAATGATCGTCGTGTTGTCCTTGTCGATGGAGAGTTTCCGTGCACGTCCGAGATCCTGCAGCGTTGCATTCTCGAGTTTCATGCCCATCTCCTCGGAGATGACCTTGCCACCCGTGAGGATCGCGATGTCCTCGAGCATGGCCTTGCGGCGATCCCCGAAGCCGGGGGCCTTCACGGCGGCCACCTGCAGGGTGCCGCGAATCTTGTTGACCACGAGCGTAGCCAGGGCCTCACCGTCGATCTCCTCGGCAATGATGACCAGGGGCTTTCCGCTGCGGGCCGCCGACTCGAGCACGGGGAGCAGGTCCTTCATACCACTGATCTTCTTGTCGTAGATCAGGATGTAGGCATCGTCGAAGTTGACTTCCATCTTCTCGGGGTTGGTCACGAAGTAGGGGGAGACATAGCCGCGGTCGAACTGCATGCCTTCGACCACTTCCAGTTCCGTCTGGAGACCCTTGGCCTCCTCCACGGTAATGACACCTTCTTTGCCGACCTTGCCCATGGCCTCGGCGATGATATTGCCGATGGATTCGTCGTTGTTGGCCGAAATGGTTCCGACCTGGGCGATCTCCTTCTGGTCCTTCGTAGGTTTGGATATCTTCCTGAGCTCCGCGATGACCGCCTCGACGGCCTTGTCGATGCCCCGCTTGATGTCCATGGGGTTGCTGCCCGCTGCCACGGTCTTGGCTCCTTCGCGGTAAATGGCCTGGGCCAGGATGGTAGCCGTCGTGGTGCCGTCGCCGGCGACGTCGCTCGTGCGGCTCGCCACCTCGCGCAACATCTGGGCGCCCATATTTTGGAACTTGTCCTCGAGTTCGATCTCCTTGGCCACCGTGACGCCGTCCTTGGTCACGACGGGGGAGCCGAAGCTCTTATCGATGATCACGTTACGGCCCTTGGGGCCGAGGGTTACCTTGACAGCATCGGCCAGTGCATTGACGCCGTCGAGAATGGACTTTCTCGCCACCTCGTCATACTGCAGAATCTTCGCACCCATTTATTGTATCCTCCTGTTCTTCAATTACTTTTTTTCGATGATTCCGAGCACGTCCTCTTCCCTCATGATGAGGTACTCGACGCCGTCGATTTTGACTTCATTGCCCGCGTACTTGCTGAAAAGGATCCGGTCGCCTTTCTTGACGTCCATGGGGATGACCTTTCCGTCTTCGGTCAATCTGCCCTTGCCCGCTGCCACGACTTCGCCTTCGGTGGGCTTATCCTTTGCGGTATCGGGGATGATAATCCCCCCCTTGGTTTTCTCCTCTTCCGCAACACGCCTCACGATGATCCTGTCGTACAATGGCCTGATATTCATTCTCAAACCTCCCTTTTTATTGTTGATCTATTTTTCGGATTATTTGCGTTGCTGACCCTATATAGATAGCGAATTTTTTGTGCGGGAAATCAGAGGTATATATATGCATCGATTGGGGGCTGTCAAGGAAAAGGATGAAAAAAAATTTACTGATGTCCTGGGAGCTCCTCGGAGACAACCATCGAATATTCCTTCTCCTTCATGGAAATACGAAACATACCTTGTCCAATGCAATCTTCTCGTTTCACGCTTTTTGCCGCTCAATCAATCATCAGATGAATGGCGGCAGAAATGAGAGCGTTCACCGGTATCGTCAGTACCCAGGCCCAGAGGATATTGCCGGCCACTCCCCATCGGACCGCCGTGAACCTCCGGGTAGCCCCTACGCCCATGATGGCGCCGGTAATGGTGTGGGTCGTACTCACCGGGATGCCGAAGAGCGTGGCACCGATAAGGGAACTGGCTGCCGCCGTCTCGGCGCAGAATCCCCCCATGGGAACGATCTTCGTGATCTTCGTTCCCATCGTCTTCACGATCCGCCAGCCACCGGCCATGGTTCCCATGGCAATGGTGACATAACAGGTGATGACGACCCACAGGGGAACGTGGAAGTCTCCCTGCAGATAACCCGCGCTGAAAAGAACCATCGTGATGATGCCCATGGTCTTCTGGGCATCGTTCATGCCGTGCCCCATGCTGTGAATGGCCGCGGAGACGAGCTGAAGCCTCCGGAAGACATTGTTGCCCTGGGTGACGGTAAATCTCTTGGTGAGATTGAGAACGGTCATCATGTACAGAAATCCCAGGACAAAACCGATGGTGGGCGAAAGAATAATGAAGCTCGCCGTCTTGATGATCCCCTGCCAGACGAGTACCCACATTCCGCCCTTCGCAAGGCCCGCACCGATCAGGCCGCCGATCAGCGCATGGGAGGAGCTGCTGGGAAGACCGAACCACCAGGTAATGACGTTCCAGCTGATCGCCGCAATGAGCGCGCAAAGAAGCACTTCATAGTCAATGATGACGGGGTCGATGATCCCGACACCAATGGTCTTGGCTACGGGTGTGCCGACGACAAAAGCGGCTACAAAATTGAAGAATGCCGCCCAGTAGACGGCATGTTTCGGGGACAGAACCCGGGTAGAGACAATGCAGGAGATGGAGTTGGCCGCATCGTGGAAGCCGTTGAGAAAGTCGAACACCAGGGCAACGACGATCAGAAAGATGACGGAGGCGAGCACCGGATCAAGCATGTTTCAGGACGATTCCTTCGATGATGTTGGAAACATCCTCACAAACGTCAATGGATTCTTCGATCCGCTCGAAAATTTCCTTCCACTTGATGAGCTCGATGGGATCCTTTTCCCGCTCGAACAGCCGGGCCATGGCCGTGCGCAGCACGTAGTCCCCCTCGTTCTCCAACGTGTTAATCTCCACGCAGGCCTCGAGGATCATCTTGGAGTTTTTCTTGTCCCGGATGGCATGGACGACCACTTTCACCTTGGCAATAGCCTCGGTCAGGATCCGCATCAGGACGAAGAGCTCCTCGGCCGGAGCCTTCACCTTGTAAAGATACATCCTCACCGCCGAGGCCTCGATCATATCGAGGATGCTGTCCATCTTGTTGACCAGGGCGTAGATATCTTCGCGGTCCAGCGGCGTCAGAAAGGTTTTGTGCATCCGCTCGTAGGCCCTGTGGGTAATCTCGTCGGCCTCGTGCTCGATTTCCTTGAGCTTCGCCAGCTTGGGCTCGCTGTACTGGTAGTTATTCAGGATGTCCATGAAGAGCTTCCCGCCCTCTTCGATCTTGCAGGCAAGCTCTTCGAAAAGGTCGTAAAATTTCTCATCCTTCGGGACAAACTTCATGGCAGGACCCTCCTTTGGACTTGGTGCAGGTCATAGCACACTTTCACAGCCCGTTCAATCGCATATCGACAGCAGAAATTTGCGGGAAGAAGGGGCAAGGGTTCAGGCCATCGGGAAATAGAGAGACACGGCAGTCCCGC
This sequence comes from uncultured Syntrophaceae bacterium, assembly GCA_964628025.1. Classification (GTDB taxonomy): domain Bacteria; phylum Desulfobacterota; class Syntrophia; order Syntrophales; family UBA2192; genus UBA2192. The sequence goes on from CAZVLL010000021.1 coordinate 20,339, forward strand.
GTCCCAGCACGCTTTCGACCTCCATGCGGCCTCCGTGGGCCGCCACGAGGTGCTTGACGATGGAGAGGCCGAGCCCCGTGCCGCCCAACTCGCGGGAGCGCGTCTTGTCGACTCGGTAGAAGCGCTCGCCGAGCCGCGAGACCTCGTCTCTCGGCACTCCGATCCCCGTGTCGGTGATCCGCACGATGACCTCACCGCCTGCTGTCGGCTCAGCCATCAGGGACACCTTCCCGCCATCCTGGGTGAACTTGACTGCATTGTCCAGAATATTGATCAGGATCTGGCTCAGGCGGTCCCGGTCTGCCCGTATGGGGGAAAGCCCCCCCGGAATCTCCGCGGTGATCTCAATATTTTTCTCCCGGGCCTTCAGCTCAATGATGTTCATGACGCTTTCGACGATCCCCGAGAGAGAGACGCTCTCGAAATAGAAGCGTATCTCACCGAGTTCAACGTTCGAGAGGGTAAGCAGGTCCTCTACGAGGCGGTTCAGCCTCTCGGCGTGCCGAGCTATCGTCGAAAGGAACTTCTTCGCCGTCTCCCGGTCCTCGATGGCCCCTTCCTTGAGTGTTTCGACGAATCCGAGGATAGCCGTGAGAGGAGTCTTGATCTCGTGGGTCACGTTTGCCACGAAATCCACCCGCATCCGTTCCAGTTTATTGAGACGGGTCACGTCGTGGAACACAAGCATCGTCTTGCCTTCCGCCGGGCCCGTTCCGCGCACAGGCGTGATGCTCACATCGAGTACGACGGCATTTCCCTCGCCTAGTTCTATCTCCTGCGACAGGGCCATTCCGTCGATGCGGTAGCGGTCGAGGGCTTTCTGCAGTTCGAGATTCCGGAAGGCTTCCAGGGGTGTCTTCCCCTGAATATCCCGGAATCGCTCCCCGATCAGGTCCGACACGCCCTGGTTGACCGTCTCGATCCGTCCCTGGCGATCGAGGATCAGGACCCCGTCGAGGGCGCTTGAAAAGGCGGCTTCGACCTTGGCCTTTTCCTCCTGAAGTGCGGCGATCCTCCGTTGCAGCTCATCCACTATATAGTTGATATTTCGGGCCAGCATCCCGATCTCGTCGGAAGATTGAATCAGGAGTGTTCCCGGTGCTTCACCCTTCCGCAGCCTCTCGGTGAACTGTTCCATTTCCCGGATGGGCGTGGTGATCTTCCGGGAGAAGATCAGCGCGACGACCATGGATGAAAGGAGGAGGAGAAGGAAGGACTGAAACAGGATCCCAGTGAATTCTTCGATGCTTTTCCTCACCTCGCCGAGAGACCGGGCCAGGCGGACGTATCCGACGATCTCCGATCCGCTCCGGATGGGCAGGGCTACAAACATCATCTCCTCTCGCAGCGTCCGGCTGTATCGGGTGGCCGTTCCCTTCCCGCGGACCCGGGCTTCCTGGATCTCCGGGCGCTCCTGATGGCTGCCCAGGGTGGCCGCTTCCTGATCCGTTTCGGCAACGACTTTTCCCTCCCCGTCGATGACAGTGACGCGGGCCCGGGCAATGAGGGCGATCTCCTCGACGCGGGACTGGATTTCCTTCAAGGGGTAGAGATCGACAAGCCCGGCGTAGGACATCAGTTCGAGTTCGATCTGTTTCTCCAGCTTCGCCCGGATCTGGTTTCCCGCCAGGAACCCCACGATGCCGATGGCAAGCACCGCGATTGCCAGATAGGTGGCAAAGATTTTGAAGAACAACCGGCCTTTCATCAGCTTTCATGCCTCTTGGTTTCGCAGATATCGTCGGTTGTGTCGCCCGGCCACTGGTGTCTCACGTTAATCCCGGTGACCATATAGACGACCATATCGGCAATACCCTTGGCGTGGTCGGCGATCCTCTCCATATTTTTCGAGACCTGCATGATCAAAAGGGCCCGGTGAATCGTCCGGGCATCTTCCAGCATGAAGGTCAGCAGTTCCCGGAAGATCTGCTCATTGAGGGTGTCGATGGCCGCATCCATCCGGCGGATCCGGTTGGCCAGATGGCAGTCCTCCCGGACGAAGGCGTCGATGCTGCCCCGAATCATTTCCCGGGCAATCTCCGCCATCCGCGGCAGATCGATGTACGGCTTCAGCTGGGCCACCTCGTTGAGATGGAGAACCCTCTCAGCGATGTTCACGGCCATGTCGCCGATCCGCTCGAGATGGCCGTTAATCTTGATGGCCGTCGTGATGAACCGCAGGTCCCGGGCGATGGGCTGGCGCAGGGCCAGCAGGCGGATGCACTGATCCTCGATCTCCGTGTCCAGCTTGTCGATCTCGGTATCCCCCTCGATGACCTTTTGGGCCAGGTCCGACTTGCGGTCCAGAAGAGAGGCCGTCACGTTCTCGATGGCCTTTTCCGTCAAGGCCCCCAGGTACAGCAGGTTCTGCTTGATGTCCTGGAGTTCCCTCTCGTAGTGGGTGCTGGTTCTCTTTCGTTCTTCCATGTTCCGCCTCGTGCCTTCCCGGGAATCAGCCAAACCGTCCCGTAATGTAATCTTCCGTCTGCTTGACGTCGGGCTTTGTGAAGATCTTCTCCGTGTCGTTGTACTCGATGAGCTTCCCGATGTAGAAGAATCCTGTTTTGTCCGAAATGCGGGCCGCCTGCTGCATGTTGTGGGTGACGATGATGATCGTGTACAGCCTCTTCAAGTCCTGGATCAGCTCTTCGATCTTGGCCGTCGAGATGGGGTCCAGCGCCGACGTGGGTTCGTCCATCAGCAGTACGTCGGGTTTCATGGCCAGCGCCCGCGCGATGCAGAGCCGCTGCTGCTGCCCACCGGAAAGCATCATGGCAGACTGGCCCAGGATGTCCTTCACCTCGTCCCAGAGTACGGCCTGCTTGAGGCTCTGCTCGGCCAGCGCTTCCAGATCGATCTTGTCGGTGAGGCCCGTCAGCCGGGGCCCGTACGTGATGTTGTTGAAAATGGACTTGGGGAAGGGGTTCGGCTTCTGGAAGACCATTCCGATGCGCCTGCGGATCTCGACGGGGTCCACCTCGGGGTCGTAGATGTTCTTCCCCTCGAAGAGAACCTCCCCCTCCACCCGGGTGCCGTCAATGAGATCGTTCATCCGATTGATCAGCCGCAGCAGCGTCGACTTTCCGCAGCCCGAGGGGCCGATAAGGGCCGTCACCCGGTTCTTCTCGAAGTCCATGGAGATATCGGTGAGCGCCCGGAAACTGCCGTAATAGAAATTGACATCCTTCGTTTTTATTACACGATTGTCTTCCACCGTTACCACCTTTTTCTCTTCCGGATGGTACTCCGAATAACGATTGCGATCAGGTCCACCCCCAGGACGAGCCCCACGAGCACCAGGACGGTGCCGTACTGGATGGGCCGCGTCGCCTCGATGTGGGTGCCCGCCGTGGCGAGCACGTAAATGTGAAAGGGCAGCGCCATCACTTCATCAAAAATCGACGAGGGCAGCTTTGCCGTGAAGAAGGCCGCCGCCGTGAACATGATGGGCGCCGTCTCGCCGGCGGCCCGCCCGATGCCGAGGATCGATCCCGTGAGGATACCCGGCAGTGCGTTGGGAAGAACGATCCGGTAGATGGTCTGCCACTTGGACACGCCCAGCGCAAGGGAGGCCTCCCGAAAGGTTTGCGGTACCCCCTTGAGCGCCTCCTCGGAGGCCCCGATGATGGTCGGGAGGATCAGGATCCCCAGCGTGAGCGCCCCCGAGAGGATGCAGGAGCCGAACTGGAGAAACACGACGAAGAGCCCGAGCCCGAAGAGTCCGAAGACGATGGAGGGCACCCCGGCAAGACAGTTCACCCCGATCCGGATGACCCGGACGAGGGGGCCCTGCCTGGCGTATTCCGTGAGGTAGATGGCCGACATGATCCCCAGGGGAAGGGCGATGAAGATGGCGCCCAGCGTCAGATAGACGGTCCCCAGAATGGCGGGCATGATGCCGCCCTTTGTCATGCTGTCCGTGGGGGGCAGCGTCAGGAACTCCCAGCTGATGGCGCCAAGACCATTGACGAAGATATAGAAGAGAAGCCCGCCGAGGGCGGCCGTGATGACGAAGGCCGAGAGCCGCACGAGCCCGAAGAAGAGCCCTTCCTTGAAATAGCGCCATCGCATGGAGGATTGAAGAGCCATAGGGTTTCCGCGATTACAACGTGCCCGATCCCACTTCCCTGAACTTGTGGGATACGTAGTCGGCGATGAGGTTGAATGCCAGGGTCAGTACAAAAAGCACGATGCCCGTAGCAAATAAAGCATGGTAGTGTTCACTCCGGAAGGGCGCCTCGCCCATCTCCGCAGCGATGCTGGCCGGCATGGGCCGGACGGAATCAAAGAGGCCCTCCGGTATGGCCGCCGCGCCCCCGGCCACCATGAGGACAACCATCGTCTCGCCGATGGCCCGGGCCATTCCGAGAATAACGGCCGTTGAGATGCCCGAAAGCGCCGAGGGGATGGTGACCTTGAGGATCGTCTCTGACTTCGTCGCCCCCAACGCGAAGGAGGCTTCCTTGAATTCCCGGGGCACGGCGTAGAGGGCATCTTCGGAGATACTCGAGATCGTCGGAATCGCCATGAGCGCGAGCATCAGCGATGCATTCACGATGTTGAGGCCCGTGGGCAGGTCGAAGGTGTCCTGAAGCCAGGGCGCCAGCACGACCATCCCGAAGAAACCCAGCACGACGGAGGGAAGGCCGGCCAGCATTTCGATGGCGGGCTTCAGAATTTCTTTGACCGGCCGTGGCGCAATCTCCGAGATGTAGACGGCGGAAAGAACCCCGAGCGGTACGGCAATCAGCGTGGAAAAGAACGTTACGATAAAGGACCCCACGATCAACGGCCAGATGCCGAAGGCCGGTGGGTCGAACGTAGGGTACCACTCGCTTCCCAGGAGAAAGTCCCGGACGGAGACGATACGGAAGATGGGGATGCCTTCGCGGAACAGAAAGGCGACGATCAGGCCGAGGATCAGAATCGACAGGCAGGCAAAAAGAAAAAAGATGCGCCTGATGATGAGCTCTTTCAGTCTCCTTGCCATGGATGTTCCTGCCTTTTGCCTATTTTACCGGGACAAAGCCTTCTTTCTTGACGATCTTCTGACCCTCGGGACCTGTGACAAACTTGATATATTCGGAAGCGGCACCTTTCGGCGGACCATCGGTGTAGTAGTAAAGCTGCCGGGCGATGGGATAGGTTCCCTTGAGGGCATTGACGTCATTGGCGACGATGCCGTTCACCGTGAGAGCTTTCACGCTATTGTTGAGGTAACCGATCCCGACGTAGCCGACGGCGAAACGATTCTTTGAGACGGCCTGGACGGCGGCTCCGCTCGAGGCCTGGAGCTGGGCCCTCGGGGTCACCTTTTCTTTGTGGAGTACCTTCTCCTGCCAGCTCTCGTACGTGCCGGAGCTTGTGTCGCGGGATATGACGACGATCTGCATATCCTTGCCGCCCACTTCCTTCCAGTTGCGGATCTTGCCCTGGTAGATCAGGGAAAGCTGCTCGATGGTGAGGTTCGCCACGGGGTTCGTAGGGTGCACGACGGGAGTCAGGGCGTCGATGGCCACCTTGTGCTCCAGAGGGTTCACGCGTCTGGATTTCGCCAGTTCGATCTCTTCCTTCTTCATCTCGCGCGAAGACATGGCGACCTGCGTTGTCCTGTCGATGAGGGCTTTGATCCCGTTGCCGGAACCGCCGCCGGAAATCGAGATGTTCACGGTGGGGTTTTTCTTCATAAACGCTTCCGCCGTCGCCTGACCGATGGGAAGCACCGTCGTCGAACCGTTGACGACGATCGATTCGGCGGCATAAGATGACGCAGTCCCGATCAAACTTAGACCCACGAAACCCGCGATGAGAAACTTCATCATCCTGGTCATGTTGTTATCCTCCTTCCACTCGGTGTGACCGTTTGACATGAATGTACACGGAGATTGTTGCAATTCAATGACAATCCGATGAAGAAGTCATGAACGTCAAAAGGCGAGAATGGAGGCGCACAACACAAATCGACAAGGAGAGAGGAAAGGGAGACCGGCTATAACAATCTTGCCCCCATCTCGGCCACCAGAGAACGCTCTCCTTTGAACAATGTCACATGGCCCGCGATTTCTTCGTCCTTCAGGTGCTCCACGAGATAGGTGAGTCCGTTGCTGCTGGCATCAAGATACGGGTGATCGATCTGCTCGGGGTCTCCCGTGAAGACGATCTTCGTGCCTTCGCCGACACGGGTGATGAGCGTCTTGATCATGTGCGGTGTAAGGTTTTGCGCCTCGTCGCAGATAATGAACTGCCTGGGGATGCTTCGGCCCCGGATATAGGCCAGGGCCTCCATTTCGAGAATGCCCCGGTCCATAAGATGGTCGATGATCCGGTGCGGCTCTGGATTGTTGCTGAAGATGAACTCCAGGTTGTCGTAGATGGGCTGCATCCAGGGACGCAGCTTCTCCTCTTTGGAACCCGGAAGAAACCCCAGGTCATTGCCCAGCGGAATGACGGGCCTCGTGATGAGGAGGCGCGAGTAGTTCTTCTGCTCCATGACCTTCTCAAGGCCCACGGCGATGGCAAGCAGCGTCTTGCCTGTCCCGGCCCGGCCCACAAGGGTTGCCACGCGGACCTGGTCATTGAGCAGCAGTTCCAGGGCAAATCGCTGCTCCTTGTTCCGAGCCTTGATCCCCTGGTTGGTGCTCTCCCCGTGGATGAGGGGCCGCAGCTCCCCGCGAAAATACCGGGCCAGCGCCGATTGGGAAGTTGCGACATGATTTTTCAGCACGAAAAACTGGTGGGGCCGCCCGGGACCGCGGCCGTTCATCTCGAGACGCCCTTCCTTGAAGAAGGCATCGAGTTCCTCCGCCGTCACATCCACAACCCCCGATCCCGTATAGAGTTCATGGTAGTTGACCTTGTCGTTGTAGAAATCCTGGGCCGGGATGCCAAGAACGTCTGACTTGACGCGGAGGTTGAGATCCTTTGAAACGAGGAAAACCCGCCCGACAAGCTGCTTGCTCAAGCAGTAGGCCACGGCAAGGATCCGGTTGTCCGCCTTGTGCGGGTCGAAACCGGGAGGAAACTCGTCGATGATCTCCTGGTGGTTGAGTTCGATACGAAGCCTCCCCCCCGAGGTAAGCGGCACGCCTGTCGACAGACAGCCCGACTCTCGCATCTTGTCGAGCTCCTGGGACACCACGCGGGCGTTTCGCCCGATTTCGTCCTGCCGTTTCTTCTGATTGTCGATTTCTTCGATGACGGCCATGGGGATGACCACCTCGTTGTCCTCGAAGGCAAAGAGGGCCCCCGGATTGTGGAGCAGCACGTTTGTGTCCAGTATGAATGTTTTCACCATGGGATCAGATTCCTCCGTTTCCGCGGCGATCCAATGCCCTCCCCCGCACAGCTGTCCCGACAAGGGGACATCCGGAGCGGGTCGTGGCAATAGCTATCCTCTGGAGTGGAACGAATGTCGGCCGAAGTCGGGCCGGTAGGCAGGGTTCGTTGGTTTGATCCGATTGCAGGATGGGCCTCCTGTCTATGACGCCGTGCTCTTTCCGGCGCTCGGATAATTGAACTCGAAATATCGCTTATTAATATGCTGATTTTATAAAGCCAACGCTCAAGTTTGTCAAGGATTTCCTGCCTGTCGGGCACCTGCCGGCATGAATGCAAGCGCTGCAGACAAGCGCGGCGGCGACTTAGCAGTCCATGAACCTGTATCCCGCGCCGCGGACTGTAACGATATAGTCGGGGCCACCCTCGCCTTGCTCAATCTGGGCACGCAGGCGCCGGATGTGCACATCGACGGTGCGGGGCTCGACATAAGACTCATCGCCCCAGACCCTGTTAAGAATCTGGTCCCGGCTGAACACACGACCCGGGTTCCGGGCGAGGAACGTCAGAAGCCTGAATTCTGTTGGGCTGAGCTCCAATCGCTTGCCGTTCACCGTCACCGCGTACGACTTCAGGTCGATGTGGAGTCCCTCGCGGACGATCACTTCCGCCTGCTCCGCTTCCTTCCTCATTTCGGTCCGGCGAAGGACTGCTTTGACCCTGGCCGTCAGTTCTTTCACGCTGAAGGGCTTGGTCACATAGTCATCGGCCCCGACCTCGAGGCCGAGGATCCTGTCGATCTCCTCCCCTCTGGCCGTCAGCATGATGATGGGAATGGCGGCCGTCGACGGGTCCCGGCGAAGGCGCTTGCAGACCTCGAGGCCCTGTATGCCCGGCAGCATGAGATCGAGAATGACAAGCTGCGGCATCCTTGTCCGCGCAATCTGCATTGCCGTCTCCCCGTCATAAGCCTTCAGCACCGCATGGCCCTCTTTTTCGAGGTTGTACGCTACGAGATCGACGATATCCTTTTCATCGTCGACTATCAGAATTTTTGCCGCCATCTCAGAATATCTCTCCCAGCAGTTCCTTCAGATTCCCTACTCGAACCATCTCAATGCCGACGGCCTTGTCCAGCCTCTTCAGCTGCGTGCGGGGCAGGACGCAACGCGTAAAGCCCATGCGGGCCGCCTCGCGGATCCGGATTTCCATCTGGTTGATCCCGCGCACCTCGCCGGTCAGGCCCACCTCGCCGAAGACGACCGTCTTCGGGTCGATAGGCCGGTCGAGGAAACTCGAGGCAATGGCCGCCACGATCCCGAGGTCCACGGCCGGCTCGCCCAGTTTCACACCCCCCGCCACATTGAGGAAGATGTCGTGGTTCCCCAGATGAAGCCCGCCGATCTTGTCCAGGACCGCCACCAAAAGCGACACACGGTTTCCATCGACGCCGATGGCCGTGCGCCGGGGCATGCCAAAGCTCGTGCTCGCCACGAGGGCCTGGATCTCCACCAGGATGGGTCGGGTGCCCTCGATGCTCGCCACCACCACGGAGCCGGCCATCCCCTCGGGCCGTTCCGTGAGGAAATATTCCGAGGGGTTCGATACCTCCACGAGCCCCCGATCGCGCATCTCGAACACGCCGATCTCGTTGGTGGGCCCGAAGCGGTTCTTGATGCCGCGGATGATGCGGTAGGAGTGACCCGTATCGCCCTCGAAGTAGAGGACAGTATCGACCATATGCTCCAGGACCTTGGGACCCGCGATGGATCCGTCTTTCGTGACATGGCCCACGAGAAAGACGGGGATTCCCGTTTTCTTGGACAGAATGATGAGGCGTTCCGAGGCCTCCCTTACCTGCCCCACGCTCCCCGGCGCCGAGCTGAGCAGGGAGCTGTAGACAGTCTGGATGGAATCGATCACAACGACGGCGGGCGCTACTTCCTTTATATGTCGCAGGATATTTTCCAGGGCGACTTCCACCAGAACGTAGAGATTCTTCGAGGTGGCCCCGATCCGGTCGGCCCGGAGCTTGATCTGGCTGGCCGACTCTTCTCCGGAGATGTAAAGGACCTTCCGTCCCCCGGAAGCCAGGCGGTGGACAACCTGCAGCAGGAGGGTGGATTTGCCGATGCCGGGGTCCCCCCCCACAAGAATTGCCGATCCGGCCACAATCCCTCCACCGAGGACCCGGTCCATCTCCTCCATGCCCGTCTTGATGCGGGTCTTCTCATCAGCCTCGACGGAGTCGAGGGGTCGGGGCTTCTCATTGAACTGGAATTCCGGAGGCATCCGGGAGTCGGCGGTCTGGACGGGTTCTTCGGCAAAGCGGTTCCATTCCCCGCATCCGGGGCATTTCCCGACCCACTTGGGCGAATCATACCCACAGTTCTGGCAGAAAAAGGCGGTTTTTTGCTGTCTTTTCATTCTTTCCCTCTAGCCTGCACCCTGGACCGGAATCTCTGCTTTTCGTATAGTTTTTCTATGGTTCCGTCAATAGAAAACGGTCCCGCGACCCGGCTTCCCACCTTGGAAATTGCTTGTTTAATCGATTGATTTCTGATAAGGAGACTTTTTCGGATTTTCGAGTACAGGTGAGTGTTTATGACGCATAATCCAAACTTAAGCTCCGGTCCCTGCAACAAGAGGCCCGGGTGGAATCTTGACGGATTGAAAGACGCCACCCTGGGACGCTCCCATCGCTCAGCGCCGGCCAAGGCGAAACTGGGCGAGGCCATCGCCCGAAGCAAGAAACTTCTCGGTGTTCCCGATGATTACCTGCTGGGGATCCTCCCCGGCTCCGATACGGGCGCTTTCGAGGCAGCCCTGTGGACGCTTTTGGGCCCCCGGCCGGTCACCGCGCTGGTGTGGGAAAGCTTCGGCAGCGAGTGGGCCAGGGACATCCAGAAGGAACTGAAACTCAAGCCGACGATTCTCGAGGCCCCCTACGGAACGCTTCCCGATCTGAAGGCCGTGGACTGGAAGAGCGACGTGGTCTTTGTCGCCAACGGAACGACCAGCGGCGTGAAGATCCCGAACTGGGACTGGATCCCCGGCGATCGCGAGGGGCTCACGCTGTGCGATGCCACCAGCGCCGTATTCGTCATGCCCGTGGACTGGTCCAAGGTGGATGCCCTGACCTTCTCCTGGCAGAAATGCCTGGGCAGTGAAGGGGCTCACGGGGTCCTCGTTCTCGGCCCCCGCGCTGTGGCCCGGATTGCGGCCTACGACCCGCCCTGGCCCATGCCGAAGGTCTTCCGCCTGAAAAAGAAAGGCGCCGTGGACAAGGCCATCTTTGAAGGCGACACGATCAACACGCCCTCCATGCTTTGCGTCGAGGACTATCTCGATGCATTGAAATGGGCCGAATCGTTAGGCCTCGAAGGGCTCTTCCGGCGCAGCGAGGCAAATCTGAAGGTCATCGAGGACTGGGTCTCCGGGCGCAACTGGATCGCCCTGCTGGCCGAAGACAAGGCAACCCGCTCCAACACGTCAGTCTGCATGAAGGTCGTCAGCGACAAATTCAGGGCGATGTCGGAGAAGGAACGAGGCGAATTCATCAAGGCCGTGGCCGGCCAGTTGAGCAAGGAAGGCATGGCCCACGACGTGAGCGCCTACCGGGATGCCCCCGCGGGCTTCCGCTTCTGGTGCGGTCCCACGGTTGAAACGGAAGACATCAAAAGGGCGCTCGACGCCCTGGAGAAGGTCTATCTTCAGAAGACAAAGTAAGAAAAGATGAAGGAGGGCGAAATGCCCGCAAAGAAAGGAAGCAAATCGATGAAGAGAGTGCTCATCAGCGATACGTTATCCCAGGAGGGAATCGACATATTGAAAAATACCCCCGGCCTCGAGGTGGACGTGATGACGAACCTCACGCCCGACGAGCTCAAGGGGGTGATCAAGGACTACGACGGACTCGCCATCCGCAGCGCCACGAAGGTGACGAAGGAAATCATCGAGAAGGCCGACAACCTGAAGGTCGTGGGCCGGGCCGGCATCGGCATCGACAACGTGGACGTCAACGCGGCCAGCAAGCGCGGCATCGTCGTCATGAACACGCCCGGAGGCAACACCATCACCACGGCTGAGCACTCCATCGCCATGATGTTTGCGCTGGCCCGACAGGTTCCCCAGGCCACGGCCTCGATGAAATCGGGCAAGTGGGAAAAGAACAAGTTCATGGGAGCCGAGGTCTACAACAAGACCCTGGGGATCATCGGCATCGGCCGGGTGGGCACCATCGTGGCAGACCGCGCCCAGGGCCTGAAGATGAACGTCATCGCCTACGACCCCTTCCTTGCCCCCGAGACGGCCGAGAAAATGGGCATCACACTGGTGAGCCTCGACGAGCTGCTGAAGCGCTCGCATTTTATCTCCATGCACACGCCGCTCACGAAGGACACGAGAAACATCATCAATGCCGCGTCCATCGCCAAGATGCGCGACGGCGTCTTTCTCGTCAACTGCGCCCGCGGCGGTATCGTGAGCGAGAAGGACCTGCTGGCCGCGCTCAACTCCGGCAAGGTGGCCGGTGCGGCCCTCGACGTCTTCGAGGAAGAACCCACGAAGAACACCGAACTCGTGAATCACCCCAGGATGATTTCCACGCCCCACCTGGGGGCCTCCACCGACGAAGCCCAGCGCAACGTGGCCATCGCCATCGCCGAGCAGATCGCCGATTTCCTGACGAAGGGCGAGATCCGCAACGCCATCAACTTCCCGTCGGTAAGCGCGGAGCTGCTGGCGCACATCCAGCCCTACCTCGTGCTGGCCGAGAAGCTCGGGACCTTCGAGGCCCAGATCGTGAAGGGCGGGATCGAGGAAGTGGCCGTGGAGTATGCCGGCGACATCATCAACTACAATGTGGCACCGCTCACCATCGCGTTGATCAAGGGGCTTCTCACGCCGATCCTGAATGCCAACATCAACTTCATCAACGCTCCCTTTATCGCCAAGGAACGCAACATCAAGGTCGTCGAGACCCGATCGAGCGAGGTGAAAGACTTCACGAGCCTGATCTCCGTGACCATCAAGACGACGGAGGGGAAAAGTTCCGCCGCCGGGACCATCTTCGGCAAGCAGGATTCCCGCATCGTGCGCATCGAGAAATTTTCGATGGAAGTGATACCCGAAGGGCACATGATCGTGCTGTACAACAACGACAAGCCCGGCGTCATCGGCAACATCGGCACGACGCTCGGCAGCAGCGGCATCAACATTGCACGTTTTCAGCTGAGTCGTGAGCATGTGGACGGCAAGGCCCTCGTTGTGCTTTCGACGGATACCGTGGTGCCCGAGGACATCCTGGGCAAACTTACGGAGCTTCCGAATGTCATCTCCCTCACCCAGCTGGAGATGTAAGTAAACCAACCCGGAGACAGTCTATGTCAAGCGTGGTCGTTGTAGGGACCCAGTGGGGCGATGAAGGAAAAGGAAAGATCGTCGATCTCTATGCAGAAGATGCCGACGCCATTGTCCGCTTTCAGGGAGGAAACAATGCCGGTCACACGATTGTCGTCAAGGGCAAAAAGACGATCCTGCACCTGATCCCGTCGGGCATCCTCCACGATCACAAGATCTGCATGCTGGGCAACGGCATGGTCATCGACCCCGGTGTGCTGATCGAGGAGATCAAGTACCTGAAAGAGCAACATGCCTTTCCGCCCCATACGAAGCTCGTCATCAGCGACAAGGCGCACGTCATCATGCCCTATCACCGGCGCATCGACGCGGCGCGCGAAGCGGCCAAAGGCGCGGGCAAGATCGGGACGACCCAGCGGGGAATCGGACCTGCCTACGAAGACAAGGTGTCCCGCATGGGCATCCGCATCTGCGATCTGCTGGATCCCGAAGTCTTCGCCGAAAAGGTGAAGCAGAACGTCGAGGAAAAGAACTTCACTCTCACGAAGCGATTCGGTGAAGAGCCCCTGGATGAAAAATCCATCCTGGAGGAGTATCTGCAATACGCCGAGGTCCTGAGACCGCATGCGGCGGACATTTCGCTCCAGCTCGACGAGGCGATCCGCATGAAGAAGAAGATCCTCTTCGAAGGCGCCCAGGGCTGCCATCTCGATGTGGATTACGGAACCTACCCCTTCGTCACTTCGTCCAACACGGTGGCCGGCAATGCCTGCTGCGGATCCGGGGTGGGCCCCACAAAGATCGACTCGGTGATTGGAATCGTCAAGGCCTACACGACCCGCGTGGGCGCCGGTCCCTTTGTCACGGAACTTGCCGACGAAATCGGTGAGCACATCCAGACGGTGGGGCAGGAGTTTGGCGCCACGACGGGACGCAAGCGCCGCTGCGGGTGGCTTGACATGGTGCTGGTAGGCCAGTCGGCCCGGGTCTCGGGCATCACGGGTCTGGCCATCACCAAGCTCGATGTGCTGACGGGCATCGACAAGCTGAAGATCTGCGTAGGCTACCGCACGGAGAACGGCGAGGAGTTCACGAAAGCCGTTCCGTCGGATCTCCGGGTTTTCGAGCGATGCCAGCCCGTTTTCATGGAACTGGACGGCTGGACGGAAGACATCGGCACGGCCAAGCGGATGGAAGACCTGCCCCGGAATACGAGGCGTTACGTGGATACCATCGAGAACCTCTCCGGGATCAAGGTGGTCCTCGTGTCCGTCGGCGCCGACCGCAACGAGACGATCGTGACGGAGAATCCGTTCCGGCGCTAAGCGAATGAATGCATCTAGCGTGCAGTTGCAGTAAAGTACCCCGGACAGGGTGACAGCCCGCGTCCCTACACGCTACACCCTACACCCTGTTTTGCACTGCGGCCTCGGCCGCGACCGGGCCGTTAGCTCAGTTGGTAGAGCAGCGGACTTTTAATCCGTTGGTCAG
>CAZVLL010000022.1:0-34034 GCA_964628025.1 uncultured Syntrophaceae bacterium
GTGAGAACAATAGCGAAAACCAACAATCCTTTCTTCATGTCAGACTCCTTTCAAATGCAAATCACCGGTCCGATAGAGGGTTACTTTCACTCGGTACCCGCCAGACGTTATTTGTGGATGATCGTCCCGACGGGCTTGCCGTTGAGGGCCTTCGTGATGTTTCCCTCCTTGAGACCGTTTACAATCTGGATGCGGTCGAGGACTTCGCTGTTCTGGAGGATCTCCAGGCAGGGGCGCTCGACGATGAGATCGTCCATGTTTCGTCTGATCAGCTCCCCGGCGCTGATCTCGGCGATGAATTTCGCTTTCCTGTTCTTCTTGGGGTTGTCCGTGTAGAGACCGTCTTCGTCCTTCACGAGAATGCAGCTTTTCGCCCCGATGAGATCCGCCACGATCAGGGTACCCACGTCGGTTCGATGGATGGGGATCCGCCATTTCGGCGACGGCAGGGCGTAGTAGTCGTAAGGGGGCATTCCGTGCATGACGGGGATACAGCCCTGGGCGAAGTAGGTCGGGAGCTTCAGGACTTCGTCGTGGCCGATCTTGATGCCGCCCCAGGGAGAAAGTAGCGTGGCCACCAGCAGCGCGTTCTGTTCGGAGATGGAACTGCCAAACTTGGAGATGATCCCCGTAGGCATCCCGAGCTCGAGGCCGATGGCGTAAATATGACGGCTGCGCGTCCCGCCTCCCGTCAGGAGAAACATCTTGTGCTTCTTTTTGTTGGCGGCGAGTTCCTTCACGATCGCCGGCAGTGCCCTTTTCCCGAGATCGCAGATGGATTGCCCTCCGATCTTCAAGACATTCACGTCAGGGAAGAGCCTCTGCTGCGGAGCCACGTCGTATCCCTCGGCGAAGGATTGGCTGACGAGACTCTCCCCCATGAGCTTGCTTTTGACATGCAAACGCTTCCCGTCACGCTCCCTAATCAGCGCCATGGTGCCTCCATTGTTTCCGTTATGGCGATGCGGATGTCTGTTGGCTTCCTGTTCTTTTAACTTTTTGACTTCCTGCCTTTTGTCTGTTCCCGTACTTCCACTTCGCGTTCATCGCCTTTTGTACCCCTATCCATCAGGACGAGCTTTGCGCCGACCGCCTTGGCGATCTGCTCCAACTCCTTTTTCCGGAGATGGTTGGAGTAAAAATCGATTTCCACCCCGGATACGGCCACGAGCTTAAACCGTGGTTTTTTTTCCCCCTCGCCGACCTTTCCACGCTCACGGTAGAAAATTTTCCCTGGCATAATCGTCACCTCCCGTGGGATTTTTTACTGCGCTTTTCCCAGAGAGTGTACCACAAACCATTGCCGGAAGGTAGCACGGGTGCGACCGCCCTGTGACCCAAAAGACGTGGCCGGAGCCATCCCTTCGTGTCCACCCGGTCTTCGGGGTGCGGGGAGACGGCATCGCGGTCCATAGAGACGACGAAAATGCCACGCCCTTCGAGTTCTCTGACGGTGACGATGTTTGGAAAATCTCTCAGGCGGGCGAACTCGATAAACCGCCCGCTCCAGCCCGATGCCGTGAGCCCCACGGCCGCCGCGGCCCCAATGATCCCGTCGTTGGTCCCGCCATGGCCGGAGAGATGGAAGCCCCTTGCTGCCTTGAGGGCCTCCGCCTGGGTGACGACCCGCTCCGTGCAACCGCGGCCGAATTCCATGAGGGGCACAAAGGCCCCGTTGTCACCCCAGGCCAGACACAGCCCCGGGTCGCTTCCCGTCAGGGATTCTTTCTCGATATGGCGGATGGCCCTCTCCCTGAGCGTGTCCAAAAGGGTAAGGGTGATGTCGGGAACTTCCACGATGAGGCAGGCGGAGCTGTTGTGCGAGGTGTAGGGGATCCGGTCATCGACGAGAAGCTGCTGCCGCACAACGCCACGGAGCCTGCAGCCCTCGGGCAGCAGGGCCTCGAACCGGCGGGCCAGCTTGCCCGTGCCGATGTCGGCATCCATGTTGTCCGTGTCGTCGAAGCCGATATATACGTTCTTCATTCTGTCTGTGTGACCTCCAACATAAGAAAAGTGAGTGCGTCTCTCAAGGGATGCTCTTTCGGATGACGTGAACGGCCGTGGCCTTGAAGGCGGCCGCCACCTCCGTACCTTCCTGAAGCGCCAGGTCCTCGAGGGCGTGCGTCGTTACGTAGGCCACCAAGGGGAACCCGCAGGAAATTTCTACTTTGTGAAAGAGCCCCAACGGAACAATCCTGCCGATTTGCCCGCGGAAAACATTTCTGGCACTGGTCTTTACATTCCCGTCGGGGATGGTGAGGGTGACATTCTCGGGGCGTATGCAGAGAACCACCCGTTCGCCGCGCGTCCCTTTACCCACGACTTCGATCTCCGACCCATTCACCCTGACGATCAGGGCCGTTTCATTGATCTCCCCGACTCGTCCCTCCAGGATTGTCTCGGTCCCCACGAAGGAGGCGACGAACTCGTCGACAGGCCGGTTCATGACGACTGCGGGCCGGTCGATCTGGGCGATCCGGCCCCCTTCCATGACGGCGATGCGGTCCGAGAGGCGCAGGGCCTCGTTGCGGTCGTGGGTGGCCATGATCGTGGTGGTTTTCGTCTCGGCGAGGACCTTCTCCAGGTCCGTCACGATGGCTTCTCGCGTCGGCGGGTCGAGCGCTGCGAAGGGCTCGTCGAGAAAGAGGATCTCCGGTGAGATGGCAAAGGCCCGGGCAAGGCTCGTACGCTGGGCCTCCCCGCCGGAGAGCGTTTTTGCGGATCGGTTGCCAAGGTGCGCAATACCGAAATGTTCGAACTGCGCATCCACGATGCGCTTGGCCTCCGCACCGCCGATGCCGCGGATCTTGAGCCCCGAAACGACGTTGTCGAAAACAGTCGTATCGAACAGCAGGGGCTCCTGGAAGACCATGGCAAGCCTGCGCCGGTATTCCAATATGCGCTGCTCGGCACCCACCGCTCGGCCCCGGAAGATAATCTCTCCCACCGAGGGTTTCATCAGGTAGGAAAGGGCCTGGAGGAGAGTCGTCTTGCCCGCCCCGTTGGGGCCGATGAGCGAGAGGGTCTCCCCCCCGAAGATTTCCATGCCGGGAACATCGACCAGCAGGCTTCCCCCGCGGATCACCTTGAGGTTCTTCGCTTCGAGGATTTTATTCATCGAGGCCTCTCCCTCTGCTGGATGAAGGTGAGGACGAGATTGATCAGGTAGGCGAAGAGAAGCAGGATGATTCCCAGGGCGATGGCGATATCGAAGTTGCCCCGGCTCGTCTCCATGACCGTCGCCGTCGTGAGGACGCGGGTGTATCCCTTGATGTTGCCGCCCACCATGATGGAGGCGCCGACCTCGGAGATGACGCCGCCAAAGCCGGCCATGACGGCGGCCAGCAGCGGGAGCCTTGCTTCGCGGATGAGGATTCGAACCATCTGCAGGCGCGTGGCCCCCAGGGCAAGGATCTGGAGTCTCAGCTTCTTGGGCAGCTGTTGCATCGCCGCAAGCGAAATTCCCATCACGATCGGTGTGGCGATGATGGCCTGGGCGAGGATCATGGCTGCCGGCGTGTAGAGGATTTCGAGAAAACCCAGGGGGCCGTTTCGCCACAAAAAGATCGTGACAAAGAGCCCCACCACCACAGGCGGCAGGGCCATCCCCGTGTTGATGAGGCTCACGACGAATCTGCGGCCGGGAAACTGCGTGAGGGCCACCACGGTCCCCACGGACATCCCGATAAAGAGGCTGATGAGCGTCGCCGTGCCCGAGACCTTCAGGGAAAACCATGTGATTCCGATGACCTCGGGGTCGAAGGTGACAAGCAGGACGAAGGCCTGACGGATGCCTTCGAGGATGATATCCATTTAAATGCCCAGGGCCTCCTCTTTCTTGCCGGCGTCTGGGAAGAAGAGCGGTGAGCCGAACTTGTCGATGCCGAAGGTCTTGATGATGGCCTGGGTTTCCTTCGAAACCATGAAGTCGCCGAAGGTCTTGGCGCCTGCGAAGTTGGCCTTGGGCCACTTCTTCGGGTTCACCTCGATGACGTGGTAGATATTGAGCAGGATGCCGTCGCCCTCTACCAGGATATCGAGGCCCAGGTTTTTCTTCAGCGCCAGGTAGGTTCCGCGGTCGGCAAGCGTGTAGGTTTTCTTCTCGGCCGCCACGGCCAAGGTCTGCCCCATACCGAGCCCCGTCTGCTGATACCACTTCTCGCCATCATATTTCACGTCGGCGGCCTTCCAGATATCCTTTTCCTTTGCGTTGGTGCCCGAATTGTCCCCGCGGGACATGAAGATGCTCCCTGTTGCGGCGATCTTCTTGAACGCCTCGGAGGCCTTTTTCATGCCCTTGATCTTGGCCGGGTCAGCCGGAGGGCCTAGGATGATGTAGTCGTTGTGCATGACAAGCCTGCGTTCCACTCCATTGCCGTCGGCCATGAACTTCTTTTCCGCCGCGGGCGAGTGGACGAGCAGCACATCGGCCTCGCCCTTGGCGCCCATGGCCATGGCCTGGCCGGAGCCCACGGCGATGGTCTTCACGAAATATCCCGTCTTCTTTTCGAAGATCGGCAGCAGAACATCGAGAAGCCCCGAGTCCTGGGTGCTTGTCGTTGTAGCGAGGATAACATTTTTCTGTGCCGGTTGCGCCGCCGCGATACCCACCATGGATACGGTCATGGCAAGTGCGAGTAACAGACAGAGAATGAATCCCTTGTGCTTCATGGTATGCCTCCTTCGGGTGGTCTCTTTTTCTCTATTTTTTCTTGTTGACGGCCTGCCACTCCTTCGAGTTGGCGAAGAAGAGAGGGGCGCCGTATTTGTCCTTGCCGAAATTCGCTATGATCTTCTGCCCCTTCGCGGGGTCGGTGAGCCACTTCACGAACATCATCGTATCCCCATGGTTTACACGGGGGAACTTCTTCGGGTTCACCGGGATGAGCGAAATGTAGTTCAGCAGGGCCTCGTCATTTTCGACGAGGATGATGAGCTTGATTTCCTTTTTCAGCGCCAGGTAAGTCGCCCGATCCATGAAGACGTAGGATTCCTTTGCATCGGCGAAGCGGGTCGTGGGGACGTTTCCCTCTGCGCCCTTCTCGTAGGTGACATACCAGGGGCCGGCGGGTTTGATCGTCGCTTTCGTCCAGATCTCCATCTCAGCCACGTGGGTCCCCGATTTGTCGCCCCGGGTGATGAAGAGGGAGCCCTTTTCGGAGATCTTTCGGAGGGCTTCGGCGCCCGTTTTCATCCCCTTAATACCGGCGGGATCAGTCGCGGGGCCTAGGATGACGAAATCATTGTACATGAGGGGTATCCGTTCGGTTCCATAGCCCTCGGCGAGGAACTTCTCCTCCAGGGTTTTGGCGTGGGCCATGACGAGATCGACGTTGCCCATCTCGGCGATCTTCAGGGCGGCACCGGTGCCGGCACCTACGTGGCGGACCCGGATGCCCGTTTCCTTTTCAAATTGATCCTCCAGCGCACCCACGATCCCCGAGTCGATGGGCCCGATGGTACTGGCCATGAAAACAAAACCGCCTTTTTGCGCCCAGCACATGCCGGGAACGAGGACCATGAGACTCAACAGCACCGGCAGCAGCCACTTTTTCATGTATTTCCTCCTTCAGATGTTCGAATAAAGGATCTTCCCCGAATCCTCGAAGCCGTATCCTCCAAGCTTTTCGAAGCGCTCGCGGATTCCGGTGGATCGGAGAAGTTCGATAAGGGATTGGATGCCTTTGTCGAAATAGGTCGCCTGTCCCAGGGCCATGTCGAAGTTTTCCCGGGTCACGGGGATGAAATGAAGCCCCATGAGCCTGGCTACAGCCACGGTGGCCATGCCTGCATCGGCCTCACCGGAGAGGATCGAGAGACCGACCTCCACATGCGTGTAGACCGCCCGCTCGTAGCTATTGATCGCCCCCGATTGGATGCCGGACAAATCCAGTTGATGATCAAGGAGCATCCGCGTTCCCGAACCGATCTGACGGTTGACGAATCGGACACCCGCCCGGGTCAGGTCTTCGAACCTTTCAATGTCGCGGGGGTTGCCGGGCGCCGTGACGATGCCTATCTCTCTCTGGAATAGGTGAACGAGTACAACTTTCATATCGGGCAGGTATCGCGGGAGAAAGGGAGTGTTGTATCGGCCCGACTCCTGGTCAAGCAAGTGGGTCCAGGCGATGTCGGTATATCCGCCGTTGAGAGCGCGGAGACCTTCCGTACTCCCGGTGTTTGCGCAGAAAAAGTAGAGCTCGGGATGGGTCTGCCGCATGAGCGTCAGCAGGATGTCGAGAACCGGGTCATTGCTCCCTGATGCGAGGAGCGCTCCTTCCGTGCCGCGGCTCTTCTCTCTTGCCTCTTTGAGCCCGCTTCGGGCGCTGGTTTCGATCCACTCGTCGACGAGCTTCTTCGGGAAAACCCACTTTCCCGTAAGCCGTGTTCCGGGTATTCGTCCCGCCTTGATGAGGGCGTAAACCTGCTTCTCGTGGATTCCGAGATATTCGGCTAATTCCTTTGTGTTCATCATCTTTTCTGACATGACGGCCTCCGGGAAAGGAATCATAGTAAACCGAATAACAAAGAGCAACAAAAAATGACAAATTCATACTATAAATGACAAGTCAGATGTGGCTTGACGACCTGTGTCGAGGGGTGTAAGGTGCGAGTCAACCTTCCAAGTCCCGAGAAAAGAAGAGGAAAGAGACATGAGCCGTTACGTCATCGTGGGGTGTGGGGCGGCAGGCAATACGGCTGCCGAGACGATTCGGAAGCTCAATCCGGATTCGGAGATCCGGGTGTTCACGAGGGAGGGGCATTTCTTCTATTACCGGCCGGCTTTGCCGGAATATCTGGCCGGAGAAAAGGCGCTGAAAGGATTCACCCTGCACGACGGTCCCTGGTATGAAAAAAATCGCATTGCAGTTCACCTCAAAACGGAAATTACAGGCATTGACCCCCGCAACCGCCTGGTCACAGCAGCTGACGGCATGACGTTCGCCTACGACCGGCTTCTTCTAGCTACGGGAGGCACAGCCTCTCGCCCGGCCATAAAGGGAGGGGATAGCGAAGGGGTCTACACGCTGCGAACTCTTGATGACGCAGATGCCATCCTGAAGCGTGCCGGGGCGGCAGAAGCCGTGGCCCTCGTAGGCGGCGGTCTCCTCGGCCTTGAGGCGGCAAACGGCCTGCGGAGAAGGGGGCTCAAGGTCACCATCGTGGAGAGAAACCCTAGGATGCTTCCCCGCCAGATGGATCCTGAGGGGGCCCGCCTTCTCCAGCAGAAACTGCAGGAGATGGGCTTTGCCTTCCTGTTGAGCGAGAGGACCCGGGAGATCGTCCGGTCGGACGGGAAACTTTCCCTGCACTTCGAGAGCGGCAATACCCTTGAGACGAACATGGTCCTCTTTTCGGCCGGAGTGGAACCGGAGCTGACCCTGGCAAGGCAGATCGGTCTTCCCTGCGGGCGTGCCGTGAAGGTCGACGACAGGTTGCAGACAGGCATCGAGCACATCTTTGCCGCCGGGGACACTGCCGAGCACAGAGGAATGTATTATGGGATCTGGCCCGCGGCCATGGCCCAGGGTCGTGCCGCCGGCGCCAACATGGCAGGCAGGGAGACCATTTACGAAGGGACGGTCCAGGCCAATCGCTTGAAGGTTGCCGGCATCGACCTCATTTCCATAGGAGACATCGATGCAGAGGGGGAAGAGGAATGCATCGTCGCCCAGGATGACCGACAATGTGTGTACCGGAAGCTCGTCATTGCGGGAAACACGATCGCCGGGGCGATTCTCCTGGGTGATCTTCGCGGGGAAAAAGAGATCCAGGCCGCCATCGAGAAGCGCAAGGACATCTCCTCGATCAGGAAGGCCATAGAGGAAGAGAGCTTCGATTTCTCGACGCTCAAATGAAGTCCTGATGGTTTGCTGTGGAATTTTCCGGAATTTTGAAGTAAATTCATTCACCCCCGGGATCGCTTTCCGGGGGTTTGCATTGCCACTGGCCAATGCGCGAGAATCTGCGACGGAGCAAAATATGAAAGAACAGGAAAAGAAACCCCAATCCTTCCGCGGCGCCACGAAGTATGTCCTCGACGAGGAGCTTGCGAAGATCGTGAACATCTCGATAGCGCTGGAAATGCCCCTTCTACTGAAGGGCGAGCCGGGGACGGGCAAGACGATGCTTGCCTACGCCATCGCCGAGAGTCTTGACCTGCCGCTCATCATCCTCAACGTGAAGTCGAGCATGAAGCTTGTCGAAGCCCTCTACCAGTACGACACGCTCACGCGCCTCAACGACAGCCGATTCGGCGACTCCAAGCGCGATGTGAGCGACATCGAGGCCTATATCCGGATGGGCAAGATCGGCCAGTCCTTCATTGCCGACCAAAAGTCGGTGCTTCTCATCGACGAGATCGACAAGGCCGACACGGACTTTCAGGACGACATGCTCGACGTGCTCGACCAGATGTCCTTCGACATCATCGAGATCGATAAGACGGTGAAGGCCAGGAACCGCCCCGTCGTGGTCATCACGTCAAATGCAAAGAAAGACCTTTCGGACCCCTTCCTGGGGCGGTGCAATTTCCATCACATTGCCTTCCCGGAACCCGAGATGATGCGGCAGATCGTGGAGGTGCACTTTCCCCAGCTCAGCAACGAGACGGCGTCGGCTTGCCTCCAGACCTTTTATCGACTCCGGGACATCGGGGGCATTGAGAAGAAGCCTGCCACCCGGGAACTCATCAACTGGATTCGCGCCCTGAAATCCGATCCAGACTTCAAGCCGTCGATCTTTCAGCGCGGCGAGGTGCCCTACCTGGGGGTTCTCTACAAGAAGAGCGCCGACCTCACCCTGGCGGCCAAGGCCATTGCGAGGCTCAGGCGATAGGAGCGAGACGTGTTTGTCCAGTTTTTCTACACCCTCAGGGATCGTGGTGTCCCCGCGACGCCCACCTCTTTTCTGCGTCTCCAGAAGGCCTTGAGCCTCGGTCTCATCACGTCGCTCGACGATTTCTATACTGTCGCCCGGTCGCTGCTGGTAAAGAGCGAGCGCTATTTCGATCTTTACGACCAGGTTTTCCTCCATCACTTCCGGGGCGTCGAGCTGAAGGACCCCGATATCCACGAGCTCACCGACATCGCGAAGGCGCTCCTGGAGGAGTGGCTGAAGGATCCGGCCGGTGTGGCCGCTGCCTTCGGCATTGACGAGAAGAAGCTCCAGAAAATGACCCCCGAGGAACTCATCCGGTATTTTCTCGAGCGCCTGAAAGAGCAGACAGAAGCCCACCACGGAGGAAGTCGCTGGATCGGTACCCGGGGCACCTCGCCCGTGGGGCACTCGGGCACTCACCACGATGGGATGCGAGTGGGAGGCATGTCGCGGAATAAATCCGCCATCAAAGTGGCCATGGATCGCCGCTACCGGGATTACTCCCAGGAAGGTCCCCTCACGCAGGCCCAGATGGGAGAAGCCCTGAAGCGGCTTCGCCGAATGGTGCCCGCAGGTCCCAAGGATCTTGTCAACGTAGACAAGACAATTCACGAGACTCTGCGCAACGCCGGCGAGATCGAGATTGTCTTCGACCGGAGGCTCACGGATCGTCTCAAGGTCATTCTCATGATCGACAACGGCGGCTGGTCCATGGAGCCTTACGTGGAACTCGTCCGGACCCTCTTCGGCTACGCCCGCTCCCAGTTCAAGGACCTTCGGACCTACTACTTCCACAATTCAGTTTACGACGTCGTCTGGCAGGATGCCCAGCGGAACTACCGCCCCGAGCGCCTCGATGAATTCGCCCTGCGCGACCCCGAGACGAGGCTCATCATCCTGGGCGACGCGAGCATGTCGCCCTACGAGCTGATGTATGCCGGGGGCGCCATCGACTACACGCAGCGAAGCACCCGTGCCAGCATCGACCGGCTCAAGTTCCTGGCGAGCCTCTTCCGTCACGCCGTCTGGCTCAACCCCGCGCCTTTCTGGGAGTGGGAGCGCGTCCGCACTGTCGGGATCGTCCGCCAGGTCTTTCCCATGTACGAACTCACCCTCGACGGGCTGGAGGCGGCGGTCCGGCGCCTCGTGGCCAAAAACTAGGGTATGGGATTCAACTGATAATCAGGAATGGTGTGTGTTTCATGTCCGTGTCGGCGGGGGGGACCTCTTCGTATTCGGTACGGAAATCTGCCCAGATGTTCGATAGCTCTTCCTGCAAGGCGGTGCGCAGATTGTCGGGAAGGGTCGATGCAAGCCCGAGCATGTCCTCGAGAAAAACATTTCGGTAGCGGGTCATCCGGTAGGGAGACGCCGTTTCCCCCTCACGCAGGATCGTAAAAAAAGCCCGGGCCTCCTCAGGCACGACCGGCGCAAATCCGGGCTCGATCCCGAGTCGTCGGCGGGCCCAGAACGTGAACAGGAAATGGAAACAGGTCAGATCCTCCCGCCCGGAATCCTCGGGGGCAAGAGGCCTTTCTTTCGTCAGGGCATCCATCAACCCGTCCAGGGCGATCAGTCCCATGAGGATTTTGCTTGTCCCGGTGAGGTCATCGGCACCGGCGAAATCCCGATAGAGTTCCCCTTCCTGCAGCCCTGTGTAGAGCAAGGGCCTCTTCAGAAGGAGGCCCGACAGCAGCGAGGCGCGCTCATCGCCCCAGAAATCATTCGTATACCCGATCTTGCGGAACCAGGCTATTCTGAGCCAGGCCTCGGCCACTCGCTTTACGCGGAGAACGAGTCCGAATCCGGCACGGAAAAGCGACGTAAGCGTGTTTTTCTCCAGGAGATCCCCTGCGAGGCCGGGGTTCCTTCCCGTGAGCTCCTCCAGTGCGATATTGAGATAACCGGCGGCCTTCCGTGTCGTTCCGACAAGGCCGTCGAGTTCCACCCGCGCAAGCCCCTCCGCCGACGCAATCTGGTTTGCAATCCCCGCGAACTCAAGGCGCAGCCGGTCCATCAGCAGGGGGTCCCTGACGGCTTCGAGCGCCTCCTGCAGGAACCCTTCCTGCTTGCCTTCATGAAGCGGCAGAAAGGGGACCAGTGCCCTGCTTTCGTCATCGGGCGTGATGTCGACGATAGCGGATAGTTCTCCTTCACGGTTCAGCTGTTCGGGAGAAAGGGGAGAGTAGATGGAGATTGCCTCCTCGAAGGGCAGAAAGCCGTTTTCGGCCAGGCGCAGATTGCGCATCCTGTACATTCCCTCTTCCATTTCCGAGCGGATCACGCTGGTGAGGCCGGACATCAGGGTCCGATAAGCCGGCAGGTTGACCGCGGCGATGGCGCCCGTCAGTTCCCGCAGGAACGGCTCGAACCCCGGGTCGTGGGCCTGCAGATACAGGACCCCGTCGTGGGTGAAGAACCCCTCGGGGATCTCGAGTTCCTTTTCGTCCTCTTCCTGGAGGATCACCTCGATGCTCTTCTGAAAAATAAAGTATGTCAGGTGGCTGCCTTCTCCCAGGAGCCAGAGAACCGTCCTGCGGCTGTCGGATTCGAAGAGCCGTTTCAACCAGGAAAGGGCCTCGCCGGAGTTGACCTCATCCCGGTCCCAGATCTCCAGGTCGAGCAGGTACTGCCACTGATCGAGGGATGCAAGCTCCAGAAGCGGGAGGCAGTCATCGCTGCCGACCTTCTTGACGACCCAGAAGAAATCCCCGGCCGGAATTTCCTCGACCACCTTTCGGGGATTCCGCTCGCTGAGGATGCGCTCCAGAATATCCCGGCCGTTCAGGGAATCGAACTCTCGCAGGAAGAACGTTCCGCCGGAAACGGGTATCTCCCGGGTACTGTCTGTCGGGCTGAAATCCGAAGATCGCTTCATGAGGGTCCCTTTAAAACGGCAGCTGGCTTCAGGATACGGCAGGACTCTGGCTGGAAAGAAAAGCCCCCGGAGACGCAAGGACCCCGGGGGCTCATGATTTCTGCTTCTACGCTTGCGCTTCCTCTTCCTTCTCGGCCTTCTTGCCCACCATGGTCCGTGTGGTGATGAGGAGCGAGGCCACCGATGCAGCGTTCTGAAGGGCAAGCCTCGTTACTTTCACCGGGTCGATGATGCCGGCCTTGATCATGTCCACGTATTCACCGCTGTCGGCATCGAATCCAAAGGCCCCTTTCTTCTCTCGGACTTTCTCAACAATCACGGCTCCTTCGAAGCCGGCGTTTTTTGCGATCTGCTTCAGGGGCTCTTCGATGGCCTTCCTGACGATCTGAATCCCGTACCGGGCATCTCCTTCGAGCGTTGCCTTTTCCAATACGCCGATGCAGCGGATCAGGGCCACGCCCCCTCCCGGAACGATACCCTCCTGTACGGCTGCCCGCGTTGCATTCAGGGCGTCGTCGACGCGGGCCTTCTTTTCCTTCATTTCAATCTCCGTCGCGGCGCCGACCTTGATGATCGCAACACCGCTGGTGAGCTTGGCCAGTCGTTCCTGAGCCTTCTCGCGGTCGTAATCCTGGGTGATGATCTCGATTTCCTTCTTGAGCTGCTTCACCCGCTCCGCGATGTCCGCCTTCTTGCCGGCGCCGTCGATGAACGTCGTGTTGTCTTTGTCGATGACGATCCGGCGCGCCCGACCCAGGTCCTTCAGGGTTGCCGACTCAAGCTTGATCCCCATATCTTCGGAGATGACCTTGCCCCCGGTGACGACGGCGATGTCCTGCAGGGCTCCCTTGCGACGGTCGCCGAAGTAAGGGGCCTTGATGGCAGCGCCCTTGAGTACGCCGCGCACCTTGTTGACGACGAGCGTCGTCAGGGCCTCCCCCTCCACGTCCTCGGCGACGATCAGGAGGGGCTTGCCGGATTTTGCCACCTGTTCGAGCAGCGGCAGAAGTTCCTTCATGCCGCTGATCTTCTTGTCGGTGATCAGGATGAAGGCGTCTTCAAGGATAACTTCCATCTTTTCCATGTTGGTGATGAAATAGGGGGAAATGAATCCCCGGTCGAATTTCATCCCCTCGACGTAATCGAGAACCGTGTCAATACTCTTGTTGTCCTCGACGGTGATGACGCCTTCCTTGCCGACCTTGTCCATGGCATCGGAGATGATGGTTCCGATCTCGGTATCGTTGTTGGCCGATATGGTCCCGATCTGGGTGATTTCCTGCCTGTCCTTCACCGGCTTGGCGATCTTTTTCATTTCCTCGGCTACCAGCTCGACACCCTTTTCGATTCCTTTCTTCAGTTCCATGGGGTTCATGCCGGCCGCCACAAGCTTTGCACCCTCGTGATAGATGGCCTGAGCGAGAATCGTTGCCGTCGTCGTACCGTCTCCTGCCTGATCCGACGTCCTGGAGGCCACTTCCCGCACCATCGTGGCGCCCATGTTCTCGAAGATGTCCTCCACTTCGATTTCCTTGGCTACCGTGACGCCATCTTTGGTAATCGTCGGTGCGCCCCAGTTCCTCTCCAGGACGACATTGCGACCCCGGGGCCCCAGGGTCACCTTCACGGCATCGGCCAGGGTGTTTACCCCCTTGCTTATCTTTTCGCGCGCGGTGGCGTCGTACAGAATTTCCTTCGCCGGCATGATTGAATCCTCCTCCTGTTCCTTCGCTATAGGGATAGATGTCTCTTTTTATTCAAGCACGGTCTGCCTTGTCATTTCCGGGTGGACCTCTCACTGGGGGACCGTGACGGAAAAGGGTAAAATAAGGCAAAAAGGCGGGTA
Source organism: uncultured Syntrophaceae bacterium (assembly GCA_964628025.1). Lineage (GTDB taxonomy): Bacteria > Desulfobacterota > Syntrophia > Syntrophales > UBA2192 > UBA2192. The sequence goes on from CAZVLL010000022.1 coordinate 13,608, forward strand.
CATGGCAGAGCCATTATCAAATTAATGCCACTTTCCCGGTTGTCAAGGGCAAATGATTGTGAAAACTACCTTTTTCTCCATCGTTCGACGCGTTCAAAGGCGTCCTCGACGGTTTTCAGAAGCATGTCAAAATTGACGGGCTTGATGAAGAAATCGTCAAAGCCGGCCTCGCGGCACTCCTCAACCTCGAAAAGACCGGCCCATCCCGTGATGGCAAACAGGATGGCAAGGGGCTTTTTTCTGCGGATCTGCCGTCCCAGTTCGAGCCCGTTTGTCCCGAAGAGCCTGAGGTCGAGAAAAATAACGTCGATCTCCTCCCCCTGAAGGATTTCCAGCGCGTTCTCGGCGCCTTCCGCCGTCAAAACCTGGTAACCGGAGGCGCTGAAAAAGTCCTTGAAGAACTCCCTGACAGTCACCTCGTCGTCCACAATCAGGAGTTTTTTTTCCATGGATCGCGTTCCTTGTCGGGTACGGGCCCCGGCTTTCGAGAAAAATTCTTTTAGTACATTTGTCCTCGAAATCCCAGCGAAATTTTTATCTCCCGTCACATGGTTTCGATTTCCCTGATTTTCTCCTGCAGGCGCTTCGGCGAGACGGGGTGGGGAGTCTTCAGCCCCTGGGCAAACAGCGACACCCGGTACTCTTCCAGCATCCAGCGGTAGTCGTCGACGGCCTTACGTTTGTTCTCCGTCGTAGCCGGGGTTATCTCCTTCCGGAAGTCCGCCAGCTTCTCATCGAAAGGCCGGATTTCGGCAACCCGGGCCCGGTCCTTGTCGAGGTGCACCGTTCCCCTCTCGGCACGGATCTGGAGGGCCTTGAGATAACGGATCACCTGGGGGAGACGCTGCCGGTCATAGATTTCAAGAAAGGACGGGGGGAGCAACCGCTGCAGGTCGCCCCGCATTTCTTCGAGAAAGCTCCGTACCGTGCGGTTCGAGAGATTGGCCGATTCAAGACCGGCCAGGGCCTGGCGTGTCTCATGGTAGGCCCGCAGGGCGGGCTCCACTTCTCCGAGAAGTTCCCGGGGCGCCCCGAGAAGGGTCGGTTCCAGTACCCGGACGTACTCACCGTAGGCTTGACGAGTCCTGATGTCCTTTTCAAAGAGTCGGCGAAGAAGCCCCTGAAAAAGGGCATCTTCCAGTGCCTTTGCTCCGCCGAAATAGACGGACCAGACCCTCATCTCACCCCGGAGGACGAGATACCGCCGGACGATCTCCAGGTCTTTCCGGAAGTGAAGGATCAGGAGCCTCTTCACTCCGGCCCGGTGTGCATCCTCGGCCTCCCCGCGGTTTCTCAGCAGCCGCAGATCGACGGCCTCGCCGGATGAAACGAGAGCCGGGTAGACGGTGCCCTCGAGGACATTTTGCGGGTCCAGGGGAATCTCCTCGGGAAGGTCGGGGAATTCCCAGCGAAGGATCCCCTTCCGCTCCCAGGCCGCCCTGGCCCGACGGAGAGCCCGGGATTCCTCCTCGTCGAGACAATCCTTTCTCAGGGATTCAAGGTCCCGCGTTGAATAAAGCTCTTTTCCCTTCGGATCGACGACAGCGTACCGGAGCTTCATGTGGTCGGGGAGTCCTTGCAGCTTCCAGGCCGAAAGAGGGACGTCGAGTCGGAACTTTCGTCGGAGACACTCCGAAAGGACTGCAGGCAGAGACTCCCCGTCCTGCTTCATCTCCGCCAGGATTGTTTCCACCGACTGGGCGATGGGAACGAGATGCCTTCGGATGTCGCGGGGAAGCGCCTTGATGAGGGCCGTCACCCGTTCCTGCAGAAGCCCCGGTACAGCCCTCTCGACGGTTTCGGGCTGCAAGCGGGCAAGCAGGCTCGCGGGGAGCTTCAGGGTGACGCCGTCGTCGGCTTCTCCCGGGCTGAACCGGTAAGACAGGGGAAGAGCCAGCCTGCCCGTCGACACGGTGTCGGGGTAGAGGGATAACTCTGCCGGGTCGGGGGCCTGACGGAGCACATCTTCTTCGGTCATCCGCAGAAAAGAATCACTCCCGCGGTCCTTGATCATTGTCTGGAGAGTCCGGACATCATAGACGTCCGGGAGCCGCTCTTCGTAGAAGCCGGCCAGAACATCGTCAGTGGCCAGGAGGGTCCGCCTGCGGAGCCTGTTCTCCATATCCCGGACCTGTTCGATAAGATTCCGGTTGTGGGCGAGAAAGGGGAGGGGTTTCTCCATTTCTCCCGGCACGAGGGCTTCGCGAATGAATATGCCGGATGCCTCGTGCGGGTCTATTCGTCCGTAGGAGACGCGCCTTCCCTCAATGAAGGTAAGACCGTAGAGGCTCACCCGCTCAAGGGCCGTCACTTCGCCCCGCTTGCGATCCCAGCGGGGGTTCAGGTAGATTGATTGGCAGAGGCTTCCCCCCAGGGCTTCGATCCATTCCCGGTCGATGTTGGCGGCTGTACGGGCAAAGAGCTGCGTCGTCTCTACGACCTCCACCGCCACGATCCAGTCACCTCCCCGGTTGTAAAGGCCCGAACCCGGGAAGAGGACAACCGGGCGGCCTCCTGTAGCGCTGTAGGTATTCTTTTCTTTTTTCACGGCAATGTTGGAAAGATAGCCGCTGAGCACGGAGCGGTGAATCCGGTTGTACCAGGCCTGTGGGTCGCCGGTTTTGATTTTTGCAGGGTGTCTTTCCCCAGGTGTTGAGGCCCCTTCCTTGACGATTTCTTTGATCTGTCCATGTACGTCCCGCCACTCCCTGATCCGACGGAAGGAGAGGAAGTGATCGCGACAGAATTTCCGGGGGCGGCCCGGTGTCTTTTCGGTGGATCCGTTTTCGTGGAAACGCTCCCAGATGTTGATCAGGCTGAGGAAGTCAGAGGATGGATTCATGAAAATCGCCTGCGCGCCATCGGCTTCCTTCTCCTTACCGGCAGGCCGTTCCCGCGGGTCCTGTGTGCTGAGCGCCGCGGCGATGACGAGGATCTCTTTCAGGCATCCCTCCTTCTCGGCCTCGAGGATCATCCGGGATATTCGGGGATCAAGCGGAAGACGTGCCATCCGCCGGCCCCGGGTCGTGAGGCGATAACGGTTCGCACCGGCGGAGTCGTCTTCCCGTTCGATGGCGCCGAGTTCCTCAAGAATGTCGTATCCTCCTCGGATATTTTTTGGTGCCGGCGGGTCTACAAAGGGGAAGGCGGCAGGGTCTTCAATCCGCAAGGCCAGCATCCTCAGGATGACCTCGGCAAGGTTGGAGCGAAGCACCTCGGGAGGTGTAAAGAAGTTCCGGCTCTCGTAATCCTCCCGTGAGTAGAGGCGGATGCAGACTCCATCCTCCACGCGGCCGCAGCGGCCCGCCCTCTGGTCGGCGCTGCTGCGGGATACAGGCCGGATAGGAAGGCTCGCGGTCTTTGTCCTGGAGTTGTAGTAGGAAATCCGTGCAAGCCCCGTGTCGACGACGAAGCGGATGCCGGGAATGGTGATGGAGGTTTCGGCGATATTGGTGGCCACGACAATTTTACGCTCTCTGATCGGGGCAAAGACCCGTCTCTGCTCCTGCGACGGGAGGCGGGCGTACATGGGGAGGATTCGTGTCCCCCTGTGGTCTTGCCCCTCAAGGAGATCGCAGACCTCGCGGATGTCCTGCTCCGTGGGCATGAAAACGAGAATATCACCGCGCTCCTCCGCTGCGATGATCTCCTCGACGGCCCTCATGGCGGCATCGACGTAAGTGATTTCCTCGCGCTCCTCCAGGCCTTCGTCGAGGGGCGCATAACGGATGTCCACGGGGTACATGCGTCCTGAGACCTCGATGATGGGGGCGCCCCCGAAGGCGGCGGAGAATTTTTCCGTGTCGATCGTCGCGGAGGTAATGACGATCTTGAGGTCCCTGCGCTTTCGCAGAAGATTTTTCAGAATGCCCAGGACGAAGTCGATGTTAAGGCTGCGCTCGTGGGCTTCGTCGACGATTACGGTATCGTACTCATTGAGGAAGGGGTCGGCATGGGCCTCCATGAGGAGGATGCCGTCCGTCATGACCTTGATGAAAGAGTCGCCCGAGGCGCGGTCCTCGAAGCGGATCTTGTAACCCACCGATCGGCCGATCTCCTCGCTTATCTCTTCGGCAATGCGCTGGCTCACCGTCACGGCTGCAACCCTTCGGGGCTGCGTGCAGCCAATCCGGCCGTCGACGCCGCGCCCCGCCTCGAGGCACATCTTGGGAATCTGCGTCGTTTTCCCGGACCCGGTCTCTCCGGTGATGATCACAACGGGATTCTTGCGGATCGCCTCGACAATATCAGCCCGCTTTGCCGCAATCGGCAGCGCCTCGGGATAGCGGATACAGGGAAGACTGCTTCTTCGTTTTTCCTTTTTTGCGGCGGCAATTCCCAGCTTCTTTTCCAGCCGTGCGATTCCCTGCTCCAAATCTTCCGGTTTCCCGGCCCCCTGCAGCTTGCCCAGATCGCGCAGCAGGACAACCCGGTCGGTCCGCATGGCTGTGTGGAGCCGGGAACGAAGTCGCTTGATCCTGTCGGCTGGAGATTGTCTCACAACAGATTTCCTCTAGATAATGAACGCACCCATGCGTTCACGCACAGGGTTACTGTTTCATCAGAAGTCCTGAACTATAGGGAAATGCGAACCTCCTGTCAACGGGTGGTTCCCCCGCGGGATTGCCCCTTCTTGACTTTTTGCGGATTGTCCGATAAACTTCATCCGTCGTTAACCAGTCGAATCCTCTAAACAATTTCTAGCCCCGGGTATTCAGATCCTTGGATCCGTATATTACATTCAAACTCGTTCTGCTCGGCCTGTGCCTGGTTCTGTCGGGCTTTTTTTCATCCTCCGAGGCCGCCCTTTTTTCTCTCTCCCCGCTTCATCTCCATAAAATGAGAGAGGAAAGGTTTGCTTTTCTGCCCTTTGTGGAGCGGCTTCTTCAGACTCCGCGGCGGTTACTGATCACGATCCTCGCCGGGAACGAGATCGCGAATATCACCATTTCCGCTGTGACAACGGCTCTCTTCATCAGTTTTTTCGGAGAGCGAGGCGGGTGGCTTACCATTGTTGTTGCGACTCCGGTTCTCATGCTCTTTGGCGAGGCGATCCCGAAAATCATCGGGAAGACCTATTCCATGCGGGTTTCCTCCCTGGTCTCGCCACTCATGATATTTGCTCAGAAAGTGGAATTTCCCGTCGTCGTGGCCCTGGAGAAACTTTCCGGTTATATTCTCGGGTCTCTGCGAAAGAAGAAAGGCGAGGGGGACGATGCCATCATGGAGGTGGAGTTCAGGAGTCTCGTCGACATCGGCCACCAGGAAGGCATTATCGATGCGGGTCAGCGTGACCTGATCCATAGGGTTTTCGATCTGGGGGATACGCCCGTTTCCGATATCATGACGCCCCGGGTGGACATGCTCTGTCTGCCCGCGTCGATGGGCCTGGAAGATTTACGACGGGAAATCATCGAGCAGGGTTACTCCAGGGTTCCCATCTGTGATGCGGGCCCCGATGACGTTATCGGCATCCTCTACGCAAGGGATCTGCTTGGCCTCATGGCAGAGGGAAAGACGCCGGCATCGGTGGAACCACTACTGCGAAAACCCTACTTCGTTCCCGAGGAGCGAAGCGCCGATCAGGTGCTCCGAGATTTCCAGAAGCGAAGCATGCACATGGCCGTCATCGTTGATGAATACGGCGGGATATCGGGTCTCGTGACGATGGAGGACATCCTGGAAGCCCTCTTCGGGGACATCTATGACGAGAGGGATACGCGGGAAAGGCCCTTCCATCGAATCGATGAGCGAACCCTGATGGTTTCAGGCGCTCTCGCCATCGATGAATTTAACGAAATCACAGGGGCGACCATCCCATCCGAGGATTTCGGGACCGTCGGCGGGTATGTGCTGCATCTCTTCGGAAGGCTTCCGGCAAGGGGTGACGAGATTTCTCAGGATGAACTGAGCTTTGTGGTTCGAAAGATCAAGGGAACGCGGATTCTCAGTGTTCGGGTGACGCTGGGCAAAAGGAAGGGCCATGAGTGAGCTTCTGATCGTGATGGCCATTCTTGCCTGCATCGCCCTGGAGGGGATCTTCTCCGGGGGGGAGATCGCCCTTCTGGCCTCGGATCCGAACCTGATCCGGCCGAGGGAAAAAGAAGAGCGCCCTTCGGCTCGGTTTGCCCTCCGGCTTCTGGATCGGCCCGAGTGGTTTCTTGCCACGACGCTTACGGGAACCATCCTCTGTGTCACCACCAGCACGGCCCTTGCGACATCTCTGTCGATCGCCCACTTCGGCTTGGCTCGAGGCGAGTGGGTTGCCGTGGTCGTCATGGTGCCGACCATCCTGATTTTTGGCGAGATCATTCCCAAGAGCCTTTGCAGGCAGCGCGCCGAAGAGAAGGCCGTCACCATAGCCCCCTTCATATGGGCGGCTTCCGGGGTCCTCTACCCCCTGGTGTTCATCATTTCAAAGATCGCCCGCTTCGCCGTCTATGCTCTTGCCGGCGAGAGGGGAAAAACCCCACTGCCATATATTACCAAGGACGGCCTCAAGTATCTCCTGCTGGAGGAAGCGGTCGATACCGATGTCAAGCGAACGGAGAAAGTAATGGTGGAGCGCATCTTTGATTTCTCCGAGGCCAGTGTGGGGAACGTCATGGTACCCATTTCCAACGTGGCGGCCCTCGAGGACGAGGCGACCTTCGGAGATGCCGCGCGACTCATCAACGAGACGGGCTTTTCTCGACTTCCCGTCTATCAGGGCAATGTCATCAACCTCGTGGGGGTCGTAAATTCCTTCGACATCCTGAAGCAATTGCCCGCATCGGCCGACCATTCTGTTCGTTCGGTGCTCCGCCAAATTCTTTTCGTTCCCGTCGGCAAGGCTGCCGGTGAACTTCTGATTGAGATGCAGAAGCGCGGCGAGCCGATGGCGGTGGTTGTCGACGAATACGGCGGGGCCGTGGGCATCGTGACCATCGAGGATATCCTCGAGGAAATTGTGGGCGATATCCGTGACGAGTACGACAAGCGGGAACGATCCTGCCGGAGGCTGGCCCCGGGTCAGTACCTGGTCAGCGGACGCATCGGTATCGAGAGGCTGCAGGAGATCCTTTCCGTGCGCATTCCCGAGGGCCCCTATGAAACATTGGCCGGATATCTTCTTCATCAGATGGGAAGAATCCCGCGAAGGATGGAACATTTCCGGGAGGGAAATATCCAGTTTGTCATCGAGGATGCCGACATGAAATCGATCAAGCAGGTGCAGATCATCCTGCCCGGAGAAGCAGCGTCGGAGGCAAAAGCCGGCGCAAGAGGAGAGGAAATCAAGGGATAGAAAGGAGTGAAATGGTCGGAACGGAAACATCTTTTGCGACCCTGGTCCTGGCTGCTGGAAAAGGGACGCGGATGAAATCGGACCTCGTGAAGGTCCTCCATCCCGTGGCCGGGCGACCGATGCTCGATTACGTCCTGAATCTTGCCAAGGAGATGGGATCGGGGCGGATTGCCGTGATCATCGGCCACCAGGCGGAGCTCGTGGAGGACCGTTACGGAACCCGTGGGCTCACCTTCGTATATCAGCGGGAGCAACTCGGGACGGGGCATGCCGTGCTCCAGGCAAGGGGGGCTTTCGCCGGCTACAGGGGAACCATCCTGATCCTCTGCGGCGACGTACCGCTCCTTCAAGCCTCGACGGTTTGCGAACTCATGGACTGTCATCGCGCCTCGGGGGCGGCCATTACGGTGCTGACGACCCTTCTCGAAGATCCCTTCGGCTACGGTCGGATCGTCAAAGACAAAGAGGGTAACGTGCTGGGGATCGTGGAGCACCGCGATGCCACGGAAGAGCAGAAGAAGATCCGGGAGATCAACACGGGAATCTACTGTGCGGAGAATCCTTTCCTCTTCGAAGCGGCAGGCGAAATCGGGAACGACAACAACCAGAAGGAGTATTACTTCACGGACATTTTTGCCATTGCCCGCCGCAGGGGAGTCCGTACGGCCTCGGTCATCGCGCCCGATCCCGGGGAAGTGATGGGCATCAACTCGCAGGAAGATCTCGCCCGGGCGACACAGATTGTACAGAAGCGCATCAAGGAGAAGCTCAAAGACAGCAGGTGATGAACCCAAGGCTCGCGGGACGAGCCTTGGGTTGGAATCATTCATCCAAAACAGAACGTAACGATGCATTGGGGTCAGGTGAGAGTATTGATATTTGATGCCTTTCAAATGTCAATACTCAGGCCTGACCCCTATTGCTTCCTGGAATGGTTATTTGGTCTCTGGGTTGCTGCTTGTCTCAGCTGATTTTTGTCGCAGTGTTTCCGACGGCAGCTCACCGAAGCAATTCTTGTAGGCGCTCGAAAAATCACCGAAATGCCAAAAGCCCCAGTTGAGCGCCTCGGCCGAAACCGTGGTCGATCCGTGAGTCGCCATCCGCAGTGCCTTGCGCACCCGATGCAGTCTCAGCCTGGTCAGGTAGGCTACCGGACTCATGCCCATGACTTTCTGGAAGGCGTGCTCCAGGGTGCGCTCGCTCACCCTCGAGGCGACGCAAAGGTCCGTCACATTATAAAGACGATCTCCGACGTGCGCTAAGGCATAGTCTTCGGCCAGCTTGACGATGCGGCTGTAATTCTGTCGCGTACGGTCTCTGAGAGTATGCTGGGGAACCGTCGTTGCGTCGAGGGCCGCAAGAAGCATCTCCAGGAGTTCGGTCTGCGCCGCGAGAATCGTTTCCTTCCGGTCGTTGAACAGCTCGGGATGGCGCGCGGCGGTGTTTGCCAGGCGCTTTCCCCAATCGAACAAGGCGCGCGCATGAACCTCTTTCGTATGGAACACTTCGATACCGTGCGGCGCGCGAAGGTTATTCCTGCGTTGCCGACCGGTCAAATGTGACACGAGCACAGCCGGTGAGAGCAGGACGCTGACGCTCTCGTATCCGGCCTCGGCGACGAACTCAACCCGGATGCCCGACTCGGCTGCCAGCATCAGGTTGGGCCGTACGGGCAGCCCGTTCAGCGTACCCTTGGCCCGTGGACCGAAGACGACGTACGCCAGCAGTCCGCTGTGCAACTCCGTGTGCGCCCGAACCCGGAGGTTGGTCGCCTGGAACAGGACCATGCTGTCCGTGAGGCGAACGATAAGTTGCCGGGCCCGCAACGGTTTTGCCTCGAGCTGCAGTAAATCCCGTGTGAGGACTCCGATATACTCGTCGGCGACGGTGGGATCCCTGATCTCAACCGCCGTGACGCCGGGCTGGGATACACGCTGCGTATTTTCGAAGCGCTGTCGTGGGATGTTCATTTTTGCTTTGCGGAAATTCGATAGACGGCCTGTTTCATCTTTATATATTATCATACCAAGGTGATCTGTACAAGCCAACGGCACCGATTGCAACCCAGACTGCCCGCGATAGCACTTCAATGCAGTCTACATGGTGGCGAAAGGCAAAAGGGAATCGAAGTCGAGTTCTGACCAGGGCTTCGGTGCCGATTCGCCGAGCCCGCGAGCAAACTCCTGCCCAGCCGCTAGCCAGCCCGGCCGCATATGCAGAAATACCACGCATGAACAGTATGACGGGAGAACCTATGAAAAGAACATACATCGCCCTGGCCGCCGGTATCCTCGCGGCGCTGTTCGCCGTGGCGCCTCCGGTGCAGGCGCAGCAGGCGAAGAAACCGAACATCGTCATCATTCTCGGCGACGACCTGGGATTTGCCGACATGGGCGCGTTCGGCAGCGAGATCAAGACCCCGAATCTCGACGCGCTGGCGAACGACGGCGTGCGCTTCGCCAATTTCTACACGCACGCGAGTTGCTCGCCCACGCGATCCATGCTGCTGACGGGTGTCGATACGCACCTGAACGGGCTGGGCAACATGGACGAGTGGACTGCGCCCAACCAGTGGGGCCTGGACGGCTACGAAGGCTATCTCAATAACCGGGTGGTCACGCTGCCGCAACTGCTCAAGGATGCCGGTTATCACACCTACATGGTCGGCAAGTGGCACCTGGGCAAGTCGCCTGAACATATCCCGGCTGCGCGCGGATTCGAGCGTGACTTCACGCTGCTCGACGGAGCGGCCAGCTACTGGGACATGACGAATTTGACGGCCGCGGCGCCGAAAACGGTCTTCACCGAAGACGGGCGCTATCTGACACGGCTTCCTGAGGATTACTACGCAACGAAGACCTATACCGACAAGCTGATCGGATTCATCGACGCCAACCGCGGCGACGGCAAGCCCTTCTTCGCCTACGTCGCCCACCAGGCGCCGCACGATCCGTTCCACCTGCCGCGGGAATGGCGCTCCCGCCACGTGGGCGAGTACGACAAGGGTTGGGATGCTGTGCGGAAGGAACGGCTGAAGCGGCAGATCGAGCTGGGCATCATGCCAGCGGGCACGCAGCTCTCCGAACGAATGTGGTTTCTGCCCGATCCCATTGTGCTGGCGCCGGCGACCAGGGCCATCCTCGGCAAGAAAATGGAGCTCTACGCGGCAATGGTGGAAAACCTCGACTTCCACGTCGGCCGCCTGATTGACCACCTCAAGAAGATCGGCGAGTACGAGAACACGATCTTCATTGTGTTCGGCGACAACGGCGCCGAGGGAAACGACCTCTTCAAGATGATCGCGGGCACGCCGGGGACGCGTGACTACCTCTTCGCGGCGATAAATTGGTCGCAGACCCATCCCAGCGCGTGGGGCGATCCGGGCTCGTACGTCAGCTATGGCCCGATGTGGGCGCAGGTGTCCATGACGCCCTTCAGTCAGTACAAGGGCTGGCTCGCGGAAGGCGGTATCCGGAATGCGCTCATCGTAAGCGGTCCGGCCGTCAAGCGGACCAAGGGGAGCATCAACCACGGACTCATGCACGTGGCCGACATTATGCCGACGCTGCTCGAAATCGCAGGCGCCGGCTATCCGAAGACCTACGAGGGACGCGAGCTGCCTGCGCTCATGGGCAAGTCCTGGGGCCCGGTGCTGGCGGGCCAGGCGGATTCGCCGCGGACGGAGCAGGACTACCTCGGCTGGGAAATCTTCGGCAACCGCGCAGTGCGGCAGGGGAACTGGAAGCTCCGCTGGGAATACAAGCCGCTCGGCAAGGGCGATTGGGAGCTATTCAACCTCGCGGCTGATCCCGCCGAGCGCAAGGATCTTGCCGCAGAGCGCCCCGACAAGGTGAAGGAGTTGGTAGTACTCTGGGACAGCTATGTCCGGGCGAACAAGGTGGTGCTGCCGAGTCGCTCCCCGTACGAGACGCTGGAGGACCAGCTTCCGAAGCGCGTTCCGGACGACCCGGGCTTCCCGCCGATGATCTACAAGCGGCAGTTTATGCCGCCCAAGGACATGATGGCTGATCCCAAGCCTTGAGCGTTGCCGATCCGGGAATAAATCAGGAAGGACGGAAATCTCTTGAAAAGAAACGGAGGTCCCATGAAACCGGTTACTTGGTTGTGGTTGGTCGTCGCAACGCTGCTCGCCATGGGCGCGCTCTGCCCGCAGCAGACTCCGGCCCAGGTCCCGGCGCGCTTCTACTGGAAAACTCTGTCGGATGCGAATGCGGTGCCGGTCATTGTCAATTCGTTAACCGGCAACACGAACCCCTTCGACCCTGCTCATATCGTGTCGCCGGGAGCGAGTATCGACGCTACAATGGCCATTGCGGGTTATGCGCGCACCTTTTCTCTGTTCGATCGTGCGGCCATGGCTGCGGTCCTCCTGCCCATGGGTCATATCTCGGGCACGGTCACAGCGGCCGGCAGGACGTTCAACCAATCGGCCAACGGGTTCGGCGACCCGATGATCGAGTTCAACATCAATGTGCTCGGACCGCCTGCACAGAAGAACATCCCCGACGTCCTGCGCTATGAGCCGGGGTTCTCTGTCGACCTGCTCGCGGATCTGGCACTGCCGATCGGCGAGTACAACAGCAGCCAGCCATTGAATCTCGGTCAGAACCGCTGGTATGGGCGCCTGGGCATGCCCATTATCTGGCAACTCGGCCCGTGGGTGCCGGGCCAGCGCACGACCCTGGAATTCCTGCCCGCCGTGTGGCTCTTCGGAGACAATGACAACTATGTCGGGCAGACGCTGAAGACCGATCCATTGTTCCAGCTGGACGCGCACTTGACGCGCGACTTGACCGAGCACTTCTGGGGGGCGCTCGACGGCGCCTGGTATACCGGCGGCAAAGCGAGCATCAACGGCGTCTCGGGGAATGCGCTCAACAATCTCGGCGTCGGACTCACTCTCGGATACACCATCAACGACAACTTGAACCTCACCGTTGGCTATAAGTCGACCATTAACGACAGCTCTCCCGGGGACCTTCGCATGGACAGTTTCATGGTCACGCTCGTGTTCGGGTGGCACCCGCTCATCGAGGGCATGCGACGGCTGAAGAGCGAGTAGTAGGCAATCTTGACAAGACCGGATACTGATGTCGGTTGGTAATCGATGAATCGTTCGAAAGTCCTTTTTCATGAGTAGGTGAAATGAGTGGTCGACATTTGATTTGATAATTCTTGCAACAGCGTTTGTCGTTTGGGGCAGCGAGGAACAAAAGACTGAAAAGGATAAAAAAAGGCGGGATGGAGATTCCCGCCGTTTATTTCAGCCCTATACCCGGACCCCCTTATTTCATGTTTTTCTTTATCATCTCCGCCAATTCGTTTGCCATGGTCGTAATCTCCTGCTGCGAGGGGCCTTCGATCATGACACGGCAGAGGGCCTGGGTCCCCGAGAAGCGCACGAGGATGCGCCCCTTCCCGGCGAGCTTGTTTTCGGCATCGGCAATCGCCTTTCGGATCGACGGGATCGCATCGAGATCCATCCTTTTCTCCACGGTTACGTTCACCAGCACCTGGGGCAAGGTTGACATGACCGCCGCAAGCTCGGACAGAGGTCGTTCTTTTCTTTTCATAACGGCGAGAACTTGGAGCGCGGACAGGATCCCGTCGCCCGTCGTTGTGTGATCCAGAAAAATCAGGTGTCCCGACTGCTCGCCGCCCAGGTTGTATCCTTTTTTCAACATATGTTCCAGGATGTAGCGGTCTCCCACCTGCGTCCGGATGAGCTTGATGCCGGCCTCGTTCATGGCCATTTCGAAGCCCATGTTGCTCATGACGGTTGCGACGACGGTGTTTTTGCGGAGCTGTTTCCGGTCCTTCATGTCCAGAGCGCAAATCGCCATCAGATGGTCCCCGTCGACGACGCAGCCCTTCTCATCGGAAAAAATGACACGATCCGCATCGCCGTCCAGCGCAATTCCCGCATCGGCCCGGTGTTTTCGGACGGCGGCGGCGACCGTTTCGGGGTGGGTGGCCCCGCATGCGAGGTTGATGTTCTTCCCGTCGGGGATGACCCCCAGGGGGATCACCTCGGCGCCCAGCTCCTCCAGGACGAGCGGGGCGATCCGGTACCCCGCGCCGTGTGCACAGTCGACGACGATCTTGAGTCCCTCCAGGGACAGGGCCTTCGGGAACCCGTTTTTCAGAAAGACGACATAGCGCCCTTCGGCGCCGAAGATGGCTTTTGTTCGGCCGATTTCCGCTCCCGACGGGGCGGATTCACCAAAGCGGTCGGATTCAATCAGGGCCTCAATCTCGGCCTCGGCGGCGTCGGGAAGCTTGAGCCCGTTGCCCTGGAAGATCTTGATCCCGTTGTCTTCGAAGGGGTTGTGAGAGGCGGAGATCATGATGGCGGCGTCGGCCTTCATGTCCAGCGCGAGGAAGGCCACGGCCGGCGTGGGGAGCACACCCACGGTAAGGGCATCGACGCCCATGGAACAGATGCCCGCCACGAGAGCATCTTCGATCATCGGACCCGAGAGGCGCGTGTCCCGGCCGATGAGGATGCGATGCCTGCGTTTCGCATTGCGGAAGAGGCTTGCAACGGCTTTCCCCGCTCGAAGCACGATCTCCGGTGTCATGGGGTACCGATTGGCTACGCCTCGGATGCCGTCCGTTCCGAAAAGTTTTCGTTGGGTGCCTGCCATAGGATTCACTCTACCGGTATAAGCCGGAACCGGTCGATCTTACTTGCAAAAATCGGCCCGTTTATAACACGGAAGCCTCGAGATGCAAAGTTTTTTCCTTGCAAAGGGGACGAGCTACCCCTAAGGTAGGGGCGACTGCAATCAGGAATAAAACGATGAAAATCGGCAATCTTCAACTGTCCAATCACCTGATCATGGCGCCCCTGGCAGGGATCACGGACCTGCCTTTCCGGACTCTTGTCCGCAGGTACGGTAGCGGCCTGTGCTACACGGAGATGGTGAGTGCCGACGGGCTCATCCGGGGACATAAGGCAACCCTCGACTATCTTCGGACCTCGCCCGCAGATCGTCCCCTCATTATCCAGATCTTCGGTTCCGATCCCGCCGTGATTGCGGATGCAGCTCGGGTTGCGCAGGACAGGGATTGGGCCGATGCCGTGGATATTAACATGGGCTGTCCTGTCCGGTCCGTGGTCCGGCGCGGCGCCGGCGCGGCCCTGATGAAGGATCCCGAACGGGTCCGCCTTATGATCCGCAAGGCCCGGGCGTCTGTGCAGATTCCCCTTACCGTGAAGATCCGCGCGGGGTGGTCCTCAACGGAAAGAAATGCCCTGGCTGTCGCGCGCATTGCCGAAGAAGAGGGCGCCGACGCCATTGCCGTCCACCCGAGAACGGCCGCTCAGGGATTTTCCGGGCGTGCGGACTGGTCCATCATCGCCGAAGTGAAAGCAACCCTCCAGATTCCTGTCATCGGAAACGGTGACGTGGAACAACCCGCCGATGCGAAAGCGATGCTCGCGCAGACGGGTTGTGACGGGGTCATGATCGGACGCGGGGCTCTGGGCAATCCCTGGATTTTCCGGGAGGCGCATCGGTTGCTTGATGGAGAGTGCGCTAAAGCGGTTTCGTTGAAGGAGAGAAAACTGCTCATCGAGGAGCACCTGGAGATGTCCGTCGGGCATTACGGGTCGACCGCGGGGGTGCAAATATTCCGGAAGCACCTCTTCTGGTACACAAAAGGACTTCGCGGAGGCGCCCGTTTCCGGAAGGAGGCCGGGACCATTGCCGGGAAAAGGGACCTCCTCACTGCAATTTCGACCTTGTTCGAAACGCTTGCCGACGGGGCCGTCGAGGAGAAAAAGGCGCTTGACATTTCTGAGAATTTGGACATAAGCTTCGGGAAAAGAGAGGCTTTGTCCCGGGTAGAACCGGAAGGCACGGAGAAGAGGTAGAACATCGTCGTGGAACTCGTCAAGTTCAAAGAACTCGAAGAGAGAATCAGGGGGCTCGTAGAGGAACACAACACGCTGAAAAAGAGATCAAGGGAGTTAGAGGAGCTACTAGAAATAAAGAACGGAGAGTTACGGGAAGCAAATAGCAAAATCGCCAAGCTCAACGAGGAAAGGGATTCCGTCAGGCACAAGGTGGATACGCTACTGGATTTGCTGGAGGATATAAACGCATCGAAGCAGACATCGGGGTTGTTGTTTGAAAAAAAAGTTTGATATCAAAATAGTCGGTCAGGACGTCTCCGTGCTGAGTGATGCCTCTGATGACCATGTTTTGAGTATCGTTCAACATATCAACAACAAAGCGGAGGAAATACGGCAAGCCTCAAAGAACCTGACGATGTTGAACGTCATCCTGCTGGTTGCACTGAATCTGGCCGATGAGTTGTTACGGCTTCGAGGAGAGAAGGAAGCCATATGCAATCAGTTGGAAATCCGGTCCGAGGAGCTGATTCATATCATCGACCGGAACGGGAAAGAAAATAGCATTCCCCTGCGATGTGCGTGATTAACAGAATCCTTTGAGCTAACACTTTTAAACAGGGAGCCCTCCCTGGTCGGCTGTGCAGGTCCTCAAAAGGAAAGCCTGACGCGATACACAGGGCACCCACCTTGTTGACAAGGTTCAAGGTTATTCGTTGACACGGCATAGGCGGGGGATTTTTTTGACCCCCGGCCGCGTGGAATAACCGCCTGAGATCCTGCTGATTGCCCCCCTCCTTTTTTCCCGACAATTCTCCCGTGGTATTGAACCGGAAGCATCGTACGGAACGCATCGGTCTTCCTATGCCATCAAGGACAAGGAGGTAACATATATTGGACTTTTTCCCTGTTATTATTGCCATCGCATCCCTCATTGCGGGATTCGCTTTCGGCTATCTCCTCCGGAAGATGATCACGCGCAAAGAGATGAAATCATCAGAGAGCCTCTCGGTCCGTATCGTGGAAGAGGCCAAAAAAGAAGCCGAGAACATCAAGAAAGAGGCTGTCCTCCAGACCAAGGAAAGTCTGCTCAAGACAAAAGGAGAGTTTGAACGGGAAGCGCGGGAACGCAAGGCTGAGCTCGATAAGCTTGAGGCGCGCCTGAGGACAAAAGAGGAAAACCAGGAAAAGCGAATCGATATGCTCGTACAGAAAGAGAGCAATATCGAAAATCGGGAGAAGGGGCTTCAGCAGAAAGAGAACTCGCTGCACGAAAAGCACGAGCGATTCAATCGGATTCTCGACGAGCAGAAGGAAAAACTGGAGAAGATCGCCGGCATCACCTCCGAGCAGGCCAAGAGCCAGCTCATCCAGTCCATGGAAGCCGAAGCCAGGCGGGAGGCGGCCCTGCTCATCCGAAAAGCCGAAGAAGAGGCCAAGCGAATCGCCGACAAGAAAGCCCAGGAGATCATTGCCTACGCCATCCAGCGTTACGCCGGCGATTTTGTGGCCGAGAGTACCGTGTCAGTCGTGAATCTTCCCACCGATGAAATGAAAGGCCGGATCATCGGCCGGGAAGGCCGAAACATACGTGCCATCGAGGCGGCCACCGGTGTCGATTTGATTATCGACGACACGCCGGAGGCGGTCGTGCTGTCGGCTTTCGACCCTGTGCGGCGCGAAGTGGCGAAAATATCGCTCGAACGCCTGATCAGCGACGGCCGGATCCATCCGGGGCGGATCGAGGATGTGGTGAAGAAGGTTCAGGGCGAAGTAGAAAAGATCATCCAGGAGACCGGTGAGCGGGCCACCTTCGACGTAGGAGCCCACGATGTCCATCCCGAGCTCATCACGCTGCTCGGGAAGCTCAAGTATCGCTCGAGCTTCTCGCAGAATGTGCTTCAGCATTCCATCGAAGTGGCCCACCTGACGGGCATCGTAGCCTCGGAGCTGGGGCTCGACGTGAGGGAGGCGAAACGGGCAGGGTTGCTGCACGACATCGGCAAGGCCGTGGACCACAAGCTCGAGGGTACCCATGCTGAGCTCGGTGCGGATTTCGCCAAGCGTTTTGGTGAGCACGAGCGCATCATCGAGGCGATCGCGACCCATCACGACGACGGTCGCAACAACAACCTCCTGGGCGTCCTCGTCCAGGTGGCCGACACCCTCTCGGCGGCCCGTCCCGGTGCCCGGAGGGAGATGCTCGAGACCTACGTGAAGCGGCTTGAGGAACTCGAGTCCATTGCAAAGTCCTTCAACGGCGTGGAATCCTGTTTCGCCATTCAGGCGGGCCGGGAAATCCGGATCCTCGTGCAGAACGAGAGGATTTCCGACGACGAAGCGATCATGTTGTGCAAGGACGTTGTCAAGAAAGTCGAGTCCGAGTTGACCTACCCCGGTCAGATCAAGGTAACCGTCATCCGGGAAACAAGGGTGACAGACTTCGCGAGATAAATCGGCCCTATGCAGATTCTGTTCATCGGGGACATCGTCGGGCGCCCGGGGCGGCGCGTGGTTCGGGAGCTTCTGCCGGGACTGGTGAAGGAGCACGGCGTCGATCTCGTTATCGCCAATGCCGAGAATGCGGCCGCCGGGTTCGGCATCACCCGGGACACGGTCGACGAACTGCTAGAGTGCGGCATCCACTTGTTTACAACGGGGAACCACGTCTGGGACAAGAAAGAGGTTCTGGGATTCATTGACGAGTATGCGAACCTCCTCCGGCCGGCCAATTTCCCCGAGGCGTGTCCCGGGATAGGCCATGCCGTCGTAAAGACGACGGGGGGATTTCCCGTTGCCGTGATCAATCTGGCGGGCCGGGTCTTTATGAACCCCGCCGACTGTCCCTTCCGCGTGGCGAAAACCCTCGTGGGCGAACTGCGACGCATGACACCGGTTGTCATTGTGGACATGCATGCGGAAGCCACTTCGGAGAAGCAGGCAATGGGCTGGTACCTGGACGGGGAGGTCAGCGCTGTCCTGGGTACGCACACCCACGTACAGACGGCCGATGAAACGGTCCTTCCCGGCGGGACGGCCTATATTACCGATGCGGGGATGACGGGCCCGCACAACTCCATTATCGGTATCGAGAAGGAGATGATCATCGAACGGTTTCTGATGGGTATACCCTGCCGGTTCGAGGTTGCCCGGGGGGACGTGCGCCTGCAGGGCGTCGTTTTGAGCATCGATCCGCAGACCGGCAAGGCACAGACGGTCCGGCGGATCAATCTTCGCTTGAAAGATTAACGGCAAAGGGCTAAAGGCTAAGGGCATGGGGTGACAAAGCAGAAACCCCCTTGTCTTTAGCCTTTTGCCTTGTGCCCCTTTGAGGTGTCCAATGAGTGTATACGATATTCTGGCCGAACGAGGGTTTATCGAGCAGGTCACCGACGAAGCGGAGGCCCGTCGCATACTTGCAGAGGAGCAGGTGACCTGCTATATCGGCTTTGATCCGACGGCCACCAGCCTCCACATTGGCAGCCTCGTTCCCATCATGTCGCTGGCCCACATGCAGCGGTGCGGTCACCGGCCCATCGCACTGGTAGGCGGCGGTACGGCCATGATCGGGGACCCGAGCGGCAAGACCGAGATGCGGCAGATCCTTTCGAAAGACAAAATCGACGCGAATGCCGAGGCCCTGAAGAAGCAGCTTTCCCAATATCTGAATTTCGGTGAAGGGAAGGCCCTGCTGCTCAATAACGCCGACTGGCTTCTACCCCTGAAATACATTGAATTTCTCCGGGATATCGGCCGCTATTTCAGCGTCAATCGGATGCTGGCTGCCGAGAGTTACCGGATACGCCTTGAAACGGGCCTGAACTTCATCGAATTCAACTACATGCTTCTGCAAGCCTATGATTTTTTGCATCTTTTCCAAAAACAGGAATGCCTCTTCCAGATGGGCGGAAACGACCAGTGGGGCAACATCGTAGCCGGCATCGACCTGATTCGTCGTGTCGAGGCAAAACAGGCCTACGGCATCACATTCCCGCTGATCACCACGTCTCTGGGGACCAAGATGGGAAAGACCGAAAAAGGCACGGTATGGCTCGACGGCAACCTCACTTCACCCCACGAGTACTACCAATACTGGATCAACTCCACCGATGATGACGTGGAGCGTTTCATGGCGCTCTTCACCTTCCTGCCCATCGAGGAGGTCCGGGAGGTGCGGAAGCTGAACGATGCCGATCGCAACAAGGCCAAGACCGTGCTTGCTTTCGAAGCCACGAAGGTCACCCACGGGGAAGATGCGGCTCTTGGAGCCTGGCGGGCCGCAGCGGCGGCATTCGGGACGAAGCCCGTCGAATCGACTCTGTTCCCGTCGAGCACGATCCCCCGGGAGAAGGCAGAGGCCGATGTGTCGGCCATCCCCTCCATCGAGAAGCCTCGCGAGGACTTTCGGGAAGGGGTTCCTGCCTTCGAGCTCTTCCACGAGGTGGGGCTCTGCAAATCAAGGGGCGAGGCCAGACGTAACCTTGAGCAGGGCGGGGGCTATGTCAACGGCGAGCCGATAAAAACATTTGACGAAAAGATCGGACTGTGGCATATTACAACCAACAGTGAGATTCTCCTGAGAAAAGGAAAGAAGACGTACTTCCGCATTGTCGTCCGCTGATCTCCGTTCTCATCCGTAAGAGACAACCTCACAAGCCCGATAAAAAAATTATAAATTATTGCTTGACATATCTTTTGATTCGAATATAATGGCTTCTTTCCGGTAGCGGAACCGAATAAATTTTCCGCTGAAAAAGTTCTTGACAAGAGAAGGCCTTTAAATTAAACGTATAGGCTCTTTTCAAAGGTCTTTGACAATTGAATACAGGGAAGGATGATTTCTGGGTCCGCTTTGAGTTATTTAATTTGATCAAAATCATCTGGTATAAAAACTGGAGAGTTTGATCCTGGCTCAGAACAAACGCTGGCGGCGTGCCTAACACATGCAAGTCGAACGAGAAAGTCGGCTTCGGCCGATGAGTACAGTGGCGCACGGGTGAGTAACGCGTGGGTAATCTGCCCCCCGGTCAGGAATAACCCGCCGAAAGGCGGGCTAATACCCGATAACACTGACGCTCTGCGGAGCGTCTTTCAAAGAAGGCCTCTGTTTACAAGCTTTCGCCGGAGGATGAGCCCGCGTACCATTAGCTAGTTGGCAGGGTAATGGCCTACCAAGGCATCGATGGTTAGCTGGTCTGAGAGGATGGCCAGCCACACTGGAACTGAGATACGGTCCAGACTCCTACGGGAGGCAGCAGTGAGG
>CAZVLL010000023.1:0-33368 GCA_964628025.1 uncultured Syntrophaceae bacterium
GCATTCTTGGGAAAACTTTAAAGAGATCATATTCCGTCATAAAACTCCTACCTCCTAAGAATTCAACTCCATCTCGTTGATGATATCCACCCTAAGGGGCGGCTTTACCCTTCCAGGGGGAAAGCCGAACGGCTCGGCAACTCCTACGCTGCCTCACGGCGGTGCAGGCACGTCGGGCCGCATGCTGTTCGTCTTACTCTCCCATGAAGTTGGGTTTGCGTTTCTCCGCGAAGGCGGCCAGGGCTTCCAGGCGATCCTTCGTGGGGATGGTCACTTCATACGCCTTCGACTCGAGCGGCAACGCCACGCCAAGGCTTGCCTCGGAGCCGTAGTTGATGGCAAACTTCGCCTGGGCCACGCCGATAGGACCGTTCTTCGCGATCTCGCGGGCCAGCTCCAGGGCTGCGTCCATCAGCTTTTCGGGCTCGACGACCTTGCTGACCAGGCCGATTTCCAGAGCGGTCTTTGCGTCGAACCGGCGCGCCGTGTAGATCAACTCCTTCGCCTTGGCCACGCCCACGATCCTGGGCAGCCGCTGCGTTCCGCCGGCACCGGGGATGATGGCGAGGCTCGTCTCGGTGAGGCCCATCAGAACGTTATTCGAGCAGATGCGGATGTCGCAGGCCAGCGCCAGTTCCGTGCCGCCGCCGAAGGCAAAGCCGTTGATTGCGGCGATGACAGGGATGCGGACGCTCTCGACGGCCGTGAAGGTGTTGCGGATCGTGAAGATGAAGCGGCGGACCTGGTCCTGCGTCAGGGACCGTCTCTCCTTCAGGTCGGCGCCCGTGGAGAAGGACCACTTCTTGGGGTCGTCGCCGGCCTTGGAGCCCGTGATGATGATGCAGCGAAGCCCCAGGTCGAAGTTGGCCTCGCGGACGGCATCGGCCAGCACGGACAGCAGGTCAAAGTTGAAGCAGTTCATGGCATCCGGACGGTTCAGGGTCAAAATCAGGATGCCATCATCGGTCTTTTGCTGAAGCAGAATGTCTGACATAACTCTTCTCCCTCTCTCTCAACTTCTTGAGTTCTCGGTGGCAACCCGGGGGAGGCCCCGGCCTTTACGGCCGGGGCTTTCCGGGGAAATTCACTTCGCTGGATTAGACCTTCAGATCACCCCAATTGGTATGGCCTACGGGCACGCGGTAGCAGAGCTCGAGGGCTCTGGCCAGCTTGCTGCGGACCTCGCTGAAGGCGATGGCACCGTCGTGGAACAGAAGCGACCCTGTGAGGTAAGGGTGGCCTTCGGCGTCGTAGCGGTCTCTCATCATCTGGCGGAACTGGGCCATTTCATCCTCGTTGACCGGCTGTCCCTTGTCGATGATGTTCTTGCGGCGCACGGACTCGACGATAAAGCCTGCCGTGTCACCGGACATAACAGTCGTGCGGCCTCTCATGTTGGTGAAGCAGAATACCGGCCGGAAGGCACGTCCGCACATGCCGTAGTTGGCGGCGCCGTGGTCAGGGCCGATGACGTACTGGATTTTGGGAACGTTCAGCACGGAGCAGGTGCGGACCATGTCGGAGCCGTACTTGCCGATGCCGCCCCACTCCTCGGACTTGCCGACCATGTAGCCGGGCGAGCCCTGGAGGAAGAGGACCGGGAGTCCCTGGTTGCCGCAGCGGATCATCCACTCGGTGGCCTTGCGAGCGGCCTCAATGTAGATGACGCCATTGGCGTTGGAGGCGATGAAGCCAACGGGAAGCCCGCCGAGCCACATCTTGCCTGCCACGATCGAATCGCCGCGGTTTTCACCGTAGGTCGGCTTGTACTCGTGGATGTAGCTGTCGTCGGCAAGGCACTTGAGGCTCTTGCGGATGTCGATGAACTGATAGGTGTTGGTGGGCGTGTCGCGCATCATCTCTTTGAAGTCGAACTGGGGCGCGACGGCCT
Source organism: uncultured Syntrophaceae bacterium (assembly GCA_964628025.1). Classification (GTDB taxonomy): domain Bacteria; phylum Desulfobacterota; class Syntrophia; order Syntrophales; family UBA2192; genus UBA2192. The sequence continues at coordinate 1,892 of CAZVLL010000023.1, forward strand.
TGCGGCGATCAACGAAGAGCGACTGGGGAGGTTCGAAGTCGATGATGTCGCGGAGCTTCTTGATCCCCTCGGCCTGACTCTTCACGATATGGTCGCAGCCGCCGGAGTGCTTGGTGTGGACGTAGGCGCCGCCGAGATCCTCGGGGGTAACGGTCTCGCCGATGGCCGACTTCACCATGGGGGGGCCCGCCAGGAAGGCGTAGGCCATCTTCTCGATCATGACGGACTCGGAGGCCAGGTAGACGATGTAGGCGCCGCCCGCCGTGTTGCCGCCCGTGGAGAGCGTGTACTGGCGGATGCCGTTGGCGGACATGCGGCACATGTTGTAGAACATGCTGCCGAAGTGGCCGTCGTCGGCGAAGCAGCCCAGCTGCAGGGGCAGGTTGATTCCGCCGGAATCCGCGATGTAGACGCAGGGCAGTCTCAGGCGCTCTGCAATCGCCTGGGCCCTGATGTGCTTCTTCAGGGTGATGGGAAAATAGGTTCCCGCGGCGTAGCGGTTCTCGTTGGCGAAGACCATGCAGTCTTTGCCCTGGATCGTTCCGACGCCGGTCACGAGGCCTCCGCCGGGGATGTGGCCGCGCTTTTCGGATTCGTAGATCTCGCCGCCGTAGAGCTTTACTTTACCGATGTTGTAGCCCGCATCGAGACCGACTTCGAAGAACTCCGTGCCGGGGTCGATGAGATCCGTGACCAAGTCGCGCATGGGCTTCTTGCCCTGCTTTGCCAGGCGTCCTACCTGATCTGCCCCACCGATGTTGTAGGCTTCTTCGCGGTGCTTCATCAGTTCGGCATCCTGAGCTTCCCAGTGCTTCAGGTTGCCTTCTCTCTCTGCCGCAAGCCTTTCGGCCCTAGTCATTTTCTTCTCTTCTGCCATAAAACTCCTCCTCTCTCCTTGAATAGAACGACAGACGTCAAGCGTCTGTTGTCGGCAAATACTTTTAAAGAACGGGCACTTGAGTGTAACCTGGAAACGTCGTGCGGGCTGATCCGAGTGAGCGTTGAAACCGCGAATGCTTATCACTGAAAGCCGCAAAAATCAAGCGAAATCAGAGTGGCAATGGGGTATTTTTCAGCATGGCTATCGTTCGTTTTTTGACACCGCAGGCTGATTATGGTAATCAGGGCAAGCGAAATGGCTGAACGCTATGTCCGAAAACAAATATAATAGATATATGGAAGCCGGGAACCGGTTCGAAAAGCTCCTGGCCATCATTGAGAGGCTGCGGAATCCGGAAAGCGGGTGTCCCTGGGACATACGCCAGAAACAAAAGGATGTGGGCCGCTACCTCCTGGACGAGACGTACGAGGTCCTCGAGGCTATCGAAAAGACCTCACCGGAGGCGATCAGAGAGGAACTGGGCGACCTTCTATTCATGATTCTCTTCCTCGCCCAGGTCGCCGAAGAGGAAACTCTTTTCGGCATCGACGGGGTTCTCGATGACATCTCGGCCAAAATGATCCGCCGTCACCCCCACATCTTCGGCGACGCCACGGTAAAGGACGCCGCCGAAGTCAAGCGCAACTGGGATCAAATCAAGCGAGACGTCGAGAAGCGGGGACAGGGAAAGCCGTCTCTCCTGTCACGGGTCCCGCTGGCGATGCCGGCGCTCATGCGGGCCCAGAAGATCACCTCCGAGGCGGCAAAGGTGGGCTTCGACTGGGACGGCGCCCAGAGCGTCCTGGCCACGATCGAGGGGGAACTGGGAGAATTCCGGGAGGCTCTCGCAGAAGGGAATCCCGACCGGGTGAGCGACGAGATCGGTGACGTCCTCTTTTCCATCGTCAATCTCAGCCGGCATTTGAAAATTGATGCCGAAGAATCCCTGAGGGCCGCGAACCGAAAATTCGAGGAGCGCTTCCTCTATATAGAGGAACGGCTTCGCGAGCAGGGAAAAGACCCTGCATCCTCCACCCTCGAGGAGATGGACCGGCTCTGGGAAGAAGCAAAGAAAAAACATCAGAACGGTGCCCCGAAGACAGCGCGAACTTGACCGAACAAGCCTGCACCGCTGAAGGTGAAAGAAAATAATAAATGGAATCCGCCAATCTGCAATTCTTCCTCTGCGTCATCGGAATGGTCCTCGTCCTGGAGGGACTGCCCTACTTTGCGTTCCCGGAGAAGATCAAGTCTCTTTATCTGAAGATCCAGGAAACCTCCGACGCGAACCTGAGGATGTTCGGGTTTATCGCCATTGTGTTTGGCCTGATGCTCATCTATTTCGGGACCAGCTCGTAAACTGGTGAAAAACATTCATCTGCGTCGTTGCCCTCCGCCTTCGTCGCTCGCCGTACGCCCCCTGTACGCCTCGCTCCTCAGGCTGTCGGGCGCCTGGCATCTGGACCTTTTTTGACCAGTTTATATGAAGAGAGGTGGGGCAGACCGTATCTGGAAGCTCAGGTGCGATTCCGTGCCACCATCGAATTATCCTGTTGACTTTCCTTTTCATTTCAGTTATTTGCGTTCCTGGACGGAGTATTGGAATGGCCCATTCCGATATTCCATTTTTTTATATGAAACTCACAGACTTTGATTACACGCTCCCCCAGGAGCTTATCGCCCAGTCACCCGCCACGGACCGGGACCGCTCGCGGATGATGGTTGTGGAGAGACAGACCTTGTCCCTCCGGGACCGTTCCTTTCTCGAGTTCCCGGAACTTTTGCGCAAGGGCGATGTCCTGGTCCTCAACGACTCGAAGGTGATCCCGGCAAGGCTCTTCGCCCGCAAGAGCACCGGTGCATCGGTGGAGATTCTCCTGCTGCGCAGCCGGGAAGGGGGCTCTTCACCTTTCCGCTGGGAGGCGCTTCTCAGGCCTGCAAAACGCATCAAGGCAGGAACGACAATGGACGTCGACGGGGGAGGAAACGTTCGCATCCTGGAAAGGATCAACGACAGAAAGTGGGTCGTCGAGTTCCAGACCGACGAGCCCTTCGAGAGTTTCTTGCGGCGCAGAGGTCAGGCCCCCCTTCCCCCTTACATCCGGCGGGAGAAAGCCGACGGGCGAAGCCCCGAGGATCTCGACCGATACCAGACCGTATACGCCAGGCACCCGGGCTCCGTTGCGGCACCGACGGCAGGTCTGCACTTCACGCAGGCGATCCTGGACGAGATCCGCGGCATGGGCGTCTCCGTGGCCGCCTTGACCCTCCATGTCGGATACGGGACCTTCCTCCCGGTGGACGTCGAGCAGATCGAAGATCACAACATGGACGAGGAAGTTTTCGAGATCGGTGAGGAGACTGCGGAGGTAATCAATTCCGCCGAGCGAGTCGTCACCGTGGGGACCACCTCGACAAGGGTCATCGAGTCCGTTGCCGATGATCGAGGATGCATCAAGGCGATCTCAGGCACCACGGGACTTTACATCTTCCCCGGCTACCGGTTTCGACGCGTGGGGGCATTGCTGACGAACTTCCACTTGCCGCGGTCATCGCTTTTCCTGCTAGCATGCGCGTTCGCCGGCAGGGATCTGATGTTCGAGGCCTATCAAAAGGCCATCGAGGAGCGGTACCGGTTCTTCAGTTACGGCGATTGTATGTTCATCGAATAAGAACAGGGTGCAGGGTCTAGCGTGTAGCGTGTGGGGCTCAAGAAAGTTTTCTTCTGATTGGTAACCAATGGCATTCAGCTTTGAATTACTAAAAACTGACCCGAATTCCCGGGCGCGGCTGGGCACGATGACGACCGCCCATGGCGATGTGCGCACCCCCGTTTTCATGCCCGTGGGAACGCAGGGAACCGTCAAGGCCATGACACCCGAATGGCTCAAAGAGGCGGGCGCCGAGATCATCCTGGGAAACACGTACCACCTCTACCTGAGACCGGGACAGGAACTGATCCGGGAGCATGGGGGGCTGCATCGATTCATGCACTGGGACGGGCCCATCCTGACCGACAGCGGAGGGTTTCAGGTCTTCAGCCTGGGTCCCCTGCGGAGGATCACCGAGGAAGGCGTCCGGTTCCAGTCCCACATTGACGGGTCGAGTCACTTCATCAGCCCGGAGAAGGCCGTTGAGATCCAGGAGGCCCTGGGCTCGGATATCATGATGTGCTTCGATGACTGTACTCCCTATCCGGCCGATCGATCCTACGTCGAAACGTCCATGGCCCTGACCCATCGATGGGCCCGGCGCTGCCGGGATGCGAAAATAAATCCTGACCAGGCCCTGTTCGGGATTGTCCAGGGGGGTGTCCACCGGGATTTAAGGCGGATCTCCGTCGAGACGCTCACTGAAATCGGTTTCGACGGGTATGCCATCGGGGGGCTCAGTGTCGGCGAACCCAAGGATCTTATGATGGAAACCGTTGAAGCCACAGCACCGCTGCTGCCGACAGGCCGGGCCCGCTACCTCATGGGCGTCGGGACCCCGGAAGACATCGTCGAAGGGGTTCAGTACGGAATTGACATGTTCGACTGCGTAATTCCCACGCGCAGCGCAAGGAACGGATTACTATTTACAAATCGCGGAAAGGTTGTTATAAAAAACGCCCGTTACCGGAATGATCAGGCACCGCTCGACGAGGAATGCGACTGTTACACCTGCCGCAATTTTACGCGGGCCTATCTCCGGCATCTTTTTATAGCCAGGGAGATCCTGGCTTTGATGCTTAACACGATCCACAACGTCCGGTTCTATGTTGCGCTTATGGAGCGCATCCGGACGGCCATCGCCGGGGACGCCTTCGCGGACTTCCGGAGGTCTTTCAGGGAACGGCTGCAAGACGACGACAGCGGCCAGATCCCGGAAGGACGCGTGGATGAAACCATGAAAAGGGAAAAGGAGGACGAGCCTTGACCAGTATTGCACACGCCATGGGAGGTATGGGAGGCCAGGGGGCACCCGGAGGGGATTTCGGCTTTATCCTGATGATGACGCTGATCTTCGTCATTTTCTATTTTCTGCTCATTCGGCCCGCCCAGAAAAAGCAGAAAGAGGCCAAGGACATGATCTCGAACCTGAAGCACGGGGACATGGTGGAAACGTCGGGCGGCATCCAGGGAAAAGTTACCGCCCTTGCCGAGGCCGCGGTGACCGTCGAGATTGCCCCGAACGTGAAGATCAAGATCAACCGCGCGCACATTGCGGCCATCGTGCAGAAAGCCGCCGAGGAATAAGTCTGAAGGGGGATCCTCATGTTCCAGAGCATTAAATTGAGAGTTCTCATCACGGTGGCATTTATGCTTGCCGCGATCTATTTTTTCATCCCGTCCATTTATCCCGACATGCCGGCGGAGCTGGCCAATGTTTTCCCCAAGAACAAGATCCGGCTGGGCCTCGATCTCCAGGGAGGCATGCACCTGCTGCTGGAGGTGGACACGGATAAGGCCATGGAATCGACCGTGGACCGGCTCGCCAACTCCCTGAAAGAATCCCTCATGGATAAGAAGGTCCGGTTCCGAAACGTAGAGTCCAAGGGCGGGACGATTACCCTCGAGATTGCCGGCCGGGAACACCGTGCCGATTTCGACAAGGTTCTTGCCGATCAGTTCCCCGACCTCGATGTCAAGTCCTACGACACCGTCGACGGAAAGGAAAAGCTGACGCTGAAGGTCAAAGACAAGCGGCTGGCCGAGATGAAAAAAACCACTCTGGAACAGAGTCTGGAGACCATCCGGAACCGAATCGACCAGTTCGGCGTGACGGAGCCCGAAATCATTCCCGAGGGTGAAGATCGGATCCTCATCCAGCTGCCCGGGATCAAGGACCCGAGACGAGCCATCGACCTGATCGGGAGAACAGCGCTTCTGGAGTTCAAGCTTGTCGACGAGGAACACAGCGTCGAAGATGCTCTCCGCGGTAACGTCCCCGCCGGCAGCATCCTGATGAAGGGCGCCCGGGAAGGGGGAGAAAAGTCGTCGGGACGGCGGGACACCATGTACCTCCTGAAGGACCGGACCCTGCTCACCGGTCAGTCTCTGGAGAACGCCCAGGTGAAGATCAGCGACCGCTTCGGTGAGCCCTACGTGGCCATCAAATTCAATGCCCAGGGGGCGAGGGACTTCGACCGGATTACCGGGGAAAACGTGAACCGGAGACTTGCCATCGTCCTTGACGGCGTGGTGTACTCGGCCCCGGTCATCAAGGAACGAATCTCCGGCGGCGATGCCCAGGTTACGGGTTCCTTCGCCATGGAGGACGCCAAGGATCTGGCGATCGTGCTTCGGGCCGGTTCCCTGCCGGCACCGGTGAAAATTCTCGAACAGAGGACCGTCGGTCCCTCCCTCGGTCAGGACTCCATCGACAAAGGCTTTATGTCCACGATCATCGCCTTCTTCCTGGTTGTCCTGTTCATGGTGGTCTACTACAAGGGGTCCGGCGTTATTGCCAATGTCGCCCTCTTCCTGAATTGCATCCTGACCATGGGAACGCTGGCCGTGTTCCAGGCCACGCTGACCCTGCCGGGTATCGCCGGGATTCTTCTCGTCATCGGTATGGCCGTGGATGCCAACGTGCTTATCTTCGAGAGGGCCCGGGAAGAGATCCGGCTGGGCAAGACCCCCCGTTCCGTGGTCGACACGGCGTATGGAAAGGCGTTCATCACCATTCTGGATACGCACATCACCACCCTGATCGCGGCCGTGTTTCTTTTCCAGTTCGGCACGGGGCCTGTGAAGGGATTTGCCGTGACGCTGACCATCGGCCTCATCTACAGCATATTGACCGCCGTGTTCGTGACCCGGATCATCTTTGATCACCTGGTCTTGAACAAAAAGATAAAGACGCTGAGCATATAGAAGCGGAGCAAACTATGGAACTCATCAAGCCGGGTATCAACGTCAACTTCGTCGGGAAGATGCGGATGTTTTTCTACTTCTCCATCGCCCTGACCATCATCAGCCTCGTCTACCTCGTCGCCCGGGGCGGCCCTATTATGGGCATCGACTTTGCCGGCGGGACTGTCGTGCAGGTCAAGTACACGCAGGCGACGTCTGCGGACAGGATCCGGGAGGCGCTGAAACCGATCAATCTTGAAGGCAGCATCGTCCAGGAGGTAGGGTCGAAGAACGAGAACGAATTCCTTCTCCGGACCGAAATGGCGGGCACTGATCTCAAAGGCCTGTCGGACCGAATCGAAGATGCCATGACGGCCGTATTCGGCAAGGGAAATTTCGAGATTCGACGGGTGGAAGCCGTCGGTCCGAAGGCCGGGAAGGACCTGACCCGGAAGGGAATCCTCGCGGTCTGTTTCTCGCTTCTCGGCATGCTGATCTACATCAGCTGGCGCTATGAATTCCGGTTTGCCTTGGGCGGGATTATCGCGCTCATCCACGACGTGATCGTGTCGGTGGCTTTTTTCACGATCCTGGGCGGCGAATTCACGCTGACCATCATTGCGGCACTGCTGACCATCATCGGCTATTCCATCAACGACACCGTCGTCGTGTTCGATCGGATCCGGGAGAACATGCGGAAAAATCCCAGCCACGAAATGGGAGAGGTCATCAACGCGAGCATCAACCAGACTCTGAGCCGGACCATCCTGACGTCCTTCACGGTTTTCCTCGTTCTCGTTTCGCTGTACTTTTTCGGCGGTGTGGTCATTCACGATTTCGCCTTCATCCTTCTTGTGGGGGTTGTCTTCGGAACCTATTCCTCGGTCTTTATCGCGAGCCCGCTGGTGATCGTCTGGGAGTCCCTCCTCCCCTCGAAGAGAAAGAGGAAGAAATAGCGTGACGCCGCTGGAATACGCAGGACTGACGGTCTTTATCCTCGTCCTGCTGATCGGGTTCTTTTCGATCCTGCTGGGACTGCCGGGCACGCTTGTCATCCTCTTCGATGTCCTCGTCTATGCCATTGTGACGGGGTTCGACAAGATCGGATTCTGGATTCTGCTTGTGCTGATCGTGATCTCGGCCATCGCAGAATCTCTGGAATTCATGCTGGGAATCACCTTGGCAAAGCGTTACGGAACCTCGAAACGGGGTATCGTGGCCTCGCTTGTCGGCGGGATCATCGGCGCCGTTCTTCTGACGCCTTTTTTCCTGGGGCTCGGGGCCCTGATCGGGTCTTTCTTAGGAGCGCTCCTCGGAGCCTTCTTCACCGAGGTCCTCAACCAGAGGGAACTCAAGCCGGCAGCAAGGGCCGGTTTCGGCGCCCTGATGGGCCGCCTGACGGGGCTTTTCGCCAAGGGGCTCTGTGCCCTTGCCATGGTGATCATCACACTCATGGCTATCTATTCCTGAAAGAAAGTTCAAATTCCATGACGACAAACCCGAAAACCGCAAAAATCAGGGAATACGCCGAGGCGATCATCATCGCCATTCTGATCGCCGCCTTCATCCGAACCTTCGTCGTTCAGGCCTTCAAGATCCCGTCAGGATCCATGAAGCCGACCCTCGAGATCGGGGATCATATCCTGGTGAACAAGTTCAGCTACGGCGTCAAGGTCCCCTACCTTCGATCCACGCTCATCCCCTTCGGCCAGCCCCAGCGGGGTGACATCGCTGTGTTCATTTATCCCGAGGACAAAACGAAGGACTTCATCAAACGGGTCATCGCGGTCGGGGGCGACACGGTGGAGATCCAGAACAAAAAGGTTTTCATCAACGGCACACCCATCGAGGATCCCTATGGGGTACACGTCGAGGACATCATCTACCCAAAGGCTCTCCAGAGGAGGGACAACCTCGGGCCCATCAAGGTCCCCGAGGGACATCTCTTCGTCATGGGCGACAACCGGGACCAGAGCTACGACAGCCGCTTCTGGGGGTTCGTAAAGCTCGAGGACGTCATCGGAAAAGCCTTCATCATCTATTTCTCCTGGGACAGCGACAACAGCGGCGTGCGTTGGGGCCGTATCGGGAAGATGCTCAATTAGGGGACAGGGTCCAGGGACGAAAAAAGATGAAAAGTCCTTCCGCCCGGGCCATCACGGTCATCCTCGGCCTTCTGATTCTCGTCTTGTCCTGCACGGCATCCGACCGGGACGAAGGGCCCGTTGCCGTCCGTGGAGGGCAGGAGATACCCGCCAGCGGGGACATCCTGGTGGAAGGGTCCATCGGGGATGCCAGCAACCTCATCCCCATGCTCGCCACGGACAATGCCTCGCACAGCATCTCGGGTCTCATTTTCAACGGCCTTGTGAAATACGACAAGGACCTCAACATCGTCGGCGACCTGGCCGAGTCATGGGACATCTCGAAAGACGGTCTCGTCATCACCTTCCGCCTTCGAAAGGGAGTCCGCTGGCATGACGGGAAGCCCTTCACAGCCCAAGACGTCCTCTTTACCTACCGGATCACCATAGACCCGAAGACGCCGACGGCCTATGCCGGGGATTTTCTGAAAGTGAAGAAAGCCGAGGTTCTCGACGATCACACCTTCCGCGTGACCTACGACAGGCCCTTTGCACCGGCCCTGATGAGCTGGGGATCGTCGGTCATGCCGAGGCATCTCCTGGAAGGAAACGAGGTGACCAAAAGCCCGCTCGCCCGTCACCCCATCGGTACGGGTCCCTATCGTTTCAAGGAATGGAAGACGGGCCAGAAGATCGTTCTGGTCTACAACCCTGATTACTTCGAGGGAAGACCTTATCTCGACGGCCGCATCATGCGGATCATCCCCGACATGGCCACCATGTTTCTCGAGCTTCGCGCGAGGGGCATCGACCAGATGGGGCTCACGCCGCTGCAGTACACCCGACAGACGGAGAACCGGTACTTCCGGAACAACTTCCGCAAATACCGCTATCTCTCCTTCTCCTATACCTACCTCGGCTTCAATCTGCAAAACCCCCTGTTCGCCGACAAGCGGGTGAGGCAGGCTATCGCCTCCGCCATCAACAAGGAAGAGCTCATCGACGGGATACTCCTCGGGCTGGGGAAGGAGGCCACCGGGCCTTTCAAGCCGGGCACCTGGCAATACAACCCCGACGTGAAACGATACCCCTATGATACGAAGCGGGCGCTGGAGTTGCTGGCAGACGCGGGCTGGCGGGACACCAATGGCGACGGCATCCTCGACAAAAGCGGCCAGCCCTTCGAGTTTGAGCTTCTCGTCAACCAGGGAAACGAGGTCCGCGCCAAAACAGCGGAGATTATGCAGCGCAGGCTTGCCGAGGTGGGCATCTCCGTGAAGCTCCGTGTCATCGAGTGGGCTGCCTTCATCAAGGAATTCATCAACAAGCGGCGTTTCGACGCCGTCATCCTCGGGTGGACGGTCCCCATGGATCCCGACCTCTACGATGTGTGGCACTCAAGCAAAACGGGGCCGAGCGAGCTGAATTTTGTCTCCTACAAGAACGAGGAAGTGGATGCGCTTCTGGAGAAGGGCCGCTCAACCTTCGACCGCGATGAGCGCAAGCGCTGCTACGATCGAATCCAGGAGATCCTGGCGGACGATCAGCCCTACATCTTCCTTTACGTACCGGATGCATTGCCCATCTTCAATGCCCGGATCCGCGGCATCGATCCCGCGCCCATCGGCATCGGCCACAATGTCATCCGATGGTACGTACCGACAGGGGAACAGAAATACGTGATGACGCAGTAGCCCCTTCGAAGAATAAGGAAGAGACCGCTGAAAGCGCGCCGATGGCAAAACGGAAAAGCGAACAAGGAAAATGCGAATGACGGAACGGATAAACAGGGAACTGCCGGTGCTGCTGCTCTACAATCTCGACCCTGCCTGGGGCCGTGAGGAGCAGGACGCTTGCGTCGCGGCGACGGAGGAGCTTATCGACGCCCTGCGGGCCGTGGGACATTCAGTCACCCCTGTGCAAGTGGATGATCTGGACCTGAGACGGATCCTCTCCCCCTACGACCCGCATCATTACATTGTCCTCAACTGGTGCGAAGCACTTCCCGGGATCACCCACAGCGAGGCGCTGGCCGCCGACGTTCTCGAGGAGATGGGTTTTGCCTATTCCGGTTCGCCGCCTCCGGTCCTTCGACTGAGCGGGGACAAGGAAAAGGTCAAAGAACTGTTGATTCGCGCAGCTGTGCCGACGCCGCAGGGTCGCCTTTACGCGGCACCGGAAAGCGGACAGTGGAATCGATTCCCCGCCATCGTCAAGCCCGTCCGGGAGCACTGCAGCATCGGCATCACGCCCGAGGCCGTCGTCCTGGAGGAGGATGCGCTCCTGGAGCGCATCGCGTTCGTGACCCGAACCTATCAGCAGCCCGCCCTCGTCGAAGAGTTCATCGACGGCCGGGAATTCCGCGTGACCCTCTGGGGAAACGAGGACGTCGAGGTCCTCCCGCCCGTTGAGATGGAGTATTCCGCCTTCAGCGATTTGCGCGAGCGATTGTGCTCTTGGGATGCCAAGTTTACTCCGGGATCGCGTCACTACACCGAGATCCGCACCGTCGCCCCTGCCCCGCTGACAACGGAGGAGCTTCGCCTGCTGGAAGACGTCTCGCGGGCCGCCTACCGGGCCATGGGGATCCGGGATTACGCCCGCTTCGATTTTCGGCTCCGAGAGGGAATCTTCTACCTCCTCGACCCGAACCCCAACCCCGACATCAGCTCCGACGCCAGCCTGGCCCTCACGGCCGAGCTTGCGGGCTATTCCTACGGCCAGATGGGCAGCCGGATTGTGCACCTAGCTGCGAAGAGACACAGGGTCTTCGGAAAACAGTAATGCATTCATGGGTTGATCGGGATATTGCGAAACAGAGACCAGGAAAGGAGGAGACATGAAGTACGAGACCATTCAGTTCGACGTGAAAGATCAGGTGGCGTTCATCACGCTCAATCGGCCGGAAGCAGCAAACGGGCTCATCATGACCTCGGGGAAGGAGCTGATGCACGCGGCCATCCGGTGTGACGAGGACCCGGGCATTCGGGCGGCCCTGCTCACCGGGCGCGGCAAGTTCTTCAGCGCCGGCGGCGATCTGAAGTATTTTGCGGAATCCGGCGACGGGCTGGCGCAAGCCCTGAAGGAAATGACCGTGTACTGCCACTCAGCGGCCTCGCGGTTCATGCGCATGGACAAGCCGCTGGTGACTGCCGTCAACGGGCCCGCAGCGGGGATGGGAATGAGCTTTGCCATCTCCGGGGACCTGGTGATTGCGGCCGAATCGGCGTCGTTCACGGCGGCCTACACGGCGGCGGCGCTCTCGCCGGACGGCGCGATGACATACCTGCTGCCCCGCTTTATCGGGTTGTTGAGAACCAAGGAACTGATGCTGACGAACCGCAGACTCAGCGCCAAGGAGGCCCTGGAATGGGGCCTGGTCAATCGGGTCGTCCCCGACGCGGAGTTGATGCAGGAAGCCGAAAAGCTGGCAAGGGCACTTGGGGCAGGCCCGACTCGATCATTCGGATCAGTGAAGAAACTGTTGTGCGGAACCTATTCGGAGTCGCTGGAGACGCAGATGGAACTCGAGGCCCGGGGAATCGCCGACATGTCGAAAACCGCCGATGCCCGCGAAGGGGTAGGCGCATTCCTCGCAAGACGCAAACCGGTTTTCACCGGAGAGTAGCGATCCGCAGGGGAGACAAAATCACTCTTTCCTCGAAGAAGAGTCGGTTCGATTCCGACCTCCGGCATCAGGTAAATCAGGGGCTTAGCTTTTCTATGCTAAGCCCCTTTTTATGCCTGGCAGAAAATTACAATTCTTCGTTCCCCGCTAGCCAAGAGGTGTTTCTCTTGATCTCTTTTCCTGTCCTATTTTACGGGATTGTCCTTTTCCGGAAGCTCCAGTTTTGAGCGTTTCTTGATCCAGCCGGGGATGAGGGAAATAATGACAAAGACCACAGCCCCAATCCCCAGATACATAAAGGTTTTCCCGAGTTCACCTTCCCCGCTCACGATGGCCCCTCCCATGAAGGTGAAGGCGATCGCTCCGGGGAGCATGCAGATCCATGAGACCGTGACGTACGTGGGAAGTCCAATCTTCGTGAGGCCGTAGGCGTAGTTCTGCAGGTTGAAGGGAAAGAGGGGGACGAGCCGGGTGACCATCAGCATCCGCCACCCCTGGGCGGCCACCCCGTCATCGATCTTCTTGAAGATCGAGTTGGACTGAGCCCACCCCTCCACCATGTCCCTGGCCACGTAGCGGGCGACCAGGAAAGCCACTGTTGCTCCGAGAGTCGATCCGATCGACGCCCACACAGTCCCCATGAGGGGGCCGAACGCCAATCCCCCCAGGATCGCAACCGGGAGCCCCGGCAGGAAAAAGAGGCAGGCGGCGATGAACAGGAGGACATAGACGAGGGGGCCGATAGCGCCGAGCCCGTTGATCCATGCCTTGAGGTTCATGATATTCTGCATGCTTACATACTGAAACAGCCCGAAATATTTCATCAGCGCGATTGCCGAAAGGATCACCGCCGCTCCAATTCCCAGCTTCCAGATGTTGGATGTGCCGTTTTTCTGTGGCGTGTTTTTCTCTCGATCGGGATTTCCCTGCTTTAGAATGAGCCTCTTGGCCCTGTGGCGGTTCACCCACCCCTTCAGGGGATTGGCCGGGAGCCCCGGGAAGTTGGACCGCGACGTCAACGGGCCGCCGAAGATCAGGTCCAGGATGTGGACGGCCTTCTTGCCCCCGCGGACCATCGATTCCCGGCAGGCCGCACAGTAGGTCACCATGCAGTCCGACGACACTTCTGCCGTCCTGCGCTTCATCACTCTCATGGCAAGCTCCGGGTTGGCCGGGACGACCATCCCGCCGAAGCCGCAGCATCGGGTCTGCGCACGGGTATGCGGCGGTTCCTCCATGGCATAGCCCAGTTCGCCCAGGATCCAGCGGATTCCGTCCTGGATCGGGGTGACATCCCGGGTCGGGCAGGAGTCGTGGACGGCGATGGTGAGGTCGGATCCCTTGCCGATGCCTATGGCCCCCTCGGGCAGGCCGATCTCAGGGAGCACTTCCCAGAGGGAGCGTACCTTCTGGTTCGGGCTGTACTCCTTCATGGTCACATAGCAGGACTGACAGGCCACGATGATCTCTTCGGCGCCCAGGCGGTCGATCTCCGTCTGAAGCTCCGCATAGCGTTCCTTGAATGCCTCGACCTGCCCCAGCGCCTTGGTGGGCTTGCCACAGCACTTCAGAATCGCGCCGGTTCCCGGGAGGCGCTCCTGCAGGTGGGCGAGTATCTTTCCAACCAGTTCCGGGTTGTACGAGGGTAGGCTGCAGCCGGGGATAAAGACCCGCTTGGTTTTCCCGTCGCCCCCGGCGGCAACACCGGCATTGAAGAACCGGGAGAACCCGAGCATCTGGTGAAGGTCGATGACCTTGTGTCCCTTGATCGGAGACTTCCCCTTGTTCTCCCGGACCATCCTGATGCGGAGGTCCATGAACCGGTCCATCATCGAAAATTCCTTCGGACAGACCAGGGTGCACTGCATACACATATTGCAGGAGAACGGAATGAGCGGATCGATATCCCCCCCCTTCTCCAGAATATCCTGGAAGAGCTCTCCGGGACAGCCGGTGAAGTCGTTGAGCATCTCGCACTCTTTCATGCAGAGCTTGCACTCGCACGCGAGGCACCGGGAAGCCTCCTCACGGGCCTGTGCTTCGTCGAATCCCCGATCCGCCTCGACAAAGGATAGCACCCGCTCGGCGGGGGGAAGCATGGAAGTGCGCACACGCGGGGGATTCTTATCCGCGGGATCGACCTGGGTTTCCAGTTTCGTTTCGTAGGCCCCCTCCAAATCCCTGTTTACGTAGAGATCCCTGCCCGTCAGGTACCGGTCGATGGATTCGGCCGCCTTCCTGCCTTCGGCCATGGCTGCAACAGCGATCACGGAGCGGCCCGTGGCATCCCCGGCGGCGAAGATGTTTTCGATATTGGTCTGGAGGGTCACGGGGTTAATGACAAAGCGCCCTCCCGACTGCCTCCGCACGAGTTCGTCGGGGACGCCGGCGCCGTCGACCGACTGGCCGATGGCGAAGATGACGTTGTCAACGCCGTTGATCAGGCACGTGTCGTTGTCGTCGAACCGGGGGTTAAATTTCCCGCTTTCGTCGAAAACCGAGGTGCAGCGCCTCGTGTTGAACCCGGCGACCCTGCCGCCCTCGCCGAGGATTTCGACGGGGCCGCAGCTCGTGTGGAAGGTCACCCCTTCCTCGAGAGCTTCTTCGAGCTCCCAGCTGTGGGCGGGCATCTCTTCCCGGCATTCGAGGCAGACTAGCTTGACGTCCGCGGCCCCAAGACGCCTTGCCGTGCGGGCCACGTCGATGCCGACATTGCCCCCGCCGATGACCACGACCCTGTTGCCGAGGGCATGGTGCTTCGTCAGACTGACCTCCTTCAGGAAGTCGACTGCGTTCAGCACCCCATCCAGGTCACTGCCCGGAATGGGGAGGGTGATGCTTTTGTGCGCCCCGACGGCGATGAGGACGACGTCATAGTCGCTGCGAAGATTCTCGAAAGAGATGTCCCTGCCGATCTCCACGCCGAGTTTGAATTCGACGCCGATCTTTTCCAGCAGGGAGTACTCCCGGTCGATGATCTCCCGGGGAAGCCTGTATTCGGGAATTCCGACCCGCAGCATGCCCCCGACCATCCCGAGGCGCTCAAAGACGGTGACCTTGTAACCCTTCCTCCGCAGGTCCAGAGCCGCCTGCGCGCCGGCGGGGCCTGCCCCGATGATGGCTATGCGCTGGGGCTTCTCCGGTGCGACGGTCAGATCCCAGAGCCCCTCGGCATCGCAGCGGTCCGCCACAAACCGCTTCAGGGCAGCGATGGAAAGCGGATTCTTCGTCTCGCCGCGTTTGCACTTGTCCTCACAGGGATGGGCACAGATTCTTCCCAGTGTGGCGGGCAGAAAAAGCGTCTCACGGACGCGCTTGAGGGCCTCTTCATACTTTCCCTCGCCGATCAGACCCACGTATCCTCTGGCGTCGGTGTGCATGGGGCAGGCAGCCACACAATAGGCCGCGGCCTCGCCCATGCATCCCTCGGCGATATCCTTCATCTTCTCCAATATATCGATCGTGGTGGTCTGGTTTTCCATTGGTTTCCCGTTGCCCGGCGATTCGACAATCGCCTAAGCGAAATGTTTACGGATTTTGGCATATTGACGAAGAACGGCCCCTGAAGTCAAAACGAATTCCTTATAACGAGTCTATTGGCGACGCTCATGTCAAGGCCCTGCGGTCGCGGTACCCGTTTTTTCTGATTCGTATCCTGATATTCCCGCTTGCATCCGTCCCCGCTTTTTCTTACTATCGTCAGCAGGGGAAGTTGTCCGATCATCATACCTTCGAGGCCCCCTGAAATCAACCGATCATTGACGCGAGGAGGGAACCGACATGAGAAAAAAGATATGGGTGACCGTGATACTGCTGCTGAGTCTCACCCTGGCGGTATCGGTCCAGGCGGCGGAAAAATACAAGGGCTACGCCCGGGGCGAAATGTTTGTCACCGCCCAGGAACTCAACCAGTTGATGCAGGCAAAGGACCCAAAGCTGGTCGTCATCGCGGTAGCGAGCAAAACGGAGTATTACTCGGGTCATATTCCCGGAGCATTCCACATCTGGCGCCCCGACTATGAGGCTCCCCCGGAAACCCAGGGTGGCGTGACCGACAATCTCGTCGACGCGAAAGGGTTTACCAGACTGATGCAGGGTCTGGGCGTCGACGCCGATTCCAGAGTCGTGGTGTACGACCACAAGTACGACGCAACCCGGATCTGGTGGGGCTTCTTCTACTACGGAAAGACCGACGTGCGCATCCTCGACGGAGGGATCAAGGCCTGGACCAAGGCCGGCTATAAGACGGACCTCCTGGCCGGAGGGAAAGCCTCCCGCCCGGGGACATGGGTCGCCAAGCTGACCTATCCCTCGATGCTCGTCGACAGCCCGGTTATCATGGCCCTGAAGGACAACGCCAAAGCCCAGCTGTGGGACGTCCGGGAAGACAAGGAGTTCTGTGGTAACGAGATCAAGTCGGGCGCTCACCGCGCCGGGCGTGTTCCCTGGGCCGTCCAGGCCGACTGGGTGAATGTGAAGGAGAAGGGCAACGACGCTGAATGGGTAACTGCCGTCGAGGCTCAGAAAACCCTTAAAAACCTGGGTTTCGATCCCGGCAAGCAGCAGTACTTCTACTGCCAGTCGGGAGTCCGCACCACACAGATGATCTTTACACTTTACGCCCTGGGCTGGCCGATGGAGAAGCTTCATAACTACGACAGCTCCTGGATCGGATGGTCCCTGGACAGCAAGCTTCCTCTCGAGAAGGGCTGTCCTGACACCACGCCGGCGCCCTGGCAGAAAAAATAAACGTCAAGGCCCTCTGATGCCTCCTGACACCAACCGGTGCAGGCGAACTGCCTGCTAGGCAATTGCGCCCAGTCAGCTGGTCCCCGCGCCGGCTGTGCAGACGAAGCAGTGCTCGTCCGTCACGATACGGCGTCGGGCCAGCCTCTCGGGGTCGAAGGCGGAGATGTGGCGCGGGCAGGCATCCTCAACGGGCAGTTCCGGAACCTGGTTGAAGTCGCAGTCGAAAAGGGTCCCGTCCCAGCGCACGCTCACGAGGTGGCGGCACATGAGCCCATCGAGGGTTGTGGGGTTGAATGCCTTCTGCATCGAGGCCATGTAACTGTCGAGGCCCCGGCTCCGGACGAGAAACTCCCGGAAACGTCCCAGCGCCATATTGGCAAAGGTCAAGAGGCTGTTGAAAACGATCCCGTGGACGGCAAGCTCCTTCCGGTAACGGTCTTCCAGCTCCCTCTGTGATCCCGGCAGTAGCGCTCCCGGAGGATTGTAGACAAGATTCAGCACAAATCCCGTCCCATCCTTCCCGTATCCGAGATTATTGAGACGCAGAAGGGCACGAATACTCCCCTCGAAGGCTCCTGCTCCGCGGACCCGGTCGACGCTTGCCCCGGTAAAGTGCGGCAGCGATGCCACGACCTCGACCCCATGATCCCGGTAAAACTCCGGGAAGTTCTCCATCCCCGGCTCCAGGAGGACGGTCAGGTTGGTCCGGATAATGACATGGACCCCGGTGCTTCGGGCCTCCGCGATGAGATGGTTCAGGTGGGGGTTGAGCTCCGGCGCCCCACCGGTGATGTCAAGCGTCCGGATGCCGTACATTTTGATGGCGTTCAGGACGGAGTCTATGGTTTTGAGGCTCATGAGTTCCTCCCGGCCCGGCCCGGCCGAGAGGTGGCAGTGCTTGCAGATCATGTTGCAGGCATAGCCCACGTTGACCTGCAGGATGGCAATGTCCATCGCCATCAGCGGCCCGCCCAGGATCTCTCTTACCTTGTCGTCGAAGGAAGACATTGTCGTGTCAGCTCACAGCAGGATCTTATCGGCCACGTTCTGCGCCTGCAGTCCGTGGATGAGGGCCGCGCCGCCGCGCACGGCGGAGGCCGTGTGAACGGCTTCGGTGATGTGGTCCATGTCCATCCCTTCGGCAATGCACTCGCGGGTGAAGGCATCGATGCAGTAGGGGCACTGGATCGCGTGGGCCACACCCAGCCCGATCAGGGCCTTTTCGCGCTTCGTGAGTGCGCCGGCTTCGAGGGCGGCCTGGTACCACTCCATGAATTTCCGGAAAAGCTCCGGCTTGTATTTTTCCACCTCGCCGAAGCGGCCGAGATCGTCGCTGTTGTAATAGTCACCCATAGAGTAATCCTCCATTCCGATTTCTTCAAGCCACTTCAGGGGATCAATTCGGGGAGACAGCCAGTTTCATCTCGTTACTGTTCGGATCGCATTTTCCATAATTCAAAGTAACATATCAAATCATTTTCTTGAAGGGATTAAGGTGCAAGGTACGCCGAATCGTATTGCACTCTTCTCGGTAAAGAAGACTCCTGAATCCGGGAAATCCGGTCAGCCGTGTTCGGCTCGCTGCGATGGCATGGGAATATTGTCGAATATGATGGAGGGTGACGCCATGAAAAATGGTTTCGGAAAGAGCATTTCCGCTCAGCGCTGATTCTTACCTGCTTGGGATAAAACGTTCATCTCCGGACCGAATGTTTTTTTGTTCTTTTCTCCGCGGCCTGGGACGTCCTCTCCGCAAGTGTCACCTTGGACTCGAGGGTGTCCCACCAATCGTAAAAGTCCGCTTCGTGTTTGCTGTCTTTTTCTTCCGTTTCGCTTTTCATGATTGCCTTTTTCCTGAGTAAATAAAGGGATGCTTCGCCCTTGTTAGGGTAACGATTTCAACGTTACCCGAGATGATACAGCCCCGCGATGTAGCCTGCTATTCCGCTCAGAACAATAAAGAGAACGGACAGGCAAAACACCCATTTCACCAGGCTGAAACTTTTCTGATTTCCGTCGCGCTTCATATCACAACTCCCCCCTTTTTTGCAAAGAACAGATCGCATGGAATATGCCAGAGGGGGCTCTTCGCAAAATATGACAACAGATCAACAGGTTATGAAACTCGTCTGTCACGGAAGAGAGAGTCGGTCAGGAGCCCGGTGCGTCGAGTTGGAATACAGGTGGGTGATTGCTGAATGATTACAGTAAATTGAAATAGATGCCAAATTGGATGGGCATCAAATTGGGATCATTCTTTATTCATTCATTTCGATTCAGTCATCTTCTTTCAACGTGGACGCTTATCAAGGGCGTACAGCAGCACCCTTATCATGGATGAAATAATCATTTTCGTAATAATCCCTGATCCTGAGGGCCTCGTCTCTGGAGATTTCCGTCAACTCGATATCCCTTCCTTTAAGACTCACTTTTCTGTACGTCGTATATTCGCGCATGGTCTCCGGACCGGAGGGAGTCTTCGTAATCGTCACCTCCACGGCAGCGGCGGCATCTCTGTTGTAGCCGAATAATTTTGTGTCGACCTCCAAACAATCCTTCCCGGGTTGATCGCAGGCAAGGGTGCGACAATAACCCTGAACACTGAAATAAGATGATATCGTCGCAATCCTGACCGCGTCATCCACGTCAATATCGGCCAGCGGGGACCCTGCCGTCTTCTTGTAGTGCATGTTACTGAAGACCATCGGTGCCGAGAGAAATGGCATGATGGACAGGCCCGCACCCATCACCACTCCGCTCCCGGCATTGCTCGCACCGCCGAAATCGATCGATACCCCCTGAGTACATTTATAATATTCTTTCTTCTCCATTTCGTCCTTCGTCAGGAGATCCTGGATATTGTCCACGGCCGCGCATCCGGAGACGAGGAAGAAGAGAAACAGCATCACCATCTTCATGAAAAGCCTCTCCGATGGCTGCAGGTGCGTATTCATTCCGTCCCCCTTAACGAGTCCAGAAGAAAAGAGCGCAGCCGGCTGTAATCGGCGGGCAGCTCGACGGGCTCGCCGTTCCGCTTGTCGAGGTCCTTCATGCTCTGGGGTACCTCGGGCGTGATGCCGAGAAGCCCGATGATCTCGTCGGGGAACTTGGCCGGATGGGCCGTCTCGAGGGAAACGCAGGCCTCCGTGATAGACCCGCAGCAGGCCTCCAGGTAATGCTCGAGGCCCCTCCATCCCACGGCCCCGTGGGGCTCCAGCACAACACGATACCGTTCGTAGACGTGACGGATGGTCTCCTTCGTCTCCGTATCGGAGATGCTGACGGAGAAGATGCGCCTGCGAATCTCCTTGAGATCGGGGTAGACGTGCACGGCGCCTGTGCGGTCCACCGTCCCCCCGTAGAGTTCGAAGAAACGGGCCAGGTTGCTCGGGTGGCCCACATTCATGGCATTGGACAGACAGGCCCGCGACGGCGAGACCTTCTCGTAGACTCCCGTCCTGAGATAGTTGGGAAATTCGTCGTTTTCGTTGGTCGGCATGACGAGCATCCGGACGGGAAGTCCCATGCGCCGGGCATATTCACAGCCCAGGGCGTTGCCGAAATTCCCCGAGGGAACGGAATAGACGATCTCTTCGCCTTTCTTCGCCAGCTGGGCGTATGCGTAGATGTAGTAGATGCTCTGCGGCATGATCCGGCCGAAGTTGATGGAGTTGGCCGATGTCAGATTCAGAGGAACCAGTCCCGGATCGGAGAAGGCCTGCTTTACGAGATTCTGGCAGTCATCGAACTTGCCGTCGACGGACAGCGCCAGAACATTGTCACCGATAGTATCGAGTTGCTTCTTCTGCATCCCGCTGACCTCGTTTCGCGGATAGAGGATCCAGACGCTGATCCCCTCTACACCCTTGAACGCCTCTCCGACGGCGCTTCCCGTGTCGCCCGAGGTCGCCACGAGCACATTGAGCCGTTTTCCCCGGTCGCGCAAGCGGCTCATCAGCCTCGCCATCATCCGGGCGGCAAAATCCTTGAAGGATGCCGTGGGCCCCCGGTCAAGACGCATGACGTACTTGCGGTCATCAACCTTCTCCAGGGGAACGTCGTAGTTGTAGGAATCCTCGACGATGCCTCGCATGACATCCTGGGACAGTTCGTCTTTCAGGAAAGCCTCCGCCACGAGAAGGGCCGTCTCGGCGTAGGGGGCTCCCTTGCGTTCCAAGATATCATCGATAGAGATCCGGGGAATGGGATCGGGCATGTAGAGCCCCTCGTCGGGCGCCTGTCCCTGGATCAGGGCCTCGCGGAAGGAGACTTGCCCCTTGAACGGCACGAGGCCGGTCACCCCGTCGAGGCGGCGGTTTGTACTGTAGTAGCGGATCATCTAGTTACCTCAGTGACGTGCTCTCCGGGCGATGATTCCGGACAAATGCGAGGAAGATTTTGTGGTGGGCCATTAAATCGAATTGCCTGCGATAAATCAAATAAAAAGAACGCTCGCCGGGGCAGCCCTCCATGGCAAGCGCCGTGAGAACACCCTGTTTCAGTTCGCGACGGATGGCATGGACCGAGATAACGGAAATGCCCAGCCCTGCAATAACGGCCTCCTTCACTGCCTCTGAGCTTCCCAGCTCGGCCACGACGTTGAGGTGCGGTAAGCCCGGGCCGGCCGTTTCCCGAAGGCCATCCTCGAACGCTTCCCGGGTGCCCGAACCCTTCTCGCGGATCACGAACGGTGCTTCTGACAATTCGGCGTTTGGGATCGACCGCCGCTTCGCCCAGGGGTGCCCTGAAGGAACGGCAATTACCAGCCGGTCTTTCCAGAGCGCCTCGGAATAAATCTTCCCTCCTGATGGTCTCTTGCCGATGAAGCCAATTTCGGCACCATAATCCAGGACCGTTTCGATGACGTCGCTGCTGTCGGCCGTGCGCACGGTCGTCCGGATCTGAGGGTGTCTTTCCCTGAATCCGGCGAGCGCATAGGGCAGGATGTACGTGGCCGGGATCGTACTTGCGGCGATCAGGATGTCGCCGGCCTCCGTTTGCCTGAGCCGCAGAATCCGTTCTCGGGCCTCGTCTCTGAGTTTGACGATCCGCCTGGCATAATCATAGAGGACCTTCCCCTCCGGCGTCAGGGTAAGGCCCCGGCTGGCGCGATTGACGACCTTTGTCCCCAGGCTTTCTTCGACATTGCGGATATGCTTTGTCAGCGAGGGTTGCGTGAGATGCATCCTCCTTGCCGCGCGGCTGAAGCTGCGCTCATCGACAAGATGAATGAGAGCCTCAAGCTGCTGCATCGTCATGTTTTGAAATCCCTCCGTCATCATGCTCATTCCCTCCTTCCAGACCTTCTGCCAGCGCTATGCTGGTATTCACGACCGCTGTTTACCATGAGAAAATCGAATAATCAACAGGTTACTATAACTTATTTGAATTTGACATATTCGGTAAAGCTGAATATGAATAAAAGGTAATTTCGAGAATGACCCGTCTCAGTCAGGAAACTCAATACCACAAGGGAAAGACCGCTTGTCAACCCAACAAACCGAAAGGAGATCGACGAAATGACTCGCAAACAGATTGTTGTCGTCATCGTGGCCCTGTTCTCCCTGATAGCGGGAAACGCTTTTGCTGCCTGGGGTTCAAAGGAGCTTGAAAACGAAACGAATGCTGTCACGTTCGCGCGGGAGGTCGCCAGCGGCGGTTACCAGATCGTCACGACGAAAGAGCTGAAGGGGTGGATCGACGAAAAGAAGCCCATACTCATCGTTGATGTGAATCCTGAGGACAGCTACAAGAAGCAGCACATTCCCGGCGCCGTTCACATTGAGTTCCCCAGGCCCGTCATGACGAGCATCGACGACCAGAAAAAAGACGCTCTGATCAAATTGCTGGGCCCCGACAAGGACCGTTCGATCGTCTTTTACTGCGGTTTTACCGAATGCACGCGAAGCCACAACTCCGCCATGTTCGCCATGAAGTTTGGCTACAAGAACGCCTACCGTTATCCGGGCGGGATCAAGGCGTGGGTAGAGGCGGACTACCCGGTCGAGAATGTAAAATAATAAGACGTATTGACAGACGGGCATGTATCAAGGATAAAGACGATGTTCATCCGCTACCTTTGGCGGAAATTCCTCTACGATGTGAGGAAAGCCGTGACGAAGGACAAGAAGATCCGCCTGACGGAAACCGTCAAGAGCGCCGGTTGAGCCTGCAAGATCGGTCCGGGTGACCTGAATCGAGCACTGGAAGGCCTGCCGAAGATCGTTGACCCGAACCTCATCGCAGGGATCGAGGGCAACGAAGACGCAGGGGTGTATAAACTGAACAACGATCTCGCCATCATCCAGACGGTTGATTTCTTCACGCCGATCGTCGACGACCCCTACACCTTCGGCCAGGTGGCGGCCGCCAATTCCCTCTCCGACGTTTACGCCATGGGTGGAAGGGCGCTCACGGCCATGAACATCATCTGCTTTCCCGTGCAGACGATGGACATCTCAATCCTTCATGATGTCCTGCGGGGCGGCCTCGACAAGATGATCGAAGCCGGAGTGACCCTCGTGGGCGGGCACAGCGTAGAGGACAACGAGTTCAAGTACGGCCTTGCCGTAACGGGTCTCATCCATCCCGACCGGGTCCTGCTCAACAGGGGAGCAAAGTCGGGAGACAGGCTCATCCTCACGAAGGCCCTGGGGACGGGCATCGTCAGCACGGCGGTGAAGGTAGGCTCCGCCGACGAGAGCCTTGTCGAGCGATCCATCCACTCCATGTCGACGCTGAACCGCAAAGCCGCCGAACTGATGATGGCCACGGCAGGGGTGCACGCCTGCACGGATGTGACGGGCTTCGGGTTTCTGGGACACGCCTGCGAGATGATCGAGGGAAGCGACGTGGGGCTTCAGGTCTTCGCTTCCGCCATTCCCGTTTTCAAAGGAATCCGGGAACTCGTGGAAGGCGAGATCATCCCGGGCGGGCTGCTCCGCAACCAGGATTACCGCAAGCCCATGGTGGATGTCGATATCGATGTTCCTGCCTGGATTGCCGATGTTCTCTACGACCCGCAGACCTCCGGGGGTCTGCTTATCGCCGTGACACCTGATCAGGCGGAAGGACTTCTAAAACGGATGCGGGGAGAAGGGATCGACGATGCCGCCATCGTCGGGGAGTTCCTCTCGGAACCGAAAGGCAGGATCCTCGTCCGTCGGGACCATCCATAGCATCTCGTCGACGGGTCATTCCGCCCGTCTGAGCTTCTCCGCCTCCTGCAGGAGCTCGTACTGTCGCTGCCGGTTCTCCCGGGTTGACGGCATGGGCTGGCGCGCTTCTGCCTCCATGCGATCCGCTTCCTGGAAGCGGCGCTGCCTCTCGAGTTCACGGTCTCTCTCGCGGGTCTCGACGGCCTTGATCACCTTGCCGAACTGTTCGTCCCTTTGCCGGATAGCCTCCTCGGCCGTCGTGGATCCGGAAGGCGGGGTCTGAATGGCCGGTCCCTCTCTATCGACGGAGGGTGCCTTCGCGGCGGGTGCTGCCGAAACGAAGGGTTCCGCTTTCACCCCCGCGGGAGGCTTGTCCGTGAGCACCACCGCCCCATCCTTGTCGGTGTACTTGTAGATCGTCTGAGCCTCGAGAGACGATACGACCAGGATACTCACAGTGGCGATGCAGAACATACATCGACACAATGCAGGGATTTTTGGCATGTTCCTGATACCTGTCACCTGTAGCCTGGATTAAGGCGTCTCCCGCAGTCGCTGCGCCTCCAGCATCAGTTTCATCTGCCGATCGATGTTCTCCTGGGTAGGCTGAACGGATTTTTTGGCCTCTTGCTCCAGGCGATCGGCCTCCTCCAGACGGCGCTGCCGGTCCTCCTGCTTTCGCGCTGCCTCCTCGGCCATTTTTCGGGCGACTTCCTTATCGGCGTCTTCCTTTGTCACTTTCTCGGTTTCCTGCCTTCCCTTTTCGCCCTGCACGGAGGGAGGCGCGGGTGGTGCTGCCTCTTCCGGAGCAGGCGGTGCGTCTGTTTTTCCCTTTTCAATGACGTCGGTCATCACCCCGGCAGGAGGATTGTCCGTATAGACGACCTTTCCGTTTTTATCGATGTAACGGTATAGCTGCGCCGGGGAATCACCGGCCGTCAACAGGATACCGACCCATGCCGCAACAAGGGCGACAATCCACAGTTTTGCGGGACGCTTCGTCATGTTATCCTCTCCCTACCGGTTCATCATGGAGTCTCAGTTCACTGTATCGAACAAAACGACCATTTTCTTTAATGGTTCCGCATCACTTTATCCTCAAGGCCAAAAAGAATCAACTCCGAACTCAGGGGCGGAAAAATGGTCTTGACCCTGCATTCAGGAAATGTAAGATGGGATTCGTTGCGCGCGACAGGAACCGTTGAGCCATGGGCGTTTCCAGGAAGATCTTCCCCTTTTACGCAGCCGGGCACCGGCTCCATGCCGAACGGATTGAACCGGATACCCTCAACGCCGGTGCAAATGGCACAGCCCTCGTATTCCTGCATGAAGGACTGGGCAGTGTCGGCCAGTGGCGCGATTTCCCGTCGCTCCTGAGTGCAAAAACGGGGATACCGGCCCTGGTATACGACCGATGGGGATACGGGAACGCGGAGCCCTTTACCCTGCCCCGTCCAACGAGCTATCTCCACGATGAGGCGCTGGTCAGCCTGCCGGCCGTCCTCGATGCGTGCGGAATCGTCAGGGCAATCCTCATCGGCCACAGCGACGGTGGATCCATCGCGCTGCTTTTTGCGTCGGCCCGACCGGAGCGGGCGCTCGCCGTCATCACCGAGGCGGCCCACGTTTTTGTGGAAGACGTTACCCTGGAAGGGATCCGCGAGGCCGTGGCAGCCTACGCCGCGACGGAACTCGGAAAACGGCTGGCCCGCTACCACGGCGACAAGACGGATCGTGTCTTTCACGGCTGGGCCGATACCTGGCTATCCCGGGACTTTCGCAACTGGAACATCGAGGAAGTCCTTCCGGGGATTCGCTGTCCCGTTCTCGTCATTCAGGGGATCAATGATCCCTACGGGACGCCGAACCAAGTAAGAGCCATCGAACGGCAGGTTTCCGGGCCGGCATCTTCTCTCCTTGTCAATTGCGGGCATATCCCCCACGCGGAGGCGCGGGAAGAGGTGCTCAAGGAGATGGCCCGGTTCATCGAATCGCTGGATCGTTGATATGCCGGGGGTGAAGAGGAAAGGCATCATGGTCAAAGATGACGGTCAAAACGAATTCGCAGCCCTGAAAAAACGCATCGCCGAACTGGAACAGACTCTCCGGAACGAGCGGGAAACCTTCGGGACCATCATCCAGAAATCACCCTACGGCATTCTTCTGCTTGATGAAGCAGGACCGTTTCTTTATGTCAACCCGGAGTTCGTCCGGATTACGGGATATGCCCTGGAAGAAGTCCCCAACGGCAAATCATGGTTCCTGAAGGCCTTCCCCGACACCGATTACCGCCGGAAGGTTATCGAGACCTGGAAGGCGGACATGGCCCAGAACATCCGGGGAAGCGCCCGGGTATTCCATGTCACCTGTCGGGATGGAAACGCGAAGATGCTCGAGTTCCGGGCGGCACGCATCGATGAGCATCGCGCCATGGTGATGCTTACCGACATTACCGATCGCAAGCGCATCGAGTACGCCCTCATCGAAAGCGAAGAGCGGTTCCGGATCCTTTCGGACAACTCTCCCGCAGGCATATCCCTGGCGAGACCCGATGGGGTTTTCGAATACCTGAATCCCCGTTTCACAGAAATATTCGGCTATACCATCGAGGACATCCCCGACAGCGAAACCCTCCTGAAAAAGATATTCCCGAACCCGTCCTACCGGGACCTCGTGCGGTACTTCTACCGGGAGGACACGGAAACCTTCCTGAAAAGCCGCAAGGTGGGAGAGCGCGTCGTGACGGTTCATGTGCGGAACGGTTCAGACCGGATCATGCACACCCGGATGGTGATTCTCGGCAACGGCAAACAGCTGATGACCTACGAGGACATCACCGATATCAAGAAAATGGAGGCGGAGCTGTTCCACGCCCAGAACATGGAGGCCGTGACCACCCTGGCCGGCGGGATCGGCCACGCCTTCAACAACATCCTCATGGGCATCCAGGGGTACACGGCGCTGATGATCTCGGAGACAAAGGCCGACCACCCGGCCTACAGCCGGCTCAAGCGGATCGAAAGCCAGGTTAAGAGCGGTGCCGACCTTACGGGCCAGCTCCTCGCCTTCGCCAGTGGAGGGCGCTATGAGGTCAAGCCCTGCGACATGAACGATCTCATCGAAAAGACCTCGAATGCCTTCGGCCAGTCCCGCAAAGACATCATCATCCACAAGTCTCTCGAGGCCGATCTCCGGGCCGTGGAGATTGACCAGGCCCAGATCGAACAGGTCCTCATCAACCTCTATGTGAACGCCCGGCAGGCCATGCCCCGCGGCGGCGATCTGACCCTGAAGACGCGAAATGTCACCCTCGATGAGGCCTACGTCGAAAGCTACAAGGTCAATCCGGGCAACTATGTCATGATCTCCGTCACGGACACGGGCAAGGGAATTGACGAGCGAACCAAGCAGCGGATCTTCGAGCCCTTCTTCACGAGTCGCGAGATGGGACGTGTGCGAGGGCTGGGCCTTGCCTCGGCCTACGGAATCATCCGCGGACACCAGGGGATCATCAACATCTACAGCGAGGAGGAACAGGGAACCACCTTCAACCTGTTCCTGCCGTCCACGGAAAAGCCGGCCGTCAAGGAGACGGTGCCCCCCAGGGGACTCCTGGAGGGGACCGAGACGATTCTCTTCGTCGATGACGAAGAGGTCATCATCGATGTCAACCGGGAAATTCTGGAAACGCTGGGGTACAAGGTCGTGGCAGCGAGAAGCGGGCAGGAAGCCGTCGACGTATACCGGAGACTTCGGGACAAGATCGACCTCGTCATCCTGGACATGATCATGCCGGAGATGGACGGGGAAGCGACCTACGACAGTCTGAAGCAGGTCAACCCCGAGGTCAGGGTCATCCTGTCGAGCGGATACAGCAAGAACGAACAGGCGAAGGCCATTCTCGAGAAGGGCTGCCAGGCCTTCATCCAGAAGCCCTTCAGCATCAGCGACCTGTCCATGACCATCCGGCAGGTTCTGGACAAAAAATAAGGTGGCCTCCCTTCCGAAAGGCCACCTTCAAATGACTTCTTGAGAGAAAGATCAGGACTTGTCGCCCGCCGTGGACGGCGGCGACGAAGGCGTTTCCACTGTTGTTTCCGTCGCGGTCTCGCTTTTCGCGGTTGTCTCGCTCTTCGAGGCGGTCTCGCTCACGGGCGGCTGCTTTCCGCCGTAATCCGTAACGTACCACCCGCTTCCCTTCAGGTGGAATGACGAAAGCGACATCAGCTTGCTCACGGAACCTTTGCAGAACTTGCAGTGTTTCAGCTCGGGATCCGAGATCGACTGCACCGCTTCGAATTCTTTGTTGCATTTCCTGCAGCGGTATTCGTAGATCGGCATGACAATTTCTCCTGAATAATCTTATCTATCTTCGCCAGGCCCTTCGAATGATTCGGGTGCAAGGCACTCCGGTTCAAAGCCTGTCAATTGTACGATTCCAGCAAATTGTATTGCTTGCTGAAGCAGTCCAGAACGAGCCCCATATCCTTGTCTGCCCCTGAATGGAGGACGCCCCGGGTGATCTTGTTGACCTTTTCCTCTTCCCGTAGTCGTTCGCCGTGAGGAGCGTTGAAGTCCGCCTGGTCGCTTCCAAACCGGATCACGTGTACAAGCTCATGTACGGCGATGTAAAGCATGAGCGACTCCAGCCGGATGAAGGAGTGGGCCCGCTCGATCGCGTTCAGGATCCGGTTGTCCTGGAGACATATCCGGTAAAAATCGTAATTCCCCGCCTTCTCGACCGGTTCTTTCTTCTGCATGGCGTATTTGCAGAGGTGAGCGAAGGCCCGTTCGTCCACTTCATGTGCCTCGAGGTGCACAAGCGTCTTCACATCGTAGCGCTGTTCCTTCATCTGAGTCTCGGTCAGATGAAAGTAGCGCCCGGTAAGCCGTTCGGCCTGTCCGAAAACCCCTTTTATTTTCGACACCTGGAGGGGGGTAAAGTACATGGCAACTACAACCTCCCATGCATCCCTCAGAAAGACAAGAACAATATAAAAATTCTTTGGCGTCTGTCAAGTCCCGACAGCGTATTTCCGCGACCCTACCCCCTGGAACGGTGAGGCCCGAGGCACGATCAGGCACTTATGACTCCGGCAATTAAACATATTTGGAATTGTCATGCCGGATACCCGATCAAGTCGAGTACAGGCTTGATCCGGCATCCACTCCTTTCTGGATTCCCGCTTCCGCGGGAATGACAAAATTGCGGTATTATCTTGCCGGTGTAATAATGGGGTTCGCCGACATCAGGGATATGGCATTAATTTGCTCAGTGACCCGCAAGGATCACAGGGGTCCTTTCTTGGTCCGGTGTGCGTCGAGGGAATACTCGATGATGCGGCTGATAAACTCGGTCTGGCTGATGCCCTCGGCGGCCGCCTGGTGGAAAAGGACCGTCGACGGCGTCATGCCGGGCAGGGTGTTGGGCTCCAGCACGAGAACGCGGCCGTCACGGATGAACATATCGATGCGCGAGTAGGCTTTCAGATTGAGCGCCTTGTAGGCCCGCACGGCCGTCTCGCGGATCTTCGCGAGCATGTCCTCGGATACCCTGGCAGGGGTCTTGTTCTCCCCCTGACCGTAAAGGAATTTATCCTCGAGCGAGAGGATCTCCTGCGTGGGGACCGTCTCCGACGGCGTGAGCGCCCGGGGATCGTCGTTGCCGAGGACCCCGCAGGTCACCTCCATCCCGGAGATGAACTCCTCCACAACGGCCACGTTGTCCCACTCAAAGGCCGAGGCCAGTGCGTCGGGGATACCGGCCGGGGAGACGACCTTTTTCACGGCCGTGCTGCATCCCTCGCGGGTGGGTTTCACGACGCAGGGAAATCCGATGTCGGTCTCGATCGTTTTCAGGATCGCGCTGCGTTCGTTGCTCTTCCAGGCGCGATCGTCAACGGGCACCGTCTTCGGCACTTCGAGCCCGCTCATGGCGAGAACCTTCCGGGACGTGTACTTGTCCATTCCGAGGGCCGAGCCGAGAACGCCGGAGCCGCTGTAAGGAACCCCGAGAAGCTCCAGGAGTCCCTGGACGGTGCCGTCTTCGCCGTATTTCCCGTGGAGGCCAATGAAGATGAAGTCGAACCGCTGCTTCAGGGTTTCGTACGTCAGCGGTTTTGCTTCTTCGTGCAGGTCGATCTCGACATCCGCCGTGCTGTTGCGCATCAGGAGCTTCAGGGAAATCTCCCAGAGGGCGCAATGGCTGTCCATGAAGACCGGCGCGGGGTCAAACTTTTTCCGGTCCATCTTGCTGAAGATGTTCCGGCCGCTCTCGAGGGACACTTCCCTTTCCGACGAAACACCGCCCATGATAACGCCGACCCTGAGCTTCTCCTGATTCTCATTTGCCATTCCGCAATCTCCGCCTTGTTTTTTTCGCCGAAACTATAGGGGGATTTCAAAGACTTGTAAAGGATGTTTCCTCGCCCCTCATAGAGGTCCCCTCTTCTCTCCGTGGATCCTCATTGCGATATCGATGAGCTTCGAGATAATCATACCGGGAAGCATCCCCTGCTCGGCGGCCTGTTCGAAAAAAAATGACGAGGGCGCCATGCCCGACGAGGAGTTCGGATCCGTGATGAGCACCCGGCCATCCTTGAGGACGAAGCCGTCGATGCGGCCGTAGCAGCGGAAGCCGAGGGCCTTATAGGCCTTCACGACGTCGATCCTGATCCTTTCCGTCACGTCCTTCGGAATCGTCTTGGGCGGGGTGAACTTCCGGCAGCGGCCCGGCATGTACTTGTCGTCATAGGTGAAAAACTCGCTCTGCGGACGGATTTCCGTAAGCGCCAGCGTCCGGGGCTCGCTGTCATCCTCGAGAACAATGCAGGAAAATTCCGTTCCGTCGAGGAACTCCTCCACGAGCACCGTCCGGTCCCACTCGAGGGCCTGTTTCATTCCCTCATCGAGATCTTCCGGTTTGCGTACAACATTCACCCCAATGCTGGATCCCTCCCGGACAGGCTTTGTCACCAGCGGAAACCCGAATTCCTCGATAAGGCGTTTCCGGACTGTCTCCGGGTTTTCCGTCCACTCGCGCTCCGTGACCACGGTACTGCGAGGCACCTCGAGTCCCTCGGCGCGGAGGATCTTCTGCTGGATGTCTTTGTCCATCCCGATGGCCGAGGCCAGGATGCCCG
>CAZVLL010000024.1:0-32322 GCA_964628025.1 uncultured Syntrophaceae bacterium
TACCCTCTACCCTCTACCCTCTACCCTCTACCCTCTACCCTCTACCCTCTACCCTTTCCCTCGCGCCTAGCCGCCAATGGTGGACATCTCCCGCGCACACTTCCTGCGGCCGCATTCCTCGCCGGCCCCGTCCGTATGCTGCCCCCGGGGCTTGTTCAAAATGGCCTGGCGGATCATCTGTCCGAGCTCCTCGTCCGTGCACCCGTTTCTCATGGGTGTCTTGAGATCGACTTCGCCGTCGACCATCAGGCAGGCACGAAGACCGCCGTCCGCCGTGAGCCGGAGACGGTTGCAGGCATGGCAGAAATTATGGCTGATGGGGCTGATGAAGCCGATTTCACCCCGGGCGCCATCGAGCCGGAAAAGCCGGGCCGGGCCATCCAGATTCTTCCCCTGTTTTCCGGACTCGACGGGATGCAGTCTGCCCGCCTGCTTGATCCGTTCCATCAGATCATCGTTGGAGATATATTGATCGGCATTTTCCTTCGTGCCGCCGATGGGCATGAGCTCGATGAATCGGACCTGATAGGGTTTTTCCAGGGTGAGCCGCGCAAAGGGGATCGTTTCGTCGTCATTGAAATCCTTCACGGTGACGACGTTGATTTTGATCGGAGAAAAACCGGCCCGATCGGCCTGCTCGAGCCCCCGCAGCACGGAAGAAAGATCCCCGCCCCGGGTAATCCGGGCGTATCTCTCCGGAATGAGCGAATCGAGGCTCACGTTGATACGGCGAACCCCCGCTTCTCGAATCCTTCCGGAATACGATTCCAGGAGAATGCCGTTGGTTGTGAGGCTGATGTCCTCCAGGCCCAGCTTTCCGAGGGAGGCGAGAAATTCCACCAGCCCCCTTCTGACGAGCGGTTCACCGCCCGTAACCCGGACCTTGACAATTCCGAGCTTCCTGGCAATGCCGATGATGCGAAGCATCTCCTCATACCGGAGGATATCGTCGTGTCCGAGCTGCGACACCCCTTCCTTCGGCATGCAGTAGACGCATCGAAGATTGCAGCGGTCGGTGATGGAAACCCGAAGATAATTGATTTCTCGTTTGAATTTATCGAGCATGGCGAATCGAACGGGGCCCCCTCAGGCGGCCCCGCTGCTGTCTTATTTAGCATAAGGCGAACGGTGACGCAAGAAGATAGGAAACGCTTCGGCGAAAGCCCTGAAAGTTCTTGACAGTCGCGTTTTTCTTGTGTAAAGCAGTCACAAATATCCGTTATTGCCCCGAGGCACTGGCGGATATTTATTTTTTTGCCTGAGGAAATGTCCGGGAGGATTATCGATGGAGAAGATGCCCATCACGAAAGCGGGTTTCGAGAAGCTGAAAAAGGAACTGGAAAACCTGAAACGAGTGTTGATCCCCGAGAACATCAAGGCCATCGAGGAGGCGCGCGGTCACGGCGACATTTCGGAGAACGCCGAGTACCAGTGCGCCAAGGAGCGCCAGTCCTTCCTTCACGGGCGTCTGCAGGAAGTCGAGAACAGCCTGGCTACTTCCCAGATCGTGGAACTGAACGGCGTTACCGGCGACCGGGTCGTCTTCGGCACGACCGTCTCCTTCGCCGATATCGACTCGGGCGACACGACCCGCTATCAGCTCGTAGGTCCCTATGAATCGGACGTCGCCAAGAACCGCATCTCTGTCACGTCCCCTATCGGGAGGGCCCTCATCGGCAAGAACGTCGGCGACGTCGTCCGCGTCAAAACGCCGGGAGGCATGCGGGAGGTCGAGATCGAGGACATCTCCGTCGAAGAAACCGATTAACCGACGACGGTCACTTCGGCATATACCCTACACCCTATACCCCGCACCCCGATTTCAGATCTCCACAAAGAGCAGCCACCCCATGCACAGGATGATCGTAATGATCATGGGAATGAACGCCGCCTTGAGGTAGGTCATGAAGGAGATGGGGTAGCCCGCCTTCTCGGCCATACCCACGGTGACCACATTGGCGCTCGCCCCGATCATGGTGCCGTTTCCGCCCAGGCATGCCCCCAGCGCCAAAGCCCACCAGAGGATCCCGCCCTGGGCCCCCGGGATGACCTGGGTGAGGTAGGCCACGATGGGCAGCATCGTCGCCGTGAAGGGAATGTTGTCGATGATGGCCGATGCGAGGGCCGAGACCCACAGGATCATGACGATCGCCACGACGAGGTTGCCCCGCGAGACATCCCTCACCCAGTCGGCGATCATCTGGATGAGACCGGTATGCTCGGCGGCGGCCACAACGATGAAGAGCATCATGAAGAAGATGAGCGTAGGCCACTCGATCTCCTTCTCGAGCATCTCGACGATATTCTCCCGGCTGATCACCATGAGGATTGCCGAGCCGATGAGCGCCGCGATGCTGGGCTCCATCTTGAGCGGCCCGTGGATAATGAAAAGAAAGATCGTCAGGGCAAGCACGACGAGACATTTGACAAGGAGCCATTTGTTTGTGATCCGGTACTCCTCGCGCAGCTTCGTCACCGTCGTCCGATAATCGCCTGTCTGCGCGTGCGCGTATTCCTTCCGGTACCACCAGACAAAGTAGACCACCGTCGCCACGAGGCAGATGACGCAGATGACCGTGAGGTTGCTCACGAAATCCATGAAGGTGAGCTTGGCGTAGGAGCCGATCATGATATTCGGGGGATCGCCGATGAGGGTGGCCGTACCGCCCACGTTGGAGGCGAAGGCCTCGGGCAGGAGGAAGGCCACGGGGTTGATTCGCAGCGTGAGCGCAATTTCTATCGTCACGGGGATGACAAGCATCATCGTCGTCACGTTGTCCAGGAAGGCCGAGATGACCGCTGTGACGGTCATAAGGATGGCAGCCAGGACGTAGACGTTTCCTCTCGCGAGTTCATAGGACTTGTAGGCGAGCCACTGGAAGACGCCCGTCTTCTTCATGATCCCCACGATGATCATCATGGCCATGAGCAGGAAGATGACGTTCATGTCGATGGCGCGCATGGCATCGTCGAAGGAGATGATCACGTACTCCGGAAAGAACGTCCCCACGATATAGGTCACGGCGAGCACGAGTGCCGCGCCCAAAAAGGCCGCCAGCGTCCGGTGCATCAGCTCGAAGGCAATCAGCGTGTAGACGGCGATGAGGACCAACGTGGCCACCCAGAAACCCGGTGTGACCGTTCGGGCCATCTGGACGTTCAGGTGTGCGAGGTAGACGGCCGATCCCTGCCCGTCATCCTTTTCCTTCACGATGCTTCCCAGGGAAAGACGGCCCGAGTTTTTGAAAGAAGGCTTTTCCGTCTCGACCTCCACGACCGCCCTGGGAAGGGTTCCTGTCGGCAGGGCGATATCGATCTTGAAGGCCCCGTTCTTTCCCGTAGCAACCTCGTCGGCAAATTCGATCTTCCTGCCGTCGACGTAGAGGTTTATCTGTACGTCCTTAATAGGCTTCTTCTGAGCGTCGGTCATGATGCCGGACACCACGAGAAGATCCCCGGAACCGTCGACCTTGGGATTTTCCGCTGCCACAAGCGGCACCGCCAGCAACAGGATCAACAGGGCAGACAGGACAAGCGAAAGCCTTTTCCGCATGTGATTTCTCCCTTCGGCGAATGACAACAACGTTTGCATCGTAAAAAAAACAAGCCGGGGCGTTGATTCCCCGGCCTGTTATGAACGATTGTACGATCTGTTTCCGATTCTCAGCCGCGTCCGGCGATCTTGATCCGGGCCTCCGCCCGCTCGAGGGCCTGCCGGGCTTTCTCGTATTCGGGATCTTCCTTGGCAAATTTCGCCATCTTCTGCTCGGCGGTCTCCTTGGCGCGCTTGGCCCGCTCCAGGTCGATCTCGTCGGCCTTCTCGGCCGTCTCGACGAGAACCGTCACCTTGCTGCCCGTCACCTCGGCGTAGCCCGTATTGACGGAGTAGCTGACACGCTTTCCACCCTTCAAAAAGCTGAGTTCGCCGAACTTGATGGCCGAAAGCAAGGAGGCGTGGCCCCTCAGGACACCGAATTCGCCCTCGCTCCCGGGACAGGTCACTTCATCGATGGTCCCGCTGAAGGCCAGCTTTTCCGGAGTCACGATTTCCAGCAAGAGTTCCTCTGACATTCCCATCTCCTCCGGCCCGGTTATTCGGCCAGCCTCCTGGCCTTGTCAACGGCTTCCTCGATGCCTCCCACCATATAGAAGGCCTGCTCGGGAAGTTCATCATGTTTGCCGTCCAGGATTTCCTTAAACCCGCGCACCGTGTCCTTCACGGTCACGAACTTTCCCTCGGTGCCCGTGAACTGGGCCGCGACGAAGAAGGGCTGCGACAGGAAACGCTGGATCTTGCGGGCGCGGCCGACCGTCAGCTTGTCTTCCTCGGAGAGCTCGTCCATGCCGAGGATGGCGATGATGTCCTGGAGATCCTTGTAGCGTTGCAGGATCAGCTGGACGCTGCGGGACACCATGTAATGTTCCTCGCCGATGACGTTGGGGTCGAGGATGCGCGAGGTGGAGTCGAGCGGGTCCACGGCGGGGTAGATACCCAGTTCGGCGATGGGTCGGGAGAGAACGACCGTCCCGTCGAGGTGGGCGAATGTCGTGGCCGGGGCCGGGTCGGTGAGATCGTCAGCGGGAACGTAAACACACTGGACGGCCGTGATGGACCCCTTATCCGTCGAGGTGATCCGCTCCTGCAGGGCGCCCAGGTCCGTGGCCAGCGTGGGCTGGTAACCGACGGCAGAGGGCATGCGGCCCAGGAGCGCCGACACCTCGGATCCCGCCTGGGTGAACCGGAAGATGTTATCGACAAAGAGAAGCACGTCCTGCCCTTCCACATCGCGGAAGTACTCGGCGGCGGCCAAGGCCGTGAGGGCCACGCGGGAGCGCGCTCCCGGGGGCTCCGTCATCTGGCCGTAGATCAGGGCGGCCTTGGAGATAACGCCCGACTGCTTCATTTCCAGGTAGAGGTCGTTTCCTTCACGGGTGCGCTCGCCCACGCCGGCGAACACGGAGATGCCGCCGTGGTGCATGGCGATGTTGTGGATCATCTCCATCATGACGACGGTCTTGCCGACGCCGGCGCCGCCGAACATGCCCATCTTGCCCCCGCGGGGGAAGGGAACCAGGAGGTCGATGACCTTGACGCCTGTCTCGAGGACGTGGACCGATGTATCCTGCTCGGTGAACGCGGGAGCCGCCCGGTGGATGGGCATTTGCTTGTCCGTCACGATGGGTCCGAGCCCGTCCACGGGCCGTCCGACGACATTGATGATGCGCCCAAGGCCCGCCTCGCCGACGGGAACCATGATCGGGGCACCCGTGTCCTTCACCTGCATGCCGCGTACCAGGCCGTCGGTGACGTCCATGGCGATGCAGCGCACCACGTTGTCGCCGAGGTGCTGGGCCACCTCGATGATGAGGTTGTCTTCCCTCTCATCAATGGCCGCATTCGTGATGGTGAGGGCCGTAAGAATCGTGGGAAGTTTCCCCTCGCCGAACTCCACGTCGACAACAGGTCCGATGACCTGTACAACGGTTCCGATATTCATAACTCTCTCCTGTGAAAAGTGTTTTCCTTCTTTATAGGTTCACAGCCGGTTCGCCCCGCCTGGAGGCGGTCGGTCCGGTTTCCTAACCTGCCTTGAGGGCCTCGGTGCCGCCCACGATGTCCATGAGCTCCATCGTGATGGCCTGCTGCCTCGCCTTGTTGTATTTCAGGCTCAAGGCGCGGACCATTTCTTCGCAGTTGGTCGTGGCGTTGTCCATGGACACCATGCGGGCGCCGTGCTCACCGGCCGAAGTCTCGAGCAAGGCGCGATAGATGAGGACGCGCAGGTACATCGGGAGCAGCTGGTCGAGCAGCACCTCGTCGGAGGGCTCGTAGATGTAGTCGATGCGCTTGTCGATGTCCACGTCCTCGCCCCCGATGGAAGGCAGGGGCAGAAGTCTCACGGTCTTGGGCTTCTGGATGCCGACGTTACGGAACTCGCTGTAGATCAGGTACAGCTCGTCGTACTCCTCGGACACGAAGGCCGGAATCGCATCCTCCCCGATGGCGATGGAGAGGTTCATGTCGAACTTCCGGAAGACGTCGGCGTGGGCATGGACGATCTTCGTCTTTTTACGGAAGTAGTCGCGGGCCTTGCGACCCACGGGGATGAGCGATACCTCTTTGCCTTCCTTCGTCTTGGCCGCCATGAACTGCTCGGCCATCTTGAGCAGGTTCGTGTTGAAACTCCCGCAAAGCCCCCTGTCGGAGGTCATGAGGATGACCCGGATTCGCCGGGGATCCCTCACGGCCAGAAGGCCGTGAGCCCTCGTATCCACGCGCAGGGCCAGGCTGCTCAGCACGTCCATGAACTTGATCGCGTAGGGTCTGAAGTTTTCCATCCGCATCTGGGCGGATTTGAGCTTCGAGGCCGCGACCATGTTCATGGCCCGGGTGATCTGCTTGGTCTTGCCAACCGCGGTGATCTGTCGCTTGATGTCTCTCAGTGCGGCCATTCTCTATCTCTCTTCCCGTACGTTTCCGTCATCCGGCTTGAGCCGGGCTCCGGCAGGCGAAGCGCCACCGGGGCCCGACGTGGGTGTCATGCATGCATGCAGGATCAGCCCGCCACGAAGATCGCGTCGAACTCGGTGAGGGCGTCCTTCATCTTCTTCTCGAGATCGGGGCTGATGACCTTCTTGTCTTCGATCTCCGTCATGATCTCGGGGTACTTGCTCTTCACGAAGTTGAGGACTTCGGGCTCGTAGGCCTTGATCCGTTCGATGGGGAGCTTGTCCAGGAAGCCTTTCGAACCCGCGAAGAGGACGACGATCTCCTCGGAGAGCGACATGGGCTTGTACTGGGGCTGCTTGAGGAGTTCCACGAGCCGCACGCCGCGTTCGAGCTGGGCCTGAGTCGCCTTGTCGAGGTCACTTCCAAACTGCGCGAAGGCGGCCATCTCGCGGTACTGGGCGAGGTCGAGCTTCAGGGTGCCGGCCACCTGTTTCATGGCCTTCACCTGGGCGGCGCCGCCGACGCGGGAAACGGAAAGACCGACGTTGATGGCGGGCCGGACGCCCGAGTAGAAGAGGTTGGGCTCCAGGTAGACCTGGCCGTCGGTGATCGAAATAACGTTCGTGGGGATGTAGGCCGAAACGTCGCCGGCCTGCGTCTCGATGACGGGCAGGGCTGTGAGCGATCCGCCCTTGCCGTACTCCTCGCTCACGCGCGCTGCACGCTCGAGCAGACGGGAGTGGTTGTAGAAAATGTCGCCAGGGAAGGCCTCGCGTCCGGGGGGCCTTCTGAGCAGCAGTGAAATCTGGCGGTAGGCCACGGCCTGCTTGGAGAGATCGTCGTAGATGATGAGGGCGGCCTGGCCCCGGTCGCGCCAGTATTCTCCGATGCTGCAGCCGCAGTAGGCGGCGACGTACTGCAGGGTGGCGGGGTCGCTCGCGCAGGCGGCGACGACAACCGTGTAGTCCATGGCGCCGTGTCGTCTCAGGGCTTCCACGACCTGGGCCACGGTGGATTTTTTCTGCCCGATGGCGACGTAAATGCACTTCACGCCTTCCGTCTTCTGGCGGATGATGGCATCGATGCAAATGGCGGTCTTGCCGATCTGGCGGTCGCCGATGATCAGCTCGCGCTGGCCTCTTCCGATGGGTGTCATGGCATCGATGGACTTGAGCCCCGTGTACATGGGCTGGTTGACGGGCTGGCGGGCGATGACGCCGGGGGCGACCATCTCGATGCGGCGGAACTCCTTCGACCCGATGGGGCCCTTGCCGTCGAGCGGCTTTCCCGTGCCGTCGATCACGCGCCCGAGCAGAGCGTCGCCCACAGGAACCTCGGCGATGCGGCCCGTGCGCTTGACGATGTC
This sequence comes from uncultured Syntrophaceae bacterium, assembly GCA_964628025.1. Classification (GTDB taxonomy): domain Bacteria; phylum Desulfobacterota; class Syntrophia; order Syntrophales; family UBA2192; genus UBA2192. The sequence continues at coordinate 7,818 of CAZVLL010000024.1, forward strand.
GCCTTCCTTGATTTGAGTGTCCTCGCCGAGAATGGCGACACCGACGTTGTCCCGCTCCAGGTTCAGAACCATGCCCAGGATGCCGCCTGGGAACTCGAGGAGCTCCATGGCCATGGCGTTCTGGACGCCGTAGATGCGGGCGATGCCGTCGCCGACGGAGAGCACCGTGCCGGTTTCGCTGATGTCCAGCTTCTTCTCATACTCCTTGATCTGCTTGGAGATGATCTGACTGATTTCCTCTGCCCTGATCGCTTCCATTCTCCTATCTCTCCTCTCCTAAGAGCTTCCTGATATTTCCAAGTTGTGTTTTGATGCTTCCGTCGTACAGGGTGTCCCCTACGCGGACGACCAACCCTCCGATGAGCGAAGAATCATCCTCGACAGTCATTTCCACTTCCTTGCCCGTCATCTCTGCCACCCGCACCCGGAGGGCCCCCTCCAGTTCGGAGGTCAGCGGGTAGGCGGTCCGGACGGACACGCGGACCTTCTTCAGGCTCTTGTCCATGAGATCCCTGTAGGCATTCTCCATCTCCCCGAGCATGCCGATCCGCTGCTTGTCCACGAGAAGCCGGAGCAAATTAGCCGTCCGCTCGGACATCTTCACGCGGCCGAGCAGGTCGTCGATGACGGTCTTCTTGGACTTCAGATCGAAGATCGGGTTGGACAGAAACTCCTGCAGGCTTTTGTTCTCTGCAACAATGGACGTGAAGCCCGCCAATTCCCCGCCGTATTCCTCCAGTTTCCCTTCCTCGACGGCGATGTCAAAAAAGGCCCTTGCGTACCGTTTTGCCAGATCGCTGCTGATCAATTTTTCTTCACCATCCTGTCAAGGTATTCCCGGACCATGTTCTCATGGTCTTCTTTGGTGACTTTCTTCTTCAGGATCTCTTCGGCCATCTGGAGAGCCAGTTCCGACGCCTCCAGCCTCAGCTCACTTTTCGCCTTCGCGAGATCCTGCTCCATCCGAGCCTTGGCGTCTTCCTTCATCTTGACCGAGGCGCGTTCGGCATCGATGACGATCCGCTTCTTCTCCTCCTCGCCCTGGGCCCGGATCATGGCGGAGATGTTCTGGATCTCTTCCTCGGCCTTCTTGAGTTTCCCGTCGTATTCCTTGAACTTCTTCTCCGCCTCGACCTTGACCACCTCGGCCTCCTCCAGGGATGTCTTGATCCCCTCGCGGCGCCCGGCGAAGAAGGTCTTCATCTTTTTCCACATCAGTTTGTAGAGAATGAAGAGCAGGATAAGGAAATTCAGTATCCTCCAGCCGAAATCGATCAGCTGGGCCTTTGTGTCCACTTCCTCCCCGCCCCCGCCGGCTGCCCAGGCCACGGCAGCGACCAGGACGATCGCGAGAACCGTGACAACGCTGCACCATGCGGACTTACTCAGAAAAAGCGTCCTCTCCCCTCTGCTCATTGGATGCTCCTTCCCAGGACCTTTTCGGCTATTTCAGAGGAGATTCTCAGCGACTGATTCCGCAAGAGTTCCCTCGCCGATGTCAGCTCTTTTTCCAGTTTCGCCTGAAATTCGCCCATCATCCCGGCAATCTCTCCCTTCGCCTTGTCGGTGATCACCTTCGCGGCTGCGGCACCTTCTTTTGCGAGATCCCCCTTCTGGCCCATGGCCTCCGTCTTGGCGAGCCGGATCTTGTCCTCGTATTCGGCCATGCGCCGGTCAATCGTCTCCTGGACGGATTTGACCTCTTCCTGGGCCTTGTCGAGGATTTCCTTCCGGCGGTCCATGACGCGCAGGATCGGCTTGTAGAGAACCTGATTGAGAATCCAGATCAGGAGAAGAAAATTGGCGAGCTGGATGAATACGGTATAATTGATATCGACCATCTACCTACCTCTCTCTTTCGCGCAGGCATAAAAAAACCGAGGGAATTACAAATTCACCCGGTTCGCAACAGAAGATCGCCCTGTGGGGTCGATGACGGCAACGCTGAGCAAATATGCTTCTAATTGTATAGAATAACTTGTCTTTTCCATGACAGGTCCTCTTGCTCGGTGCTGTCAAAACCGCGGACTTCTAATCACAAACGCTCAAAATTGTCAAGCTTTATTTCCCGAAAATCGGTCTTCCCGACCGGCACCGGGGCAACTCCCGGCAATGGGAAGGCATGAAGGGCGGCGATACCGCGGCAACGGTACGCTTATTCGGCCGTTTTCACGGCGGTCCCTTGCGTCATCTGGCAGTTTCCCTCGAAGATGCCTCCTTCGTGTATGACAACGGCGCTGGTCTTGATGTTGCCGAAAAACCTGCCCGTCGCGTCGATTTCCATCCGCTCGCGAACCTCCACGGCCCCGCGAACATCGCCTGCGATCATCAGGCTGTCCACGTTGATATCGGCCTCGATGCGGGCTCCCTGGCCGACGACAAGGGTGCCCTTGCCCATGATCTCGCCCTTGAACTTGCCGTCGAGCCTGACGGCCCCGGTAAAGATAAGCTTTCCTTCGAACTCCGTCCCGTCCCCAAGGAAGGCCTTGATCTCGACGTCTTTCTTTCCCCTGTTCAGCATGATCGCACTCCTGCATTTCAAGGTATTACGTGTTACGTGTTACGTGTCAGGTAGGATTTATCCGCTTAAAACGTAAAACGTAAAACTTGATTACGACTGCAGCACATAGCGCCTCATGCTCACGTTCATGAGGAGCCCCACGGCCACCATCATCTTCACCATCGACGAGCCCCCGTAGCTGAAGAAGGGCAGCGGAATTCCCACGACAGGGAGGATCCCGAGGACCATGGCCACATTGATGAATACCCCCCAGAAGATCATCATCGTCACGCCGTGGGCAATGAGCGTTCCCAGGTAGTCCCGGGAGTACTGGGCGATCTTGAGTCCCCAGAGGATGAGCGATAGAAAGAGGATCAGCACGAGAACGACTCCCACGAATCCCCATTCCTCAGCGAAGACGGAAAAGACAAAGTCCGTCTGCTGCTCCGGGAGAAACTTCAGCTGACTCTGGGTCCCCTTCATGAACCCCTTTCCGAAGATGCCCCCGGACCCGATGGCAATGATCGACTGAATGATATGGTACCCCGACCCCAGGGGATCCCGCTCCGGGTCGATGAAGGTCAGGACCCTTTCCTTCTGGTAATCCGCCAGGAAGTTCCATCCCAGGGGAATGATGAGAAGGCCCATCGCGCAAAACGACAACAGGGTCCTCAACCGAATCCCGACGAACAGCACCATAGAGCCGAAAATGATCATGAGCATCAGGGCTGTTCCGAGGTCCGGCTGCTTTAATACCAGAACAAAGGGGACAAGGACAATGAAAAAGGGAGCAACCAGCTCGCGGACCCCGTATTTCCCCTCGAGCCGGTTGTCGTTGAAATATTTCGCCAGTGCCAGGATCAGGGTGATCTTCACCAGTTCGGAAGGCTGCATCGAGAAGCCCCCCAGGTTGATCCATCGCTGGGATCCCTTCGTGACCGCCCCGACGGCAAAGACGGCGATCAGGAGCACAATGGCCAGCCCGTGCGCGATGTAGGCATAGCGGGCGATCCACCGGTAATCAAAGGCAAAGGTGAGAACCATGACGAAAAGCCCGAGCAGGGCCCACCGCAGCTGCTTGAGGTACGGCTCCCCCGAAATTCCATAGCCGGCACTGTACAGGTTCACAACACCGATGCCGACGATCAGTGCGACGAACAGCAGCAGCATCCAGTCGAAATTGAAGAGGAGCCGACGGTCGATCTTCATGGCCTGGCCTTCCCCGCAAAATAGGCTTCGAGCACCTTCCGGGCCACCGGTGCCGCTACCGACCCACCGTGGCCGCTGTGTTCGGCGACGACGGCGACCACGATCTCCGGGTTGTCCTTCGGCGCAAAACAGACAAAGAGGGCGTGGTCCCGGTACTCGTATGCATAGGACGACCCGTCATCGCCCTCGGCCATCCCGATGACCTGGGCCGTACCGGTCTTTCCGGCCACATCCTTGCCCTCGACCCGGGCCTGACCTCCCGTGCCCCCGGCTTCATTCACCACTCCCCAGAGGGCCTTTTTCAGCAACTGGATGTTTTCCTGTTTCACGGGAAGCACGGCTTTCTTCTCCGGCCGGAACTCTTCGATGATTTCCCCGTCGTCCGTCTCGATACGCTGGACGATCCTCGGGGTAAAAAACTCGCCGTTGTTGGCAATGGCTGCGAAGGCGTTGGCAAGCTGAATCGGAGTCGCCGTATTGTAACCCTGGCCGATGGCAATGGAGATCGTCTCACCGGGCTGCCAGGGGATGCCGAACCGCGCCAGCTTCCACTCTCGGGTCGGGATGAGCCCCCTCCTCTCGCTCGCCAGGGCGACCCCCGTCCGGGATCCCAGCCCGAAGGCCTGGGCGTACTGGGCGATCCGGTCCACGCCGAGCAGCTTTCCCACGTTGTAGAAGTAGACGTCGCAGGACTCCACGATAGCCCGGTGAAGGCTCACCCTGCCGTGTCCTTGCTTTCGCCAGCATCGAAACGAACGGGTGCCCATGTCAAAATGACCGGGACAGTTGAAGGCGGTTTCCGGGGTGATGATCCCCTCTTCCAGGGCCGCCGCCGCGACGATGAGCTTGTACGTCGACCCCGGCGGGTATTGACCCGCGATGGCCCGGTTGTCCATGGGATGCTGGGGACTCGAAGACAGCTTCTCCCACAGATCGGTGCTGATTCCCCGGTTAAACAGGTTGGGGTCGAAAGCCGGCCGGCTTACGAGGGCAAGGACGGCCCCGTCCCGGGGATCGAGGGCCACCACGGCCCCCGCCTTTCCTTCCAGGGCGACCCAGGCCGCCTTCTGGACCTGCGAATCCAGGGAAAGGATCACCCGGTACCCCTGGGAGGGCTCGACCCGTCCCAAGGTCTTGACCTTTTTGCCGATCACGTTGACCTCAACCTGCTCGCCGCCGGCCCTTCCCCGGATGAAGGAATCGAGGGCCTTTTCCAGCCCGAATTTCCCGATCATATCGCCGCTTTTGTAGCCTGCCGACTTGTCACGCTCGAGATCGTCACGGCTCACTTCCCCGATGTACCCGATGATGTGGGCCATCATTTCCCCGTAATAGTATTCTCTCACGGGCATCACATCGATGCCCACACCGGGAAGATCGAGGGAATGGGTCTCGACGAGGGCGAGCTTCTCCCGGCTCACGTTGCGGTCGACCCGAAGCGGGGTGAAAGGCCTGCGGTTTTCCAAAATGGTTTCATAGTCCATGGGAAAGGTCAGGTTCACCTTCGCGTAGAGGGCCTCCAGCTTCCCCACGAGCCCCTTGAGATCCTTCACGTCCTCGGGAAAAATGACCACGTCGAAGGAAGGGCGGTTCTCGACGAGCACGACCCCCCGGGAATCCAGAAGGATTCCCCGCATCGCCTTCACCTCGCGGATACGGATGCGGTTGTTCTCGGACCGCTTGAGGAGATCCTCCCCCTTGATGATCTGGAGGTACCACAGCCGCATGACGAGCAGACAGACGGCCGCGAGGATCACCCCGAAAAAAAAGACGAAGCGCTGGCGGTATTCGACCGGATCATACCGGACAAGCTTATCGGGCTTCTCCAGCAAAGACATAGGCCTCCAGACGATTGAACAGGGTGAACAGCGCCGGGCTCAGGACCCCTACGACCAGGGCCTGAGGCAGGCAGGTCCGAATCAGGTCCTGCGAGACGTCGGTGCCGTAGATGAACAGGTACACGGTGAAGATGAAAAGCCCCTCCAGGAGCACGCAGAACATCGTGTAGCCCATGACGAAGAGAATCCGCTCCCCGTAGATGCGCGGCGAAAGAAGGGTGGAAAAGAGGAAGATCATTACATAGACAAAAGTATAGAGTCCCATGATCGTCCCCGAGACGCAGTCGAGGAGGAATCCCATGAGAAAGGCCAGCACGCCCCCTCGCACCACGTCGAGGTGGAATCCGGCGTAGATGGCGAGTACGAGGGAAACCTCAATGCCGATGCGGCCGCCGAAAAGAAGGTCCAGCAGGGTCCTCTGGAGGACAACGAGCAGGACCGCAAAGAAGGGAAGGACGATGTAGTAAACCATAATCAGGGTCCAGGATAGAGGGTAGAGGGTGGAGGGTGGAGGGTGGAGGATAAAATCAAACCTCGAAACCTCTTCCCGATACCCTAATACCCGACACCCATATTCATTCTTTTTCCGTTTGGAGGACCAGCACTTCTTCTATCTTCGAGAAGTCCACCGAGGGTGCCACTTCGATGGTCTGGAAAAGACCGGGGTCCTTCTTGTCGGCCCGCACGACGGTTCCCAGCATGAGCCCCTTCGGGAAGGTTCCCCCGAGCCCCGAAGTGACGACGGTGTCGCCGGTTTTCACCTCTTCGGTGCGCTGGACGTACTTGAGACGCAACAGCCGGTGGCCCCCGCCCTGGAGAATCCCCTGGGCACGGCTTCCCTGCACGATGGCATCGATGTTGCTGTTGTAGTCGGTGACGAGCAGGACCTTGGAATAGTTCCAGGAAGACTCGATGACACGACCCACGATCCCGTCCGGAGCAATCACGGGCTGGCCGTCCCGGATGCCGTCGACGGTCCCCTTGTTGATCAGGATGGTGCGGAACGGCGAGGATCCCTCGGAACCGACGACCCGCGCGGCAAAGGTCGGGTAGAGGATACTCTCCTCGAGGGCCAAAACCTTCTTGAGCCGGCTTCCCTCGAGCGACATCTCCCGATAGTCGTTCACCTCGCTCTGCAGGGCCGCAATCCGTTTCTTCAATTCCCGGTTTTCCTCCTCCAGGCCCACAAGAAAGAGGTACCTCTTCCAGGCATTGCCCACGGACCCCACGGCCGAGGTAATCGCATGCTCGACGGGAATCGTCACCTCGAAGACGAGCTTCTGCAGAATCCCCGGACTTCCCGGGCGCCGGAGGCTCTGGGAAAGGATGACAAGGGAAACAGCAATCAGGATGAAGGCTGCGATGACGGCGAGATACTTCTTGAAAGACAAGGCTCCTCACCTGCCATGATGTTGGAACCGCGGGCACTTGTGTCCAGGCGTATCCGTTGCGCGTGAGGCGTTGTCGTCGAGGCTGCGCGAAGCGATGCGGGTGGATGGCGCCTGCCGGTTCACAACTGGATGGCGACCTCTCGCAGGAGGTCCAGTTCGTCCAGGACCATGCCGGATCCCCGGGCCACCGTGGACAGGGGATCGTCAGCGATGCTGATGGGAAGGCCCGTTTCCTCCCGGAGCAGCACGTCGATATTCCTCAGCAGCGCGCCGCCACCGGTGAGCACAATGCCGCGGTCCACGATGTCGCCTGCCAGCTCCGGGGGCATCTGCTCCAGCGCATCGCGGACCGTGTCGACAATGATGCTCACGGGCTCCGCAATGGCCTCCCGGGCCTCTTCCGAATTGATCTCGATGATCTTCGGAATGCCCGAGATGAGATCCCTGCCCTTGACCTGGACGGTCTTGAGCACTTCGTCCGGGTAGGCGCAGCCGATCGTCATCTTGATCATCTCCGCGGTCCGCTCGCCGATCAGCAGGCTGTACTTGCGCTTCAGGTATTGCACGATGGTTTCGTCCATCTTGTCACCGGCCACGCGGACCGATTTGGAGTAGACGATGCCGGAGAGGCTGATGATGGCCACTTCCGTGGTGCCGCCGCCGATGTCGACCACCATGGAACTCAGGGGTTCCTTGATGGGCATGCCCGCACCGATGGCCGCCGCCATGGGCTCCTCGATCAGGTAGACTTCCCGGGCGCCGGCCGATTCGGCCGTTTCCTTCACCGCTCTGCGCTCGACCTGGGTTACCCCCGAGGGAATGGACACGACGATGCGGGGCCGGATGAGGGTCCTGCGATTGTGGACACGCTGGATAAAGTGGCGGAGCATGGCTTCGGTGATATCGAAATCGGCGATGACGCCGCCCTTCATGGGTCGGATGGCTTCGATATTGCCGGGCGTCTTGCCGAGCATGAGCTTCGCTTCGGCACCCACGGCGAGAACCTTCTTGACCCCGCGAGAATCGCGGTGTACGGCCACAACGGAGGGCTCACGAAGAACAATGCCCTTGCCTCTCACGTAGACGAGGGTATTGGCCGTGCCGAGATCGACGGCGAGGTCGTTTGAAAATTTTCCCAGAATAAAGTCGAACAGCAAAACGCTTCCTCCTGATTCCCTGCGGGAACCGCCGGTCAATGCACCGGCAATGTGTCGGATGTGGCAATGGAAAGGTGACATATACAGCATTTGAGCGGGCGAATCAACGCATTTTTACCAAATAATGTTTGCTTTTTCACCGTAATTGTAATAGGGATTTTTCCTTATATCGCTTATTGGGGGCACCTATGCTTCAGTTCATGAGAAAACATGCGCAGAGCTGGTTGATCAAGCTTCTGCTGGGTCTTATCATCGTCGTTTTTGTGCTGTATTTCGGTTCGTCGCGCTGGCGCGATCCCGCCGACGCCCTTGCGACGGTCGGCGACCGCATCATTACCTTCAACGACTACCGCAAGGAGTACCAGAACCTCCTCGACACGTACCGGCAGCGACTCGGCCAGAACCTGACGGAAGAGGTCATCAAGGGTCTCAACCTCAAGCAGCAGGCCCTGGACAACCTCGTCAACCAGACCGTACTGCTCCGCAAGGCCGAAGAGATGGGCATCCGGGTCAGCGATGAAGAGGTCCGCGCCATCATCGCCATGCAGCCCGCCTTCCAGCGCGACGGCGTCTTCGATCCCAAGCGCTACGAGCAACTCCTGCGTTACCAGCGAATGAGCCCCGATGAATTTGAGGCCCTGCAGAAAAAGGCGATCCTGTCGGCCAAGATGCAGGACATTTTCCGTCAGGGCGTGAAGGTCTCCGAGGAGGAGTTATCCGATCTTTTCCGGCTCCAGTCGGAGCGCGTCAACGTGGAGCTCTTCAAGCTTCCCGCCGGAGCCTGCCGGGGTAAAGTGAGCGCGTCGAAGGAGGAGCTCGAAAAAACCTACAACGATCGCAAGGACGATTTCCGTGTCCCCGTAAAGGTTCAGATCAAATGCCTCACCTTCGCCGCCGAAGAGTACCTCCGGAAGGCGGAGGCCTCCGACGCGGAAATTCGCAGCGCTTACGACGCCAACAAGAGCCGCCTTCCTCAGGTGAAAGGGGCGCCGCCTTCCTTTGATTCCGTGAAAGGCCGCATCGCCGAAGAGATTCGACTCATGAAAGCCATGGGGCTGGCCGCCGAGGACGCCAAGAAGGCCCACGACACCATCTACCAGGAGGATAATTTCGAGGCCTATGCCGCAAAGCACGGGATCCGCATCCAGGAGTGGGGCTTCTTCTCCGGCAAGGACGCGCCGGCGGAACTCCGGCAGATCCGCGATGCGGAAAGCCAGATTTTCAGCCTCCGCGCCGGTGAGACCACCTCCGTGCTCTCCTCCCCCCGGGCCCACCATCTGATCAAGGTCGTGGCGAAGAAAGAAGCCTTCACGCCGCCCTTTGAAGAAGTGAAGAAGGACGTGGAAAATCGTTACGCCGCAACAGAGGCGATCAAGATCTGTCGCAAGGAAGCGGATGCGGCGCTGGAGCGGCTTCGGAAAGGCGAAGACTTCCGGACCGTGGCCAGGGAAAAAGGCGCCGACGTGGTGGAGACGGGATTCTTTGCGCCGGGCTCGGAAATCCCCAAGGCCGGCTCGTCCCCGGAGCTGATCAATGCCATTCTCCAGCTTTCCCAGAAGACGCCCTACCCCTCCGAGGTATACGCCACCGCTGACGGGACCCTCGTCATTCCCCGGTTCAAGGAACGCAAGAGCGTCGACGACGGCTCCCGGGAACAGCAGAAAGAAATGATGAAGGTCATCCTGCTCAAGGCGAAGGAGTCGGAATACTTCCAGGCCTGGCTCAACGACGTCCGCGCGACCCTGGAAAAGGAAGGAAAGATCAAGATGGGCGAGAGCGTGCAGAAGCTCTAACGGGTCTGTTTCGTCCATTTCGTCTGTCTCGTCTATTTCGTCGAAAAAAAGAAAAGGATCGTGGAACAATTTCCACGATCCTTTTCTTTCACTGGTCACTGTCTTTTCATCACCAATACGGCCGGCCCCAGGGGCGCCACGGGTAGGGGCCCCAGTACCAGGGGTCGTAATAGTAAGGCGGGTACGGTATCGGTTGTTCCCACAGCTTCAATTCTTTTGCCTGGACGACAGGATAGGTGTACCGGATTTCACCGATGGGCTGGATTTCCTTGCCCGTGATCTCGCCGCCCACTGTGACTTGCCGCCCTTTCTTGAAGATGTCGGGATCGAGGAAGCGGTCAACCAGGATGATGAACCGGCCTTCGGAGTTGTCGAGGTTCGTCGGCCGTCTCTGGAAATCCAGGGCCGTCTGCATGACCTTGATGACCGTTGAATCCTTCAGGTTTGTCGTCTCGATGATGACGCCTCCCCAGGCAACGACGGTCCCCTTGAATGCGTCGGGGTCCTTCCGGACCTCCGCAAACGGGGCGCTCTCGTCGGCCTGCCTGCGGATGTCCTGCGACAGAGGCGCGCAGGCCGTGAGCGCCGCAAGAAGGACGAACAGGATCACTGTCCCGACGTTTTTCATCATCGACCGACACCCAACCCGATTCCGAACCGGACCGCCGGGCCGGACCTGTAGGACCCCGGGTATTCTTCCGTTTTCCAGAGGTAGGTCTCCCGCTCGAGAAGCACCGGGAAACGATACGCAGCCTGGTTCAGCATCAGGACCTTCCCTCCCTGCACTTCCCCCGCCACTGTGATTTTCTTTCCCCTCTCAAAGATGAGGGGATCGGCAAACCGTTTGCAGACCACGATGAAACGCCCCTGGGAGGGTGCCGTGATGTCCGGCGCGTGCTGCGTCCCGAGGGGAAGCTGGAGGACCTGCACCCAGGTTTCTCCTTCCTTCACGACGGTCTCGACAATCTGCCCCCCGAGGATGACGACGGATCCCCGGTATCGTTCGGGCTGCTTCTGAAGATCCGGAAACGAAATGCTTTCGTCGGCCTCCTGCACTACGCGATTCGAGAGGACCGAGGTGCATCCGGACAGGACAAGGAACGAGATGACCGCGAGGATGATTGCTTTCCACATGAGAAAACCCCGGCAGGGAGATGACGGATTTGCCTTTGCCTGTCATAGTACGCCCCTTGCGGCGGGGGATCAAACGGAAAAAAACGGCCCCGTTATTCCGCGCAAAAAATTCTTGTATTCCTCGGTCCGGCGGGTGTATTTTGTCGAACACATGAGGGGTAAATCACTTTTCATCCTGGCGTGCCTGATCCTCGCATTCGTTGATACCGCCCGGGCCCAGACGGTGTATCGTTTTACACCGGCGTCCGATGACCCGGCGAAAACCGTCACGCTCATCGGCCGGTTTCGCATGCATACCGTCCGGCCGGGTGAGACGCTCCTTGACATCGCGAGACGGTACAATCTGGGAATCTCGGCACTGCAGGCGTTCCACCCCGGGCAAGATCCCTGGCTGCTCGAGACGGGAAGCGAAATGCAGATCCCCTCTCTCTGGATCGTTCCGTCAACGAAACATCGGGGCATCGTGATCAACGTGCCGGAAATGCGTCTCTACCGCTTTCACCCGAAGAAAGGCACGGTCAGCACGCACCCCGTCACGATTGGCGAAGAGGAAACCCCGACGCCGCTGGGCACGTTCCGTGTCATCGACAAGGCGATCGACCCGGAATGGAACATTCCGCCCAAGCTGCGGCACAAGTACAAAGAAAACATCATGCCCGCGGGAGACGACAACCCCATCGGCAAATATTGGCTGGGTCTGTCCAGCCGCGGATACGGCATCCATGGTACGGACAACCCCTGGAGCGTGGGCCGTGTCCTCAGCAACGGGTGCATCCGGCTCTACCCCGAGGACATCGAGACGCTCTTCCCCGACGTACCGAAAGGAACGGTCGTGGAGATCATCTATGAGCCCGTAAAGTTCGGCTTCCGGGGGAGGGTGATCTTTGTCGAGGTCCACGAAGACCCCTATGGCCTGATCGAAGACCTGGAGCAGCATACGCGCGATGTGGCCGGGAAGATGGCCATCGAGGATTCGGTGGACTGGGAAAAGGTTTACCTGGCCCTGGATACAAAAAACGGGGCCCCCGTTCCGGTGGGCACCCTGGCAAGAGGACGTGAAAAAAGATAAAATATTGTCTTGAGCATCAAACCAAGAAAGGAGGTAGCAAGGATGAAGTCACGGTTTATCGTTTTGATGGTGCTGGTCTTTGTTGCAGCGCTCTTGACGGGCTGCGCCACGACAGGGGATCTGGAAAAGCTCCAGGCCCAGATCAAGGAAGTCTCGATGAAGGCGGACCAGGCCGCGGCAAAGGCGGATCAGGCTGCGCGCGACGCCGCGGCGGCCAAGTCAACGTCACAGGCCTCGCAGGCGGAATGCGCCAAGTCGGCCGAGGCGTGCAGCGCAGCGGCGGCCAAGGCCGAACAGTCTGCGGTACGAGCCGACGGCGCGGCGAAGCTCGCCGAGGATAACGCGAAAAAGGCCGAAGCGATCTTCATGAAATCGATGAAGAAGTAACACGACGGCCGAAAGCTGCAAATGAAAAGGGCGGTGCCGTTTTTCTGACGGCGCCGCCCTTTTTCGTCCAAACCTTCCTTCCTGCTTTCCTCACGGCCTGATCTCCACCGGCGTCCGGGGACGGACGAGATCCCAGACCTCCTCGATCTCGCGGTTCGTCAGGGCGATGCAGCCGTTGGTCCAGTTGAAGAGGTACTGCACATCCCCCATCCAGAGATGTTTCCCGTTCATGCCGTGGATCATGATGCTGCCGCCCGGCTGCACCCCGAGACTTTTTGCCCGCTCCACATCCGCGGAATTCGGGTACGAGAGATGGAGGGCCCGGTGATAGATGCTGTTGCGGACCTTGTAATCGACGACGTAACTCCCTTCGGGCGTTTTGTTGTCGCCCTGCCTGATCTTGGGTCCGACGGGATCCCGGCCGAGGGCGATCTTGTACGTCCGGACCTCCCGGTCCTGTTTCAGCAGCGTCATCGTCCGCCTGGATTTCTCAACGATGATGCGGTCCACCGGGCTGTCGACGGCCGGCGATGGTTCCGCGGGAAACGCGGGCATGGAAAAACAGATTAGAATGACTGCAGTGGCCAGAATGGCCGGAGCGGAAAGTTTCCACAAGGAGAGAGTGCGCACGTTCATCTTCCGCGGTTCAGGATTAACGCGTTATGGAGTAGCACGTTTGCCCGATCGGGGGCAAGATATCTCCAGGCCGGCCGATCAACAGGAGCGGATCATCCCCGCCCGATCCGGTTCCCGTCGCCTGTCAATGCAACTGGACGCTTCCATCGTCGGCCTTTGTCCTGGCGTCGGTATAAGAGAGTGTGAATGTCATTTTGCCGGATTCCGCTCCGGCGGGATCCCGCCAGAGATCCACGGACAGCCGAATGTCATTGACCGAATACGCCACGACAAGCCCATTTTCATAGAATTCCTGAATCATGGCCCCTCTGGCCACCAGGCTTGCATAAGTCCTTTTCTGCTGGTCCGCAAGCACGTCCTTGAGAGTCATCTTCCCCAACTTCTGTTCCGGCTGCAGTCGCCGGATCACCACCCCGTCCCGATACAGCAGGTACCCCCACAGGACCTGGTCATCGGATCCGCCGCTTGTCTTGAAACGGATCACATGAAACGTTTCGTTCGCCAACCGGTTCACCATGGTCTCATTGTCACCCGGGCGCCATGGCACATAAACCGCCTGCATGCAGCCTGTAAGGAAAACAACGGCCGCAACGACGGAAACGAGAAGGCGGCTCAACCCGCGATCGGTTTCCCCTGCTTTCTTTTTCATGGCAGACCTCCCTTAGTAACAAGGAAACAGTCTCGGCTAGCCCAGCAATTTGTTCTGGATGGCGTACATGGTGATCTCGGCGTTGGTGCCGAACTGCATCTTTTCCAGGATGTGCCGGCGGTAGGTGCTGATCGTTTTGACGCTGAGGCACAGCTCGTCGGCGACCTGGGTCACCGTCTTGCCCGAGGCAAGGAGAAGCATGACCTGGTACTCCCGGTCCGAGAGCTTCTCATGAGGCGCCTTGTCCACGTCGCCGTGGAGGATGTAGGTGAGCTTCTCGGCCAGGGCCTCGGTCACGTAACGGCCTCCCTGGGAAACCTTGCGGATGGCCGAGATGAGCTCTTTGGGCGTGCTGGCCTTCGTGAGATAGCCCGAGGCACCGTCCCGGAATGCCCGGACCGCGTATTGCTCCTCGGGGTAAATGCTCAGGATCATCACGGGCAGGTGCGGCTTCTGGCTCTTGAGTTCCTTGAGGATCTCGAGCCCGCTTCGGCCCGGCATGGAGATATCCAGCAAAATGAGATCGAAATCCTTTTTCTGGATCAGATCCAGGACCTCCTGCCCGTTGCCGGCCTCGCCGGTCACGTCCATGTCCGGCTGGCTCATGAGGATCTTTTTGTAGCCCTCGCGAACGATGGGGTGATCATCGGCGATCAGGATTCGAATCTTTTTCATTGCCCTTCCCTTTCTCCATGAGTGGTATGCTGACCTTGACCGTTGTTCCCTGGCCTTTCTTTCCGGCGATGACGGCTTCGCCCCCCCAGTGGTAGGCCCGTTCCCGGATACCCAGTAACCCGTAGGAGTTCGGTTTTGCAAGCTGTTCCTGCGTGATTCCCCTGCCATTGTCCCGGACGACGAGCTCGACCCGCTCGGGGCTCTGCTTCAGGCCGACGGTCACCCGGCTCGCCTCGGCATGACGCGAGATGTTCGTCAGGGTTTCCTGGCAGATGCGGTAGATGGAAAAAGACAGATCCGGGTCAAGGCGAAGGTCCTCGGGATCCATGGAAACGGTGCACTTGATGCCGGTGCGCTTCTGAAAGTCCTTGGCAAGCCAGTCGATCGCCACGGCAAGCCCCAGGTGATCGAGCATCCCCGGCCGCAGGTCCATATAAATGCGCTTGACCGTCGTCATGGTCATCTCGACGAGATGGATCGAGTCCTCGGCCTTCTTCACGAGGTCCTCCTGTCCCGGCGGAATGCTGTTCATCAGCAGGACAAGGTCTGTGTTGAGGGCCGTCAGCAGCTGCCCCAACTCGTCGTGCAGCTCCCGGGCGATGCGGGTCCGCTCCTTTTCCCGGGCCGACTCGAGGTGGGCCGAAAGGTTGCGAAGCCGCTCGCGCGACTGCTCCACCTCCGTCTTGGCACGCTTGAGATCGGAGATGTCCTGGTAGGTGATGACGATGTTTCCTTCCTTGAGGCTCTCGCCGATCCGGGAGGCGGTGATCATGCAGTCTACGTCGGCACCGTCCTTGCGGCGGCACAGGAACTCCATCTTGAAGGTGCGCTGTTTCTCCAGGGCGGTATAGAGGATGCGGGCGATCTCCTCGTAGTCCGCATCGGAACGGTAGAAAACGCGGACGCTCTTGCCGATGAGGTCCGGTGCGTCCCAGCCGAAGACGGATTGAACTCCGTCGTTGGCAAAGATGATCCGGCGGTCCTGCAGACCGATGACCGCGTGCGGGATGGCCTCCAGGATGGAGGCTTCCAGGGCTTCGAGGGCCTCAAGGCGGTTGCGGGCCTCGATCTGCTCGGTGATGTCCATGGAATTGCCGAGAACGGCACGGGACCCCTTGTAAGGAATGAAGGCCACCGTCTCCATGATCCACCGGATACGCCCATCCTTGGTGACGATGCGGAACTCGTGCGGTGAACTGCGCTTGCCCCGAAGCATCTCCCGGGCCTGCTTGCGCACCTTGACCCGGTCTTCGGGAAGCACGAGGCTCACCGAGCTCATCCCGACGAGCTCCGAGGCACCGTAGCCCGCAAAGGCCGCCGCGTGGTGGTTCACGTACTGGAAGGTACCGTCCTGGACAACGTAGACGCCGGCCTGGGCGCTCGAAGCGAAGAGCTTGTAGGATTCTTCGGCGCGCCTCCGGTCGGTGATGTCCTCGTAGGTGATGACGATCCGTTTCTCCTGGAGCGTTTCCCCGATCCGGGAGGCGCTGATCAGGGCCTCAAAGGGGCTGCCGTCGCGTCGCCGGCAGGTAAACTCCAGGCTGAAGGTCCGCTGGCGTTCGAGGTTCGAGTAGAGGACCTTCGCGATTTCCTTGAACCCTTCCTCGGTGGGGTAGAGCAGGCGGGTGGAGCGGCCGATGAGCTCCGAGGCCTTCCGGCCGAAGACGGACTCGACACCGTTGTTGGCGAAGATGACCCGGCGGTTTTGCAGCCCGATGACGGCATGCGGGATGGCATCCAGGATCGACGCTTCAAGGGTCTCCAGCTCGGCCAGCTTGTTGCGGGCCTTGACCTGTCGGGTCATGTCCATGGAGTTCCCGAGGACGGCCCGCTCGCGCTGGTAATGGATGGGCGTCACCGTCTCGGCGATCCAGCGCAGATCACCATTTCGGCCGATCGTGCGGAATTCATAGGGATGGGAGCGTTTGCCCTTCAGCATGGCGATCGCGTTTTTCCGGACCCTGTCGCGATCGTCGGGGTGGACGAGACTCATGGAGGCCATCCCGATGAGTTCGTTGCGGTTGTAACCCCAGTAGCGGGCGGCGTGCTCGTTCACAAAGCGGAATTTTCCATCCTGCAGCACATAGATACCCGCACGGGATGTCCTCTCCAGGCTCCGGTAGAGGCCCTCCTCGAAAAGGCAGTCCGTCTCGGAGCGCTTGAGCTCGTCGATCTGCTTGCGCAGATCCGCCAGCTCCGTAATCAGCTGCTCCCGCGATTTGATCCGACCCACGCCTGCTCCCCGGTTCCGTTGATCAGGAATATCCGGCATGGCGGACATTCCCTGTATACCTGCCGCAGTGATAATACGATCCACCGGGATTGTCAAACCCTTCTCCACCCGCAACGGCCGGGGAAACGGCGCCACTGCCGATCCGGGCCTGCCTGCGTCATGCCGCCGCAACATCCGGATGCGCCCTTTCCGAGACCGTTTTGGAACATCATCAGACAACGTCTGATGGACGATCGCGCCGCTGTCCGAGTTCCCGTTCCGTGATCGTCCTATCTCCGTTTCAGACAGCCTCCGATTTTTTCCGGGGCCCGATTCGGGTAAGATTGCGCCGAAAGAAAGAAAAAACCGTCGCTACCAGGTCAGTCATGCATTCCTCTGCAATACGTCACTGACTATCTCCTTGACATTCGTTTGCGGGCGGGGGGGTTCCTCCCGTCCGCGGACGGATGGAGACGGGAAGCGGGATCGGCGGAAAACAGATTTCCCCTGGGCTGTAGCGCTCGAATGGAAAGTCAGCGATGTCAGAGACGAAGGAAAAGCCCCGGAAGATCCGGATCTGCGAGGAAGACTGGAACAAATACGTCGATGCCGTCCGCAGGAACGCTGCGCGGAGGCAGGATGAAAACACCCGAAGGGGTAAAGGAGATTGACCATGACGAAGATTCGCACGAAGCCCGCCACCGCGGACAAGAAGGATTGGAACAAGTACATGGACGACCTGAAAAAGGAAACTGAGGACTGTATCCTCGAGAATCAGGTACCCTGATTATCTCTTCCGTTCAGCAATGAGTCCCCTGTAAACAGAAACCCCCGACGGCTCCCTCCGCGGGGGTTTCTGTTTCACCACGTCTTTCCGAAACCCTTCGTGATTCTTTCTTTTTTGCCCCCATTCACCTGATCCGGCCTTTTTTCTTTCCGCACCGGATTTCAGGGAAAGACGGGGTGAGCCCTTCGGCTGGCATCGAGCTTGCAAACAGTTCATTTGTTGCATTTACATTCCATCGAAAAGAGATAGCGATGAAAACTTCCCTGTTGCTCGTCGATGACGAGATTGACTTTCTTGAAAGTATCCGGAGAGTGCTCCTGCGGGCCGGTTACAAGAATCTGAGGCTCGAAACGGATCCGAGGAAGGCCGTAGCCTCACTGGAAAACGGGGATGTCTACGATATCGCGATCCTGGATATTACCATGCCCTATGTCCAGGGAACGGAACTCCTGGATCTCATCAAGAACAAGAGCCCAAACACGGAATGCATCATGTTCACGGCCCTGAACGACGCCCGCCTTGCGGCGGACTGCGTCAAAAAAGGCGCCTTTGCCTACCTGGTGAAGCCCATTCAGGGAGACGACATCCTCAATATCATCAACCTTGCCGTCGAGCGGCGCCGGTTCCTGGAAATCCTGAACCTGAACAAAGCGAAGACGGCCCCCAGCCTCGGTGACAAGGAGGCCTTTGAAAAGATCAAGACCGGTTCGGACAAAATCGTCCGGTTGATGAAAGAAGCCGAAATCTATGCCCAGAGCAACGTTCCGGTTCTCCTCTGCGGGGAAAAAGGAACCGGGAAAAAACTTTTTGCCGAGGCGATTCACAAGGCAAGCCAGCGCTCGTCGGCACCCTTCGTCGTCGTGGATGCGGCTCAGTTTGAAAGCGAATTCAATGTCCTGGCGACCAAAAAGGAGGGTCACGGGTTTGCCGACGGATCCGGCCATGCCTCGCTTGCGAAGGCCCACCGGGGGACCCTCCTGATCGCCGAGATCATTGGCCTCTCCGCCGCATGCCAGGACTGGCTCTTCCGGCTGCTGCAGGAAAGAGAATCCGGCAAAGTCGGACGGACGGATGTCCGTTTCCTGTTCTCCACGGAATACGACATGAAGGCGATCCAGGACAAGGGGCTCATCCTGAAGGAATTGATGCATCATCTCAGCCGGTCCTGGATACAGATCCCGCCGCTCCGCGAAAGACGGGACGATATCCCGCTGCTGATCGACCTGTCTTTCGAGGAGGAGAGAGGATGGGGACAGGGCGCCGCCATCGATGAAGACGCCATTCTCCGCCTTCTGGAATACGATTACCCCCAGAACGTAACGGAGCTGAAAGAAATCATCCGGAATGCGGTGGCAGCCTGCGGCGACCGACGGATCGGCTTTCGCGATCTGCCCGAGCGCGTGAAAAACACCCGGCGGTTCATTACCTTCGACCCGAGCATTGCCACTCCGAGGGATCTCGTCAATGCCATCAATAAAGACTACCTGCTGCGCGAGATCTGGTGCCCCTACAAGGTGGTAGACGGAAAAATCTACGTGATCGTCGACAACCCCGACAATCTCATCAAGCGCGACGAGATCATTCGACTCCTGAAGACCCGGAATGTCGAGTTTCTCAAGTCCGATCGGGGCGACATTCTCCGGTTCATCAAGCACTTCTACTCCTCCGTGGGCGGCAGCAGCTTCGGGAGCATCGTGGAAGAAGCCGAGGACTCAGGACCCGCGCAGCCTTCCCACGATGACGAGGAGGCCGTTTCCGAATCTGACAGCGTCGTGCGGCGACTGGTCAGCACGATGATCAACGACGCCCACAACATGCGGGCCACCGACATCCACGTCGAACCGGACCTTCACAACCGTTGTGTCGGCATCCGGTTCCGCATCGACGGCGAATGCTCGACCTATCAGGCGGCGCCGTTCAACCTGCGATCCGCCGTCGTATCCCGAATCAAGATCATGTCCGATCTCGATATCACGGAACGACGTCTCCCGCAGGACGGCAAGATCAAATTCAATCTGACCGACGGAAGCAACATCGAATTGCGTGTGGCCATCCTGCCGACGGCCGGGGGCGTGGAGGACGTGACGCTGCGGCTCCTGTCCCAAACCGGGCTTGTCGACCTCGAAGGCCTGGGCATGTCCCCTGCCCTGCGCGAGAGCTTCCTTCGTGTCGTCAAGAGCCCCTACGGACTCATCCTGTGCGTCGGCCCGACGGGCTCCGGGAAAACAACGACCCTGCACGCAGCCATTCACAAGATCAACAAGCCGGGGGTCAAGATCCTGACCATCGAGGACCCCGTGGAAATCACGCAGCCCGGCATCCGTCAGCTGCAGGTGAACCGCAAGATCGGGTTCGACTTCCCGATGGCCCTGCGCGCCTTCCTCCGCGCGGATCCCGACGTCATCATGGTCGGCGAAATGCGGGATCACGAGACGGCCAAGATCGGCATCGAGGCGTCTCTCACGGGCCATCTGGTGTTCAGCACGCTGCATACCAACAACGCCCCGGACACCATCGTCCGCCTTCTCGACATCGGCATCGATCCCTATAATTTCGGCGACTCGCTGCTCTGCGTGCTGGCGCAGAGGCTGGTCAGAACCCTGTGCAAGAACTGCAAGGCACCTCATCAGCCTTCCTCTGTGGAGCTGAACAGAATACGCGAGGCCTGCGGCGAATCCTATGTTTCGCAGGTCATGGGAAACAACAATATTCGATTCTACCGCGCGGCCGGTTGCGACCAATGCAAGGGCACTGGATATCACGGACGGGTGGGTCTCTACGAATGCCTTATCGCAACGGACACTATCAAGAAATCCATCATTCGAAGAGATACTGCGGAATCTATCCGGCAAGTCGCCATGAAGGAAGGTATGGTCACCCTGATTCAGGATGGATTTTCGAAGGTTCTCGAGGGAGTTACCGATTTCGAGCAGGTCGAGCGCGTCTGCATCCGGTGACCGACGCACCGATTTGATCTGTTCCAGAACGGATCATGCATTTCAACGGATTGATATCATGTAACTTATTATTGATTCATGCCGGAATGGGACAAAAGGAATTCCGACAGCCGGCAGGCCTCACCCCATCGCATGTTTTCAACATCTTGTATTTATTAACATATTTCAATTGAGCATCCGCATCACGCCGTTGGCACTCGCCCTGCAAAACTGCTTGTCCCAGAGATCAGCAGCGAGGAGCAATTTATGAAAGGCAGGATTCATCGAACATTTCCGAGGACTACAGGCAATCAGCAGGGGTTCACGCTGATTGAAATGATCCTGGTCCTGGTCATTATGGGAATTCTGGCCGCCGTCGCCATCCCGGCCTACCATGACGTGATGGCGGAATCGGAGAACAAGAGCGCACTGCAGGCCATTTCAGAGGGACAATCGAGGCTGACCAACCAGTATGCAATCATCCTGATGAAGGAGGGCCAGCCTGCCGCCGATCTGACGGCCATCGTATCAGCCGTCAACACCGATGCCGGCGATTATCGATTGACGTTTGCCGTATTGGAAGCAACCAAAGAGGTGAATATTACGGCAACAGGGGTTCGGGAACGAGGCATATCGGGACAGGCATCGGGGATCTGGAAGCGTCCGCAGGAGTTTTAGGGATTACGCTGCAGAATGAAAACGGGTCAGGCTTTCTGCCTGACCCGTTTTGTTGTCTGGTGGAGCTGAGGGGGATCGAACCCCTGGCCTCTTGAATGCCATTCAAGCGCTCTCCCAGCTGAGCTACAGCCCCGATCCCTGAAAAAAGAGAACTCCGTTTAGCATACGCATCTTCCCGTTGTCAATACAATTTTCTTGACTTTGAAGCCCTCGAACCTATAATCAAAACCCACGCGCCGGAGTGGTGAAACTGGTAGACGCAGGGGACTCAAAATCCCCCTTCCCCTGGGGAAGTGTCGGTTCGATTCCGACCTCCGGCACCAGAAAATCAAAGGGTTACAAGCCGAAGGTTTGTAGCCCTTTTTTACGTCAGGGGGGCCAGGGTTGCGTTTATGTCTTGTGTGACTGCGTACCGTGAGTGCCTGGGCTATCTAAATGGAGGGAGAGAAAAACGGCATGAAGTGACCGGTCATCTCTCCTTGATATTCATGGCGTTCGACTGTCATGCGTGTTAGTGTGTTCCATATTCTTTTGTCATGGATGCAATCGGGTATCCTGACTCCTCTCCTCAACAAACCCTCCGCCGGACTAGACTTGCGTTCTGCTCGAAGTACCGGCAAGGTGCCGCGATAATTGGCACAGGAGTTGCTGTAAT
This sequence comes from uncultured Syntrophaceae bacterium, assembly GCA_964628025.1. Lineage (GTDB taxonomy): Bacteria > Desulfobacterota > Syntrophia > Syntrophales > UBA2192 > UBA2192. The sequence continues at coordinate 29,524 of CAZVLL010000024.1, forward strand.
TACGACAGAAATCTACCGTTATCCTCTGCCTTGTCCCGAGTAAGGAGAACTAGATGCCGACACGGGAAACGCCTCGGCTGCCCTGGTTTGTAGAACGCAGGAACATCGTCCTGCTTGGCCTTCTTGTTTTCCTTATTCTTTCCGGAGTGACCTTATTCCTTTCTTTCAAGCATTATCAGGGCATCGAGGAACAGTCCTTAAAAGAGGACCGTGCAACGGCGAACCTGCTCTCCTTGACTATGGAGGAACACTTCCGGGTAATCGTCAAGACCATGGAATCCTACAGTAACCGCACCCTCCTGGTTCAGGCGATCGGAGAGAAAAATGCCCCAAAGGCTTGGGTGCATCTTGCCAGCCTGTCCAAAAACAATCCGTCTATCGACACCCTGCTTATTGCAGACAGGGAAGGAACCCCATGGGTTACCTTTCCTACATTTCCGGAGTTGCTCGGAAAGAATCTCGCCTATCGGGACTGGTACAAAGGCGTCAGCAAAGACTGGAAGCCCTACGTGTCGAACGTGTCCCTGAGGCTTGTCGCAGAAAAGGACCTTGCCTGCCAGATCGCCGTCCCGATTGTTGACACTTCGGGGGATGTGATCGGAATTCTGGTCAACTCCCAGCGAACGGTCGGGCTGGGAAAACTTCTGGAGCGCGCCCTTCTTGACCCCGGAGTAGATGCCAATATCACCGACCGGGAAGGCAATCTGGTTTTCAGCACCCGGTTTGCTCATGAAAAGGAAATCACCCCGTACCCCTTCTATTTCGTCAAAGGTCAGGCCCTCTCCGGGGAAAAACCGACGACCAACGTCGAAGACCCCTTCCTGGGCGGAAGAAAACACCATGTCTCTTATGACTCCTCGACAGTTCTCGGATGGTCCGTTTTCGTCGGACGGGACAGCCGCGAAATCCTGCTGTCGGGGTTGGCATACTATGTCCAGCTTGCGGCTATCTCTTTTCTTTTGCTCCTGGCATCCGTTCTTTCTCTCGTCTATTTCAGAAAACGGGTGATGATGCAGCATGTCTCGGAGCAATTGCTGAAAGATAAGGAATTGAGACAGAGTGAAGAGCGCTTCCGCTCTCTGGCCGTCGCTACTTCGCAAATCATCTGGGAAACCGACGGGCAGGGCCAGGTCCACGGGCCGATGCCCAGTTTCCAGGCTTACACGGGGCAGAGCGACGAGGAAGTCCTGGGTAATGGTTGGGGCTCGGCCCTGCACCCCGAGGACCGCGAGAATGCGCTTACCGTCTGGATGCAAGCCGTCGACGCGAAGGCCGGCTACGAAACGGAATACCGGTTGCGGAGGCACGACGGCATCTATCGTCATTTCACCGCACGGGGCGCACCCGTAATGGCCGATGACGGGTCGATACGCGAATGGATCGGCACCTGCACCGACATCACCGAGCGCAAGGAAGCAGAATTCCGGGATCGCCTCGCTCGTGAGGTGTTGGAACTTCTGAACCGTCCCTATGGCACACAGGATACAGTCCGCGATATTATGCAACGGATCAAGAGCAGCACAGACTTTGAAGCCATAGGCATCCGTCTCCGGGAGGGCGATGACTTTCCGTACTATAAGACCATTGGCTTTCCCGAGGACTTCGTCCAGACAGAGAGGTATTTGTGCGCACGTGACGAAGAGGGAAAGGTCATTCGCGACGGAGCGGGAAACCCGGTACTGGAGTGCATGTGTGGAAATATTCTTCTCGGCCGGACGGATCCCTCGCTGCCCTTCTTCACCGAAAGGGGCAGCTTCTGGTCCAACTGCACTACAGAGTTGCTGGCCTCGACAACGGAGAAGGATCGCCAGGATCGTACCCGCAACCGCTGTAATGGCGAAGGCTACGAATCCGTGGCGCTCATCCCGCTGAAATCCGGCAACGATGTTATCGGGCTTCTTCAGGTCAATGACCGGCGGCGCAATCAGTTCACACCGGAGACGATCAGCTTTTTTGAGGGACTCGGTGCCAGCATAGGCATCTCGCTGTACCGTAAGCGGGCCGAGATGACGCTGAAACAGTCGGAACTGCGCTTCCGCACGGTGGCGCGGCTCAGTTCCGACTTTGCCTACTCGTGCACTCAGACCGAAGGTGGTGAGTACGCGGTGGACTGGATCACAGACACGTTTTATGCCCTGACAGGTGTTTCAGAAGCCGAACTGAGAACTCGTCGCTGCTGGATGACCCTGGCGAACCCCGAGGAACTTGATATGGCCACGGAACCGCTGCGGCGTTTGCAGCCGGGGGATAACGACACGAGGGAATTCCGTATCGTAACCAACGATGGACGGATTCTGACGATTGTCAACCACGTGGAATGCGAAGCGGACCCACTCGTGCCGGGAGGTTTGCGAATCTATGGCGCCGTACAGGATATCACCGACCGCAAACGGGCGGAGGAGGCTATCCGGGAGAGCGAGGAACGTTTCCGGATGGTCGTGGAAAGTGCACCCGATGCGATCTACGTCCGGTCGGATAACGGGCAATTCGTTTATCTCAACGACGCATCAGTAACTCTGTTCGGAGCCGCTTCCCCCGACCAGTTGATCGGCAAACACGTCATGGAACGCAGGCACCCGGATGAACACGCGGTGCTCGCTGAAAGGATCAAACTCATCAACGAGGGACAGTCCGTTCCGATGATCGAACAGATCTTTTTACGGATGGATGGGTTTCCCGTTCCCGTCGAGGTCTCAGCCGTTCCAATACAATATGCAGGAACGAGTGGTGCTCTCGTCTTTGCCCGCGACATCACCGATCGCAAACGTGCCGAGTCGGAACGTCGAGAGCTGGAAGAGC
>CAZVLL010000025.1:0-27612 GCA_964628025.1 uncultured Syntrophaceae bacterium
CTACATCTCCAAACCCATCCGAAGAGAAGCCATCCAGGACATGCTCCAAAAATGGGCGCCGGGGCAGGAAATAGGGCTTTCCTCGTAAAGAGAGCCCCTGACGAAAGGGGACATTACGGCCCCGTCGGTTCTGATTGTTGTCAAGGTCTTTACCGGGGTTGACGGAAGAGTCAGACTGACATATATCATCCTGCCATGAAGCGCATTCTTGCTGTCATCTCGATACTGCTTGCCCTTGCTGCTCCCGCCTGGGGGGCGGCGCCGTCGAGGATCGTCTCTCTTGCGCCCAACATCACGGAGATCCTCTACGATCTGGGCCTGGGGGACAAGGTTGTAGCCGTGACCGACTACTGTGACTATCCACAGGCCGTGAAGTCAAAGCCCAGGGTTGGCGGCTTTTCGAACCCCTCGCTCGAGGCCATCGTTGCGGCGAGACCCGATCTGGTCATCCTGACCGATGACGGCAACCCGAAAGCAATATACAACCGCCTCAAGGACCTCGGCATCCCTTGCCACGTCTTCAAGGCCCGACGGTTGATGGAGCTGCCCGGGGGCATACGGGAACTCGGAGTTGTCCTTGGTGCCGAGAAGGATACATCGGCTCTCGCCGGCCGGATCGAGAAAGACATGTCGACCCTGGAGAAGAAAGCCCGCCAGAAGCGCTCCCGCTCCCCGATATCGGCCCTTTTCATCATCCAGCCCGAACCGATTGTCGTGGCCGGACCGGGCACGCTCATCCACGAGGCCTTCGGCATCCTCGGAATCCGCAACGCCGCGGCCGGCGGCGAGGTCATGTATCCGAAGTACTCCCTCGAAGAAATCATCCATCGCTCGCCCGACTTCATCCTCGCGGGGGAGGGCTTCATGTCGGGCGGGGGCATTGACCGTCTGAAGGAGAGGCTCTATATGCTTCCCGCCGTGAGAGAAGGAAAGATTTGCGTCGTCAGCGAACGCCTCTACCGGCTGAGTCCCCGGGCTGTTGCGGGAATCGAGGAAGTTGCGCAGTGCGCCGCGGGGTTTTGACAAGTTGTTGCCGGAATGACCGCAAAACAATTTTGCCGGCGAAAAAGCGCTTTGCGACGGTTCTAGCGCTTGCTGCGCCGCGGGCACTCCGCTTCGCGGAGAACCGTTCGCGCAAAGTCGCTTTAACTTCGCCTTGCAAAACCGTTTCACGGTCATTCTGAGCCAACAGAGATCATGCAATTGCCAAACTTGGGAGGATTCAGCCGGAAAGCGGGCAGCTGTTTTTGAGCCTTGACAAAGTCCCGGTGCTCTGTTAGTGGGGAAGCATCGAAGGGATGGGCAGATGGAAGAGGGGTGAAAATCCCCCGCTGCCCCGCAGCCGTGATGGGAACGAAATCCCGGTATGCCACTGTCATGGACACCATGATGGGAAGGCGGGAGAGTAGGTGGCCCTAAGCCGGAAGACTGGCCCATCCCATTAGCCTCGAGGGAGGTTGCGGTGACCCGGTTCTTCCTTTTAGTATCCCTTCTTGCCGTCCCGGCGCTCGTTCTTGCCGTTGCCTTGAAAATGGATTCGGGCAAGGCGGTAACCCCGTTGCGGGTGTGCCGCGTCTGTGCGTTGCTGGGCGGAATTTTCCTGGCTGTGGCAGCCATTGCCGCCGTCACCGGCCCCCATCGGATCGATTTCCTGTCCATCATCCGGCAGGACCCGTCCGCAACAGCGTCTCCCGAGCACACCATTCTCTTTTCCGTTCGAATTCCCCGGATTCTTCTTGCCGCGATCGTGGGCGCCACTCTGTCCACGGCAGGTGCGGTCTTTCAGGGACTGCTGCGCAACCCCCTGGCAGACCCCTATATCCTCGGGATCTCCGGCGGTGCCGCCGTGGGTGCCGTTCTCGGAATCATCGCGGGGATTGACTTTTTGCCCTTCGGTGTTCCCGTACTTGCCTTTCTGGGCTCACTCATTACCATCGTGCTGGTGTTCGGTGTGGCCGGTCGGCGGCGGGAAGCCCAGTCGGGGACATTGCTGCTCTCGGGGGTGATCGTCAATGCGTTCTGCACGGCCGCCATCATGTTCCTCATCTCAACCAGCGCAGGATCCAAGCTGCACGGGGTCATGTTCTGGCTCATGGGGGATTTGGGGCTTGCCGATGGAAAGCAGACGCTTCTGGGAGGGATTGCCCTTCTTGCCGGGTTCGTTGTGATCTACCTCCACGCCCGGTCGCTGAATCTGCTCGTTATCGGCGAGGATCAGGCGCTGCAGCTGGGCGTAAACGTCGAGACCACCCGGCGCGTGCTCTTTTTTGCGGCCTCCTTCATCACGGCAGCCGCCGTGTCGCTCTCGGGCCTTATCGGCTTTGTGGGACTTCTCGTGCCCCACCTCATCCGGATGATCTTCGGCTCCGATTACCGACTTTTGCTGCCGGCAAGCTTCCTCTTCGGTGCGACTTTTCTCGTGGCCGCCGACACGCTTGCGAGGACGGTGCTCGCCCCGAGCGAGCTTCCGGTGGGAGTCATTACGGCTCTTTTCGGGGCGCCCTTTTTCATCTATCTGCTGAAGAAAACGGAGGCCGGCCGATGCCGCTTCTGAGCGTTGAACATGTGAGCTTCAAATACGGCGAACGGTGGGTCCTCCGGGAGATTGCCTTTGAGGTCGAGCCGGGGGATTTTCTCGGCATTATCGGGCCCAACGGTTCGGGCAAGACAACATTGCTGCGGGTCATCGATGGGATTCTCACTCCCCAGGAGGGAGCGATCCTGCTCGAAGGGACAGAAATCCGAAAGCTGCGACGCGATGCGCTGGCCCGGTCCGTGGCCGTCGTGCCCCAGTACACCTCGCTGGCCTTCCCCTTCTCCGTGGAGGAGGTGGTTCTCATGGGGAGGGCGCCGCACCTGGGTCCCTGGCGCTTCGAGGGCGTGCAGGATCATCGCATCGCCCGCGAGGCCATGGAAATGACGGATACCCTCTCGCTTGCCGCGAGGGACATGGAGTCGCTTTCCGGCGGCGAGCACCAGCGGGTGCTCATCGCCAGGGCCCTTGCCCAGGAGCCGAGGCTCATGCTCTTGGACGAGCCCACGGCCTTCCTGGACATCCGGCACCAGGTTGATTTCTTCGATCGCATCCGGACACTCAACCGCGACCGGGGGCTTACGGTCATCGCGGTGACTCATGACATCAACCTGGCCGCCCATTACTGCGATCGGATCATTCTGCTGAAAGACGGGCTCATCGGGGCCTTGGGATCCGTCGACGCCGTCATTACGGAAGAGCACATCCGGCAGACCTACGAAACGGAGGTGCTGGTGGATCGTCATCCCCGGACGGGATCGCCGAGAATTACACTGACGTGAAGAAATAGAAATAGTGAATCGCCGTCGAGAAGGAAGCCGGTCAAAGTCCGGCACTGCCCCGCAACTGTAGGCGGAACGAAATCCGAGACATGGCCACGGGTTCCCGGCACAGGAAACCTGGAAGGCGCGGAGAGTAGGCGGCCGCAAGCCAGTATACTTGTCTGACGGCGGAAACCACATCATTTCCCGAGGGGGGAGGAGAAGTCATCATGAAAGGGTTTTTGCGCAGCGGACTAATTGTATTCATTTTACTCTCAACGTCGATCATGGACCCGGGACCTGCTTTTTCGCAGGCCGCGCCGGAGGGGAAGCAGGCCTACCGGATGGGCGAGGTGGTCGTTACGGCGACCCGTGATGCCCAGGAAGTCCGGAAAGTTCCCGCCAATGTGACTGTCATTACCGCCGAGGACATCGAGAAGTCAGGCGCCACGAACGTGGCCGAGGTGCTCACGGGCCTGGTGGGCGTCCATGTCACAAGCTACAGCGGAAACGCCTCGCAGGCCATTGTCGACATGCGCGGCTTCGGTGCCGAGGCGGGTTATCTTCGCAACGTGGTTATGCTCGACGGCAGACGACTCAACCGTCCCGACCTGGCCGGTATCAACTGGGCCGAGATCCCCATCCAGGAAATCGAACGGATCGAGGTGGTCCGGGGCGCCAACAGTGTCCTCTACGGAGATTCAGCCATTGCCGGCGCCATCAACATCATCACCAAGCGAGGGGAAGGAAAACCGAAAGGGGAGGTCTCTTTCATCGGCGGAAGTTACAACACGTACAACGGCCGTGCCGGCATACGGGGCTCCGCGGACAAGGTCTATTACGCACTCAGCGGTGAGAGCCTCCAGAGCAGCGGGTACCGGGACCGTTCGAGTTTTTCCTCGGGAAGCGCCGGGGGAAACATCGGATACAACCCCGCCGACTATCTCGACGTCTCCCTGAGCCTTACCTATAACAAGACAGACAACCAGTTCCCCGGTGCTCTCACGAAGGCTCAGCTTGAAGCCAATCGAAAGCAGGCCCAGAACCCGGACGACGATGCCAGTGCCAGTTTCTTCGACGCGAACCTGTTGGCAAAGACCGTGCTGGGCAACTACGGCCGTCTCGATGCCAACCTGATCTACGGCAGACGGGACATGACCACCAACATGGCGTCCTGGTCTTCGTTCACAAAAATCACCATCGACACGATAGGCGCCACTCCGCGCTACATCCTTGAAAAAAAGCTTTTCGGCTTTGACAACAAGCTCACCGCCGGGGTCGATTTCTACCAGGACAAGCTCGACAAGGACACCTTTGCGAGCCGCTCGCAGGCAAGCAAGACCTACACGGCTGAGCTCAAGAGACAGACATTGGGTTTTTACGCCCGTGACGAATTCAGCATCCTGAAGGACCTCATCCTGGCCTTTGGCGCGAGGATGGAGCGGGCGGACATCAAGGGTGACGAAACGAATCTTTCGACAGGATCGAAGGCCTTTACCGGTGAAAAAGCTCATAACGGTGATGCCTGGGAGGCTTCACTCACGTACCTCATAGGCGAGAAATCAAAGGTCTGGGCAAAATATGCCACGATCTACCGCATTCCCTCGCTGGATCAACAGGCGTCCTACTCCATTCCACCCTGGGTCGTCGGTGGATTCCTGACGGACCTGGAGAAGGAGACGGGAAAAAGCTATGAGGCCGGGGTACAGGTCTTTCCGATGAAGGACCTCAAGCTGGGGGCGACACTCTACCTCATCGATATGGAGGATGAAATCAGCTACAATTTTACGTCGTTCCGAAACGAGAACCTTGACAAAACAAGGCACCAGGGCGCTGAACTCTCACTGGACTGGCAGTTCGGGAAACTGGCGCGACTCTATGCCAATTATACGTACCAGGACACCTATTTCCGCGAAGGCGCAAACAAGGACAAGGATGTCCCTCTCGTGCCGAAACACATGGCCAATGCAGCTCTCGAGTTCTACCTGCCCTGGAGCCTCACCCTGAGACCCGAAGTTCGTTATGTGGGGAGCCAGGTCATAGGGTCCGATTACAGCAACAGTTCGGAGAAGCTCGACAGCTACACGATCGTGAATCTTTATCTGCGCTGGCAGCCCGACTGGAAAATATCCGGGGTCGCGAAGCCGAGCGCCTTCGTGGGAGTAGAAAACCTGCTGAACAAGAGCTATGTCCCCATCGGATATATCGGACCATCCTATTACCCGGCGCCGGAGATCAGCTTCCGGGGAGGCGTTTCGCTCTATTTCTGATCAAAGAATGGCAGTTGCAAGGACAAGAGCATCATGAACGTCACGACATTGAGCGGCAATTATCCTGCAGACTCCTGCCTGACCATCCCTGGTCCGGCGGAGAACGTGCGGGGTAATAGCGGGCCTGCGGCAGAATCCCGTCGGCGGGGGAAAGGCATTCTCCCCGGCATCGTTCTGTCCTTGCTCATCCATGCGGGAGTCCTCGCCCTTGTTCTTTTTGCCGTGGCAAACCCCTTCCTGATTCTGCCGACGGCCGGCGATGAGGGGATCGTCCGGGTCTCCCTGCTGACGGTCACGCCCGGCCCCGAAAACGGCAATGGGGCAGCAGGGGCGGACGAAATGAAGAAAAAGTCGGTGACCCTTGCGAAGGCCGCAATGCCTGCCGTGACGCAGAAGGCCCCGGAGAAGACAGTCATGGCGGAAGCCGTCCACAGCCGCCCGGGTGAGCGGGAGGCGACGGAGACGAGCGTTTCCGTCATGCCGGTGAAGGGTAGCAATACAGCGGCGGCTCCGGGCCGGGCTTCCTCGACGGGTGATGCGGTCCGGGGACAGGGGCAGCAGGGTGCTGCCTTGAAGGAAGGTTACTCGGAAGCGATGCCCCGCTATCGTGAAAATCGGCCCCCGGTTTACCCCAGGACGGCTCGCGAGAGGGGCTATGAGGGCGATGTCCTGATCGCGGCCGAGGTCCGGGCCGACGGACGGATTGGCGCTGTCCGGATCAATCGATCTTCGGGTTATGCTTCGCTGGATGATTCGGCCCTCGAGGCAGTGAGAATGTGGCGGTTCGACCCGGCCCGGCGCATGGGCGCAGCCGTGGACATATGGGTGGAGATTCCCCTGCGCTTCAAGCTTTCGCCCCAGGACTCGTTCATGTGAAAAGAGTAAGGGCTTCTGGACGGGCAAAAGCGGCAACACGAAGTATTTGTTGACAGGGATGAAAATCGGGGTTATATTACTTTCACTTTTTTGAAGGAACACTCGTGATGGACAGACACAGCATCAACAATTTTGGTTTCTGGTTTAGCTATTATTACGGCAAGGTCTGCCCGTCGCTGAGGAGGACTTAGACTGCACCTGAGAATAAGTTAACCGAAGCCATGGGTAGACCGAAAGACGCTGCCCATGGCTTTTTTGTTTTTGTTTTCCGGAGGCCATGGCGGCGACAGTCGTCATGGCCTTTTCCATTGGAGGATTGGAATCATGATCATCATAATGAAGAAGAATGCCACGGACAGTCAAACCGACCGGGTCATCGAATGGATCGAGTCCGTCGGTTACCGTGCCCATCTGTCCCGTGGTACGGAAAAAACAATCATCGGTGCCGTGGGCGATGCACGAGGCAGGGAGCAGATCAAGTCCGTCGGCCATCTGCCTGGAGTCGAGAGTGTCGTTCCCATTCTTAAGCCCTACAAGCTGGCAAGCCGTGAATTCCAGGAAGCCGACACGATCGTCCGCGTTGGCGAGGTCGAGATCGGGGGGCCGCGGTTCATTGTCATGGCAGGACCCTGCGCCGTCGAGACAGAAGAGCAACTCATGGAATGTGCCTGGATAGCGAAAAAGGCGGGAGCCCAGGTGCTGCGGGGCGGCGCCTTCAAACCCCGGACCTCGCCATACAGCTTCCAGGGCCTCGAAGAGGAAGGGCTCAAGCTCCTGAAGAAGGTTCGGGAACGTTCGGGGCTTCCCATCGTAACGGAGGTTGTGAATCCTGCCGACGTGAACCTGGTCGAAGCCTATGCCGATATTCTCCAGGTCGGTGCGCGCAACACCCAGAACTTCGCGCTTCTGAAGGCGGTAGGCCAGGCACGAAAGCCTGTCCTGCTCAAGCGGGGGATGATGACGACCATCGAAGAGCTTCTCATGTCCGCCGAGTACATCCTTTCCGAGGGCAACAGCCAGGTTATCCTCTGCGAGCGGGGGATCCGGACCTTTGAGACGGCCACACGAAACACCCTCGATCTTTCCGCCGTCGTTGTCCTCAAAGAGCTTTCGCACCTTCCGGTGATCGTCGATCCAAGCCATGCGGCCGGCCACTGGAAGTATGTCACTCCCCTGGCCAGGGCGGCCGTTGCCGTGGGCGCCGACGGAATCATCGTCGAGGTCCACCCCGAGCCCGAAAAGGCCGTCTCCGACGGCCTGCAGTCCCTGAAACCGGAGAAGTTCTACCGGCTCATGGAAGACATTGCCGTCATTGAAAAAGCGATGCAGCGGGAGGTGAAAACGGCGCTATGAACCGGATACGAGTCAATCTCGACAAGCGTCTGAGCGCTTCTTACGACATTCATATCGGCAGGGACATTCTGGACAGGATGGCGCCGATCCTCGCCAAAAGCGGCTGGGCGGGACGGTGGTTCATCATCACGGACTCCAACGTTGCCCGTCTCCACGGGGCTCGGGTGCTCGAAGTCCTGCGTGAAAACGGCATGGATGCCGAGATCATCGAATTTGCCGCAGGAGAGTCTTCGAAGACACTCGCAACGTGCATTGCGCTCGCCGAGCAGCTCCTGGGGCGCGGCGCCGACCGAACCTCGGGCCTGATTGCCCTGGGCGGCGGGGTTGTGGGAGACGTGGCGGGATTTCTCGCCTCCATCTACATGCGGGGCATTCCCTGCGTGCAGGTTCCCACGACGATTCTGGCCCAGGTGGACAGCGGGATCGGAGGCAAGACGGGCGTTGACCTTCCGGCGGGAAAGAACATGCTGGGTACCTTTCTCCAGCCAAGGGCTGTCTTTGTCGACCTTGCCTTTCTCGACACGCTCCCGCCACGGGAATTCACGAACGGCTTAGCCGAGATCGTCAAGTACGGGGTCATCGAGGATCCCGATCTCCTGGCTGTCGTTGAGGACGGGGCCGAAGCCATCGGGGCCCGTGATCCCGCCATCCTGGAGCGGCTCGTCTCCACGTCCTGCCGGATCAAGAAGGGCGTTGTCGAGATCGATGAGACGGAAAAGGGGCTGCGGCGTATCCTCAACTTCGGGCACACCGTGGGACACGCCATCGAGGCCGAGTCACACTATACCGTTTCGCACGGTGAGGCGGTGGCCATGGGAATGGCCGCGGCAGCGCTCATCTCGGAACGGGAGCGCTACCTCTCCGCCGAGGACCGGGCGCGGATTGTCTCTGCCATCGATCGCCTGGGTCTGCCCGTGCGCATCCCGAAAACTTTGGATACCGCGGGTATCTTGTCGCACCTTGCCGCGGACAAGAAAAGGGCGGGCGGCAGAATCCATTTTGTCCTCCTCAAGAAACCCGGAATGCCCTTCGTCAACGGCGGCGTCCCGCTGGAGCTTGTGCAGGAAACCATCGAGACACTCAAATCATGAATAAGCAAGACCTTGAAAAAAGCCGCCGGCAGATCCGGCAAAAAGACCGCGAGATCGTGGAGCTTCTCAACGAGCGCGCCCGGCTGTCCCTGGAAGTGGGGCGGATCAAGGGACGGGAGGGGATCGCCGTTTTCGACCCCGCCCAGGAGTCGCGGGTGATGAAGGAAATCACAGCCCTCAACGAGGGCCCTCTTGCGGGGGATGCCCTGCAGTTCATCTACCGGGAGATCTTTTCGTTTTCACGGGCACTCCAAGCGCCTGTCACGGTATCCTGCTTGGGCCCGGAAGGCTCCTTCGCCCATCTGGCGACTCTCGATCGTTTCGGCAACGGTATCCGTGTGGCTCCGCAGATGACGATCGGCGCAGTTTTCGACGCGGTGGAGAAGCAGAAAACCGACCTCGGCGTTGTTCCCGTGGAGAACTCCGTGGAAGGCCCCGTGAGAGTTACTCTCGAACGGCTGATTGCGTCAACGCTTGTGATCCGGAGCGAGATCTACCTTCGCATCTCCCACTGCCTCATGGCACGGTCGGCAAAGGGAAAAATCCGAAGAGTGTACTCCCATCCCCAGGCCCTGGCCCAGTGCCGGCAATGGCTGGCGAAAAATCTTCCCCGTGCGGTCCCCGTCGAGACGGAGAGCACTTCTGCGGCCGTCCTGAAAGCCCTGGGGGATCGGGAGGCGGGAGCCATCGGGAGCCGGCTTGCCTCGGAGATTCACAGGCTTCCCATCGTCGAGGAGGGCATCGAGGACAGCCCGCTGAACACGACTCGCTTTATCGTCATCGGGAGGGGATCGAACGTCGCGACGGGAAGGGACAAAACCTCGATTCTCTTTTCGACACAGCACAAACCGGGAGCCCTGCACGCGGCACTTGCCCCCTTCGCAGCGGCAGGGATCAACCTGCTCCGCATCGAATCTCACCCGGCGCGGGACCGGATGTGGCAGTATCTGTTCTTCATCGATTTCGAGGGCCATCCCGAAGAGAAATCCGTGAAGGCCTGTCTTGCGGCGCTCCGCCGCAGGACTGCCACCCTGAAGATTCTCGGAACCTATCCACGGGAGGATGAGAGGCCATGATCTGCGTTTCGATCGTGCCCGGATCGAACGAGGAGGCCCTGTCGTTGCTGGGGCGGGCCCTGCCTCTGACGGACCTCGTCGAACTGCGGATTGACCGCATCGACAGTCCGGATCTTCCTGTCCTTCTGTATGCCGGCAAGGACCGGATCCTGGTCACAAACCGCCGAAGGGACGAGGGCGGTTTTTTCGCGGGCTGTGAAAACAGGCGTGTGGCACTGCTTCACGAGGCGGTGGCTCTGGGAGTCCGCTTTGTGGACATCGAAGCGAGGACAGGTCTCTCGGCCGTGAGCGATCTGGCCAAAGCAATCTGTACGAAGAGAAGGAAGACAACACTTATCGTATCACACCACGATCTAGCGGGAACGCCTTCCAGACAAGCCCTGGCAAGAAGGTTGAATGCATGCCGGATGCCCGGGGCAGATATCGTGAAGGTCGTCACCCTGGCGAAAACCGTGGAGGACAACCTCCGTGTACTCGAACTCATTCCGCAGGCCCTGAGGATGAACCAGGATGTTATTGCATTCTGCATGGGGGAAAAGGGGCGCCTGAGCCGCGTGGCGGCGCCGCTTCTGGGAGCCTCATTCAGTTATGCGAGCCTTGAAGAAGGAGCCGAATCGGCGCCGGGGCAACTGACGGTCGGTGAGATGAAAACGATACTGGGGATGTTGAAGGCATAGCGATGGCGGATCGAAAGATATCATGACAGCGATAATTCGGCATTACGCACTTTTCGGTAATCCCGTGGCGCACAGCCTCTCGCCGCTGATGCACAATGCGGCCTACGAGGCCATGGGGATTGCCGCGCATTACGAGGCACATCTCGTAGAGCGCCTGGAGACGGCCGTCCGGATGATCCGGGAGAAGCCGATTGCCGGCGTGAGCGTCACGCTTCCGGTGAAAGAAGCCATGATGACCTTTCTCGATTCGGTGGATGAGGATGTGCGTGCGATCGGGGCCGTCAACACCATAACGAACGAAGACGGGCGGCTCAGGGGATCGAACACGGATTGGAAAGGGCTTGCCGCAGCCTTGCGGGAGCGCCTTTCCCTCGAAGGGAAGACCGTCGCCATACTGGGGGCAGGCGGCGCAGCCCGGGCCGCAGTGTATGGAATTCTTCATGAGCGCGGCATCCCCGTGATCTTCAGCCGGAACCCTGAAAAAGGGGAGTCCCTCGCGAGGCGGTTCCGGTGCGATGCACGTCCCCTGGAAGACCTGGGGACCATCCAGGCGGAGATTCTCGTCAACACTACCCCGGTCGGGATGCACCCGATGGAGAGAGAAACCCCGGTAGAAAGGCATCACGTGACACGGTTCCGCTGGGTGATGGATACGGTCTACACTCCTCTTGAGACACGTCTGCTGAGGGAGGCGAAGTCTGAGGGCTGCCGCGTGATTACCGGGCTTCCCATGTTCGTTTGCCAGGGGGCGGAGCAGATTCGCATCTGGACGGGACTTGAGCCTCCGGTGGCGCTCATGGAAAGGGTGGTAAAAAAAGCGCTGACGAACGGCAGGGTCGAGGGACGAGGAAAAGGTGGAACGGAAATGCCGGAGAGGAAGAGATGACTGAATCAAAAGAAATCAGACCGCTCGAACGGGTGGATGCCGAGTTGCAGGTTCCCGGCTCCAAGAGCTACACGCAACGGGCGCTCGTTGTCGCGTCGCTTGCCGAGGGGAAGTCGATCCTGAGGAATGCACTTGTCTCGGAAGATACGGCTCACCTTGTCGAAGCCCTGAAGCTTCTCGGTGCAAACATTGTCAGCTCGGAAAAGGACGTGATCGTCACGGGAACGAGCGGTCACATCGCAGGGCCGGGCAGGGAACTTTATCTGGGAAACAACGGCACGGCCATGCGGTTTCTTGTCGGCGTGGCGGCCCTCGGCTCCGGAGACATTACCCTGACGGGGGATCCCCGCCTCTGCGAAAGACCCCTTCTGCCGCTGCTCGACGGTATTCGGAGCCTGGGGGTATCGAGCACGTGCCGGAACAGTGAGGGCTTTCCTCCTGTGACGATACACGGCGAACCCCTGCGCGGCGGACGGGTGGTCTTCCAGGACATCGAGAGCAGTCAATATGTTTCTTCGATTCTAATCGCGGCGCCCTATGCCTTGGGGGACGTGGATGTTGAAATTCGAGGGTCCGCCGTGTCCCGTCCCTATGTGGAGATGACGCTGGCGACGATGAAAGCGTTCGGCGTAGCCGTGGAGAAGCACACAGAGAATCTCTTTTTCGTAAGGCAGGGGCAACGCTATCAGGGATGCCGATACCTCATCGAAGGAGACCTGTCGAGCGCGTCCTATTTATTCCTGGCGGCGGCACTCTGCGGTGGCGGAGTACGGGTCCTGAATGCGAACTTCTGGACGCACCAGGGAGACGTCCGGTTTCTCCGGTATCTGAAGGAATTCGGCTGCAGTGTTACGGCTACGGACCAGTGGATCGAGGTGACCGGCGGGACGCTCGTCGGGGGAGATTTCACGGCCTCCATGGAAGATATTCCCGACATGGTTCCCACGCTTGCCGTGCTCGCGGCCTGCCGCCCGGGCCGGACCTTCATCCGCAACGTCGCGCACCTGCGCATCAAGGAAAGCAACCGCCTCGAAGCCCTGGCCACGGAGTTGACAAAAACGGGGATCCGGACAGAGTTGCTCGATGACGGTCTTATTATTACAGGGGGCAAGCCCCGTGGAGCCGAAATCGAAACCTACAATGATCACCGGATCGCCATGAGCTTCGCCGTGCTGGGGCTCGCCGTTCCGGGCATGCGGATTCGAAATCCTGCATGCGTCCGGAAGTCCTTCCCGGGGTTCTGGGAGGAACTGGGGAAGCTGTATTGATTTGCAAAACCGTTCCCCGGTGCTCCTGAACGGCTGGATGTCAGGGACAGAAAATTGATGAGGCGGCATGTGAAATACAATAAGGTAACCGACATGAACATCATTTTGATCGGCTACCGTGCATGCGGAAAGACATCGACGGGACTAGAGCTTGCGAGGCTCTTGGGTCGCCCTTTTTTCGACACGGATCGGATGGTCTTTGCGAAGACCGGCAGGACGATCCGTGAGATCGTCGAAACAGGCGGCTGGCAGGCCTTCCGCGAAGTGGAAAAAACAGTTATTGCAGAGCTGTCCGGCCTCGACCGGGTCATCATATCGTTGGGGGGTGGAGCTGTCATGAACCCCGATAATGTGAGCGCTCTCAGGAAAAAAGGCCGGTTCGTCTGGCTTCAGGCCGATGCAAGAATCCTTGCCCTTCGCATGAACAAGGATCTCGGCAGCAAAGAGCAGCGTCCCTCTCTCACAGGGGCCGGAACGCTTATGGAGATCGAAAGGGTTCTGACGCAGCGACTGCCGATCTACCGTGCCGTTGCGGAGGTGATCGTCGATACGGCGGGGAAAGATCCCGCCGGCCTTGCGGCGGAAATCGCCAGGCGGCTGGGAAAAGATCGGATGGATGAGAAAAAAAGAATGAAAAGGGGACGGTCTCATGTCCGGTAACACCTTTGGTGTGCTCTTCAGGGTCACCACATTCGGGGAGTCGCATGGAAAGGCCCTCGGGGCCGTCATTGACGGCTGTCCGCCGAACCTCGATCTTGACGCGGCCGATATCCAGGCGGAGCTCGACCGCAGGAAGCCGGGGACTCACGAAGCATCCTCGGCCAGAAAGGAGGAGGACCACGTGGAAATCCTCTCGGGGGTCTTCGAGGGGAAGACGACGGGAACGCCGATTTTCCTTCTCATCGGCAACTGCGATGCCGACAGCGGAGCCTACGAAAAACTGCGCAACGTATTCCGTCCGGGCCATGGGGATATCACCTATATGAAAAAATACGGTATCCGTGACCACCGCGGCGGCGGCCGTGCCTCGGGTCGCGAGACGGTGTCGCGGGTGGCTGCAGGTGCCGTTGCCCGGAAGCTGCTTGTCCGTGAGGGAGTCGAGGTTTTCGGCTGCACGGTGGAACTGGGAGGCGTTGCCGTGAAGACCTGGTCGAAGCAGGCGATTCCCGCAAACCGCCTGCTGTGCCCCGATCCCGATGCAGCAAAGCGGATGGAGAGGAAGCTGGAGGAGGCGAAGAGCCAGGGAGATACCCTGGGCGGTATCGTGCAGGTGCGTGTGAACGGTTGTCCCTCCGGGCTTGGCGAGCCCGTATTTGACAAGATCGATGCGGAGCTGGCCAAAGCCCTCATGAGCATCGGGACGGTGAAAGGCGTCGAGATCGGCGCCGGGTTTGATGCAGCACGGATGACGGGCTCCCGGTGCAACGACCCGATCGGTCCCGGCGGATTCAAGACCAATCACGCAGGAGGGATTCTTGCGGGGATCACGACAGGGGAGGAAATTGTCATCTCCGTGGCCTGCAAGCCCATCCCTTCCATCGCCATGGAACAGGAGACAATCGATATTCAGGGAAACCCGGCGAAGATCTCCGTGAGGGGAAGGCATGACGCTTCCGTCATCCCCCGCATCATCCCTGTATGCGAAGCCATGATCTGCCTGGTGCTCGCGGATCATCTGCTTCGCCAGAGGACCATACGATGAACAGATTCCCCATCGGCATCATCGGGGGTACAGGCGGCATCGGCCGCTGGTTCGCTGCATTCTTCGAAAAGGAAGGATATCCTGTTCACGTATCCGGGAGAGGGACAGGCCTTCGTCCGGCAGAGATGGCCGGGGCCTGCCCCGTCGTCATCGTCAGCGTTCCCATCGGGGTCACGGAATCCGTCATTGAGGAAGTGGGTCCGCACATGAAGAAAGAATCCCTCCTGATGGACCTGACCTCGTTGAAAGCCGGGCCGGTTTGCGCCATGCTGGCGTCATCGGCTTCGGAGGTCATCGGTCTCCACCCGCTGTTTGGCCCGGCGACCTCCTCTCTGGAGGGGCAGAATGTTGTCCTTTGCGCGGCAAGAAGCAAGAAGTGGATCACCTGGGTTCGAGACATCCTGGAAGAAAAAAGAGCGAACCTGATCGAGACGACGCCGGAGCGGCACGATGAGATCATGGCCGTCGTCCAGGCGCTCAATCACCTCGATACCATCGTTCTGGGCCTTGCGATCCGGCAAAGTGGCATAGCACAGGAAGTTTTGGAGACCTTTTCCACGCCCATACTCCGGGGAAAGATGGCGATGATCGAAAAGGTCTTTTCCCATCCGGAGCTCTATACGGAAATCATTACGGCAAACCCGCACGCCGCGGGAATAATCGGTCTCTATATGAAGATCCTTGACAGGGTCGGACGAATTGCCATCAAAGGAAACGCCACGGACCTGGCGGCACTGATGCGGCCCGATGGATTCGATGAAAAAGCATGATCCTCAATTGAAATAGGTTGTTGACAGACAATGGGAAGCCTGTTATAAAGGCGGGCACTTGGAGAAGCAGTGATGAGCAGAACATTTTTTTCGACAAACAGCTGGTGGTGGTGGAACTTCATAGGAGGGGTTTGCCTGCTGCCATAAGAACATGATTGATTGATCAAGGCCGTGGGGGACCCTGGAGGGACTCCACGGCTTTTTTGTTTATTATTCAGTGAAGACAAGAGGCCGTGATAGAAACACGGCCTCTTTTTTTGGAGTGAATATGTACAAACCCTCTTTTGAAGAATTCGAGGAACTGTCGAAAAAAGGCAATCTCGTCCCCGTCTACCGGGAGATCCTCGCCGATGAGGAAACACCGGTGACGGCCCTTCTGAAAATCCGGAAACGTCCCTATGCCTTCCTGCTGGAGAGCGTCGAGGGCGGCGAGAAGTGGGGTCGCTATACATTTCTGGGTGCCGATCCCCTGGCCGTGATCCGCGTGAAGCCCGGGGATGTGGAGATCCGCAGCAACGGTCAGCTCACGCAGACTCCACACGGTGGCGACCCCCTGGCAGTCCTGAAAGATATTCTGGCCCGATACAGGCCTGTTACCGTGACCGGCCTTCCGCGCTTCAGCGGCGGGGCCGTGGGGTTTTTTTCGTATGACATGATCCGCTATTTCGAGAAGCGGTTGGCGAAGAGCCCCCGGGCGGGAGAAGGAACGGATGATGCCGTATTTCTGGTAACCGATACGCTGATTATTTTCGACAACATCCGCCACACGATCAAAGTCGTGGCCAGCGCTCGCTGTGACAAGGGGCAGATTTGTCTGGAAGGGGCGTATGCCGAGGCGACGGCGAAGATCGACCGGATGATCCAGATGCTTCAGGAACCCATCAAACCGCTTCTGCTGAGAAACGGAAGCTTCCGCAAGGATATCAGTTTCGAATCCAACATGACACCCGAAGCCTTTCAGGAAATGGTCGGGCGGGCGAAGGAATATATCGGCGCGGGCGATATCATCCAGATCGTCCTTTCGCAGCGCTTCCAGGCGAAAAACCCTCTGGACCCCGTGGACCTCTATCGGGCGCTTCGCTTCGTCAATCCCTCGCCCTACCTGTTCTTCCTGAAGATGGAGGATGTGCACCTCGTCGGCTCTTCGCCGGAAGTCATGGTTCGTGTCGAGGACGGCTTTGCCGAGTTGCGCCCCATCGCAGGGACAAGGCGACGAGGGAAAACCGAGCAGGAAGACCGTGCGCTGGCCGATGAACTTCTCGAGGATCCCAAGGAGCGGGCCGAGCACGTCATGCTGGTCGATTTGGGGCGAAACGACCTGGGGCGCATCGCGGCGATCGGAAGCGTCCAGGTCAATCAGTATATGATCGTCGAGCGTTACTCCCATGTCATGCACCTCGTCTCGAACGTCCGGGCCCAGCTTGCCGAAGGGAAGGACTGCTTCGATGTGCTGCGGGCCTCCTTTCCGGCGGGGACACTGTCGGGCGCGCCCAAGGTTCGCGCCATGGAGATCATCGACGAACTGGAACCGGACCGGCGCGGTCCCTATGGCGGTGCCGTGGGCTATTTCAGCTTCACCGGGAACATGGACTTCTGCATCACGATCCGGACGATGGTCCTCCAGGGAGATCGACTCTCCATCCAGGCCGGAGCCGGCATCGTGGCCGACTCCGATCCTGCAGCGGAGTACGAGGAGACGCTCAACAAGGCCGCCGGCATGATGAAGGCGGTGAGACTGGCAGCGAGGGGCTTTGAGTTATCAGAAGACTTATAGGGCTGTTGAAAAACGCCCATCTGCAGCGTTCCCTCATCCCTCGTCGCTCGACGTACGCTAAATAGTACGCCTGCGCTCCTCGGGATTTCGGAGGCCTTGCATCTGGGCATTTTTGAACAGCCCGAAAAAGGTGCCCGGCTGGAACGTATAAAAGGAAAAATGGAGAGTGCAATCATGATCCTGATGATCGACAATTACGATTCCTTCACCTACAACCTCGTCCAGTACCTGGGCCAGCTAGGCTGCGACGTGGCCGTGCACCGCAATGACGAGATCACAATTGAGGAGATCGAGGCAATGGCGCCCGAAGCGATCTTTTTGTCGCCGGGCCCCTGTACGCCGAAAGAAGCGGGGGTTACCGTCGAGGTGATCCGGCAGTTTCACAAACGGACTCCCATCATGGGAATCTGTCTGGGACACCAGGCCATCGGTTATGCCTTCGGTGCTGAAGTCGTGCGGGCCGGCAGGCTCATGCACGGCAAGACCTCGCCCGTTTTTAACGACGGCAGGACCATTTTCAAGGGCCTGCCCAACCCGCTCACTGCGGGGCGTTACCACTCGCTGCTGGTGCAGAAAGACACGCTCCCGCCCTTTCTGGAGGTGAGCGCCGAGACGGAAGAGGGCGAGATCATGGGGCTTCGCCACCGCCACTACCTCTTGGAGGGAGTCCAGTTTCACCCCGAGTCGGTCCTCACGCCGAACGGAAAACGAATTCTGAGGAATTTCCTGGAGATGGTATCCGGGAACGGGAAAGGAGCATAGCGTCATGATCCGAGAAGCCCTCGTAAAGATCGTCCAGGGAATCGATCTTCAGGAATCCGAAATGATGGAGGCCATGACGGAGATCATGGAAGGGAAGGCCACACCGGCCCAGATCGGGGCTTTCATCACGGCTCTGCGCATGAAAGGAGAAACCGTTGCCGAAGTCACCGGCGCCGCCCGGATCATGCGCCTCAAGGCCACGCGCATCGATGCCCGCACATCCGTCATCGTCGACACCTGTGGCACCGGAGGCGATGGACGCAACACCTTCAATATTTCGACCACGGCCGCATTTGTTGTGGCAGCAGCGGGACTCACGGTTGCCAAGCACGGAAACCGTGCCGTTTCCAGCGGCTGCGGAAGTGCAGATGTGCTCGAAGCGATCGGAGTCAACATCGATGCTCCGCCCGAGATCGTTGAAGAGTGTGTCCAGCAGGCAGGCATCGGATTTCTCTTCGCGCCGAAGCTTCATGGGGCGATGAAATACGCCATCGGACCGAGACGCGAGATCGGATTGAGAACTATTTTCAATATGCTGGGGCCGTTGACCAACCCGGCCGGTGCAACGGCGCAGCTTATCGGCGTATACGATCCGAAGCTCACGGAGATGTTCGCCGGGGTGTTGAAGAACCTGGGCACGAAACGGGCCTTCATCGTTCATGGAGCCGACGGCCTTGATGAAGCCACTGTGACGACGGAGACAAGGGTATCTGAACTGAAAGACGGAATCGTCACGACCTACAATATCAACCCGGTCGATTATTTTGGCACAACATACAGCGGTGAGGCGCTGAGGGGCGGAGATGCCTCGACAAATGCCGAGATCACCAAGGCTGTCCTCTCCGGTGAGGAGGGAGCGAGGCGCCAGGTCGTCGTCCTGAACGCGGCTCTCGCCATTGTCGCCGGCGGGAAGGCGCAGACAATATCCGAGGGGATCAAGGTTGCCGAAGTGTGCATCGACAGCGGCGCCGCTATCCGGAAACTTCAGGTCCTCATCGAGATGAGCCATAGCTGAAGTGATGCGGGGTAGAGGGGCGAGGGCGAAAAAGGCGTGTAGCGTATGGTGTGGCGTGTATGAGAGCACGTATAGGGAATATACGATCCGCAAGCCTCATCCGACGGAACAGACGAAAATGATTCTGCAGAAAATCGTCGAGAACAGAAGGGAAGAAGTTGCGCGGCAGAAGAAAATCCTGCCTCTCGCGGAGTTGAGGCAAATGCTTGCCGACAAACCGCCTACCAGCGACTTTGAGGGGGCGATTCGCGAACAACGTTGCTCGGTGATCGCCGAGGTCAAACGCAGCTCTCCGTCGAAGGGCAGGATCCGCGATGACTTTGATCCCGTTGAGATTGCCCGTACCTACGAGGGAAACGGCGCTGCGGCCCTGTCGATCCTGACGGAATCGCAATTTTTCGAGGGAAACGCTGCTTACGTTCCTCAGATCAGAAGAGTGGTGGCGCTGCCGCTCCTGAGGAAGGACTTCATCATCGATTCCTACCAGATCGAAGAGACCCGGGTTCTGGGTGCCGATGCGCTGCTTCTCATCGCGAGGATCCTGGATTCAGGACAACTGAGAGAGTTCGTCGATCATGCGTCGGAGCTGGGGCTCGCGGCTGTCGTGGAGATCCATGACGAGGCCGATGTGAACAAGGCCGTCTCGGCGGGGGCGAGGATTGTGGGGATCAACAACCGCGATCTGGCGACCTTCCGGACGGATCTGGAAGTGAGCATCCGGCTTGCCCGCCTCATTCCGAAAGGAATCACGGTGGTGAGCGAAAGCGGGATCGACAGTCGCGGTGATGTCGAGAGGCTGATGGAAGCAGGCATCCATGCATTTCTTGTCGGCGAGAGTCTGATGCGAGAGAAGGATATTGGAAAAAAGCTCAGGGAGCTGCTGGGGGAAAAATAGGGTCGAGGGTCGCGGGTTGGGGGTTGAGGGAAAAAAGAAAGGGAATTTTCACGTGACGGAAATCAAAATCTGCGGGATTACGAATATCGAGGACGGGTTGGCGGCTGCTTCGGCCGGGGCCGATGCGGTGGGGTTTATCTTTCATCCCGCAAGCCCCCGCTATGTGACGCCCGGGAAGGCGCGGGAAATCATC
This sequence comes from uncultured Syntrophaceae bacterium, assembly GCA_964628025.1. Classification (GTDB taxonomy): domain Bacteria; phylum Desulfobacterota; class Syntrophia; order Syntrophales; family UBA2192; genus UBA2192. The sequence continues at coordinate 19,903 of CAZVLL010000025.1, forward strand.
GGTGCGCTGCCTCATACCGTATGCACGGTTGGTGTCTTCGTGAATCTCGCTGCGGGTGAAGTCCTGCATGTCGCGGAGCTCTGCGGGGTCGACTTCATCCAGCTTCATGGCAGTGAGACACGAGAATACTGCAGCCGGTTTCCCCGTGAACGGCTGATCAAGGCCCTGTCGTTCCGAAGCGAAGATGAGCTTGTCAGGATGACAGACCATCCGGTGAAAGCTTTTCTCGTCGATGCCCACGACCCGGTCCGCCACGGCGGCACGGGAATGACCTGCGACTGGAACCTGGCGAGCAGAGCAGCGGCGCGCCATCCTCTCATCCTTGCAGGGGGGCTCCATGCGGACAACATGCAGGCAGCCCTGGAAGCGGTGCGCCCCCTGGCCGTGGATGTGAACAGCGGCGTCGAATCGGTGCCCCGGAAAAAAGATCATGAAAAGATGCGGTCGGTGATCGCCGCAGTGCGAAAATACGATCTTTCGTTGGCGGCCGAAGCGAAAAAAGTCATTTTCAGGAAATTAAGGTAGGGGAGAGGAAGACTGTGCGGTGTCCGCTGGATATATCGAAAGGAGAACAAGACATGAAGATGCCATCGCTGCCTGACAGGAAGGGGCATTTCGGAATTTTCGGCGGTCGCTACGTGGCCGAGACCATCATGCCGGCACTCACGGAGCTGGAGGCAGCCTACCTGGAGAGCCGGAAAGACAAGGCCTTTCGCGAGGAATTCCACGACTATCTCCGGCAGTATTCGGGGAGGGAAACGCCGCTTTACCTGGCGAAAAATCTAACCAAAAAACTCGGAGGGGCAAAAATCTATCTGAAACGGGAAGACCTCAACCATACAGGCTCCCACAAGATCAACAACACCTTAGGCCAGGCCCTGCTCGCCCGGCGCATGGGCAAGCGGCGCGTCATCGCCGAGACGGGTGCAGGTCAGCACGGCGTCGCAACGGCCACCGTGGCGGCGCTCTTCGGGATGGAATGCCGGGTCTTCATGGGCAAGGAGGATATCCGCCGCCAGTCCCCCAATGTGTTGAGAATGAAAATTCTCGGTGCCGAAGTCATCCCTGTCACCGCCGGGTCAGCCACCCTCAAGGACGCCATGAACGAGGCCATGCGCCACTGGGTAACCGATGTTCGTGACACGTTCTACATCATCGGCTCCGTAGCGGGCCCCCACCCCTACCCGATGATGGTCCGGGATTTCCAGAGCGTCATCGGCCGCGAGGCGAGACGACAGATCCTCAAACAGGAGGGGCGCCTCCCCGATTGCATCATCGCCTGCGTGGGGGGCGGGAGCAACGCCATGGGGATCTTCTACCCCTTCCGCAACGATAAAAGTGTACAGTTGATCGGTGTCGAGGCGGCGGGCCTCGGGATTGCCACGGAGATGCACTCGGCATCCATCTTGGCCGGGAGTGTCGGGGTGCTGCATGGCAGCAAGACGTACCTCCTGCAGGACGAATCGGGGCAGATCCGGGAAGCCCACTCAATTGCGGCGGGGCTTGACTACCCCGGCGTGGGGCCCGAGCACAGCCACTTCAAAAAGACGGGGCGTGCAGACTACGTTTCCATCGAGGACGGCGAGGCCCTGGAGGCCTTCCGCACCCTTTGCGCCTGCGAAGGAATCATCCCGGCCATGGAGAGCGCCCACGCAATCGCGTATGCCATGAAGCTTGCACCGACACTGAGGCGGGACCGGGTTGTCGTGATCAATCTTTCGGGGCGGGGGGACAAGGATGCGGGGATTATCGAAGAATCGACGGGAGGTGCCGGCCATGAAGCGCATTGAGAAAACATTCGCCGAACTAAAGAAGAAGGGAGAGAAGGCCCTTGTAGCCTATATCACGGCGGGCTACCCGGACCTTGAGACCACGCGGGCGCTCATTCCGGCATTGGCGAAGTCCGGAGTAGACATTCTGGAGGTGGGCATCCCCTTCTCGGACCCCACGGCCGATGGGCCAATCATCCAGGCCGCATCCCAGACAGCACTGAAAAGCGGGACAACGCTGACCTGCGTGCTCGATCTCATAGGTGATCTGCGCAGCACCGTGGATATTCCCCTCGTGCTCTTCAGCTACTACAACCCCATCTTCTCCATGGGGAGCGCCTCCTTTGCACGGCGGGCCGCCGAAGCCGGTGTGGACGGTGTTCTTGTGGTGGACCTCCCCGCCGAAGAAGCGGCGGAGCTGAGGAAAGAGACCGACCCGGCGAGCATCGATTTCATCTCTCTCGTGGCCCCTACGACAGGAGGCAACCGGGTGAGGAAAGTCGTACAAGGGGCCTCGGGGTTCATCTACTATATTTCGGTGACGGGGGTTACGGGCACGAGAGGCCCTGAGCTGGAGGAAACCCGAAAAAACGTCGGGACGATCCGCTCGCTGACGAAGCTTCCCATTGTCGTCGGCTTCGGCGTTTCCACGCCCGAACAGGCCCGCCAGATCGGCAGCGTGGCCGATGGCGTCGTTGTCGGCAGCGCGTTCGTCAAACTCATCGGCGAGCATGCGGGTCGGCCTGGTCTGGTTGGCTCCGTGGAGGCCTATGCCGTCTCCCTGAAAGAGGCCCTGCGCTGAGGCCGGGCTGTAAATATTCAGTTGACGGGGGGGGCTGGCTGGCGTATAAACAGCCGAAATGACAGCGCCTTCCGCCTTGATTCCTGGTGAAGGCGTGTTTTTTTATCCGCCCTTATGCAGAACAAACATTATCTGAATCTGGATCGGCTCATCTCGAGGATACTCTCGCCGGAGAGGATCTTCATCCTCAGTTTCGCCAGCGTGATCCTGGCCGGCGCAATTTTCCTGTATTTCCCCATCTCGTCCACGAGCGGGCTGACCTTTGTCGATGCCCTTTTCACGGCTGCATCGGCCGTCTGTGTCACCGGACTCGCCGTCATCGACATCGGGCAGGACCTCTCCTTTGCGGGCCAGGTAACCACGATCATTCTCTTCCAGGTCGGCGGCCTGGGCATCATCACCTTCTCCGCCTTTCTCTTCGGCATGATGGGGCGAGGCATTTCCTTCAAAGGCAGGGAAATCGTCCAGAGCACGCTCCTGCACACACCGAGGCGGGACTTCTTCGTCATCCTGAAATCGGTGCTCATCGCGACCTTCATCATCGAATCCATCGGGATCCTGCTGCTCTTCTCCCGCTTCTCCCAGGACTTCCCCGCGGGGACGGCCTTCTTTCACGCGGTCTACAATGCCATATCGGCCTTCAACAACTGCGGGTACTCTCTGTTTTCCGATAATCTCGTCCGCTACCAGGGCGACCTGATCGTCAACCTCACCGTCATGGGCCTCATTGTCACAGGCGGAATCGGCTTCGTGGTGATCCACGAAGTCTTCTACCGGATCAGGGGAAGCGAAAAGAAGCTCTCCCTCCACACCAAGCTTGTGCTCGTCACAACGGGGATCCTCATTGTCGGGGGGGCCGTCCTGTTTTATTTCTTCGAGCGAAACCACGCTATCAAGGACATGCCGCTTTTGACGCAGATCCTGGCGTCGTTTTTCCAGTCCATCACGCCGCGCACCGCCGGCTTTAACACTGTCGACATCGGCCAGCTTACCAATGCGACCATCCTGATGATGATTATTCTCATGTTCATCGGCGCCTCGCCGGGATCCACAGGCGGCGGAATCAAAACGACGAGCGCCACGCTGCTGACGCTTCTGATCTGGAGCAAATGGAAGGGAAGCGAAGAAATCAACATCTGGAACCGAACCATTCCGAAGGACCTTATCACCCGGACCATCTCCATTATTTTCGCGGCGGCTTTCTCCGTTTTCCTGATCACGTCGGTGTTGCTCCTTGCGGAAGCGCAAAACCTTCAACCACTCCAGAGCAGGCACTTCTTTGTCGAATATCTGTTCGAAACGACATCCGCCTTCGGGACAGTGGGCCTCTCCATGGGGGTCACGCCGAAGCTCAACGATCTGCAGAAGCTGGCGATCATCCTGATCATGTTCGCGGGAAGGGTAGGCCCCCTGACGCTGGCCTTCTCGCTTGCACGCAGGAGCGGAAAGAAGGGAATCACCTACGCGGAAGAATCCGTTATGGTCGGGTAAGGAGGCATTTCCATGAAGCAGCGGGTTGTTGTCATCGGGCTCGGCATCTTCGGCATGAACCTCGTCAAGGAGCTCTGCAAAAGCGGTGTCGAGGTTGTTGCCATCGATAAGTCCAAGGAGGCCATCCAGAAGGCAAGGGACTGCGCCACCAAGGCCATCGTCGCCGACGGGACCGACCAGGACGTCATGAATGCAATAGGACTCAGGGAGGATGACATCGTCGTTGTGTCCTTCGGGGAGGACCTGGCATCCAGTACCCTGATCACGCTTCACCTGAAACAGATGAAGGTGAAGAACATCATCGTCAAGGCTCCCAACGAAGAACACAAGCTGATTCTGGAAAAAGTAGGTGCAACAGAAGTCATCATCCCCGAGAAGGAGATGGCCGACAAGGTCGCCAAGAGCATTGTGTCGCCGAACGTGCTCGATTTCATCCCGCTCACCGACGACTACATGATCTGCGAAATTGCCCCGCCTTCGAATTTCATCGGGAAGACGCTGGCGGATCTGCAGCTTCGCAGCCGGTATCACGTCGACGTCATCGCGATCCGAGACACGCTTACCGATCGGATCCATATGGTCCCCGCGGCGAACTTTGTCGTCAAGGACAGCGAGGTCCTCGTCGTCATCGGCAAGGAAGATGATGTCGACAAAATCAAATAAGAGTTTATCCCGTCTATCTGGTCCGTCTCGTCCGCCTGGTCTGTTTCACGGTCACCAGCCCGACGGGCTTGGCAGTATATGATTTTGTTTTCCGTCTGGATCCCTGACTAGAAAGATCGAATTGACCAGAAAGACCAGATAGGCCCGCATGGATTTCATTCTCAACTACATCGATTTTGTCATTCACTTCGACCGGCACCTGGGCGGGATCCTTCAGCAATACGGGACCTACACCTATGCCATCCTGTTTCTGATCATATTCTGTGAAACGGGCCTCATCGTGACGCCCTTCCTTCCGGGGGATTCGCTCCTCTTCGTCGTGGGGACTTTTGCCGCCCGGGGTGATCTGGACCGCGACACGCTGCTCATGCTCCTGCCGCTTGCGGCCATCATCGGCGACAACGTAAACTACTGGGTGGGGCACTTCTTTGGTCCGAGGATGGCCGGAAGAGGGCAAAGCAGGTGGGTCCGGCAGGAGTATCTCGATCGGACCCGGCATTTCTACGAGAAGTACGGTGGAAAGACCATCTTTCTGGGAAAGTTCCTGCCGATCATCCGCACCTTTGCTCCCTTCGTGGCGGGCATCGGGAGCATGACCTACCCCCGCTTTCTTTTCTTCAACATCACGGGGGCCCTTACGTGGGTATTCCTGTTTGTCCTGGGCGGCTACTTTTTCGGGAATCTTCCCTTCGTGAAGAAGAACTTCACCCTGGTGATCCTCGCTATTATCATCCTGTCTGTCCTGCCCAGCGTCATCGAACTTTTCCGGGCGCGCAGGGAGGCGAAACGTCGGACGTAGACGAAAGGGGCTGATGGGTAGCAGTGTTCACTGCATTTCGGATGTTGCCCAAACATCGGATGATGCAAAAGGGATAGGCTTCAGGGGGCAGCCCGGGGTTTCCCCTGAAGCCTCATCGCCGCGAGAAGAGTGAAAGAATGCAGCAAATGGTTTACTGTGGTTTGTCGGCTTCCAGAAATTGAATAACCGTTTCAACGCAAGGCATGCAGACCTTTTTGAGCAGGCCGCTGGCCTTGAATTGCAACAGCCCTGTGACCGTGGAAAGGTCACAGTCCTTCAGCAGCTCCTTACAGGAGCAAGTGCCGTGCTTGCCTGCGAAGAATTCCATCAATTCCCTTGTCTTGGTATATGTCGAATCCTGGGCCGAGCGTTCTTCTTTGCTGCCCCGGCCATGCCGCATTCCCAGAACCAGGATGCCTCCTGTCACGGCGCCGCAGACTTCCTGTTTCCGCCCCATGCCTGCACCCAGGCCGCAGGCAACCTTCAGGGCTGTGTCTTCCGGAATGCCAAGCTCGTCGTGGAATACGAAAAGCACGGCCTGAGCACAATTGTACCCACTCTTGAATTTTTCCATCGCGGCATCGGATCGATTTGCCATTTTCCTTTCCTCCTTTAATCGAATTAGCGGCAGCGGCAGACTGTCTCTTTACAGACGCACACGTTCGCTCCCCCCGGGATTTGCCGGATCATCGTTGCCCTCGTTCTGCCGGTGTTTCTAAAACTGAGGCGGCTATGCGAAACCGGCATTGCGGATCGCCGAAGCCCATGCGGGCGGTCACCTTCTGGCTTACGTCGTGATCGGGCAACAATGTTCCAAACCACGTCTGCCAGAGTTTCTCGCAGGTCAGGCAGGCCTGGACATTTTTCCCCAGCTTTGCCCTTTTCGCCCCTTCCCAGGCGGCGCATTTGTGCACGGTCACCGTGAGGGTTTCTCCATCGATTGCGTAATCGCCTGCAAAGATGCCACGGTCGGCCCCGAACATCCGGAAGTAGGCCTGCCAGATTTCCAGGGCGTCCGACAGATCGTCAGCCTTTCTCTTCCCCAGGGCCTGTAGGGTGCTGCGCATCTCGATCCGCCCGAAGGCATTGCGCGTCCGGATGTTTAACTCGGCGGCCGCATCCCACCCGAACTTGTCATGGACCTTCAGAAACCACTGGCCGTCCCACGCGAGTGCCAGCCCCGCCATGACCTGTGCCCGCACCTCCGGTGGGATTTCGTAAGGCTTCTTTTCGGACATTTCGTTCCCCTTTCCGGTGCATCTTTGCCGCGGGGATACTACGAGCGAACGGCGGAAAGGTCAACGGAAAAAGCACGAAGGGCTATGCCCCGGAACCCTTTACTCTGGACCCAGAACCCCTTCTTTAGATGGCCTTGCGCCAGGCGAGCCTGCGTTCCAGCCACCGCGACAGTTCCGTGAAGGCAAAGCAGATGATGAAGTAAATGACAGCGATAAACAGGAAGATTTCGGTGGGGTAGACCATGGTGCGGTTGTTGATCTGTGTTCCCACGTGGGTGAGTTCCGACACACCGACGATGAAGGCGAGCGACGTGTCCTTGATGAGGGAGACGAACTGGTTCACGAAGGAGGGGATCATGTTCCGCAGGGCCTGGGGCAAAACGATGTAGATCATGACCATGGTGTGCGGAAGGCCCGTGGACATGCCCGCCTCCATCTGTCCCCTCGGGATTCCCTCGATGCCTGCCTGGACGATCTGCGACATGTAGGCCGACGTGAAGAGCGTCAGCGCCGTGATGACGGTCCAACTCTCGGGTGTCGGCCCCCCGATGACCCAGGGAAGGAGGAAGTAGATCCAGAATATCACCATAAGAAGGGGAATCCCCCGGATCGCATTCACCACGGCAAGCGTCGCGTAGCGGATCGCCCGGTTTCGGGAGACGCAGAGAAGTCCCATGATGAGGCCGCCGAAGAAGGAGAGGATACAGGAGACGACGGCAAGGTACATTGTCAGAAGGATGCCGCCCATGGGACCGCTCGGGTAGCGGCCCACCATGAAGTGCGCCATGTTGTCCCAGACAACCTGGAAGTTCATTCCCGTTTCCATCGCTACTTCATCCCCATGGGGCTAAGCACTTTCTTGTCATACCACGTGACCAGTGCTGTGATCACGATCGAAAGAATCAGATAAACCAGCGTTGCCGCCGTGAAGGCCTCGAATCCCTTGAA
>CAZVLL010000026.1:0-22980 GCA_964628025.1 uncultured Syntrophaceae bacterium
TCTACCTGCCCGAGCCGCACACGGACTTCATCCTCTCCATCATCGCCGAGGAGAGTGGCTTCATCGGAATCTGTACGGTCATCGTGCTCTTCGGACTTCTGATCTTCCGGGGTTTTTCGATCGCCTTCCGGGTCCAGGACACCTTCGGCAGTCTGCTTGCATCGGGAATGACGATCCTGCTGGCCCTGGAAGCCTTCATCAATATCGCCGGCGTCATGGGGCTGATCCCCACGAAGGGCATGGCCCTGCCCTTCCTGTCCTATGGGGGAACGGCACTCATCGTGAGCTGCATGGCCGTAGGGATCCTGCTGAACCTGTCGACCTACGGAAAGTCGACCCTCAGAGGGGCTGCGACGTGAAGATCGGAATCGCAGGAGGGGGCACGGGAGGACATCTCTTCCCGGGAGTGGCCATCGCGGAGGAATTTCTTGCGCGGGACCGGACAAACTACGTTCTTTTCATCGGGACAAAACGGGGACTGGAAGCCCGGGTGCTGCCGGAGGTCGGATTCGCCCTGGAAACCCTCGATGTCGAGGGGATCAAGGGGCGGGGGTTTGCGAGGTCGCTGGCGGCGATGCTGAAGATTCCCGGGAGCATCGCCCGGTCCCGCCAGATCATCGGCCGGTTCAAGCCGGACCTCGTCATCGGTGTCGGCGGCTATGCGTCGGGACCGGCCGTCATCACGGCCCACTTCATGGGCGTGCCGACGGCCATTGCCGAGCAGAACGCCATCCCCGGCGAGACGAACAGAATCCTCGGGCGCTTCGCGGATCGGATCTTCGTGAGCTTCCCCGAAACGGCACGGTGGTTCCGGGCTGACAGGGTCCGCGTGACGGGAAATCCCATCCGGGCCGCCATCGCCCATGCGCCGAGGCGGGAGAAAAAGGTCGAAGACGGGTTCATGATCCTGATCTTCGGAGGAAGCCAGGGAGCCCGCCGGATCAACTTGGCCGTCCTGGAGGCGCTGCCCCGCCTCGGGGACCTGAGGGAACGGCTTCGGATCATCCACCAGACCGGGAGGGACGACCTGGAGCAGGTAAAAAAAGGATACCGCGATCAAGCGATGAAGGCAGACGTGCTCCCTTTCATCACGGACATGGCCTCGGCCTACGCGAAAGCCGACCTGCTCATCTGCAGGGCGGGGGCCACATCCATCGCGGAGATCACGGCAAGCGGCAAGGCTGCCCTTTTTATCCCCTTTCCGTTTGCCGTGAACGACCACCAGACGAAAAATGCCGAACTCCTTGTCAACAGGGGCGCAGCCGAAATGATCCCCGAAAAGGATCTCACGGGAGACAGCCTCTCGGGGATCATCCGGCGGCTCGTGGAGGACAGGCACAGACTCGAGGAGATGGAAAAAAAATCCTCAGCCCTGGGCAATGCCCGGGCCGCGGCGGATATTGTGGACGAATGTATGGATTTGGTGCACCGTACCAAAGCCTGAGCCACAAGGCCAGGAAGGTGCCGCAACGGAATAGACCGAACAGACGGGACAGACCGGAAAGAAGAAAATGCAGAACGGCATCAGGCGCGATTTAATGAAACGCAAGGTCCAGCGGATCCACTTCGTGGGAATCGGGGGAATCGGGATGAGCGGGATCGCCGAGGTTCTTCTCAATCTGGGCTACTCGATCAGCGGCTCGGATCTGCTGGAATCGGACACGACACAGCGACTCTCCGCCATGGGGGCCCGTATCCACTACGGCCACCGGGAATCGAACCTGGAAGCGGCCGACGTGGTTGTCACCTCCACAGCCGTAAAAGCCGATAACCCGGAGACCCATGAGGCGCACCGGCGAAACATCCCCGTGATCCCGCGGGCGGAGATGCTGGCAGAGCTTCTCAAGATGAAGTTTTCCGTCGCCATCTCCGGCATGCACGGCAAGACGACGACCACCTCCATGGTTTCGACGATCCTCGCCCACGGGGGCCTCGACCCCACCATGGTCATCGGCGGAAAGCTCTCGTCGATCGGAAGCAACGCCCGGCTGGGAGACGGCGAGGTCATCGTGGCCGAGGCCGACGAGAGCGACGGATCCTTCCTGAAGCTTTCGCCCACGATTGCCGTGGTCACCAACATCGATCGCGAGCACCTGGACTACTACAGGGACATCGACGACATCAAGGAAGCCTTCGTCCGCTTCGCCAACATCGTGCCTTTCTACGGTGTCACGATCCTGTGCATCGACGACGGGCACGTGAAGGAAATCTTCCCGCAGATCAAGCGGCGGACCCTCACCTACGGGCTTTCCGACGGGGCCGACTACCAGGCGAAGAATATCTCTCTGGAGGGCCCTGAGTCGCGCTACACCCTTTACCACAAAGGAGTGCGCCTGGGCGAGATCACGCTGCAGGTACCGGGCCTCTTCAACGTGCTCAACTCCATGGCAGCCTTCGCCGTGGCCGGCGAGCTCGACATGGAGTTTGCAACGATCCGGGAGGGACTTGCGGCGTTCCACGGCGTTCACCGCCGCCTCGAGGTGAAGGGCGAGGTGAACGGCATCACCGTTGTCGACGACTACGGTCATCACCCCACGGAGGTTCTGGCCACGCTGAAAGCGGCAAGGCAGCTCTGGAAGGGACGCCTCATCGTCGTCTTCCAGCCGCACCGCTACACGCGCACAAGGGCCCTGTACAAGGAATTTCTCACTTGCTTCCCCGATGCAGACTCGCTCATCCTCATGGACATCTACCCGGCAAGCGAGGCGCCCATCGAGGGAGTCACGTCCTTCAATCTGTTCAAGGGGATCGAGGCCGTAGGGCACAAGAACACGACCTATATCCCTTCGATAGACGGCATCGTGAGCCACCTTCTCGAGACGGCCCGACCGGGCGATGTCATCATCACCCAGGGCGCCGGAAACGTCTGGAAAGTGGGAATGGAGTTTCTGAAGAAAGCACAAGAGGAGAAGGCGGGCCGATGAGGCGGGCGGTGTGACCCCTCCACACCACGTCTCATCGGCCGCCATCCCTTGACTGAGGGAGCTGGCAATCGAGCAACCCATGCAGCACAAAACCGATTGGAGAAAAGAACTGGCAAGTTTCGTCCGGGGAAAGATCCTCTTCGACGAGTGCATGGATCGCCACACCTCCATCGGCGTGGGGGGACGGGCCGATGCGCTTGTTTTCCCGGAGAGCGTTGCCGCGCTGGGCAGGCTGGTGTCGTTCCTGAGGGCCGAGACGATTCCCGTTTTCTTCGTGGGCAACGGCACGAATCTCATCGTACGCGATGGGGGCTTCCGCGGCGTCATCGTCTCCACAAAAAATCTCCGCTCGGTCCACATCGAGGAGCGCGGGAAGGACCGGGCGGCGATTCTTGCCGAGGCGGGCGCATCGCTTGCCGAGGTGGTTGCCTGCACGGCGAAAGAGGCGCTTGCGGGCATGGAATTCTGTGCCGGTATCCCCGGCAGCGTCGGGGGAGGCATCCGGATGAATGCCGGCGCCTACGGCAGCGAGTTGAAAGACGTGATCGAAACGGTAAGCCTCCTCAACGGCGAGGGGAATGTAAAATCCTGCGAACGGCAGTCTCTGCATTTTGAATACCGAAATCTGACCCTGCCCGAGGGGGCCTGTGTCGTCGGTGGGGCTTTCATCCTTGCGCGGGGGAATCGAGAGGCCGTCGAAGGACGCATTCGGGAGATCCTTCGAACCCGCACGGGGAAGCACCCCCTGGAGTACCGGAACGCCGGCTCCGTCTTCAAGAACCCGAAGGGAAGTCCCGCAGGGAAAATCATCGAAGAGGCGGGCCTCAAGGGAGCCCGGATCGGGGGGGCCCAGGTCTCGGAAAAGCACGGCAATTTCATCGTGAACCTCGGCAACGCGACGGCAAAGGATATCTGCTCGCTCATCGAGACGGTACAGCAGAAAATCCTGGCGAAAGAGGGCATCGGTCTCGAGCCTGAGGTAAAGATCATCGGGGAGGAGTGAGTTGAGACGATCGGTCCGATCCGCCATTGAGACACGAATGAACCGGGTGCGCCGGCGCTCAAGGCGGATCCTTGTCGAAATCGGCAAGACGATGATCCTGATCTCCTGCGTGGTCGTGATCGCGTCCCTGCTCATCTTCGCCTACAACTTCGTCATCGTGTCGCCCTATTTCCAGATGAAGGAAACGCTGGTCAAGGGCAACGAGCGGCTCCCGAGCGACGAGGTCATCGCACTGACCGGACTCAAGCCCTCGCAGAACATCCTCATGACCAACCTGGGCGCGGTGGCAAGGAAGGTCAAGACAAGCCCCTGGGTGAAGGAGGTGTCGGTGAGGCGTGACTTCCCCGACCGGCTCGTCATCGAGGTGATGGAACGCAAACCGGTGGCCCTCATCGAACGAGGCGACGGCCTGTACTTCATCGAGCGCGACGGCACGGCCTTCGAGAAGATCGGGGTCGGCGAGAAAACGGATCTGCCCGTGCTCACGGGGTTTTACCTCAAGGGATCCGAAAACCGGGACATGATCCTCAAATCACTCGAGCTTCTCGACTTCATGGCTTCCTACACGGAGGTCCCTGAGATCCGGAATATTTCGGAGATTCACGGGGATGACCTCTTCGGGCTGTCGCTCTTTGCCGAGGGGCTCTGTGTCAAGCTGGGATTTGGCGACTACGACGCAAAACTGCGGCGCATGAAGCCCGTGCTGGCCGACCTCGCACGGCGCAACCTTTCGGGGTATTTCATCATCGACCTCAACAACCCCGGCAAGGTGACGGTCCAGTTGCGGGACTTCCGCGTGCCGGTAAAAATGTCGGGGGGAGTAAGAGCATAGAAGGAAGGCTGGAGGCGTATGGCAAAGAAAATCAACATCGTGGCGGGGCTTGATATCGGAACGACGAAGGTGACCGTCGTCGTGGCCGAGCTCACCAACACGGGCATCGACATCATCGGCATGGGATCCCACCCCACGGAGGGATTGCGCAAGGGGGTCGTCGTCAACATCGAGAGCACCGTCGAGTCCGTCAAGAAGGCCGTCGAGGAGGCGGAGTTCATGTCCGGCGTCGAGATCAGCTCTGTCTTTACGGGGGTTTCCGGCAGCCACATCAAGGGCATGAACAGCCACGGCATCGTCGCCGTCCAGGGCAGGGAGGTGGAGGAGATGGATGTGCGGCGCGCCATCGACGCCGCAAAGGCCATCAGCATCCCGCTGGATCGGGAAATTCTCCATGTGCTTCCCCAGCACTACATCGTCGATGAGCAGGAAGGGGTCAAAAATCCCGTGGGCATGGCGGGCGTAAGACTCGAGGCGAAAGTCCACATCGTTACGGGCGCTGCGGCCTCGACACAGAACATCATCAAGAGCGTGAATCGTGTCGGGCTCGACATCGACGAGATCGTCCTGGAACAGCTCGCCACGGCCGAGGCGGTTCTCTCAGCCGACGAAAAGGAGCTGGGGGTAGCTCTCATCGACATCGGCGGCGGCACGACGGACATCGCCATCTACCGGGAGGGAAGCATCAAGCACACGGCCGTGCTCGCCATCGGCGGTCAATACCTTACGAATGACATCTCTATCGGGCTTCGAACACCCGTCATCGAGGCGGAGAAGATGAAGCTGAAGTTCGGCTGCGCAAACACCTTCATGATCCCCCAGAGCGAAACCATTGAAGTCCCCAGCGTGGGCGGCCGGGAAGCCCGTAGGGTGTCGCGCCAGATCCTGGGGGAGATTATCGAGCCCCGTATGGAGGAAATTTTCACGCTCGTCAACAAGGAATTCATCAAGGCGGGCTACGAGGACCATCTCACGGCGGGCATCGTTCTCACGGGAGGAACGGCCCTGCTGGACGGGATCTCGGAGCTTGCCGAACGGATTTTCCAGATGCCCGTCCGGAAGGGCTTTCCCATGGGGGTCAGCGGGCTCACAGACATCGTGAACAGCCCGATGCATGCCGCGGCCGTGGGACTCGTGGTTTACGGAAGCAAGCGGATGTCGCGGCGCGGTACCCGCCGCAGCGGTGGCTGGTGGGGACGCACCACCAAGAAAATGAAAAAATGGTTTTCCGAATTCTTCTAAGGGGAGGAAGGCATATGTTTGAACTACTGGATGGGGGAACGGCGTCCGGCGGGACGGCCCGGATCAAGGTGGTCGGCATCGGCGGCGGCGGCGGCAATGCCCTGAACACCATGATCAACTACAACCTTCAGGGGGTCGATTTCGTCGCGGCCAACACCGATGCCCAAGCCCTGAGGGCGTCGCTTTCGCCCGCAAGGGTTCAGCTCGGAGGCGACGTAACGCGAGGGCTCGGCGCGGGATCGGACCCCGAACTCGGCAAACGCGCGGCCATCGAGACGATGGACGCCCTCCGAACGGCCCTTTGCGGCGCGGACATGGTCTTCATCACGGCCGGCCTGGGAGGCGGTACGGGGACAGGCGCGGCGCCCATCGTGGCCGAAATCGCAAAGAGCATGGGGGCGCTCACGGTGGCTGTCGTCACCAAACCGTTCCTGTTCGAGGGGAAGAAGCGCGAGCGGCAGGCTGAAGAGGGACTGACGGAACTGAAAAAAATCGTTGACACCCTCATCGTGATCCCCAACCAGCGGCTGCTCAGCGTGGGCGGCAAAACGATGTCGCTGCTCGAAGCCTTCAAGAAGGCCGACGAGATCCTCTACCATGCCGTAAAAGGCATCTCGGACCTCATCATGGTTCCCGGTCTCATCAACCTGGACTTTGCCGACGTGCGGAGCATCATGGCCGAGATGGGGCTGGCCCTCATGGGCACGGGAATCGCCAGCGGAGAGAACCGCGCCGTCGAGGCGGCCCAACGCGCCATCTCGTCGCCGCTGCTGGAAGACAACTCCATCCAGGGTGCGCGCGGTGTGCTTCTCAACATCACGGCCGGGCCCGACATCACCCTCTTCGAGGTGAGCGAGGCCTCCACCCTGATTCAGGCCGAGGCCGACGAGGACGCCAACATCATCTTCGGCACCGTCATTGACGAAAACATGAAGGACGAGATCCGGATCACCGTCATCGCCACCGGGTTCGATCAGGGAGGGAAGAAAAGACAGACTGTTTCCAACGTCTCGCACCTGAGCAGCTACCGCCAGCGCGAGGACTTGAGCACCCCGGCTTTCCTGCGCAAGGACAAGGAGAAGGGGCCTCTGACGACCCAGGCCGTCATCAAGATGGGGGCATCCGACGAGGAGGATGCGAATTTCGAAATCCCGACGTTTTTGAGGAAGCAGGCGGACTAGCATGGCCGTAAGGCTGAAAGAGAGCTATCCCTCCCCCCTTTCAGAAGAAGAAGGCGCTGTCAAAACATCCTGGCGGGACCGGGTCCGGGTCTGTCTCGCCTATCCCAACCATTACCGGACGGGCATGTCGAACCTGGGCTTCCAGACGCTCTATGCCCTGATCAACGATACCCCCTCTTTCCTTTGTGAAAGAGTCTTCCTTCCGGATCCCGGGGATGAAGCGTCCTTCTCCCCGGGATCCTCTCCCCTTGTCAGCCTGGAATCGGGACGACCGCTTGCCGACTTCGACATCGTCGCCTTCTCCGTCTCCTTCGAAAATGACTACCCGAATATCCTGAAGATCCTCGAAATGGGGCGCATCCCGCTTGATGCCGGAAAACGCCGCGAGAAGGAGCCTCTTGTCCTGGGAGGCGGTATTTCCATTATCCTGAACCCCGAACCGCTGGCATCCTTTTTCGATCTGTTCCTGCTGGGAGAGGGCGAGGAAATGGTGCCCGAGTTTCTTCAACGTTACCGGGAGTTGCACGACGGCGGCGCATCGCGTGATGAGATCCTCGCAGCGATTCAACGCGACATCGAAGGGGCCTATGCCCCGAAATTCTATCGCGTCGCGTACGGCCCCGGGCAGCACATCGACTCTTTCCGACCCGTCGATCCGATGTTTCCCTCGACGATACGAGTGCGCCATATCGAGGACATCAACGCATTCCGGACGCACCAGGTCATCACCACTCCCCGTACGGAGTTCGGCGACATGTTTCTCGCCGAGGTCAGTCGAGGATGCTTCCGGGGATGCCGTTTCTGTCCCGCCGGATTCGTTTACCGGCCGGCCCGTTTCCGCAAGCCCTCGACGCTCGCAGCGTCTCTGGAGGAAGGACTGCGGAGAAAGGGGCGTGTCGGACTTCTGGGGACGGCCGTTTCTGACCATCCGGAGCTTGCCGACCTCTGCCGGAAGGTCATGGATGAAAACGGAACTTTTTCCATCGGGTCGCTCCGGATCGACCGGATCTCGGAAAGCCTGGCAGACCTGCTGGCCGCCTCCGGCGTCGAGATGGTGTCGCTTGCCCCTGAGGCGGGAACCCAGAGGCTTCGCGACGTGATTCGCAAAGGGGTCTCGGAGAAGCAGATTTTCCAGGCCCTGGAGCATCTCATCGCAAAGGGCATCGTGAATCTGCGACTCTATTTCATGGTGGGGCTCCCCACGGAAGAGGAAGAAGACATCGACGCGATCGTCGATCTCACGAAGAGAATTCGGCATCATGCGGTCACGACCACGAAGGGCACACGACGATTCAGGCGCATGACATTGAGCATCAATCAGTTCATCCCCAAGCCCGCCACCCCCTTTCAGTGGCTCCCTCTGGCCGATGCGACCCTCGTGCGCAGGAGAATCCAGAAAATCAAGCGGGCCCTCGGAAAAGAGCGCGCCGTCAGCGTCATCCACGATCTGCCCAAGTGGAATTACATCCAGGCCCTGCTTTCCCTGGGCGACCGTCTCGTCGGTGAAATTCTGCTTGCCGTTCACGCCAACGGCGGCAACTGGCCCCAGGCCCTGAAGGCAGTGAACGTCAACGCCGATTTCTATGTTTACCGCGAAAAGAATCCCGAGGAGTTTCTTCCCTGGGACTTTATCGACCACGGCGTGAGCCGGGAGTTTCTCCTGGAAGAGTACCGAAAGGCCATGGAGACGGCGAAGAGTTATTGACGTCCACCCTAAGAGCGGTCTGCCACGTCGTCAAGGACCGCGAAACAATTTTGCCGGCTCAAAAGCGCTTTGCGACGGTTCTAACACTCGCTTCGCTGCGGCCGCAAAAACTCGCCCTTCGGGCTCAAACAGTTTGCGCCGCGGTCGCTGCGCTTCGTGAAGAACCGTTCGCGCAAAGACGCTTTCACTGATCCTTGCAAAACCATTTCACGGTCCTTTTAATAATATGCCCCGATCATTGACGGAGATACTCAACCGACGTTATAGTGAACTCAGACAATCACTGAAAGGATCGACCCATGGATAAAGAGTCTCTCTACTTCGCCTACTCCACCGACATCAACGATAAGGACCTGCAGAGATGGTGCGACGGAAACGGTTTCGACTATCCCATCGCACGAAAGATAGCGAACGCCTATCTCCCCGACATGGAACTGATCTTCAACTACCGGGAGCGCGAGCGGAAGGGTCGTGTCTCGAACATCCGGCGCCGTTTCGGTCAGGCCCTGCCCGGGGTTCTCTTTGAAGTGAAGCCCGACGGCTGGAAAGCCATAGAGGCCAAGAAGCTTTCGCCCCGATGCTACAGGCCCTTCCAGACCGTGGTGCTGACCGAGGACGGGCGGGAGCACGTGGCGACAGCCTATCACGTCATCGCCGACCGGATCGCCGGCACATTCCATCCCCCCCGCGTGGATTATGCGGCGATCCTCCGGGAAGGTCTTCTCTCCCACGGCTTCGACGACACCATGCTCACCTCTGTGGCCGCCGGGCGGGAGGCGCCGTGGCACATCGACCACATTTTCGTCTACGGGACACTGATGAAGGGCGGGTTGCGTCACCACCTCCTCGCGGCCTGGGCCCAGCCCATGACCCGCCGGGAAGCCCGCGCACCGGGAATGCTTTTTGATTCGCGGAAGGGCCATCCCTGCATGATACCGGCAAAAAGGGCAGGACAGACTGTGAAGGGTGAGCTCTACCGTCTCAGGGACAACCGGCAAGCCTTCGAGATTCTCGACATCGTTGAGGATTTCCGAGGCTATGGAAACACCCGTTCCGAGTTCCGCCGGGCCGTTGTGAGCGCGGGAACCGTCGACGGCAAACGGGTGCCGGCATGGGCATACCTTTACAACAGGCCTACGGCGAAGATGGATCCCATCGAGTCCGGAGACTGGAGAATCCGGCCGTTCCTGGCATAGAAAAAATGCGCACGAGGGGTCTCTACGTCTCCTGAAACCGGTACCAGAGAAATATCGCACCGCAATTGACAAGACTCCTTTTTTCACCCTGTCCCTGCCTAGGTTGTGCGCAACGCATCGACAATCTTCATCCTCGACGCCCGCAGGGCCGGCAGGACACCGCCCACGAAGCCCATGATCAGTGAGAAAAGAAGGGCCTGCCAGACGATCTCGACAGACAGCACAAAGGTGAAAGCCAGTTCTGAAAAGGTCTGGAAGTTGAGCGTTGAGATCGTGAGAAGCTGCAGGAAAGAGGCAAGAAAGAGCCCCGCGGCGCCCCCGATGAAGCCTAATAGAAGCGACTCCATCAGAAAGGCCCCCAGGATGCTCCGACGCTGGAACCCCAGTGCCCGAAGCGTGCCGATCTCGGCAGTGCGGTTCGCCACGGCGGCATACATGGTGATCATGGCCCCGATGACGGCACCGAGCGAAAAGATGATCGTCAGCGACGTCCCCAGGATCCGGAGGAACTTCGCCATCATCTCCGACTGATCTGCATAGAAGCGGCTCTCCCGCTTGGCCTCGACGGTGAGCCTCGGATCGACTTCCATGCGGGTCTTGAAGGCGTCGAACTCGGAGGGGTCGCGCAGCTTGAAGATCACCGAGGAGTAGACGGGGCGTCGGAAGGTCTGCATGAGTTGTTCCCCATCCCCCCAGATCTCGGAGCTGAAGCCCGTGCTCCCCGCATCGAAAATTCCGACGACGGTCCAGTCTCGCATACCGAAGCGCAGCGTTTCGCCAATCCCCGCCCCCGTGAACCGTTTCGCCACGCTCTCGCCGGCGATGATCTCCGAGGAACCCGGCCGAGGCATCCTGCCCTCCAGGACCTTTACCTGGGGCCGTAACGCAAGTGACTCCTCGTTGATCCCGCGGATAATGACGTTAGAGGGTTTGTCGGTGCCGCGCTTGGGGAGGCTGATCAACACCACGACTTCCTTGGCAAGAATCCGCCGCCCGCCCGCCCCCACGGCCACCTCGGGCTGAGTCTCGATAACGGAGGCCTGGAGCCTTTCGATGCCGCTCTGGACCTCTGACTGGGAGCCCTTGCGGATCAGAACCACGTTATCCCAGGAACCCGTGTCGACGAGGGTCTTCTGCAGCCCCTCGGCAAGCATGAGAATGGCCGCAAAGACGAAGACGACAAGCGCCATGCCCGAGGCCGTCAGGATCGTCGTGAGGCGTCTCGTCCAGAGATTCCGGAAGCTGTAGGAGACGGGAACCTTCATCTACCCGATCCTCCTGAGACCATCGGCGATACGGATCTTCACGGCGCGCCAGGCGGGGAACAGGGCCGCCACGAGCCCCACCAGTATCCCCGCGGCGATGTCCATGTACACAGTCTCCCGTTCCACGAAGAAGATGGGGAAGTACGTCCCCAGGTAGTCGGCAAAGGCCGCCGCGACGGGAAAGGTGAGCCCGATCCCGATGGCCGTCCCCATCAGGCTGATGAAGAGGGATTCCCCGAATATGAGTCCCGCGATGAACCGACCCCCGAAGCCCAGGGTCTTGAAGACGGCGTACTCGCCGATCCGCTCGCGGGCCGTCATGGCCATCGTGTTGGCGACAACGGCCATGATGATGACGATGATCACGATGGAGACAAACTGGATAGCGATGAGAATCGCTTCCGTCATGGACACAAAGCTCATCTGGAAGGCCTTCTCCGTCTCCGTGAGGGTTTCGGCAAGCGAGTTCTTGAATGTCCTGTCGATCGTGGCGCTCACGTCCCCCGAAAGGTTCGCGTTCGTGATGCCGATCATATAGAAGCCCACCTGATCGGCCCGCCGAGAGGTCGTCTTCTTCATGGTCTCGTTGAGGTAATCCCAGTGGAAAAAGAGCTGCGTCTCATCGACGCTGCGGTCCTTTCCCTTGTAGATGCCGCGGAGGGTGAACTCCCAGTTGCCGGGAAAGATGGTCCCTTTGAGGGTGACCGTGTCCCCGACTTTCCAGCCGAATTTATCCGCGATTTTCTTTCCGGCGACGGCGCCCTTGCGATCGTTGAGAAATGTTTTCTTTTGCAGGTCCGGGATCACATACTCGGGATAGAGTGCCAGGTAGGACTTCGGCTCCACGGCGAAATTGGGGAAGAAATTCTTCTCCTCGATATAGACCCCGCCGAACCAGTTCCCCCAGGAGACGAGGTTCACGCCGCTTACCTGGCGGATCTTGTCCTTGTAGGCCAGGGGCAATGGGAAGACAAGCGAGATGGAATTCCGGATCACGAGGCGGTTGGCCGAGGAGGCCTCAACACCGGCATACCAGGCGTTCACCATGGTCCGCAGCATCCCGAAGGAGAGGATGGCGATGGTGATGCCCAGGATGGTGAGCCCCGTTCGCAGTTTGTGGCGAAAGGCATTGCAGATGAGCAGCTTAACGGTGCGCATCGTTGAGGTAGCCCTTGTCCAGGTGCCGGATCACCTGGGCCGCCTCGGCGGCCTTGGGGTCGTGGGTCACCATGATGATGGTCTTGCCCGACTCACGACTGAGCCGGCACATGAGGGACATGATCTCTTTCGCCGAGGCGCGGTCCAAATCCCCCGTAGGCTCGTCGGCCACCAGGATCGTGGGGTCCGTGACGACGGCCCGGGCGATGGCCACGCGCTGCTGCTCGCCGCCGGAGAGCTGTGCGGGATAGTGATCCATCCGGTGCGCGAGATTCACCACGCGAAGGGCCATCTCAACGTGCTCGCGCCTCTCCGAACGGGAGAGCCCTGTGAGCTGAAGGGGCAACTCCACGTTCTCGAAGGCCGTAAGCACCGGAATCAGGTTGTAGAACTGGAAGATGAAGCCCACATGGGTGGCGCGCCAATGGGCAAGTTCCGTCTCGTCGAGGGCCGTGATGTCGACACCGCCGATGACGATGGTCCCGGTATCGACCTTGTCGATCCCGGCGATAAGGTTCAGAAGAGTGCTCTTGCCCGATCCCGAGGGGCCCATCAGGGCGAGAAACTCTCCCCCGCGGATGTCGAAGTTGATCTCCTGGAGAACGGGAATGATATGGCTGCCGCGCAGGTAGGCCTTGTTGACGTTTCTCACCTGGACGATGACGGGCTGGTTTTCCAGCACGGGAGAAGGCGCGTGCTCATCGCAATCGGCTGCCTGATCAACCATGGCGGATTCTCCTATTTCTCAGCCTGCTTGACCCGGCTTCCGGTCTTGAGGCTCTTGGGAGGATTCAGGACGACCCGGTCGCCCGCCTTGACTCCGCCTGTTACGACAAGCGCATCGCCCAGCTTTTCGCCCGTCGTGATTTCCTGCTCCTCTACCTGGCCGCCCCTGATAACGAAGGCCACCGACTTGTTGTTCCGGCTCATCACGGCGGCAGGGTTGATGGTCGTTCGGGATTTTTCCTCGTCGGGTCCCACCGGTTTCGACAGGAAAGCCACCTTGGCGCTCATCTCCGGGAGGATTCGCGGATCTTTGTCGAGAAAGCGAACCTTCACCATCACGGTGGCCTTGGTGCGATCCGCCGTGGGGATGACCATGTGGACCTCTCCGCGGAATCGCTTCTCCGGCAGGGCGTCAAGCTGAATTTCGCAGGGCTGTCCGGCCTTGACCTGCTCGAGGTTCGACTCCGAGACATCGGCCTCGACCTGCAGCGAGTTCATGTCAGCGATGGTGACAACGGCCGCCTTGGCGTTTGCGGCAGCACCGAGGGGGGTCACGATGTCGCCGATGTCGGCATTCTTCGTGAGGACGACGGCGTCAAAGGGCGCCCGAACGAGGGTATACTCCACGCCGACCTTCGCCGCTTCGAGGGCCGCCTCGGCCGCCTTTACGGCGGACTCGGCGCCGGAAACACCGGCAACGGCTTTCCTGTATCGGGCCTCGGCGGCATCAAAGGAAGCCTTTGTCGTGTACTCCTGGTTGAGGAGCTCCTTCTCCCGCTCGAAAGAGGACTTTGCGTCCTCGAGTTCTGCCCGTACCTGGGCGAGGCTGTAACGAGACACGCTCAGGTTTGCCTGAGCCTGGTCCCGGACTGCCTTAACGTCATCGCCTTCCAGCTTCGCGATGATATCGCCCTTTTTCACGCGGCTCCCCTCCTCGACGGAAAGCTCCATGAGCCGGGAGGTGATCTTCGAAGAGACGGCGGCCTTGCGCTGGGCCACGACGTAGCCGCTGGCATTAAGGAGAGTGAAAGACTGCGAGGGGTACGTCTGGCTTACCGTGGTCGCTTCCACCGACTGGACAGGGGAGAACACTCCCGTCCAGTAGAGGATGGCGGCCAGCATGACAAGAGCCACGCCCCCGCCGATGGTTATCGGCCGTTTTCGACGGTTCGTTCGGATGGTTTTCGCGGATTTGTCGATCTTGAGACGGGAGAGGTCATCTGTTTCCATGGCGATATAAAATACCCGCCTGACCCGATTTGTCAACAGGATTGAGGAAGACCCGTCGACCGGCATGGGACAATTTTTCGTTGAAGTTCGATCCTGTCGGTACTATGATGATCCTCGAAGCGCAGGAAATCCAAGAGAGGAGGCGTGAATATGCTCGTCAAAGTTCTTATCAAACGCAAGGTCACGCAGGAAAAGGAAGCGGCTCTTCTGGATCTCATCACGCAACTCAGGACGCTGGCGTCCCGTCAACCGGGCTACATCTCCGGCGAGACGCTTCGCAGCACCGACAATCCCGAGGAGTATCTTGTCATCAGCACCTGGCAGTCCATGGGCGACTGGAAGGCCTGGCTCGAGAGCAAGGAACGTTCGACTCTCCAGGACAAGATTGACACCCTCCTGGGAAAAAAGACCGGCTACGAGGTTTTCCAGTATCCCGAAAAAGCCGTCACCCTTCGCAGCTTCAAGGGTTACGAAGGGGGTTGATCTCCGGGCCATGGGACGACCTTCGCATTCTCCTGCGACAGCCTTCCCCGGATACCTGGATGAAGGGCTCTGGGTTCTGGGCAATTCCTGTTTCAATCTCTATCTCGTCCGGGGAAAGACGGCATCGGCCCTTATTGAGACGGGAATCTCCGCCACGGCCGACGAGGTCATCGGCCAGTTGGAGACGCTGGCGGTAAGGCCGGACTACCTCGTCGTCACCCACCCGCATGGCGATCACATCAACGGGCTTGCAGCCCTGCGGGATCGCTACCCCGAGGCCCGTGTCGTCATCGGCCCGGGCGCAACGGAGTTTCTGGCCCACCCGAAGACGGCGGCTGCCCTCGTGGCCGAGGACCGTTTCATGTCGGAATTCCTCACATCGCAAGGGTACCGACCGGGCCGCCCCCCTATCGACCGCCCTCCCTCCGTGGAAGGGGCGCTAATCGTCAAGGACGGCAATATACTGGACCTGGGGGAACTCTCCGTCCGATTTCTTCACGCCGCAGGCCATGCCATCGGCAACATCCTTGTCCATGTCTCGGATCGCAGCGCCCTGATGGTCTCCGACAGTCTGGGCTTCCGCATCCCCAGCATCGGTTTCTTCCCCATCTTCTTCACGGGCTATGCAGACTACATGGCCACGATCGATCGTCTGGAAGCCCTGAAACCTCAACTCCTCTGCCTGGCCCACCAAGGCCCTCTCGTGGGAGAGGATGCCCGGAATGCATTCGCGGAGGCCCGTGATGCCGCCCGGCGGCTCCGGGAAGAGATCCGGGGGGACCGCCGCGACGAGGAGGCTATTATTGCGGATCTCTATCGCCGGTTCTACCGGGACGAGCTCAATCTCTATACGCCGGACAACATCATCGGCTGCTGCCGCTTGTTGATCCGGCGAAGCCGCGCTGACTGAAGGAGCGAGTCGAGGAATAAGGTTAAAGGGCCCACGGTCTTTCCTGACACACTACACGCTACCCCCTACACTCTGTTCCTTACACTGGTCATTAAATAAAGGTCCCCCTGAGTGGTGCGGCCCAGGGGGAGAAGGAAGAAAGGAGAAGATTGAAACGCTGTCAGCCGGATCAAGGGCTGAAGCGGGCCAAGTCCGTCCGGGAAGGTTCATGCCGGTTTCCCTAGCGGCCCGGCGCCGGTTTCAACCATTGTCCTTGATCTACCTATCGGCAGGAAAATATTTATCTTTAGCGGTCGGCCTCGTGCCGATTGTTCGTCGAATCACCGGAAAGGAGGGACAGGGTCATGCTCAAGGCCAGGGACATTATGACGAAAGATGTGGTCACCGCCACACCGGATATGGAGATCACGCAGGCGGCCAGGATCCTTCTGGCAAACCACTTCAACGGACTGCCCGTCATCGATGACAAGGGCAGGCTGATCGGGATCATCTGCCAGGACGATCTCATCGTCCAACAGAAAAAGTTTCCCCTGCCTTCTCTTTTCACGTTCCTGGATGGTTTCATCCCCCTGACATCCGCCCGCAGCATAGAAAAGGAAGTGGAAAAGATCGCGGCTTCCATGGTTTCCCAGGCCATGACACCGGACCCGATCACCATCGATCCCGACACAACGCTGGAGGATATTGCCACGCTCATGGTCAACAACAACGTCCACACACTGCCCGTCCTGGAAGGCGATCAGCTTGTGGGCATCATCGGCAAGGAGGACGTCCTGCGAACCCTGATGCCCTCCGGAAGCCAGGGCTGAAAGGATCCGCTCCACCTCCACTTCTTTCCCCTTGCTGCCGTCCGATACCGCAAGCGCAATCACGGGGGGTTAATTATCTCTTGCCTTTTCGGGCATATTCTGTAGAATGAATACAAATTGTTCCACAAAGAGGAATATATTTCCAAAATGTAAGACAAACACGGTCATGCTGTAGGTGTCCTTCCTACAGAAAAATCAGAATTTCTCCGATTTCCTTGATCGGGTACTGTGGTTATATTGGAATTGAAAACGCACGAAAGCCTTCGGGCGGTTTATAAAGAACTCTCTCTGTCATCTACCTCTCTCCTATTCGTTCATGGAGGGGATCAACGACGATCTCCTCCATGAATGAATTCCTCAAGACGACCCTTGTTCAGGTAAATCCCTTTCAAGGGCTTATCTCTTCCGAGGTAAGCCTTTTATATTGCCCCTCAAGGCACTCCGGTCATTTCCAATATCCTGCTTGACTGAAGATGCACCTTCCGAAAAAGAATCGCCCCTTTCTTTTCCCTTTTAACCCCTTGAATGGATTTCAAAACTGCGTTATCTTGCCGTTGCGGAACGTGCATGGTCGGCGGTGGAATTCTCTTCCTGTCATATGGCAGCGTTCAACTCCGGCTTTCTCGAGAGGAAGCCTTTGACCCTCAGGGGTTTTTCATGGACAGGAGCACTCCGGAAGATCTTCATGAATATCTTCAGCCGACGTTCTATGTCGACTCCGATTCCCCGGTTGTGTCCGAGTTCACAAGGTCTCACGCAACAGGCGAGACGCAGATCGAAAGGGCGGTCAGCCTCTTTCGGGCCGTGCGGGATGAGATTCTCTACGACCCCTACCGCATCCGCCTCGCTCCGGAGGAATTCAGGGCCGGCGTCATCATCGAAAGGCGGGCGGGCTTCTGCGTGGCAAAGGCCATTGCCCTGGCGGCTGTGGCAAGGGCCGCAGGGATTCCCTCCCGCCTGGGTTTTGCCGATGTGAAAAACCACCTGAGCACGGAACGGCTCCGAAGGCTCATGAAGACGGACATCTTCGTGTTCCATGGGTATACGGAGATCTTTCTCAACGATCGTTGGTTCAAGGTCACGCCGACTTTCAATATGAGCCTCTGCGAAAAGTTCCACGTGAGACCCCTGGAGTTTGACGGGCACTCGGACTGCCTCTTCCACGAGTTCGACAGCCGCGGGCAGAGACACATGGAGTACATCACCGACCACGGTCCCTTCGCGGATGTGCCGTTCGAAAGGATGGTCACCGAGTACCGGAAACACTATCCCGATTTTTTCCCGGCTGACGGGACCGTCGTCGGCGGCGATTTCGCCGATGAGGCCCGAACGGAGACGGGCGTTGCCGGCAAGAAGCGCTGAGACAGCGGCATGGCGTCGATAATTCGGCAGCCAGCAAGGATGAACAGAGAAATGCAGCCCCTTATCTTCTATTTTCAGATCCATCACCCGTTGCTGCTCCATCCGGATCGAGACAAGTTCCTGTGGGATGAGAAAAACCGGGAGACCTTTGCAGAGAAGGCGAAGCGCTGCTACCTGCCTGCCGTACGGATGCTGGCGTCGCTTGTCGGGAAATTCCCCGATTTCAGGGTGACCCTGGGGCTTTCAGGAATATTCCTGGATCAGGCCGAACTCTATCAGAGCGAGCTCATCAGGGCCCTGCAGGACCTCCTCGATGTCGGACGGGAGAATCATCGCGTCGAGTTCCTCGACGAGACGCACTATCACTCCCTCGCGAGCCTCTTCGCGGATCCACGCAAGCAGGAATTCAGGGACCAGGTTTCGCTTCACCGGGATCGGCTGGCCAAGCATTTCGGGACCCGCCCCACATCCTTCTGCAACACAGATCTGATCTTCAACAACGACATCGCCGCCGTGGTCTCCGACATGGGATACACGGCGATGCTCAGCGAGATGGCAGACACTGGCTCATTCTGCCCTACGCTGTACCGGGCCCGGGGAACGGACCTCCTCATCATCCCGCGAAACCGGGATCTGAGCGATGACATCCGGATCCGGTTCGCGCAGCACCCGTTCACTGCCCGGCAGTACCTGGAGCGGATCGGGAAAATCTCCGAGGGGGTTGTCCTCCTGGGCTGTGACCTTGACCACTGGGGCGAAACGGATTCGGAGAGCACCGGCATCGGCAAATTCTGGGAGGGAATGGCCGACGCACTCCCGTCGTTTCCGAGCCTGGAAGTCGTCACTCCGACAGAACTGGCCCGGCGCTTCCGGGACAGGGACCTCCCGGTTCTGGACATCCCCGCACCGGTCGGCGGCGATCGGGTCGAGATAAAGCGGCAGACAGGCGGCTGGCTCGACGACCCGGCCCAGTTCGATCTCTTCCATGACATCGAGAAGATGGAGGAAATCGCCCGAAAGGCCGGCGGCGAACTGCTGAACCACTGGCGACACCTCACGTCAGCGGATCACCTCTACGCCACCCATCAACGGACCGGTAACGAGACGTCCCTGCGTGCCTATGAAAACCCCTACAGCGAATCGCTGGCCAGCGCCGTTCACATCCTGACCCGGAAGATCGACATTCTCGCGGTCACCATCTTCCGTTTCGAGATCCTCACGCGCAAAGAAAAGCCCGCCGTCCTCATCATCACGCCGGAGACGGGCCGGCTGCCCGAGGATCTGGGGGGGCTCGCCAAGTATATCTCCGGAAAGAGCGGTGGACAGGGTGAGGTCATTTCGGCGCTCTGCGAGGGTCTGACGGAGCGGGGCGTCGACGTTCACCTCGCCGTCCTGAATCTAAAAAAGCGTTTCCAGCGTGAATCCCGCTTGAGCGCGCAGCAGTGGAGGGAAGTCCGTTACAAGATCGACCCCGAGAAGATTCACCTGGTCAGCTCGGGGGTCTTTTCCGATCTGCTGAGCGCCTACGGAGGAAACCCGCTGCTCAACGCCGCGGAATTCCAGCGCGAGATCGTCAACAACGTCATCAAGACCGTGAGCGCCCGCCACGGAGGCAGGCTCATCGTCCACACCCACGACTGGATGGCAGGAGGGATCATCAACGCCTATCTGAAGGCCCGGGGAGTCCCCGTCCTGCACACGGTCCACAATGTCTTCACGGGACACATCCCGCTTGACATGCTCTTCGGCGTCGACCTGGAGGACTGCTCCGAAAATCTCTTCTACTCCGAGGAAGCCGGCAGGCGCTGCATCGACAGCCAGGCCACGGCCATCAAGAACGCGACGCTCATCAACTTCGTGGGCGAGCAGTTTCTCAAGGAGGTGGTTTACGACTACTTCATAGACCGGCCCCTCGTGCCGCCCGGCGTCAGGACTGAGGTCAAGGCCAAGTATTTCTTCGGTACCGCCATCTCCATCCTCAATGCCCCCCCGGCCTACATGTACCCGGAGCGGTGCGATTTCTGCGTCGAGAAATTCGGCCCCGACGACAACGTGATGGACGCAAAGCGCATCAACCGCATCGAGTTCCAGAAACGGATGGGGCTCAACATCGATCCCGATGCGATCCTCCTTTTCTGGCCATCGCGCCTCGACCCCACACAGAAAGGAGTGGAACTGCTGGAGCAGGTGGCGGGGCCCTTTGCCGTCGATCACCCCGATATCCAGATCGCTATCGTGGGCGACGGGGTGGGCAACGATCGAAAGCACGTGGAGATCCTGGGACGGATCGCCTACGCATCGGGCGGACGGATCAGCTACCAGCCCTTCAGTGAGGAACTCTGCATGCTGGGTTATGCCGCGGCAAGCGATGTCTTCGGGGCATCGCTCTACGAACCGTGCGGGCAGATCGACCAGGTGGGAAACATCTTCGGCGCTACAGCGACCAACCGGGACACGGGGGGATACCATGACAAGATCCGCGAGCTGCGCCTGAAAATCTCCGGTGCGCCCCAGGACGTGGGAAACGGGTTTCTCTTCCGGGACTATGATGCCCGGGGATTGTGGTACGGTCTGGAAAACAGCGTGCGGTTCCACCGGCGCCCGCCGGAGATCCGCGAGCCCCAGATCAAGCGGATCATGCGGGAGACCCGACAGCGATACCGGCTGGAAAACATGATCGCCGCCTACATCCGGGCCTACGAACGAATCAACGACGGCGAACCGATTGTGTAGCCGCTGCGCAGCAGCCTCCAGGCGTCGGCCCAAAAACCAACGAAAGAACAAGCCAATCGCCTTTACAGCAGGACGAAAACGACCGAATAGAAAAGTGCGGCCAAGGATTCGTACTTCGATGTTGGAACTTTTCCGCAAAATGACTCGGCACCATTCTTGATTTGCGGAACGCAATTGGCAGGCCTATCCCTTCCTTCCTGAAATGTTTTGAAATCGCATTCTGGCAGGTAATAACAAATTACAACCGGCAATCGTTAGAAAGCATGACTTCCACACCTGTCGTAAGAGAGATGATCTCTGTCCCTATGTTTGTCAATGAGAACGGTCACCTGCGCGTACGAGCCAGTATTTGGCACGTGCTCAACCATCTGGCTGATGATGAGCGGTTGTCCATGATAAGGCGCGGACTCGGAAATATGTTTTTCCGGTGTTTCGACCGGTAGCCCTGACGATTATAGGCCGGAAGCTGCAGTAACTGCGATCAGTCTCGCAACTGCGATAGCATTTGTGGACAGTCCCCGAATTACATTAAGCCTTATCGTAGAACTTCATCGCAAGCGTTCCGTGAGCTGCGGCACCACCGGCGCGAAGTGCAGCAGCGAGAAGCACCGCTTCGGCGACTTCCTCCTTGCTTGCGCCCGCGCGTTTCGCATTTTGCGTGTGAATCTCGATGCAGTAGACGCACTGGGTAGTATGGGCAACAGCAATTGCGATGAGCTCCCGGTACTTCCGCGGGATTTTTCCGTCCTCGCGCCCGGTGATCCGATCGAGGTTTAACCACGCCCTGAAATCGTCCGGGGCGAGCTGGGCCATTTCCTTCAGCAGCTTGAGATCGTTTTCATCGTGGTAATGTTCGGACATTGTCAACCTCCTGATTGATAAGAATTCGCTTTGGGGTGGCTTGAATTAGTGGACGATTTCCGCTCCGCCCGTGGAGTGGCCGACGTGAATCGCCTTCTTAAGATCGAGTGCTTACTTAAATTCTATTACAAATAGAGAATCGGATTCAATCGGGGAAACGATTACTTCTCCCTTCGCAATCTACTATTCTTTCATCCAAAAGAGGAGCACTCAAAGGACTGTCCTCAAAAGGGGACGGTCTTTCTATTTAGTCGGATGATGCAATGCGAGCCGGCGTGCGAACAGAATCGGCGGAGGAGGCAGGCGGACCTTACCCGCATCAGGAAAAAAGAGGCGTCAACTCAGGGATTCTCTGATTTAATAAGGCACTGTTAAGCGTATTATTTAAATGAGAATGCATAGAAAGGAGGAACTAAGGTATGAGTTCACCAGATATGATCGGCAATACGTACGGAATCGTCCTGAGGCGGCTAGTCGCTACGGGACAGGCTCCGCATTACACGGAGATCGCTGCGGAGGCGGGCGTAACAGTGGAGGAGGGACGAAAGGCTCTCCATGACCTGATTGAAGCTAAAATTCCGGCGATGTGGCTGTATCCCGAGACGGATCTCATCTGCAGCTTCGCGCCCTTCAGCAATCTCCCGACACAATACCGGATCAGCGTCGAAGGCGTGCAGAAGTGGTTCGGCCAGTGAGGATTCGAATCGCTGGCAGTTGGCTGGCTTTATCCCGGTAAAGTGGTCCGAATTGACGCGCCGTGCCTCGACTGTGGCGTGCCGCTTCGTGTGGAGATGAAGGACGGTGTTGTACTGAAAGAGGAGCCGAAAGGAATCATGGGCTATGTCGCCGTTCCATTCTCACAGTGGATGAAGCGGTTTCCCTATGCCTGAAGCACTATGAACCTCTTCCGGTCGGAAGAGCACATCAGGAGCTGGTCCCAGTTCGATCCCGCTGCGGAACAGGGCATCATTCCGCTAGCGAACATCGTCAAGCTTTTTTCTCTGAATATGTTTAAAAAGCGGCTTGAACCCGACTACGTACAGCGAGTCAGTGAGTATGCGGGTGAATTCTTCTCGGCGGTTGCTGAACTGGCCAAGACGCGACCCTTCTGGCGCACGTGAAGGCGACGCATGCAGGCCGTTGCACAGGTCCTGCATGAAAGCAGGAAAAGGCAGGATCAGAAATGGTCCTGCCTTTTTTTGTTTATTTCAACTGCAAATCTTCAATCAGCCCGACTCAACTGGGCCAAGGACTTGTAGGTGTAGGAGACGTTGAAATCTGCTGACATCGCCGATCGGATTGGGAATGAAGAAAAGCCCCCGACCGGAAACCGGTCGGGGGCTTTTACACCGGGGGACCC
>CAZVLL010000027.1:0-19799 GCA_964628025.1 uncultured Syntrophaceae bacterium
TCCGGAAGGCCTCGCTGTGGATCGTGCCGCCGCGGCCCATGCCCGTGTCCACCTCGATGTGGATGGGCATCCTGGCCTGCGCCTTTTTCACCTTTTTCTGGAGATCCCGAGCAAACCCGAGATCCGAGACGGAAGGGGTGAGGTTGTATTTTATGATCTCGTCGATCTCGAGACCCATGGAAGGACTCAGGATGAGGATCGGGGCGTCGATCCCGCCCACCCGCAGCTGAACGCCCTCGTCGGCGTTGGCAACGCCCAGGTAATAGGCGCCGTTTTTCAGGGCCACGTTGGAGATCTCGATGGCGCCGTGACCATAGGCATCGGCCTTCACCACCGAGAGGATCTTCACGTCGGGCCCCACGAGCCTGCGCATCTCGCTCCAGTTGTGCGTGAAGTTGTCCAAGTCGACCTCGACCCAGCTGCGGTAATTCAACCCGTCGGCCCTGTGATTGCTCATGGCAAACCCGCCCCGTCCTTTTTCGGTCTGAAGCCCGGAAATGACGAACAAATCTCTCCGGATAATTTGCTCGAAACGTTATCAGAAAAAGCGGGGATTGCAAAGGGTGAAGATGCCCTTTCCGTCTTGACAAAGACAGGGGGTTGGGTTATTAATCTCCTTCGAAAAAATGATTGCAGGCCGATGTAGCTCAGCTGGTAGAGCAGCTGATTCGTAATCAGCAGGTCTGGGGTTCGAATCCCCACATCGGCTCCAGAAACAGCAGGGGTTTCCGGGTAATTGACGGAAGCCCTTTTTTTATTCGGATATGGCAAGCAGTTTGCAGCAATGCAGAGCAGTCCGCTTGAAGATTATCTCCGTCAGCTGCTGATCGTATCGACAGGGAAATCGTTGGTGCTAAACACAGTATTGCGGGTGTGCAAGGAGATGGGCTAAATCAGATAAAGGAGACCGCGATGGATCTTATCAAGGAAATCTTCGCCAATGAGGTGTTTCCCGCGATCGGGTGCACGGAGCCGATAGCCTGCGCATACGCGTGCGCCGCTGCCTCGGAGCAGCTGCATGCCCCGGTCGAGAAGCTCGAGCTGATCGTCGACCCCGGTACGTATAAGAACGGCGCGGCGGTCACTATCCCGAACAGTCAGGGACAAAAAGGGAATGTCATCGCTGCAGCGATGGGTGCCGTGATCGCTCAACCGGACCTGCGGCTGGAAATTCTGAAAACCGTCTCCCCGGAAATCCTCGGCAAAGCGAAAGAGCTCATCGAAAAAGGCCGTCTGAATTACCTGTGCAAGGAAGACGCGAAAAGCTTTCATATCGAAGTGAGGGCCGAAGGCGGCGGATCACGTGTTCATTGCATCGTATCCGAGGGGCACACCAACATCACCTTTCTGGAAAAAGACGGCCAATCCATCCTCGACGCCCATCCCCACGCCGGCAGCAAGACATCCGATTACCGCGACAGAATGCGGTCGATGAAGATGGAAGAGGTCCTGAGCGAGGTCATCCGGCTGAACGATGAGTCGCGTTCGTATATCCAGCGCGGCATCGACATGAACCTGGCCATATCCGAGAAAGGCATCGATCTGAAAAGGAACGCCTACCAGCTGCAGCAGATGATGAGGCAGGGCCTGATGGCGGACGATCTGTTCTACCGCGTGAAACAGCGGGTCGCCTCTGCTCTTGATGCACGTATGGGCGGCCTTGCGGAACCGGTGATGACGAGCGGAGGATCCGGCAACCAGGGCGTTCTCACCATTCTTTTGCCGTACCTCGTCGGTCGGGATCAGGCGGTCGAACTGTCCCGCATCCAGGAAAGCGTTGCCATCAGTCATGCGGTAAATTCCTACATCAAGTGCTTCACGGGAGAGCTGTCGGTCATCTGCGGCTGCGCCATTGCCGCCAGTATCGCCGCGGCCACGGCCATCGTGTATCAGAAGGCCGGCATCGACACCGAAAAAATCACCTTTGCCGTCGACAACATCATCGCAGACCTCTCCGGAATCATCTGTGACGGAGCCAAGTCGGGTTGTTCCATGAAGATCGTGACCGGCGCAGATACGGCCATGCGTTCCGCGTTCATGGCCCTGGCCGGTTACGGCATCTCCACGGATGATGGGATCATCGGAAGCTCGGTGGAGGAATCGATTCGCAATCTGAGCAAGATATCCTTCGAAGGCATGGGCCTGGTGGACGCCACTGTGGTCCACATTCTTCAAGAAAAGGCTCCCCGCCGGGGCCAGGCCTGAGAATGGGCGCGCACGCAACCT
The DNA here is from genome assembly GCA_964628025.1 of uncultured Syntrophaceae bacterium. Taxonomy (GTDB): domain Bacteria; phylum Desulfobacterota; class Syntrophia; order Syntrophales; family UBA2192; genus UBA2192. Next base: position 2,227 of record CAZVLL010000027.1, read on the forward strand.
GAACGCATGCAGATAACGTTGTCCGAGCGTTTGCTTCGGAGGGAATATGGCTCAAGACATCATGACGATCGTGCAGGAAAGTCCGGAAGTGCTGGTCTTTTTATCTTTGGCCATTGGATACCTCATCGGAAATATCAAGATCAAGGGATTCGGCATCGGCACAACCGCTTCCGTGCTGCTCGTCGCCATGGTCCTGGGGCAATTCACGATCGACGTGCCGCCTATCCTGAAAAGCATCGCATTCGCGCTCTTTGCGTTCAGCATCGGTTACCAGGTGGGACCGCAGTTTTTCGGGGCCCTGCGCAAAGAGGGTTTGAATTACCTCATGATATCAATCGTCGTCGTGCTTGCCGGGCTGGCGACGGCGATCCTCCTGGGAAAAGCGCTTCATTTTGACAAGGGGACGACGGCCGGGCTTTTCGCAGGTTCCATGACGCAGTCGGCGGTAATCGGCACAGCCGACGGGGCGGTCGACCACCTGGACATATCGGCAGCAGAGAAGAAAGTCCTGTACAACAATATTGCCGTGGCCTACGCGATCACCTATCTGTTCGGCGTCGTGGGCGTGATCCTGTTTTTCAAGCTGCTGCCGGGCCTGATGAGGATCAACCTGAGAGACGAGGCCCGAAAGCTGGAAAAGGAGATGGGAGGCGGGTCGGAGCTCAAGAGCCCGGAGCTCTTCTCCTGGTCCAAGCAGGTCGGGCTGCGAGCTTACGAAGCAACAAATGGGCAGATCGCAGGCAAGATGGTCAGGGATATCGAAAAATGCTTTCCCGCCAGAGTTGCCATCTATCACATCAAGCGTGCAGAGAGATTGTTGGAGTGCACCCAGGATACGATGATCGAGTCCCATGACGTCCTGGTGCTGGGAGGAAAGCATATCGGCCTGGTCTGCGCCACGGACATCATCGGACATGAGATCGACCTCTCCGCGGTAATCGACATGATCGGCGAATCCCTGGATGTTTGCGTGCTCAACCCGGCAGTGGTCAACAGGACGCTGGGCGAGATGGGGAGAACCGAAGGGGCTCACGGCATCTTCGTGACCCGGATGACCCGGCAGGGACACGAGATTCCTCTTCTCGCGGACACCGTGATCAACAAGCGCGACATCTTGCATCTCGTCGGTTCAAAGGCCGATGTCGAACGCGCCGCACAGATGCTGGGATATCCCGAGCGATCTACGGCTGTCACCGACCTCGTGATGGTCGGTATTGGTTGTGTCCTGGGTACCCTGGCAGGCATGATCGTCATTCCGATCGCCGGCATTCCCCTGGCGCTCGGCACAGGGGGAGGAGTGCTTGTAGCCGGTCTCGTATTCGGCTGGATGCGGTCGATGCACCCGACGTTCGGCCAGATATCCGATGGCGGGCAGTGGCTCCTGAATGATCTGGGTCTGAGTCTCTTCGTTGCCTGCGTGGGGCTGGCATCGGGCAAGGCGGCCATCCAGGCCCTTGAGACCACGGGCATGTCTATCTTCATTGCCGGGATCATCCTGGCCCTGGTTCCCATCGTCGCCGGGGCGCTCTTCGGCAAATACGTCCTCAAGATGAACCCGGTTTTGCTGCTGGGGGCATTGACAGGCGCCCGTGTCATTCCCCAGGCGATGACCGCGCTGGAGGAGGATGCCGAGAGCACGACGCCCGCCCTGGCATTCGCCGCCCCTTTCGCATTTGCCAACGTATTTCTCACAATCATGGGAAGCATCATCATCAACGTCATGTAATGCCGACATTCGATGGCGGCTACGAGCTTTGCCGCCGCAAGAGAACCGTTGCCAACAGGACCGCAGCTTATTTCCAGTCCGGCTATCTCCGATATCCGGGGTCTACTTACACTAGACCAGCGAGAGTTATTGGTCTGTCTTCCTCCACACGTCCAACTGGCGTGCCTCGACTATCAGTGAACTCATTCAGATCCAAATATAAAGCAGGGCCAGAAATGGCCCTGCTCCTCCCTTGCTTCCTGAAAGAGAGTTTTTATAAATATTAATAGTATGCTCTATTTCAAATAGTAATTATTAATATGCGGAATGGAGAATCTCTAGTAACTGAGTTGGAATATTATGCATATCCAGATAATATCCCAAATGAGAAAACAGGAAATAAATTGATTATTGTTTGATATTAAGTATTTAATGTAAACAAATATATCTGACAGTGAAGGCTGACTAAGCGTAACCAACTGCGTTTGCACTATGAACTCCCGAGCACTGATTTCGCTTCTATTGTGCGTATGGCTCTGGCTGGACGGTTGCGTCATGGTACCCGTTCCCACGGGTGAGGACAAGGTACTCGCAGGGAAACCGGTCGCAGAGGAACAACTTGCATTCCTGACCCCGAGTGTTACGACAAAGCAGGAGGTCCTCGGGCACCTCGGGAACCCAATCGTGATCTGGGAAGACGCTCACGTGTTCGCTTACAACTGGAAGGTGCGCCAGGGAATTCTTTTCTGGGCAGCTGGCGCTTACTATACGGGTGGCGCCGGCATGACGGACATTCCAAAGCACTATCTGCTATTAATCAAGTTCGATGCACAAGATAGGGTTTATCGTTTTGAGCGGGCGGTGTGCCCGATGCACAAGTCTTATTCAGAATGCCTGAAAGAGTGGGACAAGAACGCCGCTGCATCCTCACCTCGGAATCCAACCGACAAGATGGAGTAACCGGGATGAACCGACAGACGATTCGCTCGCAGCATAGATGCGCCCAAGATCAAGAAGCAGACTTGCGGGCTGCATCTTCTGTCTTGCTCAGAATCTTGGGCGTACTCGCACTGCTCGTCCTTTTCTTTGGCTGTGCGTCCATTGGGCTCACGGCAAAGGAACGAACAGAAATCAATGCCGGAGACAAGGCACTTGTCCTCGTGCGGATTCAATGCACGGTTGACGGTCAGCCCTTTGCGCCGTGTATATTCAGGAGGCACGCCCCCATGCTTTCTGACAATATTTTCGTCGGTTTTGCACTGGGAAGCTTTGATAGTTTTGGCGAGCCCGGAAACGCGTTAATGCGGGCCTTATCAGAGGAATCGTTTGACGCAGGATGGACCTTTTTCGTACTCTCGCCAGGCATTTATTACCTTTATGTTCGAGGCCCTGACTCCAGCGAAATCTCAAAAAGGTCAGCCACGGATTATTACCGCACGTATTTCCAGGATTTGCCTCGCTGGCGAATCGACGTTCCTCCGCGTGCAAAAATGATCTACGCGGGCACTCTGAACCTAACCGGCAAGATTGATGGGACGTTACTGTTTGGGGAAAAGATAATCGTTCCGATGGGCGGTCAGGAAGCGAGCTTGAGTGATGAACGGGAATCTGCAGGCAAACTCCTGACTGAACATTTTCCCGACGCTGCTGAGATCCAAACTATCCTGATGCAGCGATGGCAACGAGGTGACCCGATGATTCTACGATCACCATCCACCGATTGAAAAAAGTAACGGCTATGCAAAGAATATATGCAGGGGTCGCCTGCTGTCGGTGGTCCTGCACTCGAGTAGGTCTCCAAGAGTCAAACGATGATTCTCACCGCACTCCCTTTCGATCCGTAATTCTCATTTCTGACAACTGTTTACAGCTGAGCAGTTGTAGCTGTACTCACCATAGATGGAATGCTTATCGAAAGATTCCGGTCAGGTCGCATCTCCCTTCCTGAAGTCAATGAAATCGATATTGGACTGTTTCTTAAGATTACAATCGGCATTCATCTGATATTAACAGCCTAAATCCATTATTCATTTTGCATGTTCGATTCCTGAGTGGATTGCCAGATAAAAGAGGGGGGAATCAGCCGGTTCGGCTGTTTCCCCCTCTTTTCATGAAACCCATGGAACGGAGCGTCCACCTCACGAAGACGGCATGGGCACCGTTGCTGCCCGCGCCACGGACTCGATCGCGATGGCCGCCACGGCGGCCCCGTAGTCGAGGTCGATATTGGACATGTTGTCATGGGTGTCGTGGTAGCCGACGCGGTTGATGTCGTAATTTTCCATGAAGAGCACTGCCGGGATCCCCACGTCGGAGAAGATCTGTCCATCGGTGTTGAAAATGGAGCTGCGCATGTCGCCCGGCAGGCGAACCTCGCCGCGCAGCTCGGGATGACGTGCGATGTCCGGGATTGTGATGCCGTCCTTGCTGCGGCGGCCTGATCTGCGATGGCGTCGCGCCGGCCTGTGGTTCCACTTCTCGGTGTGGGCGTTCCAGATGATGTTGGCCATGTGAGCCTGGTAGGCCAACCAGACAGACTGCCGGCTCAGTCCCGGCGAGATCTGGAACACGTCGCGGTCGCGGTCGCGGTTGTGAGCAATCATGTCGAGGACGTAAATGCCTTCGATCTTGACCTTTGAGAGGTCATGCGTTTTGTTGCCGGGGGTATGCAACTTCAGGGTCCCCTCCACGAGCGATTGGGCCAGGTGGCGGGCGCCCATGCAGTCCGATGGGAACTCCTCGCCGGTCAGGTGGATGAGCCAGACATCGCAGTTAAGCTTGCCGGCCCGGCTGAGCTTCAGGAAGACGGGGGCTGCCAGCATGAGCGCCGCCGTTGCGGAGTGATTGTCATCGGCACCGGCCGCGGCCACGCGTGCCAGCTTCCCACCCTTTTCTTTGTAGTAGAGGTCCTCCATGTAGGCGGTATCGTAGTGATCGGCCATGATCACCGCCCGGCTGCGATCCTTTCCGGGAATCACAACCAGCAGATTTCGTTCCCGGGTCTTTCCCATCTGATTGGCAAGCCAGCCGTCCATCCAGGGGTAATCAAAATCAGTCTGCCATTGAAAGGGCAGCTCACCCGCAATGGCCTTGCCGCGCATCCCGCGCCGGGCGATCAGCTTTCGGTAGTAAGCGAGCAGCCAGTCCCCCAGGGCATCGAGGTCGCGCTTCTTGTGTTTCAGGAGTTTTTGCGTGGCCGGGTCGCGCACGCAATCGGCGTTGTCCTTGTTAATGAAACGGCCCGTAGCCAGCCGGGCGATGGTCTTCCAGTACTCGACTTCAAAAGTGCGGGTGGCCGTGTAGGGATAGGTGATCGGCTCAGGCAGGGGGTTCAGCGCAAGGTCGTTTTGGGGTGCGATGATCAGCCGCAGGGTGTGATACAGCAGAAATCCGTAGGACGTGGGGCTGTTCCGATTGGCGACCTGATCGAGCCACTGCTCGAGAGTCTGGCCCTTTGGGATCACGGTGATATGTCGGGCAAAATTCCAGGGCAGGAGCCTTTTGCCAAGGAAATCCCAGACCGTCATGAGCTTGAATGCATTGAGCGCGATCTGGTGGTCACGGTGCCCATAGGCCTTCTTGTAGCCCCACACGCTTGCTATGAATTCGGGGCGCCGCCGCAGTTCAGGCCAGAGCTCGACAGGCCGAGCCAGATCCGGCTTATCGGCGTGATAGGCTGTCAGGTAACCCAGCGGCGCGTCATCCAGCAGCTTTGGCTTGCGCGTTTCCGGGTCGAGGAAGGAAACCAGGGGCAGATGCCAGAAGACCTCGTATTTCCCGACCCGCATCGGCGGGTAATAGATCCGGTATCCGAACCGGCCGCCTTCGGAGAGCGCCCGGGCGGCGCGGCGCAGTTCTTCGCGGCCTGCGCGCGGCCCGTCCAGAAGGAGCCTGTACTGATCCGTCCAGATCTGGGAGTTGCGCGCCATCGGCTTGCCGTAGAGCCCGACAACGTCAGGGTCGGTGCTGAACAGCACGTGTGCCAGGCGGGTTTCGTCGCCCATCACGGCCAGCTCATCCTGGAATTGCTCTATCCGTTCCCAGCGGTGGGTGCGGTGGTAGGTGTTGCGCAGCTTGTCCCGCATCTTTTCCTGCTCCGGCCTGTCTGCGCGGGGTTCGTTCAGCCAGCCCGACTGCAGGATGCGAAGCCCCCGCGGCGCTTCATGGCGGTCGCACACGTTAAGCAGGGGGATCTGTGCCGCCAGGGGGAATTCGGACTGCAGCTTGAGAAAAGGCGGCGCACCCCAGAAGATGAGGCTCCCCGGGAAGGGCAGCAGGTGAAGCCTGCCGGCCAGGTAGGCCCTGCGTACGGCCTGCGGCAACGTGCCGAAGGGACGGAAGGTGAGCACGTATTTTACCCCCCTCAGGGACTCCCGTTCCCCGAGAAGAAAAGGTTCCGTCCAACTCGGCAGGGGATCCTGCCGCCACGATTTGCAGATCGACTCACCCGAACCGGGCAGGATGCGGAAACCGGCGTGGCGCAGATCGGTCAATTGCTCGGGTTTCTCGCCGTAGGCAGATCGCAGCAGCCGGCGGACAAAATCAACGGCATACTCGGGACTCCGTTCCCGGCCCGGTGCGTGGTAAAAACTCTTCCAGAACGCCCTGTCGGGTCCCTGCTCGCTGCTCCCGTAGAACATCCAGCGCACGCGCCCCTTGTCGTCCTGTGCTTTCGAGAGGGCAAGGGGCAGAAAAGTCACGTATCGTTCATGCGGGATGGCGCCCGGCAGCTCGGCCAGCTCTTTCGGCCAATAGGCGTTCCCCTCGAGCTTGGCACGGTTGATGCCTTGGGCCGGCTGCTCCCTGTCGAGGCGTTCCAGTGCCGGCAGGATCTGCCGGACGATGAGCTGAAGGCCCGGGCCCAGCTCCATGGCCTGTTCCCGCTCATTCACCAGCCAGGTGTAGGGATCTTCCGGGTTTCTCGGGGTCGGGTGGTCTTTCCCGTAGGGGCGCCACCCGACCCACGGTGATGGCATCATCTCGGAATAGGCCATAATCCGGTACCGGTCTTCCCTGCCGTACCTCGGCACATCCGCTAACAGCTTCTCCCAGCCTTGCTCAGCCATGTCAATTCTCCTTTCATAAGAGAAAACAAGTTCTGATGGATGGTTTGTTCCCGTTAATCCGGAAGATCGATAGTGTCGCCCGGCAGTACGCACCCGGGCAGAGGATGCTCAAATGAGCTCTTTTTGAAAGACCAGCTTGTCATCGCCGATGCGGTAGAAGTTCTTGATGCGGGCCGCCAGGTAATAACCGCTGCCCTCGTAAAAACGAACGGTGGAGCCGTATGTTTCCTGCGATGAGGTCTCGATGAGGATCATTCGCCCTCCGCGATCCAGCACGTCTTTCTCGACGTGTTCGATCAAGTGCCGGCCGAGCTTTTTCCCCTGGGATGCCGGATCGACTACGATCCAGTACAGGTCGTACACCCCCAACGTCAGCGGCACCGGGCCATAACAGGCATAGCCCAGCACCGTGTCGTGCTTTTCCCCGCGTTCCAGTACGGCAAATAGATAGCCGCTCTCTTCCCCTTCTTCCAGGGCTTCCTCGACGAGTTCCAGCGCCGTGGCAATCTCGACATCGTTGAATTTTCCCGAGGAGATCACCATCTTCTCAATCGGGGAGCGGTCGCGGGGCTCCAACGGGCGGATGCGTACCTCGTCCTGCGCCGAGTTCAGATTGGAAGTCTGAGTTGTCATTGTCTTTCTACTTACCATTATTTCAAGGGGAGTTCCTCTTTTTTGTGGATCATCGTTTACGGGATCCAAGTACAATTCTTTGCTTTTTCAAGGAATCCGATTCTGACGACGATTGTATTCGATGAACACTTGCGGGAGCTCAGGGATTGTGACTCGTCATCATGTACTGCCTGTAACCTTAAATTGACAGATATGGCCAAAGAATGTACCTTTCAGTCGACAATCCATTTTATGTAGATCGTGCAATAGGGGTATTCAGAAGGAGGGAATTCCCCTTGGAATGTCAAATTAGTTTCGGGATCGCTTCCACCGGGGATGACCCTTAAGGTCGTACCATTTACAGGCGGCTATGCCCTTGGCGGGTACAAGGGATTCAAGCAGATAGTTAGACCTACAAGGGGAACCAGATGGAAATGACGAAATTCAAACGCAGGGAGAGCGCGTGTTTATTCTTTATTGTGATTCCGTTCTTTCTCTTTATTCTTGGGGCAAATGTGGCTATCGGATTCGACGATATTGATCTCCAAAGACTGAAATCAACGAATCAATGTCCGGGCTGTAATTTGACGGGAGTTGTTCTGTCAGAAGCAAAATTACCCAACGCGAATTTGGCTGGTGCAAACATCTCCAGCGCAAGTATTTCCAACTCCAAACTAGCCAACACGAACTTCTCTGGCGCAAATATGGCGTATATAAACTTGACCAGTGCGGATCTTACTGGTGCCGATATGTCTAATGCGGATTTGCGTGTTGCTATCCTGACGAGTGCAAAACTGGAGAAGGCAAATCTCTCTAAAGCGAACCTTGCAGGTGCTGCCCTGTGGGATGCAAACTTGACCGGGGCCAATCTTGATGGTGCAAATCTAACCGGGGCCTTTCTTGCCGGTGCTATCTGGGTTGACGGGAAAAAATGCAATGAAGATTCTAAAGGAGAATGCAGGAAATAGGCAGGTGGCAACGAGAGCACCCGAATCCTTCCTGTAATTTTGTTTTTCGCTTTTTACCTGAATATACGACATTTCAGATAGAATTTATCATTGATAACCCTTTCATTTGTGCTTATACTTCGATCACATTCTCAGACGTTCTGGTCAGTAACCCTGTCATCCACCACCTTACCTCTAACCTGCAGAAATTCTTGTTTATCACCATTTTTTGAAACAACTATTCATTGAAAGGGAGGACAGCGTTATGAGAGGGAAATTGATATTGCTAGGGTTTGTTCTGCTCTTTATCATGGTTGGGTGCACTCCGAAGACTCACTTCGGCGTCCCCGACAAGGCTATAATGGTCCCTGCTGAATTCGAGCAGACAGAGGCAGCCATTGCAAGTGCCGAGAGATCTGCAGGGGCAAAGTATTGCCCGGAAAAGATCGCCAGGGCCAAAGAAATGGGTAAACAGGCGGCGGAAATTTATTGGATTTGCCGCACTGCCGAGGCTATGTCCCTCCTCGCCCAGGCCAGGAACCTGGCAAAAGAGGCCGAGTCTTGTCAGCCGCCTCCACCGCCACCACCTCCTCCGCCTCCACCGCCACCGCCTCCTCCACCAACGCCCCCACCACCACCAGCGGCGAGGCAGCCCATCAGCTTCCACTCGGTGTTCTTTGACTACAACAAATCGAACCTGAAGCCAGAGGCCGAGGCCGAGTTGGATCGGGCCGCAAAGATCATGCAGGATAACCCTGATGTGGTGCTCGAGCTCCAAGGCAACACTGACAATGTTGGGAGCGACGCATATAATCAGGCGCTGGGAAAGCGGAGGGCCGATGCGGTGTTCAACTATATGAAGGCTAAGGGCATCGATCCCAACCGTCTCAAGGCGGTGAGCTTCGGCGAGGGCAAGCCCGTCGCCCCGAACACGACAGATGCGGGCCGGGCCCAGAACCGCCGTGTGGACTTGGTTATCATCAAATAGGTCCTCTATGATCTGAGGGCATCTCCAATGTGATGAGGCGCCCCCCGATGGTTTCATTTCGGGGGGCGCCCCATTTCCACCCGATCAAATCTGAAAAAGCAGGCAGTTGAACAAGAGCCAGGGACGGGGGAACAAAAAAAGTCTTCCCTTCTCTGGAATGGCCGGCCGCCATGTGTTCCCCTGTCCCAAACAAAGGCGAGCAGAGGGTGCACTACTCAGGTTTCTGCAAAACTATCTGAGGCCACAGTTCAAATGGTAATCCTCACTCCAAATCCAAACCGTAAGTTACGTATAGGTAGATAGAGTCGATAAATATTGCTTCTCTGTTGGCAAAATCCAGATACGGTGAGAAGTCCTGAAAGCATCAGATCAGGTACTTTGCAAAAAGCAGAAGATTACAGTGGGAAATGATTTACTTTAGTAGTAATTAGCCGTCGATCGACAAAGCGCATTCGATTCCGACATCTCGGGACAGCACTTCTTGTATCAATAAAGAATCAACGCAGGCCTGATTTCAGCCAGTCATGGTCATACAAATGTTTCAGCCGGCATCGCGAACTCATCAAGAGTAAGGAGGATAGATGAAGAAAATGAGGAAGAATAAAAAGGTTATAATGGGGACCCTGCTATTGGCTGCGGTGTTCATGTCCCTGTCCTGTGCCAGCTCTCTAAATCTGAAGAGCAACTGGAGGAGCTCAGTGTATAAGGGACCTGCCTACAAGAAGATCATGGTCGTCGCCATGACCAAGCTGGTCGGCTTGCGGCAGTCTATGGAGGACGAGTTTGCCCAACAGCTCAGGTCGCAGGGCGTCGAGGTTGCCACATGCCATGAATTCATTCCCGATCCCGGCAAGGCATCACAAGAGGAACTGGTGAGGGTGGGCCAGGGAATGGGAACCGAGGCCTACCTCATCTTGCGGCTCCTGGGGACCGGAACCGAGGGTCATGACTCCGCGCAGGGATACTCTTTCAACCGGGTGTACGGGTTTTGGTACGCCAACCCGGTGGTGATGACCAAGTGGAGCGAGGTTGCCAGACTGGAATCGATGATCTACGACGGGAAGACCTCGGAGCTCGTCTGGCGGGCCACCGTCGATGTTGTTGACCCTTCCGGCAGTGAGGGGCAGATTTCCCGGTTCGTCAGTTTGATCGTGAAGACCCTTTCCGAAGATAAAATGATTCCGTCTTCGTGACGATGAAGAGGAACGGGATCCGGTGAGAGGGGTTGGAACGCTCGCATGAATATTGATCCGCTGGCGTTACTGGTGCGGCCAGTCACATCATTGTTGTGGCACGATTCAACGGCACTCTTAGATTGAAAGAGGGCGCGGTCAGAAATGGCCCGTTTTTATTTGCTTTCTATCCGTAATCTTCACATGAGAATCGTTGAAGCTGATTTCCCCCCACAACGGTTTCTGCTAGAATGAAAACACCAACCTCCGGAGCAGTGACTATGCGCATCACCGATGGCACCGAGATCTGCCAGGTCTGCAGGAAGGTCCCCTCCATCATCTACTGCGATTACTGCGAAAAGCCGCTGTGCCGGGCCTGCCGCAAGTTCGACCTGTGGCAGCAGGGCTGCGGATCCATCCCGACAAAAGTTTTCTGTGTGGCCTGCGCGAAGAATCCGTGGATCAATCCCTGGGGCAGCGCCATGGATTGACAAAAGGCCCGAAGATCGAGGCGCGAGGTTCGAGGATTTTTCTTTGACCTCGGCCCTCGCTCCTCGAACCTCTTATTCATCCCGCTCGAAAATCTGGTCCACGAAGTGTTGGAAGGGTCCGGGCACCTTTTCCTTTGCGAAGGCAACGACATCGTCAATAATCTGCAGGGCCGCCTCCCGGGAGATTCCGGTTTTTTCCATCATTTTCGCGATTAATTCGTCCATCGTCAGATTCCTTTACGTTGTTCGATTTTCATCGGCTCATAGATACACAGGGGCTCTTCGGCCAGGAAGTCCCCTGATTTTTCGTAGGCCCGCGCCCGGCATCCGCCACACACGGTGATGAACTCGCAGCGGCCGCACTTGCCGCCGTATTTGCGCAGGTCCCGCAGATCCCGGAAAATGAGCGAGTGCTTCCATATCTCTTCGAAGGATTTCTCTTTCAGCTGTCCGCAGTCGAGCTCGAGATACCCGCAGGGCTGAGCCTGCCCCCGGTGGGAGATGAAGACAAAGGAACTCCCGCCGAGACAGCCTCGTGTCATCGTGTGAAGGGGGTTTTCGGGGAGGGCCTTCTCGGCCCTTTCTTTTTTTCGCTGGTGATAGATGCGGTAGAAGTGCGGTGCACAGGTGGCCTTGAGCTGCATGGGGCACGCAAGTCCCGCCTCGTAGAACCAGTCCAGCGTCTTCTCATAGTCCTCAGGCGATATGGCCTGGTGGGCCATTTCCTTTCCGCGGCCCGTGGGGACAAGGAGAAAAATGTGGTGTGCCGCCGCACCCAGTTTCTCGGCAAGCACGAGCAACCCCTCGATCTGATCGAGGTTCATCCGCGTGATGGTCGTATTCACCTGGAACTCGACACCGGCCCGCTTCAAGGATTCGATGCCCGAGAGAGCTCCCTCGAACGCTCCGGGAACCTGTCGAAACGCATCGTGCCGTTTGGCGTCGAAGCCGTCGAGGCTGATGCTCACACGCTGGATCCCGGCCTCACGGATCTTCGCTGCCGTCGTGTCGTCGACGAGCGTCCCGTTGGTGGCCATGACCATCCGCAAGCCCTTGCTATCGCCGTAGGCCGCGATTTCGAAGATGTCCTTGCGAAGTAGAGGCTCGCCCCCCGTAAGGATGATGACGGGCTGACTGAAAGCGGCGATCTCGTCCAGAAGCTGCAGGCAGCGCCCGGTGTCCAGTTCTCCCTCGTAGGGACCGTGGACGGAGGAAGCACGGCAGTGGATGCAGGCCAGGTTGCAGCTCCTCGTGACCTCCCAGGCCACCATGCGGAGGGTGTCGGGAAGGATGAGGCGATTGTTCCCATCGCTTTGTGGTTTTCTTGCGTGATGATCCAAATCCATGCCGTTTTCCCAAGCCGAAGATTACAGGGTGCAGGTGTCAGGTGACAGAAAAAGACGTGTTACCAGGATGATCCTGTTACCTGTTACCTGTTACCTGTTACCTGTTTACTTTTGCAGAAGCTTCGCCACGTCCGGCGCAAAGTAGGTCAGGATGATATCCGCGCCGGCCCGCTTGATGGCCGTGAGCGACTCCAGCATGGCCCGCTCGCCGTCGATCCAGCCCATCTGGGCCGCCGCCTTGATCATGGCAAACTCGCCGCTCACGTTGTAGGCCGCGATGGGATGGTCGAACTCCTCCCGGGCCCGGCGGATGATGTCGAGATAGGGAAGCGCCGGCTTGATCATGATGATGTCGGCCCCTTCCTCGATATCGAGGCCGATCTCGCGCATGGCCTCGTCGCTGTTGGCCGGGTCCATCTGGTAGCCCTTGCGGTCGCCGAACTGCGGGGCACTCTCGGCAGCCTCGCGGAAAGGCCCGTAGAAGCAGGATGCATATTTCGCTGAGTAGGCCATGATCGGGGTATTCTCAAAACCGGCCTCGTCCAGCCCGTCACGGATGGCCTCGATCTGCCCGTCCATCATCGCCGAAGGGGCCACGATGTCTGCACCGGCTTTGGCCTGCGAGACGGCAGCTTCCGCAAGCATCTCGAGGGTGGCATCGTTGTCCACGTCATTGCCCTGCAGACAGCCGCAGTGGCCGTGGCTCGTGTACTCACAGAAGCACAGATCGGTAATCACGAGGATATCGGGAACCTTGTCCTTGATCTCCTTCACAGCCCGCTGGATGATCCCGTCGCGCTTGATGGCGCCCGAGGCATTCTCATCCTTCTCATCGGGAATGCCGAAAAGCAGGACGGCCGGGATTCCCAGGTCCTTCGACTGCTTCACTTCCTTGAGCAGATGATCGACAGACATCTGGAAATTGCCGGGCATGGAGTTGATCGGTTTCTTGACTCCTTTCCCCGGAACGACGAACAGGGGATGAACGAGATCATCGATGGAGAGCTTCGTCTCGCGGATGAGCCTTCGCAGATTCTCGTTCCGCCTCATGCGCCTCGGTCTGTATGCTGGAAAAAACATGGTCGCCTCCTGAATGCTCGTTTATTTTGTCTGTTTTGTCTGTTTCATCTTTCAAAATAAAGGGTTGAGGGTGGCGGGTCGAGGGTTCAGAAAAAAACATCAATAGCGGGACCCTGTCACCTGTACACTCTACACGCCCTTCGAGATCTCGTCATCCGTCAGATAGCACGCAGGATCGGCGGCCCAGGGGTCGCCCGCGACGGCCTCGGCTCTGGCCCGGAAATTTCCCCCACAGACTTCGAGCCAGCGGCACGTGGCACACCGCCCCTTCACATGCGGTTTCTTGTCCTTCATCTTCGCAAGAAGTTCGTTGGATTTGTCGAGCCAGATCTCGCTGAACGGTTGTTCCTTCACATTCCCGAAGGTGTGGATCCTCCAGAACTGGTCCGCGTGCACGGCACCGTCCCAGCTCACGCAGCCGATCCCGTGGCCCGAGCTATTACCCTCGTTCATCTGGAGCAATTCCAGGACCTCGGCGGCGCGCTTCGGGTCTTCACGCAGCAGGCGCAGGTAGATGTAAGGCCCGTCGGCGTGATTGTCCACGGTGAGAACTTCCTTCTCCATCCCGCGGTCGAAGAGATCCTTTGTCCGCTCCATGATAAGATCGACAAGCTGCCTCGTCTCATCGTGGGTGAGGTCCTCTTCGATGAGGGCCGAGCCGCGACCCGAGTAGACCAGATGGTAGAAACACACCCGGGGAATGTTTTCTTTTTCGATGAGATCGAAGATTCCGGGGATCTCCTGCCAGTTTTTGCGGCTTACCGTGAAGCGAATGCCCACCTTGATGCCGGCGTCGCGGGCGTTGCGGATGCCGCGGATCGTCTTGTCGAAGGCCCCCTTCACACCACGGAAGTGGTCGTGAACTTCGCGGAGGCCGTCGAGGCTCACCCCGATGTAGGAAAGGCCGATATCGCTGAAGACCTTTGCGAGCTTCTTCGTGATGAGGGTCCCGTTCGTGGAGACAACGACACGCAGCCCCTTGTCGACGGCATACTGCGCCAGTTCCGGCAGATCCTGGCGCATGAGGGGCTCGCCGCCCGAAAGAAGAAGGACGGGCGATCCGAAAGCGGCAAGATCGTCGATGAGCCGCTTGCCTTCATCCGTCGTAAGCTCATCGCTGTAGAAGATGTTCTGCGAACTGGAATAACAGTGGACGCACCGGAGGTTGCAGCGGCGGGTGACATTCCACACCACGACGGGTCGCTTGTCTTTTGAGAACTGCAGCAGGTGCGAGGGAAGCTTCGCCGAATGGCGTCCATAGCGCAGGACGTCGGCGGCCTCCACGGCTCCGCAGTATAGTTTCGAAATTCCGATCATTCCGTTCTGTCTGCTCCTGATATCCTGCCTTCAAACGATATCAGTCGTATCGGTCGAACAACACCTTACGGCTTCAGGATAGAGGGGTGAGGGTTGAATTTCTTGTCGCAAAATAATCCACAAGAGACTTGACCATTCCGGGAATCGTGAAGGTGTCCTGGAAAATGTCCACGGCAAAGTCATGCTTCTTCGCTGCCGCAGCCGTGACGGGGCCGATGCAGGCAATGCGGATATTTTCGGGGAGGGCCGCAGTCCCCATTATTTTCCTAAAATTAATCACCGTCGAGGGACTTGTAAAGGTAATGACATCGACCTTCCCGGCATCGAGAAGGACCTGCAGATCCTCTTTTCTGCTTTCCGAGCGCGCCGTCCGGTACACGGTGACTACGTCGACCAAGGCGCCCAGCTTCGAGAGCCCTTCGGGGATGACGTCTCTTGCCTCTTGCGCTCTCGGAAGGAGAGCCCGTCTTCCCTTGAGGTCAATGCCTTGGAAGGCCTTGACGACACCTTCCGAAATGTACTCATCGGGAACGATGTCCACCCGGACCCCCATTTCTTCAAAGGCTTTCGCCGTGGCGGGCCCGATGGTACAGATCCGAATCCCCTTCAGATCGCGGATGTCTCTTCCCGTTTCGCGCAGTCTGTGGAAAAAATACTTCACGCCGTTTGCGCTTGTGAAGATGATCCAGTGATATCCGTCGAGACCCTCGATGGCCCGGTCCACGTCATCCCATCGTTCCGGCGGCTCAATCCGGATCGTGGGAAAGAGGACGACCCGTGCACCCTCGGCGGAAAGAAGCTGCGCAAATTCCTCCGCCTGCTCCTCGGGCCTCGTGATGACAATGCCTTTTCCGAAGAGAGGCTTCTTTTCAAACCAGTCGAGCTTGGGCCGAAGCGATACAACCTCCCCCACAACGAGAATCGACGGCGGCGTGAACCCGTGCTTTTTCGCTTTCGCCGCGATGTCGGCCAGTGTGCCCGTGAGCGTTTCCTGATCGGGGGTCGTTCCCCAGCGGATGAGAGCCGCGGGGGTTTCGGGGGTTTTCCCTCCCTCGATGAGGTTTCGGGCAATATTGCCAAGGTTCTTCACTCCCATGAGAAAAACGAGGGTGCCAATCCCCGAAAGCCTCGCCCAGTCAATGTCGCTTTTGTCCTTCGTGGGATCTTCGTGGCCCGTGACAAAGGCCACCGTCGAGGTATAGCCGCGGTGGGTGAGAGGGATCCCCGCAAAGGCCGGCACCGCGATGGCAGACGTGACCCCCGGGATGACCTCGAAGGGGATCCCGGCCTCCTGGAGGACTTCGGCCTCCTCGCCTCCGCGTCCGAAGATGAAGGGGTCGCCGCCCTTGAGGCGGGCCACCGTGTTTCCTTTGAGGGCCTCGTCGACGAGGATCCGGTTGATCTCCCCCTGGGGAAGCGTATGGTCGCCGCCCTTCTTGCCCACGTAGATGAGGCGGGCGTCCTTCCTCGCCCGGCCGAGGAATTCTTCATTGGCCAGGTAGTCATAAACGATGACATCGGCCTGCTCGAGACATTGCATCCCGCGCAGCGTGATGAGGCCAGGATCGCCGGGACCGGCACCGATGATGTAGACTTTACCTTTTTTGCTCACCTAAGCACTCCCGGTATTTTGCATATATCTTCGTGTTTGATGCAGGTACGAGGTACGAGGTTCGAGGCGCGAGGATCGAGGATCCCTATTCTGTCCTCGTTCCCCGGTCCTCGATCCTAACTCGATCCTAAGACGACAGTCGCCGGTAGACTTCGTCAATAATCTGCCTGCCTCCGGCGGCCAGAATACGCTCGGCCAGGATACGGCCCATCGTTTCAGCCTCGGCAACGGGCCCGCGCACGCGATCCTTGATCAGCGTCCGGCCGTCAATGCTTCCCACAAGGCCCGTCACGGTGATCGAGTCCTTCTCGATTTTCCCGTAGGCTGCGACGGGAACCTGACAACCGGCACCGAAGACGGCCAGAAAAGCCCGCTCGGCACTTACTTCCATGAACGTGCGTTCATGGTTGAGAACAGAGACGATGGCTTTCACATCTTCGTCCTTGCGCACCTCGATCCCCAGGGCCCCCTGCCCGATGGCCGGTGTCATGATCTCCGGGGGAATGTACTGGGAGACCCGGTCCTGCCAGCCCATCCGTTTGAGGCCCGCCGCAGCCACGATGATCCCGTCGAGGTTTTCCCGTTCGATCTTCTTGATCCGTGTGTCCAGGTTTCCCCGGATGGGAACGATCTCCACATCCATGTACATATTTTTCAACTGCGATCCCCGTCGCAGCGACCCCGTGCCGATCCGGGCCCCCGAGGGAATCCGTTCCAGCTTGAAGTTTCCCTTCGAGATCAGGACGTCCCGCGGGTCTTCGCGCTCCGGCATGGCGGCGATCTCGAGGCCTTCCGGAAGCAGGGCCGGCACGTCCTTCATACTGTGGATTGCCATGTCGATGCGACGCTCCAGGAGCGCCTCTTCCAGCTCCTTCACGAAGACGCCCTTGCCGCCGATCTGGGCAAGCGCAACGTCCTGCATCCTGTCGCCCGTCGTCTTGATGATGTGGACGTCCAAGGTGAGATCTGTGTGGCGCTTGCGAAGCTCCTCCACGACGATCCCCGTCTGCTTGAGTGCGAGCGGACTTCCCCGCGTCCCGACTTTCAGTACCTTTCCGATGGCTCCTTCTCCCTTTCTTCTCTTCCTCGCTCCTCGAACCTTTGTCCTTTATCCTTGCTCCTCGCCGCCGAGCCGGAAAAGTCGGCGGATCGCCGCCACGTAGGGCATGGCCCCGTTCGACTGGCTTTCCTCCTTGAGTCCCGTGACGGGGTCGTGGAGGATCTTGTTGATGATCTG
>CAZVLL010000028.1:0-15033 GCA_964628025.1 uncultured Syntrophaceae bacterium
CTCAAACAAACACTGTATGCTAACTTTCAATATACGAGGGACAGCTCCCTATTTTCGCCACGAAAATAGGGAGCTGTCCCTAATTATCCAACGTACCAAACAGTACGCCTCACGGCTCAGGATTTCGGGGGCCTTGCATCTGGGCATTTTTGAACAGCCTGCAAGAGAGAAGGTTTTTTTAAAAAGGGAGAAAACATGGTCATCGATACGCTGCCCAAAGCCCTGATCCACATCGCCGGTCTCGATCCCGGGCGAGTGGCGATGCGGCACAAGGAGCTCGGCATCTGGCACGACACAAGCTGGGCGGAATACCTCGACAAGGTGAGGGAGACGGCCCTGGGATTATATACGCTCGGGGTGCGCAGGCAGGATCACGTGGCAATCATCGGCGAGAATCAGCCCGAATGGCTCTATTCGGCGTTGGGGGCGATGTCGGTCGGGGCGACGTTTGTTGGGGTCTACACGACGAACCCCGTCAAGGAGTGCGAATATGTCATCGGCCATTCCGGTGCGGTCGTGTATATCTGCGAGGACGAGGAGCAGTTGGACAAGGCGCTCGTATTCAGGGAGAGCACGCCGGCGCTCAGGAAGATGATCGTCTGGGACATGAAGGGGCTCAGGGATTTCAAGGACCCGATGGTGATGAGCTTTGCCGACCTGCTTGTCCTTGGCCGCACGACCGGGGAGGAGGATCCCAGACTGTTCGACCGTCTCGTGGCGGAAGGCCGCGGGGAGGACATTGCCGGGATCATTTACACCTCAGGCACAACCGGTCCCCCCAAGGGGGCAATGCTCGCCCACGAGGGATATCTCTGGGTCGGAAGGCAGGCCAACGCCGTGAGTCAGGGAACGAGGGACGATGAGAGCATCTCTTTTCTGCCCTTGAATCACGTCTATGAGCAGATCTGGGATCTGATGATCCACCTGACGATCGGGCACATCGTCAATTTTACGGAAAACACGGATACGGTGATGACGGACATGCGGGACGTCTCTCCCACCATTTTCCACGCCGTGCCGCGGATCTGGGAGAAATACTACTCCGGCATTGTCCTGAAGATGGCAGAAGCGACCTGGTTCAAGCAGGCCGCCTACGGGACGGCCCTGAAGGTCGGCGGCCGCTACAACGAAGCGAAGCTTGCCGGGAGGTCGCCGTCGGCAGCCCTTCGCATCGCGTATTTTCTCGCCTATTTTGCCGTCTTCCGGAAGCTCAAGGAACGGCTGGGATTTGACCGGGTGAAACTCGGCTTTTCAGGCGCCGCACCGATCTCTCACAATATCATGAAGTTTTTTCAGAGCATCGGAATTCCCATCCGGGAGGGGTATGGGATGACGGAGACCACGGGGATCACCCACATGTCCGACGAGAAGAACTTCAAGCTGGGGACCGTGGGGAAGGCGCTTCCCGAGACGGAGGTCAGGATCGCCGAGGACGGCGAGATCCTGGTCCGCCACAGGGGGATCTTCAAAGGGTACTACAAGGATGAAGAGACCACGCGGGAGGCGCTCCACGACGGCTGGATGCATACGGGGGACGTCGGGGAGGTCGACGCGGACGGCTTTCTCAAGATCACCGATCGGAAGAAGGACCTGATCATCACCGCCGGCGGGAAGAACGTCGCCCCCCAGTACATCGAGAACCTACTGAAATTCTCCCCCTACATCAATGATGCGGTCGTCATCGGCGACAAACGGAAATTCATCAGCGCGATCATCGTCATCGACGAGGAGAATGTGGTGAAGTTCGCCCAGGATAAGAAGATACAGTTCACGACCTTCGCCAGTTTGACCCGATCGGAGGAGGTGCTCCAGCTCATCCAGGGAGAGATCAACCAGGTGAATGATCAACTCGCGCGGGTGGAAAATATCCGGAAATTCCGAATTCTCGACAAGAAGCTCTATACCGAAGACGGGGAGGTGACCCCGACGATGAAGGTGAAGCGTAAATTCATCAACGCCCAGTACCATGATCTGATCGAATCGATGTACAAAGAAGGTTGAAAATCCCGGGGGGACGGATTTCAAATCCGTCCCCTTACGCGCCATCTTCACGACTTAAGAATTCGCGGCATTTCAGGCGCTGGATTTTGCCCGAGGGTCCTTTCGGCAGCTCGGGCAGGAACAGGATCTTCCCGGGGGTTTTGAACCTGCCGAGGTGTTTCAGGCAGTGCTCGTGGAGCTCCTGCTCGGTGACGGTAATCCCGGGCTTCACGGCCACACAGGCCAGGATCTCCTCCCCGTAATGCCCATCCGGAATGCCCACCGCCGTAGCCTCCAGCACGGCCGGGTGTTTATAAAGGGCCTCGTCGATCTCCCTCGGCGCGATGTTCTCCCCCCCCTTGATGATCAGTTCCTTCACGCGGCCCGTCACAAAGACAAAACCCTCCTCGTCCATGGACCCCAGGTCGCCCGTGTGAAGCCAGCCGTCGGGTTCCAGGGTCCGTGTCGTGACATCCGGGGCCTTGTAGTAGCACTTCATCACATTGTCGCCGCGGATCATGATCTCGCCCTGGACCCCCCTGGGCGCCTCCCTGCCTGTATTATCGACGATCTTGGCTTCATTTCCCACGGCCCGGCCGGGGAAGCCGTACTTGCGTCTGGCAGGGTCCAGAGGGTTGGACAAGACCGGGGCGGCTGTCTCCGTGAGCCCCATGGTCTCCACGATGGAGATGTTGAATTTCTCCTCAAAGGCCCTGTGAAGGGTGGGTGGGAGGGCCGAGGAGGCTGAGCGGCCGAAGCGCACCTGGTCCAGGTGATAGCCTTTTCCCCGGATGTCGGTTCCGCTGACGAGGTAGGAGATGATCGTGGGCACCACGCTGAACCAGGTGCAGCCGTATCGGGAGATGAGTTCCCAGAAGCCGGATATGCTGAACCGGTGCGGCATCACCACGCTGCCGCCGCTCACCAGGGGAGCGACCGCGGTCACTACTTCGCCGTTGATATGATAGAGCGGCAGGGAACAGAGCGCCCTGTCCTTAGGGGTGAGCCGGTGGGCCAGAGCCGTGTATTGCCCGCCTGCCACCATGTTAGACAGCAGGAAGGAGATCTTGTCGCCTTTCCGGAGTCCCTTACTCACGAGCTGTTTCCCAAACCGGATCGAGTCCTCCTTCAGACGGCCATAAGTCAGTTCCAGTCCAGCATCCGGTGCGATCATGTAAATATCTTCGGGCTGCTGTGCCGCCTGCATGTCGATAGTGTGTCGTATGGTGCGCATAGGGTCTTTTTCTCATAGGTCCCGGGGTTGAATTGGTATTGATTGATAAGCAATGGCCTCTGCGTGATCCGAGGATACGGAAAGGAGCATTGTACGTCAAGGCGAATTTATCTCAGGCTCAGGCAGGTGAATGTTTTCGCCATCGGTATGGATGGGAGTGAAGACAAATTGTGTTGAAGACAAATTGTTTGACAGTTGCGTTTGTCTCTCATATATTCAAAATTGGGTGCAGGACTGGAATTAGCCGAACCGGAGGGAAATAAAATGGATGAAGTGTCAAAACCACGGTCGACGCGGGCCGAACGGCAGGAACAGGAACGGGCGGCCAATCTGAAATACTGGGCTGAGCAGGATGACCTACTGATGAAACATCGTCAGGAGGCATATGACATCGGAGGCGCGGTCCAGACGGAGCGTCTCGCGAAGCAGGGGAAGAAATCGATGCGGGAACTCATCCGGATACTGATCGATCCCGGAACGGAGTTCTTCGAGTTGGGCCTCGATGCCGGGTACGAGATCGGCAAGAAAAGGCTCCATGGCGGGCCGGCCTATGAAGCGGAAAAGCGTGGGCATATTCCCGGCGGCGGCGTTGTGACCGGCGTCGGTATCGTCCTTGGGAAGGACTGCATGATCTTCGCCAATGAAAACCGGGTTGCGGCGGGGAGCTACTTTCCGATCACCTTGAAGAGGCACATGCGGGCCCAGGCAATCGCCGAGCAGTGCGGCCTCCCCTGCATCTATATCGCCGATTCCGGCGGCGTCAACCTCCCGCTGCAGGTCGGCAGCTTCGCGGACGACGGCCATTTCGGATCGATGTTCTACAACATGTGCCGGATGTCGGCCAAGGGGATCAAACAGTACACCCTCTCCACCGGTGGAAACACCGCCGGCGGCGCCTACATTGTCTATCTGGCCTCCGAATCGATCATGATCGAGAAGATGGCCTACGCCTTTCTGGCCGGTCCGCCGATGGTGAAATCGGCGATCGGCGAGACCGTCTCGATGGAGGACCTCGGAGGCGCCTATGTGCATACGCAGCATTCCGGCGGTTGCGATCACCTGGTCCGGACGCAGGAGGAGGGGATCGCTAAGCTGCGGGCGATGATGGAATTCGAACCCAGGCAGACTCTCTGCATCGAACGGCGGGAGACCCGGGAGCCGCGACACGATTACCGGGAAATGATGCAGTCGACCCCGAGCAACACCTATCAGCACATCCAGATCCGGGAGACGATCAAGTGCCTTGCCGACGACAGCTATTTCCATGAATACAAGGCCGACTATGGCCTGGCGCGCGGCGAATCGATCGTCTGCGGAAAGATGTGGCTCAAGGGGATCCCCATAGGGGTGATCGCCTCGAACGCAAGCGGGGTGATCTACATCGAGGCGGCCCGAAAGGCGACCGAATGGATGATCCGCTGCGGCAACTCCCGAATCCCCGTCCTTTTCCTTCAGGGATCCCCCGGGTACATGGTGGGTAAGGCCGAGGAGTGGGGCGGGATCGGCAAGTACGGCGCCGACATGGTCCGCGCCTGCACCTGTCTGGAAGTCCCCAAGGTCACCTACGTGATCGGGCCCGACCACGGGGCCGCCAATTACGGGATGTGCGGCCGTGCTTTCAAGCCCCGATTTGCCTTCACCAACATGCGTGGCCGGACGACAGTCATGTCCGGCGAGACGGCCGGTTTTATTTTGGAGACGGTCCGGCGGAAGAACGTCACGGAAAAAGGGGAAACGGTGAACGAAGAGGAGATGGCGCGCTTCCGCCGGGAGATGCGGGAACGCTACGACGAGGAGGGACACCCCTTCTATACGGGGTCGCTTCTGTTTCACGACGGCGTCATCGCCTTTTCCGAGGCGCGGAACGCTCTCGCGCGGGCGTTCGAGATCGCCCTCCATGTTCCGATCCGCGAGTCCGTCTGGGGTGATTTGAAAGTCTAAATGGCGACTCATCATGAGGAGGTGGCATGGCTGACATTCTCTTGCAGGAAATGACGGAGGACGGCATCCTGATCCTGACCCTGAATCGTCCCGAGGCGATGAACTGCTTCAATTTCGATCTCCTGGCGGCGCTCGCCGAGGTGATTCGCGAAGCCAATTTCGACACGGCGCTCCGCTGCATCGTCATCACCGGCGCTTCCGGGGGTGATCCGAAGAAGGCCTCCTTTTCAACCGGGGCCGATCTGAAGGAGCGCAAAGACATGATCCCGGATCAGGTCCGGCGGTATGTCTTTACGATCCGGAACACTTTCACCGCTGTCGAGCAGGTGCGCGTTCCCGTCATCGCCGCGATAAACGGCTTTGCCTTCGGCGGAGGAATCGAGCTGGCCCTGGCTTGCGACATCCGCATTGCTTCGTCTGCTGCCATCATGGGGCTCACCGAGACGAGCCTCGCGATCATTCCAGGGGCCGGCGGCACGCAGCGGTTGCCGCGGATCATAGGCATCGCAAAGGCAAAAGAGATGATTTTTACCGCACGGCGGATCGATGCGAAAACCGCTCTGGACATCGGTCTTGTGAACCGGGTTGTTGAACCGGATCAACTCATGCCTGCCGCGCTGGAGATGGCCCGGGAAATTGCCAAAAACGGTCCGATCGGTGTCGCCCAGGCAAAATTCGCCATCAACAACGGCATGGAGGCCTCTCTTGGCGTGGCCTTGCCTCTGGAATCGAAGGCCTATGAGGCCACCATCCCGACGAAGGACCGCCTGGAGGCCCTTGCCGCCTTTGCGGAAAAGCGCAAACCGGTCTTTAAAGGGGAATGAACGCTATCCGCTTTCTTCACCATTGCCTGGGTTATCGGCTGGGGATCGTGGGGTACGGGGAGGCGCTGTGCCTCCAGAACCGCCTCAACCGGGCCCGCTTTCGGGAAAAGATCGTGGATACACTCCTCCTTCTGCAGCATCCTCTGGTGATCACCCTGGGGAAATCGGGCAAGGCGAATAATGTGCTCGCCCCCGAGGCAGTACGCGCGAAAAACATTCGGATCATTGCCACCGACCGGGGAGGCGATGTCACCTGCCACGGCCCCGGCCAACTGGTGGTTTACCCGATCCTGAACCTGCAATCTCACGGCCTGGGTGTCAGCGGTTACGTATGGAACCTGGAAGAGGTGATCATCCGAGTTCTTGCTCGCTGCGGCATCGTCGCCGACCGCGAGGAAAAACTCCGGGGGGTATGGGTTGGACAGGAAAAGATCTGCTCCTTGGGCGTACGCCTTTCGAACTGGGTCAGCAAACACGGACTGGCGCTGAACGTCAACAACGATCTGGCCCCATTTAGGCTGATCAACCCATGCGGGACCGGCCGCCCGATGACTTCCATGGCCAAGATCCTGGGACGACCGCAGGATATGGAAGAGGTTGAGTCGCTGACACTGAAGGCCTTCGCTGAAGTATTTCAGTTTTCCCTGCGAGAGGCGCCTCCAGACACGCTGGAGCCTTACCGATGAAGCCGGCCTGGCTGCGCTGCGGACTGACCGATCAGGCGACGCTCCGGAAGACGCGCGGGCTGCTCCGGCGCCACGGGCTGAACTCGGTCTGCGAGGAGGCGCTCTGCCCGAATCTGTCCGAATGCTTCGGCCGGGGCGCCGCCACGTTCCTGATCCTGGGACGCACCTGCACGCGCGCCTGCACTTTCTGCGCCATCCCCTCGGAAGAACGCCCCCCGGTCCCGGACCCGGGAGAGTCGGGGCGGATCGCCACGGCTGCGGCAGAGTTGGGATTGAAACATGTCGTGATCACCTCCGTGACCCGTGACGACATTGCCGATGGCGGCGCCGGCCACTTCGGAGCCGTGGTCGAGGCGGTGAAGCGACAAAGTCCATCGATCACCGTAGAGGTGCTCATCCCGGACCTCCAGGGCGAACGGGCGGCGCTGAAAGCCATCCTGCAAAGCCGCCCGGACATCCTGAATCACAACCTGGAGACCGTTCCCCGCCTCTATCCCGCGGTACGTCCGCAGGCGGATTATCACCGCTCCGTTCGCCTCCTGGAGATAGCCAAGGAGATCGACACGGACACAATCACTAAGTCCGGCCTGATGCTGGGGCTGGGTGAGCAGCGGGAAGAGGTCCTGGCGGCGATGGCCGACCTGCGTGGCGCCTTCTGCGAGATTTTGACCCTTGGGCAGTACTTGCAACCTTCGAAGCGGCACTATCCGGTGGCGCGTTACGTCACGCCCGAAGAATTTGCAGATCTGGGCCGCGAGGGTAAGCGGATGGGCTTCCGGGCGGTCTTCGCCGCACCCCTCGTGCGCAGCTCCTTCCACGCCGCCGAGCTCTTCGCCGAGACCCTGGCCGGCAGCCCAAGAAACCAGCGAGGCGTAACCAATAAAAGAACGGTTCATCCGGTTGATGCGTGCTTTATTCCAAAAAAAGGTGTTATTGACCGCTTTCGTTCAAACAAACGGCACACGGTATCGAATTGGGGTGAGGATTACTGTTTATAATCAAGTCTCTGCAAGTTTGAAACCTTTTTCCCTAAATAGTCTCAAACAGGCCTGCGCGACGCCATCATCATAAAAGATTCCTCGGTCGATGAATGCCGTTTGAAAAAAGTATGTTGTGCTGCACTTTAGCTCACCCAGCGTACAAACATCTCGACGGGATCGCGTTTTCTTTCAAAGTGGTTTACCGGTGAATGAATATCCGGCCATCCCAGAGCAGTTCCCATAATGATCCTCCTACTTTCAGGGATATTAAAAATCCTGCGTATAATTTGCGGATAGGATACAGATGCGGCAAGAGAAATGGTGCCAAGTCCCCTTGCATGAGCCAATAGTTTAAACGTCTGTATGAAAATGCCCACATCAAGCATGGCATATTCAAGAAGGATATCCTTGTCCACGATTACAATGAGAAGGGCGGTGGCATTAAAAAGGGAGAACATGTCTCCATAGTAATTCATCCTTCCGGTTGTATCTTCCCGCGGAATAGAAAGGGATGTAAGAACGCTCTTACCCACATCCACATATCTTTTTTTTAAAATCTCCGGCCATTTTTCCGGCATGGGTACATCCGGTTCCAGTTTTCCCCCGGATATGAGGGCCTCCCTGTTTTCCTTTTTAAAGCGCTCAAGGGCGTCACCTGTAGCCACTACGAATTCATACTGCTGTGTATTCCCCCACGATGGAGCCCATAGAGCATCGCTAATGAGATCCCGGATTGTTTCTTGCGGAACGCTTTCCGGGAGAAAGCTTCTTGTGCTCCTCCTGTTTTTAACGGCTTCGCTTATATCCATGTGTTCCTCCTTATAATCGGATGAGGCTGAAAAATTGTCCTGGGTGCTGAGGAGACCGATCGTCACAAAAATCTCGGCAGGAGGAATTCAGGCTGGCCGTCGCCGGGGAGCCGCGTGGATGCATTCACCATGCACCGCGTGCGCTGCCTCCATCCAGGCCTCCGACAGGGTGGGGTGGCAATGAACGATCTTCCCAAGTTGTTTCGTGGTCAGGCCGGAACGAATGGCAACCGCCGCCTCGGTGATCAATTCCGTTGCATGCGGCCCGATCGCCTGCGCCCCCAGAAGCCGATCGGTCTGTGAGTCCGCGATCCATTTGACGAATCCGCTGTTCTCTCCGGAGGCCAAGGCCTTGCCGAGGACGGCGAAGAAGAACTTTCCCGTGCGCACCGCACGGCCCTGCGCCTTGGCCAACTGCTCGGTGAGTCCGACGGCGCCGACTTCCGGATCTGTAAAGATGCAGGCGGGAATTAAGGTCTCTGCGGAGGACTGACCCGCTCCGCAGGCGTTTTCCGCCGCGGTGACGCCCTGGGCCGTGGCGGCATGCGCCATCTGTGTGCTGCCCGCGGTCACATCGCCGATGGCGTAAATTCCCGCCACTTTGGTCGCGCAGTGGGAATCGATCTCGATGTGTCCGGACGCCGTTGTTTCGAGACCGGCCTTTTCCAGTGCGAGACCGGCGGTAGAGGGTTTTCGCCCCACCGATACGAGCATCATCTCGGCTGAGATCTTCTGCCCGCTCATTTCGCCGGTCACGCCTGCGGCGTCCGCCTGAATGTTATCCATAGCTTTTCCCGTCAGGATCGTGACGCCGAGCAAGCCTTCCATCGTTCTGCGCAGTTCGCGTCGAACATCCGCATCGAGCAGGACAAGGATGTTTTCAAGCATTTCGGCGATCGTGACCTTCACGCCCAGATGCGCCATCATGCAGGCGAACTCGCAACCGATCACTCCGCCGCCAAGCACGATCAGGCTGGCGGGGAGCCTGCTGAGCTCCAGAAATTTCCGGCTTTCTACGATCCGTTCGTGCGTCGGAACGAAGCCGGGGACTGCCGAGGTGGAACCCGAGGCGATGATGACGCTTTTGGCTTCCAGAACGGCTGTTTCCACACTCTCGACTGCGATTCGATTCCGGGACAGAAAGGAGGCAGTCCCCCGGAAGATCTTCACGCCATTGGCTTTGAGGAGCTGTTCCACTCCCCCGCTGAGCCTGCTGACCAGGGTATCCTTGCGCTTCATCATGGCCGCGTAGTCAAACGTGCAGGCTCCCGCGGTGATTCCCATGCTGTCTGCATACTTGATCCGGTGATAGAGTAAGGAGGAAGCGATCAGGGTTTTGGTGGGGATGCAACCCCAGTTCAGGCAGGTCCCGCCAATGCGTTCCTTCTCCACGATGGCGACCGTGGCGCCCAACTGCGCCCCGCGTATTGCTGCCGGATACCCGCCCGACCCGGCGCCGATGACCACGAGATCAAACTTTTCCATGATTCAAGCTCCGAATAATTGCTCATCCGCCATAAAATACCCTCCAGTCTTCCTGGAACCGGTGAAGACGATCTCTCCTTGCTCTTTCAATTTTTTTAACCAGCGTTCGACGGTTCTTTGAGGGATATCCAGGGCGGCGGTAATTTCCGTGACATTGCTGCCGGGCGTATTCTTATGGAAAATTTTCGCAAGCCCTCTGTTTCGCGGGATGGAGCGGTTTTCCGTAAGCAGGTTCTTGATGTTCAGTCCCTTCTAATAGTTCCTATTTGTTGCATCTTTTAAATCGAATTCGATAGTCGCTCTGGTAGCCCGATCCGCGGCTTTGTATTTGAAGGACAGCATATGACTCCAAAGGGATCGAATTGTAAAGCAAAATAACAATCACACTGACGCAAGCTAACGAATCTGCCCTTGCTCAATCTGGAAAAAGTATCTCAAATTCCCTGGGGTTTACAATGTTTATGCCCTTATAATTCTTCAGAACCAACAGGTCATCGTCCCCGGTAACAACGTAGTCTGCAACCGCATCCACGGCGCAGGCCAGAATCGAGTTGTCATCCGAATCTCTGCAGACAGGCGCAATTGAATCAGTCTGCCCGAGAACTTCCTGCGCTGCCTCAGAAAGAATAATCAGTGCTTCGGATGTTTCATGAGGAGAGGTGGCAAACTTATTCTTAAGGACACGCTTAAATTCTTGAAGTATGCCATTGCACAAAATCAGGTCAAACTGCCGTCTGCGTGCCCGGATCAGGAGCTTGGCGCAGATTCCCTCCGTAAGGAAAGCGGCGATAAGCACGTTCGTATCGAAAACGGCTTTCACGATACCGCCTTAAAAACATCCTCTTCGGTAACAACACCGGCCGCCTTAGCCTTGGTGGACAGTCTCTTCTTTATATTGCGCAACTTCGTCTCCCACAGGAACAATCCCAGGGATTCTTTTACAATGTCGCTCTTGTTCCTGCCCATTGCTTTGGCAATGATTTCAAGTTCCGTCGCCATGGTATCCGGCAAGCTTACTGACAAGACGGTTCTCATAATTTTTACCTCCTGCACTACAATACACTACATATATGATTACGTCAAGTGAATTCTTTACGTCATCGCTTGTTTCGATCCGTATTCAACAGGATGTTCTGGAGATCCAGATTCAACATTTGTATTTGTTGTGAGTAAAGTCAATTTTGATAAGGAAAAGCCAGGATCTGTCAGTGACAGGGATTTCCGACGTTGGCATAAGCTTTAAAATTCAATTGAAGAACAGGAGCGTCCTTCGTATGCCGGCACCGTGAAAAAGAAATGCCCTGGCGCGCCGGGAAAAGCCCGATGAATCCGGTTGTTGAGAAGCCAACCCGACAGACTTGGCCGACCGTCGGAACCAGGTTTTGCATTTGTGCGGGTTATCATATAAGTGAAGCCTGAACAGGCGAGAACTGTCAATTCGATCAACCGTGGGAAGACCATCATTGTGAAGGCAAGAAAAGAATCGATCATCAACCTCCTCTATCGAGGACCGCTCGACGCGGTTTTGGCAGAGGTGATGCAAT
Organism: uncultured Syntrophaceae bacterium; assembly: GCA_964628025.1. Taxonomy (GTDB): domain Bacteria; phylum Desulfobacterota; class Syntrophia; order Syntrophales; family UBA2192; genus UBA2192. Next base: position 11,484 of record CAZVLL010000028.1, read on the forward strand.
GGCCGCCCCGCAGGGCGATTTCCCCGCTGATCGCCTGCCTTTTCCATGGGGACGAAAAGGTCCGGTGGCATGCCGTATCCGCGTTGGGCGCGATCACAGCGGCCCTGGCGGAGACGAACACGGAGGCCGGCCGCAACGTTGTACGCCGTCTGATGTGGAGCCTGAACGACGAGTCGGGAGGCATCGGCTGGGGAGCGCCGGAAGCCCTGGCGGAGATTATGGCCATCCACGGAGGGTTCGCCGAGGAATTCGGCCATATGCTGGTGGCCTATATGCGTCTCGACGGTTGCTACCTCGAACTCCCCGCCCTGCAGAGGGGCCTGATGTGGGGCCTGGGAAGGTTGGCCGGGACCAGGCCCGACGTTCTCAGGGCCTGGGGCGCCCCGGTCTACCTCCCGCCCTATCTTGATTCCGAGGACCCGGAGGTGCGGGGTCTATCCGCGCGGGCCCTGGGGCTGCTGAAGGTGAACGAGGCCAAAGAGAAGCTCGATGCCTTGAAGGAGGACCCCGCAAAGTTTACCCTCTACAGCGAGGGCGTACTGACGCCCGTGACTGTGGGAAGCCTTGCCGGGGAGGCCCTGAAACAAATTTCGCAAGATTCCTGAGGCTCCGCTTCCCGATCATCCGAGGGCGTATTCATAGCGGCGCTTTGTAAGGCTCAGCGGAGATATTTTTCATACCACTGAAAAACCCGTTTCCACCCGTCAACCGCAGCCTCCGGCCGGTAGCTCGGACGGTCTACCGAGAAGAAAGCGTGCCCGGCATTATCGTACATATGGAACTCATAGGTCTTGCCCCATTTCTTGAGTTCCGCTTCCGTTTTCGCTACATGATCGGGCGAGGGACGCTTGTCCTCTCGGCCGAAGAGCCCGAGCAAAGGACAGCTCAGGTCCTTCGTGTAATCGATCGGATCCACGGGTTGGCGAGGCGTAAGCCCCGCTGAGCCCGCCGCTACACCACCGCCGTAACAGTTGACCGCGGCGTCGATCCCCTTGAGCGTGCAGGCGGCCAGGTAGACTTGCCGGCCTCCGGAACAGTAGCCGATGATGCCTACCTTGCCGTTGAGATAGGGCAGGGTGCGGAGATATCTGATGGAACCTTCGACATCTCCCATGATGCGGTTGTCCGGCATGCCGCCGGCGTCCCGCACGCTGGCGCTGTTTGCCTCGGGTGTGCCTTTGCCTTCGCGGAACTGCAGATCCGGGCAGACGGCGGCATAGCCGTGATGGGCAAACTTCCGGGTGATCTCCATGGTCGCCTCGTCCCAGCCGGGCATATGATGGATGACCACGACCCCGGGATAGGCGCCGGGTCCCGTGGGTCGCGCCAGGTACGCATCGATCATGTCGCCCTCGTGCCCGCGCAGCTGACTGGTTTCGGCGGACATGGCGCGATAGCGTGTCCTGCCGGCCGGCGCCCGGGGCTGCGTCTTTGCCATTGGCTCTGCTGCCAGTGCCGTCCCTGCCGCTCCAATCATCAATCCCCCTACCGCCCCCTCGAAATCGCTCAGGTAGATCAGTCCCCGGGAATCCACGAACACCTGGTTGGTCTGGATCGCTTTCTGGGTGGGAGGCGCCTCCGGAACATAATAGGCCACTTCCCTCGGCGCGACAGGGTCGGAGATGTCCACCACCCGCAGTCCGGCATTGTAGTAGGTTGCATAGATCAGCTTGTCGTCCACGGTTGAGCGGGGTAGTTCGCATGGAGATCGTGACTCCCGAAGCGCAATCCCCGGCGGCGGAAGTCGCCGCGCGGCGTGGGGAAGCGCGACAAGATGCGGGGATTTTGCTCATCCCTGATGTCGATTACCCTGACATACCTGGGGTGCTCCATGCAATCGGCTTCGTTGGCCTCCTCGCTGACCACCAGCAGGTTCCTCTCGGGCAGGGGAAGGGCGGTATGGGCCCACCGGCCGTTCAGCCATTGCAATTAACTGACGAGGAAAGGGTTCTCCTTGTCCGATATGTCCAGGATCCCCAGGCCTTTCGTCTCAAAGAACCCTATAGGTTCCGGATCCGCCGGGTTGACCAGCCTGTAGACGGCCATGCCGGTTCGCGCCGGCGCGGCGCCGACCTGCTCGTTGCTCACGAGCAAGAGGTCGTCGGCCGCCTGCAGTTTCAGGCAGCGGGTTCCGGGGAGCGGGGGGACCTGCTTTACCACCCGGGGAGACCGGGGATCGGAAACGTCAACGATGCTGAAACCCACAGGTCCCTTGAAATGGGCGACGTACAGGTAATCGCCCCGGGCGATGAGCTGAATCGTCACCCCGTGGCCGTTCATGTCCGAATGCCCAACCAGCCGCAGGTTGAGGCTCTCCGCCGGGACTGTTCCGTTTTGGTCTGCCACGCACAACCTCCTTTCCGGCAAGAGATTCGTCCCTTGCCCGCCTGATTTATATGGTGACCTCATTCTGCAGAGCGGCAGAAACCTGCCGCCCGGGGGTGATGATACGGTCTGGCCTGTATTCACAGGCAACCTCCCCGACGTGGAAGCATCCCAGGATCATGAATCGATCGGTCAGAGAGGTAAAAAGTCTGCACATGGGTTTTTCATCTTCGGGATACGGCCCGCTACGCTTACGCCTGTGCACGGTTGGCCAGCAGCGCGACAAGATCCCCCGTTCGTTCTTCGGGAATCGTGCAGGCGGCGGAAAACCGGTGACATGCCTCGGCAAAACCTCCGACCTGCTGCACGGCCCCGGGAACCAACCGCATCAGGTCCGGTCTTGCACCTCTTTCGATGGATCGCTTAAGTCCGGGTGTCACGCGGAAGGAAACCTTGGTCTCCTTCCCGACAAATCCGCCAAGATAGGGATTCCTCTCCGGGAAACGCTGAAATCCAACCACGTAATGCTCCCCCTCCGGGGCGCCGCACCGGATGAGCTCCTCGCAGAACAGACCGATGGCCTTGAGCCCCAGCGGATAGAAGCGTTCCCCGACATCGGTCCAGACGATCCGGCCCTCACGCGGCAGCCCTTCCCGGCGAATCCGGGCCATTTCCCTGGAGAAGCGATCCCGCTGAAGCGCCGCCATCTCGACGCTGAAGGCCAAGGCCCGCTCATCCGGACCGTTCATACAGGCCTCAAGCGCCAGATCGGCGCCGCGCCGGTAGTATCCGTTGACCGCCAGGGCGCTGATCAGATGGTCGACTTCCCGAAGGCTCCGCGCCTGAAAACGGGGAAAGAGCCAGGGAGCGTCGTCACCGGTGTCATATGGCCGCAGATCCCCACGCCTCACGGCCGTATCGAGCAAGATAGCGTTGAGACCTTCACAGCGGCCCTCCGTCATCTGGCGATCGCCCACCGCACCCAGGACGGCAAGGGCCGCCTGGTCTTCATTCCCGCAATCAAGGGCCAGGGCGAAGAAACAAGCCGCAGCGGCGGCCGCGCACTGACTGTCGCCGTTGATGCCGAAGTGTTCCGGGTTGACCTGTCGCAGAGAGGGGAACTCGCCGGCGGCCGGCAGGTGGTGATCGATGATGATCACCCGGGAACCTTCCTGAATATGGCGGCAGATCACATCCGCCGCCTGACCGCCCAGGTCGGCATAAA
>CAZVLL010000029.1:0-13463 GCA_964628025.1 uncultured Syntrophaceae bacterium
GGCCTCGAGAATCGTCCTCGGTTACGGCCTCTGCGCCAAGGGGGTTGTGGGGGTCACGGCGCGGACAGCGGAGTTGATCATCCCCCGCTGCCACGACTGCATCGCCCTGTTTCTCGGTTCCCCGAACCGTCATCTGGAGATCTTCCGGAAAAAACCTGGGACCTACTACCTGACGCCGGGCTGGGTTGCGGAAAAGAAGGATCCTTTGGGGATAATCGAGGAGCAGGTCCCCAGGTTCGGACGGGAGACGGCTCAGTGGGTCATGGAGGAGGAACTCAAGCACTACACCCATATCGCCCTCATCGATACGGGGGTGGAGGAGATGGCCCCGCTGCGGGCGCGGGCGATGGAGAACGCCGCCGTCCTGAAGAAGCAGTATGAGGAGATCCCGGGCAGCCTCGATTACTTCCGCGAACTCCTCCGCGGCCCCTACGCGGAGGAAAAATTCCTGCGCCTCCGGCCCGGAGAGAAATTCACCCAGGAGATGGTCTTTTAGTTTGTATCCTTCAGCGGCAGATGGGGGAAGGCGTCCGTCATGTGGGGGATAAACATGGCGGCCATGAACTCCTCCTGGAACCCTTTCTCAAGGGTCAGTTCGAGGTATTCGACCTGCCTTGCAACCGCATCCGCCTCCCGCCGCTTGTCGCGGTTCAGGAGGGCGATCCTTGCCCCATCGCCCGCCGCATTTCCGACGGACGAGACGTGATCGAGGTTGCAGTCGGGAAACATCCCGAGGATGATTGCCTCCGTCTTGTCGATATAACTTCCGAAGGCGCCTGCAAGGATCACCCGGTCCAGCTTCGCGATCCCCAGTTTTTTCATCATCAATTTTGCGCCCGCATACAGGGCGCCTTTCGCGAGCTGGACGCTCCGGACATCTTTCTGGTTGATCGTGATAGCCTCTCCCATCGAGGTTTCTTCCGGCCAGGCGATGACGAACTCCGGTTTTCCGTCGGTCAATCGGAGCCGCGGCGTTGGGAGATCGGTGAGAAAGCGGCCGCTTCGATCGATGATCCCTGCGCGGTAGAGTTCGGCCACCCCGTCGATGATCCCGGAGCCGCAGATCCCTTTGGCGCCGGTGATCCGGAACTCCGGCCGCCAGCGTTCTTCGCCGATGATTTTGAACGAGACCTCCAGCGTTTCGGGATCGATGCGAATCCGCTCGATCGCCCCGGGGGCCGCCCTCATACCGAAACGGATATGCGCCCCCTCCAGGGCGGGGCCGGTGGCGCAGGAGGCGGAAAGGAGCCTCTCCCGGTTTCCCATGACCATCTCTCCGTTCGTACCCACATCGATGATGAGGACCATCTCGTCCCGGTGGTAGGGTTCCTCTGCAATCAGGACCCCCACGTTGTCGGCGCCCACGAAGCCCGCCTCGATGGGGAGGATGTGGACATTGGCGGCGGGATGGACCGTGAGGCCAAGATCGCGCGCCTTGATGTCCAGGCTGCGGTGTACGGCGGGAGCGAAAGGGGAGACGCCGAGCGCGCGCGGATCGATGCCGAGAAACAGGTGGTGCATCGCCGTGTTTCCGACCAGCGTGATTTCGAGGATGTCGGTCGGGGAGAGTCCGTGATCCCCGGTGACGGTCCGGATGAGGAGGTTCAGCCCGTCGATGATCGCCTCCCTCATTGTATTCATGCCGTCCGGGTGGTCCATCGTATAGGTGATTCGCGCAATGACGTCCTCGCCGTAGGCGACCTGGGGGTTCATGAGCGACTCGGCGCCGATGATCCGGCCGGTCCGGAGGCTGCACAGATAACCGGCTACGGTGGTCGAGCCCACGTCGATGGCCAGGCCGTAGGCCTCCTCCACCTCTCCCGGAAAGACGGCGAGGATCTCCCGTTCCATCCGGATTGCCGCGGTGACCGTCCAGTTTCCCTGCCGGAGGGCGCGGGGAAGCTCGATGAGGGCGGGATAGTCGATCTCGGGGCGCTGCAGGCCGAACCGCTCCGCGAGGGCTGCAACCAGGCGTTCATAGTCTCCCAGAGGATGGTTCAGATCGGGAGGCACAAGGGTGATGGGGAAAAGACGGACGGCAGGATTCAGTGAAATCGCCCGCTCCGTGGCCTCTTTTCTCACCACCTGTCTGCCCGTGCGGCTCTCCTCCGGCACAAAGATGAGGATATCGTCTCGGATTTCGGCGGCGCAGGCCAGACGAACTCCCTCCGCCCGCTCTTTTTCTCCGATGAGTTTGCCCTCCTCTTCGGTGAACGGCGAGAGGTGGTCGGGAAGCGAGATGATTCCGGACTGATCGCGGGTTACCGTCTCGATCCGGATCCGGCACTTTCCGCAGGTCTTCTTCCCGCCGCAGACGGACTCGATGCCCACGCCCAGTGAGCGGGATGCCTCCAGGACGGTGTTTCCTTCCGGGATCTCCCCCCGCCTGCCGGAGGGCTGAAAAATAACCTGTCGGTTCTTCACTTACCCTTTTCCTCCTATCCGAATCCGGTATAGACTACTTACCCTTTTCCATTTTTGAGAATTTCGCGCCGATCAGGGTGGCCATGACGACGAGTGTCGTGGAGATGAGGATCATGATGATCCCGAGTGCCGAGAGCCTCCCCCAGAGGCCGTCTTCGGCAAACCTGAGGATCTGCACGGCGAGGACCTCTGTCCCCGGACGGGAGAGGACGACGGAGAGGCTGAGCTCCCGGACAAACATGGTGGCCATGAGGATCCATCCGGAGACGATCCCCGGGACCAGCAGGGGGATGACAATCCGCCGCATCGTGTAGAGGGGGCCGCCGCCGCAGACCCGGGACGATTCCTCCAGGTTGCCGTGAATCTGGACAAAGGCGCTGGTGAGCGGTCGGATGCCGTAAGGAAGATACGTGGCGATGTAGCCGATGAGCAGGGCCCAGATCGTCGCGTACAGGGGCGTCTGAACGAAGAACCACATGAAGCCCACGCCGATGACGATCCCGGGGAACGAGAAGGAAAGGAAGCTCAGGGATTCCAGGACGCCGGAGGCCGCTGTGCGGACCTTGACGATGACGTACGCGACAAAGACGGAAAGGACGATCCCCAGCGAAGCCCCCCCAATGCCCAGGATGATGCTGTTTTTCACGGACAACAGGGACAGGGGATCGTTGAGGACCGCCGCCCAGTGCCTCCCGCTCATCATGGCCAGCGCCCTCGCGCTCGGCGCCATCGAGTAGGGGACCAGGGAGGTATAGAGCAGAACCAGGACCGGCAGGACGATCAGGACGAAGGACAAAAAGGCCACGACCCCGAAGAGAGGATACCTGGCCCCCTTGAGGTCGATCACGGTCGGCCGGTATCCCCTGCTGGAAACCGTCACGTATTTCTCGCCTTCCCGGGTCAGATGACGGTAGAGATAGATGAGTGTGATCGAGGCAACCAGAACGCTCATCCCCACGGCTGCTGCCATCCCGTAGTCGGGAACAAAGCCGGTGGCGACGATCCGGTAGAGGTGGGTGGCCAGAACATACTTCCTTCCGGGTATGCCGAGCACCGCCGGGACGGCAAAGGAGGCAAGGCTTCGGACGCAGCCCAGGGTGATGGCGGCAAGGATCGCCGGCCTGAGAATCGGCAGGGTCACCCGGAAGAGCGTTCGCAGGTTTGACGCCCCACAGACCTTGGACGACTCCTCCAGAGAGACGTCGAAAGCGGACATGGCGGGGGCGATGATCAGGTAGGCGATGGGCATATCCAAGAGCCCCTCCACCAGCATCATCCCCGGCAGGGTGTAGATGTTGAAGGGCGACTCCGCGAGGCTGAAGATCTCCTTCAAGAGCAGATTAAGCATCCCGTTGGAGGGATTCAGGAGCAGGGACCAGCTCACGGCAAACAGGATGTGCGGGATCATCATCGGGATGATGGAGATGATCCGAAAGAGAAACTTGAAGGGGATGTTGGTCCGGGTGTTCAGATAGGCCAGAAACAGGGCCAGTATGGTGGATACGAGGGCCGATCCGATGGTGAAGGCGACCGTATTGACAAGGATGTCGGCAAACGCGGGATCGGTGTAGGCAACGACGTACTTCTCCACGGTGAAGTCGCCGAAGGCCCCCAGACCCTGGGTGAAGCTTCCGAAAAGGAGCATGACGACGGGGCAGACCGTGAGAAATCCGACGATCGCGATCAGGCTCGGCGTCAGGGCTGTTCTGGTCTTGTGCATCGCTTACCCGTTCAACTCAATAGTATAGAGCAGTGGCGCGGATCGAAGTGGAGGGCGATCTCTTCGCCCTCCCGGACGGCGGTCGTCGGCTCGATCCGGAAGATCAGGAGGGTCGCTCCGACCCGGATCTCCCCCTCATAGGCGTCTCCGACGAAGACCAGGGATTCGACCTTCCCTTTATAGATATTGCGCCCCTCCTTGTGGTCGCCCTTGAGCACCCTGATGAACTCGGGGCGGATGCACACCGTGACGGCCGTCCCCGGTGGCGCCGCGATCTTCTTCTGGCAGGCGATGGGACCGATCGCGGAATCGATTATGGAAAAGGACCCGTCGACTAAGGCCGCTTTGCCCTCGATGAAGTTTGCGCGGCCGATGAAATCCGCCACAAACCTCCTGTCGGAATCGAAATAGATCTCCCAGGGCGTTCCCGTCTCGACGATGCGGCCGTTTTTCATCACGGCAATACTGTCCGACAGCGACAGCGCCTCGATCCGGTCATGGGTCACATAGACGGCGGTGATCTTGAGCTCGGTGAGGAAGCTCCGCAGCTCCTTCCGGGTCTCCTCACGGAGTTTTGCGTCGAGATTGCTCAGGGGCTCGTCGAAGAGGATCACCTTCGGTTCGGCAACCAGGGCCCGCGCCAGGGCGACCCGCTGTTGCTGACCGCCGCTCAGTTTTGTTGACGGTCGGTTCTCGAACCCGTCGAGCTGGACGAAATGGAGCGTCTTTTTGACCTTTCTTTTGATCTCTTCCCTGGGCTCGTTCCGGGTCTGAAGGGGGTAGGCCACGTTGTCGAACACGTTCATGTGGGGCCAGATGGCGTAGGTCTGGAACACCATTCCCAGCCCCCGTTTCTCCGGCGGGACCGAGAGGGACTTCTCCGCCGAGAAGACAACCTCTTCCCCGATGGCGATCTCTCCCGAATCGGGCATCTCCAGACCGACGATGCACCGCAGCAGGGTGGTCTTGCCGCAGCCGCTCGGTCCCAGGAGGGTGAAGATCCTGTCGGCGGGGATGGTCAGATCGACCCGGTCGAGCGCCGCGATCGTCTTGCCTTCCGAATAGTAGTTCTTGCTGAGGTTTCTGATTCGGATTTCCATATCAGGATTTCGGCTTCTCGAAGATCTTCTTGAACTCGCCGCCCCACTTCTTGATCTCCTCGTCCGACAGTTCGCGGATCGGAATGACATTGGCCTTGTCGATCCCCGCGATGGGAGGATACACCCCCGGTGCCAGGACGTATTCACCGACCTTCTCGGCCATGATCTTCATGGCGTCCTTGGAGAGCCAGTAATCCACGAACAGCCGGGCGGCGTTGGGATGGGGGGCGCCGGCGGCGATCGCCATCCCACGGGGCGTCCCCATCATCGGTTGGGATACCCTTGCCCAATCCAGCGGGGCGGGCGCCTTGGTGATGATGTATTTCGGCATGGAGATGCCGATCAGCATCTCGCCGCTCTCGATCGGGGCCGGCGTTGGGCCGAAGGATGCCACGAACATCGGATTGTTGGCGGCAAGGCCTTTGAGAAACTTCATCCATTCCGCCTCCGACTTGATGACGTTTTCCTTCAGCCCGACAAGCCAGGAGATGGTCGTCGAATGGGAGGAGGGATCGGCCATGACGATCTTCCCTTTCCATTTCGGGTCCGTCAGGTCCTCGTATTTCTTTGGGACATCGGCCGGCTTGACGAGTTCCCGGTTGTAGATCAGGGCGGCATATTCGATGCCGAAGCTCTGGATCTTGCCGTCCTTGTTCGTCCATTTCGGATACCCTGCCGCGGCGGGGGACGTGTAGGAGGCAAGGACGCCTTTTTCCTTGAGCAGTTCCAGCACCGGCATCGGCGCCTGGAGGACGTCCGCCGAGAGTTTCCCGGCCGCGTGCTCGGTCAGGATGGTCGCGATGAACTTGGTCGTGGAGAGTCGCGTGTACTCCGCTTTGACGCCGTACTTTTTGGAGAAATCATCGAGAATGGGCTCGACCGCGGTGATGTTCGCATAAAACGCCACCTTTCCTTCCGCCTTTGCCTTCTCCGCAAGGGCCTGTCCTCCGATCGGACCTTTCGCCTCTTGCCCCGCCGCGAAGACAAACGGCGCCATGAATATGATCAAAACGACCAGAACGATGAGCTTTTTCATAACGTCTCCTCCTTTCTTGTAAATGGGGCTGCAAATGGGCCAGCCCGCGCGCAAGCATCCAAACGGCAATGGGGGGGATCGTATCCCACACTTCCGCCTCTCACCCAAGACCATCCGCAGCACGAAGCCTTCCGCAGGTGTCTCCGATATACTGCGGTAAATGGATAACACTCCGGAGGTATATTGTCAAACTCGTTTGAAGCATTTTGTTTGAGGCATTTGATCAAGATATTGTAACCCTACAACGCCACTTACACAATATATTCAATAATATCAATGTATTACGTTTCGTAGCCGTTTCGGGAACATCTAATGATATCTGGTAGTTAGCTGCTAATTGTCGTTGTAGGAGTAACAGGTCCGGCACATGTTCGTAATGCAATGGATACTTTCTTTTGCCATAGTTCTACATAGTCACCGATTGCCGAACCGACATCTTCGAAGAAATTGGCGGGACAGGGTAGTAATCGCCCGTTGCCTCAAAAATTGATTGACAATAGCTATCACTAACTGTTACTTATCACTCTAACATAAGACATATTGCGTCTCAATTTGCCTTGATACCAGAGAGGTGCACCTGATGGATAACAAACTCGGCGATGTTTTGACAATTGAAGAGTTGGCCGCCTACCTGAAAATACCAAAGTCGACACTCTACAAGCTTGTTCGAGAAGGCAAGATCCCATCCCAGAAGATCGGCCGACACTGGCGTTTCCGTAAAGAAGCCATTGATCGTTGGCTGGAAGCAACGCGGGTGAGCGAACCTGATGCAGGAGGGAAGCGTTAATGGCGGAGCCATTCACCGATAGAGTCATACGAGGAATCGGTCAGGCTGCGAATCTATACTACCGTCTTGTCATGCTGGTGGCCCCAGCAGGTGCAGGCAAGACTGCCGCGCTTCGGGCTGTGCATGAGCGAATAGCTGCTCCGCTGGTCAATGTCAATCTCGAACTGTCTCGGCAACTGCTCGACTTGACCTCCCGCCAGCGTACGCTACAGTTACCCCATCTCCTCTCGAACATTGTGGCCGCATCGGTAGCCGAAGTGACCCTGCTGGACAATATCGAAATTCTTTTCGATATCACGCTTAAACAAGACCCTTTACGGCTGCTGCAGGGGCTCTCACGAAACAAGACGGTGGTCGCGGCATGGAACGGCTCCATCGAAGGAGATCACCTGGTCTACGCAGCGCCGGGCCACGCCGAATATAGGCGATATCCTTCGCGGGATTTCCTGGTCGTGACCCCGGAGGCCATTGCATGAAGACAAGGAACGAAAGTTTAATGAGGCAGAGACGATGACAAATCTGCAGGACGGCAAATCAAGACATGCATCGGAAAAGCCCGCAGGCGGAACACCAAAGACAGGGCTACTTGAATACGGGGACTTGATCCAATTTGAGCCTATCGAGTCCGTGGTTCAATTACGGGATGCCGACCAAACCGCCGCCGCCCGACAGCTTGTCAAGACCTACGTGATCTCCGATGAAATGGCCGAAAAGCTGGTCAACCTGGTCGTTCCTCAGCTTCAGTTCGACCAACCCATGGATAACAAGGGTCTGCTTGTCGTTGGCAACTATGGCACGGGTAAGTCTCACTTGTTGTCCGTGATCTCCGCCTTGGCCGAAAATGGTGATTTAGCGGCCCAACTGAATGGCAAAAACGTAGCCAGCGCCGCAGGTAAGATCAGCGGCCGGTTCAAAGTGGTCCGAACCGAGATCGGCGCGACCACAATGTCCCTGCACGATATCCTCGTGGCGGAACTGGAAGAGCATCTGGCAGCAATAGGGGTATCCTATTTCTTTCCACCAGCGGACAAGGTGCCGAACAACAAACGGGCCTTCGAGGAAATGATGGCCGCATTTGGCCAGGAGTATCCTGACCACGGCCTGCTTTTGGTGGTGGACGAACTGCTCGACTACCTGCGCACCCGCAAAGACCAGGAATTGATCCTAGACCTCAATTTCCTGCGAGAAGTAGGCGAGGTCTGCAAAGACCTCAAATTCCGCTTCATCGCAGGCGTCCAGGAAGCCATCTTCGACAGCCCCCGTTTTTCCTTCGTGGCCGACAGCATCCGCCGGGTGAAGGACCGTTTTGAGCAAATCCTAATCGCCCGCAGGGACGTCAAGTTCGTCGTGGCTGAACGTCTGCTCAAAAAGACCGCCGATCAACAGGTTAAAATTCGGGAGTATCTGACCCCCTTCGCCAAATTCTACGGGCGCATGAATGAGCGTATGGATGAATTCGTGCGCCTCTTCCCCGTGCATCCGGACTACATCGACACCTTCGAACGGGTAACCGCTGTGGAAAAACGGGAGGTGCTCAAAACCTTGTCCCTGGCCATGAAAAAGCTGATCACCCAAGACGTCCCGGGCGACAGGCCGGGAATCATCGCCTACGACGGTTACTGGACAACGTTGCGAGAAAACCCGTCGTTTCGGGCAGTGACGGACATCAAGGCGGTCATCGACTGTAGCCAGGTACTTGAATCCCGCATTGAACAGGCATTCACCCGCCCGACCTACAAGCGTATGGCCGTGCGGCTCATCCATGCTTTATCGGTCCATCGGCTCACAACGGGCGACATCTACGCCACCTTGGGCGCGACAGCGGAGGAGCTGCGCGATGGACTTTGCCTCTTCCAGCCGGGCATCGAGGAACTGGGGGGCGATCCGGCCGATGATCTGCTCTCCCAGGTGGAAACCGTCCTGCGGGAAATCCACAAGACGGTGAGCGGTCAGTTCATCTCCTCCAACCCGAATAACCGCCAATACTACCTTGACCTCAAGAAAACGGACGACTTCGACGCCCTGATCGAGAAACGGGCTGAAAGTCTCGATTCTACGCAGCTCAACCGCTACTACTACGAAGCATTGAAGCGCGTCATGGAAGTCATTGATAATCCGACCTACGTGACGGGGTACAAGATCTGGCAGCACGAACTGGAATGGCTGGAACGAAAGGCCGCACGCCTGGGTTATCTCTTCTTCGGTGCGCCCAACGAGCGTTCCACAGCCGTGCCGCCGCGGGATTTCTACCTCTACTTCATCCAACCTTTCGACGCACTGCATTTCAGGGACGAGAAGAAGCCGGACGAGTTGTTTCTGCGCCTGACGAACACGGACGAGGAATTCCGCATTGCTCTTCGAAACTATGCTTCGGCCTTGGATCTCGCATCCACCGCATCAGGGCACGCCTAGGGCACTTACGAATCCAAAGCATCGAATTTCTTACGAGACCTCGTGCAATGGCTCCAGAAGAACATGGCTACGGCCTTCGAGGTCACCTACCAGGGGCGCACCAAATTGTTGACCGAGTGGGCCAAGGGCAAATCCATCCGCGCCCTTTCGGGTATCGGCGCCCACGAGCGCATCAATTTCCGTGATCTGGTGAACACCATCGCGGGCATCTGTCTCTGCACCCGCTTCCAGGACCAGGCTCCCGAATACCCATGCTTCTCGGTGCTCATCACAGGGGGCAACCGGGCACAGGCGGCGCAAGACGCCCTGCGCGTCATCGCCGGACAGACCCGCACCAGACAGGCCACCGCAGTACTTGACGCCCTGGAGTTGCTCGACGGCGAGAGGCTCGATCCCTACCGATCGAAATATGCCAACCACATCCTCGACGTCGCCAAGAAGAAGGGGCAAGGGCAAGTGATCAACCATGGTGAGCTGATCGAGGAAGACCATGGTGTGGAGTATCTGGCACCGCAAACACTCAGGCTTGAACCCGAATGGGCCGTGGTGGTCCTGGCCGCGTTGGTCTATGCGGGCGAGGTGGTTATTTCCATTCCGGGCAAGAAGTTCGACGCCACGGGTCTGCCGCAACTGGCCGGAACAGCCATCGACGAACTCGTCCAATTCAGGCATATCGAACGGCCCAAGGACTGGAATCTCCCCGGCATCACGGCCTTGATAGAATTGCTTCAACCTTACTGCACCATAGGCGCTACCCTAACCCCGGGAGAGGCGCAAGTCATTGCCATGGGCGGCGAGAAGGCAGACGGTGTCGTCACCAGGATACAAGTAACCATCTTACGTCTCGTAGAGGGGATTGTACTTGCCCAGCAGACCTTGCAGACGGGACTATTCTTCTGGAGCCGCAGCCTTCTGGCTGAAGACGAAGTACGTAAGCTGCGTGCCAAACTGGACGAAACAAAGACCTTCCTCGAATCCCTGCAGGCCTACACCACGACCGGCAAACTCAAGAACTTCCGCTACGACGCTTCGGAAGTGACCGCGCATCGAGATGGGCTCTCTTCCCTTACCGAGATCAAATCCCTCGAAGAACTGGTGGTTGACCTCGGAACGACGGCCGCTTATCTCTCCACGGCCGAGGCGGTCCTGCCGTCTGAGCATGAATGGCTTGACAAGGTAAAGGCTGCACGCCTCGATATCATCGAGCAGATTAGCGACGCAGACAAACGCAGAGCCGTCATCTTCCGCCAGCAAACCCAGCGTAGGTTGACGGATCTAAAGAAAGGCTACATCCGGATATATCTCTCTCTTCACAGCAAGGCGCGGCTGGGCGTCAAAGGGGATAAACGCAAAGTACAATTCATAAACGACGAACGGTTGAAGATGCTGCAGAAACTCACCTCCATAGATCTCATGCCCCGCCAGCACTTAACCGACTTTAAAAAGAGCCTGACGGAGGACTTGAAAGGCTGCTTCGTCCTTTACCGAGCAGGAATTGGAAGCCACGCCCATTTGTCCGCACTGCGGATACAAACCTGCATCCGAGGATACAACAATCACAGCCGACGCGATGCTTGACAATCTGGATGATGAACTCGACAATCTTGTGGCAGACTGGACCCAGACCTTGCTAACAAACCTGGAAGACCCGACGACCAAGGGAAACCTGGCCCTCCTCAAGCCCGATCCCCGGAAACTTATGGACGGCTTCATCAAGAAGCAGGCCCTTCCAGATGACCTTGACCAAGACTTCATTCGCGCCCTTCAAGAGGCTCTCACCGGTCTGATCAAGGTGCAGGTCAAGACGGAAGCCCTACGTGCAGCGCTCCTTGCGGGAGGATCACCGGTCACCCCGGCGGAGATGAGAAAACGGTTTGAAGATTACCTGGATAAAATCACCAAAGGAAAGGAATCCGGCAAGGTACGGATCGTGATCGAGTAGAGACCGCAAATGAATGTCAATAAACACGAATTGAAAGAACTGCTCCGGCAGGGCGAAACACTCACGGTCGAGTTTAAAAGCGATTTGAAGCGCCTATCAGATCGAGACCTTGTCTCTGCCGTTGTCGCCTTGGCGAACACCGAAGACGGCACGCTGCTGCTCGGCGTTGAAGATGACGGAATGGTCACCGGAGTGCATCCGGAACACCAGGACATCACGGGACTGGCTGCACTGGTTGCCAATCGAACCAATCCTGCGGTCGCCGTAAAGGGCGATGTACTTGAAACGGGCGGCAAACACATTCTACGGATACAGGTGCCAAAGGTGAGATCTATTGTCTCTACCTCTGAAGGGCTCCTGCTCCACCGCCGTCTGCTCGCCAGTGGCAGGCCCGAAGCCATACCCTTCTACCCGCATGAGTTCATGCAGCGTCAGTCGTCCATGGGGCTTGTCGATCCGTCGGCTATTGCCCTTGTCTCACTCACCGTTGAGGATTTTAATCCCTTGGAACGTCAACGGATCAGGGAATCGATCCGCCGTTACGGCGGTGACACCGCATTACTTCCCCTGGCCGACGAAGAGTTGGATGGGGCACTGGGTCTCATCGCAACCGTCGACGGCGTTCGTCACCCAACAGTAGCAGGCTTGCTGATGATTGGACGTGAGGAAGTGCTGCGCCGGCAACTTCCCGCCCATGAGGTCGCCTTTCAAGTGCTCGAAGGCACGGAAGTCCGAGCCAATGAGTTTTTTAGAAAGCCACTGCTCCAAACATTTGAAGAAGTCGAGCTGCTTTTCAAAGCCCGCATCAATGAGCAGGAAATTCAGGTAGGTCTCTTCCGTGTGCCGATCCCGAATTACGACCGTCGGGCCTTCCGGGAAGCTTTCATCAATGCGTTGGTGCATCGCGATTACTCCCGTCTGGGTGCGGTCCACGTCCGCCTTGACGATGAGGGGTTGACCATATCCAGTCCGGGCGGGTTTGTCGAGGGCATCACCTTGCACAATCTTCTGGTGGCTGCCCCACGCTCCCGTAATCCTCTGCTTGCCGACATTGTCAAACGGATCGGACTGGCCGAGCGCACCGGGCGCGGCATCGACAGAATTTACGAAGGCATGCTACGCTATGGCCGTCCGGCGCCGGATTACGCGATGACGGATGCTTCCACCGTCGTGCTCATACTGCCCCAAGCGGATGCAGATATCGGCTTTCTGGAGATGATCCTGCACCACGAGGAGCAAACCGGAAGGGCCATGCCGATCGACGGCCTGATTATCCTTTCCTGCCTTCGTCATGAGCGGCGCCTGACAACCGCGGACCTCACCGCGGATATCCAGAAGTCCGAGCAGGCAACCCGCAATGCACTGGAAAAGCTTGTGGAAGCCGGTCTGGTGGAGGCGCACGGAACTGGACGGGGCCGTTCCTTCACCCTCAGTGCCAAGGTATACCGTCATGTAGGACAGAAAGCCGCTTATGTCCGACAAGCCGGATTCGACCCCATTCAGCAGGAACAGATGGTCCTTGTCTACATCGAAAAGCACGGCGCTATCAAACGGGCAGATGCCGCGGATCTATGCAAGATCAGTCCGTTTCAAGCGAGCCGTTTGCTGAAACGATTGACCGAAGACGGCAAAATATTGCCCAAGGGCAGAGGCAAGGGGACTTTTTATGAGCGCCGCTCGTAAAATACGAGCGCGCTTATATTTTGTGAGCGGAGATATGAGCTAGCACATAAATTTCTGCGCCTTAGCAGCACGCAAATGGGGTCATGATACTGTTAATACCTGAATCTTGCACCAAAAGGGCGTATTACTCCCCTGTAGCCAATCTGGTTTTTGAAAGCTTTGCCGCACGTCATACAAAACTCACGTCACTTCAAACTGGCGAAGAATTATTTTCACAATCTGGCCGCTCATGGAATGCTTTTTCCGTCCGTTTTCCATTCCGTGCAAGAAATTTCTTGCACCACCTTACCCAAAAGCATCAGCTTGCTGAATTCTGAGAAAAGGCAGATGGTTACACGGCCACAGTTTTCCGCTCAGCC
>CAZVLL010000030.1:0-9146 GCA_964628025.1 uncultured Syntrophaceae bacterium
GATCGCCCAGATAGGAGAAATTCGAGATGAACGACACGATGCCCCGTCCCCCGACTTCCGCGATCCGCCGTTCTGCGAGACGGAAAAAGCGGATGTAGAGGTCGTCCATGTTAAATTTCTTGATGCCCCACTCGGAAATGAGGCCCTTTTTGTAGGGTTCGACCAGGCCGTCCTCTTCCTCGGGACTGACGCCGGCGAAGGCGTTGTAGGGGGGGTTGCCGAGGATGACAAGGATGGGCTTTTCCTGCTTCACTCGGCCGGCGGCGTCGCGTTCGTCGTCGAAACCGGGGAAGGCGATCTGTTTCGGCTTTTCCTTAGGCGGCTCCCAGCCGGTTAGGGCATTGGTCAAATAGACGCCGGCGCGTTCGGGCGGATCGCATCGGTCGCTGAGCGGCGCGCCGAGGTTTTCGAGTTCCAGACCGAGTTGGAGATGCGCGATGACGAAGGGGGCGGGCAGAATCTCAAAGCCGAAGACGCGCTCCATGGCGGCTTTCTTAAGATCGTTCGCGACCAGGGCGTCGCCGCCCTTGTCATGCAGGGTGACGGCGATACGGCGAAGGACGGCCCGCAGGTAGGCGCCGGTGCCGCAACAAGGATCGAGGACGACCACTTTCGGGTCCGCGAGTCCGTCGGCGAGACCGAGCTCGGAGCGGAGGACCGCGTCCACCCGCTCGACCTGGTAACGGACTATCTCCTCGGGGGTGTACCAGACGCCGAGTTCCTTGCGCAAATCAGGATCGAATGCGTGCAGGAAGGGTTCGTAGAAGTACTGGACGGCGTGTCCCTCGTCAAAGGATTTGAAGAACTCGGCGCGGTCCACGCGATTCAGGGTGGCGGCAGTCCAGTCGAGAACTTCGATCAGGCCCAACGCGCCGAGACGGGCGGGATCGGCGACTTGAACGAAAAGGGCGCGGAGCATGGGCACGCGCAAGAGGTAGTGGGCGGAGCGCCAGTCGAAGCCGCCGGCGACGGCATACGGCGCAGCCGTCTCTCGGAGGGCGTCAGCAAATCCGGTTTTTTCACTGAGTTTGGCATCGCGCCGACGCGCCCACAAAACCCACGCCGAGAAGACGCCGTAAAAGAGGGTTTGAATGAGCGTCGAACGAAAAAAATGCTCGCCCTTCTCGCCTTCGAAACGCAGGCTGAGGGCGTCTTCGAGCGCCTGTCGAAGGCTGGTCAGGGCCGGGAGATCAGCTTGATCGATGCGAAGCCTCGCGTCATGGGCATAGGAGGCGAGAATGCCGGCCACGTCTTGTGGAGCGGCCAGCGGTGCATTATGGAGCAGCACACGCTTCAAATACTCCAGCATGCGTTCGCCGTGTTCTGCCGACGCCCGGCGCGGCTGGGCGGTGAGACGCCAGAATTCGCCTTCGGACTCTGCCAGCGTGAAGGATTCCAGAACGCACGGTTGTCCGGTCGGGCCTTTCCCGATGAGGGCGAAGGCGCGGAAATTGGTCACAAGCACCATGCCGTACTTTTTCCAGTATCGCTCCACCTGCTCGGATCCGGCCACCCGGCGGACATCTTCAGACGGGGGTTTGGCTTCTATCACACCACGCGACGGGTTCTGAACCAGGAAGGGGTCCTCCTTGGCGTCCGCGCCGCGTGACTTGCGGTGGAACTGATCCGCGGAGAACAGGCCGCCGTCGGGAAGTCCGGCACCCCGGTTGGCAAGGTTGATGACGCAGCGGACCTTGGGGGAAAGACCTTTCCCTATGCCCGAGAGCAGCCGTTCCAACGCCGGATAGAACGAAGTCTCGGCCACGCTGGATCTTGTATCCCGAACTTCCCCCATCTCGGTCAGGTAACGTTCTATCAGGTTTTCGGGCATGATACCTTATTCCATTCTGCTTACGATCGGCAATGTCTCATATTGGCGAACGAGTCTACTCAGCGGCCGCCCGCTTGCGACCGGTCATTCCTGCGCCCTATGATCTTGTGAAGCGTGTGGGAAGGTTCCTGCACGTGGACAAGAAATCACTATTCAGTCATTTTGTCAATGATTTTAGGAATGATTGTTCTTGCCATCCGGGGCGCTTGATGTTATTTTTCATATACGTTTATAGACTAGATGAGCGACAGACCATTCAATGCGGTGTGCAGTGGCCGAATAGAGCTTCATGAAATACCTTGGACATCTTTCCAAAAAAGATCCCCTCTATGGGTATCTGCGCTGCGACATCCTCCCGCAGCTCGGTGTCGACGGCGTTTCCCCCGACTTCCGGGTGTATGGCCTTCAGGCATCCAACCATGTTTACCTTTACGAAGAGCTGAGCAGCCGGATGTGTATTGTCGGAAAGTTTTTTTCCGGCATCACAGGCCGCTCGCCGGAGACTGCCTGCCATCACATGGAGCGGGAATTCAACAATCTTCATTATCTGCGCAGCATCGGCTTTACCGGCTATCCCCATTACATCGTCCGCCCTCTCGGCCGCAATGCCGGTCTCAACTGTCTTCTGGTTGAGGAATTCTGCTACGGCACGTCTCTCGACACCTTTATCATCAAGGCGATCCAGGAAGGTGCGAGAGAAGCCTTCTTTCAGAAACTCGCCTCTCTCGCCTATTTTCTCGCTACCCTGCACAATAGGACTGCTACCGGTGACCGGGTGGATATGAACCGGGACTGCTCCTACTTCGACCGGGTCATGGATCAGTTGAAAAACTGGGGACACATCGGATGGGATGAGGCTGAGGATTTCCACCGGCTGAAGGAGCAGTGGCGGGAAAAGGGGTTTATGTGGGAGGACAACCAGGTCCTCGTCCACGGCGACGTGACACCCACCAATATCCTCTTCGGTGACGGCCCCTGGGTCATCGCCATCGACCTGGAGCGCATGAAACCGGCGGACCGGGTCTTCGATGTGGGGCGGGTGGCCGCCGAGATCAAGCATTTCTTCATGCAACACACCGGCGATAAATGGCTGGCGGAACCTTTTATCGGGCACTTCCTCTGGGAGTATGCCTGCCACTTCCCCGACCGGGACAGCGCCTTTCGGTCCATCACCTGCCGCGTTCCGTTTCACATGGGGATGACCCTGCTGCGCATCGCACGTAACTCGTGGATTACCAATAATTACCGCCGGCAGTTACTGGATGAGGCAAGGACAACATTGAGGTAGATAACCTATGGCAATAAAGGGAATCCTGTTTGATCTTTATGGGACATTGATCGATATCGAGACCGACGAGTCGATGGAAGAGATATACCGCGGTATCGCCCATTATCTGACCTACCATGGGGTATACTTGCACCGGTGGGAGGTGCGGGATCGTTACTACCGGATCATGAAACAGCAAAAGGAAGAGGGCGGAGAGGAATTCCCGGAAATAGACGTTGAAGCCATATGGGGAGCCCTACTCAGGGAGGAAGGCATCAATGCGGCCCCTGAACGGCGGAGACTGGCCTTGATTCTTGCCCATATATACCGGGGCATCTCCCGGAAACGTCTCCAGCTTTACCCCGGTGTTAAGAGCGTGCTCGACGGGCTGCGCCTTTCCCATCGCATGGCCCTCGTATCAGACGCCCAAACCTGTTATGCCCTGCCGGAGATGAAAGCACTGGGACTGGATGGTTACTTCGAGCCTGTCATCATCTCCGCGCATTACGGATTCAGGAAGCCCGACGGAAGATTGACCGAGAAGGCCCTCGACATCA
Source organism: uncultured Syntrophaceae bacterium (assembly GCA_964628025.1). Classification (GTDB taxonomy): domain Bacteria; phylum Desulfobacterota; class Syntrophia; order Syntrophales; family UBA2192; genus UBA2192. The sequence goes on from CAZVLL010000030.1 coordinate 3,656, forward strand.
TGAAGCTCATGCCGGATGAGGTCATCTATGTAGGGAACGACATGTATCGGGACATCTATGGGGCGAGCCGGCTTGGCATCAAGACCATCTTTGTCGATTCCAATCAAGGAGACAAATTCCATGAAAGCGTCACTCCCGACTACATCGCTCACCGGTTCGCGGATATCCTCACGGGAGTGGAAGCCCTGCGATGACCATTCATCGGATGTTATCCCTATGACGGGTTTCCACTAACGGTTCCCCGTTGACAATCCATTCCGTCGGACTTAAGATAGCTATCGTAGACGGAGTGAAGGAATGACGGCGATCCGTTTCACGCCAGACCATTCAGGGACCGCTGTTCCTTCATCGGCCCCAGGTCGGGGCCTTTCGTCAGCACCCTGAACAGGCATCGGCAATGTCATCAGAGATTATTCTAAGGAGCGATTTATGTGGGAATACACGGACAAGGTCAGGGAACATTTTCTCAATCCTCGGAATGTTGGGGAAGTGGAAAATGCGGATGGTGTAGCAGAGGTCGGTTCCATCGCCTGTGGTGACGCCCTCAAGCTTTCCTTCAAACTCGACGAGAACAAGCGGATCAAGGAGGCGATGTTCAAGACCTTTGGCTGCGCCAGCGCCATCGCCTCCTCTTCGGCGCTCACCGAGATGATCAAGGGGATGACGCTGGAGGAGGCCAAGAAAGTGACCAATCAGGACATCGCGGCCTTCCTGGGCGGCCTGCCTCAGGAGAAGATGCACTGCAGCGTCATGGGGAAGGAGGCCCTCGAAAAGGCGATCGAAAATTACCAGGGGGCGCCTGCCAAGGAGCCGGGGGCGCAGATCGTCTGCGAGTGTTTCGGCGTGACGGACCGGGAGATCGAGCGGGCCGTCCGGGAGAACAACCTCACGACGGTCGAGGATGTGACCAATTACACCAAAGCGGGCGGCGGCTGCAGCAACTGCCATGACGCCATCCGGCAGATCATCGAGAGGGTGCGGGCCGAGGCCAAGCCGGCGGTACAACCCAAGCTGACCAACATCCAGAAGATCAAGATGATCGAAGAAACACTCGAACGGGAGATCAGGCCGTCCTTGAAGCACGACGGCGGCGACATCGAACTCATCGACGTGATCGGCAATCGTGTCATCGTCGCGGTGCGCGGCGCCTGCGCTGTCTGCAAGGCGTCCGACATTACGCTGAAGCATTTCGTCGAGGCGAAACTCCGGGATCTGGTTTCACCCGACCTGATCATCGAGGAGGTGGCCCCATGAAAACCGTCTATCTGGACAACAACGCCACCACGCAAGTGGCGCCCGATGTTCTGGAGGCGATGCTTCCCTATTTCGGCGACCGATACGGCAACCCCTCCAGCATGCATTCCTTCGGAGGCCAGGTCGCCCTGCAGATCCGCGAGGCCCGCGAGCAGGTCGCGGCGCTCATCGGCGCAACCCCCGACGAGATCATCTTCACGAGCTGCGGCACCGAGAGCGACAACGCCGCCATCCGCTCAGCCCTGGCGACGAATCCCGAAAAACGCCATATTGTGACCAGCCGGGTCGAGCACCCCGCCATCAGATCCCTCTTCGCACATATGGCCGGTCAGGGTTATCGGGTCACGGAACTGCCCGTGGGCAAGAACGGCATTCTGGACCTGGAACATCTCGTGGCGAGCCTTTCCCCGGACACGGCCGTCGTCAGCCTGATGTGGGCCAATAACGAAACGGGCGTCATTTTTCCTGTGGAGAAGGCGGCTGAACTGGTCCATCAACGAGGCATCCTGTTCCATTCCGATGCGGTTCAGTCGACCGGAAAGATCCCGATAGACATGAAGAAAAATGCCATCGACATGCTTTCCATCTCCGGCCACAAACTCCATGCTCCCAAGGGGATCGGCGTGCTGTACGTCCGCAGAGGCACAAAGTTTTCCCCGTTCCTGATCGGCGGGCATCAGGAAAAAGGGCGGCGGGGCGGCACGGAGAACACCCCGAGCATCATCGGGTTGGGAAAGGCATGCGAGCTGGCGGCCCGCCGCCTGGAGACGGGAAACTCGCCCGTGAGTCGCCTGCGCGACAGACTGGAGTCGGCACTTCTGGCCCGAATCCCGCAAAGCCGGGTCAACGGTGACGTTTCGCGGCGGCTGCCCAACACGACAAACATCAGTTTCGAATTCGTCGAGGGGGAGGGGATCCTGCTGCTCATGAACGAATACGGGATCTGCGCCTCTTCCGGCTCGGCCTGTACGTCGGGATCTCTGCAGCCTTCCCATGTGCTCAGGGCCATGGGAGTTCCGTTTACCATGGCCCACGGCTCCATCCGATTCAGCCTGAGCAGTTACAATACCGAGGAGGAGATCGATTTTGTGACGGAGAAGCTGCCGCCCATTATCGAGCGGCTGCGGAGCATGTCCCCCTACTGGACCTCCGTCGCACAGGCCTGTGCAAGCGCATAAGGAAGCTGCTATCTTTTATGCAAACGTTACTATCATAAGGGGCAGGCTATGGCCGGCGCCTGTCCCGTCATCGGCGGGAATGTTCGGATCACTTCTCTCTGATCGCTTCGTGAATCTTCCGGGTAAAAAAAACTTGACAAACGCTATCCTATTATTATAAAAGCACGCATTGAATGAATGAACACCCATTCGCCTTGCACAAATCAGGAGATTGATTATGCAGCTCAATGCCCGGCTCAAAGACAAACAGCTGGTAAGCGAGAAATGCCGGCTGATCGTTGACGGGGCAATCAAGATCTTCAATAAAAACGCATCCTTCTATAGAGATAGTGCCGCTGAAAAAATCATCACGTAAAAGTCGCCCCGCAACGGACAGGGGATGTCTACATCCAACCCTGTTCACACAACGGGGTCTTCTGAGGGGGGATTTCATGGAAGTCTCCCGGTTCGGGATCTTGAGTAGACAGGAAGGCATATGGCGAAGGCAAAGCTGAAGGGTCACCTGATCAATCGCGACTGGTGCAAGGGGTGCGGAATATGTGTAAATTTCTGCCCCAAGAAGGTTCTGGAATTGGATGAAAGCGACAAGGTGGTGGCGGCCAGGCCGCAGGATTGCATTTGCTGTAAGCTGTGCGAGCTGAGGTGCCCGGATTTGGCGATCGAGGTGCAGACGGAGCAGGAGTGATATGGGCGGCAGATTGACATTTGTCCAAGGGAACGAGGCCTGCGTGATGGCGGCTCTGTACGCCGGTCTGGATTTTTTTGCGGGGTACCCGATCACCCCTTCGACGGAGATCGCGGAGTTGATGTCGGTGCATCTGCCCCGCAGGGGCGGTAAATTCATGCAGATGGAGGACGAAATTGCCTCGATCTGCGCGATCATCGGGGCGTCGCTGACGGGACAGAAGGTGATGACGGCGACGAGCGGTCCGGGCTTCTCCCTGATGCAGGAGGGGCTGGGATACGCGATCATGGCGGAGATCCCCTGCGTTATCGTGGATGTGCAACGGGGGGGTCCCTCGACGGGGTTGCCGACGAAGGTCAGCCAGGGGGACGTGAACCAGGCTCGATGGGGGGTGCACGGAGACCATGCGATCATCGCGCTCACCGCTTCGAATCATCAGGACGTCTTCGCGATGACGGTGGATGCCTTCAATTTTTCGGAGATCTACCGGACGCCGGTGATTCTTCTGTTTGACGAGGTGGTCGGACACATGCGGGAACGTCTGGAGATACCGGAGTCCGGAGTGATCCCTCTGGTGGAGCGGCTCAAGACATCGGTGCGGGAGGGGGTGGACTACCATCCCTATCTGCCGAGGGAGGACGGCCGTCTGCCGATGTCGGATTTTGGCGGGGTGCACCGATACAATGTGACGGGCCTGTTTCATGACATGTGGGGATTCCCCTCAGAGCAGCCACAAGTGGTTCACGATCTCCTGCGGCACCTGGTGGACAAGATCGACAGCCATGTGGACGAGGTGACGCGCTACAAGGAATATTATGTCGATGATGCGGAGCTGCTTCTGATTTCGTACGGAGCATCGGCGCGTTCGGCCCTGCACGTGGTGACGGACCGCCGTCAGCACGGAGAGAGAATCGGATTGCTCGAGCTCCAGACACTGTGGCCGTTTCCCTCGGCTCTGGTGCGGGAGAAGACGAAAAACGCCCGCTATGTGGTGGTCGTGGAGATGAATATGGGTCAGGTTTTACAGTCGGTCAAGCTGGCTGTGGACAAGCCGGAGCGGATTTTTCTGGCCAATCGTGTGGACGGGGTATTGATCACCCCGGTCGATATTCGCAACATTCTGCGCCTGATCCAAGGCAAAGGAGTCTGACATGGCCGTAAAGGACTATCTCCGGGAGAAGTTCTTTCCGCATATCTGGTGTCCGGGCTGCGGGCACGGAATCACACTCAACGGTCTTCTGCGCGCGATCGAGAGTATGGGGTTGAACAAGAACGACATCGTGATGGTGTCGGGGATCGGCTGTTCATCCCGGATCGTGGGATACCTCGATTTTCACACGCTGCATACGATCCACGGGCGGGCGCTGGCGTTTGCCATCGGGGTGAAGATGAGCCGACCGGATCTCACACTGCTGGTGCCGATGGGAGACGGCGACGCCTTATCGATCGGGGGAAACCATTTCATCCATGCCTGCCGGAGGAACATCGATATGACGGCGATTGTGATGAACAACAAGGTGTACGGAATGACGGGCGGTCAGTATTCGCCGTTGTCTGGCTACGGCACACTGGCGACGACGGCGCCCTATTCGAATATCGACCAGGAATTCGATGTGGTGAGCATGGCGACGGCGGCAGGGGCCACCTTTGTGGCGCGCGCCACGGCATACCACGTCAATCAGCTGGCTGATGTCCTGGAAGAGGCGATCCGGCACAAAGGATTCTCGGTGGTGGAGGTGATGTCGCCCTGCCCGACCTACTTCGGCAGAAAGAACAAGGAGGGAAGCGCGGTGGACATGATGGAGAAGCTCAAGACCATCACCACACCGATTGGTTCCAAGGCGAAGCAGGAAAATGCCTCGCTGATCGAGCGCGGTATTTTTGTGAAAAAAGAGATGCCGGAGTACTGCACCGAGTATCAGAAGCTCGTTGAGCGGGCAATGAAGGGAATCTGACCATGGAACGATGCAGGATGGTTTTTTCCGGTTCGGGCGGACAGGGGGTGATCACGGCGGCGATCATTCTGGCGGAGGCTGCCGTACTGCATGAAAATCTTGTAGCCGTTCAGTCTCAATCCTACGGCCCGGAGGCGCGGGGCGGCGCCACACGTTCCGACGTCATCATCGCCGAGTCCCCGATCCACTTTCCGAAAGTGATCCAGCCCAACGTGCTGGTCTGTCTGACACAGCAGGCGTATGCGAATTATTTTTCCATCCTCCGTCCGGGCGGTCTGTTTATCACCGACAGCCGCTATGTCAAACTGGGAAAGAAGGTGGACGCCCGGCAGGTGGAACTGCCGATGTACGAGACGGTGATGGAGAAGATCGGCCGGCCGATCGTTTTCAACATCTGCATGCTCGGGGCGGTGATCGGG
>CAZVLL010000031.1:0-2867 GCA_964628025.1 uncultured Syntrophaceae bacterium
AAAAAGAGGATCGCACCGGCGACCAGCAAGATGGCGATCGTCTCCCCGTTGAGCCCCAGAATTTCACCGGGAAAGAGTTTCAGGGTCTCGAGGAGGAAGAGAAAATACCATTCGGGCTTGATGTTTTCCGGCGGCGGGGCCAGGGGATCGGCCTTCGGATTTATCTCCGGCGGCAGGAGGACTGTCAGCGTCACGAGAACCCCCATCACCACCAGCCAGATCATCAGATCCTTGTAAAAGACATTCGGAAAAAAGGGGACTTCCTTCTGTTTTTCCTTTTCCAGGGAGAGGGGCACGCTCATCCCGTGAACCTGCACCAAAATCAGATGCAGGCCGACAAGACTAAGGGTGATGATCGGCAGAATCGCCACGTGAAAGGCATAGAAACGCAGGAGGGTGTCGCCGGTCACATCCATGCTCCCCCGCAGAAAGGCCTTGATGAACCACCCAATGACGGGAAAGGCGCCGGCCCCCCCCGTCGCCACGCGGGTAGCTGCGAAGGCGCGTTCATCCCAGAGGAGTAAGTAGCCGCTCAGCCCGAAGAAGATCGAGATGCCCAGGAGGATGAATCCGGTCACCCAGACCATTTCCCTGGGCTTGCGGTAAGACTTCAGCAGCAGCGTGCCAAACAGGTGGATGAACAGAAAGGCGACGCAGAGCTGCGACCCCCAGTGGTGAAGCGACCGGAAAAACCAGCCCATGTTCAGTTTGGTGACGATTTCGATGATGCTCTTGTGGGCGAAATCGATGTGGGGGACATAGTACAGGGCCATCAGCATCCCCGTCATAAACTGGAGGATGAACAGAAAGAGCGTGATCCCGCCGGTGTAGTACCAGAGGTCGTAACGATGTTCCGGGATGAGCTTGCTTTTGGCCAGCTTCTTTATCCCTTCCCAGTCATAACGCTCATCCAGCCAGTCTTTAAGCCTTGGGCAGTTCAACCTTGACCCCCTTCTTGGCGATGATCAGTTTTTCACCCTCTTCCGTGATCACGAAGATTTCCAGCGGCTTGGGCGGCGGCCCGGCGACGTTTTTCCCGTTTTCGTCGAACCATCCCTGGTGACAGGCGCAGTAAAAACGCTTCTCCGCCGGCTTGTAGTCCACATTGCAATCCATGTGGCTGCAGACCCCCTTCAGGGCGATGACGCTGCCGTCGGCCTTCGTATAATAGAGCCCCACCGTGCCGCCCCAGGGGAAACGCTTGATCGAATTATTTGCCAGACCGATAAAATCCTTCTTGTTCAGGACGACAAAATCGGGCTCCTTGCCCAGGGTTGGAAAAGCGAACTTCATGAGGGCATAGAAGGTTCCGGAGAAGAAGGCGACGAGCCAGCCGCCGAAAAGCGTGTTGAGAAAGGTCCGCCTCGTGATGAGGGAATAGTTAAGCTTCATTTTTCGTTTTCCTTGAGCAGCTTCTGGAAACGGTGTTTCACCAGCGCCTTACGCAGACCGACAATGGCATCGGTGGGGCGCACTTCCTTCGGGCAGGCGTCGATGCAGCGGAAGAGGGTATCGCATCCCCAGACGCCCCGCTCGTCGTTAAGGATATCCAGTGCCGCGGCAGGCCGCTCGTCCCGGGAATCGAGGACGAACCGTTCGAGTTTGGCCGCCGCTGCCGGACCCACGTATTCTGGCTCCCGTGCGAGAACCGGGCAGGCGCCGTAGCAGCAGGCGCAGAGGATGCAGTTGACGTACTGGTCGATCCGCAGGCGCTCCTCCTCGCTTTGCGGGATCTCTTTTTCCGGAACGGGGCTGTGCCGGATCAGATAGGGTTGGATCTTTTCGTACATCTGCCAGAAAGGCGTCATGTCGACGACCAGATCCCGGATCACCTCTAAATTGGGCAGGGGTTCCAGGATGATCGTATCGGTGTTGAAGGCGGACACCTGCGTCCGGCAGGCGAGATCGATCTTGCCGTTGATCACCATTGCGCAGGACCCGCAGACGGCGGACCGGCACGAGCACCGAAACGAGAGGGTTCCGTCGATCTCGTCGCGGATCCGAAGCAGCACCGCCAGCACGGTCAGGCCGGGAATCACAGCGATCCGGTAGGTCGCGAAGCGGGGTTTTGTGCCCGGCGCCTTCGCGTCATACCGGAGAATTTTGAAAGTATATGTACTGGCTTTGATCAATATCCTCGCTCCCCAATCAGTTCCCAATACAGTCAACAATGGATGGCTTCGCAAAAAGCTCCAGAGGCAAGGCGCGCGACCCCTAAGGAGTGAGGCGTACTGTTTTGTACGCCGCAACGACGAAGGGGGAAGCGCAACGCTGCATATGGACTTTTTCCGAAGCCATCATCAATATTTTCTCTCCTTGGGCTCGTACCTGGTAATCGCCACCTCCTTGAAGGTGATGGTCGGATCGCCGTCGGTACCCATCCGGGCGATCGTATGCTTCAGCCAATCCTTGTCGTTCCGAGTGTTGAAGTCCAGTCGGAAGTGGGAACCCCGGCTCTCCTCCCTGAGGATTGCCCCCAGGACGATCGTATGGGCCACCTCTATCATATATCCCAGTTCCACCGCGCCTGTGAGTTCGTAATTCATGTGCCGGGCCGATGAGGAAACGCCGACGTCCCGATACCGCCGCTTTATCTCGAGGAGCTTCTGCAATGCCTGGTCCAGCTCCTCCCGGGTCCGGAAGATGCCCACCTTCTCGCTCATCGTAGCGCTCAGTTCGGCCTGAAGCAGGGCGGGTCTCTCCCCGCCGGGCGACGCCAGTTTTCGGAGCGTGACCTCCATTTTGTCCTTCAATTCCAGGAGGGGTTTCTCCTCCGCCCGGGGGATGCCGCCCTCCAGGTCCTCAGCGATTGCCTTTGCCGCCAGTTTCCCGAAGACGATCGTATCCAGAAGCGAGTTGCCGCCCAG
>CAZVLL010000032.1:0-1870 GCA_964628025.1 uncultured Syntrophaceae bacterium
CACGCCTTCACCCTCTCGCTCACCTTCCAGACCTCATTAGTGTCTGAATTGCAGAGGCTCCTACTATTTCCTTGAACTATCGTCAGAGGTATGATAACTGTTTTTGATAAAAAACAGAATGTCGCGGATGTCGTGGAATCCGGTGGAACAGCCGCCGTTTCGGCGAAATGGCAGAGGGGACGATCACGACCGTGACAGAAGGTTTATCCGGGGAAGACGGGAAGGTGATGATGATGATCGAAGGGCGCGTGCTGAAACCGAAAGACAAGATTCATGACCTGGTGGATGTACTGGGTGCGGGAGACTTTCCCGCTACCCCGGCTCAAGGCTCTCCGGGGAAGGTGGCCGGTCGGGAGAAGATATACGATCTGACGGATGTTGTAGAGAAGAGGCCCCGTATGGCGCTGGTCGATTCGGGATTGCACGACGAGATCATGAAGCGGGCTTCAGAGATCGCGGAAAAAATCGCCCAGGAGGTCATTCCCTCCGTGGCCGAGCGCGTCATCCGTGAGGAGATCGAAAAACTGAAAAAGGACGCATGAGGGACTTACAGGCATCGGCATTCATTTTGCTTCTTCTTACGGTCATGGTCTGCTTTCCCGCGGTTTCTTCATGCGAAGAGGCGGTGGCGACGCAGGTCGTGGAAGCGGAAGGAAGCGCGCCTGTGATCGGTCTTGACCTTGCCCGTGCAAGGAATCAGGCCGTTCGGGATGCCCTGCAGCAGGCGGTTGTGCAGGTGGCAAACCGCTTCCTTGCCCCGCAGGATGCGGAACGAAAATCTCCGTTGCTCAAAGAGCAGATCTACTCGCAGGCAGAGGGATTCATTCAGGATTACAGGCTTGTTTTCGAAACAGCCGTTACGGATGTCTATACCGTGGCAATCCGGGCGACTGTCTTTGCAGGCGGCATCAGGAACGAGTTGCAGAGACTGGGGCTGATCAGGTCGAATCAGCCTGAACCTGTCTCGGCCAGGATTTCCCTGACCATACGCGGGATCCGCTCTTACAGCGATTATGCCCGCTGTCATGGAATTTTGAAGGAGCGGATACCGGGGATCAGGGCGGCTGTCCCCCGCGAAGCGTCATGGGGGCTGGCCCGTTTTGACATAGCGGCGGATGGAGCGGTCCCGACCGTAGCCGAGCGGCTCCGGGAAAGGTTGACAGGGGAAATTCAGCGTCAGGATGACCGAAGCCTGGAAATCACTCTGAAGTGAAAGGGTATGCGAGATCATGATGAAAACATTACGCCCCTTATTGTTATTGCTGGTTTTGATTTTTGTCGCCGGATGCGCCGCAAAAGTTCCCCATGCCATCGTATCCGATTTCGGCAAAAGGGGAACGAGGCTTATCGCCGTCATGCCCGTCAAAAACATCTCATCCGATGCGAAGTCCTGGGTGATGCTGCGGGCTAAATTGGTTGAGGCACTCTACTTTAAAGGTTACCCCAGGGTCCCGGTGCGCTCGATCGATGAGAAGCTTGCCGGGGTTTCCGCCGGCAGCGAGGTGGAGGTCGCACCGCAGGTGGTAGGCGAAATACTTAAAGTCGACGCGGCTTTGTACACGACTTTCAACGAAAGCAGGATGGGCAGCGGCATCATCTATGCATCGACGGTTGCGGAGGCCGGATTCGAGCTGCGGAGCACGAAAACAGGAGAGATCCTTTGGCGTGTTCGGCGCAAGGAGGTTTACCGCAACTATGGATTTACACGTAAAAATTTGGAGTTAAAATCTTCGCAGGTCTTTGAGAAGGCGATCGAGGATGTCGTAAATCGGACATTGGAAACCCTGCCGGACGGCCCGGATGCCAGCGGGAACTGAAGCATGAACATACCGAATTTTCTGACGCTGCTGCGAATCATTCTGGTTCCGGT
>CAZVLL010000033.1:0-1745 GCA_964628025.1 uncultured Syntrophaceae bacterium
AGGCACTCTCGTATTCACGGATTCAAAAGAACTTGGTCTTGTATGTGAAGGAAACTCCGAATACGTAGACAGACCAAAGGTTCGCGTCATTGTCGACGGCAGCGGCGTGAAAAAGAACTACCTTGTCGACCTTTCTGAAAAGACCCCCGACGGACGGTTTAAAAAAAGCATCATCAAGCGGCTTGATTCAAATATGTACGACATAAATCTTGCCGAGTATCTCATGTGAGTGAAGCGTCAGATCAATCCATCGCCGCCCTCATGATGGTGAAGAGCTCTGTGTTGTGGAGAAACCCCCTGATCGGCTCTGAGCCGGGCCCCGTTCCAAAGGCGAACAGCGGCGAGGCCGTGTGCGTCTGGCTGGCCCAACCGACCCGGAGATAGGGCCTCAGGACGAAAGCCAGGGAGTGGGACGTGGCATAGCTGTAGTTCGCAGGGTCGAGTTTCCGGATGCTGTCATTGGCCACCGCCCTGGCCTCATCGTCGTTCAGCTCGATTGTAAGATGCTGCTTCACGACCTCCTTGACCTTTTCGGGTGTCGGGTTCTTGCCGATCATTTCGATGAGGGGATCGAAGGAGAGCTGGATCTTCTGGATCGCCTTGAGATCGATCCCCACATACTCCTTGCTGTCCTTGCTGTGGCCGATGAGGGCCATCCCGCTGGTCTCGTGATCGGCCGTGACGATCAGAAGGGTGTCGGGATTCCGTCGCGCGAAATCAAGGGCGACCCCCACAGCGTCGTCAAAGGCCAGCGTGTCTTTGATCGTTGCGGCGGCATCGTTTCGATGCGATGCATGGTCGATCCGGCCGCCTTCGATCATGGCGAAAAAGCCTTTCGGGCCCTGAGACAGGATCTGGAGGGCCTTCACCGTCATCTCGGCCAGGCTCGGTTCCTGGGTCTTTCCCCGGTCGATCTCGAAGGACATGTTGCCCATATTGAAGAGTCCAAGGATCTTGCCGCTTTGCGCCTGCTTCAGTTCGCCGGCCGTGCCCACGACGGCGTAACCGGCCGCCCGGGCCTCCTCCAGGAGGTTTCTGCCGTCTTTCCGCTTGCCGCCCGCCGACGTTTCGGGCAGGAAGAACTGCTTCCGACCGCCCATCAATACATCCACCCCGAGCTGGAGCTCCTGCGCCGCCACCGACGCCTCGTCGGACCGGTGCGTGACGTGCGCCGCGAATGAGGCGGGGGTCGCATCGGTAATGCCCGAAGTCGTCACCAATCCCGTGACCTTGCCGCCCGCTTTGGCCATCTCGAGAATCGTGGTGCAGGGGGTTTTCCCGTCGGCCCCCATCCCGACCGCGCGCGCCGGCACTTTCACCCCGCAGGCAATCTGGGTGGCTGCGGCGGCCGACTCGGTGACGATGGCGTCCGCCGTGTCATTGACCAGATACGCCGTCCGCCCGTCCTTCATCACCTCCACCATGCGAAGCTCCTTCCCGAGGATCCTGTTGCTGTACAGCCAGGCCGCACCGAACTGGCTCGGTCCCATTCCATCCCCGATCAGGAGGATGACATTCCTGGCCTGGCCGGCCAGCGCGTTCCAGGGCAGCAGCAAGGAACCAAACACGAGCAGTGACAAAAGAAACCGAATCCGCATACGTCCGTTCATCCCATCCTCCTTTAAAAAAATATCATACAGGTGGGTGAGTATACGAGGACGGACCTCGTGTGTCAAGACCATTACACAGGATCTGTGATAAAATCTCCTTGACTTACCAGACCTTTTTTCTTAGCCTCACATCAC